>NZ_JBIVGB010000002.1:0-858838 GCF_044748425.1 Curtobacterium sp. NPDC089991
GCATCATCGTTCGACTTGCATGTGTTAAGCACGCCGCCAGCGTTCGTCCTGAGCCAGGATCAAACTCTCCGTAAAAAAATACAGACCCAACACCCAAAGGGCATCAGACCGAGTTGATTCTGACTGTTGACTGTCTACTGACAATCTTCAATCCAAAAGGAATTGCATCATGACCTGAACAACCGAAGCTGCCCAGGCACGAGGTCAATCAATAAATTGGCATTGACAATGTGCACGCTGTTGAGTTCTCAAGGACCAGACGCACTCCCCCGCTCGACACCCGAAGATGCTCCGCCAGAGAGGCTGGTGAATCCGCTGCCCGGGGAAGAACCGTGGCGGACAAGATCCCCGGGTAAACCCAGTGACCGTCTCAGCCGTTCCGTTCTCCGCCGCCGTGGCAACGAGTGATTACTTTACGCAGGGACGAACGGCTGCGCCAAGCCAGGCTGCATCCCGGGCGTGTCGCCCGGATCGGCGCCGAACGCGGAACGGCCCGCTCCCCCGAGGGGGAACGGGCCGTGGGGTGACGAGCCGGGTCAGTGGCGCGCGATCACCGGGTTCTTGAGCGTGCCGATGCCCGAGATCGTGACCTCGACGACCTCGCCGTCGCGGATCTGGCCGACCCCGGCGGGGGTACCGGTCAGGATGACGTCACCGGGCAGCAGGGTCCAGATCGACGACACGAACTCGACCAGCGAGGGGATGTCGTGGACCATCTCGTTCGTCGAGCCCGCCTGGCGCAGGTCGCCGTCCACGCGGGTCTCGATGCGGATGTCCGACGGGTCGATCTCGGTCTCGATCACGGGGCCGAGCGGGCAGAAGGTGTCGAACCCCTTCGAACGGGTCCACTGGCCGTCGCGGGCCTGCAGGTCGCGGGCGGTCACGTCGTTGGCGATCGTGTACCCGAGCACGACGCTCGCGAAGTCCTCGCGCCGGACGTTCTTGGCGAGCGATCCGATCACGATGGCGAGTTCGCCCTCGTGGTCGACGCGGCCGATGTCCGCCGGCAGACGGATGGGTTCGTCGGGTCCGATCACCGAGGTGTTCGGCTTGAGGAACACCACCGGGTCGTCGCCGGCGCGCTCGTCCATCTCCGAAGCGTGCTCGAGGTAGTTGAGCCCCACCCCGATGACCTTCGACCGCGGGATGACGGGGGCGAGGAGCTTGGCGTCGGCGAGTGCGACACGCTCCCCCGTGGTCTCGAATCCCTGGTACATCGGATCTCCAGCGAGCACCACCAGGTGCCGCTCGTCGAGGATGCCGTACCGGGGGTCTTCACCCTTGCTGCTGAACCGTGCGATCTTCACCGTTCGACCCTACCCACGCTCGGACGTCGATCAGGACGCGTCGGTCAGCTTCGTCATCCACCCGTGCGGGTCGGGACGACGTCCGTACTGGATGTCGGTGAGCTCGTCGCGCAGGGACATCGTGAGTTCCCCGGCGCCCTCGGTCGGCGAACCGATCGTGAAGCCCTCGCCGCGGAGCTCCGCGATCGGGGTCACGACGGCGGCCGTCCCGCAGGCGAACGCCTCGGTGATGGAGCCGTCGGCCACACCGTCACGCCACTCGTCGAGGGTCACCCGGCGCTTCTCGACCGTGAGCCCGCGGTCCTCTGCCAACTGCAGGATCGAGTCGCGCGTGATGCCCTCGAGGATGGAGTCGGAATCCGGCGTGACGAGCGTGCCGTCGGACTTCACGAGCACGACGTTCATGCCGCCGAGTTCTTCGAGGTACTTGCCCTCGACCGAGTCGAGGAACATGACCTGCTGGCACCCGTGCTCGTAGGCCTCCTGCTGTGGCAGCAGCGACGACGCGTAGTTGCCACCGGTCTTGGCGGCACCGGTCCCGCCCTTGCCGGCACGGGCGTACTGGGTCGACAGCCAGATCGAGACCGGCTTCGGGCCCGAGGTGAAGTACGCCCCGGCCGGGCTCGCGATGCAGTGGTACGCCACCGCCTGCGCCGCACGCACCCCCAGGAACGACTCGGTCGCGATCATGAACGGCCGGAGGTACAGGCTCGTCTCGGGCGCGGACGGCACCCAGTCGACGTCGGTCTGCACGAGCTGCCGGATCGACTCGACGAAGGCCTCGACCGGCAGTTCCGGCAGCGCCAGCCGACGGGCCGACCGCTGGAACCGACGGGCGTTGGCGTCCGGGCGGAAGGACCACACCGACCCGTCCGCGTGCCGGTACGCCTTGAGCCCCTCGAAGATCTCCTGCGCGTAGTGCAGCACGCTGGCGCTCGGGTCGAGCGAGAGCGGGCCGTAGGGGTGGACCGAGGCACCGTGCCAACCGCCGTCGAGCGTCCACTCGACGGTGGCCATGTGGTCCGTGAAGTGCTTGCCGAAGCCCGGGTCGGCGAGGATCTCCTCGCGCTCGGCGGCGGCACGACGGTCAGCGGACGGGGTGGTGGCGAACTCGAGTCCGAAGGCGGTGTCGGTGCTCATGGGGAGGGCTCCTTCTCAGGCGGTGGTGGTGCGTGCCGTGGCCGCGGCGGCGATGGCGTCGCCGATCTCGGCCGTGCGACGCTGCGTGGTGCCCCGGTCTGCCAGGTCCGCCTCGACGGCCCGCGTCACCGCCGTCGCCAGGTCGCTGCGACCGATGTGGTCGAGCAGCAGGGCGACGGAGAGGATGGCGGCCGTGGGATCGGCCTTCTGCTGACCCGCGATGTCCGGCGCGGAGCCGTGGACCGGCTCGAACATGCTGGGGAAGGTGCCGTCCGGGTTGATGTTGCCCGAGGCCGCCAGACCGATGCCGCCGCTGATCGCGCCGGCCAGGTCGGTGATGATGTCGCCGAAGAGGTTGTCGGTGACGATGACGTCGAACCTAGCAGGATCCCGCACCATGTGGATGGTGACCGCATCGACGTGCTGGTAGTCCACCGTGACGTCCGGGAACTCCGCGCCGACGGCCGCGACCGTGCGCTGCCACAGGGCCCCGGCGTGCACCAGGACGTTGCTCTTGTGCACGAGCGTGAGGTGCTTCCGTGCCCGACGGTTCGCCAGGTCGAAGGCGTAGCGGACGACCCGCTCGACACCGAACGCGGTGTTCAGCGAGACCTCGGTCGCGATCTCCTGCGGCGTGCCCGTGCGGATCGCTCCGCCGTTGCCGACGTACGGCCCCTCGGTGCCCTCGCGCACGACGACGAAGTCCACCGCGCCCGGGTCGGCGAGCGGCGTCGCGACGGCGTCGTGGACCTTGGTCGGTCGCAGGTTGACGTAGTGGTCGAACGCGAAGCGCAGCTTCAGCAGGAGCCCACGCTCGATGATCCCGCCGGCGAGCCGGGGGTCGCGGGGGTCCCCGCCGACCGCTCCGAGCAGGATCGCGTCGTGCGACGCGATGGCGGACATGTCTTCCTCGGTGAGGATGTCACCGGTCTCGAGGTAGCGCGTCGCACCGAGCGAGAACGGGGTCTCCTCGATGACGAGGTCGTCCGGGGTCACGGCGTGCAGGACCTTGAGGGCCTCGTCGACCACCTCTGGTCCGATGCCGTCCCCGCGGATCACCGCGAGCTGGAGCGTCCGGACGGCCATCAGAGCGTGATGTCGATCTCGCGGAGCGAGGAGGCGTCGATCGCCCGGCCGACGTGCTCGAGGATCTCGGCGGGCACCGGCGAGTCGACGGTGAGGACGCTGAGCGCCTGGCCGCCGGCGGCTTCGCGCGAGATCTGCATCGCCGCGATGTTGATGCCGGCCTCGCCGAACTCCTTGCCGTAGACCGCGACGATGCCCGGGCGGTCGACGTACTCCATGACGACGTGGTGCCGGTCGAGCGGGACCTCGACGTCGTGCCCGTTGATCTCGACGAGCTTCTCGACCTGCTTGGGGCCGGTGAGCGTGCCGGAGACGCTGATCGCGGGGCCGTCGGACTGGGCGCCGCGGATCGTGAGCACGTTGCGGTACTCGGGGCTGTCGGTCTCGGTGATGAGCCGCACGGTGACACCGCGCTGCTCCGCGATGAGCGGGGCGTTGACGTAGGAGACCTGGTCGCTGACGACGTCGGTGAAGACGCCCTTGAGCGCCGCGAGCTTGAGCACGCTGACGTCGTACTCGGCGAGCTCGCCGTGGACCTCGACGTCGATGCTCGTGACGGGCGACGTGGCGAGGGCCGTGAAGACCTGGCCGAGCTTCTCGACGAGCGGGATGCCGGGGCGGACGTACGGGTCGATGACGCCGCCGGCGACGTTGACCGCGTCCGGCACGAGCTCGCCGCCGAGCGCGAGACGCACCGACTTGGCGACCGAGACGCCGGCCTTCTCCTGCGCTTCGTCCGTCGAGGCACCCAGGTGCGGCGTGACGACGACGTTGGGCAGCGCGACGAGCGGGGAGTCCTTCGGGGGCTCCGACACGAAGACGTCGAGGCCGGCACCCGCGATGGTGTTCGCGGTCAGTGCACGGTGCAGGGCGTCCTCGTCGATCAGGCCGCCGCGGGCGACGTTCACGACGAACGCCGTCGGCTTCATGAGCGCGAACTGGTCGTCCGAGATCATGCCGAGGGTCTCGGGCGTGCGCGGCATGTGGATCGTGACGAAGTCGGCACGCCGCAGCAGGTCGTCGAGGGAGACGAGCTCGACCCCGAGCTGCTGGGCGCGAGCCGTCGTGACGTAGGGGTCGTACGCGATCACCTGGACGCCGAAGGCCTGCAGGCGCTGCGTGATGAGCGCGCCGATGCGGCCGAGACCGATGATGCCGACGGTCTTCTCGTAGAGCTCGACGCCGGTGTACGACGAGCGCTTCCACGCACCGGCGGCCAGCGACGCGTGCGCGGCCGGGATGTGGCGGGCGAGCGACAGGATGTGCCCGACGGTGAGCTCGGCGGCGGAGATGATGTTCGACGTCGGCGCGTTCACCACCATGACACCGGCGGTGGTCGCCGCCTTGATGTCGACGTTGTCCAGGCCGACACCGGCACGGGCGACGACCTTGAGGTTCGGGGCCGCGGCGATCGCCTCGGCATCGACCTTGGTGGCGGAACGCACCAGCACGGCATCCGCGTCGGCGAGGGCCGACAGGAGCGCGGGGCGGTCGGTGCCGTCCACGTTCCGGATCTCGAAGTCGGGCCCGAGGGCGTCGACCGTGGCGGGCGAGAGTTCTTCGGCGATCAGGACGACCGGCTTCGACACAGCTGCTGTTTCCTCACGAGAGACGGTTGGTATCCCACCATGCTATCGACGTGCGCGGCCCGTTACGACCGCGGCGCCTAGAACTGCAGCAGGCTCGGCACGAACAGCTGCAGGTCGAGCCAGAGGGCGCCCGCCGCCGCGAAGGCGAGGACGAACACGGCGAGGGTGACCGCGAGCCGCGCACGACGCGTGATCACCAGGGCGACCACGAAGGCGACCGGGGCGATCAGGATGTCCAGGACCAGCCACACCCAGGGTGTGCTCGCCTGCAGCGACTCGCCACCGGAGGTGGTCGCGAGGAACGCGTTGAACTCGTCCACCCGCTGCGAGATCTGCGTGAGGTTCCCCACCGCCTGCACCGTCATGTAGGCGAAGAGCACGGCGAACACGAGCCAGACCGCGATGCGGCCGACGACCGGACCGCGCGACCGGCGGCCGACCGGCGTCGCGGCGGTCACCCGAAGCTCCGCGTCAGCAGGAACGGCCACGGGAACAGCACCACGGCACCGAGCAGCATCCAGAGCAGTCGTGTCCGGGTCCGGCTGCCGCGGGCGGCCCACAGCACCACCGTGAACCACAGCGCCGGCGCGAGGATGGCGAGGAACCGGAGCACCTCGACGAAGACCGTCAGGACGGTGTCGACACCCGAGACGTACGAGGTCGACGCCGTCAGCAGCCAGGCGACCGTGTAGAGCAGGTAGAGCCCACCGAACACGCCGAACCCGACGAGGGCGCCGGAGGTCTCCGGTGCCTCGGGGTCGCGGTCGCCACGGTCCTTGACGGCGACCGGGTTGTGCGCGGCGTCGACGTGGGTGGCGTCGTCGGCGTCACCCCAGCTGAGCGCCTCGTCGTCGTGGTCGACGGCGTTCGTCACGTCCGGGTCGACCGACCCGTCGGGTGGGGATGCTGCCGTGTTCATGCCTCGATCCTACGAGGGACCGGCGCACGGGGAGACCACGGGTTCCCGGTGGGCGGTGCGCTCAGGCGTCGGCGGGCTGCGTCGCGAGCACCTCGGCGACGACGTCGCGCACGGCGGGGAAGAGCGGGTGGCTCTCCATCAGGCCGGTGAGGATCTCGGTGAGCGCGTGCGCCGTCGCGCCGGAGCGGAGCAGCGCGTGCAGCTCGATCGACTCCGGGTCGTTCTCGTCGTCGAACGCGAGCGCGACGCGGACGGCCCCGAGCAGGTGCTCGACCGGCAACCCGCGTTCGGCGAGCTGCGCGGCGGGACCGACGAAGCGCTCGCGTCGGCCGAGCTTGCGGAGCGGGTTGCGTCCGACGCGCACGGTGGTGTCGGGGAGGTGCGGGTTCGCGATGCGCGACAGGTTCGCCGCGACGTACCGAGCGTGGTCCTCCGGGTCGAAGCCGTGCTTCGCGACGAGCAGCGCGGTGGTCTCGGCGAGCACGCCGTCGACCTCGGCACGGACGGCGTCGTCCTCAAGGGCTTCGCGGATGAGCCGGATGCCCCGGACGTAGCCGTGGTAGGCGGCCGTCGCGTGCGCGGTGTTCACCGTGTAGAGCTTGCGCTCGACGAAGGGCTGCAGGTCGTCGACCCAGGTGACGCCCTCGATCGTCGGGGGTTCGGCGTCGGAGCCGAGGAACGGCGTGCGCTCGATGACCCACTCGTAGAAGGGCTCGAGCACGACGTCGAGGCCGCCGGACTGCCCGAGCACGCCGGACTGGTCGGGGACGATGCGGTCGATGGCGCAGTTCGCGAAGACCGCGGCGATGTCGCGGTCCTCGAGCACCGGCGCACGCCGGATGCTCGCGTGCAGCGAATCGGTGGCGTTGAACGCGTTCTCGCACGCCACGATCGTGACGTCGCCGCGCTCGAGCGGACGTGCCGCGAGTCCCTCGGCGATGAGCGGTGCGACGAGCGGGAGCGTCCGGGCGCCGACGGCGGTCGTCACGACGTCCGCCTCGGCGATCGCCTGGATCACGCGGTCGCGGTCGGTCTTGCTGCTGAGCGCCCGGAAGCCGTAGACGAGGTGCTCGACCGGCATCTCGCCGACCTCGTGCACCACGAAGCGTCCGGCTTCGTTCAACGCGGACACCACACGGTCGTCGACGTCGACGAAGGTGAGCTCGTAGCCGCTCGCCACGAGGAACTGGCCCACGAACCCACGCCCGATCTTGCCGGCGCCGATGTGGACCGCTCGTTTCGTCACCGCCATCCGATGATCATCCCATGCTGGTCGGTCCGCCCCTGACCGCTCGTGCGGACCGCGGACGACGGCTGTCGCACATCGTCCGGGCGCACGCCGAGGGGACGCCGGTCCACGGCGTCGGGGCTGGAGAAGAGCTGCTGCATAACGTTCGGGTCACGTCGCGAGGCGGCGGTGCAAGGGCTGCACCGCCGCCTCGTCATCGAGTGTTCCTCGGAAGACTACCGCGCTGCCGAGCCGTCCACGTAGTCGCCGTCGTTCTGCTTCCACGCGAAGAGCGCGCGGAGCTCGCGGCCGGTCGCCTCGATCGGGTGGCCCTCGCCCTTGGCGCGCAGCGCCTTGAACTCGGGTGCGCCGGCGTCCTGGTCGTCGATGAAGCGCTTCGCGAAGGCACCGTTCTGGATGTCCGCGAGCACCGCCTTCATGTTCTCCTTGACGTCGGGCGAGATCACGCGCGGGCCGGAGACGTAGTCGCCGAACTCGGCGGTGTCGGAGATCGACCAGCGCTGCTTGGTGAGGCCGCCCTCCCAGATCAGGTCGACGATCAGCTTGAGCTCGTGCAGGACCTCGAAGTACGCGATCTGCGGCTGGTAGCCCGCCTCGACCAGGGTCTCGAAGCCGTACTGGATGAGCTGCGAGGTGCCACCGCACAGGACGGCCTGCTCGCCGAACAGGTCGGTCTCGGTCTCCTCGGTGAAGGTCGTCTTGATGCCGCCGGAGCGCAGACCACCGATGGCCTTCGAGTACGACCAGGCGAGGTCCCAGGCGGAACCCGACGCGTCGACCTCGACGGCGACGATGACGGGGACGCCGCGGCCGGCCTCGTACTCGCGACGGACGGTGTGACCCGGGCCCTTCGGGGCGACGAGCGACACGTCGACGCCCTCGGGCGCCTCGATGTAGCCGAAGCGGATGTTGAAGCCGTGGCCGAAGACGAGCGTGGCGCCCGGCTTGAGGTTCGGACGGATGTCGTCGGCGTAGACGATGCGCTGGACCTGGTCCGGCGCGAGGATGACGACGACGTCGGCCCAGGCGGTGACGTCGGCCGGGGTGAGGACCTCGAAGCCGGCCTCTTCGGCCTTCTGGCGGCTCTTCGAGCCCTCCTTGAGGCCGATCTTGACCTCGACACCCGAGTCACGGAGGTTGAGGGCGTGGGCGTGGCCCTGCGAGCCGTACCCGATGACGGCGACCTTCTTGCCCTGGATGAGCGTCAGGTCGGCGTCGGCGTCGTACACGATGTCAGTCACGAGGGTGTGTCTCCTTGGTTCTGGTGGATTGTGGGGGTGGCGGACCGCTGGTCAGCGCACCCGGTCGGTGATGCTCTTCGGTCCGCGACCCATGCCGAGGAGTCCCGCACGGGCGAGCTCCTTGATGCCGTAGGGCTCGAGGACGCGGAGGATCGCCTGGATCTTGCCGGGGTCCCCGGTCACCTCGACGATGAGCGAGTCGTTCGCGACGTCGACGACCTGTGCGCGGAACAGGTTCACTGCCTCGAGCACGGCCGACCGTGTCTGGTTGTCGACGCGGACCTTCACGAGCATGTGCTCGCGCTGGACGGACTGCGAGAAGTCCAGTTCGACGATCTTGATGACGTTGACGAGCTTGTTGAGCTGCTTCGTCACCTGCTCGAGCGGGAGGTCCTCGACGTCGACGACGACGGTGATCCGGCTGAGGCCGTCGACCTCGGTGTTGCCGACGGCGAGCGACTCGATGTTGAACCCGCGGCGGGCGAACAGGCCCGCGACGCGGGTCAGCAGACCGGGCTTGTCCTCGACGAGGAGGGACAGGACGTGGCTCATGCGGTTTCCCCCGTCATGTCGGCGTCCTCATCGTCCCAGGTGGGTGCGAGGGCCTGGGCGTACTCGATGGACGAGTTGCTGACTCCCTGCGGGACCATCGGCCAGACCATCGAGTCACGGCTCACGACGAAGTCGATCACCACGGGGCGGTCGTTCGTCTCGAGTGCGAGCTGGATGGCGGCGTCGACCTCGTCGGCCTTCTCGACGCGGATGCCGAGGGCACCGTACGCGTCCGCCAGCTTCACGAAGTCGGGCACTCGGCGCGAGTCGTGGCCGGTCTCGAGGTCGGTGAACGAGTGACGACCGTCGTAGAACAGCGTCTGCCACTGCCGCACCATGCCGAGCGACGAGTTGTTGATGATCGCGACCTTGATCGGGATGTCGTTGATGACGCAGGTCGCGAGTTCCTGGTTCGTCATCTGGAAGCAGCCGTCGCCGTCGATCGCCCAGACCACGCGGTCCGGCTGGGCGACCTTCGCGCCCATCGCGGCGGGGACGGAGTAGCCCATCGTGCCCGCGCCGCCGGAGTTCAGCCAGGCGTTCGGGCGCTCGTACTTGATGAACTGCGCCGACCACATCTGGTGCTGTCCGACACCCGAGGCGTAGACGGCCTCGGGTCCGGAGAGCTCGCCGATGCGCTTGATGATGGCCTGCGGGGCGAGCAGCCCGTCGGTCGGCTCGGCGTACCCGAGCGGGAAGTCGACCTTGAGCTGGCGGAGCTTCGTCCACCAGTCGGCCGTCGAGGCGCGGTCGTCGACGGCGATGCCGCCCCACGCGTCGAGCAGGTCGACCAGGACCTCACGGGCGTCGCCCACGATCGGGACGTCGGCGAAGCGGATCTTCGAGATCTCGGCCGGGTCGATGTCGACGTGCACGACCTTGGCGTTCGGCGCGAACTCGTCGGCCTTGCCCGTCACGCGGTCGTCGAAGCGGGCACCGAGCGCGATGATCAGGTCGCTGTCCTGCAGACCGAGCACCGCCGGGACGGTGCCGTGCATACCGGGCATGCCGAGGTGCTGCGGGTGCGAGTCCGGGAAGGCGCCGCGTGCCATCAGCGTCGTCACGACGGGCGCACCCGTCGCCTCGGCGAAGCGGAGCAGCTCGGCGGTCGCACGGGAGCGGATCACGCCGCCGCCGACGTAGAGCACCGGACGCTCGGCCTCGGCCAGGAGCTGCGCGGCCGCGGTGATCTGCTTGCCGTGCGCCTTGGTGACCGGTCGGTAGCCGGGCAGGTCGATCTTGGGCGGCCAGACGTAGGGCGCCGACTTCTGCTGGGCGTCCTTCGTGATGTCCACCAGCACGGGGCCGGGCCGACCGGTCGTCGCGATGAGGTGCGCCGCGGCCAGGGTCGCCGGCACGTCGGCCGGGTCCGTGACCAGGAACGAGTGCTTCGTGATCGGCATCGTGATGCCGACGATGTCGGCTTCCTGGAACGCGTCGGTCCCCATAAGCGTCGAGAACACCTGGCCGGTGATCGCGATGAAGGGCACCGAGTCCATGTAGGCGTCGGCGATGGCCGTGACGAGGTTCGTCGCACCGGGGCCGGACGTCGCGATGGCGACACCGACCTTGCCGGACGCCGAGGCGTAGCCCTCGGCGGCGTGGCCGGCGCCCTGCTCGTGGCGGACGAGGATGTGGCGGATCGTCTTCGACGCCATGAGCTCGTCGTAGAACGGGATGATGGCACCGCCCGGCAGGCCGAAGACGTCGGTGATCCCGAGGTGCTCGAGCGTCCGGAGGACGGCTCCCGAGCCGGTCAGGATCTCCGGCGACCGGCGTGCACCGGCGGCCGCGGACAGCGGAGTTGCTTCCGTGGGCATGAGGTGGTCCTTGCCTGGAGAGGTGGCGATGGTGCGTGTGTCGAACGCTAGCCCGTGACCGCGCCCTGGGCGGCGGACTTCACGAGCTTGGCGTACTTCGCGAGGACTCCGCGGGTGTAGCGCGGGGGCAGCGGGGCCCAGCCGTCACGGCGGGCCTCCAGCTCGGTCGGGTCGACCAGTAGGTCGAGCGAGCGAGCCGCGATGTCGACACGGATGCGGTCGCCATCGCGCACGAAGGCAACTGGACCTGCGTCCACTGCCTCGGGTGCGATGTGGCCGATGCACAGGCCGGTTGTGCCGCCTGAGAATCGTCCGTCGGTCAAGAGTAGTACATCCTTGCCGAGGCCCGCGCCCTTGATGGCTGCGGTGATGGCGAGCATCTCGCGCATGCCCGGGCCGCCCTTGGGGCCCTCGTAGCGGATGACGACGACGTCGCCCTTCTGGATCTTCCCCTCGGTGAGGGCGTCCATCGCGGCACGCTCGCGGTCGAACACCCGCGCGGGGCCCTCGAACACCTCGGCGTCGAAGCCCGCGGTCTTCACCACGGCACCCTCGGGGGCGAAGGTCCCCTGCAGGACGGTCAGGCCGCCGGTCTCGTGGATCGGGTTGTCGAGCGTGCGGAAGACCTCGCCGTCGAGCGCCGGCGGGTCGATCTCGGCCAGGTTCTCGGCGACGGTCTTGCCCGTGACGGTGAGGCAGTCACCGTGCAGCAGGCCGGCGTCGAGCAGCGCCTTCATGATCACCGGGATGCCGCCGTTGCGGTCGACGTCGACCATGACGTACTTGCCGAAGGGCTTCATGTCGGCCAGGTGCGGGACCTTCGAACCGATGCGGTTGAAGTCGTCCAGCGACAGCTCGACCTCGGCCTCGTAGGCGATGGCGAGCAGGTGCAGGATGACGTTGGTGGAGCCGCCGAGGGCCATCGCCACGGCGATCGCGTTCTCGAAGGCTTCCTTCGTCAGGATCTGGCGGGCGGTGATCCCGTGCTCGAGCATGTTCACCACGGCCTCGCCGGAGCGGTGCGCGTAGTAGTCACGGCGGCGGTCGGCGCTCGGCGGGGCGGCGGAGCCCGGCAGCGACATGCCGAGGGCCTCGGCCACGCTCGCCATGGTGTTGGCCGTGTACATGCCACCGCAGGCGCCCTCGCCCGGGACGATGGCGCACTCGATCTTCTTCAGCTCTTCCTCGGACATGGTGCCGGCCTTGCAGGCACCGACGCCCTCGAAGGAGTCGATGATCGTGACTTCCTTCATCGTGCCGTCGGCCTGCTTCACGTAGCCCGGCATGACCGAACCCGCGTACAGGAACACGCTCGCCAGGTCGAGGCGCGCGGCGGCCATGAGCATGCCCGGCAGGGACTTGTCGCAGCCGGCGAGCAGGACGGTGCCGTCCAGGCGCTCGGCGTTGACGACGGTCTCGACGCTGTCGGCGATGACCTCGCGCGAGACGAGCGAGAAGTGCATGCCCTCGTGGCCCATCGAGATGCCGTCCGAGACCGAGATGGTGCCGAACTGCAGCGGGTAGCCGCCTCCGGAGTGGACGCCTTCCTTCGCGCCCTGTGCGAGGCGGTCGAGCGAGAGGTTGCAGGGCGTGATCTCGTTCCACGAGGACGCGATGCCGATCTGCGGCTTGCTCCAGTCCTCGTCTCCCATACCGACGGCCCGCAGCATGCCACGCGAGGTGGTTGCTTCGATCCCGTCGGTGACGACCCGGCTGCGCGGCTTGACGTCGATATCAGGCATGGAGCGAGTCTAGGACGCTTTGGGATACCAGTTGGACAACAACATGCGTTCGCATGTTCCGGAGCCCGACCGGGAGGCCCGGATCACCCTGGTCAGCGCGTCGCACGAAGGCGAGCGAGCTGCTTCAGGACGCCGGTCAGGGCCGCCGGGTCCGCGATGCGGTACCCGGCACGGGTCTCCCCCGGGCCCACCTTCACGCCGACGTCGCCGTCCCCGAGCACGCGGAAGCCGTCCTCGTCGGTGACGTCGTCACCGGCGAAGAACACCGCGTCGGCACCGTGGAGCTCGCGCAGCCGGGCGATCGCGTCGCCCTTCGTGACGTGCCGGACGGCGAACTCGACGATGTCCTTGCCACCGCGCTCGAGCACGTCGGCATCGGCATCGTGCGCCGCACGGCTCGCGTCGGCGTTCGCCTGCGCGGCGACCTCGGCGCTCACGCGACGGGTGTGCACGCCGTGACCGGCCGGCTTGTGCTCGATGACGACGCCCGGGTACCGCGCGCCGACCTCGTCGAGCGCCGCACCGATGCGTGCGACCCGGGCGACCTCGTCGTCGGTCAGGGCGGCCTCGTCGTGGCCGTCCACGCGCCACTCGACTCCGTGCGACCCGACCAGCGCCATGTCCTGCGGCGCGTGCGACACGGCCGCGAGGCTGC
Organism: Curtobacterium sp. NPDC089991; assembly: GCF_044748425.1. NCBI lineage: Bacteria > Bacillati > Actinomycetota > Actinomycetes > Micrococcales > Microbacteriaceae > Curtobacterium > Curtobacterium sp. NPDC089991. Next base: position 13,301 of record NZ_JBIVGB010000002.1, read on the forward strand.
CGAGCGGGCGACCGGAGACGAGCACGACCTCGGTGTCCGTCGCACGGTGCAGGGTCAGGACCGCTGCCCACGAGCCCGGCAGGGCGCCGACCTGCGACGGCTCGTCGGCGAAGGGCGCGAGCGTGCCGTCGAAGTCGAGGGCGACGATGAGTCGCGGCGCAGCCGCGAGCGTCTCGAGAGCCGTGTCGATGGCGGTCTGGTCGGTGGTGGTCTCAGTCATCACGTGCCTCCCGGGTGTCCTCGGCAGCCCTGGCGGACTGGGCGTCCTGGTCGAAGATCGACATGTTGTCGGTCTGCGCCTCACGGTGTCGGTCCGCCGGGTCGGTGGCGGACGGGTCGAGCTGGGCGTTCCGCGGCGCGTGCCGGTCGAGCGCCTCGAGGAACGAGCGCGACCAGCGCGCCACGTCGTTGTCGCGCACGCGCTTCCGGAGCGCACGCATGCGTGTCGAGCGCTCGCGGCGCGGCATCTCGATCGCGCGCTCGATGCTGTCCTTCAGCGCGCCGATGTCGTGCGGGTTGACGATGACGGCCTGCTTCAGCTCGTCGGCGGCACCGGCGAACTCGGACAGGATGAGCACTCCGTCGCTGTCGAAGCGGGCCGCGACGTACTCCTTCGCGACGAGGTTCATGCCGTCGCGCAGCGCGGTGACGAGCATGATGTCGGCGGCCAGGTAGAGCGCCACCATCTCCTCGCGCGGGTAGCCGTGGTGCAGGTACGAGATCGGCTGGTGGCCGATGACCCCGAGGTCGCCGTTGATGCGGCCGACGCTCAGCTCGATCTCGTCGCGGAGCGTGGCGTAGGTGTCGACGCGCTCGCGGCTCGGACTCGCGACCTGGATGAGGGCGGCGTCCTCGACCTTGATGCGGCCGTCCTCGACGAGCTCGCCGAAGGCCTTGATGCGGTGTCGGATGCCCTTGGTGTAGTCGAGGCGGTCGACGCCGAGCAGCACCGTCTTCGGGTTGCCGAGGCTCTCGCGGATCTCGCGGGCACGCTCCTGCACCTCGGGACGGCGCGCGATGTCCTCGAAGGCCTCGGCGTCGATCGAGATCGGGAAGTGCCGGGCCTCGACGTGGCGGACCGTGATGCCCTTGCGGCTGCGCGGTGCGTCCGGGTCGTCGACCGGGACGTCGATCGTCTGGCCCTTCGTCGTGTAGCCCTTGATGTGACGGACCGCGCGGAGGAAGTCGCTCGCGTCGTCGTGGCGCTGGAAGCCGATGACGTCGGCGCCGAGCAGGCCGTCCAGGATCTGCGCGCGCCAGGGCAGCTGGGCGTAGATGCCGACCGGCGGGAACGGGATGTGGTTGAAGAAGCCGATCGTCAGGTCGGGACGCTTGGCCCGGAGCAGTGCCGGCACGAGCTGCAGCTGGTAGTCCTGCACCCAGACGATGCCGTCCTGCTCGGTGATCTCGGCGATCTGGGCAGCGAAGCGCTCGTTGACGCGCTTGTAGGCGTTCCACCAGTCGCGGTGGTAGCTCGGGTGCTCGATGACGTCGTGGTACAGCGGCCAGAGGGTGTCGTTGCTGAAGCCCTCGTAGTACTCCTCGACGTCGTCGTCGGACAACGGGACCGGCACGATGTGGATGCCCTCGTTGTCGAACGGCTCGACCTCGACCTCGGGCTGGCCGACCCAGCCGACCCAGGCCCCGTCGTTCGCGCGCATCACGGGCTCGAGGGCGGTGACGAGGCCACCGGGCGAGTGCCGCCACCCCTCGTTGCCGTCCTGGTCGACGACCCGGTCCACCGGCAGGCGGTTCGAGGCGACGACGAAGGCGTACTTGGTGGAGGAACGAGAAGGCGCAGACACGGTGGGAACCTACCAGCGCCCGGACAGCGGATTCACGGCGGATCGGCGGGTTCCGGTACGCTGCGGGTGCGTGTCGGGGGGACACGGGTGCTGGCGTGCGGCATCGGCCTCCCGGTCGGAGAGGACCCACCAGCCATGAGCGAGAACCCGCCGAACCCGCCCGTCCCGCCCGTCCCGCCGGGGCAGCCCGGCCCGCAGTCGTCGGATGCGTTCGGTCGCCTGCTGCGGTCCGTGTCCGGCCGTGACTGGCTGGCCGCCGTGCTCGCCGCCGTCGGCGGCTGGGTCGCCGCCTACGTGGTCGCCGCGATCTCGCTGCTCCTCACCGTCGCCGTGCTGGCAGCGGGCGGATCGGGATCCGGTTCCGTCGGGTCGGGGTCGACCGGCACCGGGACCGACCTCGGCGCCGGGAGCACCCCCGACGTCCAGTCGCTGCTGTCCGGGGTCAGCGTCCTGCTCGGCACCCCCGCCCAGCTCGTCGCCCTCGCCGACCTCGGCCGCCTGCACCTGTCGGGCTCGATCGGCTTCCTCGGGTCGGGGTCGGGCGCACTCGCGGTCGTCCCGGTGCTCGTGCTCGCCGCGCAGGTCGTGCTGGCCGTCGTGCTCACCCGTCGCATCCGCACCCGCGGCCTCGGGCGCACCCCGATCCTGCTGACCGCCGTCCTGTCCGGGCTGGTGACCACGGTGCTGACCAACGCCGCCGCGGGCATCCTCGCCATCCGGTTCCCCGCCGTCTCCGGCGCCTCCATCGACCCCGTGCACGCGGTCGGCCTCGGCAGCATCCTCGGCGCCTTCGTGATCGGCGCACTCGCCGCGGTGCTCGCACGCCCGTCGGCCCTGCTCGGCCGCAACGTGTTCGCCGGTCGCGTCCTCGGCACGCTGCGCGTCGCGGCGTCGCAGCTCACGGTGCTCGTCGTGCTGGTGACGGTCGTCGTCATCGTCCTCGCCCTGGTCGCACAGCCCTCGTGGGGTGCAGCGCTGCCGGTGCTCGTCGGCAACGTCGCGGTCGGCCTCACCGCCCTCGGCTTCTTCGGCGGCGTCGGGCTGTCCGGCTTCGGGTCGGCGGGCAGCACGGCGTCGGTCTTCGGCGGCGCCGGCGGCTGGACCTGGCTCGTCGTCCTGCTCGTCGTCGTGACCTCGGTCGTCGCGGGCCTCGCACTCGCTGTCCGCCGCAACGACCGGTTCCGCACCACGCTGGACTGGGTCGTGACCCCGGTCGTCTGGTTCGCCCTCGGGCTCCTGCTCTTCGTGCTCGGCACCGGGCTGGTGTCCTACCAGGCGACGGGCATCAGCGCCGTCAGCGGGACCGGTTCGATCGGGATCGCACCGTGGACGCCGCTCGTGTTCGCGCTGTGGGGCGGCGCGACCGAGGCCGTGGCACGGTACCTCGCGCCCGTGCTGCTCCCCCGCCTCGGCGGTGGCGTCGTGCTGCGGACCTCGCGCCTCGTCGGAGCGGACCAGCGCCCGGCGGCCGCACCGACCTTCCCGGCAGCGACTCCGGCGTTCCCGCCGGCCGGCCCGGCGTTCCCGCCGGCCGACCACGCGTTCCCGTCGGCGGCGCCCGCGGGCGACCCGGCAGCAGCAGCGTGGGCGGCGACGCCCGGCGTCGGCCACCCCGGTCAGCCGGAACAGCCCTTCGTCGGCGGCGGCGCTCCCACGCCCGCTCCGATGTCGCCGCGCGCCAAGAAGGTCCTGGTCCGCTCGCTCATCGCCGGCGGCGCCGTGGTCGTCGTCGTCATCGCGGGAGCCGTCACCACCGGTGTGCTCCGTGCCAACGTGTGGGGCCCGGCGCCGACCGTGAAGTCCTACGTGCAGGCCATCGCGAGCGGGGACGCCGACACCGCCGCCCGACTCAGCGAGGTGCCGTCCGACGCCGCCATGCTCGACACCGCGGTGCTGAAGAGCGCGAAGGACCGTCCGTCGGACATCCGCGTCGGCCGCGTCTCGACGAGCGGTGACAGCGCCCTCGCCACCGTCAGCTACACCCAGGACGGCAAGAACCGCTCCGGCCAGGTCAGCCTCCGGCGCACCGGCACCGCGTTCCTGGTGAAGGACGAGTGGCGCGTCACCGAGCCGCTCGCCCAGACCGTCACGCTGACCGCGTCCGAGGTGCTCGAGGGCGCCCCGGTCACGGTCGGCGGCAAGGAGATCGGCGAGATCAGCGACGGCCGGTTCACCTCGCTCGCCTACCCCGGCACCTACGAGGTGCAGGTCGGCGGGACGAAGTACTTCACCGGCGGCACCGAGCAGGTGTCGGTCGGTGCGACGTCGTCCGGGTACGTCGACTTCACCCCCACCGCCACGAAGGCGCTGCAGCAGGACACCGAGCAGTACGTGACCGACCTGATCGACGACTGCGCCACGAAGACCGACCTCAGCGCGCTGAGCGGGTGCCCCTGGTACGGCCCGTACGACGCTGATGGTGCCGTGCGCTACGACGTCACGACGATGCCCGAGGTCGAGGTCGAGGCCTCCGGTTCGGGCACGGTCATGGTGCAGAGCACGAAGGACGGTGTCGTCGAGTACGACTACACCTCGTACTTCGGGGACAAAGAGCACGGCGAGGACAGCTTCGATGTGTACCAGTACCTGAAGGTCGAGGACGGGAAGCTCGTCTCCGCCTACTGACGCACCACCGCACGCGACGACGGCCGGCCTGGGATCCCCGGGCCGGCCGTCTCACTAGGCTGACGCGCATGGTCAGGACACGGGCGTGGCGGAACGGCGACGCGGCGGAACGGGACTTCCCGGTCGACCGGGTCTCGGACCTCGTCGCCGACGCGGACACCTTCGTCTGGGTCGACTACACCGACCCCGTGCACGACGACCTCGTGCAGGTCGAACAGGAGCTCGGCATCCACGCCCTCGCCGTCGAGGACGCCGTCGAGCAGGGCCAGCGCCCGAAGCTCGACCGGTACCGCGACAGCCTGTTCCTCGTGGTCTACGACGTCGGCGGTCTCGGCGAGGACGGTGAGCTCGTCACCCACGAGGTGAAGGCGTTCGTCACCGAGCACGCCCTCGTCACCATCCACGGGGCCGACGTCGACACCGCCGCGATGGAGCACCGACTCGACGCGAACGCGGACGTGGCCGAGCACGGTGTGCCGTGGCTCGTCTGGGCGTTGCTCGACGCCGTCGTCGACCACGCCACCGAGACCGTGGAGGACATCGAGCGACGGATCGACGACCTCGAGGACGACCTGTTCGAGCGGGGCAACGCCCGCGAACAGCAGATCCAACGCCGGTCGTTCCGCCTCCGCAAGGCCCTCGGCGTGCTGCGGCGGCTCGTCGTCCCGACCCGCGACAGCGTCGCATCGCTGCTGCACGGCGACGCGGAGACCATCTCGGACGGCATCCGGCCGTACTTCCGCGACGTCGAGGACCACCTGGTGTCGATCTCGGACTCCGTCGAGCAACTGCGCGACGCCGTCTCGAGTGTCCTCGACACGAACCTCAACCTGGCGTCGAACCGGCAGAACACCGTGATGAAGAAGGTGACGAGCTGGGCCGCGATCATCGCGATCCCCACCGCCATCACCGGCTTCTTCGGGCAGAACGTGACGTTCCCGGGCGAGGGTGCGTGGAGCGGGTTGTACGTCTCGCTCGCGCTCATCGTCGCGTCGTCGCTCGTGCTCTACCGCGTCTTCAAGGCCCGCGACTGGCTCTGACCGCCGCGGGCTTCGCACGGTGCGAGCTTGTTCGGGCCGTGCGCGACTGACCGCACCGTGCCCCGCCACAAACTCGCACCAGGCTGCTGGCACCGCACCGAACGACCGAGCACGCACGGTGCGACGGCGAGAACCCGTACGCCACACAGCGCGCGCACGGTGCGAGCTTGTTCGGGCGGTGCGCGACTGACCGCACCGTGCCCCGCCACAAACTCGCACCAGGCAGCTGGCACCGCACCGAACGACCGAGCACGCACGGTGCGACCGCGCGTCGGAGCGCGAGCACCCCAGCGGCCCCGCGTCAGAGCGCCAGCGCGAGCACCCCGGCGACCACGGTGAGCGGAGCCGCGATGCACCCGAGCAGCATGTACCTGCCCCACGACAGGCGCACGCCCTCGGCCGACAGCCGTGCGTGCCACAGCAGGGTGGCGAGCGAGGCCCACGGCGTCACCAGGCACCCGGCGTTCACGCCGATGAGGAGCGCCGCGTACCGCACGGCCTCGTGACCGGCGGCGGGCTCGAGCACGAGGTACGCGGGCAGGTTGTCGATCGCGTTCGCCGCCACCGCTCCCCCGGCGCCGAGCAGCAGGAGCGGCCCGGTGCCCGTGCCGTCGCCGAGCGCCCGCACGATCGGGTCGGTGAGCCCGGTGCTGTGCAGGGTCTCGACCACGACGAAGAGCCCGGCGGCGAACAGCAGCGTCGACCACGGCACCCGCGACGGCCGGAGCTCGGCGGGCGACCGGAACGCCGCGACCACGACGAGCACGAGGGCACCGGCCACGGCCGCGATCCAGACCGTCACCCCGGCGGTGAGCGCCACGACGAGCGCGACGAGCACACCGGACGCCGCCCAGAACGACACCGGGTCGGACGGACGCCGCACCGACACCGGCGTGTAGCGCCCGAAGAGCTTGCCGCGGAACACCACGAGCAGGACGGCGCACGGGACGACGACCCCGGCGACGGCCGGCCACGCCATCAGCCCGGCGAAGGGCAGCGGACCACCGAGGCCCATCCGGTCGACGGCGAGCAGGTTCGTCAGGTTCGACACCGGCAGCAGCAGGGACGCGGTGTTCGCGAGCCAGACGGTGGTGAGCGCGAACGGCATCGGCGGCAGCCCGACCCGGCGCGCCAGTGAGATCACGATCGGGGTGAGCAGCACCGCGGTCGTGTCGATCGACAGGAACACGGTGCAGAGCACGGCGAGGACGACGACCGCACCCCAGAGCCCGATCGTGCGCCCGCCGCCGACACGTGCCGCGACGTCGGCGAGTCGGTCGAACACCCCGGCGTCCGCAGCGAGCTCGGCGACGATCGTCAGCCCGAGGACGAACCCGAGGACGGGCAGGACCCGCTCGGCCAGGACCCCGAGGTCGCCGAGCGGCAGCAGGCCGAGCGCGACGCACACCGCGCCGATGACGAGCAGCACTGCTCCGATGACGGCCTGACGCACGGGCGCTCCTCCACGAGTGCGCCGGGCAGGGTGTCCGGCGGCGCTCCAATGTACTGACCGGTAGCGTTGGCAGCACGACGACAGGAGGCCTCTGTGCGCAAGTTCATGTTCAACGGTGCGGTGTGGAGTTCGCTCATCAGCGGCTACAGCGTGCTCCAGACCACCCGCCAGGGACCCCGCGACTGGCGGCTCGCCCTGACGTGGGTCGCGTGGATCGCGACCACGATCGTGGCGATCGGCACGGTGGTCGAGGACGACCGCGCCGTCAAGGCGCGCCAGCCGTAGGTCGCGATCGCGACCACACGACGGACGGGAGGCCGGGTGCCAGCTGGCACCGGGCCTCCCGTCCGTCCCGTGTCCGGTCCGGAGCCCGTCAGCGCTCCGCAGGCGGGATGTCGGACGTCTGGATCGGACCGGTGAAGAGTGCCGCGCGGTCCTCCTGCCCCGGCGCGAACAGCGCCGAGTCGGCAGCGGTCGACGCCGTGCGCCGCCGCGGTGCGGTCTCGTCGACCATGAGCACGCGCTGGACCGGCAGGGCGTCGGGGTGGGTGCGCTGGATCCACTCGACGAGTTCCTCGCGGATGTAGCAACGCAGGTCGAACAGCGACGGGGCGTCGTGCGACGTCGCGAGGACCCGCACCCGCACGTACCCCTGCACGGCGTCGGTGACCTGCAGCACCTTGACCCGGCGGTCCCACAGCTCGGTGCGGTCGAGGATCCGGTCGAGTTCCTCGCGCATCTCGCCCGGACGGACCCGCCAGTCCAGGTCCATCTCGACGGCACCGAGCAGTTCGCTGTTCGTGCGCGTCCAGTTCTCGAACGGGGTGCTCGTGAAGTAGGTCGACGGCAGCACGAAGCGCCGGTCGTCCCAGAGGTGCACGACCACGTAGGTGAGGGTGATCTCCTCGATCCGCCCCCACTGCTGCTCGACCACGACGACGTCGTCGACGCGGATCGACCCGGAGAACGCGAGCTGCATGCCCGCGAAGACGTTGCCGAGCGTCGACTGCGCCGCCAGACCCGCGACGACCGAGATGAGTCCGGCGCTCGCGAGCACGCTCGCGCCGGCGGCCTCGACCCCGTCGAAGGTGAGCAGGATCGCGCCGACGGCGATGATGACGAGCACGGCGACGGTCAGCCGCCGGATGATGAGGACCTGCGTGCGGATGCGGCGGGCCTGCCGGTTGTCGGGGACGTCGATGCGGAACCGGTGCAGGCCGAGGTCCTCGAGGAAGATCGCGATCTGGCACGCCAGCCAGCAGCCCACCGCGATCGTGACGATGAGGAACCCGTGCACGACCTCGTCACGCCACGGGTACGCGTCGGCGTCGCGCGGGACGCTCGAGGTGAACGCGATCCAGAGCAGGACCACGAGCAGGGTGGTGCGGAAGGGGTGCTTCGCCCGGCGCGAGAGCACGCCGGCCCACCGCTCCCGTCGCGCGACCGTCCGCAGCACCAGGTGCAGGACGACCGCGGCGACGGCGGTGATGAGGAGGGCGAACCCGATCGCGACCAGGAGTCGGAGGAGGATGTCCATCCCTCCATGCAAGCAACGGACGACAGGCGTTGTTCGCAGGACCCGGCCACGCACGCGAGGAGGCCCGGTGCGCACGACGCGCAGCGGGCCTCCTGTCCGAACGGAACCGCTACTTGCTCGCGGTGAGCGAGTCCACGTAGTCCTCGTTGTCGGCAACCCACTTCTCGACGATCGACTGGTACTCGGACTGGTCCGCGCCGCTGTTCACGAGCGCGTCCTCGAGCGAGTAGAGCGTGTCGGAGTCCATCTTGAACGCCTGCAGCCACTTCTGCGCTTGCGGGAAGTCGTCGCCGAAGTCCTCGTTCACGATCGTGTGGATGCTCTCGTTGTCGCCGAGGGCGTTCTTCGGGTCCTCGAGGTCCTTCACGTCGAAGGCGTTGTAGGCCCAGTGCGGACGCCAGAGGGTGACGACGATGTCCTTGCCGTCCTTCTCGGACTTCTTCAGCTCGGACAGCATCGCCGGCGTCGAGCTCGTGACGAGCTCCCAGTCGTCGAGCCCGTAGGCCTTCATGACCTTCTCCTTGACGATCTTCGTCTCGCCCGCGCCGGGCTCGATGCCCACGATCCGTCCGCCGAAGTCGTCCTTGTGCGCGGCGAGGTCGGCGAGCGAGTCGATCGGAGCGTCCGCGTTCACGGTGAGTTCGAGCGACGCCTGGTCGTTCCACGACCCGAGGTCCTCGAGGTCGTCGCCGTACTTGTCCATGTACGCCTTGTGCGTGTTCGGCAGCCAGGTGTCGAGCACGGCGTCGTAGTCGCCCTGAGCCAGCCCCTGGTACGCCGGCGCGGGGTCCGCGTAGTCGAGCTCGACGTCGTACCCCTTCTTCTCGAGGACGTACTTCCAGAGCTCGCTTGCTGCGGTGTCCTCGTCCCAGCCGTTGAAGACGACCATCTTCATCGCCTGCTTGTCGCCGTTGTCCACCGTGTCGGACGCGTTGCTCGAGCCGGGCGGCGAGCAGGCGCTGAGCGCGAGGGCCGCGGCGGCACCGAGTCCGATGGCCGACAGGATCTTGGTTCGGGTGTTCATGGTTTCCTTCCTGGTTCGACGCTCGGCACCGGCGGACCGGGTTCGGCGTCGTCGACACGGCGTGCTGTCACCGTGCGGTCTGTGGGGTCTGGATGATCTGGTCGACCGGGTGCGCGACGGCGCTCCAGCCGTCAGGCGCCGACCGGCACGGGCTGCTCCGCCTGCTGGGTCGCCGACTCCTGGTCGTCGTCGCCGGTGGGCGCGGTGGCCGCCGTCGTCCGGCTCGGAGCGCGCTTCTTGCGGTCGCCACCGAACGCTGCGGTCATCCGGTCCAGCACGATCGCGAGGATCACGACCGAGATGCCTGCCTCGGAGCCCAGACCGACGTCGATGCGGTTCAGGGCGGCGACGATCTGGCCGCCGAGTCCCCCGGCGCCGACCATGCCCGCGATGACGACCATGGACAGCGAGAGCATGATGACCTGGTTGACGCCGGCCATGATGCTCGGACGAGCGAGCGGCAGCTGGATCTGACGGAGGATCCGCCACGGGCTCGAGCCGAACGCAGCACCGGCTTCGACGACCTCGGAGCTGACGCCGCGGATACCGAGCTCGGTGAGGCGGACGCCCGGCGCCATCGCGAAGACGATCGTCGCGACGATGCCCGGCACCGGCCCGATGCCGAACAGGATGAGCGCGGGGATCAGGTACACGAACGCCGGGGTCGTCTGCATGAAGTCGAGGACCGGCTTGATCGTCCGGCTCGCTGCGTCGGAGCGCGCCGCCCAGACGCCCAGCGGCAGACTGAGCACCACGGCGATACCGGCGGCGACGACGACGAGGGCGAGCGACTCCATCGCGTAGCTCCACTCGCCGATGCTCACGATGACAGCCAGGCCGACCAGGGTGCCGAGCGCGAGCTTCCAGCCCTTCGCCCAGAAGGCCACGGCGACGAGCACGACGATCACGGCCCAGAACGGCGGCGTCGTGAGGAAGTACTCGATCCACTCGTAGAAGAACGTGAAGATCGCGGCGATGACGTCGAAGACGCCACCGAGGTAGGTCGTGATCCACTCGACGATCGCGTCGACCGCGTCGCCGAGCGGCAGTCGGAATCCGAAGAGAGTGGTCATGCGTCGGCTCCTGTGCGGTCGGTCGAGATGATGGTCGGATCGCTCACGACGGGCTGTTCCCCGGTGGCCAGGGTCGCGTCGAGATCCGAATCCGAGATGCGCGTGACCGGCTCGAGCACCGGGATCGGCATGGTCGCGGTCGGCACGTTGCCGAGCGCTGCGAGCAGTGTGACCCGCGGCACGACGCCGAGCAGGCGGTCCTCGTCGTCGACCACGGCGATCGGCAGGGGCGACTCCACGGCGAGCTCGAACAGATCGGTGAGCGCGGTGTCGGGTGAGACCCGGGCGTACTCGGTGTTCACGATGGCGTCGAGGTTCGTGTCGCCGGCCTTGACCTGTCGCATCACGTGGCGATCGCGGACCCATCCGTCGAGCGTGCGACCACGCCCGGTGACGAACACCGCTGCGGTCTGCAGGTCGCGCATCACCCGGAGCGCGCCACGTGGGCCCGCCGTCGACGGGACGACCGCGCGCGCCGGTTCCATGACGCTCGCGGCGGTGAGCACACGGGCGCGGTCGACGTCCTGCACGAACTGGGCGACGTAGTCGTTCGCCGGGTCGGTGAGGATGTCCTCCGGCGACCCGATCTGCACGATCCGGCCGTCGCGCATCACGGCGATCCGGTCACCGAGGAACATCGCCTCGTTGAGGTCGTGCGTGATGAAGACGATGGTCTTGCCGAGCCGCTGCTGCAGGTCGACGAGCTGCTCCTGCATCTCACGGCGGATGAGCGGGTCGAGCGCGCTGAACGCCTCGTCCATCAGCAGGACGTCGGTCTCGGCGGCGAGGGCGCGGGCGATGCCGACGCGCTGCTGCATGCCGCCGGACAGCTCGTCGGGCTTCGCATCGGCCCAGACGTCCAGGCCGACCAGGTCGATGACCTCACGGGCCTTCGCGAGCCGAGTGGTCTTGTCGACGCCGTTCACCTCGAGGCCGTACGCGACGTTCTCGAGCACGGTTCGGTGCGGCAGCAGTGCGAAGTGCTGGAACACCATCGACACGCTCGACCGACGGATCTCGCGGATCTCCTTGGCGCTCGCCCTGGTGACCGTGCGCCCGCCGATCTCGACGCTGCCGGCGCTGGGCTCGAGCAGGCCGTTGAGCATCCGGATGAGGGTCGACTTGCCGGAGCCGGACAGTCCCATGACGACGAAGATCTCGCCGGGACGGACGTCGAAGGACGCGTCGATGACCGCGGCGGATCCCTGCTCGCGGACCTCGTCGCGGGTGGCGCCGGCGGCGAGGCGGCGGACGGCGTCGCCGGGACGCCGGCCGAACACCTTGTAGACGCCGCGGACACTGAGCGCGGCGCCCGTGCCGTCCGGCGACGTGTCGTGCCGGATCTCGGATGGGGCAATGGACAACTGGACTCCTCGCGTCGCCGCGGCGCCGGAGCGCACGTGCGGTGACGGTGTGGTTGCGAACGGGTCGCCCGGGACGGCGCGCACGGTCCACGTCAGCCCGCGCAACGGCGCAGGGCGAGCGAACACGCACGCAGGGACCACGCTCGGGGCGGTCCCGGTCCGGCCGACCGTACGGCTGCGGCGCTGCTGGCCGCTGACGCGTTCTGGTCGTCGTGTCCCCGACCATCGGGCCTGTGGGGACGTTCAAACCTAACGGTGTCTTGTCCCCCGATCACAATCGACGTCCGCCGGAATCCCGGCACCGCTGTACCCCGTCGTCGGCGTGTCGCCCACGCACATGGGGATCGCGATCGTGACCGTCTCGTTACAGATCAGCTCGTTCGGAGGTTTGTGTGCCGCCCCGGTTCCGTGCGCATGTAGGTTGGCGCGCATGACAGCGCAGAACGACACGGGCGTGAACCGTGCTCCGGCGAACGACTTCTCGCACGAGCAAGAGGGCTACCAGCACGGTCTGAAGCCCCGGCAGCTGCAGATGATCGCGATCGGTGGGGCCATCGGCACCGGACTCTTCCTCGGTGCGGGTGGACGACTCCACACCGCGGGCCCCGCGCTCGCGCTGACCTACCTGATCTGCGGCATCTTCGCGTTCTTCATCCTGCGCGCCCTCGGCGAGCTCGTGCTGCACCGTCCGTCGTCGGGATCGTTCATCTCCTACGCCCGCGAGTTCTACGGCGAGAAGTTCGCCTACGCCGCCGGCTGGATGTACTTCCTGAACTGGGCGATGACCTCGATCGTCGACACCACCGCCGTCGCGATCTACCTGCAGTACTGGTCCGCGTTCACCGCCGCACCGCAGTGGCTCCTCGCGTTGATCGCCCTGGTCGTCGTGCTCGCCGCCAACATGGTCGCGGTCAAGGTGTTCGGCGAACTCGAGTTCTGGTTCGCGCTCATCAAGGTCGCCGCACTCGTCGCGTTCCTCGTCGTCGCGATCATCTGGCTCGTCTTCGCGTTCCCGGTCGAGGCCGGCGGCGAAGCCGTCCGCACGGGCTTCTCGATCTGGGGCGACAACGGCGGACTGTTCCCGAACGGGCTGCTCCCCGCGGTCATCGTGATCCAGGGTGTCGTGTTCGCGTACGCGGCGATCGAGCTCGTCGGCACCGCGTCCGGTGAGACGCAGAACACCGAGAAGGTCATCCCCCGCGCCATCAACTCCGTCGTGTTCCGCATCGCGGTCTTCTACGTCGGGTCGATCATCCTGCTCTCCCTGCTCCTGCCGTACACGGCGTACAAGGAGGGCGAGAGCCCGTTCGTGACGTTCTTCTCGTCGCTCGGCAACCCGCAGGTCGGGTCGATCGTCGGCGGCATCATGAACTTCGTCGTGCTCACGGCGGCACTGTCGTCGCTCAACGCCGGCCTGTACTCGACCGGTCGCGCCCTGCACTCGATGGGCATGAACGGCTCGGCGCCGAAGTGGACCACCAAGATGTCGAAGGGCGGTGTGCCGTACGCCGGCATCCTGCTCACCGCCGCGTTCACGGTCGCCGGCGTCGTCCTGAACTACTTCGTCCCGAGCCAGGCCTTCGAGATCGCGTTGAACATTGCGAGCCTCGGCATCATCACGGCGTGGGGCACGATCATCCTCTGCCAGATGCGGCTCCGGTCGTGGGCGAAGCAGGGACTGGCGAAGGAGCCGTCCTTCAAGCTGCCCGGTGCCCCGGTGACCGCGTGGCTCACGCTGGCGTTCCTGGCGTCGGTCATCGTGCTGATGGCGATCGACTACCCGGTCGGCACCTACACGATCGCGTCCCTCGTGATCGTGATCCCGCTGCTCGTCGTCGGCTGGTTCCTGCAGCGCGACCGCATCCTGCGCATCGCCTCGCTCCGACAGGGCGTCACCGGTCCGTACCCGATCGGTGTCCGTGACCCGGCGAACCAGGTCCGTCGCGACGGCGAGGACGGCGGCGAGCACAAGGGGTCCGACGACACCGTCTGATCTGTCCCCGGTGCGCAGCACGTCGCGCGCCGAGTGCAGTGGGTCCGGCACCCGTCGGTACGATCGGCGGGTGCCGGACCGCTCTGTCTCCCCTGCGTCTGTTCCCCCCACCCTCGATCTCCAGCTGAGCTGGCGAGGCGCGTACGGACGCCTGCGGGTGTTCCCCGACCGCCTGGAGGCCGAGACCGACTACGAGCGCGAGGCGCGGATCTCCGTGCCGATGGACGCGGTGTCGGGGTGGCGGCTCGGACCGTGCGACGAGGACGCCGTCTGCGTCGAGTTCGTCACGGAGCCGGAGACGTTCCGCGTGCTGCTCGACACCTCGGACGAGCAGCTCGCCGCGCTGGCCATCCAGAAGGTGCTCGGACCGCCGCTCACCACCGGCTGACGGTCCGCGGGCGCTGCGCTCAGGCGTCGCCCTCCGGGGCGAACTGCGTGACGCGGAACGTGGCGCCCTGCGGGTCCCGCAGTTCGGCCGCACGCGTCCACGGACCCTGCCAGGTACCGAGCACGGCGCCGCCGAGCTCCTCGGCCCGTGCGGCGGCGGCGTCACGGTCCGCCACGCTGAACGACACGTGCCAGTCGTCCGGCCCGTCGTCGAGTCGGGCGAGGGCGCCGATGACGTCCGCGAAGCCCTCCGGTGCGCCGACCTGCCGTTCGCGGATGTCGGGGTCGGAGGTGGCCGCGAGGTGGTCCCCGTAGCCTGGCAGCCGGACCATGGCGCTCGGGCCCTCCTCGATGCCGGAGACCCGCCAGCCGAACAGCTGCTCGTAGAACGAGATCGCCTGCTCCGGCTCGGTCGAGCGGAGGTCGCTGAAGACCCAACCGCCGGGGGCGTTGATGTGCTGGGACCCGAGCCGCTCGCGCGCCTGCCAGAGTCCGAACGCCGCACCGCGCAGATCGACGCAGTCGACGCTGCGGCCCGCGGCGCCACCCGGCCCGGCGTCCTCCGCCGGAGCGGCGGTGCCACCGAGCTCGACGACCCGAGCGGCCACCGCGTCGGCGTCGTCCACGGCGATGTACGTCGTCCACGACGCCCGCTCGTCACCCGATGCGATCGCGCCGACCTCTCGTCCGTCGATGCTCACGATCCGGTACGAGCCGGGGGCCCCGGGCGGCAGGCGCTCCTCGAAGTCCCAGCCGAACAGACCGCCGTAGAACGCCTGCGCGGCGTCGGGGTCCGGGTGTCGTCCGTCGATCCAGCTCGGCACGCCCTGGGGGTAGGTGCGAGGGGTCTGGTCCGTCATGGTGTCTCCCGAGGTCGCCGACGCCCGGGTCGGATGCCCCCAGGTCTACCGCTGACCGCCGACGTCGGTCGGGTCGGTCGTCGGGTCGGTCGTCGGGTCAGTCGTCGGTGTCGACCTGGTCGGTGACGACGTCTCCCGAACCGGCGTCGATCCGGACGCTGTGCTTGGTGCCTGACCCGTCGACGACGTCACCCTCCCAGACCACCTTGCCGAGGTGGTCGTCGAGGCCGAGCTCGGTGATCGAACCGGCGTGCAGGTCCTCGAAGGCGCTGACGGCCTTGCTGACGTCGAGGTCGGCGGCTGCGACGAACCGGTCGTGCTCGGCGCGGTCGTCGGCGTCCGCGGTCTCCGTCTGCGGGGTACCGGTCACCCCGGTGCCGGCGGCGTCGGTGTGCACCTCGTGCTCGGTGCCGTCCTTCGTCACGACGAGGACCTCGTACGCGCTGCCACGCTGCTCCTGCTCGACCGAGATGACGGTGCCGGAGCCGGAGCCGGAGCCGACGCTCCCGCGTGCGGTCGCGACGGCGGCCAGCAGGGCGTCGTTCGACGTGGCCGAAGCGGCGGTCGCGGACGCGCCACCCGACGTGCCGGTGGTGGCGCCCGTCGCGGCCGATCCGTTCGAGGACGACGCCGCCGAGTCGGACGATCCGTCGGTGGAGCAGCCGGTGAGGGCGAGTGCGGCCACGACGGGCAGGGCGGCGAGGGCGGTGACGCGGCGGGCGGAGGGCTTCTGGAGCTGGGTGCGGAAGGTCATAGGACGAGCATGTCGGCGGGGTGCTGAAGCAGACCTGAAGCCGCCTGTTCAGCCGCCGAGTGCGATGCACACGACGAACC
This sequence comes from Curtobacterium sp. NPDC089991, assembly GCF_044748425.1. Taxonomy (NCBI): domain Bacteria; kingdom Bacillati; phylum Actinomycetota; class Actinomycetes; order Micrococcales; family Microbacteriaceae; genus Curtobacterium; species Curtobacterium sp. NPDC089991. The sequence goes on from NZ_JBIVGB010000002.1 coordinate 29,296, forward strand.
GCGCCCCGCCGAGCGGCGAGTCCGCCACCGTCGCATCGCCGCCGTGCGCCCGGACGGCGTCCCGCACGATCGCCAGACCGAGGCCGGCACCACCGGCGTCGCGGCTGCGGGCCTCGTCGAGCCGGACGAACCGCTCGAACACCCGGTCGCGCTCGGCCGCCGGGACCCCGGAGCCGTCGTCGTCCACGGTCAGCACCGCGGCGCCGTCCTGCTCGACCAGGGCCACCGCGACGCGCGACGCGGCATGCCGGACGGCGTTGTCGACGAGGTTCCGGACCACGCCGGTGAGCAGCCGTTCGTCGCCGAGCACGCGTGCGGCGGAGATCCCGGAGCCGTCGACCCGGATCGCACGGTCGCCGGTCCCACCACCCGGCACCCGCGCCCGCGCCCGCGCCCGCGCGACGGCGTCGAGTGCGAGGTCGTCGAGGTCCACGGGACGACGGACACCCGTGCCGCCCTCGTCGAGCCGCGACAGCTCGAGCAGCCCGGTGACGAGGTCCTGCAGGCGCACGGCCTCGGACCGCACGACGTCGGAGAACTCGGCGACGTCGGTCCGGTCCGGGTACGCGACGGCGACCTCGGCGTGCTGGCGGAGGGACGCGATCGGCGACCGCAGCTCGTGCGAGGCGTCGGACACGAACTGCCGTTGCCCCGCCGCGGATCGGTCGAGTCGGTCGAGCATCGCGTTCATGGTGGTCGCGAGCCGGGCGATCTCGTCACCGGTGTCCGGCACGACCACGCGGGCGTGGGGCTGCGCGGCACGGATCGTCTCGACCTCGGTGCGCATCCGCTCCACCGGCCGCAACGACCGCCCGGTCACGGACCAGGTCACGATCCCGAGCACGAGGACGAGCACCGGCACCCCGCCGGCGAGGAGCACCACGGCGGTCCGGATGGCGGTGTCGGTCTGCTCGAGGGAGACGCCGTACACCAGGGTCGCCTCACCCCCACCGGGCAGGTCGACGTCGTCGGCGACGAGCAGCCAGCGTTCGCCGTCGTGCGACCACCGGGACTCGTCCGCGGTCGACAAGGCCGGAGCGTCGGCGTCCTCGCCGTGTGCCAGGACCGAGCCGCCGGCACCGACCACCTGCACCAGGACGTCCTCGTAGTCGGTCACCGCACCGGCACCGTCGGACTCGACCCGTGACGACACCTGTTCGAGTCCGGCCTCGGCGGACGTCCGCACCCCGTCGAGCAGCACCAGGCGGAGCACCACGACGAACCCCACGGCGCCGACGACCAGGGCGGCGAGCACGACCACGCCGGCGCCGAGCGTGGTCCGCGCGCGCACGGACCGGAAGCGGCGCGTGCGCCCCGTCCCCCGGTCAGCCACCGTCGGCCGCCAGTCGGTAGCCCGCACCGCGGACGGTCTCGAGTGACGTCCGTCCGAACGGCCGGTCGAGCTTGCGCCGGAGGTGCCCGACGTACACCTCGACGATGTTCGGGTCGCCCTCGAAGTCGACGTCCCAGACGTTCTCGATCACCTCGCGCTTCGAGCACACCTGCCCGGAGCGCCGCGCGAGGTACTCGAGCACCGCGAACTCCCGGCTCGTCAGGTCGACGGGGGTCCCGGCACGCGCCACGGTCCGTGCGGCCGGGTCGACGACCAGGTCGCCGAGGGTCAGCACCGCCGGGCGTTCCCGCGCACCGCGGCGGACGAGCGCGCGCAGCCGGGCGACGAGGACCGGGTGTGAGAAGGGCTTCGTGACGTAGTCGTCGGCGCCGGCGTCGAGGGCCTCGACCTGGTCCCACTCGCCGTCCTTGGCGGTGAGCATGAGCACCGGCGTCCAGTCCTGGTCGGCCCGGAGCTGGGCGCAGACCGCCCATCCGCTCATCCCCGGCATCATCAGGTCGAGGACGATCGCGTCGTAGCGGAACTCGCGGGCGTGCCACAGGCCGTCGACGCCGTCGTGGGCGACGTCGACCGCCCACCCCTCGGCCTCGAGGCCGCGACGGACACCGTCGGCGAGCCGCACCTCGTCGTCGACCACCAGGACACGCATGGCGACGATCCTGCCGTGCCGCCCTGAAGCAGCGCTGAAGCGACGCCCGACGGCGAACGGCGAGCGGCTCAGACCAGCAGCAGGATCCCGGCGACGACCGCGGCCACGGCGATGGCGAGCGCGATGAGCAGCAGCACGAGGTGCACCGTGTAGAACGTCGTCGGCTTGCCCGCGGCGTCACGCGCGCGGGTGTCCTTCGCGACGCGCTGGAAGAAGCGCGGCCAGCTGACGACGTTGAAGACGGCACCGATGAACAGGACGACTGCGGCGAAGACGAGCACCGTCCGAGTCTAGACAACGAGTGTCGGTGGTGCTCGGCCGCCCCCAACGCGGCCGAGTCCCACCCGACGAGCCACAGGATCTGTAGCACTTGCTACAAACCCTACACGGGCGTCGGGAGACCGTCGAGTCACCCCTTCGGGCTACGCGGAGTCGAGCGCCGACTCGGCCTCGGCGAGGACGGCTCGCTCGGCATCGGTCAACGGCGTACGCGTCCGCCGGAGCCCGTCGTTGACCTCGACGATCGCGCGGCTCAACCGCGTCGCGGGGTCCTCGGTCGACGGGTAGGCGTTGTCGGCACCGATCCGCGCGTGCAGCGGCGCGAGACGTCGCAGCGCCGCGTCGACCCGCCGGGTGCGGCGACGTCGCGAGACCCGGTGTCCGACGACGAGCAGCAGCATCCCCGTCGAGACGCAGATCACGGCGCCGGGCGTCGTGACGTCGTACGGCAGCGCGAGGGAGCGCATCCGGTCGAGGTCCCCCGTGACGTGCGCCAGGTCCATGACCACGACGACGACCATCCGGACGACCCCGAGGACACCGCCGAGCACCAGGACCCACAGCCCGACCAGGTCCGTCGTCGTCCGGGCCTCGCGCAGGCGGAGGACGCAGATGAGGCCCGTCGCGCCGAGCGCCACCCCGAGGTACACCGTCTGCGCGATCGAGTAGACGCTCGCGGCCGGGTGCGACCCGGCGTCGAGCATGAACGTCGTCGTGGTGGCCGGCTTGTCCAGCACCACGAAGGCGACGACCACGACGACCACCACGGCGCCGCACGACACCACGATCGCGTTCCGGAGCCACGGCCGCGCCGCACCGACCGCCTTCGCCACGCCCCAGAGCAGCGTGCTCGTGCCGGCGACCATCAGGCAGTCGCTGACCACGGTCACCACGTTCGAGCCGCCGAGCAGTGGGTCGAGCCACCGGTACAGCGGATCGACGTTCGTGACGATGGTGCCGGCGAACAGCAGGAAGGTCACCGCCAGGGTCCGGTCCTGCCCGCGTTGCAGGACGAAGAGCGCGATCGTCCCGGCGATGAGCAGCACCGCCTGGACGACGGCGACGATCACCCGAAGACCCCGCGGAAGGCGCTCGGGCGGCCGCGGTGTCGCCGGATGAGCGTCGCGAGTGCGTCGGCGAAGACCTCGGCCTCGTGCTCGTACGCGTTCGAGAACATCCCCCGCGCCAGCGCCCGCTCGACCTTGTACTCGGGCAGGTCCGGGATGACGTCGCGGATGTAGGCCGACTGGGGCGCGTGCTCCTGGTGCCGGTGCAGGACGTGGCCGAGCTCGTGGCCGATGACGAACGCCCGGAAGGTCGGCGACGCGGTCGGCGAGATCATGATCAGGTGGGCGTGTTCGAGCGTCGCGACGAAGCCGCACACGGGCTCCGTCGCCAGGAACGCCTCTTCGCGGACGACGATGGGCTTGTCCACGACGACGGCTGCAGCGGCGACGGCCTGGTCGACGTCGGACCACCCCTCGACCGCACCGCGCGCCCAGAAGGACTCGAGCAGCGGGTCGGTCACGCCACGCTCCCGCGCTGTGATTCCTCCTCGAGCACCTCGGCGATGCGCCGCAGCGCCTCGGGTGAGAGCTCGCCGGGGAAGGTGCGTGCAGCGAACCCGCTCACGCGGGCGGAACGCAGGGAGCGGACGAGGGCGAGCTGGGCGCCGATGCGCTCGGGGACGTCGCTGTCCTCGAGCAGGAAGCGCTCGTCGACCTCGAAGTACCCGGCGAGCAGCCGCAGGAGCTCGGTGTCGCGGTTGCGTCGGCCGTCGCCGGAGAGCATGTAGGTCCACTTCGCCCGCGAGAGCGAACCGCCGTGGGCGGCGACGTACTCCTCGATCGAGGCGAACGGCACCGGGGCGCCACGCTGGGACTCCTCGAAGTCCAGCAGCAGGTTGATGCGCCGTGCGAGTTCGGCGGCGTCCAGGACCCCGCCCCTCGGATCACCGGTCTCCATGTCGGACTCCTCCCCAGCCGTGCGTGCACGACATCGTAGCGCGGCGGACACCGTGCACGCCGTTAGCCTCGTGGGCATGGCCCGCAGCTTCCCCGCGACGATCGCCGACCCGGTCGAGCACGAGATCGTCATCACGAAGTCGCGGTTCATCACCACGGTCGCCCCGGTGTCGGACGTCGCGGACGCCGAGCGGGTCATCGCGGAGGTGAAACGCCGCCGCTGGGACGCCCGGCACAACTGCACCGCGATGGTCACCGGCACCCTCGGCGACCAGGCCCGGTCGTCGGACGACGGAGAACCGTCGGGTACGGCGGGCGTGCCGATGCTCGAGGTGCTCCGCCGCCGCGAACTCACCGACGTGGTCGCCGTCGTGACGCGCTACTTCGGCGGCGTGAAGCTCGGCGCCGGCGGACTCGTCCGCGCCTACTCGACCTCGGTCTCGGAGGCCCTCGACACCGCCGCGCTCGTCCGGCGCGAGGCGCTCACGCAGGTGCACTTCGACGCCCCGCACGCCGCGGCCGGCCGGCTCGACAACGTCCTGCGCGACTGGGTCCGGCACCACCACGCGACCCTCGGTGCGACGGTCTACGGGCGTGCGGCGACGTTCGAGGTCTGGGTGCCCGCCGACGCGCTCGAGACCCTGACCGCGGACCTCGCAGCGGCCTCCGCCGGCGCCGTCGACCTCGTCGTCGGCCCGGAACGGATCGTCGACGTCACCGCCGACTGAATCCGACCGCCAGACACACCTCGGGCGTGTCCCGCTCGGAACGCGTGCACACCCCCGGAACGCACGAAGGCCCCGACTCGATGAGTCGGGGCCTTCGTGGTTGTGGTGCACCCCCTCGGACTTGAACCGAGAACCCACTGATTAAGAGTCAGTTGCTCTGCCAATTGAGCTAGAGGTGCATGTTCCGGCTTCCGTGCCGCAACGGGAATCAACAATAGCATGGGTTCTGCGCGCTCACGACCACTCGTGGGCACCAAGCGAACAGGAGCACCATGACCGACCGTCTCGCCGCCGGCGACACCGCCCCCGACTTCACGCTGCCGGACCAGGACGGCGTCGAACACTCGCTCGCCGCACTGCGGGGCAAGAAGGTCATCGTGTACTTCTACCCGGCCGCGTCCACCCCGGGGTGCACCACCGAGGCCTGCGACTTCCGCGACAACATGTCGTCGCTGCAGGCAGCCGGCTACGAGGTCCTCGGTGTCTCGAAGGACGAGCAGGCGAAGCTCAAGACGTTCCAGCACGAGCAGGCGCTCACGTTCCCGCTGCTGAGCGACCCCGACCTGGCGGTGCACAAGGCCTACGCCGCGTGGGGCGAGAAGAACAACTACGGCAAGATCGTGACCGGCACGATCCGCTCCACGATCGTGGTCGACGAGGACGGCAGCGTGCAGCTGCCGCTCTACAACGTCAAGGCGACCGGACACGTGGCGAGCCTGCGGAAGAAGCTCGGCCTGGTCTGAGGACCGGACCACAGCGAGACGGGAGGCGCGGTGCCAGCTGGCACCGCGCCTCCCGTCCGTCTGTCGGTCTCGTCTACTCCACGGGACGCGCGAGCGCGGCCGTCACCGACCGCGACAGCACGAACGTGATGCCGAGCAGGGCGGGGATCAGCAGAACCCAGCCGACCGCCGGCTCGCGGAAGACACCCTGGAACGCGCCGATCGCGATCGCACCCTGCAGGACCTGCCAGACGATGATCCCCGACCGCACCCAGGCGCGACGCTTCCACAGGCCGTTCAGGAGCGCACCGAGCCAGAGCGCCGCGACGGCCGACAGGATCGTCAGGGCGATCCCGGACGCCAGGCTCGACGCCGGCGCGACGATCAGCTCGACGACCAGGACGACCGTGACCACGACGAGCGCCGCGAACTCGAGGCCGACCACCACCAGCAGGCCGATCAGCGCGCGTGAGCGTCGCTCAGGACGGTCGACCGCGGTCGGGTCGTCATCGTGCACAGTGATCCTCCAGCATCGGAACCCTTGATTTGCCCCTACCAGTATGGAACGATATTCGAGGTCGTTTGGACGGCACGATGTGGTGTGCGTCTCCCGTGGTTCGTCGCTCCTCCCCCGAGCGTCACGCGGGCGTCAGACTCGCTTCCAGCGGACTCCTCCCCACAGTTGTCCCCTCATGCCTCATGCATGATCAGCGTTCCGATCCCCCGAACCCCGGCCCCGGCCTGCCGTTCGAGCATCGACATCAAGGAGCACCACACATGGACTGGCGTGACAAGGCAGCTTGCCTCACCGCGGACCCCGAGCTCTTCTTCCCCGTCGGGAACACCGGGCCCGCCGTCGATCAGATCGAGAAGGCCAAGTCGGTCTGTGCGCGCTGCACGGTCACCGAGATGTGCCTGCAGTACGCACTCGAGAACAACCAGGACTCCGGTGTCTGGGGTGGCCTCAGCGAGGACGAGCGTCGTGCGCTGAAGCGTCGCGCCGCCCGCGCCCGCCGCGCTTCCTGACCCGGGCCGGTTCCCGCAGGACACACCGACGCCCGTCGTCCCTTCGGGGGCGGCGGGCGTCGTCGTGCGCGTGGCGCACGGGGGCGCGGGGCGGGGCGGCACGCCGTGCGCTGGTCCTCGGGGTTCCACAACATGCCGCGCACCGACCGTCGAGGTTCCACAACACGCGCGATCACGCGCCGAGATGCGCAGATCTCGGAACCTCACGAGCGGGCGCGGACCCGACGCGCGACTCCCGCGGGCGCGGCGCGCCCAGGCGCTAGGCGGGAGCGGTCAGCCAGCGGAACGGGATGGTGATCGTCACCTCGGTGCCGCTGCCGGTCAGGGTGTGCCAGTCGATCGTGCCGCCGAGCTCGCCCTGGATGAGCGTGCGGACGATCTGGGTGCCGAGGCCCGACCCGACCTTCCCCTCGGGCAGACCCACGCCGTTGTCACGGACCTCGATCTCCAGGTGGTCGTCGAACCGGCGGGCGACGATCTCGACCTCGCCGTCGCGGCCGTCCAGCCCGTGCTCGACGGCGTTCGTGACGAGCTCGGTGAGCCCGAGTGCGAGCGGCGTGGCAGCCTCGGACGGCAGCACCCCGAACTCGCCGGTCTTCTTCGGGTGCACGGTCGTGTTGTGCGACGCGGCGACCTCGGTGACGAGCTTGAGCACCGAGTCGAAGACGTCGTCGAAGTCGACCGTCTGGCTCAGGCCGCTCGACAGCGTGTCGTGCACGACCGCGATGGCTGCCACGCGGCGCATGGCGTTCTGCAGCGAGGTCCGTGCCTCGTCGGAGTGCGTCCGACGAGCCTGGATGCGCAGCAACGACGCCACCGTCTGCAGGTTGTTCTTGACGCGGTGGTGGATCTCGCGGATCGTCGCGTCCTTGGTGATGAGCTCGCGCTCCTGGTGCCGGAGCTCCGACACGTCGCGGCAGAGCACGATCGCACCGATGCGGTCGCCGTGGTCGCGGAGCGGGATCGACCGCAGCGACACCGTCACGCCCTTCGACTCGATGTCAGCCCGCCACGGAGCGCGACCGGTGACGACGAGGGGCAGGGACTCGTCGACGTCGAGCTGCGCGCCGATGAGCTCGGTGGTGACCTCGGCGAGGGACTTCCGTTCGAGCTCTCCCTCGAAGCCCATCCGGTTGAAGGCGCTCAGGCCGTTCGGGCTGGCGAACGTCACGATGCCGGCGGTGTCGAGGCGCAGCAGACCGTCACTGGCGCGCGGGGCGCCGCGGCGCGGACCGGCCGGTGCGCCGAGGTCCGGGAAGTCGCCCGTCGCGATCATGCCGAACAGGTCGTTCGCACTCGCGGTGAAGTTCAGTTCCTGGCGGCTCGGCGTCCGCATCTCGTCCTGGTTGGAGTGCCGCGTGACGACGGCGATCGGCCGCTCGGTGGTCTCCGCGCTCTTGGCACTGAGGCGCCGCAGCACCGGGATCGCACGGACCCGGGTGGGGGTGTCCTCGTACCAGTCGGGCTCGGCGGAGTCGACGACGCGGGCGCCGGCGAAGCTCTCGGTCACCTGACCGCGCCACTCCTCGCGGATCTCCTGGCCGACGATGTCGCGGTAGAACAGTGTGGCGGCGGAGCTCGGTCGGGCGTGTGCCACGGCGACGAACGAGCCGTCCTCGGCAGTCGGCACCCACAGCACCATGTCGGCGAAGGACAGGTCGGCGAGGAGCTGCCAGTCCCCCACGAGCAGGTGGAGCCACTCCACGTCGGCTTCGGAGGAACGGCCTTGCGCGAGGACGAGGTCACTGAGGGTCGACACCCAGCCAGTCTAGGTGCGCCGACATGTGGACAACGTCGTGCTCTCCACAGGCCCAGCAGCTTTGTATTTCTCATGTTGCACGCCCCATACGCTCGCTCCAGCAACGGAAGGGGCAGGGGTGGCGGAGCAGGCACGCCGGATCGACCACACGACGACGACGGCACACTCGCCGCCACTGACGATCGTCGAACCGCAACCGGTCGAGGAACCGGCGAGCGGCCCTCCGGACCCGGCGGACACCGCACGCGCCCTGGGACTGTGCGTCGCCGAGGTCCTGACCGGGGCCCGCGAGGTCGACAGCATCGCCCGCTGGATCACCGACGACGTGCACCGACACCTGCAGCAACGTGCGGCCGTGGCCGCGCACGCCCGCTCGGTGCGCCGACGGTCGCGGAGCCGAGCGGTGCTGCGGGTCGGCAGCGTGCTCGTCTGCCGACCGGCGGACGGTGTCGCCGAGGCGACCGTCGTCGTGCACACGCGCAGTCATGCACGCGCCGTGGCGATGCGGTTGGAGACACGGGACGGCAGGTGGCGGGCGACCGCGATCGGCGTCCTGTAGGTGCCTGACGCGGACGGGAGGCCCGTGGCGGTGTCGCCACGGGCCTCCCGTCCGCCGGTCGGTGCGCTTGGTGAGCAGCAATGGTCGGGTCCCGACGCGGGACCCGACCATTGCTACTCACGATGCGCTCACGCGCACGCGGACTACTTCTTGGACGCCTGACGACGCTCGGCACGGTTGCCGGCCGCGGCAGCCTGGCCGGAGGCCGTGGCTGCGTTGCCGAACGCGGAGCCCTGCTCGGGCTCGGCAGCTGCCTCGGCCTCGGCCTGGGCCTGCTGCGCACGCGCCGTGGCGGCCTGCTCGAGGCGGCCCTTCTCGTCGCGCACCTCGACCTCGCCGTCGATCGACGGTGCCGAGTACTCGAGGCCGGAGACCTCGTCCTCGCCGAGACCCTTGGCCTCGATGACGGCGTTCTCGCCGTCGGACTGCACCTGGACCTCGAGGTTGAACAGGTAGCCGACCGACTCTTCGCGGATCTGGCCCATCATCGTCTGGAACAGCGCGTAGCCCTCGCGCTGGTACTCGACGAGCGGGTCACGCTGCGCCATCGCGCGGAGGCCGATGCCGTCCTTGAGGTAGTCCATCTCGTACAGGTGGTCGCGCCAGCGGCGGTCGATCACCGACAGGACGACACGACGCTCGAGCTCGCGCATCGCCTCGTCGCCGAGGAGCTCCTCACGCGTGGAGTACGCAAGCTTGGCGTCGGAGAGGATCTCGCGGCCGAGGAAGTCCCGCGACGCCTTGCCCTTCGAGCCGGCCTCGGTGATGACCTCGTCGATGGAGATCGAGATCGGGTAGAGCGTGCCGAGCTCGGTCCACATGGCGTCGAGGTCCCAGTCGTCCGGCGAGCCCTCACCGGTGTGGGTGTCGATCACGTCGTCGATGACGGCCTTGAGGAACGACTGCGCGCGGTCGTGCAGGTCGTCGCCCTCGAGGATGTGGCGGCGGTCGCTGTAGATCGCCTCGCGCTGCCGGTTCAGGACGTCGTCGTACTTCAGGACGTTCTTGCGGATCTCGGCGTTCCGGCCCTCGACCTGCGCCTGGGCGGAACGGATCGCGCGGCCGACGAGCTTGTTCTCGATCGCCAGGTCGTCCGGCACGTTCGAGCGGCCCATGAGGCTCTCGGCGGCACCGGAGTTGAACAGGCGCATGAGGTCGTCGGTGAGCGACAGGTAGAAGCGGCTCTCGCCCGGGTCACCCTGACGGCCGGAACGACCACGCAGCTGGTTGTCGATGCGGCGCGACTCGTGGCGCTCGGTGCCGAGGACGTAGAGCCCACCGGCCTCGCGGACCTTGTCGCCCTCGACCTCGACCTCGGCCTTGACGCGGGCGAAGACCTCGTCCCACTCGGCTTCGTACTCGTCGGGGGTCTCGGTCGGCGACAGGCCCTTGGCGTGCATCTCCTGCACCGCCAGGAACTCGGAGTTGCCGCCGAGCATGATGTCGGTGCCGCGGCCGGCCATGTTCGTCGCGACGGTGACGGCGCCGAGGCGACCGGCCTGGGCGACGATCGCGGCTTCACGCGCGTGGTTCTTCGCGTTGAGGACCTCGTGCTTCACGCCCTTCTTGGCGAGGAGCTTCGACAGGTACTCGGACTTCTCGACGCTCGTGGTGCCGACGAGGACGGGCTGGCCCTGCTCGTGGCGCTCGGCGATGTCCTCGGCGACCTGCTCGAACTTGGACTTCTCGTTCTTGTAGACCAGGTCGGTCTGGTCGATGCGCTGCATCGGCTTGTTCGTCGGGATCGGGACCACGCCGAGCTTGTAGGTCGACATGAACTCGGCCGCTTCGGTCTCGGCGGTACCGGTCATGCCGGAGAGCTTCTGGTACAGCCGGAAGTAGTTCTGCAGCGTGACCGTGGCGAGGGTCTGGTTCTCCGCCTTGACCTCGACGTTCTCCTTCGCCTCGATCGCCTGGTGGATGCCCTCGTTGTAGCGACGGCCCATCAGGATGCGGCCGGTGTGCTCGTCGACGATGAGCACCTCGCCGTTCATCACGACGTAGTCCTTGTCGCGCTTGAACAGGGCGACGGCCTTGATGGAGTTGTTGAGGAACGAGATGAGCGGGGTGTTCGCCGACTCGTACAGGTTGTCGATGCCGAGGTAGTCCTCGACCTTCTCGATGCCGGGCTCGAGCACGCCGACGGTGCGCTTCTTCTCGTCGACCTCGTAGTCCTCGCCCGGGGTCAGGCGCTTGGCGATCGAGGCGAACTCCGTGAACCACCGGTTGGCCTCGCCCGAGGACGGGCCGGAGATGATGAGCGGCGTGCGGGCCTCGTCGATGAGGATCGAGTCGACCTCGTCGACGACGGCGAAGAAGTGGCCGCGCTGCACCATGTCGGAGGCCTGCCACGCCATGTTGTCGCGCAGGTAGTCGAAGCCGAACTCGTTGTTCGTGCCGTAGGTGATGTCCGCGGCGTACTGCTCGCGGCGCTCGGCCGGCGTCTGGTTGGCGATGATGCAGCCGGTCGTCATGCCGAGGGCGCGGAAGACGCGACCCATGATCTCGGACTGGTACGACGCCAGGTAGTCGTTGACCGTGATGACGTGCACGCCACGCGACGGGATCGCGTTGAGGTAGGCCGCCGTCGTCGCGACGAGGGTCTTGCCCTCACCGGTCTTCATCTCGGCGATGTTGCCGAGGTGCAGGGCCGCCCCGCCCATGAGCTGCACGTCGAAGTGCCGCATGCCGAGGGTGCGCTTCGCTGCTTCCCGCACGGCGGCGAACGCCTCGGGGAGCAGGTCGTCGAGGGTCTCGCCGTTGGCGTACCGCTCGCGCAGCTCCTTCGTCTCGTCCTGGAGTTCCTCGTCGGTGAGGCTCGAGAAGTCGTCCTCGAGGTCGTTGATCGCCGAGGCGTACGCCTTCAGCCGGCGGACGGTGCGTCCTTCGCCGATGCGGAGGACCTTCTCCAGCACGTTTGCCACGTGAGCTCCTTACGGGGTCGTCGTGCGCGACCTGCGCGCCCGATCGACCAGTCATGCTAGCAACCCCCCCGGTGCCGTGCGCTGTGAGGGGTGTCGGTGTGGGGGCAGCGGTGTGCGCGGCCCGCGAACGGACCGCGCACACACGGGTCGGACGGTGTCCGCAGCGATCGCGTCAGGCGAGCGCGGCGGCCGGCTCGGCGTCCACCGACGCCGCGGCACCGGTCTGGTCGTCGATGCCGATCACGCCGTAGTCCCAGCCCTTGCGTCGGTAGACGACGCTCGGGCGGTGGGTCTCGGCGTCCACGAACAGGTAGAAGTCGTGTCCGACGAGCTCCATGAAGTACAGGGCGTCGTCGACGGTCATCGGGGCGGCCTCGAAGACCTTGTGCCGGATGACCACGGGGCTGTAGACCTCATCGTCCTCGTCCTCCGGTGCGTCGGCGTCGACGACCGGGACCGCGCCGGTGGCGACGTCCTCGATGAGGCGGCCGTCAGCGGGGACCACCCCCATGCCGTCGAAGCCACTGCCTGCGGCCTCGGCCACTGAGGTCGGGCGGTGACGACCGCGGTGCACCTTGCGCCGGTCACGAGCACGACGCAGCCGTTCCATGATGCGGGCGAAGGCGAGGTCGAAGGCGGCGTACTTGTCGGACGCCGCGGACTCCGCCCGCACGAGGGGCCCGGGACCGATGAGCGTCAGCTCGATGCGGTCCTCGCCCTGGCTGCCGCCCGACTTCTCGTGGTGGCGGCTGATGCGCACCTCGAAGGCGAGCGCACGGTCAGCGAGCACGTCGATCTTCTCGGACTTCTGTTCGACGTAGGTGCGGAATCGGTCGGTGACCCCGACGTTCCGGCCTGTGATCGTCACGTCCATGTCGCGGCTCCCATCGAGCTTCGGCGCGTCGCCTCCATCCGGCGAACCCGAACGCCTTGCCGCGAGGCTAGACCCGCCGCAGGTCCCGCGTCACGGTGCGTCGGCGAGTCTGCCGGACACCCACCGGACGCACAGCGGTCACCCGGTGTTCACCGAGCCATCAGTCCTCGACGCTCGCGACGGCCACGCACCGGACGACCCGGCCGCCCGCGGCGCGGACCGCCCGCACCCCCTCGGCCATCGTCACGCCGGTCGTCACGACGTCGTCCACGAGCACCACGTCCCGCCCGTCGACCCCGCACGCCCGCAGCGTCCCGACGGTCGCGGCGACCCGCTCGATCGCCGTCCGTTCCTTCTGGCCCGGTCCCCCGCTCGCCGGTCCACCCCGGACCCGCACCCGTCGGAGCCGCCCGGTGCCACGGACGCCGCCGCGGGCGAGCAGCAGCACCACGGGGTCGAACCCCCGACGCCGTGCCCCCGCCCGCGACGGCGGGACCCGCAGCACCACGGCGCCCACGGGTGCCTCGGCGAGCGCGGCGCGCACGAGCGAGCCGAAGCGAGCGCCGAGCGGTCGTGCGACGTCCACCCGACCGCGGAGCTTCAGCTCGAGCAGCAGGGTCCGGACGAGTCCCTCGTACTCGAAGGCGGCGTCGAGCCGCACGCCCGCGACGAGTCGGACCCGACGCGGGCGTGCGGCCAGGGCGGTGCGGCAGGCCCGGCAGAGCGCACGGTCCGGCCGTCCGCAGCCCAGGCAGTCCACCGGCAGGAACAGGCTGAGCACCGCGAGCGCCGCGTCACGCCACGGCGTGGGCCGGTCCTCGGTGCGCATGCAACGAGTGTGGTGGCGACCGGAGGGCGGGCATGGGCCGACGGTGCGGACGGTGGACGGGCCTCCCGGCCGGGGTGGGTGTGGAGGGGTGACCGCGACGTCAGCGCTGGACGCCGAGCACGTCCGCGGTCACGCCGGTCGTGTCCCAACCGCCGCCGGTGGACTGCAGCACCGACCCGCTCGACATCCGGAGCAGCAGCGCACCACCGCTCCCGCCGCTGATCGAGGTCGCGCGCCCGTCCGGCTTCGGCAGGGTGCTCGACTGCCCGCCGATGGTGGTCCGGACGACGTTCGGCCCGGCCGTGGTCTGCCCGACCGAGGCCACGTCGGTGTCGTTCACCCACGTCGCCCCGACCGCGTCGCCGGTGGCCGCCTGCACGCGGACGGCTGCGCCGAACGACGTCGGGGACCGGTCGGACCCGCGGATGATCGCCATCACGTACAGGCCGGGGCCGTCGGCGGTCTGGATCAGGGCGAGTGCCCGGGTCGAGTCGCGGGAGACCTGGAACGACACGAGGTCACCGCGCGGCAACGACGTCGCGACCTGGTGCGGGTCGCCGCCGAGGCCGTAGGCGGTGATCCGGCGGGTGTCCGACGACTGGCCGACCCACACGAACCCGAGGTCGTCGATCGCGGGGGCGACGAGGTCCTCGCGGGCGTCGACGCGCAGGTGGTCGTCGCCGCGGACGACGACGGCACCGTCGCGGTTGCCGACGGCGGCCGTGGTGCCGGAGGCGGACAGCGAGATCGAGGTCGGGTCGAGGCCGGCCACGGTGTCGCCGACGCCGCCGCCGAGCTTCGAGACCTTGCCGGTGCCCGTGGCCGCGTAGCCGACCACACCGTCCTCGTCGACGAGGGGGCGGGGGTCGACGTCCGGGTTCTGCTGCGCGTTCGCCCCGCTCGAGTCGGGGACGGACAGGCTCGCGCCCTCGATGGTCATCGACACCGACGAGATCGTGGCGACCGAGGCGAGCGACTTGCTCAGCTGCTCGCGCATCCGGACACGGTCGACGGTGCTGGCGCGCAGGGCGTCGCTGGACAGGTCGACGAGTGCCGTGCCGCTGTCGATGGTGACCGCGTTCAGGGAGAGCTGGGTGCCCTCGGGGAACGACGAGACCACGGCGCCCTTCAGCCAGTCGGCGGGACCGGCCATCAGGGCGCTGGCGATGCGGGTGCTGGTGGACGAGCGGGCGAGGAACCAGCGCTCGTCGGGTACGAGGAACCGGAACGTCGGGTCGTAGAAGTACAGGGCGTGCTGCTGGAAGACGGAGTCGAAGCTCACCGGGGACAGGATGATGCCGTCCGGGGCGTAGGCGATGCGCCACTCGCCGTCCTCGCGGGTGAACTGGAACGTCAGGGTGGACGAGGTCGGGCGGACCGCCTGGGTGTACTCCCCCTCGGAGTCCACCGTCGCGCTCGCGGTGAGCGTGTACGTCAGCTCGCGGTCGTCGGCGCGCTCGACGGTGCCGCTGCCGTCGCGGATCGTGACGCCCTGCCGCGGGTTCCACTGCTGCGAGAAGTCCGAGGCGAGGAACTGCCGGGCGATGGCGTAGTTGTCCTGTGCACCGGTGGCCGCCGCGATGAACCCGCGCAGGATCGCCGTCTGGTCGGAGCCGGTGATCGGCTTGTCCGGCCGGAAGTCGACGCCGGACAGCGACTCGTCCTTGATCGTCTGCCCGGTGCGGACGGCGCCGTCGACGGGGATGGCGGCGCAGGCGGTGAGCGCCAGCACACTGACCGCCGCCAGCGCCGCGGCGACGACGTGCCGGAAGCGGGGACGGAGACGGGGACGCATCAGGACTCCTCTCGCACGGCGCGGGGGCCGTCGTACGACTCGTCGAGCTCGGGCAGCGGGATCGCCGACGTCGCGGCGGTGACCTGTTCGTTGCGGGGCAGCGTCAGCACGAAGGTCGATCCCTGACCGGGGCGCGACCACACGTCGATCCGACCACCGTGCAGCTTCGCGTCGCCCAGGCTGATCGCGAGACCCAGGCCGGTGCCGCCGATGGTGCGCTTGCGGCTCGGGTCGGCGCGCCAGAACCGGTCGAACACCCGTGCTGCGTCCTCCGGCGGCATGCCGACGCCCTGGTCGCGCACCGCGATGGCGACCGTGCGGGCGTCGCTGTCGACGACGACCTGGACGGGCTTGGCGTCACCGTGCTCGATCGCGTTGCCGACCAGGTTGCGCAGGATGCGGCGGACGCGCTTGGCGTCGAGTCGCATCGTGGTGTGGCCGCCGGGGGTGGCGAGCTGCAGGTCGATGCCGGCGCGTTCGGCCAGGGGGCGGAACTCCTCGACGATGTCCGCGGCGAGCGCCGCCGGCACCGACGGCTCGGTGTCGAGCTGCACGGCCTGGGCGTCGTAGCGGGAGATCTCGAGCAGGTCGGCGAGCAGCAGCTCGAACCGCTCCACCTGGGCGTGCAGGAGCTCGGCCGAGCGCCCGACCGAGGGCTCGAACGCGTGCCGCGAGTCGAAGAGCATGTCGCCGGCGAGCCGGATGGTGGTGAGCGGCGTGCGCAGCTCGTGGGACACGTCCGACACGAAGCGCTGCTGCACGCGGGAGAGCTCGGCGAGCTGGGTGATCTGCCGGCTGACCGCCTCGGCCATGCCGTTGAAGCTCCGCGCGAGGGTCGCCAGGTCGTCCTGGCCGCGCACCGGGATGCGTTCGTCGAGGCGTCCGGCGGCGATCTTGCGGCTCGTCTCCGCCGCCTCGCGGATCGGGACGACGACCAACCGGACCACGAGCGACGTCACCAGGGCGATGAGCACCATGAGCGCGACGCCGCCGATCGAGAGCGTCTGCGACACGAAGTCGAGGGTCTGCTGGGCATCGGACAGGTCGTAGACCAGGTACAGCTCGTACTGGCCGGCGCTCGGGATCTGCAGCGTCGAGCCGACGGCGAGCCCGGGCACGCGGCGGCCGTCGTCGTCGAGCTGCACCGGCTGCAGGCTGAGCTTGCCGGTGTTCGCGCCGACCTCCTTGCGCAGGGCGTCCGTGATGACGGCGTCCGGGAAGTCCTGGCTCGCGATGGTCTGCAGCGTCTGCGGGGTGGACTGGTCCGGGCTCCGCTCGATCGCGATGCTCGTGCCGCCGGGGCTCGTCGTGTTCGACAGGATCGCCTGCTGCGCCTCGTTCTGCAGCGTCTCGAGCTCGGACTGGTTGTTGTCCTCGGCCGCGGTGGCGGCGTCGAAGATCCCCTGCGCGACGATGGTCGCGCGGGCCGACTCGGACTCGATCTGGTCGCGGCGCTGCGAGTAGACGTTCGTCGAGATGCTCACCATGACGGCGGTGCCGATGATCCCGACCGCCAGTCCGGTCGTCATCACGGTGATGGCGACCGAGCGGAACATCAGGGACCGCCGCCACACGTACGCGACGGGCCGCCAGCCACGGCGGACCCAGCGGCGCATCCGTCGTCGGCCGCGGCCGACCACCCCGATCGACACGGTGGCCGTGCCGGGGGTGGCACCGGCTGCCGTGCCGGGAGCGGTGCCGGCGGGCGGGGCGGGCGGCACGGTGGTCAGGCTCCTCCGGCCCGGTACCCGACGCCGCGGACCGTGGTGACGGTCTTCGGGTTGTCCGGGTCGTGCTCGATCTTCGCGCGCAGGCGCTGGACGTGCACGTTCACCAGGCGGGTGTCGGCCTTGTAGTGGTAGCCCCAGACCTGCTCGAGCAGCATCTCGCGGGTGAAGACCTGGTTCGGCTTCTCGGCGAGCGCGCGGAGCAGGTCGAACTCGAGCGGGGTGAGCGCGATGACGGTGTCGCCGCGGCGGACCTCGTGCCCGGCGACGTCGACCGTCACGTCACCGACGTGCAGCACCGTGGCGTCGGTGGCGCTCGGCCGCAGCCGCGTGCGGATGCGGGCGACGAGCTCCTTCGGGTTGAACGGCTTGACGACGTAGTCGTCGGCACCGTTCTCGAGGCCGAGGACGACGTCGGCGGTGTCGCTCTTGGCGGTGAGCATGATGATCGGCGTGCCGCTCTCGGCACGGATGCGCTTGCAGACCTCGATGCCGTCGATGCCCGGGAGCATCACGTCGAGCAGGACGAGGTCCGGCTTCGTGCTGTGGAACGCGTCGACGGCGTCGTTGCCGTCAGCGCTGAACTCGGGTTCGTAGCCCTCCGAGCGGAGGACGATGCCGATCATCTCGGCGAGGGCCTGGTCGTCGTCGACGACGAGGATGCGCGGTGTCATGTGATGTGGACTCCGTGTGGCGTGCGGGTGGTGCCGGGTCGGCACGTGTCCCCACACGATAGCCGAGGCCCCGTCACGCGGCGTTTTCCGCCAGGATGGAGGTGGACCGCGCGTCGCAGCGCGGACCGACACGACGAAGGGGGCCGAGGTCATGTCCGATTGGCAGACGCCTGGCGGTGGTCAGCAGGGGGCCGGGCAGCAGGGTGCCGGGCAGCAGGGCGCCGGGCAGCAGGGCGCGTGGCAGGGACAGCCGGGAGGCCCGCCCCGCTTCTCCGCGCCGCCGCCGCCCGCCCCGGGGCCGGGTCGACCCCCCGGCGGTCGTCCGCCGTCCGGCTCGCGTCCGGTGATCCCCCTGCGCCCGCTCGGCTTCGGTGACGTGCTCGGCGGCGCCTTCACGGTCTTCCGCCGGAACGCCCGCGTCCTGCTGCTCTGGAGCGTGCTGCTCAGCGGTGTGCTCGGGCTGCTCTCCACCCTCGTCAGCACGTTCGGCCAGCAGGCGCTGCAGTCGCGGATGATGACGGCGTTCGACGGCAGCGGTGGTGGCGACACGATCGTCGCGGGCTCGGTGACGCTGTGGATCCTGCTGACGATCGGCCTGCCGTTCCTGGCGTACCTCGGGCGCGGCTTCCTGGTCGCACCGGTCGCCGCGGACACCGGCCAGCGGGTGCTCGGCCGACGCGCGACCTTCCGGGGTCTCTGGGCGTTGCTCGCCGGGCGGCGGTGGCCGGTCGTCGGGTGGATGTTCGTGCAGATCGGCGCGGGACTCGTCGTCGGGATCATCGTCGCGGTGGTGTTCTTCGGGTTCTTCGCTGCGCTCGGTGCCGGGGACGCCGGCGCCGGGTGGTTCGTCCTGGCGGTCTTCGTGATGGTGCTCGGCTTCGGTGTCGTGCTGACGTGGCTCGGCATCCGCTTCGCCTTCACCGTGCCGACCATCGCGCTCGAGGGCCGACCGGTCTTCGCCGCCGCCGCGCAGTCGTGGCGGCTCACCCGAGGTGCGTTCTGGCGGACCTTCGGCATCCTGCTGCTCGTGCAGGTGATGTTCGGGGTCGCGGCGTCGATCGCCACGGCGCCGCTCACCATCGGGGCCGTGCTCGTCGGCGGGGTGTTCGACCCGCTCGGGCAGACCGACGCGTCCTCGGGCATCGGTGCGGGCGCCCTCGTCCTGATCGTCATCGGCAGCCTGCTCGCGATCGCGGTGCAGTGCGTCACCGACGTGCTGAGTGCGGCGGTCGTCACCTTCCTGACCATCGACCGACGGATCCGGACCGAGGCCCTCGACCAGCGGATCGCGTCGCACCTCGACACCGGGCAGCCGGCCGACCCGTTCGCACCGTCCGCACCGGTCGCCCGACCGCCGTGGCCGCCGCAGCAGTGGGCCGGGCAGCAGCAGCCGTGGGCGCAGCAGCCGCAGCAGTGGCCCGGACAGCCCCCGCAGGCGTGGCCCGGACAGCAGCAGGGGCAGCAGCCCTGGCCCGGACAGCAGCAACCGTGGCCGCAACACCCGCCGCAGCAGGGGCAGCACCGGCCGCCGGACGGGACCGCATGACCGCGGTCGACCCCGACGAGGCCCGACGTCTGCTCGAACGCGAACTCGACCGGCCCGCGTACGACGGCGCGCACGTGACGTGGTGGGACCGGGCGTCACGGACGTTCCTGGACTGGCTCGGGTCGCTCCGCGCCGACGGACTCGACTCCCCAGTCGCGGCCCGCACGGCCCTGGTGATCGCCATCGTGGTGCTCGTCGCCGTCGTCGTGCTCGTCGTCGTGGCCCGCGGGCTCCCCCGACGTCGTGCACGCAGCGGCGCGGACGACACCGGCGGGGTGTTCGACGACGACGACCTCCGGTCCGCCCGGGAACTGCTCGAGGCCGCACAGTCCGCGATCCGCCGGGGCGACTGGTCGGCCGCGGTCCTCGACGGCTTCCGTGCGACGGCCCGCGGCCTCGGCGAGCGCGACCTGGTCCCGGACGTCCCCGGGGCCACCGCACGCACCATCGCGGTGCGGGGCGCCGCGCCGTTCCCCGCCGAGGCCGCGGCGCTCGACGACGCCGCGACGGCCTTCGACGCCGTCCGCTACCTCGGGCTCGACGCCGACGAGGGCAACGCTCGCCGGGTCCTCGACACCGAGCGCGCCGTGCGCCAGGCTCGTCCGGCCAGGTCCACGGGGCCGGTGGTACCGGCATGACCGCCAGCACTGCCACCGCAGCTGCGCCGCGCACGGGTGCGCCGTCGCCGGACCAGCCAGAGGGCCGCCGACTCCGGGTCGGCTTCTGGGTCGCGATCGTGCTCGTCGGGCTCGTGCTCGCCGTGCTCACCGCCGTGGTGCAGGGCGCCGAGGGCCCGGACCGCCGGCCGCTCGACCCCACCTCGACCACCGCGAGCGGATCGGCTGCGCTGGTCCGTGTCCTGGAGCAGGATGGCACCTCCGTCCGGGTGACCGACCGTGCCGACGGGATCGACGGTGGCACGGTGTTCGTCGACGACTCCGACGGCGTCCTCGACCCAGGCGTCGCCGAGCGCCTCGCCCGGACCGCCGACCACGTGGTCCTGGTGGGCGTCGACTCCACGCCGTTCGCGTCGTTCGGCCTCGACGTCACCACGGCCACCGCGCCCGAGGGCGACGACACCGTGTCCACCGCGTCCTGCGCGATCCCGGCCGCGGCGTCGGCTGCGCGGGTGTCCACCGCCGGGTACGGCTACACGGTGGACGACCCCGACGCGGATCGCTGCGCGCCGTCCGGCAGCGGCGACGACCGAGCCTGGGGACTCGTCCGCACGGCGACGCCCGGCGGCGACGTCACCCTCGTCGGCACCACCTCGGCGTTCCGCAACGACACGATCACGACCGCCGGGAACGCCGCGCTCGCCCTCGGGCTGCTCGGCTCGGACGACCGCCTCACCTGGTACACGCCGACCGTCGGCGCCCCAGACGCCGCCCCGACCCTCGGCGAGCTCGCACCACCGTGGGTGCCGAGCGGCCTCGCGCTGCTCGCCCTGGTGGCCGTCGCCGCCGCGGTGTGGCGGGGCCGACGTCTCGGGCCGCTCGTCGTCGAGCGGATGCCCGTCGTGGTCCGCGCCGCCGAGACCACCGAGGGCCGTGCCCGCATGTACGCCCGCACCCACGACCGCACCCACGCCCTGGACACCCTCCGTGTCGCCGCGGTGCGCCGGATCGGCCGGCTGCTCGGACTCCCCCGGTCCGCGCACGTCGACGACGTCGTCCGCGCAGCGGCCCGCGCCACCGGCATCCCGCACGACCGCGTCGGCGCCGTCCTCGTCGGCGGTCCGACCTCCGACGACCGCGCCCTCGTCGACGGCACGAGGGCACTCGACGACCTCGAACGGGCCGTCCGACGATCCACCTCGGGCGACCGTCCCAGCACCGACCACGACCGACCAGGAGCACGACCGTGACCGACCTGCCAGCTGCCCCCGACCAGCACGTCCCCGCACCGGGCGACCGCGCCCCGCACGACCGGAACCAGCACGACCGGAACCAGCACGACCCCGGGCTCCGCGACGCCTTCGGGCGGGTCCGGGCCGAGGTCGCCAAGGCCGTCGTCGGGCAGGAGGGCGCGGTGTCCGGCATGATCGTCGGACTCCTGGCGCAGGGGCACGTGCTGCTCGAGGGCGTGCCCGGCGTCGCCAAGACCCTGCTCGTCCGCAGCCTGGCCGCCGCGATGTCCCTCGACACGAAGCGGATCCAGTTCACGCCGGACCTGATGCCCGGCGACGTGACCGGTTCGCTCGTGTACGACGCCTCCACCGGCACGTTCCCGTTCCGCGAGGGCCCCGTCTTCACGAACGTGCTGCTCGCCGACGAGGTGAACCGCACGCCCCCGAAGACCCAGTCCGCCCTGCTCGAGGCGATGGAGGAACGCCAGGTCAGCGTCGACGGCGACGCCCGGCTGCTGCCCGACCCGTTCTTCGTCGCCGCGACCATGAACCCGATCGAGTTCGAGGGCACGTACACGCTCCCCGAGGCGCAGCTCGACCGCTTCCTGGTGAAGCTGACGCTCGACATCCCGCCGCGCGACGTCGAGTGGCAGGTCCTCCGCCGGCACGCCGACGGCTTCGTGCCGCGGGACGTCCGGTCGGCGGGCATCACCCCGGTGGTCGGCGTCGACGAGGTCCTCGCCGCGCAGCGCGCCGTCCGGGCCGTCGGTGCTCGTGACGACGTGCTGGCGTACATCGTCGACCTCGCCCGCGCCACCCGTCAGGCACCGTCCGTCCGGGTCGGGGTCAGCCCGCGCGGTGCGACGGCCCTGCTCGCCGCCGCGAAGGCCTGGGCGTGGCTCACCGGCTACGACGCCATCACGCCCGACCACGTGCAGGCGATGGCCCTGCCGGTCTGGCGGCACCGGCTCCGGGTCGCCGCCGACGCCGAGCTCGAGGGCGTCGGCGCCGACGGGGTGCTCCAGCAGGTGCTCGAGCAGGTGCGGGTGCCGATCTAGTGGCGCTCTCCGGCCGGTTCGTCGCGCTGCTCGCCGTCGCCGTCGTGCCCACCGTGCTGCTCGCCAGCGGGTGGGCCGGCCTGGCGTGGGTCGTCGTCGTGCTGCTCGCCGCGGCCCTCGACGTCCTGCTCGCCGCCGACCTGTCACGCGTGCGGGTCGAACGGCGGATGCCGCGACTGGCCCGCCGGGACAGCACCGCCGACGGCACGCTCGTACTCGCGAACGACGGCGGGCGGGTGCTCCGGGGCATCGTCCGCGACATGTGGGAGCCCTCGGCCGGACACCGGCCGCGCCGGGTCCGGATGACGGTGCCCGCGGGCGAACGACGGACCGCCCGCATGCGGTTCACCCCGTTCCGCCGCGGTCGACGCCGCACGGCCGGCGTCGCGGTCCGGGCGTTCGGTCCGCTCGGTCTCGCCGCCCGGCAGCGGGTCGTCACGGCACCGGGCGAACTCGTCGTCACGCCGCCGTTCCGCTCGCGACGGCACCTGCCGTCACGGCTGGCCCGGTTGCGCGAACTCGACGGCGAGACCACCCTGCAGCTCCGCGGCCACGGCACCGAGTTCGACTCGCTGCGCGACTACGTCCGGGGCGACGACGTCCGCTCGATCGACTGGCGAGCGACCGCCCGACGGCAGGACCTCGTGGTCCGCACCTGGCGCCCGGAGCGCGACCGTCGGGTCGTGGTCGTCGTCGACGCCGGGCGCGCCGGAGCCGGCAGGGTCGCGGACGAACCGCGCCTCGACACCTTCATCGAGTCCGCACTGCTCCTCGGCGCCCTGGCCGCGGCCGCCGGAGACCGGGTCGACCTGGCGGTCCTCGACGACACCGTCCACGACCGTGTGCACGGGGCGACCCGCACCGACGTGGTCCAGCGCTTCGGCGAGGCCCTCGCGATGGCGGAACCCGGACTCGCCGCGACCGACTGGTCCGCCGTGCCGGCGCTCGTCGACTCGATCACGACCTCTCGGGCGCTCGTCGTGCTGGCGTCGAGCCTCGACTCGGTCGGTGCCTCCGGCGACCTGCTGGCGGTGCTGCCCCGGCTCACCCGGCGGCACGCCGTCGTGGTGACGAGCATCGAGGACCCGGCGGTGCAGCGGACCGCACGCGGCGGGGTGGACCCGGCCACGACGATCCGCACGGCGCGGGGCGGACGCGTGCCGGGCCTCCCGACCGGCGCGGAGCGCGACGTGTACCGGCGGGCAGCCGCCGAACGCACCCTGCTCGATGCCGACGGCGTCGCCGACGTCGCCCGCCGGAGTGGCGCCGAGGTCGTCCGTGGCGCACCGGAGGACGTCCCACCGCTCGTGGCCGACGCCTACCTGCGCGCGAAGGCGACCGGCCGGCTCTGAAACCGGGCGGACGCTACCCGGCGACCAGGGCGGAGGTGCCGCGCTCGAACTCGTCGAGGTCGCCGCGCTCCCCGGCCCGGTACGCGCGACCGCCGAGCACCCACTGGTACGCCAGGACCGCAGCGAGGGCGATCGTCCCGATGCCGATCTTGACCGGCCACGGCCAGTCCTGACGGGTGACGATGCCCTCGACCAGGCCGGACAGCAGCAGCGTCAGCGTCAGGCCGACCGCGATCGTGATGAGGGCTCGGCCGTCCTCGGCGAGGGCCTGCGCACGGGTCCGGTGCGGTCCCGGAGCGACCCACGACCAGAAGATCATCAGGCCCGCCCCGCCGGCGAGGAAGACCGAGTACAGCTCGAGCTGGCCGTGCGGGGCGATGTAGAGGAAGAAGTCGGCCAGGCGGCCCTGCGAGTGCATGATCGCCGCGGAGACCCCGAGCCCGACGGCGTTCTGCATGATCGAGAACGGCACGAAGACGCCCGTGATGCCGAACGCGACCATGGTGGCCGCGATGTAGGCGTTGTTCGTCCACACCTGGGCCGTGAACGCACCGAGACCGTGGTCGGAGTAGTAGTCGACGAAGTCCTGCGTGGCGTACTGGCGGAGCGCCTCCGGCGTGCCGAAGGTCGCCGTCGCCCCCGGTGTCGTCGTGATCCAGACGGCCACGATCGCGCCGATCGCGCCGGTGGCCAGCGCCACCCAGATCGTCACCCAGCGGATCCGGTACAGCGCCGCGGGCAGCTGCCGGGTGAAGAACAGGGCGACCGCGGTGAGCGGGTCGACCGGAGTGCCGGTGAAGCGCAGGCGGGCGCGGTACAGGGTGAGGGACAGCCGGTCACCGGTCGCGGTGCGGGGTGCCGCGCCCCGGATGCGGGCGAGGTCCGTCGCGGCGGCCTGGTAGCCGGAGACGAGCCGGTCGACGTCGGCACCGGTGGTGTGCTGGGCGCGCGCGAGGCGGTCGAGCTCCTGCCACCGGTCGCGGTGCACCTCGGCGTAGGCGTCCAGGTCCACGTGTTCCCCCTCGTGTCGGCCGACTTCCGACAGAATGATCCCATGTCGAAGCCCCGCACGCCGCGCGACCTCGCCGATGCCCGGTTCTCGCTCGCCCTGGACGAGACCGCCGACGAGCTCGTGGTCGGCGAGGCGGTCGCGCTCGACGTGCAGCCGGCCGGACTCGTCCTGCGTTTGGCGTCGGCGCTCCTCGACGGGGTGTGCCTGCTCGTCCTGTACCTGCTGCTCGTGTTCGGGGTGTCCCGGCTGTGGCCGAGCGGCCTCGACGAGGCGTGGGGCGCCGCGCTGAGCATCGCCCTGTTCGTCGCCGTGCTCGTGCTCGTGCCGGCCGCCGTCGAGACGGTGACCCGGGGCCGCAGCGTCGGCCGGTACGCCGTCGGCACGCGGGTCGTCCGGGTCGACGGCGGTGCGATCGGGTTCCGGCACGCCTTCACCCGCGCGCTCGTCGGGCTGTTCGAGCTGTGGATGACGTTCGGGTCGGTGGCGCTGCTCGTGGCGTTGTTCGGCAGTCGTCCGCGGCGCCTCGGGGACCTGCTCGCCGGCACCGTCGTGCAGCACGAGCGGCTGCCGAAGCAGCGCGACCCCCAGGTGGTGCTGCCACCCGAGCTGACGGCCTGGGCCACGGTCGCGGACGTCTCGGCGCTGCCGCAGCGACTCGAGAACCGGCTCGGCGCGTTCTTCCGCGGGGCCGCCGTGATGCGCCCCGAACTCCGGGAGTCCGCCGCCCGCGCGCTGGCCGCGGACATCGCACCCTTCGCCCACCCGGTGCCGCCGGTGCCTGCCGAGGTGTTCCTCGCCGGGGTCGTCGTGCTGCGCAGTGGGCGGGACGTGCAGGCGCTGCGCTCCCGCGTCGGGTTGCTCACCGAGGCGGGCGCGTCGGCGTCGGCGCGGCCCCCGGGCTTCCCGCGCTAGCGCGCTGCGCCCCGCTCAGTACCGGTAGTGCTCGGGCTTGAAGGGGCCCTCGACCGGCACGCCGATGTACGCCGCCTGCTCCGGGCGCAGCGTCGTCAACTCCACCCCGAGGGCGCCGAGGTGCAGGCGTGCGACCTTCTCGTCCAGGTGCTTCGGCAGCACGTAGACCCCGGTCGGGTACTCGTCACGACGGGTGTGCAGCTCGATCTGCGCCAGGACCTGGTTCGTGAACGAGTTGCTCATCACGAACGACGGGTGCCCGGTGGCGTTGCCGAGGTTCATCAGCCGCCCCTCGGACAGCACCAGGATCGAGCGGCCCGTCGGTAGGCGCCACTCGTGCACCTGCGGCTTGATCTCGACCTTCTCCACACCCGGCAGGGACTCGAGCCCGGCCATGTCGATCTCGTTGTCGAAGTGACCGACGTTGGCGACGATCGCCAGGTGCTTCAGCCCGAGCATCTCGTCGACGCCCACGACGCCGAGGTTGCCCGTGCACGTGATGACCATGTCGACGGTCTCGATGACATCGGCCAGACGGGCCACCTGGTAGCCGTCCATCGCGGCCTGCAGCGCGCAGATCGGGTCGACCTCGCTGACGATGACGCGGGCGCCCTGGCCGCGCAGTGCCTCCGCCGCACCCTTGCCGACGTCGCCGTACCCGACCACGAACGCGACCTTGCCGCCCATCAGGACGTCGGTCGCACGGTTGAGGCCGTCGGGCAGGGAGTGGCGGATGCCGTACTTGTTGTCGAACTTCGACTTCGTCACGGAGTCGTTCACGTTGATCGCGGGGAACCGCAGCTGTCCGTTGCGCGACAGCTCGTACAGGCGGTGCACGCCCGTGGTGGTCTCCTCGGTGACGCCCTCGATGTCCGCGGCGATGCGGGTCCAGCGGTCGGAGGACGTCTCGAGCGACGCCGCGACGGTGTCGAGCACGATCTTCCACTCGGCACTCGCATCGGCACCGGCGACCGGCGCAGCACCAGCGGCTTCGGCGTCGGCTCCGGTGTGCACGAGCATGGTGGCGTCACCGCCGTCGTCCAGGATCAGGTTCGGACCGGCCCACTCGGTTCCGACGGCAGCGGCCTCGGCGGTCCAGTCGAAGATGCGGCTGGTGCACCACCAGTACTCCTCGAGCGTCTCGCCCTTCCACGCGAACACGGGGACGCCGGCTGGCGCGTCCGGCGTGCCGGTCGGCCCGACCGCGATCGCCGCGGCGGCTTCGTCCTGCGTCGAGAAGATGTTGCAGCTCGCCCACCGCACCTGCGCACCCAGGGTGACGAGCGTCTCGATCAGGACGGCCGTCTGCACCGTCATGTGCAGCGAACCGGCGATGCGCGCGCCGGCCAGCGGCTGCGACGCACCGAACTCCTCACGCAGGGCCATCAGGCCCGGCATCTCGTTCTCGGCGAGGCGGATCTGGTGACGGCCCGCCTCGGCGAGCGAGAGGTCGGCGACGCGGTACGGTGCTGCGGTCTGGGCTTCGGTGGGCATGCCCATCAGTCTTCCATGCCGGGAGGCGCGGGTCCCCAGCCGACGTCGGTCACGTTCCACGGGCCTCCCGTCCACCACCGCTGGTGCGTCGCGGACGCGAGCCGTCAGTCGGTCTCGCGCTGCAGCGGCTCGCGCCGCACCACCTGCCAGCCGCGCGGGACGCGCAGGCCGGCCGCGTGCCGGGCGCAGAGGTCGTAGCCGTGCGGTTCGACCCGCGTGGAGAGCGGCCCGACGACGACCATGGAGTCCCCGTAGTCGTAGGTCAGGGTCGCCGAAGCGCTCGCGGCGCACGCGACCTTGCTGCAGATCCTCACGTCCATGTCGTCAGGGAGCCTAGCGGAGCGCGCACGAGCGACCGCAGCGACCGGGAGTGACGACGGCACGCGTACGATGTGGGGATGCGTCGCAAGCCCCGCCTCGTCACTCCGGTCGACCGCGGTCGAGGCCGCTCCCGGCACGGACGCGGCGGGCGGTCGAGCGTGACCGGTCCCGAGCTCGCACCGATCACCACCCGCGCCGAGGCCTTCGACCGCATCGTCGGCGACAGTGCCCACTACCTGATCGGGCTCTGGCCCGACGAGCTGTCGGGCGTGGTGTTCCAGGTGGCCGACATGCCGACCGACGCCACCCTGCCCGACGCGATGCCCCGCTGGCGCATCGACCGCGACACCCGCAGGGTCACCGTGTTCCGGATCCCCGTCGAGCGGGTGAACCGCAGCCCCGAGAAGGACGACGCGGACCGGCGGATCATCATCGAGACGGCCGTGTTCCGCGCCGTCGGCGAGCTGATCGGCAAGGACCCGTGGGACCTGGCGCCGGACCGCTACCGCCACTGGTGACGGTGCGACGCCCGGAGGCGCCGCACCGACGTCACCGTCAGGGGTAGACGCGCACCGGCGTGGACACCTGGGTGGACGGTCGGACCGGGAACCCGGCGATGCCGTCGTCCCCGCGGTAGGTCACGCCCACCACGACCCCTTCGGCGCCGGAGATCGAGAGCTGCTTCGCGGTCTGCACGGGCATGGTGGCGGTGGCACCCGACAGCACCGTGATGGTGCGCTTCTCGTCGCCGGAGCGGATCGTGATCGCACGGTCCTCACGCGTCGGGTTCACGAAGTTCATGCGGACACCCTCCCCCGGTGCCACCGCGGTGATGACCTGGTCGCCCAGCGGCTCGGCCGAGGCGAACCAGCCGAGGTCGCTGTTGCCGTCGGCCGTCGGTGAGGTCGTGCGGGCACCGGCGACGACGGGTTGCGTCGACGTGACGGTGAACGAGTAGCGGCCGTCCGGGAAGTCGTCGAGCGCGACGTCGGTCACGACCCCGGGCTCGGCGGTGGCGTTCACGGTCGTGCCGCCGCCGTCCGCCGTGCTGATGCCGAGCGTGACGCGTGCCGACTCGGTACCGGGGACGAACAGCCGGACGACGGGGGCTGCGTCCGCCGTGTCGTCACCGCGCTGTGCCTCCTGCGCGCCGGCGAGCACGACGCCGGGGATGACCTGCGACCGCGAGGGAGCGGCGCCGCCGGAGACGATGTCGTAGCCACCGGGGGTCAGCGTGCGGACGACGGTCTCCTGCATGTGGGCGACGATCTGCCCGCCCGAGGACGACACGTGCACGACGGTGGATCCCTGGTCGGACACGAAGCCGGACAGCGGGACGACCTTCTGGGTGTTCGGGGCGACGACGATGCCGGTCGTGCCGGGGGCGCTGACCGTGCCGGTGCCGTCGTAGATGGCCAGGTCGACGGTGGCGTTCACGTCGGTCGGGTTCGACAGGGTGACGAGGCTGGTGCGCCCGGTCTCGGTCGAGCCGCCGACGAGCCAGGTCGACTGCGACGGGTCGTCGCACGACGCCGCGCCGGCACCGACCAGGTCGCCGCTGGAGACGCTCTGGTAGCTGCTGCCCGCCACCTGCGGTGTCGTGTCGCCCGCGGGGGCGGTGAGCAGGCGCGGGTCGCTGCCGCCGGTGGACGACGGGTCGAGCGAGGTGCGCTCGACGGTCGAGCCGGTCGTCGCAGTGGCCACGGTCGCCGATCCGACGGTGCTCGCCTGGGTGGCGTCGTTGCCGGAGTCGTCGGACAGGCGCAGGGCGCTGCCGGCGCAGACGCGCTCGGCGTCGGCGGGCACCGGGGTGACGGTGCGGCCGGCCGGGCGACCCGGTTCGGCCGCGGTGCCGTAGGCGTGCGCGGCCGTGACGGCGCCGGCAGCCACGACGACGGCGATCGCGGTCGCGGTGCCGCGGACGACCCAGCGTCGGACGGAGCGGGTGGTGGTGCTCATTCGTCGCGCTCCTCGTCGAAGGTGGTCGCGGGTTCCTCGGCCTCGATGACGTTCGAGGTGGCGCGGCGACGGCGCGGGGCCGTCGGCACGGCGAGCAGGGCGGCCGCCCCGAACACCACGCCGAGGACGACCAGGTACAGGACGTGTGTGGCACGGGCGGCGGCGGACCCGGTGGTGGTCCGGTCGACGTCGCCCTCGTAGTGGAACAGCTGGCCGTTCGTCGTCTCACCGATGCTCGTGAAGAGCGCGTTCTGCCCGATCGCGCCAGCGGCACGGTCGTGCACGGTCTGCGCCTCGGGGTCGTCACCGGCGTCGTCGAGCAGGACGAAGCTGATGCCGAGTTCCTGCAGTGCCGGCCGGGGGTCGTAGCCGCTGCGGCTCGCCAGGTTGCCGGCGAGCGTCGTCAGCCGGGCGCCGGACTCGCTCAACCGCAGGGCGGTGGCGTCCAGGGTCGACTGGTCGTCGAGGGTGGCTCCCTGGCCGCGTTCGAGCGCGACCGCGAGCGACCCGTCGTCCTGCGGCACCACGACGAGCGTGCCGACGTCGGGGTTCGCCTGCGCCTCGGCGTTCACGTACGCGCTGAGCACCCGGCCGGTGGTCGGCAGGATGGCAGCGTTGCCGAGGTAGAACGCGGCGAAGGCGGGGGCCACCGCGACACCGGCGAGCACCGTCGCGACGAGTCCCGTGACCGGGGCGGCCTTGGGCAGCACGTCGATCCCGATGCAGGCAGCGACCACGATCGCGAGCCAGTACACCGACAGCCCGCTGCCCGGCCACACGATGGTGGTGGTCGACCCGACGCCGGTGACGGTCACGTGGGTGGCGGCGAACGCGGTGCCGAACCCGAGCAGTGCGACGACGAGCGCCGAGCCGGCGACGGCCCAGCGGTGTCCGAGCATCGCGCCGATCGCCGCGGCGGCGATCGGGACGGCCAGGACGGCCATCACGATCGGCAGCCACGTGCCGACGGCGGCGAGCCCGGACGTGGCGGGCAGCCACCCGCTCCAGTCCGGCAGCGGCTGACCGATGGCCAGCTGCAGCGCGGACGGTGCGCGCGTGGCGGACGGGACGCCGGGGTCCGCGAAGACGGCGAGGACGTTGCCGCGTGCGACCTGGGCGAGGACGAGCGGCAGGAAGAGCACGGCGGTCGGCACCGGGATGAAGGCCCGACGATGTGCACGGCGCCACCCGACGACGAGCGCGACGAGCCATCCGATCAGCAGGACCGGCAGCAACGACGGCGCCGAGGCCGCCACGACCGCGAACAGCAGCGAGGCGCCCGAGGCCCAGGCCCACGAGCGGTGCGCCTCGAGCACGGCGACGAACAGCCACGGCAGCACCAGGTGCGCGATGACGGCGCCGAGGTGGCCCGTCGTGACCGCGCCGACGAGCGAGGGCGCGATGGCGTACAGCGCGGCACCGATCACCGGCACCCACTTGCGCGTGGTGACCTTGCGGACCGCGAACCAGGCGCCGAGGGCGGAGACCGGGAACGCGACGAGCATCACGAGCACGACGGACGTCGAGGGCGACCAGAACACGATCGACCCGAGGACCGCCAGCACGGCGGCGAACGGGTCGGACGGACCGGTGAACCCGGTGCCGAGCGAGTGCCAGCCGTACCCGACGTTCTGCCAGAGCTGCCCGACGCTCGTGCTGAGGGGCAGCAGGCCACCGCCGGTCAGCGCCGGTGAGCCGAGCAGGGGGTAGAGCGTGACGACGCTCAGGACGGCCGCGGCCAGCACGACCCAGATCCCGCCGTCGCCGAGGAACGACGCCCGCGCGATCGGGGCGTCCTCGACCCGGGCGAGTTCGACGTCGCGCGAGGTGGTGCGGTGCTCGTGCACCCGACGCCAGCTGACCCGGAGCGGTTCGACGGCGGCCCAACCGAGCTTCTTCGTGCGGGCGAGGTTCCTGCGCGCCCGACCGGTGCCTCCGCCGAAGGCCACCGCGAACGCCGCGGCGAGCTCGGGGACGACGGCCGCGGGGTGCTTGGCGACGAGGTGGCCGATCGCCCGGCCGAGTGCGAAGGGGACGAGGGTGAGCCAGTGCAGCCAGAGCAGTCCGCCCGGCGCGTAGGTCATCCGGCGGTGCAGCTGCGCCTGCCGGTGCATGCGGACACGGCGGGCCTCGGAGACGCGCTTGCGGCCGAACTCCTCGACCGGACCGGCGGTGGTGACCTTCGCCTCGGGGACCACGGCGACGCGGTGCCCGGCCAGGCGGACCCGGACGCAGAAGTCGAGGGCGGCGTCGACGTCGGGCAGCGCCGGGTCGAAGCCGGCGAGCTCGGTCCACACCGAGCGGCGCACGAGCATGCCGCCGGCGGCGACGCCGAGCACGTCGGTGTGCCGGTCGTGCTGGCCCTGGTCGAGCTCGTCCTGCACGAGACCGATCGATCGGCCGAAGCGCGTCATGCTCTCGCCGAACGCGCGGATGAGTGAGGGGTCGTCGTCGGCGACGAGCTTCGGGCCGGCCACGACCACGGACGGCGCGATCTCGACGGCGGAGAGCAGGTCGGCGAGCGCGGTCGGCGACGGCGCGTTGTCGTGACCGAGCAGCCACAGCCACTCGTCGACGGGCTCGTCCACCACGGCGGGCGGGGCCTCGCGCTCTCCGCGGGCGACGGCCTCGCCGAAGGGGCGTCCGGCCGGCAGGCGCAGGAGTTCGGCGGACCCGCCGAAGGACAGGCCGGCGGTGGAGCCGTCGGTCGATCCGACGTCGACGACCACCAGGTTCTCGGGGTGGCGGGTCTGGGCCGCGAGTGCGTCCAGGGTCCGGTCGAGGTGGGCCGCTCCGTTGGCGGCGACGAGGATCGCGGTGACTCTGGGCTGCATGACGGGCGTCACTCTACGGTCTGGAGGCACGGCGTCCGCTGCGGACGGCGGCGCGCCGTGAACCTGCGCGGCCGAGCGGTCACGGCGCGCCAGCGCCGTGCGAGGTCGCGCCGAGGAGCCTGCGACGAGGATTCGGGACCGCACGGTGTGCGCCGGGCGCGCACCGTGCCTCCTGGACGGCTACGCGCGCTTGCGCAACTTGCGACGCTCGCGCTCGGACAGGCCGCCCCAGATGCCGAAGCGTTCGTCGTTCTCGAGCGCGTACTCGAGGCACTGCGCACGGACCTCGCACGACGTGCAGATCTTCTTCGCTTCGCGCGTGGAGCCGCCCTTCTCGGGGAAGAACGCCTCCGGGTCGGTCTGTGCGCACAGCGAGTCGACCTGCCACGCGAGCGGGTTCTCCTCGTCGTCCGTCTCCGGCCGTCGAACACCCGGGACGCCGAGCGCCACGGGGTCGACGTGCCAGTCCTCCGGAACTCCGGCGTGGAAGTCGGAACCGTTCACCCTGATCACCCCTGACGTCTCGATAACGGGACCACAACGATTGAAGTCGTTGCCTGTAATTACAGCGGTGTCATTCGCCTGAGTCAAGTCGCGGATCATAGAAGGCACTGACCGCTTCGGCGTGTCATGTCCCCCGTCTGGGCGTGTCGCGCCCGGTCTGTCGGGGTTTCGGGGGACAACTGACACGTCCTCAGCCGCTAGGAGGCGCTGCGGCGGGCCTCCCACGCACTCGTGACCATCTCGTCCAGGGTGTGGCGCATCGCCCAGTCGAGGTCGCGCGCGGCGGCCTCGCCGGTGGCCACGATGCGCGCCGGGTCACCGGGGCGACGCGGCGCGATCTCCGGGTCGAAGGCGATCCCGGTGCCCTTCGCCATGGCGTCCATGATCTGCCGGACGCTCACACCGTCGCCGCTGCCGAGGTTGTACGCCTGCTCGAGCGGCTCCCCCGCCTCGAGCTTCTGCGCCGCGACGGCGTGCGAGTGCGCGAGGTCGGCGACGTGGATGTAGTCACGGACGCAGGTGCCGTCCTCGGTGGCGTAGTCGTCACCGTTGATGCGCGGCGTGCGGCCGGCCAGCAGGGCGTCGAACACGAGCGGGAACAGGTTGTGCGGGCTGGCGTCGTACAGGTCGGGCTCGCCGGAGCCGACGACGTTGAAGTAGCGGAGCGAGGTCGTCGTGAAGCCCGCGGCGACCTCCATGTCGCGCAGCAGCCACTCGCCGATGAGCTTCGACTCGCCGTACGGGGACTCTGGTGCCTTCGGGGTCGACTCCACGACGACGTCGACGTCCGGGGTGCCGTAGACCGCGGCGCTCGACGAGAAGACGGCCTTCGTGACGCCGTTCTCGGCCATCGCACGGAGCAGCGTCGCCATGCCGGTGACGTTCTGCTCGTAGGTGTGCAGCGGACGCTCGACCGAGACGCCGGCGTACTTGAAGCCCGCGACGTGCACCACGCCGGTGACGTCGTGCTCGCGCAGGGTGCGGGCGACCAGCTCGCCGTCCAGGATCGTGCCCTCGACGAACGGCACGTCGTCCGGCACGAACGCGCGGAAGCCGCTCGAGAGGTCGTCGAACGCGACCGTGTCGATGCCGGCCGAGCGCAGTGCTCGGACGACGTGGGACCCGATGTACCCGGCACCGCCGGTGACCAGCCAACTCATGGTCGCCACGCTAGCGGACGGACGGTGCACCCCGGTCGCGGTGTGCGGGACCGCGCCAGCGGGTGCGGCTCCGCGCTACCGGCCGGTCGCGATGAAGACCGTGGACGTCACGCCGTTCGACGAGTCGGCCTCGACCGTGACGTCGCCCTCGTCCGGTGTGATGAAGCAGGACTCGCCCTTGCGGAGCAACGTGGCGGACGTCGCGCCGACGAGCGTCACGACGCCCTCGGTGCAGATCGCGATCGACGGGCCGGCCAGCGGAGCCACCCCGCCGGTGCTCAGGCCGACCGGTCGTCCGTCGCCGTCGACCCGCAGCAGCGCGAACCCGACGCCCTCTGGTGCGAAGCGGTCCACGCCGGGGGCCAGGCGCTCGGGCTCGAGGACCGGTGCCGGGTAGGCCGTGAAGTCGAGCACGTGCAGGAGTTCGGGGACGTCGACGTGCTTCGGCGTCAGTCCCCCGCGCAGCACGTTGTCGGACGGTGCCATCAGCTCGATGCCGAGGCCGTCCA
This sequence comes from Curtobacterium sp. NPDC089991, assembly GCF_044748425.1. Taxonomy (NCBI): domain Bacteria; kingdom Bacillati; phylum Actinomycetota; class Actinomycetes; order Micrococcales; family Microbacteriaceae; genus Curtobacterium; species Curtobacterium sp. NPDC089991. The sequence continues at coordinate 63,669 of NZ_JBIVGB010000002.1, forward strand.
GGTAGGCGTGGATGTTGCCGGCGGGCAGGTACATCGCCTGCCCCGCGGTGAGCGTCACCCGGTGCATGAGCAGGGAGACGACGATGCCGGGGTCGCCCGGCCAGCTCGTCGCCAGCTCGCGGACCGTCGCCGTGTTCGGGGTGAGCAGGTCGTCGTCGAGGGCGACGGCGAGGTCGCTCGCGGCCTGCACGACGGCGAGCGCGGAGTCGTCGGCCGTCTCGAGCCACCGCACGGTGTCCTCGAGGCCGTGCTGCAGGTGCACCTCGAGCGGGCCGAGCCGACCGCTGCCGGCGTCGAGCACGCGGACCTCGGCCAGGGTCTCCTCGACCGGCCGGAAGCCGCTCAGGGCCTCGAACCGCTCGCTCAGCGCGACGACGAGCTCGGGCTTCGGGAACGGGTCCTTGTAGTTGCGCGCCGGGTCGTCGATCGCGATGCCCTCGCGCTCCTCGCGCGCGAAGCCGGCCTCGGCCTGCTCCGGCGTCGGGTGCGCCTGCAGCGACAGGGGCGCCGCCGCTGCGAGCACCTTCAGCAGGAACGGCAGGCCGGTGCGGTCGCCGCCCAGGGCGTCCTGCGGCTCGGCGGCGATCCAGTCGAGCAGTGTGTCGGCACCGCCGACCATCGCCGGGTTGACGACCACGCTCGGGCTGCCCGGGTGGGCGCCGAGCCAGAGCTCTGCCTGCGGGGCGCCGGTGACGGTGCGACCGAGGAGCTCCGGGATCGCGGTGACCGAGCCCCAGGCGTAGTCGCGGGGGGTGTTCGTGATGCCGAGGAACATGGGCGAGAGCCTACCGGCGGGATCCGGGGACTCCGGTGGCCCGCCGCCGCCGGTAGCCTGACGTCGTGACGAACACCTGGCCGCTGGCACGCGGGACCGTACCCGAGCGCGAGGCGTTCGCCTTCGGTGCGACCACGATCTTCGTGCTGTTCGCCGGGGACGCCGTCCCGAACACCGTCACCTGGGTCGGAGCAGGCGTCCTGTGGGCGCTCGTCGCCGCCTGGGGCATCACGATCCTGGTCCGGGCGAAGCCGCCGCTCGTGCGCTCCCCCTGGCCGCTCTGGGCCTTCCTGGGGTGGTGCCTGGTGTCCGTCGTCTGGTCGCACTGGCGGTTCGCCACGATCTCGAGCCTGACCGTGCAGGTGATCTGCGCCGCCGTGGCCTTCACGATCGCGTCCACGCTGACCTGGCGCCGGATCCTCGACGCGCTCAGCCTCGCGCTCCGCTGGGTGCTGCTGCTCTCGATCCTGTTCGAGGCCGTCGTCGCGGTGTTCGTGCGGCACCCCATCGCGCCGATCTGGACCGACTACGGCGACGCCGACATCCCGGACGCCTTCTACTTCTCACGCGCCGAGCTCTTCACCGGTGGCCGCATCCAGGGCCTGCCGGGCAACGCGAACCTGCTGGCGATGGTCGCGCTGCTCGTCGCGATCGTCGTCGTGCTGCAGCTCGCCGAGGGCCGGATGCGACGGCAGCGGGCCACCGGCTGGCTCGTGGTCGCCGCCCTCGGGTTCGTCCTCACCCGGTCCTCCACGGTCATCGCGGCCGCGCTGGTCGTCGCCGTCGTCGCCCTGGTCGCCGTGTGGATGCGCCGGGTCCCGACCGAGCGACGCACCCCGCGCTACCTGCTGCTCGCGGTCGGCGCGGTCGTCGTCGCCGGCGCCGCGTTCGTGCTGCGCGGCCCGGTCTCGGAGCTGCTCGGCAAGGGATCGGACGCGACCGGCCGCGGCGAGATCTGGGCGAAGGTGCTCGGTCTGATCGACCAGCACGCCGTCGTCGGCTGGGGCTGGATCGGCTACTGGTGGCCCGGCATCCCCACCCTGGCCGACCTGGCGCACCGCAAGGGCGTCACGTACCTGCAGGCACACGACGCCTACCTCGACGTGTGGATGCAGACCGGCATCATCGGCCTCGTCCTGTTCCTGCTGTACGTCGTCACGACGCTGTCGCGCTCGTGGGCGTGCGCGACCCGGATCGGCTACGACGCCGCACTCCGTCCGCGCACGTTCGACCCGGTGTCGCTCCTGCCGCTGCTCGTCGTCGTCGCGCTGCTCGTGCAGTCCGTCGCGGAGTCCCGGCTGCTCTACCAGGGGAACTGGGTGCTCTTCGCGCTCATCGCCATCAAGACCCGGATCGTCCTGACCGGCGAGGAACCGACGTCGACCGGCGACGGCCCGCGCACCCCGCCCGCGAAGCGCGAGTTCCGCTGGGCCACCACGCGCTGATCGTCAGCGGCCCGCAGTGGGCGGTCCCGCGTCAGCGTCCCGCGTCAGCGGAACAGCCACGCGCACGCGACCGGTGACGACCACGGGTTCGAGCGCACCCGCACGACCTCGAGCGTCGGGTCGGCGCGACACGCCTCGGCGGCTGCGGGCAGCTGCTCCGCCCACACCGGCCCGTCGCTGCGCCGGGTGTCCGCCGGCGCGACGTGCAGGACGGCCGACGCGACGACGGCGGCGACCACGCACCAGGCGGCCAGCGCCCCGACGAGGCGACCCGTGCCTCCCGTCCGCTGCGCGACACGCGACCACCGGTCGGTGTCCACCAGCGCGGCGGCGGCGACCACCGCGGCGCTGACGAGCAGCAGGCCGGACGCGGCTGCGTACCGCTGCGGCGGGATCGCCGCCATGGCGGCCGTGGGGTTCGCCCACGGCTGCCCGGCACCGTCGTTCGCCAGCAGCGCCGCCCACCACACGGCACCGGACGCGACCGTCAGCGCGACGACCATCCACCGGGAGCGGGCCGGCCCGACGACGACACCGGCGACGAGGACCAGCACCAGTGCGCTGACGGGCACCAGGACCGGCGCCCAGCCGTGCTCGACGACCGTGGAGACCACGACGCCGAGGTGCGGGTCCCACGCGCCGGCGACGGGCCGGAGCAGGAACCCGGCGAGCACGTCGTGGAACGCGGGAGCGCCGGGGGTCAGGTCGCGCGGGTGGGTGAGCGTCGTGACGACCTGCACGACGGCCCCGGCGAGCACCACGACCGTGACGGGCAGCGGGAGCAGGCGCGCGCGGCGAGACCCGCCGTGTCCAGGACGACGCAGCGGCCACGCGAGCAGGAGCAGCGGCGTGAACAGGATCGTCTGCGGTTCCGTGAGGACCGCGAGTGCGGCGACGACGGCGAGCCCGACGGCTCCCCACCAGGTCCGGCTGCGGTGTGCGAACACCCACGGCACCAGCACGAGCAGGTACCAGTGCAGGTTGGCGGCGTTCCCGCTGATCTCGTACGGCGCGAGCGGCAGCACGACGGGCACCGCGGCGAGCACGAGGCGGAACGGCCACGGTCGGACCACGTCGCGGGACAGGACGAAGACCAGCGCGCACACGGCTCCGACCACCAGGCAGGACGACAGCGAGACGACCTGGGCGTACTGCGCGGTCGGCAGTGCGTACCCGAGGTCGACCACCATCCGGGGCAGCAGGTGCACGTACCCGGCGTACGGGTGCAGCAGGGTGTCCACCGGACCGAGGGCGATGCGCTCCCGCAGGAAGACCCCGCCGTCCTCGGCCCAGACGGTGTTCCGGGGCACGGGGCCGAGCCGGTACCAGGCGAGCGCGGCGGCGGCGAAGCCGATGACGACCGCGACCAGCGGCAGGCCGGCGGCCCTCCGCAGGGGGTCCATTGCAGTGAAGCTAGGTCAGCATCGCGCATCGTCGATGACGCCACACCGCGGATCGTCGATACAGCCGTTCCGCGATGCGGGCGACTCGTCACAAGGTCGTACGCCAAGATGGACGCGTGACGGACGGCCGGGTGAGCAGACACGTGCTCGGGCGCCGGTACCTCTCCGCCTGGATCGGCTTCTCGGCCGGTGGACGGTTCAGCCAGGCGCTCGCGACGGTCATCGTGCTGTTCGGGTTCGGACAGCCGACCGTCCAGGCCCTCGTCGGCAGGTCGGGCACGTGGGCCGTGCTCGTGACGCTGTTCGTCCTCGCCGGGCTGAGCCTGCTCGGGCAGCGGTACCGGATCGAGTGGCACGGCGTGCTGCCTCTGTCGCTGCTGGCGTTCGTCGGGTACTGCGCGTTGAGCGTGCTCTGGAGCGAGTACTCGTGGGTCGCCCTGCGCGGCCTGGTGCAGACGGTGTGCTTCATCGGGCTCGGCCTCTACCTGGCGCTCGGGCGGGACCTGGTGCAGGTGATCCGGGCGTCGGGTGACGCGTTCCGGATCCTGCTCGTCGTCGCCCTCGGCCTCGAGGTCCTGTCCGGACTGGTGCTCGACGTCCCGCTGCCGGCCTTCGGGATCCGCGGCGACATCGCCTACGGCGGCCCGATCCAGGGCATCGGCGGCACCCGCAACTTCATGGGGTTCATCGCCGCGATGGCCCTGGTCACCTTCGTCGTCGAGTTCCTCACCCGCTCGGTCACCATGTGGCGGGCGATCGGCTCCACCGCCCTCGCCGTCATCGCGCTGATGCTCGTGCAGTCCCCCATCACCGGCCTCGCGATGATCGCCCTCGCCGTCACCGCGCTGGCCCTCTGGTCGCTCCGGCACGCACGGCCCGCCACCAGACCGGTGGTCAACGGCGTCCTCGGCGGCGCGGTCCTGCTCACCCTGGTCGTGGCCGTGTTCGCGCGGCACCGGCTGCTCGCGGAGATCGGTGCGGCCGGGGGCACGGCGACGCGCATCGACCTGTGGTCGCAGATCCGCGTCCTGACCGAGCGTTACCCGATCCAGGGCTGGGGGTGGGTCGGGACGTGGCCGACCGAGCCCGTCGTGCCGTACGTCACGCTCATCGACCCGTCCGGCGCGCGGTTCACATCCGGCCTCAACGCGTTCGTCGACGCGTGGCTGCAGCTCGGGGTGGCCGGCACGATCATCCTGGGGATCGCCGCGCTGCTGGCCTTCGCTCGGGCATGGGTGACGGCGACGACGTTCCCCGGGGTGGCCTACGTGTGGCCGGCCGCGGTGCTGGTGCTGCTCGCGGTGACGAGCACGGCGGAGAGCTACCTGCTGCACGGTGCGGGCCTGATGTTCTTCGTGACGGTGCTCGTGATCGCGGCGCGGCGGCGCTCGTGGCGTCGGCACCTGCCGCGGGCGTAGGTGCCGCGGGGGCGCGCAGGCACGGCGTGTGACGCACTTCGTGAGCAGGAATGGTCGAGTCCGCCGCGGCGACCCGACCATTTCTGCTCACGAAGCGCCGGCCACCGCCGTCGTCATGCCTGCTCGTGCGCAGACCGCCGAGGTTCCACGACATGCCGCCCGTGTGTCGCCGAGGTTCCACGGAGCGGCGGTGTGAGCGCCGAGGTTCCGAGATCTCGGAACCTCGGGGGCGCACACGGGGGCGCACGCGGGGGGCGGGCGGACGGGCGAGCGGGCGCGGGCGCGCGCTACGGGCGCGTGCGACGACCCAGGCGGCGCTGCAGGCCCCACTGCGTGACGCGGAGCATCGCCTCGACGACGATGGACCGGCTCATCTTCGAGACCCCGTGCACGCGGTCGCGGAACCGGATCGGCACCTCGACGATGCGGCCGCCCAGCGCGTCCACGCGCAGCGTCATGTCGACCTGGAAGCAGTACCCCTTCGAGTCGATCGAGCCGAGGTCCATCCGCGCGATCGCGTCGGAACGGTAGACGCGGTACCCGGCGGTGATGTCCCGCACGTGGATCCCGAGCACCAACCGCGCGTAGGTGTTCGCGCCGCGGCTCAGGGCCTGACGACGGAGCGGCCAGTCGACGACCGACCCACCGGGCACCCAGCGCGACCCGATCGCGAGCAGCACGTCGTCCGACGAGGTGACCGCGTCGATGAGTGCGGGCAGCCGGTCGGCCGGGTGCGAGCCGTCGGCGTCCATCTCGACCAGCAGCGGGTAGCCGCGCTCCAGGCCCCACCGGAACCCGGCGACGTAGGCCGTGCCGAGCCCGAGCTTGCCCGACCGCTGCAGCAGGTGCACCCGGTCGTCGTCGGCCGCGATGGACCGCACGATGTCGCCGGTGCCGTCCGGGCTGCCGTCGTCGACGACGAGCAGGTGGGCACCGGGCGACGCCGTCAGGATCGCGTCGGCGATGGCTCGGATGTTCTCGGCCTCGTCGTACGTCGGGACGATGACGAGGGCCGTGGTCTCGGCTGGGTTCACCGGTTGCCGAGGCGTCGCTTGATCTTCCCCGCGACGCTGCGCGGGCCCTCGGTGCGGAAGTAGTGCACCGCGCGCCCGACGTCGTAGCGGACGCCCGAGAGCTTCTTGCGGTCCGGCACGCGCACGCGCATCGTGTGGGGCGCGAGCTTCGTGGTGGTGTCGCGCACCGACTTGTCCGCCGCGCGGATCGGGTTCCGGCAGAACTCGACGAGCGGTGCCAGGACGTTCTCCCACGTGAACTGCTCGCGCACGCGGTCGACGTTGGCGATGAACTGTGCCCGGGCCTTCTTGTCGAAGAGCGCGGTCTCGAGCGCCGTGGCCAGGCCGTCGACGTCCTGTTCGTGCACCGCGACGCCGAGCTGCTGCTCGGCGACCAGGTCACCGAAGGAGTCGCCGGCCGTCGTGACGATCGGCAGGCGCGCCCACAGGTAGTCGAGGATGCGGGTGCGGAACGAGAACGTGGTCTCGAGGTGCTCGTAGTGCGTCGAGACGCCGGCGTCGGCCTCGAGCAGGTAGGCGCCGCGCTCCTCGTACGGGATCCACGAGTCGTTGAAGAACACGTGCTTGCCGGTCAGACCGAGGGCGTCGGCCTCGGCGCGGACCTTCGCGACGATGTCCATCTCGGGCACGTCGGGGTTCGGGTGCTGCACGCCCATGAAGAAGAGCTTCACCGACGGCCGGCGGGCGGCGAGCTGGGCGATCGAGCGGACCAGGGTGATCGGGTCGAACCAGTCGTAGATGCCACCGCCCCAGACGACGAGCTTGTCGTTCTTGCCGATGCCCGGCACGACTCCCTTGACCCGCGGCTGGTCGTGCACCGGCGGGGTCGAGGACAGCCCGAACGGCACGACGCCGATGAGCGAGCGGAGGTCAGCGTCGCGCGAGTACGTGCGGGCGTTCACCCGGCCGGAACCGGCGAGCTGGCCGAGCCAGAACATGCGCTGGCGCTCCGAGGCGCAGATGAAGTAGTCGCCGAGCTCGAGCTGGTGGTTGAGCGTGTCCGAGGCGTCGAGGATCTGACGGTTCCACTGGTCGACGTCGTCGCTGCGGCCCTGCTCGAGCTGCTCGAGGTGCAGCGGGTCGTACACGTCGACGACCAGGATCTTGCTCGTCGACTCGAGCACCGGGAACAGCCGGAGCGCGTGGCCCTGCACGATGATGACGTCGGCCCAGCCCTCGTGCTCGACCATCTGACGGGGGTGGCGGTGCGGCACGGTGACGACGTCGTACGACGGGTCGATCTGCGACGAGCGGGTCAGGCTGACCACGCGCACGTCGTGCTCGGACGCGAGCTGCTTCGCCATCTGGGTGGCGCGGATCGCGGGACCGGCCATCTTCGCGCCGATCGAGTCGCCCGTGATGATGAGGATGCGACGACGGGTGCCGACCTCGAGCACACCGAGGGAGTGCACGATCTTGTCGTAGCCGGCCAGGTAGTTCTCGATCGGGTACGCGGGCTCGTCGCGGTTGCCGAACAGGCGCAGGAGCTCGCGGTCGCTGCGGACACGCGTGGCCTGGATCGCGCGGCGCGACTCGGTCATCGACGGCAGCTGCTCGACGAACTGGTCGACGCCGTAGATGCCGGCCATGCTCGTCTTCGGCACCGGGATGGTGGGGACGCTGTCGTCGCCGGGGTTCCGCAGGTCGAGCTCCGTGGAGTCGAGCTCCCCGCGGCCCACGGCACGGCGGACGGCGAGCGCCAGCGAGCCGGGCAGGGCTGCGGCGAGCTGCTCGTCGCCGAGGTTCTTGTACAGCGTGAAGAGGGCGTTCCGCTCGAGCAGGTAGGTCTCGCGGAAGTCGCCGAACTTGTTCATCGACGCGTGGTGCTTGTGGAACGCGACCGACTTCGGCTGGTAGCGGAAGCGCCAGCCGAGCAGGTTGAGCCGCCAGCCGAGGTCGACGTCCTCGTAGAACATGAAGTAGCGGTCGTCGAAGCCGTCGAGCTGCTCGAAGAGCTCGGCGCGGATGAACATCGCGGCGCCGGTGCCGAACAGGACGTCGGTCTCGCTCTCCCAGCGGCCGGTGTCCGGTGACCCGGCGAAGGGCTTGTAGCCCATGCCGTACCAGGTCATCGCGGCCTCGGTGAAGTCGATGTTGACGCCCTCCCAGTCGAGGACCTTCGACGCCACGGCACCGATGTCGGCGCCGGACGCGAACGTGGCCATCGCCTCGCGCACCCAGCCGGTGTCGGGACGGGCGTCGTTGTTGAGGAACGCGACGACCTCGCCGGAGGACTTCTCGACGCCGAGGTTGCACCCGCCGGTGAAGCCGAGGTTGGCGGCCGCGTCGATCAGGGTGAAGTCGAGGTCGGAGGCCTGCAGCCGACCGAGGTGCTCCGGACCGGAGCCGTTCTCGACGACGATCACCTCGAGCTTGTCCTGCGGCCAGTCCTGCTTGCGGAGTTCCGCGATGCTCGTCAGGGTGTCGTCCGTGCCCTTGTAGTTCACGAGGATGACGGACACGACTCCCGGCTTGCGCTCTGTCACGCGAGTTCCTCCAGCAGCTGCCGCGCACGGCGCGGATCGGTGGCTCGGCCCACGGGGTGCCGCGAGCCGATGACACCCTACAAGGCGCGCCCCGCCACTCCCCTGTGGCCGTCCCGATTCGTGCAGAATGGGCCGCGTGACTGCCGCAGTGATCCCGAACACTCCCCTGTCCTCGCCCCTCGCACCGGAGTACGCGGCCATCGCGGCCGGTGCGCACGCCGAGGGGCCGCGCGGCACCGTCCGGTTCGCCGTGTCGACCGCCGACCCGACCGAGGGCAAGGGCGACCTGTTCGTCGCACTCGGGCTCGCACGGGCGCTCCGTGCCGAGGGCTGGGGCGTCGCGATGTGGCCGCTCGAGCGCTGGGGGGAAGCGGTCCCCGCCGACACCGCCGTCGTGGTCAGCATGATCGAGTCGTTCGTCCCCGGGTACGTCCCCGCCGGCACCGCCCTGGTCGCGTGGGTGCGGAACTGGACCGCGAAGTGGGCGGCCCTGCCCTACCTCGGTGAGTTCGACGCGGTGTGGACGTCGTCCGGCATCGCCCGCGACGCCGTCGCCGCGCAGTACGACGGTCCGGTCGAGGTCGTCCCGATCGGTGTCGACCTGGACCTGTTCACCGACGAGCGACCGCACGAGGCCGGCACGATCGCGCCCGCCACGGCGTCCGAGCGCACGGACCGTGCCGTCACGACCGTCAACTTCTGGGGCGTGCGCCGCCGCGTGCAGGACGTGCTCGCCGAGGTCGCCCCGGCCGAGCCGGTCGTGTGGTTCGCCGCGAACGTCGACCACGTCGAGGCCACGGCCGGCGTCGAGCTCCGCCCCGCGGTGTCCTACTTCGCACTGCCCGAGGTGTACCGCGCCGCCGGCTTCGTCGTCGACGACGTGATCGCCCCGGCCGCCGAGTACGGCACCCTGAACTCCCGCCTGTACGAGGCACTCGCGTCCGGGGCGCTGCCGGTGACGGACTGCGCGCTCGGCCTGGACGAGCTCGGCCTGTCCGACGTGCCGGTCTTCGACGACGCCGCGTCGCTCGAGCGGGTGCTCGCGATGCCCCGCGCCGAGCGCACGGCCCTGACGGCCCGACTCCGTGCCGTGGTGGTCGAGCGACACTCGTTCCGCGCGCGCGCCGAGCAGGTCGGCCCGGTCCTGGACGCGGCCGTGGCGATCGCCTCGGGTCGGTCCGGCGAGCGGAACGCGTTCCTGCGCTGGGCGACCGCGCAGCGGGAGGTCCTGCGGCAGGCCGAGCACGACCGTGACGTCCACCTGTCCGGGGTGCAGGACATCAACCGGCGGCTCGTCGCGTCGGAGCAGCAGGTCGGCGCGTACGACACGGCCCGACGCCAGGCCGAGGCGGAGCGCGACCAGATCGCGGCGCGGTTCGCGGGCCTCACCCGCTCCCCCGAGTACCGGCTGCTGCACGGCGTGGGCCTGATGGCCCGGCGCGTGCGCCGCTGACGTCGGATCAGCACCGACGTCGGACCAGCACCGACGTTCAGCGCTCACTTCGTGAGCAGGAATGGTCGGGTCCGTCCACCGGACCCGACCATTGCTGCTCACGATCCGCCGCCGTGGGCGCGACCACAGGACGGACGGGAGGCCCGTGGCGGATCCGCCACGGGCCGCCCGTCCGTCTCGGCGACCGTCTACTGCACGGTCACCGTCTTCGTCCCGAAGCTCTTGTACGTCCCGCTCGGCAGGTCCTGGTAGTAGACCCGCACGGTGTGCGTGCCGGGCTGCAGCCCGGTGAGCACCCGCGACAGCCCGACGTCCGAACCCCAGTTCGGGTAGTTCTTCTGCACGTCGGTGCGGGTCGCGTTCACCGTGCCGGGGGTGATCGCGACGCCGTCCAGGTGCATCTTGTACTTGACCGGGTCCCACACGTCGGGGTCGATCGCCCACCCCTTGACGGTGATGGTCCCCTTGCCGCCGGTGACGGAGTCGAACGACCCCTTCACCGCGCCGGTGTTGCCGGTCTTGCCCGTCGCGGGCGGGTCGATGACCGTGAAGGACTTCGTGCCGAAGCTCTTGTACGTGCCGCTCGGCAGGTCCTGGAAGTACACGCGGACGGTGTGCGTGCCCGCGCTCAGACCGGTGAGCTGCACGGACAGGCCGACGTCGGAACCCCAGCCCGGGTGGACCGCCTCGACGTCGGTGCGCTTGGCGTTCACCGCGCCCGGGTCGATCGCGACGCCGTCCAGGTGCATCTTGTACTTGACCGGGTCCCACACGTCGGGGTCGATCGCCCAGCCCTTGACCGTCGCGCTGTAGACGCCGCCGGTCACCGACTCGTACGAGCCCGTCACCGCGCCGGTCTTGCCGGTCTTGCCGGTGGTGCCGGACGACGGGGCGGTGGCCGACGTCACCTTCACGGTCTTCGTGCCGAAGCTCTTGTAGGTGCCGCTCGGCAGGTCCTGGAAGTAGACCCGCACGGTGTGGTTGCCGGCGCTCAGCCCGGTCAGGCGGAGTGCCAGGCCGACGTCGGAACCCCAGGACGGGTGCTTCGCCTCGACGTCGGTGCGGGTGGCGTTCGCGGTGCCGCTGTTCGTGCTGACGCCGTCGACGTGGACCTTGTACTTGACGGGGTCCCAGACGTCCGGGTCGATCGCCCACGCGCGCACCGTGGCCGTGCCAGCGCCGCCGGTGACGGACTCGTACGAGCCGCGGAGCGCTCCGGTCTTGCCGGTCTTGCCGGTGGTGGGGGCGCTGACGGTGACGGACTTCGACGCGACCTTGACGTAGCCGGTGCCCGGCTTGTCCTGCGTGTACAGCGCCACGGTGCGGGTGCCCGGCGTGATGCCGCCGATCGTCTTCGAGAACCCGAGGGTGCTGCCGACGCCCTTGTAGACCTTGGCGACGTCGGTGCGGGTGCGGTCGGTGGTGCCGGTCGCCTTGCTGACGCCGTCGACCAGGATCTTCCACGGAGCGGGCTTCGCCGAGTCGGGGTCGAGGGCCCAGCCGGTCGCGGTGATCGTGCCGGCGCTGCCGGTGACGGTGTCGAGTGCACCCTTCGGGGCTGCGCTCACGACGGTGCGGGTGTAGCAGCCGAGCAGCGTGTTGCTGCCCTTGCCCTGGTTGATGGCGTAGGTGCACACCGAGTGCTTGCCGACGCTCAGCCCGGTCAGCTCGGTCGAGAACCCGTGCTTGAGGTTGTTCGCGCCGAGGGTGGCGGACAGGTCGGGCCGGTTCACGTTCGCGGTGACGGTCTTCGCCCCGGCGCCGTCGACGTAGAACGCGACGCGGAGCGCGCTCGTGGTGTCCGGGTCGACGGCCCAGCCGCTGACCGTGATCGACGAGGTCGAGCTCGGCGTGACCGCGTCGACGTTGCCGTACGGGTTGCCGCCGCCGGTCGCCGAGCCGAACCAGTCGGTGTACATGCGCCAGAAGTTGCGGTTGCCGTACGCCGAGCAGCCGTCGCCGGTGCCGTAGAGGTTCGACATCGCGGCGGTGTTCGGGGTGTACGGGGTGTAGATGTACAGCCCCGCGGTCGCCTGGTTCTGGATGTAGACGGACTTGCGACCGCAGGCCGCGTTCGGGTTGAGGAGGATCGAGTTGGTCCGACCCGCCTGGTACGCCCACGAGGTCGGCGACGACTGGTAGCGCTTGAACTGGAGCGCGGCGGCGTAGACCTGCTGACCGAAGCCGAAGTACGCCGGGTCGCACGGGGCGGTGTCCGGGCACGCGAAGCCGGTGGCGTGCAGGTACATGTAGGACGTCGGCGAGGACGTCGTGACGATGCCCTGCTCCTTCTGCAGGAGCACGAGGAGCACCTTCTGGCTGATGCCGCACGCGGCGCCGACCTGGGCGATCATCGTCGCGGCGGACTTGGTGCCGCCGGCGATGGCGCTGCACCGGCCGGAGACGGCGCCGATCGCGCTCATCTTCTGCGAGAAGTCCTTCAGGCAGGCAGGTCCGCTCGACGACTTCCGGCAGTTCGGGGCGACGCTCGTCAGGAACGACTGCACGGACGCGGCGTTCATCGCCGAGCCGTTGTAGAAGTTGGCGTCGCTGATGATGTTGCCCGGGTCGAAGTCGCCGGCGACGGCGGCCGAGGCGGACTCGGTCGTGGTCTGCTCGGACAGGATCGTGCCGAAGGTCAACCCGCTGACGGCGACGGCGAGTGCCGCGACGATCGCGAGGGAGGTCCGGAAGGGTCGGCGACGGCGCCCGTCCGACTCGGTCTGGATGGAACGCATCACGGCACCTCCGCCGGCATCGGGTCGGACGTCGTCGACGCGGAGCCGACGGCGTAGGTCAGGGTGACGGCCCAGGTGCCGCTGGGGACCTGGGCCGCGGGGAACGCGACCTGCGCGCAGTTGACCGAGGAGGCACTCGCCTGCGCCGCGCTCGTGGCGGTGCGCGTGACGCTCCCCTTCTTCGCGGTGAACGTGCAGGTCCCGCTGGTGTCGGTGGTGCCGGAGACGAGTCCGCCGGCCTGCAGCGACTTCGAGGCCGTGTCCCAGCCGCTGTAGGTCACGACGGCGGTCGCCGGGAAGTCCGACGGGTCGGTGTCCGGCTCGTTGGTCGAGCCGCTCCCCGGGAAGGCACCGGGGGTGTTGTCGTCCGAGGCGGTGGGGTCGTCGGTGGCCTCGGACGCGGGCGACGACGCGGTGCCGGTGGGCTCCGTGGTCGCCGGGTCGTCGGCGGTCGGGGTCGGACTCGCGGTGCGGGTCGCTGACGCGGACGGCGACGGGGTGGCGTCGTCGCCACCACCGGAACAACCGGCCAAGAGAACACTGAGGGCACCGACCACCGCGAACGCAGCGATCGGCCTGGATGCGAGGAGCATGCTGACGGGCCGTCCTGTGGATGTTGACAAGGGTCCGGGTTGCGACAACGGTAACCCCAAAGTGAAGGTTGAGGGTTGGATCGGTCCGGAATCACCCCCGCTCGGGGTGCACGACGGCCGTCGCCCATCCCTGCCGCGCGGGCCCGGTGAGTATGCTGTTCCGGTCCTGCCCCCACGAACGAAGAGACGTATGGTCGATCAAGCCCGCATGGCGGCGCTCGCGAAGGAACCCCTCGTCGTGATCGGCGCTCCGACGAGCGCCTTCCGCGGAACCTGGCGAGAGCTGCGCGACGTCTTCCGGCAGCGCGAGATGCTCGGGATGCTCATCCGACGCGACCTGAAGGCGCGGTACAAGGACTCGGCGCTCGGGTTCGTGTGGACGCTGGTGCGCCCGCTGACCCAGCTGCTCATCTACTACTTCGTCATCGGCAAGGTCCTCGGCGCCGCCAACGGCATCGACAACTTCGCGATCTACGTCTTCACCGGCCTGACCGCCTACACGCTCTTCAGCGAGATCGTCGCCGGGTCGACCGGCTCGATCGTCGGCAACTCCGGGCTGATCAAGAAGGTCTACGTCCCGCGCGAGGTCTTCCCGCTCGCCAGCGTCGGCGCGGCCCTGGTGAACTTCACCATCCAGTTCGCGATCCTGCTGGCCGCGACCGTGGTCATCGGCGTCTTCCCGTTCCACGAGGGGCTCGTCTACCTGATCCCGTCGCTCGCGGTGATCCTCGTCTACGGCGCGGCCATCGGCCTGGTGCTGTCCGCGCTCAACGTGTACCTGCGCGACGTGCAGTTCGTCATCGACGTCGGCCTGATGGTCCTGCTCTGGGCCTCGCCGATCGTGTACTCGTACTCGCGGGTGGTCGCCACCGTGAACACCGACTGGCTCATCACCGCCTACACGAACAACCCCCTGACGCTGGCCGTGCTCGGCATGCAGAACGCGATCTGGCTGCACGACCCGGCCGACGTCACGTACCCGGACCACCTGATGCTGCGCCTCGGCATCGCGTTCGTCATCGGTGTCCTCTGCCTCCTCGGCGCGCAGCGGGTGTTCTCCCGTCTGCAGGGCAACTTCGCGCAGGAGCTGTAGACCATGGCCATCAGCACCCCCGTCGCCCCGACGCCCACCGAGGGCACCGCCGAGCGCCCGGACGTCATCGTCATCGACCACGTCCGCAAGCGCTTCACGGTCCGCAAGGACAACACCCTGCGCGAGCGCATCGTCACGCTCGGTCGCGCCGGCCGCAAGCACCGCCAGGACTTCTGGGCCCTCGACGACGTCACCGTGTCGATCCAGGCCGGCTCGACGGTCGGCCTCATCGGCCAGAACGGCTCCGGCAAGTCGACGCTGCTCAAGGCGATCGGCGGCATCATCCAGCCGACCTCCGGCACGGTGTCCCGCCGCGGTCGCCTCGCTGCCCTGCTCGAGCTCGGCGCCGGCTTCCACCCCGACCTGTCCGGGCGCGAGAACGTCTACCTCAACGCGTCGCTGCTCGGGCTGAGCCGCAAGCAGACCGACGAGAAGTTCGACGACATCCTGGCGTTCTCGGGGATCGGCGACTTCATCGACACCCAGGTGAAGTTCTACTCATCCGGGATGTACGTGCGACTCGCCTTCGCCGTCGCCGTGCACACCGACCCCGACGTCCTGCTCGTCGACGAGGTGCTGGCCGTCGGCGACGAGGCGTTCCAGCGCAAGTGCCTCGACCGCATCCGCACCTTCCAAGAGGCGGGCAAGACGATCATCATCGTCACGCACTCGCTCAGCCAGGTGCAGGAGATGTGCGACCGGGTGGTCCTGCTCAACAAGGGCAAGGTGCTGCACGACGGCGATCCCGTCCAGGCCGTGAGCATGTTCCGCGAGGTCCTCGAGGAACGCCGCCAGGGCGAGCTCAGCACCGACGTCGCCGTCGGCCGCGGCAAGGTCCTCGGCGCGAGCGTGCGCGTCGACGGCAAGGAGCCCCGCGCCGAGGTCATGCCCGGCGACGACCTCGTCGTGGACATGGAGTTCGAGCACCTGGACGGCATCGCCGACTGGGAGGCCGCGGTGCAGATCAACAACGCCGGCGGCCAGGTCGTGTACGGCACCACCACCGGCATCATGGGCCTCGAACTGCAGCCGTTGCACGGTCGCCGGAAGCTCCGCCTGCGGATCGCCGACACCGCGTTCGGCACCGGCAAGTACTTCATCAACGTGTCGATGATGGACTCCGCCGGCCGCCACCTGCACGACATGCCGGAGTGCGACTCGTTCGAGGTGCCCGGGTTCGAGAACGCCGTGGGCACGGTCTACGCGCAGCCCTCGATCGAGGAGCTGGACTGAGCCCGACCGACGACGGCACCGACGTCCGGACCCCGGGCGTCCCGCGCACCGCGGTCGTCGTCGTCAACTGGGAACGCGCCGACCTGACGACCGCGGCCGTCCGCGCCGTGCTCGCCGACGGCGCGGCCGACCAGGTGGTCGTCGTCGACAACGGCTCGTCGGACGACTCCGTCGCCGTCCTCCGCCGCGAGCTGCCCGACGTCGACGTGGTCGCGCGGGAGCACAACGGTGGGTTCGCGGCCGGCGCCAACACCGGCATCCGGCACGCGGACGCCGAGGTCGTCGTGCTGCTCAACAACGACGCGGTCCCCGCGCCGGGCTTCGTCGCGGCGCTCCGCGACCACCTGGCGCAGGCGCGGCCCGAGGTCGCGGCCGTGACGGGCCGCATCGTGCTCGCCGGACGCTGGACGAGCCTCCCGGTCGGCGCGACGCCAGCACCCGGCCAGCGCGTGCTGCAGGGCCACGACGGCCGCTCGTGGACGCCGTCGCCCGACGGCGACGTGCGGCTCAACTCGACCGGTGTGCGCGTCGACCGCAACGGCAACGGCATGGACCGTGACTGGTTCGCGCCCGTCGACCGCGTCGCGGACGTCGACGTCTTCGGGTTCTCCGGTGGGGCCTCCGCCCTGCGGCGGAGCGCCCTCGACGACGTCGGCCTGCTCGACGAGTCGCTCTTCATGTACTACGAGGACACCGAGCTCACGTGGCGACTCCGCCGACGCGGCTGGCGCGTGGAACACGCGGCCGACGCGGTCGTCGAGCACGACCACTCGGCGTCGTCCGGGGTGCAGAGCGACCTGTTCCTCTTCCGCAACGCGCGCAACCGGATGGTCGTCGCGCTCTGGCACGCGCCGTGGGGCACCGTCCTGCGGGCGAGCGCCCGGACCCTCTTCCGCGGCCTGCGCGGACTGCTCACTGCTCCCACCCGACGGGAGGCCCGGCTCGTCCTGGCAGCGTTCGCGGACGTCGTCGGGGCGCTCCCGTCGCACCTCGCGCGGCGGCTCCGCGAGTCGCGGCGCGCGTCCGTCCCGCGCCGCAGCGTGGACCCGGGCGCATGAGCGCGGAGGGCTATCCTGGTCACTCCCCCGCCGACGGACCCGACCGTGGCGCCCCCGTTCGGAAGGACCCTCGCGTGCCGCAGCTCACCGTCCTCGTCGACGGGACCGCGGTACCGCGTGCACTCGGCGGTGTGGGCCGCTACGTCGAGGGGGTCGTGTCGCACCTGACCGACCCGGCGCTCGACGTCCACCTGGTGGTCCGACCCGTGCACGCTCCGCACTTCGCCGCCGTCGCGCCCCACGCGACCGTGCACACCGCGCCGGGCTGGACCGACTCGGTGCCGCTCCGGTTCCTCTGGGAGCAGACCGGGCTGCCGGCGCTCGGCCGTCGGCTCGGCGCGCAGGTGCTGCACTCCCCGCACTACACGTTCCCGTTCGCGTGGCGCGGCGGATCCGTCGTCACCCTGCACGACGCCACGTTCTTCTCGAACCCCGAGTGGCACTCCCGCCTGAAGCGGACGTTCTTCACCTGGTGGAGCCGCCGGTCCCTGCGCTCCCGCCCGGTCGTCATCGTGCCGAGCGCGGCCACCGCGACCGAGGCCGCACGGGTCGTGACCGGCATCCGCGCCGACGTCCGGGTCGCACCGCTCGGCGTCGACCGTGCCGTGTTCCACGAGCCGTCCACCGCCGAGGTCGAGGACGCCCGGATCGCCGCGACGCTGCCCGAGGGTGCGCCGTGGATCGCGTTCCTCGGCACGATCGAACCGCGGAAGAACGTCACCGCGCTGCTCGACGCCTACGCCGCGGTGCGTTCCGCGCGAGCGGACGCCCCGTGGCTCGTGCTGTCCGGAGCGCGGGGCTGGGACGAGTCCGCGATCGCCCGGCTCGACGCGCTGCAGCCGGACGACCACGTGATCGAGGCCGGCTACCTGCCCCTCGAGGACCTGGCGGGCTACCTCGGCGGCGCGGAGTTCGTCGTCTACCCGTCGCTCGGCGAGGGCTTCGGGCTGCCGGTGGTCGAGGCGATGGCCTCCGGCGCCTGCGTCCTGACCACCCGGCGGCTGTCACTCCCCGAGGTCGGCGGTGACGCAGCGGTGTACACCGAGCCGTCCGCCCCCGCACTGGCGTCCGCGATGACGCGGCTGCTCGACGACCCGTCGCTCGT
Source organism: Curtobacterium sp. NPDC089991 (assembly GCF_044748425.1). Classification (NCBI taxonomy): domain Bacteria; kingdom Bacillati; phylum Actinomycetota; class Actinomycetes; order Micrococcales; family Microbacteriaceae; genus Curtobacterium; species Curtobacterium sp. NPDC089991. Next base: position 81,503 of record NZ_JBIVGB010000002.1, read on the forward strand.
CGCGTCGCACCGGGCGGCCGCGCTGGCCCGGGCCGCCTCGTTCACGTGGGAGGCCACGGCAGCCGTGCACGTCGAGGCCTACACGGCCGTGGCCCGGGACGCTCGGGCCGGGGGTACCCGGTGATCCGCGTCGCCGTGCTGACGGTCACCTACAACACCGGCGAGACCATCCGGCCGTTCCTGGCGAGCGTCGCGGCGGCGTCCTCGGAGCCGGTCGCCGTCGTGATCGCCGACAACGGCTCCGCCGACATCGACGCACTGCGGGCGATCGGTGAGTCCTACGGTGCCGTCGTGGTGTCCTCCGGGGGCAACCGCGGCTACGGCGGGGGCATCGACGCCGCACTGAGCGCCCTCGACGACGTCCTGCCCGACGTCCGCCCCGAGTTCCTGCTCGTCACGAACCCCGACGTCGTGCTCGCACCCGGCTCGATCGACGAACTCGTCCGCGCCGCCGACCGGCTGCCGTCCGGCGGGTCGTTCGGGCCGCGGATCCTCGACGAGCAGGGTGAGACGTACCCCTCCGCGCGCCAGCTGCCGTCGCTCCGGACCGGGCTCGGCCACGCGGCGTTCTCGCGGTTCTGGCCCGCCAACCCGTGGAGCCAGCGGTACTGGTCCACCACGCAGGTCGTCGAGCGCGAGGCCGGCTGGCTGTCCGGCGCGTGCTTCCTCATCCGGACGTCGGTGTTCCGCGAGCTCGGCGGGTTCGACGAGTCGTACTTCATGTACTTCGAGGACGTCGACCTGGGCCAGCGCGTCGGTCGCTCCGGCCGCGCGAACGTGTACGTGCCGACGGCCGTGGTCACCCACACCGGGGCGCACTCGACGTCGTCCAACCGGCGCCGGATGGAGATCGAGCACCACCGCAGCGCGTACCGGTTCCTGTCGCGGAAGTACCGGGCGTGGTGGCTCTGGCCGCTGCGCGTCGCCCTGCACGCGGGCCTCTCCGCCCGCGCCCGCTGGGTCACACGCAAGTAGCCCGGTCGGGGGCCTGCAGGGCCGTGCGCGACCCCACTAGGCTCAGCGTCGTGCACCGCGACCCGGAACCCTGGCTCGGCTGCGGCCCGATCGACGCCGCCCGCCGCTACTGGACGGGGGCGTTCACGTTCCGCCGTGCCCGTGCGAGCCGGGCCGAGTTCTGGTGGGCACGCGCCGTCGACGTGCTCGTGGTCTGGCTCGTCGTGACGTTCGTGCCGATGGCCACCGGGATCCCGGACGCCGACGACTCGATGTCGACCTTCCAGAACACCCCCGGGTTCCTCGGGATCGGGCAGTCCGTCCTGAGCCTGAACGGCAGCCCCGACGGCTGGCACGTCGTCGCCCAGGGGCCGCCGTCGCAGTGGGTGCTGTTCGTGTGGTGCGTGCTGACCGTCATCCCGAACCTGGCACTCGGCGCGCGACGACTCCGCGACATCGGGTCGCCGGCGTGGATCGCGCTGTTCGGCGGCTTCCCGATCCTGGACCTGTTCCTGCTGCTCGGTGCCCTGCGCCGCAGTTGGCGCCCGACGCTCCCGTCGGACCCGGACCCGGACCCGTCCGGCGCCGAACTCCCCGTCGCCCACCGCGCCGCCTGACCCGCTCGCCCGATCCGGATCGACGCCGGGCGCGCCCCGGCACGGTCATCGCGCCCAGAAGAGTCGGGGCGCGATGACCGCGGCGGGGCGCAGCTCGGGACGGGACTCGTCGACGCGGAGCGACGGGTTCAGGCGCGGAGGCGGGCGCGTTCGGTTCGGGCTGCGTCCAGCAGCACGGCGGCTCGGGCATCGAAGGAGTGCTCCGCGGCGATGCGCGACGCGACCGCCGCCCGCTCGGCAGCGGACGGCCACACTCGTGCCGGGTCCAGGAGCGCGGCGAGCTCGTCACGGGAACGCGCCACCGCGAGCGTCGGGACGTCGAGCACCTCGGTCAGCCCGGCGACCTCGTCGGTGACGACGACTCCCCCGGACGCCAACACGTCGAACACCCGGTTCGACACGAAGCCACCGGCCGCCATGTCCGCCCAGTGGTCGTTGAGCACCACGCGCGCCGAGGCGTAGGCCGTGGCGACCTCGGCCCGGCTCAGCGACGGTTCGCCGAGCGCTGCGTCGGGGACCACGCCCTGCCACCCCGGGCCGTGCACGCGCAGGTCGGCTCCGAGCGCCACGGCATCGGCGACCACCGGGCGCGCGGCGCCGCGGGTCGAGCCGACGAACACCACCCGGTCGGCATCGGGGCTCGTCGTCGCCCGCGCGCCCGGGTGGAACACCGCGGGGTCGGTCGCCTGCAGCAGCGTGCGGACCGGGATCCCCGACCGCGCTGCGGCCGCAGCAGCCCAGACCGGCCCGGCGGCGAAGGCCGCGTCGAACGACCGGAGCTCGGTGTCGGAGACGTCGTCGGGGTGGCTGATCACCCAGAGCAGGTTCACCGACGCGGGGTTCGGCGGCACCCGGTCGAGCCCGCGGATCACGAGCGTCACGTCGTCCGAGGCATCGTCGTCCCGCACGTGGGCGTCACGGCGGTCGATCCGGACGCGCTGCCCGAGCCGCTCGAGTGCCCCGGCCAGCTCGGCGGCGAAGTGCACGTCGCCCCAGCCGTCACCCTCGGGCCCGGCGGGGGCGGCGATCTTCAGCGACCAGGTGAGCGGGTCGGTGGCGCTGCTGGTCGTCCGGCGGACCGGTGTCACCGGTCGCGCTCCCCACGGCGGCAGCGGCGGCCCGGCCACGACGTCACGTGTCGCTGGCCCACGGTCCCGCCATGCGCTGAACGCGTCGACGGTCGCGGCGTCGACCGTGCGGCCGGCCTCGACCGAGCGGGTCGCCGCACCGACGACGCGCACCGGTCCGCCGTGGACATCGGCGACGGCGCGGGTCCAGGCAGTCAGGGTCATGCGTTCGTCCGGGAGGCACGGTGCCGGCATCAGCGCCGCCCCCGGCATCGAGAGCACTGGTTGGTCCGCCGCGAACACGGCGTCGGCGTCCTCGGCGGCGCCTCCGGGAACGGCGTCGTCGGACCAGGGCAGCGCCCCGGGACGGAGGAGCCGGGCGCCGGAGCGGAGTGCGCCGTCCGGCAGGCGGACCCGTGCCTGTGCCACCGCGTCGGCCGCGGCGAGTGCCAGGAGACCGGCGGCATCGATCGTCACCGAGGTGTCGACGAGCACGAGGACCCGTCCGACCCCGGCGGCGAGGCCGGCGTTGATCGCGGACCCCAGGCCGTCGACCGGCACGGTCCGCACCCACGGCAGGCGACGACCGAACGGATCGCGCGGCGAGGCGTCGGCGACGTAGCTCACGGTGCGGACGTCAGTGTCACGGCCGAAGGCCTCGCGGGCGACGGCGACGAGGCGCGCGACCTCGGCGTGCCGGTCCGACCGGGTCGTGACGAGGACCGTGACGTCCTGGTCCGGGTGCGGCAGGGGGTCGTCGAAGCCGGCCACGCGGACGACGTCAGTCGTCGATGCGGGCGCGGGACGGGCCTCCCGGTCGGGGTGGTCGGCAGCCGTCGTGTCGCGACGACGGCGACCGAACCACCCAGAACCGGACGCCACGGGCGGTGCTAGGCGCCGAGGAGCCGCTGGAGGTAGACGCCGTAGCCGCCCTTGACGAGCGGCGCGGCGAGCTCGGCGAGCTGCGCGTCGTCGATCCAGCCGTTGCGCCAGGCGATCTCCTCGATGCACCCGATCTTGAAGCCCTGGCGGTCCTCGATGACCTTGACGTACTCGGACGCCTGCATCATCGACTCGAACGTGCCGGTGTCGAGCCACGCGGTGCCACGGTCGAGGACCTGGACGCCGAGTTCACCGGCCTCGAGGTAGCGCTCGTTGACCGTCGAGATCTCGAGCTCGCCACGGGCGCTCGGCTCGATCGTCTTCGCGATCTCGATGACCTTGTTGTCGTAGAAGTACAGGCCGGGGACGGCGTAGTTCGACTTCGGCTCGGCCGGCTTCTCCTCGATGGAGACGGCAGTGAAGTCGTCGTCGAACTCCACGACGCCGTAGGCCTTCGGGTCGGCCACGTGGTACGCGAAGATCGTCGCGCCGTCGACCTCGGTGTTCTTCCGCAGGTTCGTGCCGAGGCCGGTGCCGTGGAAGATGTTGTCGCCGAGGACGAGTGCGACGCTGTCGTCGCCGATGAAGTCCTCGCCGATGACGAAGGCCTGCGCGAGCCCGTCCGGGGACGGCTGCACGGCGTACTGGATCTCCATGCCGAAGGCGGAGCCGTCGCCGAGCAGGGCCTTGAACTGCTCGTTGTACTCCGGCGTCGTGATGACGAGCACTTCGCGGATGCCGGCCATCATCAGGGTCGACAGGGGGTAGTAGACCATCGGCTTGTCGTAGATCGGCATGAGCTGCTTGCTGATGCCCTTGGTGATCGGCCAGAGGCGCGTGCCGGATCCACCGGCGAGGATGATGCCCTTCATCGGGATCGCTTCCTTCCTTCGTTACTTCGTCGTGCGGAGAGACTCGGTGTAGGCCACGCACTCCTCGTACGTCGGCAGCAGACCGGCGGCGGCGGCCGCTTCGAGCGTCGGGGCGCTCGTGTCCTTCTCGGAGAGCACCGGCTCACCGATGCCGTCCGGCAGTTCGAGCCCGACGGTCGGGTCGAGGATCGTGATCCCCTTCTCGCGTTGGGGGTCGTAGTGCGCGCTGACCAGGTAGTTCACGGTGGAGTGGTCCTCGAGCGCGACGATCGCGTGGCCGAGGCCCTCGGACAGGTACACGGCCTTGCGGTCGACGTCGTCGATGCGGACCGAGTCCCACTGCCCGAACGTCGGCGAACCGACGCGGATGTCGACGATGTAGTCGATGAAGGCGCCACGGACGGCGGTGACGTACTTCGCCTGGCTCGGGGCGACGAGGGCGTAGTGGATGCCCCGCGCGACGCCGGCCGACGAGATCGACATGTTCACCTGGCGGAGGTCCAGCGGGTGACCGACCGTCTCTTCGAGGACGTCGGCCCGGTACGCCTCGAGGAATGCTCCTCGTGCGTCGCCGTGCTGGACGGGCGTGAACTCCCACGCGCCGGGGATCTTCAGTTCGCGGATCTGCACCGGGGAAGCCTAGCAAGGTGGCGCATCGCATAGGCTGTCCTGGTTCTGTGCCCCGCGCCCCGCGCGCTGCGACTCCCGAAACGAGACCAAGCGAGCCCGTGAAGCTATTCGTCCAGATCCCCTGCCTCAACGAGGAGAACACCCTCGCCAGCGTCATCGACTCGATCCCGCGTGAGATCGACGGCATCGACGAGATCGAGATCCTGGTCATCAACGACGGCAGCACCGACCGCACCGTCGAGGTCGCCAAGGAACACGGCGTCAAGCACTTCGTGCACCACACGACCAACATGGGGCTCGCCCGGTCGTTCCGCGACGGCGTCGACTACGCCCTGCTGCACGGTGCCGACATCGTCGTCAACACCGACGGCGACAACCAGTACCCGCAGGCGCAGATCGCCGAGCTCGTCCAGCCGATCCTGCGCAAGGAAGCCGAGATCGTCATCGGCGACCGGCAGACCCGCACGATCGAGCACTTCTCCGGCTTCAAGAAGCTCATGCAGCGCTTCGGGTCGTGGGTCGCCAGCCGCGCCGCCGGGCTCGACCTGCCCGACGCCGCGAGCGGGTTCCGCGCGTACTCGAAGTACTCGCTGATCCGCCTGAACATCGTCACGCGCTTCAGCTACTGCATGGAGACCATCGTGCAGGCCGGCTACAAGCGCCTGGCGATCGCGTCCGTGCCGATCACGACGAACCCGAAGACCCGCGAGTCCCGGCTGTTCAGCAACATCTTCCAGCACATGTTCGAGTCCGGCTCCGCGATCGCCCGGGTCTACCTGATGTACCGGCCGATGGCGCTCTTCGCCTGGGTCAGCGTGATCCTGGGCGGGCTCGGGCTCTGGCCGCTCGTCCGCTACCTGGTGCTGCTCGCGATGCAGACCCCCGGCAACCACCTGCAGTCGATCATCCTCGGTGTGGTGCTGCTCATCACGGCGCTGCTCTCCATCGTGATCGGCGTCGTCGCCGACCTCACCCGCCTCAACCGCACGCTGGCCGAGGAGCAGCTCGACCTGCAGAAACTGCAGCGGTATGGCGACTGACACGGCCCCGGCCGTGTCGGGCACCGTCGCCCGCCCACGGGTCGACCGTGCCGAGCGCGTCGTCGTCATCGCCCTGACGGTCGCGTTCGCCGCCGTCCTGGCGGTCTGGGCGATCGTGACGACCACCTACAAGGCGCCGGACGAGCCGACGCACGTCGACGCCGTCCTGCACCTGGCGATCGGTGACGCCTGGCCGGAGCCGGGCGCGATGCACTACCTCAACGCCACGCACGACACGCAGATCAGCAACCTGCGACAGCCGGCGTCCGACAACGCGACGTGGGGCGAGCTGCTGCGGGAGTTCCCCGGCGTGCACCCGACGAGCATCGACCAGATGTCGCAGCACCCGCCCACGTACTACGCGCTGGCAGCCGGGGTGCTCCACCTGGTGCACTTCGAGGACCTGCGGTGGGACCACGCCGTGATGGCCCTGCGGCTGTTCGACGCCCTGCTCGTGCTGCCCCTGCCGTTCCTGGCGTGGGCCACGGTGCGTCGGCTGACCCGCTCGCCCCGGGCTGCCGTGGTCGGCGGGGCGGCGATCCTGGCCGTCCCCGAGGTCGCGTCGATCGGTACCTCGGTGACGAACGACGCCCTGATGCTGCCCCTCGCGGGTGCGCTGGTGTACTTCGTCGTCCGGCTGCTGACGGGCGACCAGCGGGTGCGGACCACGGTGTGGATCGGCCTGCTGCTCGGCGCGATGCTGCTGACCAAGGGAACTGCCCTGCCCGCCGTCCCCTTCGTCGGGATCGCGGTGATGGCGGCGGGCTGCACCCGCGCGACCGTCTGGCGGAACGTGCTGCGCACCACCTGGACGCTGGGGATCGCCGGTGTCGTCGGTGGCTGGTGGTGGCTGCGGAACATCCTCGTGTACCACGCGATCCAGCCCGACGGCATGGCCTACGCCCGCCCGTCGATGCCGTTCCCGGACGACACCGCCGCCAGTCCGGAGGTCTTCCTGCGCGACTACTGGAACGGCGTGACCCGCACGTTCTGGGGCAGCGTCGGCGGTCTGACGCAGTTCCAGTTCGCCCAGTTCCTGATCGACGGCCTGACCATCGTGTCGATCGCCGGCATCGTCATCTGGGCGTTCCGCCGCGGCCCGTCGCTGCGACCCGCGATCGTCCTGGCGTCGTACCCCGTCATCCTGATCGCCCTGCACATGCAGAGCGGGTGGGGCGGCTACGTGCGGAACACGATCGTCGCCGGCACCCAGGGCCGCTACTACTACCCAACCCTCATCGCCCTCATCGCCCTGAGCGCCCTGGCCTGGCGGCGCGTGACCGTCACCGCGGCCGGCGCCACACGACTGGCCGTCGGCATGTCCGTCGCAGCGACGGCCATCGCCCTCTACGGCGTCGTCTACGCGCTCCGGGCGTTCGGCCGCGACGCCGCGTTCTGGATCGACGAGTTCTCGATCGTCAAGTTCGACCAGTACGGCATGCTCGCCGCCGGCGGGAACTTCACGCTGGCCACCGTGGCAGCGGTCGCGCTGATCGCCACGGCGGTCCTGCTGGTGCGTTTCGTGCGCCGGACGGCGGTGACGGCGTGACCGCCCGCCGCGAGTGGGTCGTGCTCGGCACGATCACCGTCGCGTGGCTGGGCCTGCTGCTCGGCTTCGCCCTGCTCACCCCCGCGTTCGGCGCCCCCGACGAGCCCGCCCACGTCGACGCCGCGTTCCGGCTCGCGCTCGGCCTCGGGTGGCCGCACGGCGGCGAGATGCACTACCTCGCTGCGATCCGGCAGATCGTGGAACACCCGGTGCCCGCCGTCGACCGCCCCACGGTCGACGCGCTCCTGGCAGCGGTCCCTGGCGACGCCCCCGCCATCGACCCGATGTCGCAGAACCCGCCGACGTACTGGCTCGTCGCCGCGGGCATCCTGCGCCTGATCCGCTTCGGGGCGCACGACTGGGCCACCTCGGTGCTCGTCCTGCGCCTGTTCGACGTCGTGCTCGTGACCGCGCTGCCCGTGCTCGTGTGGGCGACCGTCCGCCGGGTGACGCGGTCGCCGCGGACCGCCCTGGTCGCACCGCTGCTGCTCTTCGCCGTGCCGCAGCTCGCGCAGGTCGCCGCCGGCGTGACGTCGTGGGCACCGATGATCCTGCTCGGCGCCGTGCTCGTGTGGCTGAGCGTGCGGGTGCTCACCGGTGACCGGTCGTGGTGGACCACGGCGGGGTTGGCCGTGGCGGTGACCGGGCTCGCGGCGATCAGCGCGCTCGGTCTGCTGGCGGTGCCGTTCGTCGTGCTCGTGTTCGCGCTGGCCCGCGACGAGCGCGGCGAGCGCGACCGCGACCGCGACCGCGACCAGCGCGCCGCACGTCCGTGGCGCCGGTCGGCCCTGCGCGCCGGCGTGGTCGTCGTCGCTGCCGCCGCCGTGTCCGGCTGGTGGTGGGTCCGCACGCTGCTCGTCAGCGGGACCCTGCTGCCGGACGCCCTGCGCGGCGTGACCACGGTGCAGCCGTACCCGTCGGGCGGCGCGAACCCCGGCGCGTTCGCCGGTCGGCAGTGGGACGGCCTGACCGCCTCGTTCTTCGGGGACTTCGGCGCGAACCAGTGGCCACTGCCGCCCATGGTCGTCGACGCCCTGGCGATCGTCGGTCTCGTCACCCTCGGCTGGTCGTACGCGCGTCGTGGCGCCGGACGCCGGGTGATGACCATCGCCCTGGTCTGGCCGGTGCTCGTCGTCGTCGCGACCCTTGCCTACAACTGGCGGAACTACCTCGGCACGCACCAGGGCAACGGGCTGCAGGGCCGGTTCCTGTTCGTGGCCGTCGTCGCCCTCGTGCTGTCGCAGGCCGTGGCGTGGCGTGCCCTGGTCGTCCGTCCGGAACTGCGCCGCCGGCTCGCCCGGATCGCCGCCGTCGGCTCGTTCGCCATCGCCCTGTACGGCATCGGCATCGCGTACCGCGGCGCGTGGGAGAACGTCCAGTTCCGGGTCACCCCCGGCGGCCTGTCGGCGATGGCCGGTGGCTCGCTCGCCGGGCCGCTCCCGATCGCGCTGGCCGGCGCGCTGTTCCTCGCCGCCGCCATCGCAGCCGCCGTGTTCGTCTGGCGCGCGGCCGCAGTGCCGAGCACCACGGCCGCCGTGCCGAGCACCACGACCACCCCCGTCAGCGGGCTCCCGCTAGAATCGCCGCCGACCCACGAACCGACCGTCAGGAAAGAGAACTCGTGAAGATCCTCGTCACCGGAGGGGCCGGCTTCATCGGCTCGAACTTCGTCCGCCGCACCCTGGAGGACGCGTACCCCGGCCTCGAGGGCGCCGAGGTCGTCGTCTACGACGCGCTGACCTACTCCGGCAACGAAGCGAACCTCGCACCGGTCGCCGATTCCCCCCGCTACACCTTCGTGCACGGCGACATCCGCGACGCCGCGAAGCTCGACGAGGTCGTCCCGACGGTCGACGCGATCGTGCACTTCGCCGCCGAGTCCCACGTCGACCGGTCGGTCCGCGACTCCGGCATCTTCGTCGAGACGAACGTCGTCGGCACCCAGCGCCTGCTCGACGCAGCGCTCCGCCACGGCACCGAGCGCTTCGTGCACGTCTCCACCGACGAGGTCTACGGCTCCATCAGCGAGGGCTCGTGGGACGAGGAACGACCGCTCGAGCCGAACTCCCCGTACTCGGCGTCGAAGGCCGGCAGCGACCTGCTCGCCCGCAGCTACCACCGCACCCACGGGCTGAACCTCTCGATCACGCGCTGCTCGAACAACTACGGGCCGTACCACTTCCCCGAGAAGGTCATCCCGCTCTTCGTCACGAACCTCATCGACGACGTGCACGTCCCGCTGTACGGCGAGGGCAACAACATCCGCGACTGGCTGCACGTCGACGACCACACCCGCGGCATCGCGATGGTCCTGACCCGCGGCCGCGCCGGCGAGATCTACAACATCGGCGGCGGCACCGAGCTCACCAACAAGGAGCTCACGCAGCTGCTCCTCGACGCCACCGGCAAGGACTGGTCGTACGTCGACCGCGTCGCCGACCGCCTCGGGCACGACCTGCGCTACTCGGTCGACATCTCGAAGATCCAGGCCGAGCTCGGCTACGAGCCGCAGGTCCCCTTCGAGCAGGGCCTGGCCGACGTCGTGCAGTGGTACCGCGACAACCGTTCGTGGTGGGAGCCGCTCAAGGAGCGCGCAGCGATCGCATGACCAGGTACCTCATCACCGGCGCCGCCGGCATGCTCGGCCGTGACCTCCAGGCCGCGCTCGCCGGCCGCGACGTCACGGCACTCTCGCGCGCCGAGCTCGACATCACCGACCCGGCCGCGGTGGACGCCGCCGTCGCCGGACACGACGTCGTGATCAACTCCGCCGCGTACACGAAGGTCGACGACGCAGAAGGCCACGAGGACGACGCCTTCGCCGTCAACGCGACCGGCCCGAAGCTCCTGGCCGAGGCCGCGGTCCGCCACGGCGCGAAGCTCGTCACCGTGTCGACGGACTACGTCTTCGACGGCAACGGCACCGCCCCGTACGCCGAGGACGCCCCGACCGACCCGATCAACGCCTACGGCCGCACCAAGGCCGCGGGCGAGGCGTTCGTGCGCGAGATCGCCCCGGACACGTCGTACGTCGTCCGCACCGCCTGGATCTACGGCGCGCACGGACCGAACTTCGCCGCGACGATGCTCCGGCTGGCCGGCTCGCACGACACCGTGAGCGTCGTCACCGACCAGGTCGGTCAGCCGACGTGGACCGGCGACCTCGCCGCGCGGATCGTCGAGCTCGTCGACGGCGACGCCCCCGCGGGCGTCTACCACGGCACCAACGCCGGGCAGGGGTCGTGGTTCGACTTCACCCGCGCCATCTACACCGAGCTCGGGCTCGACCCCGAGCGCGTCCTGCCGACCGACAGCGCCGCGTTCGTCCGGCCGGCGCCGCGCCCGGCGTACAGCGTGCTCGGCCACGACGGCTGGTCGCGCGCCGGCCTGGCGCCGATGCGCGACTGGCGCGAGGCGCTGCGCGCCGCGGTGGCCGCAGGAGCGTTGACGAAGTAGGCACGGCAGTCGACCGGGAGGCCCGGATCACGTCCGCCGCGTCGCGAACGTGATCCGGGCCTCCCGTCCCGGTCTCCTGCCGCGGCTTCCAGGGGGCGGCCCACCGGCCCTGGTAGGGTCGGGCAGCCGGGCGCCGGGCCGGTCCTCGGCCCCATCACCACGACGAGGAGAGCAGCACCATGACCACCCTCCACGTCCTCGTCGACCAGGTCGTCGCACCCGTTCCGGGTGGCATCGGGCGGTACGCCGAAGAGCTCGCTCGGCACCTCGTGGCGAACGCGCCGAGCGGCTGCGACGTCGCCGGGGTCGTGTCCGCGGTCAGCTCCGACGAGATGGCCCACCTGCGCACCCTGCTGCCCGGTCTGTCCGACCTGCAGCGTCTGCCGCTGGCCCGTCGTGAACTCTCGCTCGCGTGGCAGGGCGGCTTCGTCGGTGGCATCGCGAAGGGCATGGTGCACGCGCCGAGCGTCCTCGCTCCCCTGGTCAAGCACGACCGGTTCCAGGACCCGGGCCGGCAGACCGTCGTCACCGTGCACGACACCGTGCCGTGGACGAACCCCGAGACCCTGACGCCCCGCGGCGTCCACTTCCACAAGGCGATGGTGAAGCGCGCGTGGAAGCACGCCGACGCCGTCGTCGTGCCCACCCACGCGGTCGCGAGCGCACTGAACGAGATCCACCGGTTCGACGACCGACTGCGGGTCATCGGCGGAGCTCCGAGCGGTCGGCTGCGGCTGCCCGTCGACGCCGACCTGCGCGCCGAGCGTCTCGGCCTGCCGGACCGCTACGTGCTGGCCGTCGGCACGCTCGAACCACGCAAGGCACTCGGGTCCCTGATCGAGGCGCTCGCGCACCCCGACGCTCCCGCCGACATCCCGCTCGTGATCTCCGGCCCGGACGGCTGGGGCGACGTCGACGTGTACGGCACCGCCGAGCGCGCCGGGCTCGCCCGCGACCGGGTGAAGGTGCTCGGGCGGATCGACGACGCCGACCTCGCCGTGGTCTACGACCGGGCCACGGTGTTCGTGTTCCCGAGCTTCGCCGAGGGCTTCGGCCTGCCCGTGATCGAGGCGATGAGCTTCGGCACCCCGGTCATCCACTCCGACGACCCCGCGGTGGCCGAGGTCGCGTCCGACGCCGGGGTGACCGTCGCCCGGAACCCGCGGGACTCCTACCCGGAGCGGATCGCGCAGGCGGTCTACCAGGTCGTCAACGACCCGTTGCTCGCGGGGCAGCTCGCCGTCGCCGGGCCGGACCGTGCCCGGATGTACGACTGGAGCGACTCCGCCGCCGAGACCTGGCAGCTGCACGCCGACCTCTGAGCCGGCGCGGACGTCACGTCACTTCTCGGAGGTGTACGTCACTTCTTGTAGGTGTACGTGCTGACCCAGTCGATGTACAGGTGGCCGGTGGCGCCCCAGTTGCCGACCTGGAACATGTACCGGTGCGCGGTCTTCGGCACGTGCTTCGTGATCGTCTTGATCACCTTGCCGTCGAGGCGGTAGCGCACCGACTTCCCCGGGATCCACTCGATCGAGTACGTGTGCCACGACCGCCACGAGACGCCGGTGCTCAGGCTCGTCGCGTTGACCTCCTGGCCGGGGGTCATCGAGTGGTGGTGCAGCATCGGCTGCTGCTCGAAGTTCGCCTCGGGGTAGTCGATCTCGCCGTCCGACCACTTGTCGGACGAGGGCCAGAGCATGAACGCGGCGCCGTTCCCGTCGCCGCCGGTCGCCCTGGCGCGGACGATGAACTTGCCCCCCTTGTGCCCCCATGCACCCGACGGGGTGCCGAAGGTGCCGGCAGCGCCGTGCTTGCCGTCCAGCTTGACGTCCATGTACCCGTTGTGCGAGCTGATCTGGGCGCCCGAGTAGTACATGCCCCCGGTGCCGTCCGGGTAGGGCTGCCACGACTTCGCGTAGGTCGTGGCGAACTTCCCCTTGGCCGCCGCCGCCGTGCTGAAGTTCTCGCGGAAGGTCTGCTTGAAGTTCCCGACGTTGCCGATCGGTGCCGAGCTTGCGGACGCTGCGGTTCCCGTGCCGAGCGGTCCTGCGACGAGTGCGGCACTGAGGAGCACGACGGTGAGTGCGGCCCGCTTGGTTGCACGTTTCTGCATGAGCTGTCACTCCCTGACGTGACGGTTCGCACCCGTTCCCGTGGGTGCCGGGCGGCCGGATCTCGACCACCCGCCGTTCACCGTAGTTGCGAAATGCAGCCCGCGCGCGGGGTTGACAGAACCGGCGCATCCCCAGTACGCGGGGGTTGCAGAACGTTCCGTCTACGTCGAAGAAGTGCTGATCAGCGCCGTGTTGCGTCCCCCGTTCTGGGGCTGCCGGCGACTCGTGGGCTCCGGCAGGCGGTGGTGTTCAGACCCGCGTGCGACGGCGGCGTGACGACACGACGGCGGTGACGACCGCGGCGAGGACGGCGACGACCGCGACCACCGCTGCGACCTCGGCCACGTGCGACGCCAGGAGCCACGAGTCGAACTGCGACTTCGTCGCGACGACGTGCTCGTCCGTGCCTCGGAGCCACCAGGACACCGGGTTCATCGGGCCGGCACCGCGTGCGGCGACAGCGCACACCACGGCTGCGACGACCGCGACACCGACCAGGACGAGGGCGGCGGTGTGGCGACGGAGACGAGCGGGCATGGCGGTACCGTAGCGCGCATGACCCGATGCGAGGAATGCGGCCGACCGATCACCGGCGAGGTCGTCCGGACAGCGACGCGGACGCTCGACCGTGCCTGCGACGACCGGACGAACGCGATCGCATACGGCGTCCTGAACGGCGGGAACCCGTTCGACGGTCCCGGGGCCACCCGCGCGGAACGCTCGAGGGAGTCGCGCAGGCGCGCGGAACGCTAGAGGGAGTCGCGCAGGCGCGCGGCCTTCTCCTCGACCAGTCGCTCGAGGCCGTCGGCGTACTCGGTCAGGCGAGCCGCGACCGCGGGCTCCGAGGTGCCGATGATCCGCGCGGCGAGGAGTCCGGCGTTCGCGGCACCGTTGATCGCCATCGTCGCCACCGGGATGCCGGCCGGCATCTGCACGATCGACAGCAGCGAGTCGAGGCCGTCGAGGCGTGCGAGCTGCACCGGGACACCGATGACGGGCAGCGTCGTCATCGAGGCCACCATGCCCGGCAGGTGCGCGGCGCCACCGGCACCGGCGATCACGACGCGGATGCCACGCTCGGCGGCGCCGCGGGCGAACCGGGTCATCTTGTCGGGCGTGCGGTGCGCCGACACGACGTCCGCCTCGAACGGGATGCCGAGCTCGGCCAGGATGTCGGCCGCAGCGCGCATCGTCGGCCAGTCGGAGTCCGACCCCATGATGATCGAGACGAGCGGCTGGACGGGTGCGTCGGTGTCGGTCACGCGACGAGCCTAGCCGAGCAGCACGCGGCGCCAGGCGTCGTCGTCACGGCCGATCGTGCGCTCCCCCGTGACCCACCGGACCGCCCGTTCGTCGGCCGTCCCGCGCTCGACGGCGGCGCGCACCGCACCACGCCAGGACCCGACGTCGTCCGGCACCGCGACGGCCCCGTGGGCCCGTGCCACGGCGTAGGAGGGCCGGTCCGAGACCACTGCTGGCAGTCCGAGTGCGGTGTACTCGAGGAACTTCAGGTCGCTCTTCGCGCGGTTGAACTCCTCGTCACGCAGGGGCGCGACACCGGCACGCCAGCGCTCCCGGTGCGCCACGAGCCAGCGGGAGAACGCCGGGTAGTGGCCGTCCGGCACCTCGACGCGGCGGAACCAGTCGGCGCCGCCCTCGTCGGTCACCCCGATGACCTCGAGCCGGATCGGCGTGCCGTCGGTGGTCGTCAGGTCGGTGAAGACGTCGCGCAGGAGTTCGAGGTCGGCGGCGTGGGTGAGCGTGCCCATGTACAGCACCCGGTGCTCTGCTCCGGGACGATCGTCGTCGTCCTCGGTCGCGCCGGCGGTCCACAGCCCCGGGTCGAGGGCGTTCGGCACGACCGTGACGTCGCGGGCGACCGGGCGCACGACCTCGGCCAGCTCCGGTGTGCTCACGACGACCGTGTCGGCACCGCGGACCAGTGCGTCGATCGAGGCGAGGCGGTCCGGGTCGTACTCGGCGCGGGCGAGGCGCTGGCGGCCGGACTCGGTGAAGAAGTCGTCGTCGACCTCGCCGACGACGCGGACGCCGCGGGCCGCAGCCGCCGCGAGGAAGGGCTGCACGGCGTCGCGCGGCAGGATGTCGCGCTGCACCAGGACGGCGGCGTACGACGTCGTGTCGGTCCCGTCGACGAACGCGACGGGGTCGACTTGACGGACCTCGGCCGTGCCGCTGGCCGCCAGGTGCTCGGTGCGCCGGACGACGCGCACGTGGGCGGATGCGGGGTGGGCGCCGTCACCGCCCGCGACGACGTAGCCGAGGACCGGCAGCGGAGCGGGCACGGGGGGCGTCCCGGCGACGACCCGGCGGAGTCGACGAGCGGCCCGGCGGACGAGATCACGCGGCATGTGCCCATCCTCTCGCACCGGGCGACCGGGCTCGTACGCAGTGATCGGACGCGCACCGTGCGGAGTTCGTCGCCGGGGAGCCCGCTGACCGCTCCGTGCGAGCCTGCATGACCGCACCCAGCGATCAACCTCGCACCGAGTGAGCAGTGCCGCACCGTGCAACGGCAGCACCGGCACCTCGCACCTCGCACGGTACGGGGTTGCCAGCGGAACGGGCCCGAGCGGTCAGCGCCGCGCCACCGTCACCGTCCGGCAGGGGCTCGCCTTCCGGTCCTTCCCGGTGCCGGTGTTCCGCGCGACCGCGCAGACGGTCCGCTTGCCGGCCTTGAGCGCGACGGTGCCGGCGAAGCCGTGCTTCGTGCCAGAGCCCCACGTCCGGTCGACGTCGGCGCGCACGCGTCCCGCCGACAACGACGTCACCCGTCTGCCGTCGACCGTGATCGCGACGGTGCTGGCGGAGGACACGGCGTCACCGTCGAAGGCCCAGCCACGGACGCTGATGCCGCCCCGTTTCCCCGTCACCGACTCGAGCGCGACGTAGGGGTCGTGCCGGAAGGCGCGGACGGTGGCGCACCCGAGCGTGGTGTCCGACCCGGCGCCGATGTTCACCGCGGTCACGCAGACCCGGCGAGCGCCGGCGGCAGTCGGGACGACGGCCTCGAAGCCGTGGGTCGCCCCGACGCCCGCGGCGGCGTCGACGTCGGTGCGGCGGAGTCCGGCGGTCACGGCTCCAGCGGCGACGCCGTCGACGGTGGCGCGGACCCGGACGGGCTGCGTGGGGTCGTCCTCGTCGAAGGCCCATCCCCGGACCCGGACGCCGCCACCGGTGCCGGCGACGACCTCGAGCGATCCCTGCGGCGCGAGGTCGGCCGCGGGGACCCCGAGCCGGGCGTTCGCGACGAGGGCCTGGGCGTAGGAGGACCACCACTTGCCCGCGGCGGGGGCGCCGTTGCAGGTGCCGTCGCTCGCGCCGGGGGTCTTCACCCACAGCAGGGCGTCGAGCGCGGTGCCGTCGGTGGCGACCCGGGGCGAGGTGCCGAGTCCGGCGCCGGGGCCGTTGCACCAGGTCCCCCGCCAGCCCTGCCCGTTCCGCGAGGTGTCGATCACGTAGTGCGATCCCCCGGTCGCACCGGAGACCTTCTGCGCGTAGGCCTGTTCCTGCGCGGTCGGGTAGTAGTTCGCGACGTTCGTGAAGAACCCGCGGGCCTGCTGCACGCCGGCACTGTTCAGCCGTGCGGCCATCGTCGCGGGCGGCACCCAGTTCGAGTTGCCGGCGTCGAGGTAGGCGGGCACCCCGGCGGCGGTGAGCCCGGCGACGGTGCGGGACAGGATCCGGTAGCGCTGCTCGTCGAGCGTGGTGCTGCACTTCGCGTTGCTGAGCATCGCGAGGGAGTCCGGTTCGACGATCACGGCGGCGCGGTGTCCGGCGAGCGCCGCGGTGACCTGGTCGACCCAGGCGTCGTAGGAGGCCTCGGAGAACCCGCCGGCGGAGTACCCGCCGCAGTCCCGGTCCGGGATCGCGTACAGCACGAACACCGGGGTGGTGCCGGACTGCTCGGCCCCCGAGACCGCCGTGCTGATCGTCTTGGTCAGCTGGGTCCCCTGCGTCCACTCGCCGAGCCACGTCGCGACGGGGTACCGGGCGATGGTCGACGCCGCGGCGGCACCAGCGGGGGCCGAGGCGGCGAGCGCGGTGGCCGCCTTCGCTGCTTCGCTCGTGGGCGACCGGTACGGACCGGCACCGTACAGCGACGCAGCCGATGCGGAGCGGATGGTCGTCGCGGACGTCGCGGCGGTGGCGCTCGACCCGAACGCGACGGGCAGCAGCCCGCCGACGAGGGCGGTGAGTGCGACGGCGGCGCCGCAGACGGCGACACGGCGCGGACGGCGGCGCATGGACACTCCCCTGGACGATCGGACCCCTGACCCGTCCATGGCACCATGCGCCCGCAGTGGCGGCCAGCCGCCAGTGCGGGTGGCACCCGAGCGGGTGTCGGCAACAGTGCCGACACCCCCTCGTCAGTCGTCGAAGTGCGCCGCGGCCGCGCGTGCCCGGTAGACGACGTCGTCGACGTCGTCGCCGATCACCGTCACGTGGCCGATCTTCCGACCCGGCCGGGGGGCCTTGCCGTAGAAGTGGTACTTCGCCTCGGGGAACGCCTCGAGCGCGGCCGGGTACCGGGCGGCGAGGTCGCCGTCGGCCGGTCCGCCGAGCACGTTGATCATCACGGCGGCCGGCGCGAACGACCCGGTGGCACCGAGCGGCAGGTCGAGGACGGCACGCAGGTGCTGCTCGAACTGGCTCGTCGTCGCACCGTCGATCGTCCAGTGACCGGTGTTGTGCGGTCGCATCGCGAGTTCGTTGATCAGGATGCGCTCGTCGGCGGTCTGGAACAGCTCGACGGCCAGGACCCCGGTGACCCCGAGCTCCTCGGCGATCCGGACCGCGATCGACTCCGTCACGTCGGCGATGCGTCCGGCGCTGTCGGGCGCAGGGGCGATGACCTCGGCGCAGACACCGTCGCGCTGCACGGTCTCGACCAGCGGCCACGCGACGACCTGGCCGGAGGGGCGGCGGGCGACGGACTGCGCGAGTTCGCGGGTGAACGGGACGAGCTCTTCGGCGAGCAGCGCCTGCCCGCCGCCGGCCTCGGCGACGGCGATGAACCAGTCGTCGACGTCCGAGGGGTCGGACACGACCCGCACGCCCTTGCCGTCGTAGCCACCGCGGGGCGTCTTCACGACCGCGCGGCCGCCGTGCTCGTCGAGGAAGGCCCGGAGCTCGTCGGGGTCGTGCACCGCGGCCCAGTCCGGCACCGGCAGGCCGAGCTCGGAGAGCTTCGTGCGCATCGTGATCTTGTCCTGGGCGACGGCCAGCGGACCGGGTCCGGGGCGGACGGCCACACCGGCGTCGACCAGGGCGCGCAGGACGTCCTGGGGCACGTGCTCGTGGTCGAACGTCACCACGTCGACGTCGCGGGCGAACGCCAGCACCGTCGAGACGTCGTGGTAGTCGCCCTCGGCCGTGGCGGCGATGGCGGCCGACATGCCCGGCCCCTCGGCGAGGACCCGGATGTCGATCCCCAGCTCGACGGCCGCCGGCACCATCATCCGTGCCAGCTGTCCCCCACCGATGACCCCGACGCGCAACGCCATGCTGTGTGATCCTTCCGGCGTTCGCACCATCCGGGGTGAACGCGTTGTCTACAATCGCTGTTCGGGTCGCGTTGTGCACGGCCCGCGACAACTCTACGGATCCTGGAGGGCACGTGCGGCGCCTCATTGCCCAACTGGCACGCTTCGGCGTGGTCGGTGCCGTCGGCTTCGTCGTGGACACCACGGTGTTCAACGTGCTGCGCATCACCGTCCTGAACCCCGACGAGGTGCACTCCGGGCCGTTCTGGGCGAAGGTGATCTCCACCGTCATCGCCATCTTCGTCAACTGGATGGGCAACCGGTACTGGACGTTCCGCGAGCAGCGCCGAGCCGTCGCCACCCGCGAGGGCATCGAGTTCGTCGTCGTCTCGCTCGGCGGCATGGTGATCGCGCTCGCGTGCCTCGGGGTGTCCCACTACGTGATGGGACTGACCTCGGTCTTCGCCGACAACGTCGCGAACATCGTCGGCCTGGTGCTCGGCACGGTGTTCCGCTTCTGGCTCTACAAGGTGTGGGTGTACCACCCCGAGCGGACCGGCTCCGAGCCCGCCGCCGCGGACGTCGCACCCGAGGGGCGCGCCCTAGACTCGACCGGGTGACGGCCCACGAGACCACCACCAGCACCATCGCACCACCCCGCACCGCCCGCTGGGAGCGTGTGGCGATCGCCGTCGTCACGGCGACCTTCGGCCTGTGGCTCGTCGCCTGGGCGCTGATCGTCCCGGTCTTCGAGGCCCCGGACGAGACGGCGCACATCGACGCCGCCGTGCACGTCGCGCTCGGAGACGCCTGGGCCGCCCCGGGCGACCTGTACGTCACCAACGCGGTGCAGGCCGCGAAGGTCGAGCAGGCGACGAAGCCGTCCAGCGAGTGGTCGACCGTCAGCGAGCTGCTGCAGAACGCCCCCGGGCCGTCGTCGACCGTCAACCAGATGACCCAGCACCCGCCGACCGCCTACCTCGCCGGTGCCGCCGTGCTCCGTGCCGTGGACTTCGGCGACCTGCGGTGGGACCGGGCGTTCACCGCGCTGCGGCTCGCCGACGTCCTCGCCGTCACCGCACTGCCGCTGCTGGCGTGGGCGTCCGTCCGCCGGGTCACCCGGTCGCCGCGGGCCGCGCTCGTCGGTGGGCTCGCCGTGTTCGCGACGCCCGAGCTCGCGTCCATCGGTTCCTCGTTCTCGAACGACGCCCCCGTCCTGCTCGTCGCCGGGATCGTCGTGTGGCTCGCCACCCGGCTGCTCACCGGTGACACCCGGTGGCGCACCACCATCGCGCTCGCGGTGGTGCTCGGCGCCCTGGTCTGGATCAAGGGCACCGGACTGCCCGCCGTGCCGTTCGTGGCGGTGGTCGTGCTCTTCGCCGGCGCCGGGGTGCTGTCGCTGCGGCAACGGGTGGTCCGCACCGTGGTGACGATGGCCGTGTCCGGCGGCATCGGGGCGTGGTGGTGGGTGCACAACTGGTTCGCCTACGGCCGGATCCAGCCGAACGGCTACACGGCGATGCGTCCGCCGAAGGACTTCCCGCCCGGCGAGCACCCGACGCTCGGGCACTTCCTCGACGTCAGCTGGGGCACGCTCGCGCGCACGTTCTGGGGCAGCTTCGGCGGTCGGGCACAGGTCAGCATGGGCGACCTGCTCACGGCCGTCCTGACGGTCATCGCGCTCGTCGTGCTCGTCGGCTGGGCGTTCCGGCGCGGCCCCGACCTGCGGGTGGCCCTGTGCCTGGCGGTGTTCCCCGCTCTGCTCATCGGCATCCAGAACCGGACGAGCGCGCACTCGTACCTCACCACCACCGAGGTCGCCGCGACCCAGGGGCGCTACTACTTCCCCGCGATCGTCTGCCTGATCGTGCTGAGCGCCCTGGCCTGGCGTCGGCTGGTGCCCGCCGGACGCGCACGCTCGTGGGTCGCGGTGGCGCTGGCCGTCCTGCTGCCCGCCGTGGGCGTGTACGGGTTCGCGGTGGCGTCGGCGTGGTTCTGGAACGCCGCCCTGTTCCCGGTGACGGGGCGCGGGCTGCTCCGCTACACGGAGATCGGGCCGGTGCCGCCCGCAGTGCTCGTGGCCGTGGTCGCGCTGGTGGCCGTCGGCCTGGTCGCGTCGGTCGTCCAGGTCGCCCGTGCCGACCGTCGGGTGGCCGCCCCCGCGTCGTGACCACACGTCGGGCGTGCGGCTGACGGGGTGGACGCCCCACCAGACGGACGGGAGGCCCGGTGCCAGCTGGCACGTCCCTCCAGGCTCCGTCGTCACGCGCGTCGCGTGCCCCCGGATGGTGAGCAGAAATGGTCGGGTCGCGCACCGCGGACCCGACCATTCCTGCTCACGAAGTGCGCGTCAGGCGGCGGGGGCGCTGCCCTCGACGGCCGACGGGTCGTCGGTCGGACGACCACGGCGGAACCAGGTCGGCGCTGCGGCGCAGAGCAGGAACAGGCCGTCGACCGCCAGGCTCCACACGCGGGTGACGACGACCACGACCAGGGCGATCCCCGGCGGCATGACGAGGGTGAGGAGCAGGGCCTGCACGCCCTCGCGGACGCCGAGGCCGCCGGGGGCGAACACGGCCAGCATGCTGATCGCCGAGGCCATGCTCGCGGCACCGATGACGAACGCCGCGTCGCTGAGCTTGAGCGACGGGTACACCCCGAGGGTGATGAAGTAGTACGCCGTGCCCGACAGGATCGCACCGGCGACGTACAGACCGGCGCCGCCGAGGACGGTGCCGAGGTTCGGGCGGACGTCGGCCTCGAGCGGCTTGCGACGCAGGATCTTCAGCGCGATGCCGATCAAGAACACGAAGACCCGCGGGATCAGGCACACGACGCAGGCGACGAACGCCGCGATCATCAGGGCGATGAGCCACGGGCTGAGCGCGTGCGTGCGGGGGTCGATGAGCAGCAGGACGAGCGCCAGGGCGAGGGTGGCGGCGATCTGCAGCGCGCCCTCGAGCAGGCCGCTGACGCCGAGCCGGGCCTTCGAGACGCCGTGCTTCGAGGCGAAGTAGACCTTGCCGATGATCCAGGTCGCGGCCCCCGGGATGTAGCGGCCCATCCAGGACTTCGCGTACACGTAGGTCAGCGTGACGCCGCTGCCCTTCAGGCCGGTCGCACCGAGCCGCCGCAGCAGGTAGAACCAGATGCCGACGCCCCAGTAGCGGAAGCCCAGGCTGATCACGGTCGCCAGGATCACCCAGCCCCACTGCCAGTCCAGCCCGGCGAGCTGTCCCCAGTCGACGCTCCGCACGTACAGCACGAGGAAGACCGCGAGCAGCACGTAGAAGACGATGGGGATCGCCTTGCCGAGGAACCGTCGCCAGGTCGGCGGACGCTTCCCCTCGGGCGCGGGGGTGTCGCTGGTGGTTCCTGACAAACGTGGTCTCCTGCCGGGCTTCGGGACCAGGTCATCGTAGACGCTGGTGTGGCGCGCTCCCTGGAGCGGCGGCTACTTGGCGAACTTGACGATCTGGACGCGGCAGGGGATCTCGGGATCCGTGGACCGGTCGGCGCTGCACGAGATCGTCGCGTTGTACGTGCCGACGAGCTTCCCGGCCATCGAGTAGTCGCGTGCCGGCGCGTTGGCGGGGTCGAACTGCACGAAGTACTGCACGCCCTCGTCGATGAACAGCTTGCGCATCGCGTCCGAGTGGTACGTGTAGCCCTGACCTGAACGACCGTACACACGCGTGTCGGTCAGGAAGGCCAACGAGGACAGCGATCGGTAGTTCGAGCCGATGACGGTGGCGTCCTCGGGCAGGGCTCCGCTCGCCCGGATCTGGTCGGCGAGCCGCACGATCTCGGGGACGTCGGTCGGGCCGGTGACACGGAGCGCCTCGGTGCGGTTCACCGACGGGTAGAAGGGTGCCGGCGACCCGATCCAGTTCTGCGTGAACGACGCCACGGGGACGACGGCGATCGCGACGCACGCCACGATCGTCCGGACCACGCCGCGTCGTCGGACCAACCGCCAGACGGCCGGCAGCATGAGCGCGCCGATCATCGCCGTCAGGTAGAACAGCGGCCAGTAGTAGCGCGCGTTCCCGCCACCGCTCGACGACGACGTGATCATGCCGTACCCGACGAAGTAGACCAGGGTCGTCGCCGCGACGATGCAGGTGAACGCGTACCGGCGGAACCGGACCACGCCGATCACCAGGGCGGCGGCGAAGAGCAGGGCGATCGGTGCCGCGAAGGGGGCGAACGTGCTGATCTTCTGCAGGTAGTAGGGCAGCGCGAGCATCCGCTCGTGCAGGTAGTAGCCGGCGCGGGCCGCGATGCCGGAGTCCTTGGTGACCTTCGGCGCGGTGTCCTCGGTGGTCGACTCGGTCGTCGGCGGCACCACGGACGGGTCCGGGTTCTCCATCGGGCCCTGCTTGTAGACCGACGGGGTGAAGTCCTCGTTCGGGGAGAACGCGTGCGAGTTCGGCGGCACGGGCAGGAACGGCCAGTCGGTCGCACGCCCGCCGTCGTCGAACTTCGAGCCGATGTTCACCGAGAGCGACGAGCCCAGGGTCGGCGACCCGTACTTCATGGTCAGGGCACCCACCCACGGCGCGATGACGACGGCGAAGACCACGATCGTGGCCACGGGCGACGTCCACCAGTGCAGCACCGGCTCACGACGGCGTCGTGCGGACCAGACCCGGAGCAGCAGCCACAGGACCACCGCGCCGACCGCCACCGGCAGCAGGAAGAGCTTCACGAAGTACCCGATGGCCGCGACCGCGCCGAGCACCCCGCCGGAGACCAACCGGGCCCGCGTCGACCCGTGCAACGCCTGGTCGGCCCACCGGAGTGCCCACAGGTAGCCGACGACCCACGCGACGACGAGCAGGTCGGGGGTCTGCACCGACACCGCGCTCATCAGCGCCGGGATCGCGGTGACCATGAAGAGGACGGCCGGCACGATGCGGTGGTTCTGCGACCACACCAGCCAGCCACCGACGCCGAGCACGACGGCGACCGCGAAGCAGTTCACGACCGCGAAGGCCGTCTGCATGCCGAGGCCGGCAGCGATGAACGGCGCCATCATCCAGGACACCATCGGCGACCAGTAGGCGTTGATCGCGTCGGGCAGCCAGCCGTTCGCGTACTCGCGCGCGATGCCCATGTAGGAGATACCGTCGACGTTCGTCACGCCGAGGCGGTTGTGGTACGCCACGGCGGCGCTGAGCGCGACGCCGACGACGACGAGCACCGCCAGGATGACCGGCGCGACGACGTGCTTGAACCGCCTCGGAACCGCCCCCGAACGCCGGTGGACGGGCTCGTGGGTGATCTGCGTTGCGGCTGCGCTCGTCGAGGTCACGTGCTTCATCATGACATCCGAACCGAAACACCAGGCACAGGGTGCCTGATCGCGGCGCCGGGTCGGCGTGTGGGAGACTGCCTGCGACCCCGCTCCGACCACCACGAGGACGATCGTTGGCCACCGAAACCCGCGCCGCAGTACCCGCAGCCGACTCCGCTGCCCCCGCGCCCCGCGCCGGCGGCCGACTCGAGTTCCCCTACCTGGACGGACTCCGGGGGCTGGCCGCACTCGCGGTGGTCTTCTACCACGCGTACCTCTTCACCGGGACGACCGGCACCGGCCCGACCGAGCTGCCCTGGCTGCGCCCGATCATCGGCTGGGGCTACCTCGGCGTCCCGCTCTTCATCGTGCTGTCCGGCTACGTGCTCATGCTGCCGGTGCTCACCCGGTTCGACCGCTACCGTCTGCCCGGCGGGTTCTGGAAGTTCGTCTGGCGTCGCGCCCGCCGCATCATCCCGCCGTACTGGGCGTCGCTCGTGCTGTTCGCCCTGCTGATCCTGTTCGTCCCCGTGCTCGGTCAGCCCGGCGGCACGCAATGGGACACGAAGCTGCCGATGGGCTGGGGCACGTTCCTGACGCACTTCTTCCTGGTGCACGACTTCTTCCCGCAGTACATCGGCAAGATCAACGGCCCGATGTGGACGGTCGCGGTCGAGTGGCAGATCTACTTCCTGATGCCGCTGCTGATCCTGCCGCTGTGGCGGGTCTTCGGCGGGTGGGCGACGGCGTCGAGCCTGGTCCTCATCGGCATGTGGATGGGCGCCGAGAGCCGTTACTCGTTCATGCACCCGTGGTTCGTCGGCCTGTTCGCGGTGGGAATGCTCGCCGCCGAACTGACCGTGAAGGCCCGCGACGAGCACCTGTCCGGCGTGGTCCGCGAGCGCTCGAAGCTCGGCGGCCCGCGGTGGGCGAGCGGCGCGTTCGTCGGCGCCATGGCCCTCGGGACCCTGCTCGTGTTCTTCCGCAACCGCGACTACTGGCAGCACCAGACCTGGCCGTCCGAGGTCGTCACCGGCATCCTCGCCGGCATCCTGCTCACCTGGATGGGACGCCAGGCGGTCACCGGCAACCACACCTGGCTCGCCCGCTTCTTCGCCTGGAAGCCGTTCGTGCTCGCCGGTCTGGTGTCGTACTCGATCTACCTGTTCCACAGCCCGCTGCTGGGCCTCGGCAACCTGCTGCTCCTGCCCCTCGGCCTGTACCCGAAGTACCAGTTCCTGATGATGGTGTTCGTCGTGATCCCGGTCGTGATCGGCATCTGCATCGGCTTCTGGTGGCTCGTCGAGCGCAACTTCATGAACCGCCGGCAGAAGCACGCCACGGCCGAGGTCTCGCACCGCGGCCGCCTGCCCGAGGTCGAGAGCGACGACGCCGCCACCGACGCGAGCAGGCGCACCGCGCGCTGACGCACCCGCGGTGTGCCGCAGCACGTCCTGCGCCGACGTCCTGCGCCGACGTCCTGCGCGTGGCGGACAGCACGGTCGCTCGCCAGGTAGCATCGCTCGGACCGCGGCGTGGGTGATCAGGGGCCCACGGCATCTCGACAGGGAAGACGAGACCACATGCGCGCACCGATCACCAAGATCCTCGGACTCGGCACCGCTGCCGCCGTCGCCGGGGCCATCACCTTCGGCAGCGGGACGGCGGTCGCCGAGACCGCCCCGGCAACGCCGGCACCGACTGCCACGACGACAGCGGCGGCGACCCCCGCCCCCACTGCGTCTGCTGCACCTGCTGCACCCGCACCCGCTGCCGAGCAGCTCTCCATCGCCGAGATGGACCGCACCGGGAACCACACCATGGGGGCCGGCATCGCCGCCCACGCCGGAGAGTCACACGTCACGGTCACCGCGCCGGACAGCGCCGCCGGTGGCGTGAGCGCCCAGTCGCTGAGCACCTCCTCCGCCGCCACCGCCTCCGGCCCACCACCGGGACGCGTCCAGGGCTTCGACATCAGCGCCTGGCAGCCGAGCGTCAACTTCCTGCAGGCGTACCGCAACGGCGCCCGCTTCGCCTACGTCAAGGCGACCGAGGGCACCTCGTACGTCAGCTCGACCTACAAGCAGCAGTACGCCACCGCCAAGCAGCGGAACCTGTACCGCGGTGGCTACGTGTACGCGCAGCCGAGCCAGGCGAGCGGCGCCGCGACGGCGAACTACTTCTTCGCGCACGGCGGGCAGTGGAGCAAGGACGGCAAGACCCTGCCGCCCCTGCTCGACATCGAGTACGGCAGCGCGGCCCAGGGCACCTGCTACGGCAAGACCTGGGGCCAGATGCGCAACTGGATCAAGGACTTCTCGAACACCGTCTACAAGAAGATCCACCGCTACCCCGCGATCTACACGACCACCGACTGGTGGAAGCGCTGCACGAACAACAGCAACCAGTTCTCGAAGAACCCGCTGTTCGTCGCGATCTACCCCGTGAAGAACTTCACCACGCCGGGCACGCTCGGGCGCAGCTGGTCGAAGTGGACCTTCTGGCAGTGGGCGTCCAGCGGGGTACTCCCGGGTGACCAGGACGTCTACCGGAACGACATCACGTACCTGAAGCGCTTCGCGGCCAAGACCGAGTGACGCGCGTCACGCCCTGAGCGGGTGCGGATGACGGACCGGGAGGCCCGTGGCGGTGTCGCCACGGGCCTCCCGTCCGCCGCACGGTGCGGACTCCGACACCCGGTGCGCCGTTGCACGCCCCGTGCCGACACACAAACACGCACCAAGCGGGCAAGCCCGCACCGGACGACCATGCACGCACGATGCGCAGCCCGCGCGCCACGTGTCTCCCGTCCGCCGCACGGTGCGGACTCCGACACTCGGTGCGCCGTTGCACGCCCCGTGCCGACACACAAACACGCACCAAGCGGGCAAGCCCGCACCAGACGACCATGCACGCACGGTGCGCAGCCCGCGCGCCACGGGCATCCCGTCCGCCGCACGGTGCGGACTCCGACACTCGGTGCGCCGTTGCACGCCCCGTGCCGACACACAACCGCGCACCAAGCGGGCAAGCCCGCACCGGACGACGACGCACGCACGATGCGCAGCCCGCGCGCCACGGGCCTCCCGTCCGCCGCACGGTGCGGACTCCGACACCCGGTGCGCCGTTGCACGCCCCGTGCCGACACACAAACACGCACCAAGCGGGCAAGCCCGCACCGGACGACGACGCACGCACGATGCGCAGCCCACGCACCACGCGCCGGCGAGCTTCGCCCGGACGGACGGGAGGCCCGTGGCGGTGTCGCCACGGGCCTCCCGTCCGTCATCGGCTCACGATCGCGAGCCGCTGGTGTCAGCGGACGTCGCGGGTCGCCTCGGCGAAGTCGGCGTCGAGCGCGGTCGCCATCCGGGCCACGCCCTCGGCGAGCTGCGCGCGGACCGCGTCGCGGTCGGCGTCGAGCCGCTCCAGCTGCGCCGTCACGTCGTCGACGAACGTCGGCTCGAGTGCTGCTTCGATCGGCTTCGAGAACTCCTGCTGGCCCATCTGCTCGAAGAACAGCCGGCCCTTGTCGACGTAGTAGAGCACCGCGGCGGGGACGCCGGCGATGGTCGCGACGATCGCGGAGTGCAGGCGGCTCGCCAGGAACAGGCGGCTGCGGGACATCAGGCCCGCGTACTCGGACGGCGAGAACTCGTCGGCCTCGACCACGTGGGTGCGGTCGGCGTGCCGCATGAGGGCGATGACCTCGCGGGCGAAGGCGGCGTCGCCCTCCGACGCCTCCATGTGCATCGGGTAGAACACGACGTCGGCGTCCCACCGGTCGATGACGCGGTCGGCCAGGTCGGCGACGGCCTGGCGGTAGGTGACGAGCTTGTCGCTGTCGACGCCGGTCTGTCGGAAGCGCTTCGGCAGGAAGCGGAACGGGATCCAGCCGCTGCGCTTGTAGTGGAACCAGCGGCGGACGCCGAAGCCGATCGAGCCCTCGAGGCGCTCGGCGGTCAGTCCGGTGGTGCGCTCGAGCCGTCCGAGCACGTCGGCGTCGGGCGTGGTGACGGTCCCGACGACGGCCGGGTCGAACGACGACACGATCGGCGTGCGGACGCCCCACGCCAGGAGCTTCTCGCGGGACTCGTCGTCGCGGACGGCGAACGAGCGGCACAGGTCGACGGTGGCGCGGATCAGGCGCTTGCTGACGCCGGCGGTGGTCGGACCGATGCCCTGGAAGGCTCCGATCAGGTTCTTGTTGACCGCACGGACGAGCAGCATCTTGCCGAACCAGTACACGAGGCCGAGCTTGTTCGTGTAGTCCTTGAGGATCTCGCCGCCGCCCCACAGGATGACGTCGGCGCTGCGCGCGGCACGCAGCAGGGCGAACAGGTCGCCGATGCCGGTGCTGTACGGCGAGACCGGCAGGAACCGGATCCCGAACCAGGCGGCGTCCCGCTCGGGGTACTGCGACAGGGAGACGATCTCGGCGTCCGGCCACCGCCTGCGGACCAGCTCGACGTTGCCGGCGAGGATCGCCCGGTCCCCGCGGTTGTGGGGCGAATCGCTATTGTGGATCAGAACGCGCACGGGTGGAGAGCCTACCGGACCGTCCCCCGCGACCCCCGGAAAGGCACGATGTCCCGCCCCACCCCCTCCGCCCGTCCCCGCCTGCTCGTCCTCGGCTCGACGTTCCCGGCCCGTCCGGACGACGGCGTGCCGGCGTTCGTGCTCGACCTCGCGCACCAAGAGGCGCTCGAGTTCGACACGATGGTGCTCACGCCGCGGGTCCCGGGCGGTGCCACCACCGAACGCATCGGCGACGTCGGCGTCCGGCGGTTCCCGTACTTCCCGAAGGCGTTCGAGGACCTGGCCGACGGCGCGATCCTCGACAACCTCAAGGAACGCCGGTCGCGCATCGTGCAGGTGCCGGCCCTGGTGCTCGCGCAGTGGTTCGCGATCCGCCGCGTGGTCCGCTCCGCGAAGCCCGACGTGATCCACGCGCACTGGGCGATCCCGCAGGCACTCGTCGCGGCGCTGGCGGCCCCTGGTGTCCCCATCGTCGTCACGACGCACGGCGGGGACATCTACGCGCTCCGTGCCGCTCCCCTGGTCCGCCTGAAGCGCTGGGTGTTCGGCCGCTCGGCGCACGTCACCACCGTGAACTCCGAGATGCGCGAGCGGCTGACCGAGTGGGGCGTGCCCGAGGCGCGGTCGACCGTGATCCCGATGGGCGTCGACCTCGGCCCGGCCCGTGACACCCGCGCCCGCGTCCCCGCGCAGGAGCACCACGTCGTGGCGGTCGGCCGGCTCGTCGAGAAGAAGGGCTTCGGCAACCTGATCGACGCGCTCCGCGGCCTCGGCGACGACGTGCCGTGGCGACTCACCGTCGTCGGCGACGGCCCGTACCGGGCACAGCTCGAGCAGCAGGCCGCCGGACTGCCCGTGACGTTCCTGGGCCAGCGCGGGCGCACCGAGGTGCTCGAGACCCTGGCTGCGGCCACCGTCGTGGCGGTGCCGTCGATCCCCGCGGCGAACGGCGACCAAGAGGGACTGCCCGTCACCCTGCTCGAGGCCGCTGCCGTCGGTGCCGCGATCGTCGCGAGCGACCTGCCCGGCATCCGCGACGTCGTGCAGGACGACGTGTCCGGGGTCCTCGTGCCCCCCGGTGACGTCCCCGCGCTGCGGACAGCACTGCAGCGCGTGCTCACCGACGACGCCGCACGGACGCGCTACCAGGAGCAGGCCGTGGTGTCGGCGGCGGAGTTCTCCACCGAACGGATCGGCGAGCGCTACCGGGCGGTGCTGCGCGCGGCCATCGCGTAGGCCACCAGCATCCCGGCAGCGCACACGACCGCCGCCGCGAACGCGACCACGACGACGGCACCGGAGTGCCCGACGAGCTCGGAGCCCTCGAACCGGACGAGCGACCACATCGGCACGACGGCCGCGGCACCCCACACCAGCACGAGCCACGTCGCCGCACGACGCCAGGCGAGGAAGCCCGCCGCCATCGCGAACGCGATCGGCAGCAGCACCGTGAGCGTGTACCGGTTGAGCGGTGCGCCGCCCCCGGCGGTGTAGCGGATCTCGACGAGGACGAACAGCAGCGTGACCACGACGAGCATCGCGACGACGAGGCGGCGCGGCCACCGGTCGTCGTCGGCGGGTGCCCAGGGGCGCAGGCGCCGTAGCACGAGGGCCGCGACGAACAGCAGCACCGGGACGAGCAGCAGCACCCACGGCAGCGGGCTCGCGATCGGCAACGAGCCGCGGTACAGGGCGAAGAGCTGCCGCCAGAAGCCGAGCATCGAGACGACCTCGGCCTCGGAGTAGTGCGGCCGCGGGGTGTACCCGGGCCAGGCGGTCGGCCGACCGCTGAACGAGCCGGTCAGGGCCTGGTTCCGCAGCCAGAACCACCCGGAGGCGGCCGCGGCGGCGAGCACCGGGACCGCCACGACGACGACGCGGGCCCAGACACCGCGGAGCCGGCCGAACCGGACCGTGCGGGCCAGTGCGAACGCGACGACGATCGCCACGAGCCACAGGGCGAACGACAGGCGGGTGGTCGTGCCGGCCGCCGCCACGAGCGCTCCCCCGACGGCGAGCCCCGGTCCCACGCCGGACCGCAGCGCTGCTCCGGCGACGCCGCACGCCAGCGCACAGGTCAACGCTGCGAGCGAGTCGTTGTACACGACACCGCCCTGCACCACGAGGACGCTCGTCGACGCGGTCACGACGGCCACGGTGCCCGGGAGCCGCACGACCCCGGGGAAGCACCTGGCCGCAGCCCACGCGGCGACCGGCACGATCGCGGCGACGAACACGGCGTTCGCCAGACGGCCGAGCACCACGGCCTGCACCGGGTGCCCGGCGTCGACGAGCGGGCCCATCACCGGGGCGAGCAGCAGGTAGTAGAGCGGCGGGTGCTGTGCGACCCACTGGACGGGCGGTGTCCCGCCGAAGCCCGGACGGAACCGGATGCCGTCGGACAGGACCGGCAGCTGGCCGTGCCAGACGCGCAGGACGTAGTCGACGTGGGCCGACTCGTCGACGCTCGCGAGCGGCATCGACGAGAACGTCCGCGCCACCGACGCCGTCAGGACGAGCAGGGTGGCGGCGAGCACGACCGGGGTCGCCCAGTCGCGCCCGCGGAGTCTCCCGGCGGGACGCAGCACGCCGGAGGACAGCCGCCGGAGCCGGTCCGCGACGATCGGCGTCAGCGCCCCATGCCGCGGTACGTGAAGCCGGCGGCGGTCCAGGCGTCGCGGTCGAGGCAGTTGCGGCCGTCGATGACGACCGGGCTCGACACCAGGGACGCCACCGTGGTCGCGTCGAGCTCGCGGAACTCGGTCCACTCGGTCAGCACCAGGACCAGGTCGGCGCCGGACAGCGCGTCGGCCGCCGTCTCGACGAAGTCGAGCTCCGGGTGCACGCGACGCGCGGTGACGACGGCCTCGGGGTCGTAGGCGGACACCGTGGCACCGAGCTCGTGCAGGCGGGCAGCGATGTCGAGGGCGGGCGAGTCACGGACGTCGTCCGAGTTCGGCTTGAAGGCCAGACCGAGGACCGCGACGCGCTTGCCGCTGACGACCCCGCCGAGCAGCTCCTGCGCCAGCTCGACGACGTGCGCACGACGACGCAGGTTCGTGGCGTCGACGTCGGCCAGGAACGCCAGGGACTCCCCGACGCCGAGCTCGTTCGCCCGCGCCTGGAACGCCCGGATGTCCTTGGGCAGGCAGCCGCCGCCGAAGCCGAGGCCGGCGTTCAGGAACTTGCGGCCGATGCGGGCGTCGTGGCCGATGGCGTCGGCGAGCGCGGTGACGTCGGCGCCGGCGACCTCGGCGATCTCGGCCATCGAGTTGATGAACGAGATCTTCGTGGCGAGGAACGCGTTCGCGCTGATCTTGACGAGCTCGGCGGTGGGCAGGTTGACGACGAGCCGGGGGGTGCCGGACGCGAGCGCCTCGGCGTAGACCTCGTCGAGCGCGTCGACGGCGGCCTGCCCGGCGTCACCGTCCGGCACACCGTAGACGAAGCGGTCCGGGCTGATGGTGTCCTGCACGGCGAAGCCCTCTCGCAGGAACTCGGGGTTCCAGACGAGCGTCGCCCCGGGCACGGCCTCGGACACCTCGGCGGCGAGGCGTGCGGCGGTGCCGACCGGGACGGTCGACTTGCCGACGACGAACTCGCCGGCGGACAGGTGCGGGGTGAGCGCGGCGACCGCGGCGTTCACGTAGGTCATGTCCGCGGCACCGGTCGGGCTCTGCGGGGTTCCGACGGCGAGGAAGTGCACGCGGGCACCGGCGACCTCGGCCATGTCGGTGGTGAAGCGGATCCGGCCGGAGGCGAGCGCCTCGGTCAGGATCTCCGGGAGCCCGGGTTCGAAGAAGGGGGCTTCGCCGGCAGCGAGCCGCTCGATCTTCGCCGGGTCGACGTCGACGGCGACGACCTCGTGTCCGAGCTTGGCCATGGAGGCGGCGTGCACGGCACCGAGGTACCCGCAGCCGATGACAGAGATACGCACGACGAAGAAGGTACCGGTTTCTCGTGGGAGTTCCAGCACCCCGGCAGCCAGGGTGTCGCGGCGGCGTCAGGCGCGGACGTCGCCCCACGGCGGTCGGTCCGGGCCGCCGACGATCTCGTCCCAGTCCGGCTCGCGGTGCCGCCGCCGGGCCTCGTACGCCTCGACCAGGTCGTGCAGGACGGCCACCACGAGGTCGGCGTGCGGGACATCAGCGAGCACGACGGCGGGGTCGTCGCCCGGGAACACCAGGACGTCGCCGGAGCGGAACACGCCCTGGAGCCCGCGCCGGCGCACCGTCACGTCGTACCCGCGGGAGTGCAGGAGTTCCTGCCGGGTACGGGTGCCGAGCCCGTGCACGACGACGAGCCGCCGGGTCGTGACGACGTACCGCTCGGACATCCAGCGGAAGAGCGGCACGGCGCCGCCGAACACCACGAGCACCACGACGAGTCCCGCGACGACGGCGTTCAGCCACGCCAGCTGCGCCTGGAACACCCCGAACCCGAACCCGCCGGCGACCACGACCAGCACGACGAACACCGCCGGGCGCACGAGCCGACGAGCGTGCGGTCGCAGGCGAGCGACGACGCGTTCGGGCGGCGGCTCGGCGGTCATGCCGTCATGCATACCGCAGGTGGGTGACGTCCCCCACGGCGACGCCCCTGGAGTCACCCGCTCGATCCCGGATCGTGATGCGGCCCTCGTCGTCGATGCCGGTGGCGTCGGCCTCTTCCACGGTGCCGTCGGGCAGCTCGAGGCGGATGCGGCGACCGATCGTGCCGCACGCGGCGCGGACGTGGGACCGGACCGACTCGGCGGCGGGACCACCGGCGACCAGGCCGGCCACGGCCTCCAGGACGGCTGCCAGGAAGGCGGACAGGACCGCGTCGGCCAACGCGGGGGCGTCGTCGACCGCGCCGGCCACGAGCAGCGACGTCGACGTCGGGGTCGGCAGGCGGTCGGCGGGGATCGTGAGGTTCACGCCGGCGCCGACGACGATGCTGCCGTCGGAGGCGACCTGGCAGAGGATGCCGCACACCTTGTCGCCCGCGACCTGGACGTCGTTCGGCCACTTGACGGCGACGTCGGCGCCGGCGGGCAGCACCCGTGCGATCGCGTCACGCATGGCGGCACCCGCGACGAGGGGCAGCCAGCCGCGGTCGTGGTCGGCGAGGGCGGCGCGCACGAGCAGGCTCGCGGCCAGCGCCTCGCCCGCCGGTGCGCTCCACGTGCGGTCGAGGCGCCCCCGGCCCGCGGTCTGGTGGAGCGTCGCGACCACACTGCCGTGCTTCTGCTCGGGTGCCACGGCGAGCAGGTCGGCGTTGGTGGAGCCGGTCTCGTCGGGGACGGTGAGGGTCGCGCCCGTCGACCGGACCGCTTCGCTGGTGGCGGGGAACGACGACGACGGGGATGTGGACATGCACGCAAATGTACGGGCAGGAACCGTGGGGGTCCTCCAACCGGCCCCGACGTCGCCGCCGGTAGGGTGAGCGGGTGACTTCAGGAGACACCCCCGATCTCTCGACGACGGCAGGCCGGCTGGCCGACCTCCGCGAGCGGTACCACGAGGCCGTGACCGCTGCGGGCGAGTCCGCGATCGCCAAGCAGCACGCCAAGGGCAAGGGCACCGCGCGCGAACGCATCGAGCAGCTGCTCGACGAGAACTCCTTCGTGGAGTTCGACGAGTTCGTCCGCCACCGCACCACCTCGTTCGGCATGGACGCCAAGCGCCCCTACGGCGACGCGGTCGTCACCGGCGTCGGCACGATCCACGGCCGCAACGTCGCCGTGTACGCGCAGGACTTCACCGTCTTCGGCGGTTCGCTCGGCGAGGTCGCCGGCGAGAAGATCATCAAGGTGATGCAGCACGCGCTGAAGACGGGCGTGCCGATCATCGGCATCCTCGACTCCGGCGGGGCCCGGATCCAAGAAGGCGTGGTCGCGCTCGGCAAGTACGGCGAGATCTTCCGCCTCAACACCCAGGCGTCCGGCGTCATCCCGCAGCTGTCGATCATCATGGGCCCGGCGGCCGGCGGCGCGGTGTACTCCCCCGCCCTCACCGACTTCGTGATCATGGTCGACAAGACCAGCCACATGTTCGTCACCGGCCCCGACGTCATCAAGACCGTCACCGGCGAGGACGTCGGCTTCGAGGAGCTCGGCGGCGCACAGACCCACAACGCGGTCTCCGGCGTGGCCCACTACCTGGCCGAGGACGAGACCGACGCGCTCGACTACGCCCGCTCGCTCATCGGGTTCCTGCCGGACAACAACCTCTCCGACGCCCCCGCCTACGACGTCGCCCCGGAGCTCGAGACCACCGACGCCGACCACGAGCTCGACCTCGTGATCCCGGACTCGACGAACCAGCCGTACGACGTCACGACGATCATCGAGCACGTCGTCGACGACGGCGAGTTCCTCGAGGTCCAGCCGCTCTTCGCGCCGAACATCCTGATCGGCTTCGGCCGGGTCGAGGGCCGCACCGTCGGCATCATCGCGAACCAGCCGCAGGCCATGGCCGGCACGCTGAACATCGATGCCGGTGAGAAGGCAGCCCGCTTCGTGCGGTTCTGCGACGCGTTCGGCATCCCGATCCTGACCCTGGTCGACGTGCCCGGCTACCTGCCCGGCACCGACCAGGAGTGGACCGGGGTCATCCGCCGCGGCGCGAAGCTCCTGTACGCCTACGCCGAGGCCACCGTCCCGCTCGTCACCGTCATCACGCGCAAGGCCTACGGCGGCGCGTACATCGTGATGGGGTCGAAGCAGCTCGGCGCCGACATCAACCTGGCATGGCCGACCGCCGAGATCGCGGTCATGGGCGGTCAGGGCGCCGTCAACATCCTGTACCGCGCCGAGATCAAGCGCGCCGAGGAGTCCGGCGAGGACGTCGCTGCGGTCCGCACGAAGCTCGCGAACGAGTACACCTACAACGTCGCGTCGCCGTACCTGGCGGCCGAGCGCGGTGAGCTCGACGGCATCATCCAGCCGCACGCCACCCGCGTCTCGGTCATCAAGGCCCTGCGTGCCCTGCGCGGCAAGCGTGCGACGCTGCCGCCCAAGAAGCACGGGAACATCCCCCTCTGATGGGTGCGCACTGATGGGTCGTCACGCAGCACCGGTCCCCTCGGACGAGCCCGCCTCGGTGGCCGACGTCCGGGTGGTCTCCGGTGAGCCCACCCCCGAGGAGCTCGCAGCGGTCGTCGCCGTGCTGCAGCGCCAGGCCGACGAGGCCGCAGCAGCCGGTCGCGCCGAGGTCGTCGACGAGCCGCGCACCGGGTGGCAGGCCTCGGCCCGCGGCCTGCGTCGCCCGCTCGACCACGGTCCCGGCGCTTGGGGCCGCTCGCTCCGCTGACGGACCTTGACCTCGCTGTACCCCTGGTGTCCCCGACCCGGCGGACGTTGCAGGCTGCACTTCCCGGTCGGTATCCCCTCGCACGGGGGACACGAATCGCCGAAGAGGACCGGAAATGCCGAATTTGTCCCCCATAATGACGACTGACACAGGGGTTGTGGGTTGGCATAGTTACTGGTGTTCGGTGTCCTTCAACGAAGAACATCGCAGGTCGGTGGCCGACTAGGGTACGACGCCACCGCCCGCTGCGAGGCAGGGCGACATTCGGGTTGTCGCTCAGCCTCGGGTCGTGAACGGGCCGGTCGGATACGACCGGCCCGTTCCCCGTTTCCGGGGGCGTTCGCGCGCACCCCATTCGCGACACTCCACGCGTCGAACGACTCGTGTGTTGTCGGAATGGTCGTGTCAGCCGTCGGCGCCAGCCCGGCGCGACCACGGAGCGGCCGGGAGGCCCGTGGCGGCGCCGCCCCGTGCCTCCCGGCCGCCACGCCCCGCGTCCACCGCCGCGCGCACCCCTTTCGCGACATTCCACGCGTCGATCACCTCGTGGTCCGTCGGAGCATGCGTACGCACCGGGCGCAGCGCGCCTCAGGCGGGCTCGTGCCGCGGGATCTCGAGCCAGAGGGCCACGGAGTCGTCCTCGTCGCCGTCGTCGTCCTCCATGCCCGCTCCGAGGGCGGCGGACTCGCTCGCGGCCGTGTCGAGCTTGAGCCCGACGACCGTCACCGCGGAGTCGGACCCCTCGCTGACGGTGCGGACGATGACGTTGTCGGCCTCGCGGGCCTGGCGGAGCGCCTCGGCGATGCGGGCGTGGATGCGGCGGACGTCGTCGACCTCGAGCTCGTCGAGACCGCCGTCGTCGTGCAGCTGCACCGTCGCACCCCGGCGGCGCAGGCGCATGACCTCGTCGCGGACGTCCTCGGACAGCAGGGAGCGACCGCGGATCTCGTCGCGGATGGCCTGCTCGAGGTGCAGGCACTCGGCCCGGTCCGCGTCGTCGAGGTCACCGCACGAGTCGATGATCCGCTGCAGCATCGGCAGGGCCATCCGCGTGGTCTGGCTCAGGCGGAACTGCCGCTCGAAGACGTGGGCGTCCTGCGCAGCCTGCCAGTCGGCGGTCTCCTGTTCAGCGCGCATGAGCTCGCGGGTGTTCCGGATGGCGCGGTTCATGGCGATGGCGAACACCGTGGCGATCGCGACCCAGGCCACGCTGCCGAGCACCCCGAGTGTGCCGAGCGCATCGAGACCGGCCCAGGCGACCGTGTACACGGCGAGGAACAGGACCCCGGCCCAGGCGAACGGGCCGCGTCCCCGCACGACGAGCACGACCATCAGGGTGCCGACGGCGGCGATCCACCACGTGGCGGACCCCGGGCCCTTCGCCAGGTCGACGACCGGCGCCGCGACGAGCGGCATCATGATCGCGGTTGCGAGCGAGAAGCACGCCGTCCAGACCGGCAGGACCTTGCCGGGCACGAACAACGCGGTGCCGGTGGCCGCGGCGTAGAGGACCATGCAGGCGATCACGGGGCCGACGTCGTGCACGCGCTGCAGCGACGCGACGGCGAGGACCAGGTGGTAGACGGAGAACAGCGACGCCAGGCCGAGCGCGATGCTCGCGGGCAGGGAGACCTTCACGCTGCGGCTCCCGTCGTCGTGGGCGTGGACGGCGTGTTCGGCGACCAGCTCAGCTCTATTCGCGTGCCCTCGCCCGGGGCGGTGTGCACCTCGGCGAGGCCGTCGACGGAGGCGACGCGCTCGATGATCGACCGCCGCACCCCGAGTCGTTCGGACGGGATCGTCGCGACCTCGAACCCGCGACCGTCGTCACCGACCTCGATGTGCACGCCGTCGTCGTGCTGCTCGACGCGGACCCACCGGGCGACGTCGGGCCCACCGGCGTGCTGGACGCTGTTGACAGCCGCCTGCAGTGCTGCTGACGCGAGGGCGTCGGCGACCGACGCCGGCAGCCGGACCGACCCAGACGGGGCAGGGACGAGCCGGACGGGCGCCGCGAGGGCACCGATCGCCTCGCCGATGCGGGTGCGGAGGTCGGCGAGCGTGACCGGGGTGTCGTCGTCCGGACCGTCGGCCGCTGCGGCCTCGAGGTGGTCGATGGCGTTCCGTGCCATGCGGGCGGCGAGGGTCTTCGCCTCGAGCGTGTCGGCCCGCGCGGCGGAGAGCAGCGTCGTCAGCACGCTGTCGTGCACGATCGCGTCGACCTGCACGCGCTCCACCTCGACCGCGTGCTCGCGGATGGCGTGCGAGTACCGGCGGACCGCGGTCGACTGCGCCGTGTCGACCGACGAAGCGGCACGGCGCAGGACCACGGCGATGACGAGCACCGCACCGCTGAGCAGCGCCGTGTAGACGCCGTCGAGCAGCGCACGGACGAGCCCGGCGTCGCCACCGACCGGGGTGAGGCGGAGGACGACGTAGATCGCCGGCACGAGTGCGGTGTAGATCGTGGCCCGCCAGGTGGCGAAGCCCATGGCCGCCGCGGTCGAGCCGACGGTGCAGAACCACCACGGCCACGGCTGCTGCGTGGACGGGATCGAGTCCTGCACCGTGAGCGGCCACGTGGTCAATGCGACCAGGAAGAGCAGGGCGCACAGGATCTGCGCGAACTGCGCCACCCGCGGCACGAACGCCGAGACCCCGACCAGGACGAACGACGCCCCGAGCGCGATCGCGACGACCGGGCCCCAGAACGGGTCGAGGTACGGCAACTGGGCGAGGACCGCCGGGGTGTCGACGATGCCGAGGCCGACCGCGGTCATCGCCAGCAGGATCGCGAAGGCACGCTCCACCGACGCCTGCGTGATCGACGCGCGGACGCTGCGTGACGGGTCGGCACCGAACGGCGCGCCGTCCCCGAAGCCGACCGGGTCGCCACCGGGAGCACGACTCGAGCCTGCTGGGACGCGGCCGGCATGGCCAGACGCCGCACCAGCGCCGCCCGACCCGCGGCCGAACCACCGACCGGTCCCCCGACCGGTCCCCGGGCCGCTCCCCCGGCGCGACGCCGGCTCAGCCGCGCTCGCCATCGTGTTCAGCGACCGTCACCGTCGGGGTCGATGCCCGAGTCGAGCCCGGGGAGGATGCCGTCCTCGACCGCCCGTCGCAGGAGGTCGACCTTCGTCGGGGCGGGGCGACCGACCTCGACGTACTTCACGCGGATGCGGTCGAGGTACTCACGAGCCGTGGAGTACCCGATGCCGAGTTGCTGCGCCGCCAGCTTGAGCGGCAGGCCCGAGGCGTACAGGTGCAGGATCTCGCGCTCGCGCCGGCCGAGCTGGGCCTTCGCGAAGTCGCGGTCGGCGTCGATGGCGCTTGCCCACTCGAGGTTGTTCAGCACGTCGCCGCGGGCGACGGTGGCGACCGCTGCCATCACCGTCTTCGTGGCGGACGACTTCGGGATGACACCGGCAGCCCCTGCTGCGAGTGCCTCACGGACGTTGGCGACGCGGTCCGCGATGGAGTGCACGAGCACGGCGGAGCCGGTCCCCTGCACACCCTTGACGTTCTCGGTGACGGTCGAGCCGTCACCGAGGGACAGGTCGAGGACGACGACGTCGACCTCGCGCCCGTCGAGGTTCTGGACGTACTCGGGCACGCTCGCGGCGGTGAGCACCACCTCGAAGCCCTCGTTCTGGCACGCCGCCTGGATCCCGAGTCGCACGGACTCGTGGTCGTCCACGATCGCGACCCGGACCGGCCTGGTGGCCGTGCCCGACGTCTCGGCTGCGGTTGTCGTTCCTGCTCCCACTGTGGCCTCTCGTTCCGATGTGCGTCCCCGGCCCCTGAAACCGGATCGCCATCAGCGCCCAGGATACCCAGGCTGGACTCAGGTCCGGGGAAACCGGACGCGCCACGCGGACGAAACCGCCCGGTTGCCCGTCAGCGCGCGGGCGTCAGGCGCGCCACGGCCTCCATGTGGTGGGTGTGCGGGAACAGGTCGAACGCCCGCAGCGCCTCGAGCTTGTACCCCAGGTCGGCGAACGTCGCGACGTCGCGGGCGAGCGCGACCGGGTCACAGGCGACGTAGACGACCTGCGACGGGTGCAGGGCCGCGATCTGCTCGACGACCTGACGACCGGCACCGGCGCGCGGCGGGTCGAGGACGATCGTGCCGGCGCGGAACCGGTCCTTCTCGGCGCGCGAGGCGTTCGCCACCGTGTTCGCGAGCCAGCGGTCGACCCGGCCGGTCTCGGCGCGCGCGCCGAGCCACTCGGCGAGGTTCTCCTGCGCGTGCTCGGTCGCGCGTGCGGCGCTCTCGACGCTCGTGAGGCGCGCCTTCGGCCCGACGAGGTCGCCGAGTGCGGCGGCGAGCAGGCCGACGCCGCCGTACAGGTCCAGGTGGGTGCCCTCGGGGTCGAGTCGGTCGCGGTCGACCAGGTCCTGCACGGCCTCGGTGAGCACCGACGCCGCGGCACGGTGCACCTGCCAGAAGCCGTTGTCGTCCACCGCGAAGGTGCGCTCCCCCACGACCTCGGTCACCACGGTGGGCTTCTGCTCGTCGATGACGAGGCGCGCCCCCTCGGAGCCGCTCGGTGCCAGCACGTCGATGACCGACGAGCCGGGCATCACGCCACGGCCGAGCGGCGCGCTCTCCTGCACGGCGTCGTTCGCGAGCGGCAGGCTGGTGACGGGGATGACGGAGTGCGAGCGCGCGGCGAACGGGCCGGCGGTGCCGTGCTCGTCGACGTGCAGCCGGACCCGGGTGCGCCAGCCGAGGCCGTTCGCGGCGTCGTCACCGGGTGCGGCCTCGACGACGACGTCCGAGCCGAGCACCGATGCCAGGTCCGTGTGCGCGAACCGCGAGAACGAGTCGACGAGCACGTCGTGCTTCAGCGTGCGCTGGTGTGCGAGGGCGATGTGGCCGAACTCGGCACCGCCCGGGCGCGTCTCGGGGTCGCGGTCGAGCGCGGCCTCGGCCCAGACGTGGTCGACGCGGTGCTCGCTCGGGGTGACGACACTGACCGTGTCGGCGCGCCAGAACGACTTCTTCCGGTCCTCGGTCACCCGGGCAACGACGCGCTCCCCGGGGATCGCGTCCGTGACGAAGACCACCCGGCCTTCGTGCCGTGCCACCGAGATGCCGCCGTGGGCGATCCCAGTGACGTCGAGTTCGAGCAGCGTTCCGACGGATTCACCCATGGTTCGATGGTCCCATGCGTCTGTACCTCGCGAGTACATCCCCCGCCCGCCGAGCACTCCTCGCCCAGTCCGGGATCGAGCCCGTGCTCGTGTCGCCCGGGGTCGACGAGGACGCCGCGGCGTCCGCTGCCGCCGCCGCGCTCGGCCGTGACCTGACCGGCCCGGAGCTCGTGTCGCTGCTGGCCGTCGCCAAGGCGTCGGCCGTCGCGGACGCCGACGTCGGCGGGTCGCCGGTCGACGGCTTCGTGTTCGGCGGCGACTCCGCCTTCGAGGTCGACGGGCGCCTGTACGGCAAGCCACACGACCCGTCGGTGGCCCGGGAGCGCTGGCGGCAGATGCTCGCCGCCGGCGGCGGGACGCTGTGGAGTGGACACTGCGTGATCGATCGACGACGCGACGACCGGCGCCGCGACCTGGACCCGGCCACGGGACGGACGGGAGGCCCGGATGCGGCCCGCCCCGTGCCTCCCGTCCGCAGCCTGGTGACGTCTCCTGCCGGCGTGCCGGAGCTGGGGGACGTCGCGCCCGGCGGGTCGGCCCTGGCCGCCGGTGGCGACCGCGTGGTCGCCGTGGACAGCGCCGTGCTGACGTTCGCTGACGACCTGTCCGCCGAGGAGATCGACGCGTACGTGGCGACGGGCGAGCCGCTCGAGGTCGCGGGGGCGTTCACCATCGACGGGCGGGCGGCGGCGTACATCTCGCGCATCGACGGGGCACCGTCGGCGGTGGTCGGGCTGTCCCTGCCGGTGCTGCGGTCGATGCTGCTCCGCGGCTTCGGCGT
Source organism: Curtobacterium sp. NPDC089991 (assembly GCF_044748425.1). Classification (NCBI taxonomy): domain Bacteria; kingdom Bacillati; phylum Actinomycetota; class Actinomycetes; order Micrococcales; family Microbacteriaceae; genus Curtobacterium; species Curtobacterium sp. NPDC089991. The sequence goes on from NZ_JBIVGB010000002.1 coordinate 123,265, forward strand.
CCGCTGGCACGAGTTCTGGTCACTGTAGACATCCGCACTTGTTCGGCACGGTTCTTTGTGGGTGCCAGTCAATTCGTGCTCCCGTTGCACGAATACGCTGATGTCTCATGCCCCGTATCAGCAAGGTCCTCATCGCGAACCGCGGCGAGATCGCCGTCCGCATCATCCGCGCGGCCCGCGACGCAGGCAAGGCATCGGTCGCCGTCTACGCCGACCAGGACCGTGACGCCCTGCACGCCCGCCTCGCCGACGAGGCCTACGCGCTGAACGGCACCACGAGCGCCGACACCTACCTCGTCATCGACAAGATCATCTCGGTCGCCCGACGGTCCGGCGCGGACGCCGTGCACCCGGGCTACGGGTTCCTTGCCGAGAACGCCGACTTCGCCCGTGCCGTCATCGACGCCGGACTGACCTGGATCGGCCCGTCGCCGGACTCGATCGAGCGCCTCGGTGACAAGGTCTCCGCGCGCCACGTGGCCGAGAAGGTCGGCGCGCCGCTCGCCCCCGGCACCATCGAGCCCGTCAAGGACGCCTCCGAGGTCATCGCGTTCGCCGACGAGGTCGGCCTGCCGGTCGCCATCAAGGCGGCCTTCGGCGGCGGTGGCCGTGGCCTGAAGGTCGCACGGACGCGCGACGAGGTCGCCTCGCAGTTCGAGTCGGCGACGCGTGAAGCCATCGCGGCGTTCGGTCGGGGCGAGTGCTTCGTCGAGAAGTACCTCGACAAGCCGCGCCACGTCGAGACCCAGTGCCTGGCGGACGAGCACGGCAACGTCGTCGTCGTGTCGACGCGTGACTGCTCGCTGCAGCGCCGGCACCAGAAGCTCGTCGAGGAAGCACCCGCGCCGTACCTGACGGACGCGCAGCAGGAGCGCCTGTACGAGTCGTCGAAGGCGATCCTGCGCGAGGTCGGCTACGTCGGTGCCGGCACCTGCGAGTTCCTGATCGGCGCCGACGGCACGGTGTCGTTCCTCGAGGTCAACACCCGACTGCAGGTCGAGCACTGCGTGTCCGAAGAGGTCACCGGCATCGACCTGGTCCGCGAGCAGTTCCGCATCGCCGAGGGCGGCGTGCTCGACTACTCCGACCCGACGCCCCGCGGGCACTCGTTCGAGTTCCGCATCAACGGCGAGGACCCGGGCCGCAACTTCTTCCCCGCGCCAGGCCCCGTACACGCGTTCAACGCACCGTCCGGCCCCGGCGTCCGCGTCGACTCCGGCGTCGTGAGCGGCGACGTCGTGTCCGGTTCGTTCGACTCCATGCTCGCGAAGCTCATCGTCACCGGCGCCACCCGTGCCGAGGCGTTGGAGCGCTCGCGTCGTGCACTGGCCGAGTTCGAGGTCACCGGCCTGCCGACCGTGCTCCCCTTCCACCGTGCGGTCGTGTCGGACCCGGCGTTCGCGACGGACGACTCCTCGCCGTTCTCCGTGTACACGCAGTGGATCGAGACCGACTTCGTCAACGAGATCCCGGCGTGGAGCGGTTCTCCTGAAGAACTGCCGGCGCCGGCTTCGCGCGACTCGGTGGTCGTCGAGGTGCAGGGCAAGCGCATCGAGGTCACCATGCCGTCGATCGTCGGTGGCGGTGCCGCCGCCGGTGTCGCCGGTCGTCGTCCGGCCGGTCCCTCCGCTCCCCCGAAGCGCCGCTCGTCGGCGGTCAAGGGCGGCATCGCAAAGTCCGGCGGGTCCGTCGCGTCGCCGATGCAGGCGACCGTCGTGAAGCTCGCGGTCGCCGAGGGTGACACCGTGGTGAAGGGCGATCTGCTCGTCGTGCTCGAGGCCATGAAGATGGAGCAGCCCGTGCAGGCCCACAAGGACGGCGTCGTCACCGGGCTGAACGCCCCGGTCGGCCAGACGGTGTCCTCCGGTCACGTGCTGCTCGAACTGGCGTAGGCGCGCGCGGCGGGGTTCGCTCCGCTCGGGTTGCGCCCCGCTGCGGTCATCGCACCCCGACTCTTCGGGGCGCGATGACCGTCAGAGGGCGCGGCTCGCAGCATGACGCCAGGCGGTACCCCAGTTCGGACCGAGCGGCACCCCGGCATCGTGCAGGATCCGCGGGAGCTGCCCCGCGGGCATCGCGTCCGACCACATCACCCGTGCGAATCCGTTGACCCCCCGACGACGGCGGAGACGGTCCTCCCGGCGCTTCTCGTCGACCAGGGCATCTGCCGCCGTGCGCCCTCGCCGCGGGTCGTCGTACTTCACCCGGCCGTCGAATTCGACGATCACCCCGGCCTCCGCGAACCACAGGTCCACCCGGTCACTGAGCAGGCCGTCGTGCCGGAACTCCTGCTGCAGTACCGGGTCCGGTGCGCCGAGCACGTGCGCACCCCACCGTGTGATGCTCTCCCCCGGTGACTCGGCGAGCGGATCCGCGTGCTCGACCAGTTCCCGCGCGCGTCGATGCCCGCGAGCACGGCGACTCCCGAGCGCTTCGAGGATCGTCGCCCGCTCGACGCCGCGCCGCAGGACCGCGTCGAGCACGACGATTGCACGCCACGGGTGTTCGCGAAGGGCGACGTCGACCGCGGTCTCGGTCAACGTCGTGACGGGTACACCGTCGACCTCGACGGAGGACGGTCGCCGGCCGGCGCTGCCGATGCGCTGGATGCTCCGCTTGACCTGGCCCCGGTCCCGGGACGGGTCGGTCACGGTGACACGCTCGCCGAACGCCCCGATCCACGGCAGTCCGAGCATGGCGACCGCTGACCGGTGCGACACCACGACGGAGCCCGTCCCGCCGGCGAGCACACTCCGCACGAGCATGCGATGTCGTTCGCGTTCCGTCATCGACGCCCACTCGCCCGACCCGATGTACGTGCCACGGTGCACCCGGACGAGGGCGCCGGCATCCGCTGCGCGACGGATCGCCGACGCACGACCGGGGTCCTGCGCGAGGCCGACGGTCGAGATGGGTTCGTGTTCCATGCTCCGATGATCGCGACGCCCGGTCCGTCGCGAGCGGGGTCTGCGCGATCTGTGGACAGGCCACGGGGCAGCGCACCCGCTTGCAGGCATCGCGCCCCGAAGAGTCGGGGCGCGATGCCCGCAGCGGGGCGCAACACGAACGAGCGGAGCGCTACCGGGGCGCGACGCGAACGAGGGGGCGGCGGGCGGCGGCGCTACGAGACCAAGGGGCGGACGGACGCCGCGAGGGCGTCGACGAGGCGCTGGGCCTCGGCGGGGGTCTCGGCGACGGTGTCGATGTAGACCTTGACCTTGGGCTCGGTGCCGCTCGGTCGGACGATCACCCGCGCGTCACCGGTCAGGTCGTACCGCAGGATGTCCGACGGCGGGAAGCCCTCCACCCCGTCGACGTAGTCCGTCACGGCGAGGACGTCCAGCCCGCCGAGCGACGACGGCGGCGCGGACCGCAGCGAGGCCATGATCTCGCCGATGCGGGACAAGTCGTCCACGCGGGTCGCGACCTGCCCCGACGCGAACGCCCCGAACTCGGCGGCGAAGGCGTCCAGCTGCCCGGCGATCGACGATCCGGCAGCGGCCAGGTCCGACGCCAACGACAGCAGCGACAGTGCCGCCGAGATGCCGTCCTTGTCGCGCACGACCGACGGGTCCACCAGGTAGCCGAGAGCTTCTTCGTACCCGAAGAGCAGCCCGGGGACCCGGGAGACCCACTTGAAGCCGGTCAGGGTGTCGCGGTACTCCAGGCCGTGGCGGGCGGCGACGCGGGCCAGCGCCGGCGACGAGACGATCGACGCCGCGAGGGTGCCCGTGGCGCCGGTCTCCGACGCACGGACGGCAGCCTGCCACCCGAGCAGCCACCCGACCTCGTTGCCCGACAGGCGGCGGTAGGTCGGGTCCCCGGAGTCGGACACCGTTGGGATCGCGAGCGCGAGCCGGTCGGCGTCGGGGTCGTTCGCGATGACGAGATCAGCGCCGACGGCGAGCCCGCGGGCGATCGCCAGGTCCATCGCGCCGGGCTCTTCGGGGTTCGGGAACGACACGGTCGGGAACGCACCGTCCGGCTCGATCTGCTCCGGCACGACCGCGGGCGACGCGAACCCGGCGGCGGCGAACACCGCGCGTGCGGTCTCCCACCCGACACCGTGCATCGCCGTGTAGACGACCTTCGGCTGCTCCTGCGGCGCCAGGGTCGGGGTCGGCACGATGGCGGCGGTGGCGGCCACGTAGGCGTCGAGCAGCGCGGACGACGCGACGGTGTAGTCGGTGCCCCGGGGCAGGTCCGTGATCGACCCCGCCGCGACGGCGTCGATGGCGTCCGCGATTCGGCCGTCGACCGGCGGCACGATCTGCGACCCGTCGTCGTCCTGTCCGAGGTAGACCTTGTACCCGTTGTCGCGGGGCGGGTTGTGGCTCGCGGTGACCATCACCCCGGCGCCGACGTCGAGGTGCCGCACGGCGAACGCGAGCACCGGCGTGGGCAGGGCGACCGGCAGCAGCGTGACCTCGAGCCCGAGGCCGCGCATGACCTCGGCGGAGTCGCGTGCGAAGACGTCGGAGTTCACCCGGCCGTCGTAGCCGATCACGACGCTGCGCGACCGGCCCGTGTCGATCAGGAAGCGTGCGAGACCGGCAGCGGCCTGCGACACGACGACCCGGTTCATGCGGAGCGGGCCGTAGCCGAGCTCGGCGCGGAGTCCGGCGGTGCCGAACTGCAGCCGGCCGCCGAACCGCGCGGCCAGGGCCTGCACGGCCGGACCGGAGCCGTCGGACGCGGCCTCGATCGCGGCGGTCAGCTCGTCGCGGGTCTGCGGATCCGGGTCCTGCGCGAGCCAGGACCGAGCGGTCCCGAGCACGTGGTCGAGGTCGATCTTCACGACGCCGGCTGCCCGAGGGCGGTCACCACGCGGGCGAGCAGGTCCGCGATCACGGGCTCGGCCTGCTTGCCGGCCTCGAGCACCTCGGTGTGCGACAGCGGCGTCTTCTGGATCCCGGCGGCGAGGTTCGTGATGAGCGAGAACCCGAGGACCTCCATGCCGGCCTGTCGGGCGGCGATGGCCTCGAGCGCGGTGGACATGCCGACGATGTGTCCGCCGATGGCCTTGGCCATCTGGACCTCTGCAGGGGTCTCGTAGTGCGGGCCGCGGAACTGCGTGTAGACGCCCTCGTCCAGGGACGGGTCGACCGACCGCGCCACGTCACGCAGCCGGGACGAGTACAGGTCGGTGAGGTCGATGAACGTCGCGCCCTCGAGCGGGCTGTCGGCGGTCAGGTTGATGTGGTCGCTGATGAGCACGGGCGTGCCGGGCGTCCAGTGCTCCTTGATGCCACCGGCACCGTTCGTCAGCACCATCACCGTGGCACCCGCGGCCGCGGCGGTGCGGACGCTGTGCACGACCCGGCGGACACCGTGGCCCTCGTAGTAGTGCGTGCGTGCGCCGATGACGAGCGCGTGGCGGCCGTCGGCGAGGCGGATCGACCGGATGGTGCCGGAGTGCCCGGGCACGGCCGAGGCGCTGAACCCCGGGACCTGGTCCGCCGGGATCTCGGACACGGTCTCACCGATGATGTCGGCGGCCTTGCCCCAGCCCGAGCCGAGGGTCAGGGCGATGTCGTGCCGCTCGATGCCTGACTTCGCGGCGATGACGGCGGCGGCGTCCCGCGCGACCTCGAACGGGTCGGCAGCGGGGTCGTTCAGCGGGTTCTCGGTGCTCATGCCCCAACTCTAAAGGGCAGACGCCCGCCCCAGCGGCCGCCGCCGCACCCGCCTCAGTGCTCGCCGAGCGCCCGGTCCACCGCCGCCGTGATCTCGCCCTGGTCGAAGTGGTTCCGGATCACGATGACCTCGGCGTAGGTGTCGCCGATCGCCTCGACGAACTCCTGGCTGGTGAGGATCACGTTGGCGTCGTCGGACACGTCGCGCACCGAGGCCACGTCGGCCGCGACGACCGATGCCTGCAGGCCGAGGGCGGACAACGCCTTCTCGGCGTTCACCTTCAGGATGCCGCTCGAGCCGATGCCCGCACCGCAGATGGTCACGATCTTCACGCGGACACCCCCATGATCGTGCGGACCTCGTCCGCCGTCGTCGCGTCGGCGATCCGCCCCGTGACGGCCTGGTCGTTGAACAGGTTCGCGATCTCACCGATGGACTCGAGGTGCGTGCCGACCCCGGCGACCGCGAGCCCCAGGACCACACGGACCGGGTCGTTGTGCGGGTGGCCGAACGCGACCGGTGTCTCGAGGGTCACGACGGCGAGCCCGTCGCGCAGGACCGCGCCGCCCGGTCGGGCGTGGGCGAACGCCAGACCCGGGGAGATCACGATGTACGGCCCGTGTTCCTCGACCATGCCGATCATGGCGTCCGTGTACTCGTCGGTCGCGGCTCCGGACGCGACGAGCGCGCCGCCGGCCAGGCGCATCGCGTCACGCCAGGTGGGCGCGGTGGCCCCGAGGAGCACGGCGGCGTCCGGCAGCGGCGGCAGTCCCATGCGTCAGGCCTCCGAGTACCCGGAGGTGATGGTCGCGATGATCTCCTCGCGGTCCTCGAGCGGCAGGAAGGAGCCGAGCGCCGCGTTGATCTGGAACGCCGCCAGGTCGTCGAGGTCGTAGCCGAACGTGCCGGCGAGCAGTGCGAGCTCCTTCGACAGCGACGTCCCGCTCATCAGGCGGTTGTCGGTGTTCACCGTGACCCGGAAGCCGAGCTGGTAGAGCACGTCGAAGGGGTGGTCGGCGAGGTCGTCGCCCCAGGCCGCGATCGCACCGGTCTGCAGGTTGGAGGACGGCGAGACCTCGAGCGGGATCTCGCGGTCGCGGACCCACGACGCGACCTCGCCGAGGGAGGCCAGCGTCGAGCCGTCACCGGCGTCGGAGAGGGTGACGTCCTCGAAGATCCGGACGCCGTGCCCGAGGCGCAACGCGCGGCCGTCGACGAGCGCGGACCGGATCGAGGCGAGTCCGTCGGCTTCGCCCGCGTGGACGGTGACGGGGAACAGCTCGGATGCGAGGTAGTCGAACGCGGCACGGTGGTTCGAGGCGGGGAACCCGGCTTCGGCACCGGCGATGTCGAAGCCGACCACCCCGTTGTCGCGGTGCCGGACGGCGAGCTCGGCGATCTCGAGCGAGCGGTCGGCGTGGCGCATCGCGGTGACGAGCTGGCCGACCCGGATGCTGCCGCCCGCGGCGTCGACCGCTTCCTCGATGCCGGCCTGCACGGCCTCGACCGTCTCGTCGAGCGTCAGCCCGCCCTGCAGGTGCTGTTCCGGGGCCCACCGGACCTCGCCGTAGACGACGCCGTCGGCGACCAGGTCCTCGACGAACTCACGGGCGATGCGCGTCAGCTGCGGTGCCGTCTGCATGACCGAGGTGGTGACGTCGAACGTCTTCAGGTACTCGACGAGCGAGCCCGAGTTCGACTGGTCGGCGAACCACTGCCCGAGCTCGGACGGGTCGGTGGTCGGCAGCGTCACACTCGAAGCAGCAGCCAGCTCGACGATCGTCGCGGGGCGCAGTCCGCCGTCGAGGTGGTCGTGCAGCGAGACCTTCGGCAGGTCGTTGATGACCGCTCCGGCGTCGGGCAGGCGGTAGGTCGGGGCGTCGGCGCTCATGCGACCAGGCTATCGGTGGTCACCGACCACGCGCAGGCACCTGTGCACAACAGACCCCTGCACAGACTGGCGCATCCCACTCAACGGGATCGCGAAGCGATCCGTGGGATGCGCGGGCGAGCCTGCGAGCCCGGTCCACACGTGTGCGGAGAGCCTCCAGCCGGTCGGACGGTCGCGTTCAGCCCGCGATGCGCTCCCGCACGATCGGCCCGCGGGCCGCCACGGCAGCATCGGACGAGCCGATCGACCACGCACCCTCGAGCGACTCGAGCGCGCGCGGGATCCGCGAGGCGTCGTCAGTGTGCAGCGTCCAGAGCGGCTGCCCCTCGGTCACGGGGTCACCCGGCTTGACGTGCAGCTCGATGCCCGCCCCGGCCTGCACCGGGTCCTGCGCGCGGGCACGACCGGCACCGAGGCGCCAGGCCGCGACGCCGAACGGCAGGGCGTCCTGCTGCGCCAGCACACCGGACGACGGCGCCGTGACGACGTGCTGCTCGCGGGCGACCGGCAACGCGGCGGAGGGGTCCCCACCCTGCGCGGAGATCATCCGGCGCCAGGTGTCCATCGCGCGACCGTCGGCCAGCGCCGCAGCGGGATCGGCGTCCGGCATCCCGGCGAGCGTCAGCATCTCCGAGGCCAGTGCCAGGGTCAGCGAGACGACATCGGCCGGCCCGCCACCCTCCAGTACCTCGATCGACTCCCGCACCTCGAGCGCGTTGCCGATCGTCAGGCCGAGCGGGACCTCCATGTCGGTCAGCAGCGCCGAGGTCTTCACCCCGGCGTCGTTCCCGAGGTCGACCATCGTCTGCGCGAGCTCGCGCGACGCCTCGTAGGTCGGCATGAACGCACCGGAGCCGAACTTCACGTCGAGCACGAGCGCACCGGTGCCCTCGGCGATCTTCTTCGACATGATGCTCGACGCGATGAGCGGGATGCACTCGACGGTGCCGGTGATGTCACGCAGGGCGTACAGCTTCTTGTCGGCCGGTGCGAGACCCGAGCCGGCGGCGCAGATGACCGCACCGACGTCGGACAGGATCTCCATCATCCGGTCGTTCGACAGCGCAGCCTGCCACCCGGGGATCGACTCGAGCTTGTCGAGCGTCCCGCCGGTGTGGCCGAGGCCACGGCCGGACAGTTGCGGCACCGCGACGCCGAACGACGCCACCAGCGGTGCGAGTGGCAGCGTGATCTTGTCGCCGACCCCACCGGTGGAGTGCTTGTCGACGGTCGTCTTGCCGAGCGACCCGAACGACATCCGCTCCCCGGACGCGATCATCGCGAGCGTGAGGTCCTTGACCTCGCGCCGCTCCATCCCGTTCAGGAAGATCGCCATCGCCATCGCCGCCATCTGCGGGTCCTCGACGTAGCCGCGTGTGTACGCGTCGACGAGCCAGTCGACCTCGGCGGTGCTCAGGGCGCCACCGGATCGCTTCGTGCGGATGAGGTCGACGGTGTCGAACGGCTCGACGGCCATGGGGATCAGTGCTCCTGTTGGTAGGTGGCGAGGGTGCGCGGCCCGAACGCGTCGGGCAGGACCTCGTCGATGGTGCGGATGCCGGAGACCGTCTCGAGGAGCATGCCCTCGGTCGAGTGCTCGAACAGCAGCTGGCGGCAGCGGCCGCACGGCATGAGGGTCGCCCCGTCGCCGTCGACGCACGTGAACGCGACGAGCTTGCCGCCGCCGGTCATGTGCAGCTGCGACACGAGCGAGCACTCCGCGCAGAGCGTCACCCCGTAGCTCGCGTTCTCGACGTTGCAGCCGGAGACGATCCGACCGTCGTCGGTGAGCGCCGCGGCGCCCACCGGGAACGACGAGTACGGCGCGTAGGCGCGCCGCATCGCGGCTGTGGCGGCGTCCCGGAGAGCGCCCCAGTCCACGTCGTCGACCGGGAGGCCCGTGGCTGCGTCCGCCCCGTCGGCGGCGGTGTCGCCGCCTCCCGCGCGCAGGGCCGTGGCCGGGTCCGTCCAGGCGATCGCGTCGGTGGACGCGGCCGTGCCGTCGTCCGCAGCGTGCGTGTCGGTCATGTGCCGTGCCTCCTGGCCGTCAGCTCTTGATGTACGGCTTGCCGGACGCGGCGGGACCGCGCGACTGCCCGACCAGGCCGGCCACCGCGAAGATCGTCACCACGTACGGCAGCATCAGCAGGAACTCGCTCGGCACGGGCGAGTCGATCGCACCGAGCGTGTTCTGCAGGTTCGACGCGAAGCCGAACAGCAGCGCCGCCAGCGTGGCCTTGATCGGATCCCAGCGACCGAAGATGACGGCGGCCAGGGCGATGTAGCCGGCGCCCGCGGTCATGTCCTTCGTGAACGGTCCGACCGCGTCGAGCGTGAAGTACGCACCGCCGAGGCCGGCGATCGCGCCGGCGAGCGACACGTTCCAGAACCGGGTGCTCGTGACGTTGATGCCCACCGTGTCGGCCGCCTGCGGGTGCTCGCCGACCGCACGGAGGCGCAGGCCCCAGCGGGTCTTGAACAGGCCGAAGGTGACGACCGCGACGGCCACGTACGCCAGGTAGACGATGACGCTCTGCTCGAAGAACACCGGACCGATGACCGGGATCTGGTGGAGCAGCGGGATCTCGAACTTCGGGAACCGGACGCCGACGTTGAGCGTGGTCTCGTTCGGGGACAGCACCTGCGAGTACAGGAAGCCGGTCAGCCCCGAGATGAGGGCGTTGATGACGACACCGACGATGACCTGGTCGACGAGGTACTTGATGCTGAACGCAGCCAGGATGAACGAGACGAGCACACCGGCGACGAGCGCGCCGACGAGTCCGACCCACGCGGAGCCGGTGAGCGACGCGATGAGTGCCGAGGTGAACGCACCCGCGAGGAACTGGCCTTCGATGGCGATGTTGACCACGCCGACCCGCTCGGAGATGACGCCGCCGAGGGCACCGAACACGAGCGGGACGCTCAGCCCGAGTGCGCCGACCAGCAGGCCGGGCAGCGGGATCGTGGCGCCGGCCGCTGCCCAGGTCAGGAAGCCGACGACGAAGACGATGGCGAAGACCGACGTGACCCAGAGCGGGACGTGCCGGTAGGCGCGGACCTCGACGAAGGCGTAGACCGTGGCGATCGCCAGGAGCACGACCACGACGTAGCCGGTCGGTGCGGCCGACAGCGGGACGTTCGGCAGCGCGACGAAGTCGCCGGCGTTCGCGAGCCGGAAGGTGGTCGTGCCGGCGCGGCTGAGCAGGACGAAGAACACGACCGCGAGCAGCGTGAACACGGCGTACCCGATCGGGAGCTTCCAGCTGCGGGTCGTCTCGACCGGACGGTCGGACAGGGGCGACGCGGGCGCCGCGGTGGGGCTGAGGGTGCTCACGCGGCGACCGCCTTCTTGCTGTTCTTGCTCGTCTTCGTGCGCTGGCGGGCCCCCGGCTGCGGGATCCGGAAGATCGCGCGGACGAGCGGCGGCGCCGCGATGAACAGGACGATGAGGGCCTGGATGACACCGACGATGTCGATCGGGATGCCGTTGGCGGCCTGCATGGCGTAGCCGCCGTTCTTCAGCACGCCGAACAGGATCGCGGCCCAGAACACACCCCACGGCTTCGAGCGGCCGAGCAGCGCGACGGTGATCGCGTCGAAGCCGATGCCGGCGTCGATGCCCGAGGTGAAGCCCGTCGTGACCGCACCCTGCACCTGGTAGGCACCGGCGATGCCGACGAGGGCACCGGAGATGACCATCACCCAGATCGTCAGTGCCGGCACGCTCATGCCGGCGACACGGGCGGCACGGGGGTTCTCACCGATGGTGCGGAACCGGAAGCCGAGCGACGACTTGTTGACGAGCCACCAGACGACGACGACCGCGATGATCGCGACGATGAAGCCGAGGTCCACGCCGTACCGCACGCCGAACAGCTGCGGCAGGAGCGCGCTGTCCTTCGTGGCCGGGGAGATCGGGTTGCTGCTGCCGGGAGCCTGCAGCAGACCGGGGGTCCGGAGCAGGTAGCTGACCAGGTAGAGCGCGACGTAGTTGAGCATGATCGTGACGACCACCTCGTTCGCACCCGTGCGCGCCTTGAGGACACCGACGATTCCTCCCCAGACCGCACCGCCGACGATGCCGGCGACGATCGTGAGCGGGATGTGGATCGCGGCAGGGCCGTCGAACGAGAACCCGACCCAGCCGGCGGCCGCGGCCCCCATCAGGATCTGGCCCTGGCCGCCGATGTTGAACAGCCCGGCGCGGAAGGACAACGCGATCCCGAGGCCGGCGACGACGAGCGGCACCGCGTAGTCGATCGACCGGGTGAGCGGGGCGATCGCCTGCTGGAAGCTGGTGGCGCCGAAGTTGACCACCGAGCCCTGGAACAGCGAGGCGTAGGCGCCGCCGACCGCGGTGCCGATGGCCTGGAGCATGTCGGCGGGACGGGCGAAGAAGTAGCCGGCCGTGGCGCGGACGTTCTCGTCGGTCAGGGCGATGAGGATGCCGCAGGCGACGAGGGCGAGCACGACCGCGAGGACCGTGACGAGCACGGAGCCGTTCAGGATGCTCTGCATCGCGGCGTGCCAGCGGTCGGTGCCGGGGGCGCCGTTGCGGCGCTCGGTGTCGTCCGCCGAGTCCGTCATCAGGTGCGGGGTCTCCGGGGCCTCCTGCAGGCGGTCGTCGGTGAGCGGGGCGTCTGCCTCGGTGCCGGCAGTGGGCTGCGTGTTGTCTGGGTCCTGCGCGGTCACGCTGCCAGCTCCGTTCCGGTCGTGGATGTGGCTTGGATCTCGCCGGCCGAACCGGTCATGCGGCCAGCTCCGTTCCTTCTGGGATCTCGCCGGCCATCATGAGGCCGAGGACGTCTCGCGGGGTGGTCGCCGGCACGATCCCGACGATGCCGCCGCGGTACATGACGGCGATGCGGTCGGCCAGTGCCACGACCTCGTCGAGCTCGGTGGAGACGACGATGACGGGCACACCGGTGTCGCGGGTGGCGACGATGCGCTTGTGCACGAACTCGATCGACCCGACGTCGATGCCGCGCGTGGGCTGCGCGGCGACGAACAGCCGGAGCTCGCGGCTGAGCTCCCGGGCGAGGACGATCTTCTGCTGGTTGCCGCCGGACAGCCGACCGGCAGCGGTCGCGCGGCCCGGCGTGCGGATGTCGAACTCGGCGATCTTCTCGTCGGCGAAGGCGTCGCGCTCGGCGGCACGGATGGTGCCGGCGCGGACGAACGCGTCGTGGTCGGACCGGTCGAGCATGAGGTTCTCCGCGATCGTGAACTCGCCGACCAGGCCGTCCTCCTTGCGGTCCTCGGGCACGAAGCCGACGCCGGCGTCGAGCACCTGCTTGACGCTGCGGCCGGTGAGCTCCTTGCCGTCCAGCGTGATGCGGCCGGCGTGGACGGGCTCGAGACCGAGGATCGCCTCGGTGAGCTCGGTCTGCCCGTTGCCCTGCACCCCGGCGATCGCCAGGACCTCGCCACGACGGACCGAGAACGACACGTCGTCGACGAGCACGATGCCGGACGGGTCGGTCACGGTGAGGCCCTCGACGACCAGGGCGTCCTCGCCACCGGTCGACGGCGTCTTGTCGACGACGAGGGAGACCGCGCGGCCGACCATCATCGCGGCCAGCTCGTTGTTGGTCGCCGCGGGCGAGGCCTCGCCGACGACCTTGCCGAGCCGGATCACCGTGATGCGGTCGGCGACCTCGCGGACCTCGCGGAGCTTGTGGGTGATGAAGACGATCGCGGTGCCGGCCTCGCGGAGCTGCCGCATGATGCCCATCAGCTCGTCGGTCTCCTGCGGGGTGAGGACGGCCGTCGGCTCGTCGAACACCAGCACGGAGGCGTCGCGGGAGAGCGCCTTGATGATCTCCACACGCTGCTGGACGCCGACGGGCAGGTCCTCGATCTTGGCGTCGGGGTCGACGTCGAACCCGAAGCGGTCGGAGATCTCCTTGACCCGCTTGCGGGCGCCGGCCAGGTCGAGCCGCCCACCGAAGGTGGTCTGCTCCTGACCGAGCATGACGTTCTCGGCGACGGTGAAGACGGGGACGAGCATGAAGTGCTGGTGCACCATGCCGATGCCGGCGCGCATGGCGTCACCGGGGCCGTCGAAGTCCTGGACCACGTCGTCGAGCAGGATCTCGCCCTCGTCGGCGTCGTACAAGCCGTAGAGGACGTTCATCAGGGTGGACTTGCCGGCGCCGTTCTCACCCAGGAGGCAGTGGACCTCACCCGGCTCGACGGTGAGCGAGATGTGGTCGTTGGCGACCAGGGCGCCGAACCGCTTGGTGATGCCGCGGAGTTCGAGCTTCATGTTCGGGAGTCTATTTCTGTCTCGCGCGCGCCACGCGGGCGCACGAGAACGCGGGCGAGGGAAGATCCCCCGCCCGCGTCCATCGGGTTAGGACTGGGTCTTGACCTTGATCGAGCCGTCGATGATGCCGGCCTTGATGTCGTCCAGTTCGCCCTGCAGGCCCTTGTCGACCTTGGACTCGTAGTCGTGGAACGGCGCGATGCCGACACCCTCGTTCTCGAGCGTGCCCACGTACGGGGTCTTCGAGAACTTCTTGTCGGCCGCCTGCTCGACGACGTCCTTCACGGCCGGGCGCATGCCCTTCTCGACCGAGGTGAAGGCGATGTCCTTGTAGCGCGGGTCGGCTTCGTAGAGGTCGCTGTCCGCACCGATCAGGACGGAGCCGTTGTCGGCGTCCTTGATGGCCTCGGCAGCCGACTGGTAGATCGGACCGCCGACGGGCAGGATCACGTCGGCGTCCTGGTCGAGGAGCGTCTGCGCGACCGACTTGGCCTGCGTGCCGGCCTCGAAGCCACCGGTGAAGGAGCCCTTGCCGGTGTCGACGTTCCAGCCCTTGACCTGGACGTCCTTGTCCTTCTGCTCGTTGTAGTACTTCACGCCGTCCGCGAAGCCGTCCATGAAGATGGTGACGGTCGGGATCTGCATGCCGCCGAAGGTGCCGACGACGCCGGTCTTCGAGTAGGACGCCGCTGCGTAGCCGGCGAGGAACGCGGCCTGCGAGGTGTCGAACGTGATCGGCTTGACGTTCTTCGCGTCGATCGAGCTGTCGTCGATGATCGCGAAGTCGGTGTCGGGGTTCGCCGCGGCCTGCTTCTTCGTGGCGTCGGCGAGGTTGAAGCCGACGGTCACGACGAGGTTGCAGTTCTGGCCGATGAGCTGCTGGATGTTCGAGTCGTAGACGGTGGCGTCCTTCGACTCGGCTTCCTTGTAGGTGGCACCGAGGTCCTTGGCGGCGTCCTTCATGCCCTCGTAGCCGAGCTGGTTGAACGACTTGTCGTCGAAGCCACCGGCGTCGGAGACCATGCAGGGGCGGAAGTCGGTCTTCTTGGCGGTCGTCGTGTCGGACGGCGCCGAGGCGCAGCCTGCGAGGACGGCGGCGGTGCCGAGGAGCGCGAAGCCGCTGAGGACGACGCGTCGGGTACGAGATGTCACGGGTGGGTTCCTCCGGGGAGCGTGCCCGGACCACGTGCGTTCCGGGCGATCGTGGCGACAGTACACGACCGCCCGGCCGGTACAGGACCCGTTCTGAGCACCGGACGGATCAGTTACGGGATCGCGACCGCGCCGAAACGCGCCCGTAACGCGGGGTCACGCTCAGACCCCCAGTTCGAGGGGTTTGTCGGTGGAGCGCTACAGGACGTCGCCGCGGCCGCTGATCTTGAGCGCATCCACGACGCCCTTGACCCGCTGCGCGTTCGCGCTGGTCGTCACGAGCAGCGCGTCGGGGGTGTCCACGACGACGATGTCCTCGACCCCGATGAGCGAGATGAGCCGCTGGCTGTGCGAGATCACGATGCCGCTCGACGAGTCGGCGAGGATCCGGGCGCCGTCACCGAGCACGGCGAGGTTGTTCGGGCGACCACCGGACTGCAGCTTGGCGAGCGAGGCGAAGTCGCCGACGTCGTCCCAGTCGAAGTCACCGGGCACGACCGCCATGCGTCCGGCCGCGGCAGCAGGCTCGGCGACCGTGTAGTCGATCGCGATCTTCTCGAGCGTGGGCCACACCGCGTCGACGACCGCGCCGCGGGCCGAGGTGTCCCAGGCGTCCGCCAGCTCGTTGATGCCGGCCAGCAGCGTCGGGTTGTTCCGGCCGATCTCCTCGAGCAGCACGTCGGCGCGGGCGATGAACATGCCCGCGTTCCACAGGTACGTGCCCTGTTCGACATAGGAGCGTGCGGTGTCCAGGTCGGGCTTCTCGACGAACGACCGGACGGCGTGCGCGGTCGGTGCGCCCTCGATGTCCAGGGTGTCGCCGTGCGCGTGGATGTACCCGAAGCCGATCGCGGGCTCGGTCGGCGTGATGCCGATGGTGGTGATGTACCCGGCGCGGGCGACGGCGACGGCCTCGCGCACCGAACGGCGGAAGCCGCGGGCGTCACCGATGACGTGGTCGGCGGCGAAGGAGCCGATGACGACGTCGGGTTCGCGGCGCACGAGGATCGCCGCGGCGAGGCCGATGGCCGCCGTGGAGTCCTTCGGCTCGCTCTCGAGCACCACGTTGTGGTCCTCGACCCCCGGCAGTTGCGACTCGACGGCGACGCGGTGCGCCCGTCCGGTCACGACCATGATCCGCTGCTCGCCCGCGAGCGGGGCGAGCCGGTCCCAGGTCTGCCGGAGCAGCGAGGTGCCGGACCCGGTCAGGTCGTGCAGGAACTTGGGTGCGTCCGCGCGCGACAGCGGCCACAGGCGCGATCCGATGCCCCCTGCGGGGATGATCGCGTAGAAGTCTTCGAGAGCGTCAGCCACGCGCTCACCGTACCGGTCCTGCCGCGCGGATCCTGGGTGGTCTCCGCACGATTCCCGCATGCGGGCTCCCGCAGGGCATCGTCGGCGTGCGCGCGGCGACGGCGTCGCGTTGTTCACCCGTCGCCTCCGCCCCGTTCACGTCGTCGGCCCCGCGGGGTCACGTGACGCCCGGAGCATGGGCAGCACCATGAGCGCACGCAGCGTGGAGCGCGGCACGTCCCCCCGGACCGTCGCCGTCGTGACCGAGAGCTTCCTGCCCACCCTCAACGGCGTGACCACCAGCGTCCTGGCGGTCCTCGACCACCTGGAACGCCGAGGCCACCGCGCGGTCGTGATCGCACCGGACACCCCGGGGCTCGCGCAGTTCCGGTCCCGCAGCAGTGTCGAGCGCTACCGCTCCTTCGACGTGCACCGGATCCCCGCCGTCGCGTACCGGCAGTTCCCCGTCGCACTCCCCCACCCCGTCCTCGACACGATCCTCGCCGCCTCCGGCGCCGACGTGCTCCACGCCGCGAGTCCGTTCCTGTTGGGCGGGCGCGCGATCACGGCAGCCGGGAGGCTCGGCATCCCCTCCGTCGCCGTCTTCCAGACCGACGTGGCCGGTTTCGCCCGCCGCAACGGCTTGACGGCGACCGTCCCGTTGGTCCGCAGGATCCTCGGCCGCATCCACGCCGGCGCCTCGCTGACGCTCGCGCCGTCGAGCGCGACCGCCGCGATGCTCGCCGAGGACGGGGTCCCCCGCGTCGCCCGCTGGGGGCGCGGGGTCGACACCGAGCTCTTCCACCCGGCCCGACGGGAGTCCGCCCACGTCCGAGCGCTCCGACGCCGGATCGCGCCGCACGGCGAGACGATCGTCGGCTACGTCGGACGGCTGGCCCCGGAGAAGGAGGTCGAACGGCTCGCCGAGCTCGGCGGGATCCCCGGCATCCGCGTCGTCGTGGCCGGCGGTGGACCGTCCCGCGCGCTGCTCGAACGGCGACTGCGGCACCTCGACGTCACCTTCACCGGACCGTTGCGCGGCGACGCCCTCGCCGACGCGTACGCCTCGCTCGACCTCTTCGTGCACACCGGTCCGGCCGAGACCTTCGGGCAGACCCTCCAGGAAGCGCACGCCTCGGGGCTGCCGGTGATCGCGCCGGCGTCGGGTGGTCCGCTCGACCTCGTCGCCCCCGGACTCGACGGCGAGCTCTACGACACCGACGCACCACAGGCCCTGCGACAGGCGGTCCTGCGGCTCCACCACGACCGCGCACTCGCGGAACGGATGGGATCGGCGGGCCGTCTCCGGGTCGAGGGCACCACGTGGGAGGCCGTCGGCGACCAGCTCCTGGGGCACCACGACACGGCCAGGAACATCGGCGCGCCGCCCGTGGGTCGGGGCCTGCGGGCCGGTCGGGACGAGAAGGTCAGCACCCGCGCATAGGATGGGACGTGTTCCACACGAACACGAACGGCAAGGGCTCGCCGATCGGGCGAGCCCGTCCTATGGAAGGACGAGCTCATGGCTGAGCCCACCGGCGGCGGTACGGCGACCGCCGTCCCCGACGTCACGATCGAGGCGCCCCGCGCCTCTCGGAAGCTCGAGGGCACGCTGTACCGCGGATCGACCGGCATGTGGTCGTGGGTCCTGCACCGGATCACCGGTGTCGCGATCTACTTCTTCCTGCTCGTGCACATCCTCGACACGGCACTCGTGCGCCTCTCACCCGAGGCGTACAACGCGGTCATCGGCACGTACAAGACCCCGATCATGAACATCGGCGAGATCGCCCTGGTGATGGCCATCGTGTTCCACGCGTTCAACGGGCTCCGGATCATCCTCGTCGACTTCTGGTCCAAGGGGCCGAAGTACCAGCGGGCCATGTTCTGGGTCGTCATCGTCCTGTGGGCGATCGCGATCGCGGGCTTCCTGCCCCGCCAGCTCATGAACCTCTTCGCGGACTTCAACTAGAGGGGCACCTGATGACCACGCAGATCGTCGAACCTCCCCGTTCCGCCTCGGCCGCCCGCCGCTCCACCAACTGGGAGAAGTGGGGCTGGATCTACATGCGCGGCTCGGGCGTCCTGCTCGTCGTGCTGATCTTCGGCCACCTCTTCGTCAACATGGTTGCGGGCGAGGGCGTCAAGCAGATCGACTTCGCCTTCGTCGCCGGCAAGTGGGCCAACCCGTTCTGGCAGGTGTGGGACTCCCTCATGCTCGTCCTGGCGCTCATCCACGGCTCGAACGGCATGCGCACGATCGTCAACGACTACGTGTCGAAGCCGGGCATCCGGAAGACGCTCCTCGCCGCGATCCTCATCGCGTGCGTCGTGCTGATCGTCCTCGGCCTGCTCGTCTGCTGGACGTTCGACCCGTGCCCCGCCGGCGCAGCCGCCGCGGACCTGCCCTCCTTCTGCCCGGCGCAGTAGCACCATCCCCGCTGCCGACCGCCTTCCCACCGTCTACGGAAAGACCCCTGTGACCGAGACCACCGTGCACCACCACCAGTTCGACATCGTCATCATCGGCGCAGGAGGCGCGGGCATGCGTGCCGCGATCGAGGCCGGCCCGAAGGCGAAGACGGCCGTCATCTCGAAGCTCTACCCGACCCGCTCGCACACCGGTGCGGCGCAGGGCGGGATGGCCGCGGCCCTCGCGAACGTCGAAGAGGACTCGTGGGAGTGGCACACCTTCGACACGATCAAGGGCGGCGACTACCTGGTCGACCAGGACGCCGCCGAGATCCTGGCGAAGGAAGCCATCGACGCCGTCATCGACCTCGAGAACATGGGCTTGCCGTTCAACCGCACGCCCGAGGGCAAGATCGACCAGCGTCGCTTCGGCGGCCACACCCGCGACCACGGCAAGGCACCGGTCCGTCGCGCTTGCTACGCGGCTGACCGCACGGGCCACATGATCCTGCAGACGCTGTTCCAGAACTGCGTCAAGCTCGGCGTCGAGTTCTACAACGAGTTCTACGCGCTCGACCTCATCATGGTCGACGTCGTGGGCGAGGACGGCGTCACGCGCAAGCAGCCGGCCGGCGTCGTCGCGTTCGAGCTCGCCACGGGTGAGCTGCACGTGTTCCACGCCAAGGCGATGATCTTCGCGACCGGTGGCTTCGGCAAGATGTACAAGACCACCTCGAACGCGCACACCCTGACCGGCGACGGCGTCGGCATCGTGTGGCGCACGGGTCTGCCGCTCGAGGACATGGAGTTCTTCCAGTTCCACCCGACCGGCCTCGCAGGCCTCGGCATCCTGTTGACCGAGGGTGCTCGTGGCGAGGGTGCGATCCTGCGCAACGCCTCTGGTGAACGCTTCATGGAGCGCTACGCCCCCACCATCAAGGACCTCGCCCCACGCGACATCGTCGCCCGGTGCATGGTGCAAGAGGTTGCAGAGGGCCGCGGTGCCGGCCCGAACAAGGACTACGTCCTGCTCGACTGCACGCACCTCGGTGCCGAGGTCCTCGAGACCAAGCTCCCGGACATCACGGAGTTCGCCCGCACCTACCTCGGCGTCGACCCCGTCGTCGAGCCGGTGCCGGTGATGCCGACCGCGCACTACGCGATGGGTGGCATCCCGACGAACACCGACGCGCAGGTGCTTTACGACAACACCACCGTCGTCCCCGGCCTCTACGCCGCCGGCGAGTGCGCCTGCGTCTCGGTGCACGGCTCGAACCGTCTCGGCACGAACTCGCTCCTCGACATCAACGTCTTCGGCAAGCGCTCGGGCAACAACGCCGCCGAGTGGGTCAAGACCGCCGAGTTCCTCCCGCTGCCCGAAGACCCCGCTGCCGGCGTCCGGGCGATGCTCGACCAGCTGCGCGCCTCGACCGGCACCGAGCGCATCGCCGTCCTGCGCAAGGAGCTGCAGGACGAGATGGACAAGAACGCCCAGGTGTTCCGCACCGACGAGTCCCTCGCCCGCGTCACCGAGACCATCCACACGCTCCGGAACCGCTTCATGCAGGTCTCCGTGCAGGACAAGGGCAAGCGGTTCAACACCGACCTGCTCGAGGCCGTCGAGCTCGGGTTCCTGCTCGACCTGGCCGAGGTGGTCGTCTACTCGGCCCGCAACCGCAAGGAGAGCCGCGGCGGCCACATGCGCGACGACTACCCGAAGCGCGACGACGAGAACTACATGCAGCACACGATGGCGTACCTGACGGGCGACCCGCACTCGTCACTCGCCGACGACCACATCACGCTGGACTGGAAGCCGGTCGTCGTGACCCGGTACCAGCCGATGGAGAGGAAGTACTGAGATGACCGACACCCTGGTCTCCGACGCACCCCGGACCGACACCACCGACGCGCCTCCCGGGTCCTTCTCCGTCACGCTCATCATCCGGCGCTTCGACCCGGACGTCGACGACGAGCCGCGCTGGCAGGACTTCGACGTCATGATGCTGCCGACCGACCGCATCCTCGACGCCCTGCACAAGATCAAGTGGGACCAGGACGGCTCCCTGACGTTCCGACGCTCCTGCGCCCACGGGGTCTGCGGCTCGGACGCGATGCGCATCAACGGCCGGAACCGGCTGGCGTGCAAGACCCTGATCAAGGACCTCGACGTCTCGAAGCCGATCTACGTCGAGGCGATCAAGGGCCTGCCGCTCGAGAAGGACCTCGTCGTCGACATGGAGCCGTTCTTCAAGTCCTTCCGCGAGGTCCAGCCGTTCCTGCAGCCGAAGACGGCGCCCACCCCGGGCAAGGAGCGCATCCAGTCAGTGGCCGACCGCGCACGCTTCGACGACACCACGAAGTGCATCCTCTGCGCCGCGTGCACCTCGTCGTGCCCGGTGTTCTGGACCGACGGGCAGTACTTCGGCCCGGCCGCGATCGTGAACGCGCACCGCTTCATCTTCGACTCGCGTGACGATGCCGCCGAGGTCCGCCTCGACATCCTCAACGACAAGGAAGGGGTCTGGCGCTGCCGGACCACCTTCAACTGCACCGACGCCTGCCCCCGTGGCATCCAGGTGACCAAGGCGATCTCCGAGGTCAAGCAGGCCGTCATGCGGGGCCGCGCCTGACACTCGGGGTCGTCCAAGACTCGACATCGACTCCACCGATAGGCTCCGCTCCATGACGTTCGCGGCCACCCGCCCCATCCTCGACCAGCTCGGCTACACGATCCGCTACGTGCAGCTCCCCGGAGAGACCCTGCACGAGCCGCCGGTCGAGGGCGCGCTCCGCGTGGTCCCGGCCGAGGCGTCCGACGAGTTCGCGCTCGAGGTCGTCGACTACGGCACGGCTCGTCGCCTCGCCACCGCGCGCGGTGAGGAGGACGCGGTCGAGATGCTCCGTCGGTTCCTGAACCGGCCGTTCCCGGCTCCGCGCGACATCGCCCGGCACGAGCTCGACGGACTCCGTGACCGTGCAGCGTCGACGTACCCGCAGCTGGCACAGCAGGTGTCGCAGGCCGGCGAACAGGGGCTGACCATCCAGATCCCCGCGGGCGTCCCCGTCGACCGCATCGGTGGTCCGGACGGCTACCTGCTGCACCCGCTCGACACCCCGCTGCCGAGCCGGTCGCTGCCGCCGCACGTCGCCGGCGTCCCGGAGACCCACCGCTACCTGGTCGAGCGCCCGTTCATGGTGAACGTCCGCTTCGTGCAGCCGTGGTTCGAGCAGCCGGGCGGTGCGCTCCGCTTCCAGATCGCCGATCCCACGGTCACCGTGCGCGACCTCGTCGTCGACGGTGCACTGGCTCGACTCCGCGTGGTCTGACCCCGCGCACGACGCAGATCGGCCCGCACCGCGCTTTCGCGCAGTGCGGGCCGATTGCCGTTGTGTGGAGTTACGCCTGGTCGGGGCGGTCGTACTGCGCACCAGCCGGGTTCGGCGGCAGGCAGCCGAACACGATCGCGGCGATGCCGACGAACATCCCGATGAGCCAGAGCGGACCGGCGAGGTTCGCGTCGTGCACGCGGCGCCACCCCAGTGCGATGTTCGGGATGAGGGTCGCGAGCCACCACAGGCCGTACAGGACGAGCAGGATGAAGATCCACGCCGGGGGTGCACCCTCGGTCTGGGTGTAGCCGTACTCGTCGGTGGTCGAGGCCGAGACGCTCCACGAGATGATGCCGGCGATGAACCCGCCGTACAGAACGAGGGTCACGATCGCGTTCGCCAGGATCCAGTACCAGTACTCACTGCGGCTGGCGCGCCCGTCGAACCGGGCGTACTTCTTGAAGAAGCGCGTGAAGGCGTCGAGGAAGCCGGCACCGTAGAAGGGTGCCCACAGCGGCGGAGCTCCGTCGGGCCCGACCGGGATCGGCGGACCGGCCTGCGGGTACGGGTCGGCGTACTGCTGGCCGTACCCGGGCTGCTGGCCGTACTGGGCAGGCTGCTGGCCGTACTGGGCAGGCTGCTGGCCGTACTGGGCAGGCTGCTGGCCGTACGGACCAGGCTGCTGTCCGTAGAGTCCGGGCTGCTGCCCGTAGGCACCAGGCTGCTGCCCGTACCCCGGCTGCTGTTGCCCAGGGTCAGGCTGCCCCGACGGCTGGTCGCCGCCGGGCTGGCCCCACTGCGGTGTGTCGTTGCTCATCGAGCGCCGGTCGGTCGGTCGTAGCGCTCGCCCTGCGGGTTCGAGGGCAGCAGGCCGAACACGATGCCGACGATGCCGACGAAGATCGCGATGATCCACAGGGCACCGGGCAGGTTCGCGTCGTGCAGGCGTCGCCAGCCGAGGGCGAGCGTCGGGATGATGATCGCGAGACCCCAGAGTCCGAGCAGGATGCCGGCGATCACGAAGAGCGCTGACGGGCTGGTCACCGTCGACTGCACGCTCGCCGAGGTCGCGGTCGACATCGACACCGTCGAGCGCTCCGACGTGGCGAAGCCGATGCCGTACAGGATGCCGAGGACGATGCCGACGATCGCGTTCGCCAGGTACCACCACCAGAACTCGCTGCGGCTCGCGCGGCCGCTGAAGGTCGCGTACTTCTTGAAGAAGCGTCCGACGGCCTTGCCGAAGGAGATCCCGTACCAGGGGGCCCAGATCGGCGGCTCGCCGTTCGGGCCGGTCGCCGGCTGCTGGCCGTACTGCGGCGTTCCGTTGTACGGGTTCGGCTGGCCGCCCGGCTGCTGGCCGGACGGGTTCTGCGGGTACTGGTCACTCACGGTGTCCCCCTCGATCGTTGGCTGGTAGTCGGGTCCGAGTCAACCAGAACCGTCGCGCGGCCGTCGCTCGCTACCCGCGGTGGGGTTCGTCGTACCGCTGCCCCTGCGGGTTCGAGCCCATCAGACCGACGATGAGCGAGAACAGGACGCCGAGCGGCGGGATGATGAAGAGGAAGGCGAAGTACCCGCTCAGGTTCACGTCGTGCAGTCGTCGCACCGTCAGGGCGATGAAGCCGAGGGCGCAGGCCAGGGCCCAGAGCCCGCTCAACCCGTTCGACGCGTCGTCGAAGAACGGCAGCACGTTGAAGAACCCACCGACGATGCCGGTGGCCGCCGAGCCGATGACGTACCAGAGGGCCCAGAACCAGAACTCCGACTGGCTCGCGCGGCCGTCGAACCGGACGTACTTCTTCCAGAAGCGCGGGAACGCCTGCACGAACGGGATCCCGTACCAGGGCGCCCACAGCGGGGGCTGGCGCGGGCCGGTCGGCTGCTGGCCGTACGGTCCGGGCTGCTGGCCGTACGGTCCGGGCTGCTGGCCGTACGGTCCGGGCTGCTGGCCGTACGGGTTCTGCGGCGGGTACTGGTCACTCACTAGTTCGTTCCTTCCGAGGCCGACTGCGATCACCGTCGAGTCTGGCAGCGGCGGCGGCAGGACGCGTCCCCCCAGCGGAGGACAGCGCAGCGACTGCGCTCCCACAGCGCTCCGACCGACTCACGGCACCAGCGCCAGCTTGCCGCCGGGGTGCCCGGACTCCAGCAGCTCCGCGGCCGCCTTCGCCTCGGCGAGCGGGAACGTCCGCGCCACCGGGACCTCGAGCTGTCCGGCCCCGGCCAGGTCGATCAGTCGCTGCCGCACCGAGTCGCGGAACGCCTTGCTCGCGGGCTGCGCCCCACCGACGGCGGCGAACCCCGCCTCGGCGGCGCGCGCCTGCGCGGCAATGGTGACGATCCGGTCGCGGTCCGCGACCACCGCGAGCGAGACGTCGACGGCCTCGTCGGTGCCCACGCAGTCCAGTGCCACGTCGATGCCGGAGGGTGCGAGCGACCGGACCCGTGCCTCCAGGCCGTCGCCGTACGCGACCCACTCGCCGCCGAAGCGTCGCACGACGTCCGCACCCCGCTCGGAGGCGGTGCCGATGACGCGCGCGCCGAGCAGGCGGAGCTGCTGCAGCAGGCTGACGCCGACTGCTCCGGAGGCACCGTGCACCAGCACGGTGTCGCGGCCCGCGGCACGGGTGACGCGCAGCATGTCGGCTGCGGTGGTGCCCGCGAGCAACAGGTTCGCCGCCTCGGGGAAGCCGAGCCCGACGGGCTTCGCGAAGACGTCCGCAGCCGGGACGGTGAGGGACGACGTCCAACCGCCGGCGACCCGGAACGCCAGGACCTCGTCGCCGACCGCTCCCCCGCCGGACGCGATGGTGGTGTCCGGTCCGACCGCAGTGAGCACGCCGGCGACCTCGTAGCCGACGGGCACGGGCAGGTCGGCCGGGTCGCCCTGCCGCGTGTGCTTCGTGTCGGCGGGGTTCATGCCGGCGGCGCGGACCGCGATGGTGACCTCGCCGGGTCCCGGTGCGGCGACCTCGGTGTCCACGAATTCGAGGACCTCGCTGCCGCCGAACCGCGGTGCCACCCAGTGCTTCGTCATGCGGCCGACGCTACGCCCCGATCCGCCGGCGGCGTGCGCGGAGGGTCCGCGCACGGAGCACCATCACGGCGGTGCCTCCGAGCAGCATCGCGCCTGCCGCGGCCAGCGGGATCGTCGGGTCGCTGCCGGTGAAGGCCAGTTCCGTCGTGCCGCCGCCGGTGTCGCCTCCACCGATGACCGGGACCGCGGGTGCTGTCGACGTGGGAGCGGTGGGCACGGGAGCCGTTGCGGTCGGCGTCGCCGTGGGCGTCGGTGCCGGCGCACGGACGGTCACGACGTAGGTCTCGGTGTCCGGCGGTGCCGTGCCGTTGTCCACCGTGATCGTCACCGTCGTGGTGCCGGGCGTGGTCGGCGTGCCGGAGATGACGCCCGTGTCCGGGTTGATCGTGAGTCCGGGCGGGAGGGTTCCGCCATCGGAGTACGTCGGTGCCGGGTTGCCCGTCGCGGTGACGGGGAACGAGTACGGCGTGCCGGCGGTCGCGTCGGTCGGGGTGCCCGAGGTGATCGTCGGTGCGACGCTCTCGGACGGCGTCCCCGCAGCCGGGCAGTTCGTCGGCCGGGTGATGGTGTTGTCGTCGAGCGTCACCGCTGCGTTCCGGGCGAGCAGTCGGCCCACGACCGTCGCACCCGTCGTGGCGGTCACGGACTGGTCGGCGAGGACGGTGCCCTGGAACTGGGCGGCGCTGCCGATGGTCGCTGAGCTGCCGACCTGCCAGAACACGTTGCACGAACTCGCGCCACCGGTGATGACGATCCTCGTGCCGGACCCGATGGTCAGGGTCGACGCGGCCTGGAACACCCAGACGGAGTCCGCGCTGCCGGCCAGGGTGAGCTGGCCGGTGTTCGCGAGCTGCAGCGTGTCGCCGTTGTAGACGCCCGGGCTGAGGCTGAGCCCGTTGAGCTCCTGGAGGCCGGTCTGCGTCGGCGTCAGCGAAGCGGCCACGTTGTAGGCGGTCGTGGTGTCCGACTGGGCCTGCGCGGCCGCCGCGTCGGTCTGGTGCACGGTGCCGTTCACGGTCCCGTTGCCGGTGCCGCCGAAGCCGGTGATCGAGGTACCGGGCGAGACGCCGAGGTCACCGTTGACCACGGTCGGCCCGGTGTTCGTCACGGTCTGCGCGCCGAGGACGCCGTAGCTCGCTGCGGTCCCGAGACCGACGGGGCCGTCGATGATGGTGGCGGCGGACGCGGCCGAGGAGGCGCCGAGGGCGAGCGCTGCGGCCAACCCGATCCCGGTGCTGACGACGATGAGCGGACGGAGGATGGGCGTTCTGGCCACGGAGGCCCCTGCCTGAGATGGCGAAGAGCCGATCGGGCATCGGAGACACCCGGCGTTCACCGTGTCCCGAGTGTGTCCGGATCGCATGTGTTCCGAGGTCCTGACTCCCAGGTTCGCCCGGATCAGCCGATACCGGACAGGACCCGTCCGTTCCGGTCGACGACGGCTGTTCGGTATCGTCCTCACATGCCGCGCGCCGCGATCGTCGTCAACCCGTCCAAGGTCGACCTGCGGGTGCTCCGCAACACCGTCGCGGCTGAGGAGGATCGGACCGGTTGGGCTCCCACGACCTGGTTCGAGACCGCGGCGTCCGACGACGGCCGTGCCGCTGCGGTCGACGCCCTCGCCACCGCGCCGGACGTCGTCCTGGTCGTCGGCGGCGACGGCACGCTGCGCGTCGCAGCCAAGGTGCTGCACGGCTCCGGCGTGCCCCTCGCCGTGCTCCCCGTCGGCACCGGGAACCTGTACGCCCGGAACCTGCGCATCCCGCTGAACGACGTCGCCGGCTCGGTCCGTGCCGCCTTCACCGGGACGGATCGACGGGTCGACCTCGCGTTCGCCGAGCTCACCGACCCGCAGGGCACGACGACGCGCCACGCCTTCCTGGTGATGGCGGGCATCGGCCTCGACGCGAACATGGCGGCCAACACCAACGCACGCCTCAAGAAGCGGTTCGGGTGGCTCGCGTACTCCGACCCGATCATGCGGTCCGTCATCGGCAACCGGCAGATCGACCTGCGGTACCGCCTCGACGACGGTGACACCCGGACGATGCGGGCGCACACCGTCATCGTCGGGAACTGCGGCACCCTGACCGCCGGCGTCCTGCTGCTGCCCGCCGCGAAGCCGGACGACGGCGTGCTCGACGCGGTCGCGTTCCGCCCCGGTCGGACGGTCGGCTGGGCCGGCGTCGGCTACGGCCTGTCGCTGAACCGCTTCTTCCACCGGACCGGGTTCGGCCGGTTCCTGTCGTGGCTCATCCCGGCCACCCGGACGCTGCGGTACACGGGCGCACGGGTCCTCGACCTCGAGCTGGACCAGCCCGAGCAGGTCCAGCTCGACGGCGACCCCTTCGGCACCGTGGTGGCGGTGCGGCTGACGGTGGACCACGGCGGGCTCACCATCCGGGTGGGGCCGTCGCGGTGACCACGTGAAGACGGGAGGCCCGGTGCCAGCTGGCACCGGGCCTCCCGTCTTCACCGGGCCACGTCGAGAGCGTCAGCCGCGCGCGACACGCACCCGGTCCGCGAACGCTGCGTGCAGCGGGTGCTCCGCGGCCAGGCCGGTGATCTGCGTCACCACGTCGGCATCGGACGCGTCCGAGGCCAGGAGCGCCTGCAGCTCGACGCTCTGCTCGTCGTCGGCGACGTCGAAGCGGAGTGCCGCGCCCATCGCGTCGAGCAGTGCGGTCGGCTCGGTGCCGTCCTCGGCCAGCGCCGCGGCGGGCGAGACGAAGCGCTCGTCGCGCGACAGCTTGCGGAGCGGCTGCCGGCCGACGCGCGTCACCGTGTCGGGCAGGTGCGGGTTCTCGAACCGGGCGATGATCGCCTGGACGTAGGCGCGGTGCACCTCGGGGTCGAGTTCGTGGCGGCGGACGAGCAGGTCGCTCGTCTCGGCCAGGACGGACTCCAGCTCGGAGCGCACCGCGGGGATCGCGATGGCGTCGGAGATCTTGTCGGCCCCGGCGACGAAGCCGTGGTACGCGACGGTGGCGTGCCCGGTGTTCACCGTGAAGAGCTTGCGCTCGATCGAGGCAGCGAGGCCGTCGACGTAGTGCGCGCCGGGGATCTCCGGCTCGTTGCCGCCGAACGGCGTGCGGTCGATGGCCCACTCGAAGTAGGTCTCGACGGTGACGTCGAGGCCGGCGCCCTCGGGCTGGGCCGGCACGATGCGGTCGACGGCGGTGTTCGCGAAGACGGCCTTCGCGAGTGCCGCGTCACGGCCCTCGGCCGGGAGCGCGTCGACGATGAACTCGCGCAGACGGTCCGTGGCGTTCAGGGCGTTCTCGCACGCCATCACGGCGATGGGCGCAGCGTCCGCGTCGCGCTGCTGCAGCGCCCGCGCGATCACCGGGGCGATGAACTTCAGGACGTTCGGGCCCACCGCGCAGGTGACGATCGCGGCAGTGGCGATCTCGGCGACGACACCGTCCTCGTCCTGCGCGCTGTTCAGGGCGCGGAAGTTCGTGACCTCGTGGTCCTGCGCTCCGGTGCCGACCTCGTGCACGGTGTACGAGTCGGCGGCGGCGAGGGCGTCGATGAGCGGCGCGGCGACGTCGGCGAAGACGACCTCGTAGCCCGCTTCGTGCAGGAGGAGCCCGACGAAGCCGCGGCCGATGTTGCCGGCACCGAAGTGGACGGCGGTGCCCCGGTCGGTGGTGCTCACTCGTTGACCTCGCCGAGGATCGACAGGATCGCGCTGGTGTCGGCCGCGTCGGTGAGCTTCTGGACCTCGTCCTCGTCCGAGAACACGATCGCGATCTTGGACAGGATGTCGAGGTGCTCGTTGTTCACGCCGGCGATGCCGACGACGAAGCGCACGGGGTTGCCGTCCCAGTCGATCGGGCTGGCGTAGCGGATGAACGACAGCGCGGACGACTTGATGGCGTCCTTCGCGTCGTTCGTACCGTGCGGGATGGCGAGGAAGTTGCCCATGTACGTGGACACGCTCTTCTCACGCTCGAGCATCGCCGGGTAGTAGTCAGCGGTGACCGCGCCCGCAGCTTCGAGGATCTCGGCCGCCTCCTTCATCGCCTCCGACTTGGTCGGCGCGGTGTCCTCGGTGTGGATCCGGATCTGGCTCTCCTGCAGGACGGGCATCGTGGTTCTCCTTGGTGTTCGAGGACGTGACGGAGGGGACGGGGATGTCCCCGTCCCCTCCGATACTGCACTTCGTTACTGGTGGTGGCGTTACTGGTTCTTGAGCTGGTCGACGACCTGGTCGTACTGCGGCGCGTTCATGAAGTTGCCGACCGACACGTGCTGTGCGTTCGGGTTCTTCTGCTTGGCGCGGTCCGTCAGTTCTTCCTGCGTGATGATCAGGTCCTCGTCACCGGACAGGTTCGCGATCGCCTTGTTGGTGACCGTGACCCCTTCGATGCCCGCCTTCTTGATCTTGTTGCGCAGGACGCTGGCGCCCATGGCGCTCGACCCCATGCCCGCGTCGCAGGCGAACACGAGGTTCTGGACCTTCGTCGCGGTGGCGGTGGTTCCGGCGGCGGCTGCCTCTTCCGAGTTGGCCGGGGCGGTGCCGCCGAAGAGCCCTGCGGTCGCGGCGTTCGCGTCGCGGCCCTTGGTGGCCTGCATCTTGTCGAACGCTGCGGTCATGTCGCCGCCGCCGTTGGCGAGGTCGCGCTTGCGGCTGGCCAGCAGGAAGAACGACGCGACTGCGAAGGTGACCGCTGCGGACAGGATGACCGACAGGATGACGCCGACGTAGCTGTCCTTCGCCGTCGCCGTCAGCACGGCGAAGATCGATCCGGGCGAAGCCGGGGCGACCAGGCCGGAGCCGAACAGGACGTTCGTGCCGACGCCCGTCGCACCACCGAGGATGACGGCGATGAACAGGACCGGCTTCTGCAGCACGTACGGGAAGTAGATCTCGTGGATGCCACCGAAGAACTGGATGAGGATCGCACCGGGAGCGGTCGAGCGGGCGATGCCGACACCGAAGAAGGTGAAGGCGAGCAGGATGCCCAGACCGGGGCCGGGGTTCGCCTCGAGCAGGAACAGGATCGACTTGCCGGAGTCCTGCACCTGCTGGGCGCCGAGCTGGTCGAGCACACCGTGGTTGATGGCGTTGTTCAGGAAGAACACCTTGGCCGGCTCGATGATGACGCTGGCGAGCGGCAGCAGCGAGTGCTGGACGAGGAAGTTCACCGCGTCGCCGAGGCCCTCGGCGATGAGCTTGAACAGCGGGGCGAGCCAGAAGAACCCGACCATCGCCAGCCCGAAGCCGAGGATGCCGGCCGCGTAGTTGTTGACGAGCATCTCGAAGCCCGGCTTGATCTTGCCGTCCCAGATCTTGTCGATCTGCTTGATGAGGTACGCGCCGAGCGGCCCGCAGATCATCGCGCCGAGGATCATGATCGTGCCGTTGGCGCCGAGGATGACGCCCATCGCCATGATCGAGCCGACGACGGCGCCGCGGGTCTCGTAGATCATCCGGCCGCCCTGAAAGGCGATCGCGAGCGGGATCAGGTACGTCAGGATCGGGCCGACGAGACCGATGTTGGCCACACCGTCCGTCTCACCGAACCCGCCGAGGATCCCGACGGGGGTCCATCCGGTCTCGATGAAGAAGGCGGTGATCAGGCCCCACGCGATGAAGATCGCGATGTTGGGCATGACCATGCCGGAGAGGAACGTGCCGAACTTCTGAACGGCGACGCGTGCGCCGCCCCGCGACTTCGCGGGTGCGTCGGGCGCTGCAACGGACGACGTTGTCATGTGCGGTGACTTTCTGTGTGGTGGAGCTGCTGCTGGTGCGGACGGGGTGTTGGGGATGGTGCGGCTCAGACGGCGTGCGCAGCCGCCGCGGCGGACTTCGCGGCCGCCGCCGTGGACGCGGCGAGTGCCGCCTGGGCCATCTCGCGGGCCTGCTCGAGCGTGTGCTGACCGAGTTCGGCGCGCACGTCGGCCAGGGCCGCGGGGGTCATGGAGAGGGTGGTGGCGCCGAGGCCGACGAGCACGACGGCGAGCAACGGGTCGGCTGCGGCCTCACCGCAGATGCCGACGGGCTTGCCCGCGTCGGCACCGGCCGCACCGAGCTGCGCGACGAGGCGCAGGACGGCGGGGTGCCACGGGTCCTGGTACGACGCGACGGTGCCGAGCATGCGGTCGGCGGCCATCGTGTACTGGGTCAGGTCGTTCGTGCCGATCGACACGAAGTCCGCGTTCTGGAAGACCTGTTCGGCCATCAGGGCGAGCGACGGCACCTCGGCCATCACGCCGGCGGTGCGGATGCCGAGCTCGCGGGCCAGGGTGACGAAGTACTCGGTCTCCTCGGCGTCGGCGACCATCGGGGCCATGACCCAGAGGTCGGCCTCGGTCGCAGCGTCCGCCTGGGCCAGTGCGACGAGCTGGTCGCGCAGCACCTCGGGGTGGTTGCGCAGCGCACGGAGTCCGCGACGGCCGAGCGCCGGGTTCTCCTCGTCCTTGTCGGTGAGGAACGGCAGCGGCTTGTCGGCACCGGCGTCGAGCGCACGGACGACGACCTTCTTGCCCGGGAACGCGGCGAGGAGCTGACGGTAGGACTCGGTCTGCTCGTCGACGGTCGGCGCCTTCGGCGAGTCGAGGAAGAGGAACTCGGTGCGGAAGAGCCCCACGCCCTCCGCACCGAGAGCAACGGCGCCCGCGGCGTCGGCGGGGCTGCCGAGGTTCGCGAGCAGGGGCACGACGTGGCCGTCGGCCAGGGCACCGGCGGTGAGTGGAGCGGCGGCCGCGGCGAGCCGGTCGGCGATGCGCTGCTCGACGTCGGCCACCAGGGCTTCGGACGGCTCGGTGACGACGGTGCCGGCGACGGCGTCGACGACGATCGACTGCCCGTCGACCAGGTCGTCGGCACCGGTGACGCCGACGATCGCGGTGATGCCCTTGGCGCGGGCGAGGATCGCGGTGTGCGAGGTCGGGCCGCCGTCACGGGTGACCAGCGCGAGGACCTTGTCGAGGTCCAGCAGTGCGGTGTCGGCCGGAGCGAGGTCACGGGCGACGAGGACGAACGGGGTGTCCGACTCGGGGACACCGGGGGCGTGCACGCCGCGGAGCTTCGCGATGATGCGCTGGGCGACGTCGTCGAGGTCGGCTGCGCGCTCCCCCATGTAGCCGCCCATGCCGACGAGCAGGTCGCGGAACTGCGCGAACGCCTCGTACACGGCACGCTCGGCGTTGGTGCCGCCGTCGATGCGCGTGTGCACGTCGTCGAGGAGGGTCGGGTCCTGCGCCATGAGCGCCTGCGCCTCGAGCACGGCCTGGGCGTCGCCGCCGGCGAGCTGTCCGCGCTTGTTGAGGTCCTCGGCCACCGCGGCCAGTGCGTCGTGCACGGCCTGCTTCGCGTCGTCCGCCGAACCGGTCAGGGCGTCCTTCGACGGTTCGCCGAGCGGGTCCGCCATGCGGAGCACGGGGCCGTGGGCGACGCCACGACCGACGCCGGTGCCGAGCAGTTCGGACATTCGAGACTCCTTCATCTCACACGCGCTTGCGGTGGGGTGTTCGTTCGGTGCGCGCACGGCTGAGACGGGACCTCGCCGGTGCGGCTGAGCAGCACACTACCCCGATCCGCGTTGACAAACAAACACATCCGGGGATAAAAATGCAGAAACAGATGCCCGTTTGCGTCTGGCGGCCAGCCGCTCCGGCTCGGTTCCGTCAGGTTCGTGCCCGGTCATGTCCGTTCCGTTCCGACCAGGAGACGACGAGGTCCGATGTACGCACCAGAACGCCACCAGCGCATCGTCGAGCAGGCGCGCGCGCAGGGGCGGGTCGACGTCAAGGACCTCGCCGAGCTGCTCGAGGTCACGCCCGAGACCATCCGCCGCGACCTCACCTCGCTGGAGCGACGAGGATTGGTCCGACGTGCCCACGGCGGGGCCATCCCGGTCGAGCGCATCACGATCCACCCCGGTGTCGGCGACCGGGGCGGCATCAACCAGGCCGAGAAGATGGTCATCGCCGAGGCCGCGCTCGAGGAGCTGCCGGAGAACGGCTCGATCATGATCGACGCCGGCACCTCCACCATCTGCCTCGCCGAGATGCTGCCGACCGACCGCGGACTCACCGTCGTCACCCACTCGCTCCCCGTCGCGATGGCCGTCGCGAACCGGCCGGGCATCGACCTGCACCTGCTCGGCGGCAACATCCGCAGCGACTCCCTGGCCGGCGTCGGCACGTGGACGCACCAGCTCATCGGCATGGTGAGCGTCGACGTCGCCTTCGTGAGCATCAACGGCATCACGCCGGAGCGCGGCCTGACGACCCACAACATGGCCGAGGCCGCGGTGAAGTCGGCGATGATCAAGTCCGCCCGCCGCAGCATCCTGCTCGCCGACCACACCAAGTTCGGCCGCGAGGAGTTCGGCCGCGTCGCACCCCTCGCCGCCATCGACACGATCATCACCGACCCCGCCGTCAACCTCGACCTGGTCCGCGAGGTCGAGGCCGCCGGCACCGAGGTGTTCTGGCCCGGTCGACCCTGACCGCTCGCCCGACCCGCCCATCCGGCGCTCGCTAGCATGAGCGCACCACCCATCGACAGGAGTACATCGATGTCCGAAGCCACCCGCACCGTGACCGTCGCCAGCGCGTCCGGCCTGCACGCGCGCCCCGCGTCCCTCTTCGTCCAGACCGTGACGGCCTCCGGCCACCAGGTCACGATCGCCAAGGGCGACAAGTCCGGCAACGCCGGCAGCATCCTCGCCCTGCTCGGCCTGGGCATCGAGAACGGTGACGAGGTCAGCCTCACCGTGACCGGCGACGACGCCGAGACCACCGCCGACAGCCTGGTCGAGTTCCTGCAGACGGACCACGACGCGGCCTGACGCCGCACTGCGACGGACGGGAGGCACGGTGCCAGCTGGCACCGTGCCTCCCGTCCGTCCTGCGGTCCCCCGCACTGCCGGGCCCGCGCCCGCCCCGTCCGTCCGGCCCCGTCCGGCCCCGCCGAGGTTCCGAAATCTCGGCATCTCGACCCGCCACGGGCCGGTCCGTGGAACCTCGGCGGACGGCACGCGGCGAGTCGTGGAACCTCGGACCGGTGCGGTCCGGGGCTGTCGGCGCCCGCCGATAAGGTGGTCGGCATGACACGCCTGCGCCTCGCATCCGTCAACGTGAACGGCGTCCGCGCCGCCTTCCGCAAGGGCATGGGCGATTGGCTCGCCACCCGCGACGTCGACGTGCTCGCCCTGCAGGAAGTCCGTGCGTCGAGCGAGGACCTGGCCGGTCTGCTCGGCGACGAGTGGGACATCGTGCACGACCCCGCGACCGCCAAGGGCCGGGCGGGTGTCGCGATCGCGTCCAGGCACTCGGCCCAGATCCACCGCGTCGCCCTCGGACCGGACGAGTTCGACTCCGCCGGCCGCTGGCTCGAGGCCGACTACGAGATCGGCGGCACCACGGTCACGGTCGTGTCCACCTACGTCCACTCGGGCGAGGTCGACACCCCCAAGCAGGACGAGAAGTGGAAGTTCCTCGACGCCATGACCGAGCGGCTGCCCGCCCTCCGCGCGCACAACCCGCTCGCCGTCGTCGTCGGTGACCTCAACGTCGGGCACGACCAGCGCGACATCAAGAACTGGAAGGGCAACGTCAAGCGAGCGGGCTTCCTGCCGGGCGAGCGTGCCTACTTCTCGCGCTTCTTCGGTGCCGACGGCGAACCGGTCGAGGGCGCTGACGGCTCGACGGGCCAGGGGCTCGGCTGGGTGGACGTCGGGCGTGCGCAGGCCGGCGACGTCGAGGGGCCGTACACGTGGTGGTCCTGGCGCGGCCAGGCGTTCGACAACGACACCGGCTGGCGCATCGACTACCAGATGGCCACGCCCGACCTCGCGGCGAAGGTCACGGAGTACACGGTCGACCGCGCCGCGGCGTACGACCAGCGATGGTCCGACCACGCCCCCGTGGTCGTCGACTACGAACTCTGATCCCCACTCGTTGCGCTCCACCTGACCCACAGGAACACCACCATGACCAAGACCCGCATCTTCTCGGGCATCCAGCCGTCCGCCGGCTCGCTCCACCTCGGCAACTACGTCGGGGCGCTCATGCAGTGGCGCGACCTGCAGGACGACTTCGACGCCATCTACTGCGTCGTCGACATGCACGCGATCACCTCGCCGCAGGACCCGGCCGAGCTCCGCGCGAGCACCCGGGCGACGGCCGCGCAGTACATCGCGTCGGGCATCGACCCGACGAAGTCGACGCTGTTCGTGCAGTCGCACGTGCCGGCCCACGCCGAGCTCGCCTGGGTGCTCAACACCCTCACCGGTTTCGGTGAGGCGAGCCGGATGACCCAGTTCAAGGACAAGTCGGCGCGGCAGGGGTCCGAGGCCGCGTCGGTCGGGCTCTTCACGTACCCGGTCCTGATGGCCGCCGACATCCTGCTGTACGACACCAAGGTCGTGCCGGTCGGCGACGACCAGCGCCAGCACGTCGAGCTCACCCGCGACCTCGCCGGACGCTTCAACTCGCGGTTCGGCGACACGTTCGTCGTGCCCGAGGCCCGCATCGGCACCGAGACGGCGCGCATCTACGACCTGCAGGACCCGACGAGCAAGATGAGCAAGTCGGCGGCGTCCGACAGCGGCCTGATCCGGCTGCTCGACGACCCGAAGCGCACCGCGAAGAAGATCAAGTCGGCCGTCACCGACGACGAGCGCGAGATCCGCTCCGACCGGCAGGCGAAGCCGGGCGTGACGAACCTGCTCGCGATCCTGTCCGCCTTCAGCCGGACCCCCGTCGCCGAGCTCGAGGCATCGTTCGCGGGCAAGGGCTACGGGGACCTCAAGGGCGCGGTCGCCGACGCCGTCGTCGCCGAGCTGGAGCCGGTGCGCACCCGCACGCTCGAGCTGCTCGACGACCCGGCGGAGCTCGATCGACTGCTCGCCGTCGGAGCGGACCGTGCCGAGTCCATCGCGCAGGAGACCCTGGCGCGTGTGTACGACCGGATCGGGTTCGTCCCGCGCTCGCGCGGCTGACCGTGCTGCCGGTCACGCTGGAGTCCGCCCGGGTCCGACTCGACGTCCCGACCCGGTCGGACACCGCGGCGATCACCGACGCCTGTCAGGACCCGGACATCGTCCGCTGGACGACGATCCCCACGCCCTACCGCGAACAGGACGCACGGACCTTCGTCGACGCCCTGGTCGGACCCGGCTGGGCGTCGGACCGCGAGTACACCTGGGCGATCCGTCGCCGCGGGTCGACCTGGCTCGAGGGGATCATCGGCTACCGCACCGCCGGCCGCGACCTCGGCTTCTGGCTGGCGCCCTCGGCCCGCGGTGCCGGCCTGATGCACGATGCGGTCGAGCTCGTCGTGGACTGGGCGTTCGAGGACGGTGCTCGGGACGTCTACTGGGAGTGCTACGAGGGCAACACGGCGTCGGCCGCGGTCGCACGCAGCGCCGGGTTCTCGTTCACCGGCGCCGGGCCCGCACGGATCCCCGGACGCGACGGCGGACCGACGACCGCCTGGACCGCCCTGCGCCGGGCCGACGGCGCGCCCGCATCGGACCTCTCGTGGCCCGACGCTCCGTGACGCAGCGCTCCGTGACTCGGCCCTTCATGACGCAGCGCTCCGCGACCAGGTCCCGCATGACGCCGCGTTCCCGACGATGACGCGTCACCGATCCACCGCCGGTAGGCTCGATCCGTGAGCGACACGGCACGACCCACCGAGGTCCGGGCGATGCGCCGCGGGCTCGAACTCGCGGCCCTCGGGCCCGTCGTGGGCGACCACGCTCGGGTCGGCGCGGTGATCCTCTCCCCCGCCGGCGACGTCCTCGCCGAGGGGTGGCACAAGGGTGCCGGAACCCCGCACGCCGAGGTCGACGCGATGGCGAAGGTCGATCCGACTCAGCTCCGCGGCGCAACGGCCGTCGTCACCCTCGAGCCCTGCAACCACACCGGCCGCACCGGCCCCTGCGCCGTCGCCCTGATCGAGGCCGGGGTCGCCCGTGTCGTGTACGCGATCGACGATCCGGGCGCGGACGTGCACGGCGGTTCCGACCGACTCCGCGCCGCCGGTGTCGACGTCGTGTCCGGTGTGCTCGCCGACGAGGCCGAGGCGTTCCTCGAACGGTGGCTCCTGTCGGTCCGCCTCGGACGCCCGTGGGTGACCGTGAAGTGGGCCTCGAGCCTGGACGGCCGGGCTGCGGCTGCCGACGGGACGAGCAAGTGGATCACCGGCGCCGCAGCCCGGCAGCACGTCCACGAGCAGCGTGCCGCGCACGACGCGATCCTGATCGGCACCGGCACCGTGCTCGCCGACGACCCGAGCCTGACCGCTCGGGGTGACGCGGGCGAACTCCTCGCCGACCAGCCGCTCGCGGTCGTGCTCGGTGACCGCGCCGTCCCCGACGACGCCGCGGTCCGGCGACACCCCCGTGGGCTCGTGACGCTGCCGGGGCACGACCTCGCCGCGTCGCTCGCCGCCCTGCGTGGGCACGGCGTGCACTCGGTGTTCGTCGAGGGCGGCCCCACCGTCGCGTCCGCGCTCATCGCCGCCGGGCTCGTCGACGAGTACCTCGTGTACGTCGCCCCGATCCTGCTCGGCGGACCCCGGGTCGCCCTCGACGACCTCGGGGTGGGAAGCATGTCCGGGCGTCGGCGGTTGGACGTACTATCGACCACCAGCCTGGGCCCTGACCTGCTGGTCCGAGCCCGACCGCAACGCAGCGCGACAGCGCAGCAGCACGACGCAGCACCCGGGTTCGGAGACGACGGGCCCACGAACGACCGGAGCACCCCATGACCGACGCGCTGACCTCCTCCACCCCGGGCAGCCCCGTCCAGTTCGAGGTGTCGACGAACGTCCCCACCACCCACGGCACGTTCCAGATGCGCGCCTACCGCGACCTCGTGACCGGCGCGGAGCACGTCGCGATCATCGGCGCGCTGCCCGACGGGTCCGCCCCGTCCGACGGCGCCCTGGTCCGCGTGCACTCCGAGTGCCTGACCGGCGAGGCGTTCGGCTCGCTGAAGTGCGAGTGCGGGCCCCAGCTCGACGCCGCGCTCGACACCATCGCTGCCGAGGGCGGAGTGGTGGTCTACCTGCGCGGGCAGGAAGGACGCGGCATCGGGCTCATCAACAAGCTCAAGGCCTACCGCCTGCAGGAAGACGGCCTCGACACGCTCGACGCCAACCTGGCGCTCGGGCTGCCGGCCGACTCCCGTGCGTACGGCGGCGCCGCGGGCATCCTCGCCGAACTCGGGATCACCCGCGTGCGACTGCTCTCGAACAACCCCGAGAAGCGTCGCCAGCTCGAGGAGCACGGCATCACCGTCGAGTCGCTCGTGCCGCTGGTCGTCGGCGTCTCGGCGCAGAACGCCGGCTACCTCGACACCAAGCGCGACCGGATGGGGCACCAGCTGCCCGCGCACCTCGAGGCCGGCGCCAGCGCCGGGGCGGGCGCCGGCGCAGGAGCCGCCAGCTGACTCTGGGCTGATTCGCAGGTGGGCGACATCTGTCGTACGATGTTGTCTTCCGTCACAAGCGGTCCCCCACCAACCGAACGCACCCGATCGGTGCCCGCGCCACCCAGCGCGAACCGATCGGTGTCCGCCGTTTCGGGTATCCGTGCTCCCTGCCAGGAGCGCGCACCACGGAAGACCACACGACACCCATGACCGCCGCACCGGCACCAGCAACCCCGACTTCAGCTCCGGCACCAGCAGGCAACCCGCGCTCGCGCGTCGTCATCGCCAGCCTCGTCGGCACCTCGATCGAGTTCTACGACTTCTACGTCTACGCGACGGCCGCGGTCCTCGTCTTCCCGACGCTGTTCTTCCCGAACGAGGACCCCACGGCATCGCAGCTGTCGTCGTTCGTGACGTTCGCCCTCGCCTTCTTCGCGCGGCCGATCGGGTCGATCATCTTCGGGCACTTCGGTGACCGGGTGGGCCGCAAGACCACCCTCGTCGCGTCGCTCCTCGTCATGGGCACCGCGACGTTCCTGATCGGCTGCCTGCCGACGTTCAACACCATCGGCGTGTGGGCGCCGGTCCTGCTCGCCGTGATGCGCTTCGCCCAGGGCGTCGGCCTCGGCGGCGAGTGGTCCGGTGCGGCACTGCTCGCCACCGAGAACGCCCCCAAGGGCAAGCGCGGCGTGTTCGGTTCGATGCCGCAGCTCGGCGCACCGATCGGCTTCCTGCTCGCGAACGGCCTGTTCATCGCGATCAACGCCGCGATGCCCGCCGGTGCCGACGGCACCCCGAACGCCGACTTCCAGGCGTGGGGCTGGCGCATCCCGTTCCTGCTCTCCTCGGTCCTGGTCATCGTCGGGCTCTACGTGCGCTTCAAGCTCGTCGAGTCGCCGGTGTTCCGCGGCGTCCAGGAGTCCGGCACGGTCGCGAAGATCCCGCTGGGCCGGGTGTTCCGCACCTCGTGGAAGGCGCTCATCGTCGGCACGTTCGGCATGGTCGCGACGTACGTCCTCTTCTACTTCATGACCACGTTCACGCTGTCGTACGGCACCACCGGTGCCGAGGCCGGTCCGCTCGTCCCGAAGGTCGGCCTCGGCTACAGCCGCGGTGAGTTCCTGACGCTGCTCATGATCGGCGTCGTGTTCTTCGGCATCTTCACCCCGATCGCCGGCATCCTGGCCGACAAGTTCGGGCGCCGGAAGACCCTCATCCCGACCACGATCGGCATCGCGCTGTTCGGTCTGACGTTCCAGTTCTGGTTCGCCGCGTCGCAGGGTCCGATCACGGTGGTGACGTTCCTGATCGTCGGGCTGTCCCTGATGGGGCTGACCTTCGGGCCGATGGGTGCGCTGCTGCCGGAGCTGTTCCCGACGAACGTCCGGTACACCGGCTCGGCGATCGCGTACAACGTCGCGTCGATCCTCGGTGCCTCGCTCGCACCGACGATCGCCCTGGCGCTGTGGAAGGCCGACGGCAACATCTTCCTGGTCGGGCTGTACCTGACGATCGCCGCCGTCGTGACGCTCGTCGCGCTGCTCTTCGTCCGCGAGACGAAGAGCAAGGAGTTCGCGGACGCCTGAGACGCGACCACCTGTGGGACGGGAGGCCCGGTGCCAGCTGGCACCGGGCCTCCCGTCGGTCGTCGCGTCCACCGCACGGCGCGACCCTGTCCGTCAACTCAGGTTGACAGATGTCGGCGCGTCAATGTAGGTTGACAGCCATGGATCGACCGACCATCACGAGCCTCGCGGCCGGAGCCTCCGGGGACGACCCGTTCTCCGCCCTCGCGAACGTGCGCGAGCTCCGCCGTGAACTCGACCGGACCGAAGAACTCGCTGCCCGTGCCGCCCGCAACGCCGGGGCGTCGTGGCAGGAGATCGCGACCCTGCTCGGTGTCAGCCGACAGGCAGTGCACAAGAAGTACGGCAGAAACTAGGAACACGATGAGTCTCCCCTTCGCGCGCCCCAAGAAGACCGACGGCCCCCGCGCCACCTTCGGCCGCCTGTTGTCCTACCTGTTCGAGAACAAGCCGGCGATGGTCGTCATCATCGTGCTGAGCATCCTCGGCGCCGGGGCGTCGCTCGCGCAGCCGCTGCTCGTCAACCAGGTCGTCACGGCGGTGCAGCAGGGCAACACGCTCAGCACGCTCGTCTGGCTGCTCGTCGGGCTCGTCCTGGTCGCCGGCGTCCTGAACGGTGTGCAGCACTTCCTGCTCCAGCGTGCGGGCGAGGGCGTCGTGCTCTCGACGCGCCGCAAGCTCATCGCCCGCATCCTCAACCTGCCGATCTCGGAGTTCGACACCCGCCGCACCGGCGACCTGGTGTCCCGCGTCGGCAGCGACACCACGCTCCTGCGCGCCGTCCTGACCCAGGGCCTGATCGAGTCGATCGGCGGCGCCCTCACCTTCATCGGCGCGATCATCGCGATGGCGATCATCGACCCGCTGCTGCTCGTGATCGTGGTCGTCATCGTCCTGGTCGCGATCGTGGTCGTCGGCGGACTGAGTCGGCGCATCCGGATCGCGTCGAAGCGTGCGCAGGAGAAGGTCGGCGACCTGACCGCGGCGGTCGAGCGCGGCATCGGCGCCGTCCGCACCATCCGCGCGGCGGGTGCCACCGAGCGTGAGGTGCACGAGGTCGACGGACACGCGACCGAGGCCTACCAGCGCGGCCTCGACATCGCGAAGATGTCCGCCTTCGTCGTGCCGGTGGCGAGCATCGTCATGCAGGTGGCGTTCATCGCCGTGCTCGGCGTCGGCGGGGCCCAGGTCGCCGCGGGCACCATCACCATCGCCACGCTCATCACGTTCATCCTGCTGCTCTTCATGATGATCATGCCGCTCGGCCAGGCGATGGGCGCCGCCGTCGCGGTCGCCCAGGCGCTCGGTGCGCTCGGCCGGATCGAGGAGATCCTGCACCTGCCGACCGAGGCGCAGGACGACGCCGCTGCGCGCCCCGCCGCCGCGGTCGCCTCCGACGACGCCATCACGTTCGAGCACGTCACGTTCCGGTACGCAGCTGCAGCGGATGCGTCCGGTCCGGACGGCGCCGTCGCGTCCGGCGCGGTGGACCGACCGGGAGGCCCGGATCGCCTCGCCGACGAGCGTCCGGTCGACGACGTGGTGCTCCACGACGTGTCGTTCCGCGTTCCCCGCGGCTCGCGGGTCGCACTCGTGGGTCCGTCGGGTGCTGGCAAGTCGACGACCCTCGCCCTGATCGAGCGGTTCTACGACCCGACCGAGGGCGTCATCCGGCTCGGTGGCATCGACGTCCGGGGCATGGACCGCCAGGAGCTCCGCGCCCAGATCGGCTACGTCGAGCAGGACGCCCCGGTGCTCGCCGGCACCATCCGCGCCAACCTGCTGCTCGGTTCGCCGGACGCGACCGAGGACGACTGCGTCCGCGTGCTCGAGGCGGTCAACCTCGGCGAGGTCCTGCACCGCGACCCGCGTGGGCTCGACGCCCAGGTCGGCGAGGACGGCGTGATGCTCTCCGGCGGCGAGCGTCAGCGGCTGGCCATCGCCCGCGCGCTGCTCGCCGCTCCCCCGATCCTGCTGCTCGACGAGTCGACGTCGTCGCTCGACGGCGTGAACGAGCAGAAGATGCGGCTGGCGATCGACGCCGTCGCCGAAGACCGCACCCTGCTCGTCATCGCGCACCGGCTGTCCACCGTGGTGGACTCCGACGTCATCGTCGTGCTCGAGCACGGCCGGGTCGTCGGCGCCGGCACGCACTCCGAGCTGGTCGAGTCGACGCCGCTCTACCGCGACCTGGCGAAGCACCAGCTGCTGGTCTGAGCCCCGCCGCCGGGCCCGTTCAGGCGGCGAACGGGTCCGGGGTGAGCACGTACACGGTCTCGAGG
This sequence comes from Curtobacterium sp. NPDC089991, assembly GCF_044748425.1. Taxonomy (NCBI): domain Bacteria; kingdom Bacillati; phylum Actinomycetota; class Actinomycetes; order Micrococcales; family Microbacteriaceae; genus Curtobacterium; species Curtobacterium sp. NPDC089991. The sequence goes on from NZ_JBIVGB010000002.1 coordinate 165,566, forward strand.
TACTCCTCGATGCCCTCGTGCGAGCCCTCGCGGCCGAGCCCGGACGACTTCACCCCGCCGAACGGGAACGCTGCGTTCGACACGACGCCCGTGTTCAGCCCGAGCATCCCGGTCTCCAGGCGTTCGGCGAGCCGCTGCCCGCGCGGGAAGTCCGTCGTGAACGCGTAGGCGATGAGCCCGAACTCGGTGTCGTTGGCGAGCCGGATGCCCTCGTCCTCGGTCGCGAAGCGGGTGATCGACACGACCGGTCCGAAGATCTCGGTCGTCAGGATCTCCGATCCCGGCTGGACGTCGTCGAGCACCGTGGGCGCGTAGTAGGTGCCGGGCCGCTCGACGCGGTGTCCGCCGGTGACGAGCCGTGCGCCGCGGGTGACCGCGTCGTCGACGAGTCCAGCGGCCTTGTCCACCGCACGGTCGTCGATGAGCGGGCCCATCGTCGTGCCGTCCTCGGTGCCCCGGCCGATGCGGAGCGCGTCGACCTTCGCGGTGAGGGCTGCCACGAACGCGTCGGCGATGCCGTCCTGCACGAAGAACCGGTTGGCGGCCGTGCAGGCCTCGCCGACGTTCCGGAACTTCGCGAGCATCGCAGCGGTGACGGCGGCGTCGAGGTCGGCGTCGTCGAAGACCAACAGCGGGGCGTTGCCGCCGAGCTCCATGCTCGTCCTGAGCACGTTGTCCGCCGCCTGCTTGAGGAGCGCGGACCCGACCGGCGTCGACCCGGTGAAGGTGAGCTTGCGGAGGCGGCGGTCGGCGATGATCGGCTCGGACAGGCCCTTGGCGTCGAGGGACGGCACCACGTTGAGCACGCCGTCCGGCAGCCCGGCACGGCGGAACAGCTCGACCAGGAACAGCGTGGTCAGCGGCGTGAGCTCCGCCGGCTTCACGACGACCGTGCAGCCGGCCGCCAGTGCGGGGCCGATCTTGCGGGTCGCCATGGCGAGGGGGAAGTTCCACGGGGTGATCGCGTACACCGGGCCGACCGGACGCTTCAGGACGATCGCGCGTCCGGTGCCCTCGGGGTTGGTGCGGTAGTCGCCGCCGATGCGGACGGCCTCCTCCGAGAACCAGCGGAGGAACTCGCCGCCGTAGACCACCTCGCCGCGGGCCTCTGTCAGGGGCTTGCCCATCTCGAGCGTCATCAGGGCGGCCAGGTCGTCCTCGTGGGCGCGGACGAGGTCGAACGCGCGGCGCAACACGTCGGAACGCTGGCGTGGTGCGGTCGCCGCCCACTCCTGCTGTGCGGCCACCGCGGCGTCGAGCGCGGCGATGCCGTCCTCGGGGGTGGCGTCGGCGACCTCGGCCAGGACGTCGCCGGTCGAGGGGTCGCGGACGGCGAACGTCGCGCCGCTCGTCGACGGGCGCCAGGACCCGCCGATGAACAGGCCCGTCGGGACGCCCTGCACGGTGACGTGGTCGTCGCCCACGGTCGTGGTGAGGTCGCCGGTCGTGGCGCTCGTGTCGGTGCTGGTCTCGGTGCTGGTCTCGGTCACAACTGTGCTCCTCCGGGGTTCGCGAGCCCCTCGTCCATGTCGCTGCGGTCGACGTGCCCGCCGGCCGCTCGGATGTCGTCGAGCGCGCGGGCGCTGCGCTCGTCGTCGACGCCGGCGACCAGGTCCTCGTAGACCGCGACGTCGATGCCGGCGGCGCGGGCGTCGAGGGCCGAGGCCCGGACGCAGTGGTCGGTGGCGATGCCGACGATGTCGACGGAGTGCACCCGGTGCTCGGTCAGGATGTCCGGCAACGGCACGCCCGCCTCGGTCCGCGCCTGGAACGCCGAGTAGTCCGGCGTGCCCTGGCCCTTGAAGACGTCGACGTCGATCGGCTCGGTGTCGAGCTCCGGGTGGTACTCGGCGCCCGGTGTGCCGGCCACGCAGTGCACGGGCCACGTGTCGACGAAGTCGGGGCCCTCGGGTCCGGCGAAGTGTCCGCCGTTGTCGTCGTCGCCGTGGTGCCAGTCGCGGGAGCCGACGATCAGGTCGTACTCCTCGGCGTGCCGGCCGAGGAACGCGCTGATCCGTTCCGCGAGGGCCGCACCCCCGGTCACCCCGAGCGCACCGCCCTCGGTGAAGTCGTTCTGGACATCGACGATGAGGAGAGCCCGTGCCATGGGCCCATCCAACACCCGGTGACTCAGGAGTCGGTGAGCTTGCTCCCGCACGAGTAGGCCGCCGCGGTCACCGCGTCGAGCGCCGGCAGCGCGGCCGCGCGCGACGAACCGATGGCGTAGAACGCGAAGGTCAGGCGCGATCCGTCCGCGGCGTCGATGTACCCGCCGAGGGTGTTCGCGCTGTCGATCCACCCGGTCTTCGCGTGCACCTTGCCGCGGGCGACGGCGTTCGCGCCGGTGAAGCGGCTGGCCAGCGTGCCGGACTGCCCCGACACGGGCAGAGCGTTCGCGAGGGTACCGAGGCCCTTCGCACCGGCGGCGACCTGCACCATGAGGTGGGCGACGAAGTTCGGCGACACCGCGTTGGCGGCGCTCTCGCCCGAGCCGTCCTTGATGACGATGCCGGCCGGGTCGACGCCGTAGGAGCCGAGCGCCGACTGGTACACCGAGGTCAGCGACGCCGCCGACCCGTTCGAGCCGGACTCCTTCGACGACACCCGGGCGAGCATCTCGGCGAGGGTGTTGTCCGAGTTCGGGATCATCTGCCCGATCAGTGTCGACACCGGCTGCGACGACACCGTCGCGATGGTGTCCGTGCTGGTCGTGGCGCGCTTGACGATCTGTGCCGACCCCGCCCCGGCGACCCCGGCGTTCGCCAGTGCCGTCCGGAACGCGGTGCCCGCACGGCCGACCGGGTCCTCGGACCGGGGCGAGGTCGCCGCCGCCGGGTTCGCCCGGTCACCGTCGACCATGAGCGCGGTGATCTCCGGCTGGTACCCGATCGTGCGCTCGGACACCGGCCACGTGGGGTCCCACGCGTCGGCGTCGCTCCAGTACGTGTCGTCGGTGACGATGGTGGTGACGGGGGTGTCGCCGACCTTCGCCTTGACCTGCTGGGCGAGCTGCGCGAGCGTCGGGGCCCCCGGGTAGACCGTGCCGTTGCCGGCGGACAGGGTGGCGTCGCCGTGCCCGACCAGCGCGATGGTCCCGCCGGACTCCTGCGTGACCGTGGTCGGGATGCGGTGGTCGCCGCCGAGCACCGCGAGCGCCGTCGCCGTCGTCAGGGTCTTCATGACGCTGCCGGTCTGGGCGGCCTTGTCGCCGTCCTTCGAGAACAGGACCTCGCCGGTCTTCGCGTCCATGACGTACCCCTCGAACGCACCGAGACCACTCGCCGACGCCGCGCCGGCGATCGAGCAGGTGCGCAGGGCGGAGGGGCCGGCCGGGTCCTTCGGCACGGCGCGGGCGTCCGGGGTGGGTGTCGGCGTGCTCGTCGGTCGCTTCGCGGTGGCGGTCGATCGGCTCGGCGTCGAGGTCGCGCGCGACGTGGTCGCCGGCGCGGCCGTCGTGCCCGTGTCCGGTGTCATCGCCGCGGCGACCGCGACGGCCCCGCCCGAACCGACCACGAGCAGGGCCGCGAGCCCACCGGCGATCCAGGGCACCGGGCGGCGCACGGCGGAGGCGCGCGCGGCTGCGACGGCGGCGCGGACACGCTCCGGTACGGAAGGCGGGGTGGGCTGCTGCTCGGACATCGCGACCGATCCTACGGAACTGCGGCAGGAGCCTCCAGGCCGGATCGTCCCGATGTGGACGACGCGACCCGGATCAGGGCGCTGTGGAGGCGTCGTCCGCGGGGTAACGCACGCCGACCTGGTGGCGGGCCTCGTCCATGACGGCCATGATCGCGACCGACTGTTCGGCGTCCATCGGACCGCCCTCGTGCACGCCGGACGTGACCATCGCCTCGAACGCGCGCGCCTCGTGGCCGTAGCCGGCGAGCTCCTCGCGCGCGTCGAACTCCTCGACCACGACGCCGTCGCGGTCCCGGATCCGCCACGTCGTCGGGGTGTACCAGGTCGAGTCGACGTCGATGCGCCCCGACTCGCCGATCACCGAGGCCGTGTTCGGGCTGCGCACGTCCATCCCGAAGTGGATCACCGACTGTGCACCGCCGTCGTGCGTCAGGACGATGCCCATCTGCGTGTCGACACCCTGCTCGCTCAGCGTGCCGGCCGCGACGAGCGAGGTGGGCACCCCCAGCACGTCGACGGCGAAGGACACCGGGTACACGCCCAGGTCCAGCAGGGCTCCACCGCCGAGGGCGGGATCGCGCAGCCGGTGCGACGGGTCGGTGGGCAGGGCCTGGTGGTGCGTCGCCTCGACGAGCACCGGCCGGCCGATGCGCCCCTCGGCCAGGACCTCGCGGATCATCGCCATCTGCGGCAGGAACCGGGTCCACATCGCCTCGGTCACCGCGACGCCCGCTCGACGGGCAGCATTGACCACGGTCCGCGCCTCGGCCGCCGTCATCGTGAAGGCCTTCTCGACGAGGACGTGCTTGCCGGCGCGGATCGCGAGCAGGGCGTCCTCGGCGTGCCGGACGTGCGGGGTCGCGACGTACACGGCGTCGACCGTGTCGTCGGCGACGAGGTCCTCGTAGGAGCCGTGCGCCCGTGGGATGCCGAACTCCGCCGCGAACGCCTCGGCACCGTCGCGGGTGCGGCTGCCGACCGCCGTGAACTCGATGCCCGCGGCGACGCAGTCGCCCACGAAGGACCGGGCGATGCCGCCCGTGCCGATGACTCCCCAGCGAACCGTCATGCGGCCATGTCTACCAGGACTGGCCGCAGCACTTTGGTATGGACTCCACTGGTGATTGCCAGCTAACGTGCTCCACGATCCCCCATCCGGGGGTCACTCCTCCCCGAGTCGAAGGTGTGCAGGTCCTCCATGCGCCGTTCCGTCCTCTCCGTCGTCGCCACCAGCGCCGCGATCGTCCTCACGTCCACCCTCGTCGGCGGTCCGGCCAACGCACACGGGTGGGGCGACCCAGGACACGGACCGGGACACTCGCCGGGGCACTCCGCCGACGCCGGCCTGACGCCGCGGACGCACTTCACGATGGCTGCCGACGGCACGTCCGGTGCGACGCAGGGCGGCGAGGGCATCCCGAACATCGACTCCGTCAAGAAGACCATCGCCACCTACTACGGCGACCCCGGCACCGGACTCGCGAACCGCACCGACTCCCCCTACATCCGCGAGATGCGATCGATCGTCGCCCGCCAGGGAGCGTCGCTGCAGCGCATCCACGACCATGCCGTCCGGCACGGCGAGAAGCCCGCGATCGTCCTCGACGCCGACGACACCACCCTGTGGACGTACGACATGGAGGTCGCGGACATGCACTTCGTCTTCGATCCCGCACGGCAGGACGAGTGGGTGCAGGACGAGCGCTTCGCCGCCACCCCGTCCATGGTCGGCTTCGTCAACCGCGCCGCCGCGATGGGCTTCACCGTGTTCGGACTGACCGGCCGGAACGACGACCAGAAGACCGCGACCGTGCAGAACCTGTCGAAGGTCGGCTACACCGCCTTCACCGAGGACCGCTTCTTCACGAAGTGGACCGGCAAGGGCGCCTCGCAGCAGCCGTCGTACGTGACCTGCGCCGCCGCGAGCTGCACGACCGTCGAGTACAAGGCGCTGACCCGCAAGCACATCGAGCAGGACCTCGGCTACGACATCACGCTGAACATCGGCGACCAGTGGAGCGACCTGCAGGGCGGGTACGCCGACCGGTCCCTCAAGCTGCCGAACCCCACCTACTACCTCCCCTCGGCCGACCTGCCCGGCGTCTCCGAGCCCCGGCTCGCGCCCCGCACACAGTTCACGATGGCTGCCGACGGCTCCTCCGGTGCGACCCAGTCCGGTGAGGGCATCCCGAACATCGACTCCGTCAAGAAGACCATCGCCACCTACTACGGCGACCCCGGCACCGGACTCGCGAACCGCACCGACTCCCCGTACATCCGCGAGATGCGGTCCCTCGTCCGGCGGCAGGCCCCCGTCGTCGCCGCCCAGTGCGCCGTCGGCCGCAAGCTGCACCGCAACCCCGCGATCGTGCTCGACGCCGACGACACCACGCTCTGGACCTACGACATGGAGGTCGCGGACATGCACTTCGTGTTCGACCCTGCACTGCAGGACGAGTGGGTGCAGGACGAACGGTTCCCCGCGACCCCGTCGATGACCTCGCTCGTGTCGATCGCACAGCGTTCCGGCTGCACGGTCATCGGGCTGACCGGCCGGAACGCCGATCAGGAGACCGCCACCATCGACAACCTGCAGCGCGTCGGCTACCCGCAGTTCTCGGCGACGAAGCGCGGCACCGAGACGTACTACACGAAGTGGACCGGGGTCGGGGCGTCGCAGCAGCCGTCGTACATCACCTGCGCCACGGCGAAGTGCACCACCGTCGAGTACAAGTCGCAGACTCGGGCGCACATCGAGTCACGATCGGGCGGCCGCTACGACGTGGTCGCGAACTTCGGCGACCAGTACAGCGACCTGCTCGGGGGCTCGGCGGACCGCAGCGTCAAGCTGCCGAACCCGACGTACTACCTGCCCTGACCCTCAGCGCCGGTGCTTGCCGAGTGCGGCGTCGGGCGCGGCCATCGGGTGGGTGCGGAACCAGCGCAGCAACGCTCGCGCCTTGCTGGTGTCCGCACTCCGGTCGCCGTCGGACAGGAACGTGTCGAAGCCATCGGGGAGCGCGGTCTCGTGGTCGCGGTCGAACGCCATCGTCCACTCGCCGAACCGCGGCGTGTGGATCCGCTCCTCGACGAGCAGCCCGACGTCGGTGTGCCGGGGGTCCTCGGTGATGCGCTGGTACGTCTCGAGGACCGCGGCCTCAGGACCCTCGAGCAGCTGCATGAAGCGGCCGTCCTTGTACACGAGCAGACCGGACAGGCCCGATGCGGCGTTCCGGGCCCTGGCGTGTTCGAGGAGCGCGTCGAGGCGGGGCTGGTCGAAGGGTTCGTCGGCGGCGCTCATGTAGACGAGTGACAGGAGCATGACGACCTTCCGAACGGAGAACACGGCTTCGGTTCGATCGTCCCGCACGACGGAGGTCCGGCGCAGCCCCAGAACGGGGAGCGGGCCGGCGCGGCCCGGCGTCACCGCGCGTCGGCGCGGCCCGGGCTCACTGCGCGTCGTAGGTGCGGACCCAGTCGATCTGCAGGTGGCCGGCCTTGCCCCAGTCGCCGACCTGCACCATGTAGCGGTGCGGGGTCGTCGGGACGTTCCGCGCGACCGTGAAGACGAGCTTGCCGTCGAGGTAGTAGTGGATCGCCCGCCCGGGGATCCACTCCGTCGTGTAGGTGTGCCAGTCCCGCCAGGACACCCGGGTGTTGTAGTTGTCCGACGCCTTCTCGTCCCCGGGCAGCATCGAGTGGTGGAACACCCGCGGCGAGCCGTCGAAGTTGCCCTCGGGGTAGTTGAGTTCGCCGTCCGCCCAGTCGTTCGACGTCGGCCAGAGCATGATCGCTGCGCCGTTCTTGTCGCCGCCGGTGGCACGGGCGCGGACGCTGAACGACCCGCCGACGTGCGACCAGGCGTCCTCGGGCGTGCCGAACGTTCCGGCCGAACCGTGCTCGCCGTCGAGGGCGATGTCCATGTACCCGTCGTGGGCGCTGACCATCTTGCTCGACCAGTACTTGCCGCCGGTGCCGTCCGGGTACGGCTGCCACGACTGCGCGTACGTCGCCGCGAACGGGCCGTTCGCCGCAGCCGGCGTGTCGAAGTCCACCGAGAAGGTCGGCGTGCGCCCGATGGTCGGATCGGTGGCCACCGTGGTCGGGTGCGGCGTCGGGGTCGCGCTGCTGCTCGATCCACCGGCCGGGGCCGCCGATGACGTCGCCCGCGACTCCGGTACCGCGGCGGCCGTGATGGCCAGCGCAGCAGCCGCAGCAGCCACCAGGACGACGGTCGTCGCACGCTTGAACACGGTACCTCCGTCGGTCGTCCGCCGAGGGGTACGGGGCGGTGCAGGTGGTCGGTCGCGGGGATCCCCGCGTCCTGACGAGGCTAACCCGCGGCCTCCTCCGCTGTCTGGTCCGGAGCCAAGGGGTGCGGTTTCCCGCAGATGCAGAAATCCCCGGTCAGGACCTGTTGCAGATCCGTGACCGGGGACGTGTTCTGAGCCGCCTGTCGGAATCGAACCGACGACCTATTCATTACGAGTGAATCGCTCTACCGACTGAGCTAAGGCGGCGCGCTCGCTCCGAACCCGGAGCGGCACGATCAATGACTATACAGGTTCAGACGAGTGAACGCGAAACGAGCACGCCGAGCTCGGCGAAGGACCTGCGGAGCTCGTCGACCAGGTGCGAACCGGCCTCGGACCCGGACCACTCCCACCACGCGTGCCGGAGCGCACCGAGCGCCACGATCGACGCCAGGCGCGCCCGACGACGGAGCGCATCGGGGTCTGCGGCGAGTTCGGGGTCCTCGCGTTCGAGCCGCCGGGCGACCGCCGCCTGGATCTCGGCCTGGAACTCCTTCATCGACTCCATGCGACGGCCGAAGAGTTCGGGGTTCGCCCGGAGCACCTGCTGCCGCTCCTCGATGAGTCCGCGTTCCTCGATGAGCTCCTGCGTCGAGTGGACGAGCAGTGCGCCGAGGTCCGACAGCAGGTCGCCGCCCGGTCCCCCGTCGACGAACTCCTGCAGCGCGGCGTCGTCGGGCAGCTCCGGGTCGTCCCCGAGGATCGCCTGTTCCTTGCTCGGGAAGTAGTTGAAGAACGTGCGGGGTGAGACGTCGGCGCGACGCGAGATCTCGTCCACGGTGACCGCTCCGAGGCCGTCCTCGATCGCGATGCGGAGCGCGGCCGCCTGGATGGCGCGGCGGGTGGCGCGGCGTTTCCGTTCGCGCAGGCCGGGTTCAGCGTCGGGCATGCCGCGATTGTCCCATGCCCCACTCGTCGCGGGGAGAGTCCGTCACGGTCAGTGCCGGACGCGGGCGATCGTGACGAGCAGCGCCTCGAGCGCGAGCAACGCCGCCACGTTCGCCGCGATCCGCTGCCGGGCGAGGGCGATCGCGTCGAGCACCTCGAGCGCCGCGGCCGGCGTGACCGACTGCAGGGCCTGGTCGAGGTGGTCGCGCATCGCCAGGTTGACGGGTTCCGCCGGGGCACCGAGACCGAGCAGGAGCAGGTCGCGGTACAGCGAGGACACGTCGACCAGGATGCGGTCGAGACCGTCGCGCAGGCTGCGGGTCGCACGGCGCTTCTGGTCGTCCTCGAGCAGCCGGAGCTGCGAGCGGAGGGCCGGCGGGATCGTCCCGCCGGGTTCGATGCCGAGCGATCGCAGTGCGGCGTCGCGTTCTTCGGAGTCGCGCTGCTGCGTGATCGCCTTGGCGTCCTCGTCGGCGACGGCGAGCAGGTCGGCGGCGGCCATCACGGCGTCGCCGACGCTCCGGACGCCGAGCACGGTCGTCAGGGTGCGGCGGCGACGATCGCGGGCGTCCTCGCTCGTGGCCAGGCGCTGCGCCATGCCGATGTGGCTCTGCGCCTGCCGTGCTGCGTCCATCGCGAGGGCGCGGTCGATGCCGGTGCGGGCGACGAGCAGGTCGGCGACGGACTCGATGCCGGGGACCCGGAGGCGTACGGAGCGGACGCGCGACCGGATGGTGGGCAGCAGGTCGGCTTCACTCGGGGCGCAGAGGATCCAGACGGTGCGCTCCGGAGGTTCTTCGAGCGCCTTGAGCAGCAGGTTCGAGGTGCGTTCCGTCATGCGGTCGGCGTCCTCGATGATGACGATGCGGTACCGCCCGACCGAGGGCGAGTAGTACGACGAGGTCACGAGCTGCCGGATCTCGTCGATCGTGATGATCACGCGCTGCGTCGTGAGCACCGACACGTCGGGATGGGTCTTCGCGGTGATCTGCTGCAGGGTGTGGTCGTCGTCGGGACCGTTGCCCACGAGGGCCGCGGCGAACGCCGTCGCCACGTTCGACCGGCCGGACCCGGGCGGCCCCGTGATCAACCACGAGTGCGTCATGCCGCCGGTGCCGTCGGTCGACTCCGCGGCGTTCCGGAGGGAGGCGACTGCTTCTTCCTGACCGGTCAGGCCGTCCCACACGCTCACGGGACCATCCTGTCAGCGACCACCGTCATGCGGGCGACCACCACCATGCGGGCGACCACGGTCATGCCGGGTCGATCGCGACGAGCGGGGCGACCGCGGCACGGATGGCACGCTGCACGTCATCGGTGGATCCGCCGGCGTCGACCACCAGGAAGCGGTCGGGCTCGGCCGCCGCCATGTCCAGGAAGGCCCGTCGCACCGACTCGTGGAACGCCTCGGCCTCGGACTCCAGGCGGTCGAACGTGTCGCCACGGGCCGCGGCAACCCGGGCGCGTCCGACCGTCACGTCGAGGTCGAGCAGGATCGTCAGGTCCGGCGCCAGGCCGTCCGCCGCCCACTCCGACACCGAGCGGATGTGTTCGGCGCCGAGGCCGCGCGCGACGCCCTGGTAGGCGACCGACGAGTCGATGTAGCGGTCCTGCAGCACGACCTCGTCGCGGGCGATCGCGGGACGCACGACCGTCTCGACGTGGTGCGCGCGGTCGGCCGCGTACAACAGCGCCTCGGCCCGGGGCGACACGTGCCCGCGCTCGTGCAGCACGATCTCGCGGATCCGGAGGCCCAGGTCGGTGCCGCCGGGCTCGCGGGTGCGCAGGACGGTGCGGCCGTGCTCGACGAGCCACGCCGAGAGCAGCTCGGCCTGGGTCGTCTTGCCCGCGCCGTCGCCGCCCTCGAGCGTGATGAACCGTCCGGTCACTTCTTCTTCGCCGGCGCCCGTCGGGCCGGCGTCTTCTTCTTGACCGGACCCTTGGCGCGCTTGTCCGCGATGAGCTGGACCGCACGGGCGTGGTCGACCGCCTCGACGTCCTCGCCCTTCGGGATCGTCGCGTTCGTCTCGCCGTCGGTGACGTAGGGGCCGAAGCGGCCGTCCTTCATCTTGATCGGCTTGCCGGACACGGGGTCCGCCTCGAACTCCTTCAGCGCGGAGCTCGCGGCACGGTTCCCGCCGTACTTCGGCTGCGAGAAGATCTCGAGCGCACCGGGGAGGTCGATGTCGAAGATCGCGTCCTCGCCCGGGAGCGTCCGGGTGTCCGTCCCCTTCTTCAGGTACGGGCCGTAGCGACCGTTCTGCGCGGTGATGTCGTTGCCGGTCTCCGGGTCCTGTCCGACGACGCGGGGCAGGTCGAGGAGCTTCAGCGCGGTCTCGAGGTCGACGGTCGCCGGGTCCATCGACTTGAAGAGCGAGGCGGTCCGTTCCTTGGGCGCCGCGGCCTTCTTCGTCGTCTTCTTCGCGGGGGCCTTCTTCGCCGGGGCCTTCTTGCCGGTCGTCGTCTCGGCGGGGGCCTCGGCTGCTGCGGGCTCCGGGGCGGCGGCCGCGGCGTCGACGACCTCGCCGGTCTTCGGGTCGACGGTGGGCTCGGGCTCGGGGGTGCGCTCCGTGACGTAGGGGCCGAAGCGGCCGTCCTTCGCCAGGACCTCCTTGCCCGTGTCCGGGTTGATGCCCACGACGCGGTCGCCGATGACGGGGGCGTCGACGAGTTCCTTGGCCTTCTCGACGGTCAGCTCGTCGGGTGCCAGGTCCTCGGGGACGTTGACGCGACGCGGCTTCTCCGGGTCGTCGCTCGGCACCTCGATGTAGGGGCCGTAACGACCGATCCGCAGGGTGAGGCCCGGTGCGAGCTCGACCGAGTTGATCTCACGCGCGTCGATCTCGCCGAGGTTGTCGATGACGGTCCGCAGGCCGCGCTGGTCGTCGGCGCCACCACCGAAGTAGAAGCCCTTGAGCCAGTCGACCCGGTCGGCGTCGCCGCGGGCGATCCGGTCGAGGTCCTCTTCCATCTCGGCGGTGAAGTCGTACTCCACCAGTTCGCCGAAGTACTCCTCGAGCAACCGGACCACGCTGAACGCGATCCAGTTCGGCACGAGCTGGGTGCCGCGCAGGGACACGTAGCCGCGGTCGATGATCGTCGGGCTGATCGTCGGGTAGGTCGACGGACGCCCGATCCCGAGCTCTTCCAGCGTCTTGATGAGGCTGGCCTCGGTGAAGCGCGGCGGCGGCGTGGTGTCGTGCCCCTTCGCCAGCACGTCGTGCACCTCGAGGTGCTCGCCCTGCTTGACGTCGGGCAGTGCGACGTCCTGACCGGCACGCTCGCTCGACTCGTGGCGGTCCTCGTCGCGGCCTTCTTCGTAGGCGCTGAGGAACCCGCGGAAGGTGATGACGGTGCCGGACGCGGTGAACTCGGCGTCCGTGCCGTTCGCGGTCGACGTGATGCCCTCGACCGACTCGGTCGACGAGATACCGAGCACGATCGATGCGGTCGACCCCTTGGCGTCCGCCATCTGGGAGGCGACGGTGCGCTTCCAGATGAGGTCGTAGAGCCGCCACTCGACACCGGTGAGCGTGCCCTGGAGCTCCTGCGGAGTGCGGAAGGAGTCGCCCGAGGGACGGATCGCCTCGTGCGCCTCTTGCGCGTTCTTGCTCTTGCTCGCGTACAGACGGGGCTTGTCCGGCACGGTCGCGGCGCCGTACAGGTCGGCCGCCTGCTTGCGGGCCGCGTCGATCGCCTGCTTCGAGAGCGAGACCGAGTCGGTACGGATGTAGGTGATGTACCCGTTCTCGTACAGCGTCTGCGCCGCACGCGCCGTCTGCCGCGGCGACAGGCGCAGCTTGCGCGCTGCCTCCTGCTGCAGGGTCGACGTGGTGAACGGCGCCGCCGGACGGCGGGTGTACGGCTTCGAGTCGACGCTGCGGACGGTGGCGTCCCCGGCGCGCTCGAGCACGGTGGTCAGCGAGGCGGCTGCGGCCTCGTCGAGACGCACGACGTCACCGCTGAGCGCACCGCGGTCGTCGAAGTCGCGCCCCGAGGCGACGCGGGTGCCCTGGATCCGGGCGAGTCGCGCCGAGAAGGAGGACTCCCCCGTCTTCTCGAACCGAGCGGAGAGGTCCCAGTAGTTGGCCGAGACGAACGCGAGACGCTCGCGTTCGCGGTCGACCACGAGCCGGGTCGCGGCGGACTGCACACGACCGGCGGAGAGGCCGGGAGCGACCTTGCGCCACAGGACCGGCGAGACCTCGTACCCGTAGAGACGGTCGAGGATGCGGCGGGTCTCCTGCGCGTCGACGAGGGCGGTGTCGAGCTCACGGGTGGCCTCCTGCGCCCGCTGGATCGCCTCCTTCGTGATCTCGTGGAAGACCATCCGCTTGACGGGGACCTTCGGCTTGAGGACCTGGAGCAGGTGCCAGGCGATCGCTTCCCCCTCGCGGTCTTCATCTGTTGCGAGGTAGAGCTCGTCGGCATCCTTGAGCGCACGCTTGAGTTCGGCGACCGTCTTCTTCTTGGCGTCGGACACGACGTAGTACGGCTCGAAGCCGTTGTCGACGTCCACCGAGAACTTGCCGAGGGAGCCCTTCTTGAGCTCGGCCGGCAGGTTCTTGGGCTCGACGAGGTCGCGGATGTGTCCGACCGAGGCCTGGACTTCGTATCCGTCACCGAGGTATTGCGCGATCGTCTTCGCCTTCGCAGGGCTCTCGACGATCACGAGCTTCTTCGTGCCTGGCACGTGTCTCCTTGATCCGTGGTGCTGGTCGGCCCTGGACACGAACGTGTCCGGGTCGCCCGGGACATCGGTGACCGGTGGCCGACAGGCACACCATACACACCGTGGTCGGGGTGGTCGTCCGCCGGACCGGCGACCGCGGATGCGCCGACGGCGAACGGTCCGGAGCCGACGACCACCCGCACCCGGGCCGTCGCGGCGGCGAGGTCGCAGGCCACGAGGGCCGAGCCGTTCGCCCGTGCGACCCGCTCGGCGACGTCGCACGGCGAGCCGGTCAAGAGTCCGACGGACGTCGCAGCGGCCGAGGTCGCGGCGGCGTCGGCGGCGTCCCCGGCCCGGACCGCCTGCGTGCGGTGTCCGGCGCCGGCGAGCGCTGACGACGCGACGAGCACCCCGACGCCGAGCACGGCGGCGACGAGTACGGTCACCGAACCGCGCTCGAGGTCAGCGTCCCCCGGCCGCAGCACACGCCGTCGCCCGGAGCGGCAGCGCCGAGAACGGACCGGTGCCGCCGCGCGTGGCGTCGACGCACACGAGGTCGTCGGTGCGCCGGACGGTGACGGAAGATCCCGGCGCGATCCGCTCGGCGTCGGCGAGTCCGACGGCGTCGTCCCCGCGCCCGACGCCCCGCGCAGCCGCCGCGGCGGCCGACTGCAGGCGTCCCTGTCCGTCGACGACCAGCACGGCCGCGACGAGCAGGGTGAGGACGAGTGCGACGGCGGGCAGCACGACCGCGAACTCGACCGTGACCGAGCCCCGGTCGGAGTCCCGGTCGGGGCGCCGCGCCTGGTCACAGCGAGAGGGCACCGCGGACGAGCTCGGTGAGGATGGTCTGCACCTCGCCCGAGCGCATGACGGCGACGAGCACGCCAGCGAACGCCACGGCGGCGAGGGTCCCCCGTCGCAGAGTTTCCCCGTTTCGACTTCCGCCTTGCAGCCTGACAACGGAAGGAAACCAACCAATGAGTACATACGCCGACGCCTACGTCGCATTCCGCAAAGCAGAGCGGGAGGCTGTCCTCTTCGACAACTCCGACTGGCACCGCCGCGCAGTCCACGACGAACGCATCAAGCGGCTGGAGTCCGCGCGTGAGACCCTCGAGAAGGCGATGCCCGCTCCCGCAGCCACCGACATCTCCGCGGTTCAGGAGAAGGCCGCGGACGCTCTCCGGAGCCTGCGCCCGGCCAACGCCGACGCGGTTGCGGTGACCAGCAACGAATGGGCCAAGGTCGAGGCGCGGCTCAACGCCGGACAGAACCTCGCCAAACTGATCGAGGCGGCCGACCGGGAGACCCTCTCCGCTGTCATCGACCGGATGCCGACGCGCCTCGTGTCGACGTCCCCGGAGCCGGAAGACGCGATCGCCGAGATCGAAGCGCTGGCCGTGCGCCGCCTTGCGGAACTCGGCGACGAGACCGCCGCCTCGGCTATCGCTGCGCAGCGGACCGCCTCGGTGGCCTCCGCGTGGGGAGCGATCCTGGAACAGGCGTCGACGCGCCACTCGATCACCGCTGACGCCTCGGCGCTGCTGTACAACGCCGACGTGGACGAGTGGCGGGCTACCCTGGCCGAAACGCCGCAGGACGACCACCTGATCGAACAGGCCATCCGTGAGGTCGGAGCGAACCTGGACTTCGGCGGGTCGCCCTTCGAGACCGCCTCGGGAGGTCTCGATGGCACTCGATGAGGCCAAGCGCCGCAGTATCGTCGCGATGATCGAAGAGGGCACCGGGCGGAACGAAGTCGCCCGGTCCGTGGGGGTTGCTGCTTCCACCGTCTCCAGCGTCGCCAAGCAAGCCGGACTGACGTTCGACCGGCAGCAGACCGCCGTGGCATCGGTGGCGCAGGCATCCGATGCGAAGGCAAGGCGGCAGGCGCTCGGCGCACGGATGTTAGGCGACCTCGAGGAGGCCCGGCTCCGACTGGCGAAAGAGCCGCAGGCGCGTGGGTTCCAGGCCGCGGCGCAGGGTCTCGACGCGCTCGCCCGGGCTTATGGCAACATCGCCAAGATCGACGGTCCGGACACCACCGAGCAGGACCAGGCTGTGTCGATGCTCGGACGCCTCCAGATCGACCTGCAGGCGGTTGTGGCCTCCTCCGGGTGGGGGCCGAGCGGTCCGGACTCTTCGCCGAGTGATCCGCCCATCGTCGGGGAGCCAACGTAGCTCGGCATGACGGAAGGGGAGGATGCGTAGAGGCGTCCTCCCCTCATCGTCACTCTGGATCGGGCAGGTCCCAGCCGAGTCGGTCAATCTGCTCGATCCATCCGTGGATAACTGCCACCCCTTCTTGCACGTGCACCAAACCGTTCTGTAGTGCTTGGACCGGCTTCTTCATGTCACGCGAGGTCTTGGTGATCGGCCGAACTGATTCGAGCAAACCGGACACACCGATGACCGCCCCCTGGGCCTCGCGGTCGAGACCCTTCAGACTGGCAAAGAACTTCGCCAGACCTTCCCGTGCCTCCGTGTCCCCCTCGGCCGCTTCATCTGCTCGGGCAATGAGGATCTGCACTCCACGATCAACCGAAGCGAGTCTCGTGGCGAACTCCCCTCCGTGAACTTCCGCTGCGTCTGCCGGTACTTGTAGCTGCTGCGCCATCTGCCGCACAAGCGTCAGGCGACCAGCGAAACTCTTGGTCTGAGGCGACTCCGAGTTCAGGTCCGCCGCGCCCGCCTCTGCAACCGTGCCGAACGCCTTGACGTCCTCCGTGATGTCGGACATCGCCTCGATCCAGTTGGGCATCGCCTCTTCCATTTCGGCGAGGCGCTCCATGTCGTCAGGAGCCTCGTCCTCGACCTCTTCAGCTGCAGTCGCGAGGTGAGCGAGATCCAACTCATCTACAGCAGCGTTGACGGATGAAATGCGGGCCGCCAGCGACTCGACGGCCTTCGTGTACTCAGGCGAGTCGCGGGTCGCGTGACGGAGGTTCGTGAGGGGCTCCCACTGGAAGTCCACGACCATATCCATCACGTCGTCGCGCTTCGCTGGGTCGTGGAGGTCTGGAACGTCGATCCAAAGGATTGGCATGATGAGTTGCTTCACGCCGAGGGCCTTGGCGCGGTCGGCAAACTGCTTGAGTTCCCGGCGGCACTCCACACTCTTGAAGAACCGTGGCGTGACGACGGGGATGAAGAACGCCACCGAGGCAAGGGCCTCATCAATGACGCTGCGCCACGCATCGCCCCACTTGAGGTCGTCGCGATCCAGGAACAGTTGGATCTTCTCGGTGGTCTGAGCCTCGTACTCGGCCACGATGTCTCTTGCGAGTTGCGCGATGCGGCCGTGAGTCGCCTCGTCATCAGCATGTACGTAGGACCAGAAGCCGCTGGCCGATGCGGTTGTACTTGGCGTGATAGTTGTCATGTGCTCATGTTACGAAGCTCCGCCGACACAGCGACCGGTCGGCTTTCGCGCGCGCGAGTCGCGCGTGAGCCCATTGAATAGAGACTCAGTCTTCGAGCGAGAGCGGAGCGAGCAACTCTCCGAGAGGCAAGTCGAACGCCTCAGCGATGCGGAACCAGGAGTCGAGCGCACCTCGTGTGGCCCCGGTCTCGATAGAGATCAACGTTCTCCGAGTCACTCCAGTCTTCTCGGCAAGCAGATCGTAGGACCAACCGCGGTTCGCGCGAAGACGTGACAGGTGCAGGCGGAGAGCCGGGAAGTTTGGCTCTCTCGTCGGATGCTGCACCACACAAGTTCAACGGCGGCGTGGCTTCGCGCGCAGTGTCGAAACCTTCACTACCGTGAAGACTTCTTCACTGCTCGGAGGTGCCGTGGAAGCGTTCGAACAGTTTGTCGCGCTCGCGATGGAGGGCGAGGGCCTGGTGGTCTCGGGGGCACTCAAGTTCCCAGTTCGACTACAGACCCGCAAAGCGGCGTACGCCGAGTTTCAGACACACGGCTTCGAGGTCGACCTCGTGGGGGCGCGCCACGATCGGCTGGTGCTCGCGACTGTCAAGTCGTTCTTCGGGTCACGAGGCGTGGTTGCAGACGAAGTGACAGGTGCGCATCCGACGAACTCTGGCAGGTACGCGATGCTCAACAACCTCGCCGTGCGAACCGCCCTCGTCCAAGGGGCAGCGAACCGGTTCGGCTTTGACGAGCCTGACGTGGAGTTGCGTCTCTACGTCGGCCGCTTCGCCAGCGGCCACGAGGAGCGCGTGCGGTCGTGGTGCGCAGCCCAGGAGTTGCCATCTGGCCCGATCCGTGTCGTCGGAGCGGGTGAGGTCGTGACACACGTGCGAGACATCGCCAGGGCGAAGCAGTATCGCGACAACCCGGTGCTCGCCGCACTCAAAGTGCTAGAGGCTACCGGTTCCCTCACACAGGTTTCCTCGGGGCATCTGAGTTCCCTGGAAAAGCTCTAGAAGAGCGGCACCTGGTCGTCGGCCTCGGGGACAGCTGAAGCAACCCAATCAAGCGCCGCTTTCAGCGCGCCAGCGCTCCGGATTGGATGAGCCCCTTGCTCCAAGAGTTTGACGTTGCCCGGAGGTGTTTCATCGGCGAAGTCGACAACAAGCACTGGCCGACCCAGTTTCAGTGCTCCCTCTCCGGCAGCGAGAGTTCCACCACGCTCACCCGCCTCGATCACGACAAGGGCCTTTGACAGGCCAAAGATTACACTGTTTCGCGCCATGGCAGCGTGTGCTTGCCAGGTCTGGGTGGGGCCAAACTGGGACACAACTAGAGCACGGTCTGGGTCGTAATCATGGGCGAAGTCGCGCTTGACGCGCCAGAAGTCGATCCCTTCCGCGAGGACAATTACCGTATTACCCCCGGATCGGAGCGCGGCAAGGTGCGTCGCTGTGTCAACGCCCTTGGCATACCCGGAGACAATTGTCCAATCGCGGGAACTAGCAGCGACTCCGCATCTATCCGCCGCCTCGAGCCCCTTCATCGAAACATTCCTAGACCCGCACATGCCCACGCCGTCTCGATAGAACAGCTCTTTGTTTCCCATGTAGAAGAGGATCGGCATCAACGGTCGGGTTTCATGGACGAGCGATTGAGGGAAGTCATCGTCCCGCCAGAGCATCGCATCGACGCCCTTCGCAGCTAATTCTCTAGCCTTTACCCGGATGTCTACCTGATCTTGCTCAGGAAGATTTTGGTACTCAGCAACGATCCCTTCACGTCCGCCAGAGCGTAATGCATTCGTGATTCGCACCGGCGTGCGAAAGACTAGGAACGCGGTCAGGGCCACTTGAAGTGAATCCATTTACTACCTCTTGAGCGTGCGTGTTGTTGTGAGCACAAGCACCTCTGTCGCGCCAGCCTCTCGGCAGGCCATGCTTGCCGCATCCATAGTTGCTCCGGTGTGGTACACGTCGTCGATGATCAGGACGCGGCCATGCAAGCGCTGCGTCACGGCAAATTCTCCCGTCAGGTCGATTTGTCCCGTTTCGCCCGACTTCAACTCAGCCCGCGGGCCCTTCGCCGTCATCGCAACATAGGGCTTGCCAACGGCTACGGCCACGGCGTGCGCAAGACGCTCACCCCAGCTGTTGCCGTCGGCCAGATGGCCGGGCGGGGCAGTAATTGTAGTCGCGTGAGCGTAAATCGGGTGGTGGCGAATGAATTGCTCAAGGGCTTCGACCATCTCGCGCCACGCCTTTCGAGAGCCAGAACCCTTGGGGTACGGAGCGTACTTAGTGTATTGTACCCACCTGCCCGCCTCGGTATTCACTAGCTCGCCTGAGCCGTCGTCCTTCTTGTGCCAATCAAGCGACATGGCCACATTGACTCCCGCGCGTGCATTTAGTGTCAGATGTGCCTGGAGCACTTCGAGCAGCGAGACTACGCATTGGGGGACTCCGTCCGGGAAATGAAATCCGGCTGTGTATTTTAGTGCGGCGGATTCGTTCAACTCTCGCTTCGATGCCCCGGTACCAGCCACCGCCACGAGCTGAGCCTCGATCTCTGGAGAAGCGCAGATGAGGAGGACTTCGCCGCTTGCGTGGGTAGGCGTCGCTTTCGGCTTTATCTTGTAATTGACCATCCTTGCGGCTCGAGAATCTCGCTGGTAAGGATGGAATGGAACGATCGGCACGGTGCCCCCCTCTTGATTGTTCACGGTACAGGAACCCTCTGACATGGGGTCCCCGGTCAGGGTATGGGACGCCTGTCAGCGGTAAGCAGGCCCAGATGGGGGGGCTTGCTCCGAGGACGAGTCAGATGTTTTGCTGGTTTGGCAGGCGTGGCGCTTGCACGACTCAGTGATCGACCCCGGAGCTTCAGTGGCATGGCTCCGGGGTCGAGCCGTGTCCGGGGATTGACAGCGCGAGAATCCTCATGCTTGGCTTGTCATCCACAACACAACATCACGTGGTCCTCTACGTCACGCCGGAGAGGCCAGCGCAGCCCGGGTTCGACCCCTGAGGCACCTGTAACGGAGGTGCCGGGCGACGAAACCGTCAGCGCAGGTCCGGCATCGAGGCCAAGGAAACACTCGAACTAGCGAATGTGGCTTGAGTGCGTAAGTCCTCCGGGCAGCGCTGAGCGGGAAGCAGCGAGTGGTCTGAAGGGACCACTGTGTCGATACCCGCCACGCCACACTTCAAAACCTCCACGCTGCCGCGCGAGGACCTCGAGCGTCTTCTCGTCCTCCTGTTCGGTGAGGACTCCGAACACGGCCAGGCGGTGGCCGCGTGAGTCCGCGGCTCACCCCCGAGCAGCTGCCGGACGACTACGGCGTCACCTTGGCCACCCGCTCCAGATGGGAAACCGAGCGGTGGCACGTGTTCCCGGTCGGCCGCGACAAGGCCCCCTTGGTGAGGTGGAAGACCGCCGCGACAAACGACCCAACCATGGTGGCCACCTGGCAGGCACGCTACCCGAACAGCAACAGCGGCATCGCCTGTGGCCCCTCCGGGCTCCTGGTCATGGACGCCGACACAGCGGGTGAGTTCGAGCGATTCTGCGCAGCACACCACCAGCCCGTGCCCGAGACGTTCACGGTCGAAACGGCGAAGGGTCGCCACTGGTATTTCCAGTACCGCGGCCCGGTCAAGAACGCCGTCCGGATCGACGGGTTCGAACTAGACGTGCGCGCTGACGGCGGGTACGTCGTCGCCCCCGGAAGCGTCCACGCGAGCGGAGTCGTGTACGAGCCGGTCGATCCCGACGCACCGGTCGCCGACCTCCCTGAGTGGCTGAGCGAAGCGCTCACGCAGCGTGCAACCCCACGGAGGACTGAGGTTCCCCAGGGAAACCAGGTCCGGCGGACAATTGCCGACCTCCTAGCAGACCCTCCGGAGCGCGGCACTGGCCAGACCAACGAGTGGCTGACGAAGGTTGCGGGACACCTCGCCGCGAAGCACCGTAACAACCGGGAGTCCTACGACGTCGCGCTCGCTGAGGCAGTCGCCCGTGTCGATCCGGCCTACGACGACACGAAGAAGATCGCGAACTCCGTCTGGGCCACCGACCAGGCGAACCACCCGGACGAGAAGCCCGCGAAGGAGCAGAAGGAACAGCCGCTCGCGCAGGTGTTGCGGTTCCTCCGAGACGAATACGACTTCGCCGCGACTGCCGAGTCCGAGGTGTACGCGGTGCCGAAGAACGGACCGCGTCGTCCCCTGATGATGACCGACGCCGGGTCGCCCACACTCCGAGCACGCGTGACCTCAGCACTGTTCCACGAGACCGGGCGAGCGCCGTCCACAGCCACAGTTGATGAAGCGCTCCGGATCGTGCACGCCGACGCGTTCCTCGGGACGGAGCGCCAGGACCTGGACCTACGCGTCGCACAACGCGGCGACCGGCTCGTCCTCGACCTGGCGCAGCCCGGGAGCGCCCGGTGCGTGATCGTGACGGGCGACGGTTGGACTGTGGAGGAGCAGCCACCAGCGGGTGTGCTGTTCCGGACGACGCGGACGACCAAGCCACTTCCAAGGCCTGACTCGAATGGGAACCTCGACGCCCTGCGGGCGCTGCTGGGCTGGTCGAACGAGGAACGGCGGTGGACGCTCACCCGCGGGTGGCTGGTGGCTGCGTGTCTGCCGGACATACCACGGCCCCTGCTGCTCTTCACTGGCCAACCTGGATCGGGAAAGACCACCCGGGCGAGGCTGGTCCTCTCGGTCATCGACCCCCGCGAGGAGTTGGGGTCGTCGTTCGGCAAGAACGAGGGCGACGAACAGGCGATGGCCGCGGGCCGGTACCTGGTCGGTTTCGACAACATAAGCCGTGTGTCGGACGAGACCTCCGACCGGCTCTGTCGGTTCGTCACCGGCGAGGAGTCGGTCAAGCGGAAGCTGTACACCGACGTTGACCAGTCCGTCGTGACGTTCCGCCGCACCGGGGCCATAACGGCGGTCACCCAGCCGAGCCTTCGAGCTGACGCGCTAGAGCGGCTGATCCCGGTGTCATGCGACCGGATCGACGCGGGTGAACGTCGGAGTGAAACGCAGTTGCGGGCGGACTTCGAGCGGGACCATTCCGCGATCCTCGGTGGGCTGTTGGACGCTCTGACGGTGGCTCTCGGGAACCTCCCCGCCAGCCGGGACCGGAAGGCAGACCGAGTGCGGATGGCGGACTTCCAAGACGTGCTGCACGCGTTCGATCCGGCCACCGCCGAGACCTACGCCGAGTCGACCCGGAACGTGATGGAGGAGGCGGCAGAAACGGACCCGTTCGTCGCGGCTGTCACGGAGTGGCTCGGGGACCAGAAGTTCCCGTTGACTGTTGTGCCGGAAACTGCGCGGCAGGCGGCAGAACTTCGGCTGCCGACCAACGGCCGCGGAGACCGCCCGTGGTGGCCCAACAACCCCGCCCGTTTCTCGGCACTGCTGCAACGGAACACGGAGCCGCTATGGGCGCTGGGCTTCCGAGTGGACCGGATTCGCATGGGCGGGGGCCTGCGTGGGCTGCGCTTCTCGCGAGTCGGACAGTCCGTGCCGGTGACCCTGGACGGAGCGGACCAGTGACCGCCCCTCGGGTGACGCTCGGTGACGCCCCTTCCCTCGGTCTCGCCTCTCAGCGTCACCAGTCGCGTCACCCGCACTTGCCCGGAACGACGCGGAGGAGTGTCGCGGTGACGCGAGTGACGCTCCCGGCGGGTGCCGGGACGTCCGTTCTAGAGAGAAGAGATACCGGGGAAGCCCCGGGAAGCCCCCGAGAGGCCCTCGGAAGCCCGGTGCAGGGCGTGCCCGCCCGGGTGCCCGCGGAACGCGTCACCAGCGTCACTCGCGTCACCTATTCCCGACAGCAGCCCCTGAGTGGCCAAGAGGAGGCCGACCATGCCTGACGCCGACTGGCTCCGGAACAACTGGTCCGAGATCGTTGCACTGCCCGCGTTCGCGGGTTCCGCCCGCGGTTGCGCAGTTGCCTTGTGTGATCGCGACGCATGGGCCGGCGGCCTTTGCAAGAGCCACTATCAGGTGGCGAAGCGCCGTTTCCGTGGGGAGCTGCAGTCCCCCGAACAGTTGCCCACCGCAGGGACTTGCGATGCGTGACGCCCGACCAGCTGAGAACACGGAGCCGGAGCGAGGCCGGGCGCTGCGCCGCTTGCGTGATCAGGTTGCAGCCGAGGTCGCGGGCGGAACGCCGCCGCCGTGTGTTGTAGACCCCGAGGGCGGTTGGACCTCCGCGGACCTGGATGCCGCCGAACGCGCAGCAAGCGCTTGTCACCGGTGCCCCTTGCTCGATCTGTGCCGCGGGTACGTCGCCGACTGGCCCGAGAGCGCCGGAGTCTGGGGTGGCCTAACGGCATCCGACCGGCGTGCTGTCGAGCGTTTGAAAGCTCGCTCTGCCCCGTCCTGACGCGGCGACCGCTGTCCGACCACCTTGTCCCGCGAATACCCGAAATTGTAAAATTGAACTACTGAGTCGAGAAAGGAAATCAACGCCATGAATGCCACAAATGAGATCGTTGGATCCGAAGAAACGGAAACCCCATGGACCGGGGATTTGGTTTATGGTCTATGGGACGAGGGCTTCGATCCGGTGCAGATCTCCGAGGCTCTCGCCGCGGCTCTTCGCGAACTGAGCGTCCGAGTCCTTGACGGAGATTTCGAAGGTTACGAAATCAGCCGCGAAGACTTCAACCGGATCGAGGAGTCCATGCGCGCCCGCTTGGTGGCTGGTCGATGAAGGCAGCGATCTACACCCGAGTCAGCACCACTGATCAGGTGGACGGCACGTCGCTTGAGGAACAGCGTCGCATGTGCGAAGCCGCGGTCGCCGCCCATGCCTGGGAGGTGGCGGAGGTCTACTCCGACCGGGGCGCATCCGGCACTTCCCACGACCGCCCCGAGTGGCAGAGGATGCTGGCCGACTGCCGGTCGGGCCGGGTTCAAGCAGTTGTTGTAGCGAAACTCGACCGCTTCGCCCGTAAGGCTGCGGACGCAATTACGGAAACCGACCGATTTGGCGACCTCGGCGTCACGCTGGTTGTGGTAAAAGAACAGATCGACATGTCCACGCCAGCAGGCCGGATGATGCGCACTATGCTCGCCGGAATTGCCGAGATGGAGCGCGACCTGATCGTCGACCGGACCACCAGCGGCCAGCGGGCGAAGGCCCGCAACGGTGAGTGGCCAGGAGGCCAACCGCCGTTCGGCTGGCGGCTGGAGGGCAAGTCCCGGGACGCCCGCCCGGTGCCCGACGAACGGGAACGGCGAGTACTCGCTACTGCTTACGAACTGTTGGTACGGAAGCGCCTCACTGCGGGGCAGGTGGCCGACCGCCTGAACGACGCGGGCCTGTTCCCTCGTCTCGCTCCCCGATGGAACTTCGATGTTCTCCGGCGCACGCTCGTCAATCCGACGCTGTACACGGGCCAGACCGTCTGGGGCGGTACCGCAGCAGGTTCGATCTACAAGCGGTCGCACCACACCCGGCTGAAGCACGACGGCACACCGATGTACGGCGACCCGATCCCCGTCCACGTACCTGATCCGCCATTCTCAAAGGCGCAGCACCAGGCCGTGATGCGGGCCTTTGCACGTCGAAGCACCCGGGGGCAGTCACAGGCGTCGGTAACGCAGATGCTGTCGATCCGCCTCTACGGCGAGTGCGGCAAGCCGTACCTCGGCGTGACCCTCTCGGCGAAGGATTACGACGTGTACCGCTGCACCGGCCGCAGGCATACCGCAGGTCCGGCCAAGTGCTCCTGCCAGCAGGTGCAGGTGCAGGCGCTCGACGCCCGAGTTTGGGCCGAGGTCGAGCAGCTGCTGGGCGACCCCGAGCGGTTGGAAGCGATGGCCCGTCTGTGGCTGGCCGTCCCGGACGACACGTCGGAGGACGACGCCGCGCAGCAGGTGGCCGGGATCGCGCAGCAGATCGACAAACGCTTGCGCGCTCGCGTCCGCGCCGCCGAGGAACTGCTTCTGGCCGACGACCCCGAGCCGATCCGCGCGGCGCTTCACAAGGTCGAGGGCGAACTGGTGGAGTTGCAGCAGCGGAAAGCCGCCTACGCCGCTCTGGTGGCCTCCGACGCCGAGCGCGCAGAACGCCTCACCGACCTGGTGCAACTCGCCCACCGTGCCCGCGGACGCCTCGCGACCATGAGCCGCGAACAGCGCCGTGAGGTGATTGAGATCTTGGGTATCGAGGTCACCATGGCCGGGCCGATCCACAAATCAAAGCCGGAGTCGATCACGATCACCGGCCACATTGACCCGCGGATGTTCGCGGAGAAACCTGCCGCCGGGGTACCAGGATGACGACCGCGTACTCGGCGGTCGCGGACCCCTGGTCGTCCTGCGCGACGGCGCGGAGCCGGTCGACGACGCGGCTGGTGCGACGGATTCGGTTCGGGGTGGTGCTCATGGGTTCGTCCCTTCTGTTGCGGTGATCCCAGCGTGGCGCGTGGCCACCGCACGATCAGCGCCTCGAGCGGCATCTGTGGAGAGGTCATCGCGCACCGACGACGGTGGAGGAGAGGACGCCGACCACGACGGGGACCACTCCGACGAGCACGAACGCGGGCAGGACGCAGACACCGAGCGGCAGCACCAGTCGGACGGCCAGGCGCTCGGCCGCGGCGAGGCCGGCGGCAGCAGCGTCGTCACGGACGTCCTCCGCGGCGCGGCGCAGCAGTCCCGCCGCGGGCACGCCCGCTCGCACGGCCAGGTCGAGGACCTCGCGCAGGCGAGCCACGTCGGCAGCCGGCGGGACGATCCCGTCGGCGGCACGACGGACCGCCTCGCCGGCGGCGATCCACGAACCACCGCCCGAGACGGCCACCGCCCAGGCGTCGAGGACGACCCCGGGCACGCGTCCGTCCGGCGTCGCCGACCGGACGAGCCGCGCGGTCCAGGCGCGCCCGGACAGGACGAGCACGGCCGCGAGCGCCGAGCAGACCCAGCCGAGCGGCGAGCTCGTGAGGACCTGCACCGCTCCGGCCCCCCACGCGGCCCCGAGTCCGAGGCCGAACAACGGCAGCGCCAGGACGACGCGGGCACTGGTGCGCGGGCCGGCGAGGGCGACCCGGATCGCCCGGTCCGACGCTGCCGATCGGCGGAGCGCTCCGGCGAGGGCCCCGAGCGTCTCCGCGACGGGGGCGCCGGTCCGGTCCGCGACCCGCAGGACGACGGCGATGTCCGCGGACGCGGGAGCGGTCCCTGCAGGGAGCCTGCCGACGAGCTCCCAGGCCCGCGGCGGCGGGACCCCGGCGGCGACGAGCGTCGCGACCCGGTCCAGGGTGCCGGCCACGCGCGCCGGGTCGAACGGCGCGGGACGCCGGACCCGACGTCCCAGGAGCGACCCCCTGCTCACGGTGCCCCGTCCACCGGGCGCACCCCGAGCCTCCCGTCCGACCCGACGTGGAACGCGCCCACCGCAGCGAGCCGTCGTCCGCCTGTCCGACGCTCGACGTGAAGCACCAGGTCGAACGCGCTGACCGCTTGTCGGGCGAGCGCCTCGACGCCGAGCCCGGCGAGGGCGCCGAGCGCCTCGAGCCGAGCGGCGACGTCCGCGACACCGTTCGCGTGCACGGTGCCGGCACCCCCGTCGTGTCCGGTGTTCAGCGCGGACATGAGCTCGCGGACCTCGGCGCCCCGGCACTCCCCCACGACGATCCGGTCCGGGCGCATCCGCAGGGCCTCACGCACGAGCCGGTCGAGGCCGAGCGCGCCGACGCCCTCGGCGTTCGCCTGCCGCGCCTCGAGTGCGACCACGTGCGGATGGGCGATGCGCAGCTCGGCGACGTCCTCGACCGTGACGATCCGCTCGTCGGCCGGGACGGCGCCGAGCATCGCGGCGAGCAGGGTGGTCTTGCCGCTGCCGGTCGCACCGGTGACCAGGACGTTGCGGCGCTGGTGCACGGCGGCCTCGACGACGGAGCGCGGCACGTCCTCGAAGGTGCCGGCGCGGTCGAGTGCTGCGAGGGTCGGCCGGTCTGGGTGCGGGAGCCGGATCGAGATCGCCGTGCCACCGACCGAGACCGGGGCGAGCACGACGTGCACCCGGATCCCGTCGCCGTGCCGGACGTCGGCGCACGGAGTGGTCTCGTCGACGTGGCGTCCGCCGAGCGCCACCAGCCGCGTGGCGAGCTCCCGGGTGCGCGCCTCGCTCAGACGCGGCGCGGCGGCTTCGAGTCCGCCGCCACGGTCGGTCCAGGTGCCGACGCCGCCGACGACCAGGACGTCGGTGACCCCGGCGTCCGTCACGAGACCGGCGAGTTCCTCGAACTCGACGACACCGTGCGGTTTGCGCCGAAGAGCGGCAGCGGCAGCCCCGGGTGGGAAAGGCCCGACCCCGGGCGGAAGAGGCCCGGCCCCGGGCAGAACGGACCCGGCCCCGGGCAGGAACGGTCCGGCCCTGGGCGGAACAGGCCCGGACCCGGGCAGGAACGGCGTGGCACGGTGACGGTGCATGACGCCAGAGCGTAGGAGGAGAGCCGTTTTCGGCATCCGGTGCCACAACCAGCCTGTGGGGAGGTAGGCGCCGATGGCACCAACGGACCGATTTGTCCCCCGAAACGGAAAGCCGTACCCCACTCGGCGAGGAGCGCCCGACGCAGCGCGACGACAGACCACACGAGCAGGTCCCCTCGATCACGGGCACCGGGACGGAGTAGCAATTGCTACGAGCCCGTCGAACGTTCCATGCGTGAGCATGTACCGGTCTGTCCACTCGACCGGCGTGCCCGTGCGGATCGCCGCCGATCACCGGCGGCCGACGAGCGCTGATCGCTCGAGCCGGACCCCGGACAAAAGAAGAGGCGGCACCGGTTGGGGGGAACTGGTGCCGCCTGGACATCGAAGGATTGGGGGGAATCCGATTCGATGCCGCCGGAAACGAGTCCAGCAGGAACTACTGTACCCCACGATCCGCCCCTCGGGGCAACCCCCGACACGACCGCCGGGCGTGCCGCCGCGACCAGGACACACCGGTGTGCGCCGTCGCGGCCCCGCTGCCCCAGACCCGCGCCTGCCGCCGCGGCCCCGCGCCCCCGCTCCCGGGCCGCCGCTCGTCACGGAACCGCACAGCACCCGGGCCGCCGCTCGTCACGCAACCGCGCAGCGCACGGGCCGAGGGGTAGTCTCCGTGGCGCACCCTGAGGACGCAACGACGCGAAAGGACATCGATGTCCACTCCGACCCAGACCGACCACCGCGAGGACGACGGCGCCACCTTCCCGCCGACACCCGAGTTCGTCGCCGACGCCGTCGCGCACGAAGACCTGCACGAGGCCGCCGCCGCCGACCGCGAGGCCTTCTGGGCCGAGCAGTCCCGCAGCCTGATCGACTGGCGCACCCCGTTCACGCAGACCCTCGACTGGTCCGGCGCCCCGTTCGCGAAGTGGTTCGCCGACGGAACGCTCAACGTGGCCGAGAACTGCCTCGACCGGCACGTCCGCGCGGGCAACGGCGACCGGGTGGCCATCCACTTCGAGGGCGCTCCCGGCGACACCCGCCGGATCACCTACGCCGAACTCACCGCTGAGGTCCAGCGCGCCGCGAACATGCTCACCGACCTCGGCGTCGGACAGGGCGACCGCGTCGTCGTCTACCTGCCGCTCATCCCCGAGGCCGTCGTGACGATGCTCGCCGTCGCCCGCATCGGCGCCGTGCACTCCGTGGTCTTCGGCGGGTTCAGCGCCGAGAGCCTCCGCGCCCGCATCGAGGACGCCGGCGCGAAGCTCGTCGTCACGGCGGACGGCGGCTGGCGCCGTGGCGCGGTGTCGGCGCTCAAGCCCGCCGTCGACGAGGCACTCGAGGGCGAGGGCACCGACAGCGTCGAGCACGTCCTGGTCGTCAAGCGCGGCGGCAACGAGATCGCCTGGAACGACCGTGACCTGTGGTGGCACGACGAGGTCGCGAAGGCCGCCCCGGAGCACACGCCAGAGGCCTTCCCCGCCGAGACCCCGCTCTTCATCCTGTACACCTCGGGCACGACCGGGAAGCCGAAGGGCATCGTGCACACCTCCGGCGGGTACCTGACCCAGGCCGCGTACACGCACAAGAACGTGTTCGACATGCACCCGGAGAAGGACGTCTACTGGTGCACCGCCGACATCGGCTGGATCACCGGGCACTCGTACGTCGTCTACGGCCCCCTGGCGAACGGCGTGACGCAGGTGCTCTACGAGGGCACACCAGACGAGCCGAAGCCCGGCCGCTGGTGGGACATCGTCGACTCGTACGGCGTCACCGTCCTGTACACCGCGCCGACGGCGGTCCGTGCGGCGATGAAGGCCGGCCGCGAGATCCCCGAGGCCCGCAGTCTCGAGACCCTGCGCCTGCTCGGCAGCGTCGGCGAACCGATCAACCCCGAGGCGTGGAACTGGTACCGCCAGGTCATCGGCCATGACCGCACGCCGATCGTCGACACGTGGTGGCAGACCGAGACCGGCGCGATCATGATCTCCGCCTTGCCCGGTGTGACGAAGCTCAAGCCCGGCGCCGCGCAGACGCCGCTGCCCGGCATCGTCGCCGAGATCGTCGACGACGACGGCAACCGCGCCGACCCCGGCGAGAGCGGCTACCTCACGATCACGGAGCCGTGGCCGTCGATGGCGCGCGGCATCTGGGGCGACCCGGACCGCTTCGTCGAGACGTACTGGTCGCGGTTCCCCGGCCGGTACTTCGCCGGCGACGGAGCGCGGCTCGACGGTCAGGGCGACATCTGGATCCAGGGCCGCGTCGACGACGTCATGAACGTGTCGGGCCACCGCTTGTCGACGGCCGAGATCGAGTCCGCCCTGGTCGGGCACGAGGGCGTCGCCGAGGCGGCCGTCGTCGGAGCCGCCGACGAGACCACCGGACAGGCGGTCGTCGCGTACGTCATCCTGACCGCGGAGGCAGCAGCGGACGTCGACCGCGAATCGGCATCGACCGAACTCCGCAACTGGGTGGGCAAGCGCATCGGTGCGATCGCGAAGCCCCGCCAGGTGGTCATCGTCCCCGAACTGCCCAAGACGCGCTCCGGCAAGATCATGCGGCGCCTGCTCCGCGACGCGGCCGAGGGGCGCCGCATCGGCGACACGACGACGCTGGCCGACCCGACGATCATGGCGACCATCGCGGAACTCATGTAGTCCCGGAAACGTGAGCAGGGCCTCCCGTCCATCTCGGACTGGAGGCCCTGCTCACGTTCGTTCCGTCGCTCGCTGCCGTCAGGCGGCGAGTTCCACCACCAGCTCGACCTCCACAGGAGCGTCCAGCGGCAGCACCGCCACGCCCACCGCGCTGCGCGCGTGGACGCCGGCGTCACCGAAGACCTCGCCGACCAGGGTGGACGCGCCGTTCGCGACCCCGGGCTGGCCCGTGAAGGACGGCTCCGACGCGACGAACACGGTGACCTTGACGACCCGGGCGACGCGGTCGAGCGAGCCGGCGACCGACTCGACGGCGGCCAGCGCGTTGAGCGCGGCCACGCGGGCCTGCGCAGTGGCGGTCTCGGCGTCGACCGACGCCCCGACCTTGCCGGTGACCGGCAGTGCGCCGTCGACGAACGGCAGCTGCCCGGCCGTGTAGACGTACTGGCCGGTGACGACCGCGGGGACGTACGCGGCGACGGGTGCAGCGACCGGCGGAAGCGTCAGCCCCAGCTCGGTCAGGCGGTCCGCGACGCTCATGCGTCGGCCTTCGGGCGCTTGAGGTACGCGACGAGCCCACCCTCGGGGCCGGTGACGATCTGGACCAGCTCCCAGCCCTCGTCCCCGTAGTTGTTGAGGATGGCGGTGGTGTTGTGGATCATCAGGGGCGTGGTGAAGTACTCCCAGCGAGTCATGCGGTTCCTTGCCAGCCTTTCAGTCGTGGGTGTCGTTTAGGCTGCATCCTATGTCTGCCCAGAAGACGTCTGCCTCGCGGACCAAGCCCGTCTCAGCAGTCGGCGCCTTCATCGGATTCGTCGGGTTCAGTGCCCTCGCCGGCCTGCTCGTCACGATCGGGGTCACCCCGGCCATCGCGGTCGCCGGTGTCACGACGACGTCGACGATCGGTGTGTTCGAGTCGCTGCCGGAGTACATCGAGATCGGTGACCTGCCGCAGCGCAACGAGCTGTACGCGTACTCGGGCGGCAAGTCGGTGCACTTCGCGACGCTGTACGACCAGAACCGGCAGGAACTGAAGTTCGACCAGATCAGCGACCAGCTGAAGAACGCGGCCATCGACGGCGAGGACAAGCGCTTCTACAGCCACGGCGGCGTCGACATGACCTCGCTCATCCGCGCCGGCGTGGGCAGCATCGCCGGTGGA
Source organism: Curtobacterium sp. NPDC089991 (assembly GCF_044748425.1). Taxonomy (NCBI): domain Bacteria; kingdom Bacillati; phylum Actinomycetota; class Actinomycetes; order Micrococcales; family Microbacteriaceae; genus Curtobacterium; species Curtobacterium sp. NPDC089991. The sequence goes on from NZ_JBIVGB010000002.1 coordinate 196,748, forward strand.
CTCGGCGACTCGGGCGGTGGGTCGACGTTGACCATGCAGCTCGTCCGCAACATCAAGATGAACGAAGCGCTGAACCTCCCCACGAAGAAGGAGCAGCAGAAGGCCTACAACGAGGCCGTCGAGCAGACCATCCCCCGCAAGCTCGAGGAGATGAAGCTCGCGATCGGGCTGGCGAAGAAGTACTCCAAGAAGGAGATCCTCACCGCCTACCTGAACATCGCCTACTTCGGCGACCAGACCTACGGTGTGCAGGCTGCCGCGCAGCACTACTACAACAAGAGCGCGACGAAGCTGACCCCGGCCGAGGCCGCCTCGCTGATGGCCATCGTGCAGTACCCCGAGGCGCGCAACCTGTCGACGCCGAAGAAGTACGACGCCAACGTCGCCCGGCGCAACGTCATCCTGCGCTCGATGTACGACCAGAAGAACCTGACCGAGGCCGAGTACCGCACGGCCCGCCTGTCGAAGCCCGCGGACTACGTGCACCTGACGCAGCCCTCGCAGGGCTGCCGGGCATCGGTCGGCGACGGCTCGCAGTTCTTCTGCGACTACGCCAAGAAGGTCGTGCTCGAGATGTCGCAGCTCGGCTCGTCGCAGAAGGCACGCGACACCGCGTGGCGGAACGGCGGCTACAAGATCCAGACGACGCTGAACATCGACCTCAACGCCGAACAGAAGCAGCTCCTCAACACCTACGACAACAAGGCCGAGACGAACCTGGCCTTGGGCGCGACGCTCAACTCGATCGAGGCCGGCTCCGGCCGCATCGTGACGATGGCGCAGAACAAGGACTTCGACGAGTCGCTGAAGTCGGCACCGACATCGACCTCGTTGAACTACAGCGTCGACTACAAGTACGGCAACTCCGGCGGGTTCCAGACCGGCTCGACGTACAAGCTCTTCACGCTGCTGGATTGGATCAAGACCGGCCACGGGCTCAACGAGACCGTCAGCGGTGCTGAACGTGTGGTCACGCCGTGGACCATCTGCGGTCAGACCGACTACACGAAGTTCGACGTCTCGAACGACGCTCCGGGCGAGGGCGGCAACTGGAGCGTGCTCGGGGCCACCGCTGGCTCGATCAACGGCGCGTTCGCGTCGATGGCCCAGAAGCTCGACCTCTGCGACATCCGGGACATCGCGCAGTCGCTCGGTGTGCACCGCGCTGACGGCGGCGAGCTGCAGTACCAGAACCCGTCGGCCATCCTCGGTACCAACGAGATCGCCCCGATGACGATGGCCGCTGCCTACGCCGCTGTCGCGAACAACGGCATCTACTGCAAGCCGATCGCCATCGACCAGATCACCTCGCCGTCCGGCAAGCAGCTCGGCGGCCAGACGAAGGACTGCCAGCAGGCAGTTGACCCGGCGTTCGCACAGGCTGCGATCTACGCCATGAAGGGCACGATCACCAGCGGTACCGCGCGCGGTGCACAGACGCCGGACGGCACCCAGATGTTCGCCAAGACGGGCACGACCGACGAGGCTGACCAGATCTGGCTCGTCGGCGCGAGTTCACGCGTCGCCACCGCCTACTGGCAGGGCAACACCGACGGCAAGAAGAACAACCTCCGGCACTACAGCAACGGGGTCAACGGCACGTACGCCGGATCCCGCGCCGATGTGTGGCGGCAGGCGATGACCGCGATCAATGCCACCTATCCCGCCGGTGCCTTCACAGACCCGCAGCCCACGGCGATCCGTGGCAACGCCAAGGCACTCCCGAACCTGCAGGGGAAGACCGCTGACGAAGCCCGCGCAGCGATCTCCGGCGCCGGCTTCACCTACGTCGACGGTGGCGCCCGCCCCGGCACCGGCAACCCCGGTTCGGTGTCGTCGACCTCGCCGTCCGCTGGTGCACTCCTGTCCTCCGGTTCGAGCGTGACGGTCTACACCTCGGACGGCTCGCAGGCCAACGTGCCGGAGATCGGCGGTGACTCGCTCGGCGATGCCCGCTCGGCGCTGAACGACGCCGGCTTCGGCAACGTCAACGTGTCGGACGACTACGCCAAGGGTGGCGGCAACAAGACCTGCAAGGTCGCAGCCGTCGAACCCGCGATCGGCGCTGCCGCCGACAAGAACGCCGACGTGAACGTCCAGCTCTACGGCGACAAGAACGGCAAGGCACCCAAGGACTGCAAGTGACCCGCGGTCGCGCCGCGCTCGCGGTCCTCGCAGCCGGCGCGGCCGTCGGCGCTGCCTCGTTCGCCTGGGGCTCGCTCGTCGAGCGTCGACGCTTCGGCATCCGGTGGGAGACCGTCCCGGTCCTCCCGCCGGGGTCGCGTGACGTCACCGTCCTGCACCTGTCCGACATCCACATGGCCCCGTGGCAGGCCGACAAGCAACAGTGGCTGCGCGACCTGTCCTTGGTGGAGCCGGACTTCATCGTCAACACCGGCGACAACCTCGGGCACCCCACGGCGAACGCGGCCGTGGAGTACGCACTGGAGCCGTTCCGGGGTGTTCCCGGCGTGTTCGCGTACGGGTCGAACGACTTCTTCGGGCCGTCGCCGCGCAACCCGCTGAAGTACTTCTCCGGCCCGAGCCGCACGCACAGCGAGGCGAAGCCCGTCGAGCTCGACATCGACCGGCAGACGGCGTTCTTCGAGTCCCTCGGGTGGCTCGACCTGAACGACCACGCCCGCGCCATCGAGCTCCGCGGCTCGCGGTTCGAGCTGTTCGGCACCTCGGACGCGCACCGCGACTGGGACCGGCTCGACCTGCTCCCCACGAACGTCGACGAGATGCGCGGCGAGGTCCCCTGGTCCGAAGACGAGGACGGCCCCGCCCCCGTCGCGATCGGTGTCACGCACGCGCCCTACCGCCGCGTGCTCGACGCCTTCGTCACCCAGGGTGCGGACATCATCTTCGCTGGCCACACCCACGGCGGCCAGGTCCAGGTGCCCGGGGTCGGTGCCCTCGTCACGAACAGCGACCTGCCCCGCCGGTACGTCAGCGGGCTGCACAAGTGGGAGCACCGGAACCACTGGTCGTGGCTCGAGGTCTCGGCCGGTCTCGGCACCTCGATCTACGCGCCGGTCCGGTTCGCCTGCCGGCCCGAAGCGGTCGTCGTCACCCTCACCGCCCGCACCTCCTGACGACGCGCCCGGGAGTTCGCCGGATGGTCGTGAGCACCCCCGATCATCGGATAGTATTGTCGGGTTGCTCCGGTACGGAGTGATCACACCGCGGGGTGTGGCGCAGCTTGGTAGCGCGCCTCGTTCGGGACGAGGAGGTCGCAGGTTCAAATCCTGTCACCCCGACACTGTGTTGAGACAGTACGAAGAAGGCCCTGGTTCTCCGGAACCGGGGCCTTCTGCTTTTCCACGGTCGGGCGCTCGGCACTACACCTCCCGACACACGACGTGGCCGCCGCTCCCCCGGCTGCGACGACGCGGATAGCCTCGACAGCGATGTCACGCGCCGACCACTTCCGCCCCGTCCTCGAACGGATCGCCGCACAGTTCCCCGAGCTCGCCGACGACCCGATCCTCACGCAGAACCTCGTCGACAACGTGACGTCGATGATCGCCGAGGCACACGCGCGCTACGCCGCCGGTGCCGAGGACAGTGTGGTGAGCGGCGCGTACCTCGATCCGGAGCACCTGGCCTCCGGCTCCCTGCACGCCGAGCAGTCCCAGCACCCCGCCGGCGCGATGCTCGCCGCGGAGATGCTCTTCGACGCCTACCTGCCGCTCTTCGTGGACGAGGTCGGCGCGGAGTCCACCGTCGAGGTCCTGCGTGCCACCAGGGCGCTCCACGCGGGCATCTGGAGCCGGTTCCCCGCCGGGGCCGTCGCCTACACCGAGGCGCTGCGCCAGCGCGTCACGACGGCGCACCTGGACTCCCGCACGCAGATCGCCCGTGACCTGCACGACCGCGTGGCGCACGGTATCCTCGCCGGGCTGCAGCGGCTCGACCTGGTGCTGCTGACCGATCCCCCGGCCGGCGAACGTGCCGACCAGCTCGACGACGCCGCACGGCTGCTGCGCGGAGCACTCGGCGACGTGCAGGACCTCGCGGTGAGCCTGCACGCCCGCGTCGGCGACGCCCTGCTCGACGATGCGCTCGCCCGGCACGCCCAGGACCTGTTCTCCGACGACGACCGTTTGTCGTTCAGCACCACGGGTACGCCCGAGCACCTGCCGAACTGGCAGGCGGAGGAAGCGCTGACGATCCTGCTCGAGGCGCTCACGAACCGCCGGAAGCACGCTCCGGACTCCGCCGCCGAGGTGCACTTCGCGTGGACCTCGGCATCCCTCGTCGTGACGGTCTCCGACGACGGTCAGGGCTTCGACCCCGATGCCGACGCCGACGGACGCCTCGGGCAGCAGACCATGCGCGAGCGGGCCGCGGTCATCGGCGCGCGACTCGACGTCGAGAGCACCCCAGGCACCGGCACCACCGTTCGCCTGACGGTCCCGAGGGGCACGCTGTGACCGTCACGCACGTCGCCATCGTCGACGACCACCAGCTGTTCCGCGAAGGACTGGCGACGATCCTCGCCGCCGTCCCCACGATCCGCGTGGTCGCACACGGCGAGCGTCCGTCCGACGTCCTCGACTCCCCTGAAGCTGCCGCCATCGACGTCCTGCTCCTCGACGTCGAGCTCGACGGTCCGCCGGCACGCACCACGATCGCCACGGTGCGCCGCACCCGTCCGGACGTCCGCGTGGTGGTGCTCACGATGCACCGCGATGCCGTCCTGCGTCGGACACTGCTCGACGCCGGTGCGGTCGACTTCGTGACGAAGGACACCCCGAGCCGCGAGCTCGTCGACCGCATCGCCCGGGCCGCACACGCCGATGCCGCGCCGGTGACGTTCCCGGTCGACCTGGTCACCGAGGCCCGCGCGGGATCACCGCTCAGCGACCGCGAGCTCGAGGTCTTGCGGCTCCTCGCGGCTGCGCGCACCAACGCCGAGATCGCGACGGACCTGCAGCTCGCGATCGGCACGGTCAAGCGGCACGTCTACAACGTGTTCCGCAAGCTCGACGTCGGTTCGCGAGTCGGCGCCGTGGCTGCGGCGACGCGCCTCGGTCTGCTCACCTGAGGCTCCGCTCCACTTGGTGAGCAGAAATGGTCGGGTGCCCGACGGCGACCCGACCATTTCTGCTCACCAAGCGAACGAACGAGCGAGCTAGACCGACGCCGGCGCCGACGCCGACGCCGACGCGCCCGCGCGCACGAGCCGCCCGGCGGCGTGCAGCCCAGCCACCACGTCGAGCGCCTGGTGCCGGTACCGCGCCTGCGCAGCACCCGGAGCGACGATCACGCCGTTCGCCCCGGTGGACTCCACGAGCGCGTTGATCTTGTCCGCCACCTGGTCAGCGTTGCCGTACGCCTGGCGCTCGGTACGCGCGGCGATGAACCGACGCTCGAGGTCGTTGAACTCGTACGCGCGGGCCTCGTCCATCGAGACCGGCTCGGGCTTCGCCCCCTGCCGCATCCGGATGAACGAGATCATCCCGGGAGCGCTCTGCTCGTCGACGACGGCCGGGTCCTTGTCCGTGACGACCTGCACGCCGATGAGGGCGTTCGGGGTCTGGCGGAACCGCGAGGGCCGGAACGAGTCGCGGTACAGCGCGAGCGCCGCCTCGGTGTTGTCCGACGCGAAGTGGTGGGCGAAGGCGAACGAGACGCCGAGCGCCCCGGCCACCTGCGCGCTGTACCCGGAGGACCCGAGCAGCCAGAACTCCGGCACGTCGCCGTAGCCCGGCACCGCACGGATGCCCGACAACGGGTTGTCCGAGGACATCCCGGTGAAGAACCCGATCAGGTCGGCGAGGCGGTCCGGGAAGTCGTCGACGTCGAGCCGGTCGGTGCGGCGCAGCGCCATCGCGGTCGCCCCGTCGGTACCCGGCGCACGGCCGAGCCCGAGGTCGACGCGGTCGCCGTACAGCGCTCGGAGCGTGCCGAACTGCTCGGCGATGACGAGGGGTGCGTGGTTCGGCAGCATGACGCCGCCGGAGCCGATGCGGATGGTCGAGGTGGCCGCGCCGACGGCGCTCAGCAACACCGCGGGGGCCGACGAGGTGATGCCGGGCATGCCGTGGTGCTCGGCGACCCAGAACCGCTCGTAGCCGAGCTTCTCGGCGTGGACCGCCATGTCGATCGAGCCCTGCAGGGCTTCGGTGTTGGACTGGCCGTACTCGCGCGTCGCCAGGTCCAGGACGGACAGGTGCAGGGTGTCGTCGCTCATGTGGTCACCAACGCGCGCCGCGGCGCACGCATTCCACGAGGAGACCGCCTCCACCACCAGTCAGGACACGCCGTCGTCCGCCGGCCGACCGGTCACCAGGCGTCGCCCGGACGTCGCACAAGCGACGGTTCGCGACCGAACGGCGGACGCATGCGGCGCGCCTTGGACGTCAGGCGCGACGGCCGGGAGGCCCGTGGCGGGGCTGCACCGCGCCTCCAGGCCGTCTGCGGTCGCGTCTCGAGCGCCGAGCGGTGTGTGACGATCTGCCCGCAGAGCGGATCAGGCGCCGTCGAGCCGGCCGCCGGACTCCGTCAGGTAGCAGTTGGCGCAGAGCGACTCGTAGGCGACGTCGACGCCGTCGATGGCGACCTGCGAGCCGTCGAACACGAACCGGCCGTCGACGGTGCGGGCGTTGAAGACGGCCTTGCGTCCGCACCGGCAGATCGTCTTGAGCTCTTCGAGCGAGTGCGCGACCTCGAGCAGGCGGGCGCTGCCCGGGAACGCCTCGGTGCGGAAGTCGGTGCGGATGCCGTACGTGATCACCGGGATCTCGTCGAGGACCGCGATGCGCAGCAGGTCGTCCACCTGCTGCGGCGTGAGGAACTGCGCCTCGTCGACCAGCACGCAGCTGACGGCGCGGACCATGCCGTCGAGGCGGTCGGACTCGGGGTCGACGGCGCCGGCCGCGGCGACCGCGGACCGGACGTCGGCATCGGGGGCGAAGACCAGGTCGACGGTGCGGGTCACGCCGAGGCGGGACACGATCTCACGGTCGCCCTTGGTGTCCACCGCGGGCTTCGCGAGCAGGACCCGGTGGCCGCGCTCCTCGTAGTTGTAGGCAGCCTGCAGGAGCCCCGTGCTCTTGCCGCTGTTCATCGCGCCGTAGCGGAAGTAGAGCTTCGCCACTACGCGAGGAACCCGTCCTCGGCGGCCCGCCGGATCAGGTCGGACTTCTTCGAGGCGGGACGGCCGACCTTGCTGTACTTCTCGCGGACCCGGCGCAGGTAGGTCTTCGCGGTCTCGTACTGCACGTTCATCTGCGCGGCGACTTCGTTCGTCGAGTAGCCGGACACGTACAGCCGGAGCGCTTCTTCCTCGCCGTGGCTGAGCTTCGGACGCTGGTGCGCAGCCGCTCCGGTGGGCAGCGGACGCCACTCCCGCGGCTGCGGGGTCTCGCGTGCGACGCCCATGATCTCGCGGGCGACGTCCATGACCTCGCGCATCGGCAGGGACTTCGACAGGAACGCCGCGGCGCCTGCTGCCAGGGCACGGTCGCGGGACTCGCGGCTGTCGACGCTGGAGAGCACGATGACCTTCGCGCCGGCGGCACGGCAGGTGCGGACACGGGCCTCGATCGAGACGGGTTCCTTGAGCTGGAAGTCGAGGAACACCAGGTCGGTCGGGAAGCTGTCGCTGTGGACCATCTCGAGCCAGGTGTGCGCGGTCAGGGCCAGGTCGAAGTCGAACGCGTTCACCGCGATCCAGCTCGACAGGCTGTCCAGCAGCACCTCGTGGTCGTCGAGGATGGCCAACCGCACACGTCGTGCCCCCGGGTTCGGGAGGGACGGGGACCCCTCCGAGAGCCTGTTCGGGTCAGTGCTGGTCATAGGAGAACCTTAGTGCGAGGGCGGACGGACGAACCGCGACGTCGAGGTCGGGGAACGTCACACGGAGGACGGCGAAGTAGGGGTCGAAGGTGCGGTGGATCCCGATGTCGGAGTCGGCCACGGCGAGGTCGAGTTCGAGCAGGACGCGGGCGTCGCGGGCGGTGTCGGTGCGGGCGGTGTCGGTGCGGGCCGGGTCGGTGCGGGCTGGGTCGGCGCGGGCCGGGTCGGTGCGCGCTGCATCGCCGCGGGTGGCCGCGTCGTCCTGCCCGTCCGCGCGTCGGAGCGTTGCCCGGAACCCGGCCGGGTCGACGGTCGAGGCACGGAACGCGGCCCGCAGGAACGTCCGCACCACGGAGCGCTGGTCGGCGTCGAGCATCGCGGCGAGCCCGTCCGGGTCGTCGACGACCGGGGCGTCCCCACCCTCGACGCGCACGGCCTGCTCGAACCAGGTGCGGTCCGCGTCGGCGACCATCGCCCGGCGGATGCCGTCGGCGATCAGTCGTGCCCGCTCGCGGTCGGCATCGGTGATGACCTCGCGCGTGCGCAGCTCGGCGAAGAACGGTGCGACGTCGCGGGCGAGGATCGTCGACCGGTCCTGCTGCACGCTCGCCGCGATGCCGTCCCGCTCCGCACGCTCAACGGAGTAGGAACCGGCCCTGATCTGCACCCGCTCGGCCAGGCCCGCGAACGTCCACGCGAAGACGGCCGACGCAGCGGTCAGCACCAGGGTCGGTGCCGCCGCCAGGAAGGCCGCGACGGCGACGGGGATCTCGTGCGGGAACGTCGCTGCACCGACGCCCCAGGTCGCGGCGTTGACGACGGCGAGCAGCGCGCCGCCGATGGTCAGGTCCGTCCACGGCCGGTACGGCGCGACCATCACGATGCCGGTCGCCGTGATGAGCGACATGAAGTCGTTCAGGGCGCTGCGGTCGGGTCCCCACTGCGCGGCGACGCTCGTCACCGACGCCAGGCCGAGCAGCCCGACGTGCGCGACGAACGCCCACCGCGGGAACGGTGCGCGGAACGGGCTCGAGGCGGTGAACACGACCGCTGCCGACGCCGCGACCAGGATGACGGTGAGCGCGCTGAGGGTGGGGCTGCCCACGACGTCACGGTCGAACACGGACACCAGGAGCGCCCAGACGATGCTGGCCGCGCCGAGCCCGATCGCGAGCGGACGCGACCCCATCGCGCCGAGCGGGTCGTACTGCTGCGCGGTCCGACGGGCCTCGGTCGTGGTGCTCACCGGTCGGCTCCGTGCACGCCGCCGACCTCGTCGGGCACCACGGTGCCGACGTGGTCGGTGGCCACGGCGTCCGTCGTGGCGGTGACCGGTCCGAACGGCACCGTCATCATCACGCTCGTGCCCGAACCGGGCGACGACCAGATCTGGACGTCGCCGCCCACCCGCCCGATGCGGTCGCGGACCGAGCCACGCAGGCCCATCCGGTCGGACCCCGTGGAGTCCTCGTCGAAACCGCGACCGTCGTCGACCACCATCACGGTGCACGACGCACCGTCGTCGAAGACGCTGACCTCGGCCGCGTCGACACCGGCGTGCTTGCGGACGTTGGCCAGACACTGCCCCACGGCGCGGACGAGCGCGGTGACGGCACGCTGGTCGAGCCGGTCGAGGGCGGACGGATCACCGGAAACCGTGACGTCGAGACCGGCCGCACGGTGCTCGTCGACCATGACGGCGAACGCGTCGACGGCTGCACCCGGTCGCTGCCGGGCGGCCGGTGCCAGCCACCCCTTGCCGGTCAGGACGGCGACGTCGGCTTCGACGGTCCGTGCCAGGTGCGGGTCCATCGGTCCGTCGGGCGCCAGGGCGATCGCGTTGAGGTGGTTCAGGACGGTGTCGTGCAGGATCGCAGCCGCCTCGGCCTCGACCCCGGCACGGTACGCGGAGACGTGCTCCTCACGCGCCGAGCGCAGCAGCTCCGGCTGCACCCGCTCCGACCGACCGGTGCTCCGGCTCGTGAACAGCACCAGGACGACCACGAAGCCGAGCGTCACCCAGGCGAGCACGAGCGGACGCGGCGGGCCGTCGGCCTGGACGACCGCGATCCACGTCGCCACGCGTCCGGTCAGGAACCCGAGGAAGGACCACAGCACGACGCGGCTCGGCACCGCGCCGGCACCGCCGACCAGGATGAGCGGGATGACCGCCAACGACAGCAGGTACGAGGTGACCCAGCCCAACGGGACCTGTTGCTGCACGATCATCGCGAACCACCACGCACAGACGCCGCCGACGACCAGGAACGCGACCGCGGAGCGCCAGGTGCCGAACTGCACGTGCACGCCGATCATGCCGAGCATCGGGACGAGCGCCAGGACCGCACTGATCACCTGCACGTCGGGCTCGGACAGCCGGTACAGCAGCAGCGCGATCGCCGCCGCCACCAACGATCCGATCGCGCCGGCGTGGAAGGCCCGCACCGTCGACCACGCGTTCACTCGCGGAGCGAGGTGCGTGGGGATGCCGAGCACGAGATGGGTCCTTCCGGGTGGCGGGAATGCCGCCCACGATCAAACACCTTGGTGCTGACCGTGTACCCCGAAACAGCGTCCGTTCGGCGACCCGGTCGATGATACCGGCCCCCACGACACACCGATGTCCCCCGAACGCGCAACCTTCGTTGCTCAGAACAACGTCTGCGGCGCGACCGGTCGGAGCAGACGGCGGTCGAAGCCCGGATCCGCGCGCTTGAGCGGCGACGTCGTGGGGATCGACTGTTCCTGCGGCACCGTCGAGGGGTCCGAGAAGCCCATCGACCCCGTCGCCGGGTCCACGCGCCCGAGGCCGATGCCGTGCGCCGCCAGGATCGGTCGGATGCGCTCCGACAGCCAGCGGCGGTAGTCCTTCGGCGCGAAGGTGTTGTCGAGGTACATCGCCCGGTAGCGCGCCACCAGGTCGGGCCGTTCGCGTCCGAGCCACTCGAACCACCACGGCTTCACGCCCGGCCGCAGGTGCAGCGCGGAGTACATGACGCTCGTGGCACCGGCCGCCGCCGCCCGACCGACGGCGTCGTCGAGGTGTGCACGGGTGTCGGTGATGTACGGCAGCACGGGCATGAGGAACACCGCGCAGTCGAGCCCGGCGTCGCGGATCGCCCGCACGGTGGCGAGCCGCGCAGCCGTCGTCGGCGTGCCGGGCTCCACCGACTGCTGCAGGTCGTCGTCGTACACGGCGATCGACATCGCGAGGTCGACCGGCACCACCTTCGCCGCCTCGGCCAGGAGCGGCAGGTCGCGCCGGAGCAGCGTGCCCTTCGTCAGGATGCTGAACGGTGTGCGGCTGTCCGCCAACGCCTGGATCACCCCGGGCATCAGTCGGTACCGACCCTCGGCACGCTGGTACGGGTCGGTGTTCGTGCCGAGCGCGATCGGGTGACGGTCCCACGTGGGCTTGCCGAGCTCACGCCGCAGGACGTCGGCCACGTTCGTCTTCACGACGATCTGCTGGTCGAAGTCGGCTCCACCGTCGAACTCGAGGTAGGTGTGCGTCGGCCGCGCGAAGCAGTACACGCACGCGTGACTGCACCCCCGGTACGGGTTGATGGTCCAGCCGTAGGTGCCGGAGCCGTCAGCGCTCGGCACCCGGTTCAGCGCGCTCTTCGCCAGGACCTCGTGGAACGTGACACCCGCGAACTCGGGCGTCGTCACACTCCGGACGAACCCGCTGTTCGACTCCATGCCCGGCAGTGCGTCGCTCTGCTCGGCATCGATCGCCTGTCCACTCCACCGCATGCCGTCATTCGAACACATGTTCGAACGGGCCGCAAGCCGAAGCTGGTCAGTGGTGCAGGCCGAGCACCTTCGCCGTGCGCTCGAGGGTGGCGTCGGCCAGGGTAGCGTCGTCTCCGAGGTCCTGCCCGTAGGTCGGGACCATCTCGTGGACCGCGTCCTGCCAGCCGTCCCACCGGTCGGGGAAGCACCTCCGGAGCAGGCCGAGCATGATCGGCACCGCGGTCGACGCCCCCGGCGAGGCCCCGAGGAGCCCGGCGATCGAACCGTCAGCAGCCGTGATGACCTCGGTGCCGAACTGCAGCACCCCGCCCTTGTCCTTGTCCGGCTTGATGACCTGCACCCGCTGGCCCGCGATGATCTTGTGCCAGTTCTCGGGCTCGGCGCTCGGCATGAAGTCGCGCAGCGCGTCGAACTTGGTCTGCTTCGAGGCGAGCAGCTGGCCGATCAGGTAGCGCACCAGGTCGAAGTTCGAGAACGCGACGCTCAGCATCGGACGCAGGTTGTGCGGTCGGATCGACTTGAACAGGTCGAGCATCGACCCCTGCTTCAGGAACTTCGGGCTGAACCCGGCGTACGGCCCGAACATCAGCGACGCGTTGCCGTCGACGATGCGGGTGTCCAGGTGCGGCACCGACATCGGCGGCGCCCCCACGCTGGCCTTGCCGTAGACCTTGGCTGCGTGCTTCTGCACGACCTCGGGGTCGTCTGTGCGCAGGAACTCGCCGGAGACCGGGAAGCCGCCGTACCCGCGGATCTCCGGGATGCCGGACTTCTGCAGCAGCTGCAGGGCCCCACCACCGGCACCGACGAAGACGAACTTCGCGGCGATCTTCTGCGTCGACCGACCGACCTCGTTCAGGACGTCGAGCGCCCAGCCGTCGAAGTCCTTGCCCCGCGAGATGTTCTTGACCTGGTGGTTCGGTTCGAACTCGAGCCCGTCGAGCTCGAGCTGGTCGAACAGCTGCCGGGTGAGCGACCCGAAGTCGACGTCGGAGCCCGCCGCCGAGTAGGTCGCCGCGATCGGCTGGTCCTTCTTGCGGCCGGGGATGAGTGCGGGCGCCCACTTGCGGATCTGAGCGGGGTCGTCGGAGAACTCGATCCCGGCGAACAGCGGGTGTCCCCGCATCGCCTCGTACCGCTTGCGCATGTACTCGACGTTGTCCGCACCCCAGACGAAGGAGATGTGCGGGGTCGGGTTGATGAAGTTGGACGGGTCGGGCAGCGTACCGATCTCGACCAGGTGCGACCAGAACTGCCGCGAGACCTGGAACTGCTCGTTGACCGTGACGGCCTTCGCGATCTCGACGCGACCGTCGGCGAGCTCGGGCGTGTAGTTCAGCTCGCAGAGCGCGGAGTGCCCGGTGCCGGCGTTGTTCCACGGGTTCGAGGACTCCTGCGCGACGGCGCCGAGACGCTCGTACACGCGGATCTTCCACGAGGGCTCGAGCCGGTGGATGATCGCGCCGAGGGTGGCGCTCATGATGCCTCCCCCGACGAGGACGACATCGATCGGGTCCACCTGCTTCACTGCCACCCGTCGATCCTACCGGCGTCGACCGACAGGCCGGTCAGCCGCGCGCGGCGACGGTGCGGCGCTCGACGATCGCCTCGGCGATCTGCACCGCGTTGAGCGCTGCACCCTTCCGCAGGTTGTCGTTGCTGACGAACAGCGCGAGCCCACGGCCCTCGGGCGCGGACTGGTCGGCACGGATGCGGCCGACGAACGCGGGGTCCTGGCCGGCGGCCTGCAGCGGCGTCGGCACGTCCGACAGCTCCACGCCGGGTGCGCTCGACAGGATCTCGGTCGCACGCTCGGGCGACAGCGGACGCTCGAACTCGGCGTGCACCGAGATGGAGTGGCCCGTGAAGACCGGCACACGCACGCACGTGCCGGCGACGAGCAGGTCGGGGAGCTCGAGGATCTTGCGGCTCTCGTTGCGGAGCTTCTTCTCTTCGTCGGTCTCCCCCAGGCCGTCCTCGACGATGCTGCCGGCGAGCGGCACGACGTCGAAGGCGATCGGGCGGACGTACTTGACCGGCTCCGGGAACGTCACCGCGGAACCGTCGTGGGTGAGCGCTGCGGTGTCCTGCTCGAGGGCGGCACGCGCCTGGCCGAGCAGTTCCTCGACGCCGGCGAGCCCGGAGCCGGAGACGGCCTGGTAGGTCGTCGCGACCAGACGGCGGAGCCCGGCCTCGGTGTCCAGCACCTTGAGCACCGGCATGATCGCCATGGTGGTGCAGTTGGGGTTCGCGATGATCCCCTTGGGGGCCTGGTCGATCGCGTGCGGGTTGACCTCGCTCACGACGAGCGGGACCTCGGGGTCCATGCGCCAGGCGCTCGAGTTGTCGACGACGAGTGCCCCGGCTGCGGCGAACTTCGGCGCGAGGGCCCGCGAGGCGGTGGCACCGGCCGAGAACAGGGCGATGTCGATGCCCGACGGGTCGGCCAACTCGGAGTCCTCGACCACGATCTGCTCGCCGCGGAACGGCAGGGTCGTGCCGGCGGACCGGGCGCTCGCGAAGAACCGGACCTGGTCGGCCGGGAACGCGCGCTCTTCGAGCAGACGACGCATCACGGCGCCGACCTGTCCGGTGGCGCCGACGACGGCGACGGTGAGGGTGCTCATGCGGTGCTCCTGGTTCAGCGGGTCAGCGTGGGTCAGCGGCCGGTGCCGGCGTGGACGACGGCTTCGGCCTCGGCGTCGAGGTCGAACGCGTTGTGCACGACCCGCATCGCCTCGTTCAGGGTGTCGGCGCGGGTGACGACCGAGATGCGGATCTCCGAGGTGGAGATCATCTCGATGTTGATCGACGCGTCGTGCAGCGCGCGGAAGAGCTTCGCCGAGACGCCGGCGTTCGTGCGCATGCCGGCACCGACCAGGGCGAGCTTGCCGATCTGGTCGTCGTACTGGATGCTCTCGTAGCCGATGTCGGACTTCGCGACCTCGAGCGCCGTGAGCACGGTCTGGCCCTGGTCCTTCGGCAGGGTGAACGAGATGTCCGTCCGCCCGGTCGACGCCGCCGACACGTTCTGGACGATCATGTCGATGTTCGCCCCGGCGCGTGCGACGTTGGTGAAGATCTCGGCGGCCTTGCCCGGCTGGTCCGGGACGCCCACGACGGTGATCTTCCCCTCGGAGAGGTCTCCGGCGATCCCGGTGATGATCGGTTCTTCCACGGTTTCCCCCTCGGCAGGGTTGTAGACGATGGTGCCCTCGGTGTTGTTGAACGAGGACCGGACGTGCAGGGTGACGCCGTGCCGGCGGGCGTACTCGACGGCACGGATGTAGAGGACCTTGGCGCCGGACGCCGCGAGCTCGAGCATCTCCTCGCTCGTGATGCGGTCGACCTTGCGGGCCTTCGGCACGACACGAGGGTCGGCGGTGAAGATGCCGTCGACGTCGGTGTAGATCTCGCAGACGTCGGCGTCGAGCGCGGCGGCGAGGGCGACGGCCGTCGTGTCCGAGCCGCCCCGGCCGAGCGTGGTGATCTCGCCCGTCGTGCGGTTGAACCCCTGGAACCCCGCGACGATCGCGACGTGGCCGGAGTCGAGCGCCTCACGCACGCGCTTCGGGGTGACGTCGACGATGCGCGCCTTGCCGTGCTGCGCGTCGGTGAGCATGCCCGCCTGGCTGCCGGTGTACGACGAGGCTTCGACCCCGAGGCTCTTGATCGCCATCGCGAGCAGCGCCATCGAGATGCGCTCCCCCGCGGTCAGGAGCATGTCGAGTTCACGGCCGGCGGGGATCGGGGTGACCGAGTGCGCCAGGTCGACGAGTTCGTCGGTGGTGTCGCCCATCGCCGACACCGCCACGACGACGTCGTTGCCGGCCTTCTTCGTCTCGACGATCCGCTTCGCCACGCGCTTGATGCTCTCGGCGTCCGCGACGGAGGATCCACCGAACTTCTGCACGATCAAGGCCACTGGCTGGTACTCCCGGAGACGGCGACACCGCGAGGTCACGCGGTCTCACAATGGTAGTCGGTGTTTCGAGGATGTTGCGTGCGAGCCGCCCCGCACGCAACGATCCTGCGTGGGTCTCAGCCGCCGACGACGCGACGGCCCTCGAACGCACGGCCGAGCGTGACCTCGTCGGCGTACTCGAGGTCGCCGCCGACCGGCAGGCCCGAGGCCAGCCGGGTCGTCCGGATGCCCATCGGGACGAGCAGCCGGCTCAGGTAGGTCGCCGTCGCCTCGCCCTCGAGGTTGGGGTCGGTCGCGATGATGACCTCTTCGACCGTGCCGTCGGCCAGGCGCGTCATGAGCTGCTGGATCCGCAGGTCGTCCGGGCCGATGCCGTCGATCGGGCTGATCGCGCCACCGAGCACGTGGTAGAGCCCGCGGAACTCACGGGTGCGTTCGATCGCCGCGACGTCCTTCGCCTCTTCCACCACGCAGATCGTGGCCGGCGACCGGCGCGGGTCGCGGCAGATGCTGCACTGGACGTTCTCGGTGACGTTGCCGCAGATCTCGCAGAAGCGCACGCGCTCCTTGACGTCCGCCAGCAGCTCGGACAGCCGCGACGGGTCGAACGACTCGGTCTGCAGGATGTGGAACGCGATGCGCTGCGCCGACTTCGGGCCGATGCCCGGCAGGCGACCGAACTCGTCGATGAGGTCCTGGACGATCCCGTCGTACATCAGGCACCGTCCTGGTGGAGAGCGGTCTCCTCGATGAACTGGGCGTTGAGGATCTCACGCACGACGGCCTCGCCGTAGCGACCGGCGACCGGCGCACGACGTGCCGGTGGTGCGGTCCGCGGCGCGGCCGGCGGAGCGATCTGCGCGCGCGGGGCGGCCGGCGCCTGCGCGGGCGCTGCGGCGGATCGGCCGTGACCGGGGTCCGGGAACGGCGCGCCGTCGTCGTACGGTTCGTCGTCCAGCGGGTAGTCGTCGACGGGCACGCCCGGTACGACGGGTCCTCCGGGAGGCGCGGCGACCGTCGACGACGCCGCCTGCGGGCCACCGTCGGTCGGCTGCACCCCCTGCGGTGCAGTGGCACCGGCGGGTTGCGCAGGCGCCTCGGACCGGGGCTGCTGCGGGTCGACGGACTCGGCCGGGGCGACGGGCGCGGCGGCCGGAGCGGTGCCGAAGGGTGCCGCCCAGCCGGGTTCGACGGACTCGGGCACGGCGTCGGCGGTGGGGTCGCTCGCGGGGATCGTCGCGACCGCCCAGTCGGTGACGGGTGCGCCGGACGGTGCGGGCGCCTGCGCGGGAGCGGGTGCCTGCGTCGGAGCGGGTGCCGACGCAGCAGCGGGAGCCGGCGCCGACGCCGGAGCGGGTGCCTGCGCCGGACGGGGCTCCGGCTCGGTGGCGGCGGGACCGGACTCCGGCGTGGACGCCGCGGGTTCGGGTGCCGCCGTCGTGTCGGGCGCTGCGGAGGCGGCGGCCTCAGCAGGGGCGGCCGGACCGTCCCCGGTGGCTGCAGCGGCCTCGGAGGCCGGGGCCGGGGCCGACGTCGGAGCGGGCGCGGCGGACTGCGGCGCCGACGACGTCTGCGGCTGCGGCTGCGACTGCGGCTGCGCCTGCTCAGCGGGCTGGCTCGCCGGCGCCGGACGGCCGGCCGGGGCGGACGGCTGCTGCGTGGGGACCGGGGTGCGCTGTTGACCAGGCCCCCCGGGACCGCGGGCGACGAACTTCACGCGGAGCCCGATGACGTCCATGATCGCGGCGCGGAGCAGTTCGCTGACGCTGGCCGAGGGGTCGGACATCTCCTTGAACGAGGCAACGTCCTGCTGGCTCGGGAAGGTCAGGGTCAGCACGTCGTCGCGCAGCGCGGTCACCTGTGCGGTGACGACGACCGACCACGCCGACCGCTTGGCGTGCTGCACGTGCTCGACGATCTGCGGCCAGGCGTCGCGCATCTGCTGGAAGCCCACGGCGCCGACGGTCCGGACCGCCGGCTCGTCACCGATCGTCGTGCCCTGGCCCGTGGACGAAGCACTGACTTGTTCGGTGGTCGGAGCAGCGGGCTCGGGAGCGCTCGGGACGGCTGCGGCCCAGGAGGCTGCGGCGTCACGTGCCGCACTTCCGGCGTCGGACTGAGCCGCCGCAGCCGCGTTCGCCGACGCCGCGGCGGGCTCCTGCTGCGCCGCCGGCGCTTGCTGGACGGCCGGGGCCTGCTGCGCGGCGGGGACCTGCTGCGTGGCGGGGACCTGCCGACGCGGTGCCGCAGTCGACGACGGGGCCGGAGCGGGCGCCGTGCTGGTGGCGGCCGGCTGTGCCGACCCCTGCGCTGCGACCGCGCCGGACGGTGCCTGGTGGCCGCCGGCGTCCCCGACACCGACGCGGCGCTCGAGCCGCTCGACCCGGGCGAGGGCACCGCGCTGGGTGTCGTCGGCCTCGGGCACGAGCATGCGCGCCGTCATGAGCTCGAGGTGCAGCCGGGGCGAGGTCGCTCCGGTCATGTCGGTCAGCGCCTTGTTCGCGATGTCCGCGCCACGGGACAGCCCGGTGGCACCGAAGACACCGGCCTGCCGGGTCATGGTGTCGAGCTCGTCCGGCGAGACACCGCGCAGGACCGCCGCGGCGCTCTCGTTCGTCGCCGCGACGACGATCAGGTCGCGCAAGCGCTCGAGCAGGTCCTCGACGAACCGACGCGGGTCCTGACCGGTCTGCACGACCCGGTCGATCGCAGCGAAGGCGGAGGCCGGGTCGGCCACGGCGAGGGCGTCCACGACGTCGTCGAGCAGCGCGGCATCGGTGTAGCCGAGCAGGGCGACCGCGCGTTCGTAGGCGATCGCGCCGTCTTCGCTGCCGGCGATGAGCTGGTCGAGCAGGGACAGGGTGTCGCGGACGGAACCGCCGCCGGCGCGCACGACCAGGGGCAGGACGCCGGGAGCGACCGTGACCGATTCCTGCGTGCAGAGCTGCTCGATGTACTCGAGCATGACGGCGGGCGGCACGAGCCGGAACGGGTAGTGGTGGGTACGCGACCGGATGGTGCCGATGACCTTCTCCGGCTCGGTCGTCGCGAAGATGAACTTGACGTGCTCCGGCGGTTCTTCGACCAGCTTGAGCAGCGCGTTGAACCCCTGCGGGGTGACCATGTGCGCTTCGTCGAGGATGAAGATCTTGTAGCGGTCGCGCGCGGGGGCGAACACGGCGCGGTCACGGAGGTCGCGCGCGTCGTCGACACCGTTGTGGCTCGCGGCGTCGATCTCGATGACGTCGAGCGAACCGCTGCCGTCACGGGCGAGCTCGACACAGCTCGGGCAGACGCCGCACGGGGTGTCGGTCGGCCCCTCGGCGCAGTTGAGGCACCGCGCCAGGATGCGGGCCGAGGTCGTCTTGCCGCAGCCGCGCGGACCGCTGAACAGGTAGGCGTGGTTGACGCGGTTGGTGCGGAGCGCCGTGCGGAGCGGGTCGGTGACCTGCGACTGCCCGATCAGCTCGGCGAAGTTCTCGGGCCGGTAACGGCGATACAGGGCGGTGACCACGCGACCAGGGTAGCCGGGACGACCGACACCCGCGTGCCCCTCCACAGGTCCACGGGCACTGGACCGGACCGCCTGCGCGGGCTGGGCCGAGCGCACGGACGGCACCGCGCCTCCCGGCCGACACGGGGTCGGACAGGAGGCGCGGTGCGGGACGTTGCTCGGGCTCAGCCGCGGCTGCGGCGGCGGGCGCCCCTGGCCAGGCGGGAGAGCCCCAGCAGCAGGAACCCGAGGACCACGAGTCCGGCTGCCGTCCCGGCGATCGGGGCGACCTCCGCGCCGGTCCAGGCGAGTCCGCCGGGGCCGGTGCCGGACCCGGTGCCGGCACCCGTGCCGTTGCCCGGGTTGCCGGGCGCACCGGGCGTTCCCGGGGTCCCGGGCGTGCCCGGCAGGCCGGGCGTCCCCGGGGTTCCCGGCGTTCCCGGCGTTCCCGGCGTTCCGGGGTTCCCCGGGGTGCCGGGCGTCCCGGGGTCACCCGGGGTCCCGGGCTCACCCGGCGTCACCGTGGCGGCGTCCACCACCACGCTGATCGTCTGGACGGCCGAGGTCGCACCCGCCACCGTCTGGGTGATCCGGAGGGCGTGCGGACCGACCGCGAGCCGGACCGTCACCGACCAGGCGCCGGTCTCGTCCGCCGTCGTGGTGACCGGTGTCCCGTCGTCGGCGACGACCGTGACGGTCGCTCCCGGCTCGGCGGTGCCGGTGACCAGCCAGTCGACGTACCCGGCGGCCGAGGCCGTCTGGTGCGCACCCGGCGTGGGCGACGTGACCGCGAGCGGGTCCACGGCGTCGACGACGATCGGCACCTCGGGTGCGGCGGTCGTCGTGCCGTTCACGGACTGGGTCGCACGGATCGTCCACTCGCCCTCGGGCACGCGGTCGAACGTGACGCTCCAGTCACCGTCCGCGTCGGCGGTCGTGGTGCGCACCTGGCCGTTCGACAGGGTGACCGTCACCGTCGCCCCCGGGGTTGCGTGCCCGGTCACCGTGAAGGAACCGGTGTCGCCGGGACCGTTCGCGGGGATGAGCTGACCCGGGGTCGGGCTGGTGATCGTGATGTCGGTCGCCTGGGCGATCACGACGGTGACCGCGCTGGTCACCGGGTCGGAGGTCCGACCGCCGACCGTCTGCGTCACCGACACCGTGTGCTCGCCTGCCGGTACGCCACCGACCGTGACCGTCCACGAGCCGTCGTCGCCGGCGGTCGTCGTCGCGGTCCGTCCGTCGACGTCGACCGTGATCGTCGCCCCGGGCTCGGCCGTGCCGCTCACCGGGATCGACGCCGTCGTGCCGGTCGTCGGGACCACCTGTCCGTCGGTCGGGCTCGTCACGGTGACCGGGGTCGCAACGGTCACCCGGAAGCCGACCTCCGGTGCGTCCGTCGTGGCGCCGTCGACCGTCTGGCTGGCGGCGATCGTGTGCGGACCGGTGCCGACGCCCGGGACGGTGACCGCCCAGTCGCCGTCGTCGTCCGCGGTCGTCGTGACCGCGGTGCCGCCGTCGATGCGTACCGAGACCGCGGCATTCGGCGCCGAGGTGCCGACCACGCGGACGTCCGTCCGTCCGCCGAGCACGCGGTACGCGGTGCCGTCGGCCGGAGCCGTGACGACGATCGCGTCCGCCTCGGCGACCACGACGGTGACGTCGCGCTCGACCGGGGACGACGTGGTCCCGTTCACGACCTGGGTGACCGACACGGTGTGGTCACCGGCCGGCACGCCGGTCAGGCTCGTCGACCAGCGGCCGTCGGACCCGACCCGCACCGTCACCGGGTCGTCGTCGTCCAGGACGATCCGGACGTCGGCGCCGAGCTGGCCCTGGCCGCTGACCGGGACGGTCGCGGTCGGGTCGGAGTCCGGCACGGTGAAGGTCGCGTCGTCGGCGGGGGCGGTCACGGTCAGGGCGGCACCGGGGGCCACCGTGAAGGTGCTCCGGACCTGCTCGGACGTGGAGCCGTCGACCGTCTGGGTCGCGCGGATCGTGTGCTCCCCGACGTCCAGGCCGGGCAGCGCGAGGGTCCAGGTGCCCGCGTCGGTCGCGGTCACGGTCGTGGGGTCGCCCCCGTCGATCGTGACGCGGACCCGTGCACCGGGCTCGGCCGCACCGCCTGCGGTGAGGGTGACGACCGAGTCACGCTGCGCGACCCGCACCGTCGAACCGTCCGCCGGGGTCGCGATCGTGATCGGGGCGGCGACGAGGACGCGGATGCGGACCGTCACCGGAGCCGACTCCGTGTCGCCCACGCGCTGGGTGACGCTCACGGTCCGGTTGCCGGCCGGCACCCCGGGGACGGTGACACTCCAGGCGCCGTTGTCGTCCGCGGTGGTCGACTCGCTGCGGCCGCCGCCGAGGTCGACCACGACGGTCGCTCCGGGCTGCGCGGTGCCGCTGACGTCGACCGCGGTGGTCGCGTCCTCACCGGCGACCGTGTACTCCTGGCCGACGGTCGGTTCGTCGATCACGACGGGGGCGCCCGGCACGATCTCGAAGGTGCTCGAGGCCGGTGTGGTCGAGGTGGAGCCGTCGACGGTCTGGGTCACCTCGACGGTGTGCTCGCCGACTCCGAGGTCGGGGACGTCGACCGTCCACGAGCCGTCGTCGCCCGCGGTGACCTCGACGGGGTCGCGGTCGTCGACCGTGACCGTCACGGTGGAGCCCGGCTCGGCGTCGCCGGCGACCGTCACGGTCGTCGTGGCGTCGTCGTCGGCGACCGTGATCGAGTCGTCGCCCGGCTGCCGGATCGTGAGCGCGGCGGCGGCCACGACCGACACCGGTCGTTCGACCGCGGCGCTCGTGGTGCCGTTGACCGACTGTGTGACCGAGGCCGTCCACGACCCGGTCGGCACGCCGTCGACCGTGGTCGACCACCGTCCCTGCTGGTCGACCCGTGCCGTCGCGCTGCCGCCGTCACCCAGGTCGACCGTGACGGTCGCGCCGGGCTGGCCGGTGCCGGCGAAGTCGACGTCGGTGGTGGCGTCGCCGTCGGCGACCGTGACGGCGGTGGCACCGGCGGGCGTCGAGACGACGAGCGGGGAACCGGCACGGACCGACACCGCCGCCGTGACCGGCGTCGACGTCTGGCCGCCGACGACCTGGGTCGCGGTGACGCGGTGGTCGCCCACGGGCACGTCCGCGAACGTCGCCTGCCAGGCGCCGTCGTCGTCGGCCCTGACCGTCTGGGTCTCGCCCGTGGAGAGTCGCACCGTGACCTCGGCGTCGGCCTGCGCGAGGCCGCTCGCCGCGACGTCGGCGGTGCCCGCCGCGTCCGCGACCGTCAGGACGTCTCCGTCCTCGGGGGTCGCGATGGTCAGGGCCGTCCCTGCCCGCACCGTGACGGTCTGGGTCGGACTGGAGGCAGTGGTCCCGCCCACGGTCTGGGTCGCGGTGAGCGTCGGGGTACCGACACCGACCCCGCCGAACGTGACCGTCCAGTCACCGTCGCCGTTCGCGGTGGTGGTCTGCGTGCTGCCGCCGAGCCGCACCGTGACCGGCGCGTCCGGCTCCGCCGTCCCCGAGACGACGACGTCACGCGTCGCGTCCGCGTCCGGCACGAGCAGGACGTCGTCGGCGTCGGGCGAGGTCACCGACACCGCGTCGGCGGCCTCGATCGTGATCGTGCGCTGGGCTGGTGCCGAGGTGCGCGGGTCGGACACGGTGCCCGGGAGCGTCTGCGTCACCGACACGGGGTGCGGTCCGACGCCGAGGTCCGGGAACGTCACCGACCAGGTCCCGTCGGCCGCGATCGTGTCCAGCTGGTCGTCCGCGCCGGCGGTCGACGCGGTGACCCGGGCACCGGGCTGACCGGTGCCGGAGACGGTGACGTCGCGCTCGACGTCCGGACCGGCCACGGTGATCGGGTCGGTGCTCGGAGCCGTGATGGTCAGTGCGTTCGCCGTGACGACCTGGAAGGTCGTCGGGATGGCGCTCGTGACGACGTCCTCGATCTCCTGGCTCGCCGTCACCGTGTACACGCCCGTGGGGGCGAGGCCGGTGGCGTCGACGGCCCACGCGCCGTCGGCGTCCGCGGTCGTGGTGAACTGTGTGCCCGGTCCGACCGAGACGGAGACGGCGGCCAGCGGTTCGGCCGAGCCCGTGATCCGGACCGTCGCGGTGGCGTCGTCGTCGACCACGACGAAGCGGGTGCCGCTCGCCGGGGTGTCGATCACGATCGCGTTGCCCGGCACGACGGTGAAGTCCCGCGTGACGACGGGACCGTCGGTGCCGTTCACGGTCTGGACCGCGGTGACGGTGTGGTCGCCGATGCCGAGCTGGGTGCTCGGGACCGCCCAGTTGCCGGCCGTGTCCGCGACCACCTCGACGGCGTCCGCGTCGTCGATCGTCACGGCGACGGTCGCACCCGGCTCGGCGGTCCCCCGGACGACGACGTTCGCCTGTCCGCCGGTACCCGCTGGGATCTCCTGCGCGTCGCCCGGTGCCTCGATGACCAGGGCGTCGCCGGCCTCGACCGTGAAGTCGCGGTCGATCGGGGCCGAGGTCGCTCCGCCGACGGTCTGCGTGACCGAGGCGGTGTGGTCGCCCGTGCCGACGTCCGACAGGGTCACCGACCAGGCGCCCTGCGCGTTCGCGGTCGTGGCGACCGCGGCGCCGCCGTCCAGGACGACCTCGACGTCGGCGTCCGGCTGGGCGGTCCCCCGCACCGTGACGTCCACCTCCGAGTCGTCGGTCGCGACCGTGACGGTCGCGTCCTGCACCGGGGCGGTCACGGCGAGCGGAGCGCCCGCCTGCACGGTGACGACCTGACGGACGGCGGGCGAGGTCGTGCCGTTCACCGTCTGCGTCGCGGCGATCGTGTACCGACCGACCGGGACGTCCTGGACGGTGACGGTCCACGAGCCGTCGTCCTCGGCCGTGGTCGTCGCGGTGCGCCCGGAACCGAGCGAGACCCGGACCTCGGCTCCGCCCTCGGCCGTGCCGGTCAGCTCGAGGTCGGCCGTGGTGTCCGCGTCGAGGACCGTGACCACGTCACCGTCGTCGGGCGAAGTGATCGCGATGGGGTCACCGGCCGCGACGGTGAAGGTCGAGGTCACCGCTGCCGAGGTCGTGCCGTCGACGGTCTGCCGGGCCGTGACCGTGCGGTCGCCGGTCGGGACGCCCACGAAGGTCGCCGTCCAGTCGCCGTCGTCGTCCGCGTCCACCGTGGTGGTGAACGAGCCGCCGATGCCGACCGCGACCCGCGCGTTCGGGGCGGCGGAGCCGGAGACCGTGACCGGGGTCGTCGACGTGGCGTCCGCGACGGTGATCGTGCTGCCGTCGGCCGGTTCGTCGATGGTCAGCCCCGGAGCCGCCGTCACCGTGAAGTCGCGCTCGACCGGGCTGCTCGTGGTGCCACCGACCGTCTGGGTCACCTGCGCCGTGCGGTCACCCGCGGGGACACCGGTGACGCTCGTCGACCACGTGCCGCCGGCGTTCGCCGTGGTGGTCGCGGTCAGGCCGTCGCCGAGGTCCACGTCCACGCGGGCCCCTGGCTGCGCGCTGCCCGAGAACGGGATGGACCGGGTGTCGCCCGCGAGCGGGAAGTCCTGGTCCGCCGTCGGGGTGTCGATCGTCAGGCCCGCGGCGGCCACGACGCGGAACGCCCGGGTGACGGGGTTCGAGGTCGTGTCGCCGACCGTCTGGGTCACGCTCGCGGTCTGGTCGCCCACGGGGACGCCGGGCACCGTGACGCTCCACGCGCCGCTGCCGTTCGCCGTGGTGGTCGCCGTGCGGCCGCCGCCGAGGTCGACGTCGATCCGCGCGTTGGCGGTCGCCGTGCCCGTCAGGGTGACCGGCGTGGTCGTCCCGGTGGTCGTGGAGGTCTGACCGGCCGTCGGGGTCGTGATGGTCAGTGCCTGCTGTGCGACGACCGAGAAGGTCTGGATCGCGGAGCCCGCCGCCGTCCCGTTGACCGTCTGGTTCGCCGCGGCCGTGTGGTCGCCGACCGGGACGTTCGGGATCGAGGTCGTCCACGTGCCGTTCGCCGCCACGGTGGCCGTGCCGGTGCGTCCGCCGCCGAGGCTCACGGCGATGGTCGCGCCCGGCTCACCGGCACCGCTGACGGTGATGCTCCGGGTGGACGAGGCCGAGGGGACGCTGAACTGCTGGTTCGCCGTCGGGGCCGTGATGGTCGGCGGAGCGATGGCCGTCGCCCGGACCGTCGAGGTGGCGAGGTCGACGGTGGCGACGTTCGCGCCGGGCAGCACCGAGAGCCGGAGGGCGTGCACGCTGCGCGACCCCGGGTCGTACCCGCGCTGGTCGCGGAAGCCGGTGGTGGTGTCCTGTGCGTTCACGGTCAGGTCGATCACCTGGCGGAGCAGCAGCACGACGGGGCGCAGCAGCGTGGACACCGCGGTGGTCGTCGCGGTGAGCGTGGTGCCGAGGGTCGTCAGGGCCGTGCCGGTGACGAGCGGCCGCACGATGGTCTGCAGTGCCGGGACCACGATGGAGTTCACGGCGGGGGCGAGCAGGTTCCCGAGGACGGTCAGCCCGAGCGGGCCCCCGGTCGCGGTGACGGTGGCGTTCGCCGGGGCGGTGCCGGCCAGGGCGCCGAGCGTGGTGTCCGCCCGGAGCGCGAGGGCGGTGAGCGGGACGCCGGCCAGGTTCACGTTGGCGGTGACGTTGACGGCCACCGCGGTCGAGTTGATCGTGTTCACGACGGCGGTCTGCAGGGCCGTCGGCAGCTGGGTGCCGAGGATCGTCGTGATGCTCTGGTTGATCGAGCTGACGGCCGCTTCGGTCAGCACCGGGGTGTTCGCCGGCTGGTTGTTCAGTGTCGTCAGCTTGTCGAGGTCGACGGTGATCGCGCCGGTCGCCGGCGTGAT
Organism: Curtobacterium sp. NPDC089991; assembly: GCF_044748425.1. NCBI lineage: Bacteria > Bacillati > Actinomycetota > Actinomycetes > Micrococcales > Microbacteriaceae > Curtobacterium > Curtobacterium sp. NPDC089991. Next base: position 222,567 of record NZ_JBIVGB010000002.1, read on the forward strand.
CGTCACCGCGCCGTCCGTCAGCGGCTGTGCGAGTACCTGCTCGAGCGTGCCGTCGAGGTTGAGGTTCACCGAGGCGGTCACGTTCGTGCCGTTGAGGTTGACGAGTCCGAGGGCCGTCGACCGGAGCAGCCGCTGGAGCTCGGCGGTCAGCGCCGTCGTCGTGCCGGACAGGGCACCGTTCGCCCCGACCGTGGTGTTCACGGAGTTCGAGAGCGTGCGCAGGTCGGTCCGCAGCGACGTCGTCAGGCCCGCGACCGCGGGGCTGGTGAGGTTCAGGTTCGCGCCGGCGATGCGGTAGTCGGTCGTGGTGCCGACCGTGGCGCCGCGCGTGGACTGGATGCGGGACGCCAGGGCACCGATCTGCAGCTGCGCGTTCGACAGCACCGTGGTGTCCGCGCCCACCCGCGAGAACAGCGGGTTCAGGTTCAGGGTGCTGGCTCCGGTGCCGAGTCCCGTGCCGACCCCGATGCCGCCGTCGTTGGTCAGCAGGCCGGACGACGCCGTGGCCCCCGATGCCGAGGTGGTGGCGTACTGCCCGTTGACCCCGAGCGTGAGGATGCCGTTGGTGCCGAGCAGGTCGATGTCGTTGCCCAGGTCCACGCCCACCGCGTTCAGGGCGGTGAGGTTCAGCGGCTGGTTCGTCGTGCCGCCGCCCGTGGTCGCCCCGCGTGCGGAGTACGCGCCACCGAGCTGGGCGATGTCGTCGACGTTGACGATCCCGGAGCCGCTGAGCAGGACGCCCTCGCCCTCGGCGACGTCGGTCTGTGCCGCCGCCGCCGGTTGGATCGCCACGGTGGCGGCGACGAGCGCCGTCACCGTGGCGATGACACTGCCGCGCAGGAGGAGACGCCGATCGTCCGATGCTCGTCGTCGAGCTCGGTCGCCAGCATCGATGATCCGTCGTGTCCAGTTGTTCGCTGCGGTCGGTACCCGGGTACCGCGCTGCGACGCGTGCCTGCGCATGCGTGTCTCTCATCCTGGCGGGCGCACCCGCCACCTGATCCTCGGATCTCCCCCGCTGGTGAGGCGGTGGAGTCAGGAACCCTGGTTGGGAGTTCCTGAGGCAGATCTTTACACACGATCAGGTTGCTGTCCGCAACCCGTTACGAAACAGACATGCGGAAGCGGTGCGGAGACCGCGCGGAGACAGAAAAGACTCCCCACGCACCCGCCAGAGCCCGGCTACCCTTGCTGCGTTTCCGCCCTGGGGGAGTTCACCTGGATGGCGTCACGTGAGGAGCCGCCGACAACTCTACCGGATGCGACCGGGCAGGATTGACACATGAAGATCGCCATCGCCGGAGGACACGGCCAGATCGCACTGCTCCTCGCCCGCCAGATCACCGACGCCGGACACGACGCCGTCGCGATCGTCCGCAACCCTGCACACGTCGCCGACGTGGAGCAGCAGGGTGCCACGGCGATCGTCGCGGACCTCGAACAGCTCGGCGACGACGACCTGGCACTGCGCCTCCGCGGGGTCGACGCTGTGGTGTTCGCCGCCGGCGCCGGGCCGAACAGCGGTGCGGAGCGCAAGCTCACCGTCGACCGGGACGGCGCGATCCTGCTCGCGGACGCCGCGGAGCGCGCGGGCATCGACCGCTACGTGATGGTGTCGGCGATGGCGGCGGACACCTACGACGCCGAGGCCGCGGTGGTCCCCGCGAAGGACGACGCCGCCGTGTTCCAGGTCTACCTCCGGGCGAAGGCCGAGGCCGACGCGAACCTGCGCGCCCGACGGCTGCGGTGGACGATCGTGCGGCCGGGAGGCCTGCTCGACACGCCGCCGCAGGGAACGGTCGACGTCGGGCGCACCGTGCCGCGCGGCTCGATCCCCCGCGCCGACGTCGCCACGGTCGTGCTGCACGCGCTGCTCGACGACTCGGCCGTCGGGGTCCAGTTCGAGGTCACGAGCGGGAACACGCCGATCCCCGCGGCCCTCGACGCCCTGTCCTGAGGCGCGCGCCCCGTCCGCACCGTGCGCACCTCGTCACCCCGTGCGAGCTTGCACGCTCCGGTGCCGCGCCACAAGCGCGCACCCAGCCACCAACCCCGCACCAGCCCACCCAGGCCGCACCGTGCGGTGACCGCGACCCAGCGCCGGACGGGAGGCACGGCGCCAGCCCGCCCCGCGCCTCCCGTCCGCACCGTGCGCACCTCCTCACCCCGTGCGAGCTTGCACGCTCCGTGCCGCGCCACAAGCGCGCACCCAGCCACCAACCCCGCACCAGCCCACCCAGGCCGCACCATGCGGCGACCGCGACCCAGCGCCGGACGGGAGGCACGGCGCCAGCCCGCCCCGCGCCTCCCGTTCGCACCGTGCGCACCTCGACACCCCGTGCGAACTTGCACGCTCCGTGCCGCGCTACAAGCGCGCACCCAGCCACCAACCCCGCACCAGCCCACCCAGGCCGCACCGTGCTGGCGCCAGGCAGCGCAGCGCGCACCGCGCAGCGCGCTCCGCGTCAGAGCGCGACCGCAGCCGACTGTCGGGCGATCTCCAGTTCCTCGTTCGTCGGGATCACGAGCACCGCGACGCGTGAGGTGTCCGTGGAGATGACCCGGGCCTCCCGGGATCCCAGCTCGTTGCGGTCCGCGTCGATCTCGATGCCCAGGTGCTCGAGCCCGGCGAGCACGCGCCGGCGCAGCAGCGCGTTGTTCTCGCCGACGCCGGCGGTGAAGACCACCGCGTCGAGCCCGCCGAGCTGCGCCGTGTAGGCGCCGACGTAGCGACGGATGCGGTGGCGGTACACGGCGAGCGCCGCTTCGGCGACCTCGTCGCCGTTGAGGGCGGCGTCCTGGACGTCGCGCATGTCGCCGTTGCCGGTCAGGCCGAGCAGCCCGGACTGCTTGTTGAGCATGGTGTCGAGCTCGTCGAAGGACAGCCCGGCTTCGCGGTGCAGGTGCAGCAGGACGGCGGGGTCGAGGTCGCCGGAGCGGGTGCCCATGACGAGGCCCTCGAGTGGCGTGAGGCCCATCGATGTCTCGATCGACTTCCCACCGTCGATCGCTGCGGCCGAGGCACCGTTGCCCAGGTGCAGCACGATGGTCTTCAGCTCGGACAGCGGGCGGTCGAGGAAGACCGCGGCCTGCTCGGAGACGTACTTGTGGCTCGTGCCGTGCATGCCGTAGCGGCGGATGGAGTACTTCGACGCCAGGTCGGCCGGGATCGCGTAGGTGTAGGCGTGCGGCGGCATGGTCTGGTGGAACGCGGTGTCAAACACGGCGACGTGCGGCACGTCGGAGAACGCCTGCTTCGCGGCCCGGATCCCCTCGAGGTTCGCCGGGTTGTGCAGCGGCGCGAGGCTGTTGAGCGCCTCGATCTGTCGTTCGACGTCGTCCGTCACCACCGTCGCGCGGTCGAAGGTGGTGCCGCCGTGCACGACGCGGTGGCCGACGACGGCCGGCGGGTGCTCGTCGAACGACGGACCGACCTTGGCGAACGCGTCGATCATCGCCTGGAACCCGGCGGCGTGGTCCGGCACGGACGCGGCGTCGTTCGACGACGACTCCCCCGTCAGCGCGTTGGTGTGCTTCCACGCGCCGGCCGACTCGCCGATGCGCTCCACGAGCCCGGAGGCGAGCGTGCGCTCCCCCTCGAGTTCGATGAGCTGGTACTTGAACGAACTCGATCCGGAGTTCACGACGAGGGCTGCGGTCACGGGTGGTGTCGCTTTCTGCTCATGGCCTGGTCGGCCGGACGGGAGGCGCGGTGTGCGTTGCGCAGGTCAGGCCGCGTCGGACGCGGTGCCGGCCTGGATCGCGGTGATCGCGACGGTGTTCACGATGTCGCTGACGAGGGCGCCGCGGGAGAGGTCGTTGATCGGCTTGCGCAGTCCCTGCAGGACGGGCCCGATGGCGACCGCACCGGCGGAGCGCTGCACGGCCTTGTACGTGTTGTTGCCCGTGTTGAGGTCCGGGAAGATGAAGACGGTCGCCTTGCCGGCCACCGGGGAGTCCGGCATCTTCGTGCTCGCGACCGTCGGGTCGGCAGCGGCGTCGTACTGGATCGGGCCCTCGACGAGCAGGTCAGGGCGGCGTTCGCGGACGAAGGCGGTGCCGGCACGGACCTTGTCGACGTCGGCGCCGGTGCCGCTGTCGCCGGTCGAGTAGCTGAGCATCGCGACGCGGGGGTCGATGCCGAACTGGGTCGCCGTCTCGGCCGACGAGATCGCGATGTCGGCGAGCTGCTCGCTCGTCGGGTCCGGGATCACCGCGCAGTCGCCGTAGACCAGGACACGGTCGGCGAGCGCCATCAGGAACACGCTCGACACGATCGAGGTGTCCGGACGGGTCTTGATGATCTCGAAGGACGGCCGGATGGTGTGCGCGGTGGTGTGCTTCGCACCGGAGACCATGCCGTCGGCGAGTCCGAGCTGCACCATCATCGTGCCGAAGTACGAGACGTCGGTGACGGTGTCGCGCGCGAGCTCGATCGACATGCCCTTGTGCGCCCGGAGGCGGGTGTACTCCTCGGCGAAGCGTTCGCGGAGCTCGGGGTCGAACGGCGACACGAGCTGGGCGGCGTCGAGGTCGAGTCCGAGCTCGGTCGCGCGGGTGCGGATCGCAGCGGGGTCGCCGAGGATCGTCAGCTCGCAGACCTGGCGGGCGAGCAGCGTCGACGCCGCGCGGAGGATGCGGTCGTCCTCGCCCTCGGGGAGCACGATGTGCTTGCCGTAGCCCCGTGCCCGGTCGAGCAGGCCGTGCTCGAACATGAGCGGCGTGACGACGCCGGACGGCGTGAGCTGCAGGCGGTCGCGCAGGGACTCGGCGTCGACGTGCTGCTCGAACAGGGCGAGCGCGAGGTCGGCCTTGCGGGGCGAGTCCGCCGCCAGGCGCCCGCGGGTCTGCGTGATGCGGAGGGCGGTGTCGTACGTGCCCAGGTCGTTCTGCGCGATCGGCAGCGAGCTCGACAGGCCCTCGAGCAGCCGGGAGATCTGCGGTGCGGTCTCGAACCCGCCGTTCAGGATCACGCCGGCCAGGCTCGGGAACGTGTCCGACTGGTTCGCCAGCAGGGTCGCGATGAGGACGTCGCTGCGGTCGCCCGGGACCACGACGATGCCGCCCTCGATCAGGCGGGGCAGGACGTTCTCCATGCTCATGCCGGCGACGACGGTGCCGAGTGCCTCGCGGTCGAGCAGGGCGTCGTCCCCGCGCACCAGGGTCGCGTCGGTCGCCTGCAGCAGCGCACGGACGGTCGGGGCGACGAGGACGCGGTCCTCCGGGATCGCCCACACGGGCACGTCCGGGTGGTCGTCGTGCACGGCCCGCTCGACACTCGCCACGATCGCGGCGAGGGCCTCCGGGTCGGCGCGGTTCACGACGACGCCGAACAGCTGCGCGTGTGCCGCTCGCAGCTCGCTCGTCGTGACGTCCGCGACCTGCGCCATCCCCTCGGGCGTGCGGGCACCGCGCTCGGCTGCGTCACGACCACCGAGGACGAGGAGCACCGGGGCACCGAGGTTCGCGGCGACCTTCGCGTTGAACGACAGCTCGGTTGGGCTGCCGACGTCGGTGTAGTCGGACCCGAGCACGACCACCGCGTCGCACTGCCGCTCCACCTGGGCGAAGCGGTTCACGATGGTGCCGAGCGCTGCGTCCGGATCCGCGTGGACGTCGTCGTAGGTGACCCCCACGGCGTCGTCGTACGAGATCCCGACCGCGGTGTGCTGCAGCAGCAATTCGAGCACGTAGTCGGGTTCGGCGACCGAGCGGGCGACGGGGCGGAACACGCCGACGCGGCCGACGGAGCGCGCGAGGGTCTCGAGGACACCGAGGGCGACGGTGCTCTTGCCCGTGTGCCCTTCTGCTGACGTGATGTAGATGCGGGTCGACACGCGCCCCAGGGTAGTCGCCGGACATGTCACGACAACTGGGAGCACCGGCCTCGACGACACACGGTCGTGAGCACCCCTGGGAACCTGTACCATTGGGTGTCGCCGTCGCGAGACAGCACAAGGAGAATTCGCCTAGTGGCCTATGGCGCACGCTTGGAAAGCGTGTTGGGTGCAAGCCCTCGGGGGTTCGAATCCCCCATTCTCCGCCAGCAAGGCCCCGCACCGAGTGCGGGGCCTTCGTCGTTCCGGGCGGCGCGCGTCGTGATCGCGCCGGCTGGTCCCCCACGCGGCGGACCCGTCTGTCCCCTGTTCGCCAAGGACTGGCCGTCAAACGCCGATCCGGGGTGGAACGGGCTGTCCCCGGTCCCCGTCGTGCACCTATGCTTGCCGGAGCGGACGACTCCGGGACGAGTCGACCGCGGTGCATCGAGCGGCAGGGGCGTCGCTCGCAGGGCGGCCGATTCGGCGTGCCCGGGAGACCCGAGGGTTCAGGAGACGCGCATGGGGGACATGACGGTGCCAGCGACGCCGCACCTGCGCGCCACCGTGTACGACGTCGTCCTCCGCCCCCGCCGGTCCCTGGTCCGTTCGACGGCGCTGAGCATCGTGTTCTCGGCCGTGCCGCTCGCCGTCGCCCTGGTCTGGGTGTCGTTCCCGTTCCGGACGTGGGCGATGGTCGCGACCGTGGTCGTCGCGCTGGCGGTCTTCGTCGGCGTCGTCTTCGTCCGACTGAGCACGGCGTACATCGGCATCGACCCTGACGGCCTGACGATCCGGGGCGTGGTCACCGCGCACCGTCGGATCCCCCGCGACCGCGTGCACAGTCTGGTGCTCGCCACCACCTACGGCAGCTCGGTCGACCGCACCATGCGCGAGCTCGTGGCGTTCGACGCGACGGGTGCGCACCTGTTCCGCATCCGTGCCGACGTGTGGGGCGACGACGGGCTCGCCCAGGTCGTCGACGCCCTGGGCGTCCAGGTGACGGAAGAGGCACGTCCGGTCTCGGCCCGGGTCTTCGCGAAGCGCTACCCCTCGAGCCGCGCCTGGTACGAACAGCGGCCGGCCTACCTGCTCGTCGGCGGCGTGGCAGCACTCGTCGTCCTGGGTCTCCTCGTCGTCGAGTTCACCGGCCTGCTCGGTCGCTGACGCTCGGAGCTGCCGGACGTCACCGACGTCGGCGCAGCGTCGAGAAGATCCCCTGCACGACCTCCTTCGCGATCGTGCCGCCGAGCCGTGACCCGAGCAGGTCCGACAGCGGGTCGTCCGCCTTCCGTGAGGTCGTCGTCCGCGTGCTGCGCCCCGACCGGCCCGAACGCCGCGACGCCGCAGCCCGCTCGGCCTTCTCGAACTCGCGCTGCGTCCGCTCGTACTCCTTCTGCGCAGCAGCCCGCTCGCGTTCCTCCTGCTTGGCCTGCGCCGCGGCCTCCTTGGCCGCGGTCGCCGCAGCACGCGCGGCTTCCTTCTCGGCCTCGGCCGCCGCGAGGGCTGCGTCCTTCTGCGCGTCCACCGCCGCCGCCTCGGCAGCAGCTGCCTCCATCCGACGTGCCAGCATCTCGTGCGCCGAGTCCGGGTCCACCCGGGTGCCGTACGTCGCGAGCAACGGCGATGCCTGCACCCGCGATTGCATCTCGGCGGCGGGCATCGGGTCCATCGATCCCTGCGGCGCGCGCAACCGGGTCCACGCGACCGGCGTCGGCGCACCCTTCTCGTTCATGACGGTGACGATCGCCTCGCCGGTCGCCAGCGAGGTCAGTACCTCACCCAGGTCGTAGTCGCTCGACGGGTAGGTCGACACCGTCGCCCGGAGCGCCTTCGCGTCGTCGGGGGTGTGCGCCCGCAGCTGGTGCTGGATGCGCGACCCGAGCTGCGCCAGGACGTCGTTCGGCACGTCCTTCGGGGTCTGGGTCACGAAGAAGATCCCGACACCCTTCGACCGGATCAACCGCACGGTCCGCACGATCTGGTCCGTGAAGTCCTTCGACGCCCCGCTGAACAGCAGGTGCGCCTCGTCGAAGAAGAACACAAGCTTCGGCTTGTCCTGGTCGCCGACCTCTGGCAGTTCGTTGAACAGGTCGGCCAAGAGCCACATCAGGAACGTCGAGAAGACCTCGGGCTGGTCCTGCACGCCCGGGACCTCGAGCAGGCTCACGATCCCCCGGCCGTCCGCCGCCGTGCGCAGGAACACCTGCGTGTCGATCTCGGGCTCGCCGAAGAACTGGTCGGCACCCTTGTCGGCGAACGTGATGAGCTCGCGCAGGATCACCCCGGCGGTCTGCTTCGACAGACCACCGAGCTCGGCGAGCTCGCCCTTGCCCTGGTCGCCCACCAGGAACGTCAGCACGCTCCGCAGGTCGGCCAGGTCGACGAGCGGCAACCCGGCCTGCTCGGCGTAGTGGAACACCAGTCCGAGCGAGGACTCCTGGGTGTCGTTCAGGCCGAGCACCTTCGACAGCAGCAACGGCCCGAACCCGGACACCGTCGCGCGGATCGGCACGCCCGCGCCCTGACCACCGAGCGAGAAGAGCTCCGCCTGGCTCGCGACGCCCTGCCACTGCTGGCCGATGCCCGCGGTGCGCGCGAGCAGCTTCTCGTTCCCCTGCCCGACCACCGCGAGCCCGGAGAGGTCGCCCTTGATGTCGGCCGCGAAGACCGGCACGCCGTTCGCCGCGATCTGTTCGGCGAGGACCTGCAGCGTGCGGGTCTTGCCGGTACCGGTCGCGCCGGCGACCAGCCCGTGCCGGTTCAGCATGCCGAGCGGGATGCGGACCTGGACGTCGGGCTGCGCCTCGCCGTTCACCAGCGCACCGAGTTCGAGCGCCTGCCCCTCGACGGTGTAGCCGGTGCGGATCGCGGCGACGGCGTCCGGCCCGAGCGGGGCTGCGCCACTGCCGGGAGGCGCGGTGCCGGCCGCCGGGGCGTCCGCCGGTGCCGGGACGGCCGCGTCGAGAGCCGCCGTCGCGTCGTCCGCGACGGCTGCGGTGGGTCCTGCGGTGGTGGGCTCTGGAGCCAGTGGGGTGGCGGAGGCGGGCTCCGCGTCGGGGGCGAGCCGGGCCTCCTGTCCGGCGAGTGCGGCGGCGAGCTCCTCGGCCCGCTGCACGGCTTCGTCGGCCAGCCGGCGTGCCTCGTCCGCTGCCTGCCTGGCGGCCTCGGCCGCTGCCCGTGCCTGCTCCACCGCGTCGCTCATGGGCACAGCCTATGGACGCGCGGGGGCCGCTGTCCGGCTGATCCGGGCAGCTGTGGAGAACGCGTCAGTGCGTGAGCTCGGGGACCGTCCGGGGCCGCACCACGAACCACAGGATCAGGATGGCCATCACCGAGGTCGAGGCCATCACGATCGCCATCGGGGTCGCGGTGGTGATGCCGAGCCAACCGACGATCGGCGAGATCAGGCCGGCGACGCCGAAGTTCAGGGCGCCGAGCAGCGACGCCGCCGTCCCGGCCTCCTTGCCGTGCGCAGCAAGGCCGATGACCTGGACGAGGGGGAACGAGAACCCGCAGGCCGCGATGAAGAACCACAGGGGCACGAGCACGCCCACGAGCCCCGCACCGAGCTGGTCGAGCACGATGATCGCGATCGACGCCAGGAACAGGGTCGCCGTCGAGCACGCCAGGATCCACTGCGGCCCGACGCGCTGCGCCAACCGCGCGGAGATCTGCACACCGAGCACGACGCCCACCGAGTTCACCGCGAAGAGCAGCCCGTACTGCTGGGCGTCGAGTCCGTAGACACCCTGGAACAGGAACGGCGACGAGCTGAGGTACGAGAACAACCCGCTGAACACCATCGCCCCGATGAGCGCGACCCCCACGAAGATCCGGTCGGAGAACAGCGCCTTGTACCGCTGACCGATCGTGGAGTGGCCGGCCTCGCGGCGACGGGCCGGGGGCAGGGTCTCGACGATGAGCAGGATCGACGCGATCACCACGGCCAGGCCGTAGCAGGCGAGGAAGACGAAGATGCCGCGCCAGCTGGTGAACTGGAGCATCTGCGAGCCGATGAGCGGCGCGAGGATCGGCGCCAGCCCGTTCACCATCGCCAGGCGGGACAGCATCCGGACGAGCGGCTTGCCGCCGAACAGGTCGCGGACGGTGGCCATCGCGACGACACCGCCGGCGGCAGCACCCATGCCCTGGAGCACGCGGAACACCGCGAGGAGCTCGATGTCGGGAGCGGTCGCCGCGCCGATCGACGCGGCGATGTGCACCGTCGTCGCGATGATGAGCGGCAGCCGGCGGCCGACCTTGTCGCTCCACGGGCCGACGAGCAGCTGCCCGAACGCGAACCCGAGCGTCGTCGCCGTGAGCGTCAGCTGCACGGCGCCGTCGGTGACGCCGAACTGCTCCTTGATCGCCGGGAACGCCGGCAGGTACAGGTCGATCGTGAACGGCCCGAGCGCCGTCAGGGCGCCCAGGACGAAGACGTAGACGAGTCGCTGCCCACGGGAGAGTGAGTCTCCGGGGTGCAGGACGACCCGGAGCGAACCGGTGGTGGCGGGCGCGGTCACGAGCAGGAGTCCTTCGGCGGTGAGGGGCGGGGAGGTGATCGCGGCGTCGATCGAATCGATTCGTCCGCGGAACCATCCTACGGGCCGCAGGAGCGCTCCCGACGCCGTCGGCTCGGATTGCCCGCGTGTTGCCACCCGCCGTCCGCGTGCCGATCCCGTGCCATGCGGTACCGTCGGACTGCTCGGGGGCCTCCGGGTGAACCGGATCAGAAGGGGGTGGGCGTCATGGTGGATGCCCGGATCCTGCACACGACCGCCGCCCTGCGCGAAGCGATCCTGCGACTGGCGGCCGACCGCCCCGTCTCCGAGATCACCGTCGCGGACGTCACCCGTGCCGCCGGCATCAACCGCGCGACGTTCTACTCGCACGCGGTCTCCCCCGGATCGCTGCTCGCCGACGTGCTGACGCCGGAGCTCGACCGCATCCGGCAGGACGACGCCGACGACCGACGGGCCGCAGCCGCCCGCGGAGCCGACGCGGCCGAGCTCGCGACCATCACACGGCGGGGCATCAACGCGGTCGTCGAGCACGTGACCACCCACCGCGACATCTACGCCAAGGCACTGCCGGACCCGAACGACGCGTCACTGCACCGGCTGCTCGTGGGCCACTTCACCGAGTCGAGTGCCCTTCACATCCGCGAACTCGACGCCGACCGCCGCCCGGAGCTCCTCGACGACGTGGCCGCCGGCTACGTCGCGCAGGGCTTCGTCGGGGCGATCGAAGCGTGGCTCGCCGGGCCCCGACGGTCGCGGAAGGCGCTGGTCGAGACGATCACGCTGTCGTTCCCGGCCTGGTGGAGCTGAGCTGAGCCGCCTGGTGGCACGGCGCTGACCGGCATGCTGACGCGGCGCTGACCGGCCTGGTGGCGCGGCTCGCCTCGGCTCACTCGGCGTCGGTCGAGTCGCCGTCGCTCGGTTCGGTCTCCGGCTTCTCGCCGCGCTGCAACGACTGCACGACCTCGACCGCGGTGGCCGCCAGGTCTGCGTCGTCCGCCGCTGCGGGCACCCGGTAGTCGGCCGACACACCGTCGCCGCCGGTACCGCTCGCCGGCAGCGGATCACCCAGGGACACCACCACGACACCGGCGTCGTGCGCGGTCTGGATCACCCCGGTGAGCGCGGACGGCCGAGCCGCGTGCACGAGCAGGGCCTTGGCGCCCTTGCGGACGAGCTGGGCTACCGCGGTCCGCTGGGACGCCGCCGCACCGGACGCGGGTGCGACCCGGACGTCGGGACGGAACCCGGCATCGGACAGGCCGGTGCGCAGGTCCTCGCCCAGGGCCGCGTCGTCGTCGACCAGCACGACGCCGATGACAGCCTGCTTGTCGAACCCGCCGTCGGAGCTGGTCAGGTCCGTGCTCTGCACCGGCGTGGGCGCAGCGGAGGTCGTGCCCTGGCAGCCGGCCAACGCGAGGGCGGCCGTCAGGACGACGGCTGCAGCGACGATGCGCACCACGGGTGTCTCCTCTTCGGTCCGGTCTGCCACGCTACCCGGCTGCGCGGTCCGGCGACGCCGACGACACCGGCGCGGGGACGGGTCCGAGCCGCCGGACCGCGGCGATCGCCAGTGCGGCGAAGCAGATCATCGCCGCGAAGACCAGCGGGAAGGACACCGTGCCCTCGGCGCCGCCGGTCGCGGTGAACAGCAGCCCGGTGACCGCCAGGCCGATGACGCTGCCCGCTGCGTCGGCGATGGTGAGCGCCGAGCTCGCGAAGCCGTCGTCGCCCTCGCCCGAGAACCGCAGGGTGAGCATCGACGTCCGCGGGTAGATCGCCCCCATGCCCGCGCCGCCGACGAACCAACCGGCGACGAGCACCCACCACGGCAGGTCGAGCGTCGCCACCGCGAAGGCCGCCAGCAGGCTCACCAGGACGAGCGCGAGGCCGACACCGAAGGTCCGACGTGCGGTCAGGCGCTGCTCCCCCAGCCGACCGTGCGCCCAACTCGACGCCGCCCAGCTGAGCGCGGCGACTGTCAGCGCGAGCCCCGCAGCCGAAGCGGACAGGCCGTGCTTCGCCTGCAGCAGGAACGGCACGTACGCCTCGCTGCCGAAGAACGACGCCGCCACGAGCCCGCGCAGCAACACCACCGAGGGCAGTCCGGCGGCGGCACGGAAGGTGCCGGTCGGCAGCAACGGACGCAGGGCGAACCACGTCCCGACCAGGCCGACCACGACCGCGGCCACCATCCCCCACGGGGTCAGGTCCGGCGCGACGTTCAGCAGCAGGATCGACACGGCCGCGGCGACCGACCACCCGATCCGGATCCGCTGCCACGGCGGCCGCAGCTCGACCGCCGGTGCCTGCAGCCGTCCGAGCGTCGGCACGAGCACGCTGAACGCACCCACGGCGATCACGAGCGCCCCCGCGAAGACCCAGTGCCAGTTCCACGTGTCGGTGACGATGCCGGCGATCGCCGGGCCGATCAGCGCCGGGACCACCCACGCGGCCGCGAACCCGGCGAACACCGGTCCGTGCAGCTCGGCGGGGAAGATCCGGGCGACGAGCACGTACAGCACGACGTCGATCGCGCCGGCACCGAAGCCCTCGACCAGTCGACCGACGAGGAAGACCTCCATCGTCGGCGCGAGCATGACCACGGCGGTCCCGACGGCGAACAGCAGCGCGGAGACCCAGGCGACGACCCGGCCGCCTGCGCGGTCGGTCCAGTTGCCGGCGAGCACCATGCCGGGTACCCCGGCCGCGAGCGGTGCCGCGAAGGCCAGGGCGTACAGGGCCTCGCCGTCCAGGTCGCGACTGATCACCGGCATGATCGTCGTCATCGCCAGGTTCTGGAACGCCGCGACGCCCACGATGGCGACCATGCCGATCGTCGCGAGGGCGTACCGCCCGCTCAGCAGGCCCGTCCTCGTCGCCGTGGTGCTCACCCGCTCATCGTAGGGGCGAGGGGCGACACCGCCGACGTCGCGGGGCGCGGACCACGCGCGATGCGCGTCAGCGCCTGCTGCAGGTCCGCGTCAGCGCCTGCTGCAGGTCCGCGTCAGCGCGTCAGCGCCTGCTGCAGATCCGCGATCAGGTCGCCCGCGTCCTCGATGCCGACGGACAGCCGCACCACGTTCTCGGGCACCGCGAGCTCCGTGCCCTTCACCGAGGCGTGGGTCATCTCGCTCGGGTACCCGATGAGCGACTCCACACCCCCGAGCGACTCGGCCAGCGCGAACAGCTCCGTGGACTCCGCGAAGCGTCGGGCCGCGTCCGGGCCGCCCGACAGTGCGACGGACAGCATCCCGCCGAACCCGCGCATCTGACGCGCGGCGATGTCGTGCCCCGGGTGGTCGGTGAGCCCCGGGTAGTAGACGCGCTCGATGCCCGGCGCTGCGACGAGCGCCTCGGCGACGGCCTGCGCGTTCGTGGAGTGCCGCTCCATCCGGACCGCCAGTGTCTTGATGCCGCGGGTGGTCAGGAAGGCGTCGAACGGCGACGAGATCGCACCGGCGCCGAACTGCAGGAACTGCACCTTCGCCGCGAGCTCCTGGTCGGCGAGCACGACGGCCCCACCGACGACGTCGGAGTGGCCACCCAGGTACTTCGTCGTCGAGTACACGACGACGTCGGCACCGAGCGACAGCGGCTGCTGCAGGTACGGCGACGCGAAGGTGTTGTCCACGACGACGAGTGCACCGGCCTCGTGCCCGAGGGTCGCGAGTCCGGCGATGTCGGCGATCTTCATGAGCGGGTTGGTCGGCGTCTCGACCCAGAGCACGGTGTCCTCTGGGGCGCCCTGCAGCGCGGCCCGGACCTGGTCGAGCTCGCTCATGTCGACGACGACGAGCTCGACGCCCCACGGCACGTGCAGTCGGCTGACCAGACGGTGGGTCCCGCCGTACACGTCGTTCCCCATCACGACGCGGGCCCCGGGACGGAGCGCCGCCCGGAGCAGGGCGTCCTCGGCGGCGAGACCGGACGCGAACGAGTACGCGGCCACGCCGCCGTCCAGGTCGGCGAGCAGCGTCTGCAGGGAGTCGCGCGTCGGGTTGCCGGCGCGGGAGTACTCGTAGCCGTTCCGCATCCCGCCGATGCCGTCCTGCACGTAGGTGGACGTCAGGTGGATCGGCGGGATGACGGCGCCGGTGGGGCCGTCGGGCTCCTGGCCGGCGTGGACGGCGCGGGTGCTGAACTCGGTCATGCTGGCTGCGTTCCTTACTCGGAGAGGTAGGTCAGGAGGTCGTGGCGGGTCAGGACCGTGACCGGCTTGCCGTCCTCGACGACGAGCAGGGCGTCCACCGTCTCGAGGGCTCGACGCGCTGCGGACACGGACTCGCCCACGCCGATCAACGGGAGTGGTTCGCCCACGAAACCGGTCAGGGCGTCCGTCATCTTCGCAGCACCGGTGAAGACCTGTTCGAGCAGGTCCTTCTCGGCGACGGCCCCGATGACCTCGCCGATGACGACCGGCGGTTCGGCACTGAGCACGGGCATCTGGGACACCCCGTACTTGGTCATGATGTCGACGACCTCGCGCACGGTGTCCGCCGGGTGCGCGTGCACCAGGTCGGGCAGACGGCCGTCCTTGCCGGCGATGAGCGACCCGACGGTGCGCGCCTCGTCGGTCTCGGCGAAGCCGTACGAGCGCATCCACCGGTCGTTGAAGATCTTGCCGAGGTAGCCGCGGCCACCGTCGGGCAGCAGCACCACGACGACGTCGTCCTCGGTCAGGTCGCGGGCGGCCCGCAGCGCTGCGACGACCGCCATCCCGCTGGACCCGCCCACGAGCAGGCCCTCTTCCCGCGCCAGGCGGCGGGTCATCGCGAACGAGTCGGCGTCCGACACCGCGATGATCTCGTCCGGCACCTCGGGGTCGTACGCGGTCGGCCAGAAGTCCTCGCCCACACCCTCGACCAGGTACGGCCGGCCGGTGCCGCCGGAGTAGACCGAGCCCTCGGGGTCGGCCCCCACGATGCGGACACGGCCGTCGGACGCCTCCTTCAGGAAGCGCCCGGTGCCCGAGATGGTGCCACCCGTCCCGACGCCCGCGACGAAGTGGGTGATCTGCTGCTCGGTGTCGCGCCAGATCTCCGGACCGGTGGTCTCGTAGTGGCTGCGGGGGCCGTTCGGGTTCGCGTACTGGTTCGGCTTGTAGGCGCCGGGGATCTCGCGGACGAGCCGGTCGGACACCGAGTAGTACGACTCCGGGTGCTCGGGCGCCACTGCCGTCGGTGTGACGACGATCTCGGCGCCGTACGCCGTCAGGACGTTGCGCTTGTCCTCGCCGACCTTGTCCGGCAGCACGAACACGCACCGGTAGCCGCGCTGCTGAGCGACGAGCGCCAGCCCGACCCCGGTGTTGCCCGAGGTGGGTTCGACGATCGTCCCGCCGGGTCGCAGGTCACCGGAGGCCTCGGCAGCATCGATGATGCGCGTGGCGATGCGGTCCTTCGACGATCCGCCGGGGTTCAGGTACTCGACCTTCACCAGGACGGTGGCGCGCACCCCCTCGGTGACGCGGTTGAGCTTGACGAGCGGGGTGTCGCCGACGAGGTCGACCACGGAGTTCGCGTAACGCACGGGCCCGAGTCTAGGACGCCGACACCGCGTTCTGCTGGGATGCGACGTGCGCGGACACCGCTGCGGACACCTCGGCGCGTCGCCGGTCGATCACGTCGCCCATGTCGCGCGCCAGCGCCGGGGTGGACCGCACGATCTGGTCGAGAGCCGTGGCGGGGACGACCAGCACCGCGACCTCGGTGAGCGCCGTGGCGGTCGTGAGCAGGGCCTCCCGGGTCAACGCCGTCTGCCCGACGTAGTCGCCGGCCTCGACGCGGGTCGCCGGAAGGTCGGCGTCCTCGAAGGGGACCCGCAGTTCCACGCTGCCGGACAGGACGAACCGCACCGAATCCGGCACCGAGCCGACCCGGTGGATGACCTCGCCGGCCGCGTAGCGCTCGAGCCGCACCGTCGGCGCGAGCGCCGCGGTGTCGTCACCGGTCAGGTACAGCGTCGCGGCGATCGAGGCGAGCGCCTCGTCGCGGCGTGCATCGGTGACGAAGTCGTCAGTGGTGTCGCCGTCGAGCCCGAGGCCCGCGCGACGCGCCGCGTACCAGAGCCACATCCGGAACTGGGCGAGCGCGTCGGCCTCCTGGGACGGGCCGCGCACCTGGAACGACACCGCGTACGCCGCGCCGCCCGCCGGCACCGCCGTCGGTCGCGTCCCGGCGTACAGCTGCGGGAGACCGCTGGCGACCCGCTCGAGCAGGGCGACCACGGCGGCGGGTGGATCGTCCGTCGTGAACGTGACGTCGGTCGACACCGGGAACGTGCCACCGGTGCGGCTGAGGTTCGTGAACGACGCCCCGGCCAACGATCCGATCGGGGTGATCAGGATGCCCTCGCCGGTGTCGACGTGCACCGATCGCCAGTTGACCTCGACCACCCGGCCGCGCGTGCCGCCGATGTCGAGCCAGTCGCCGAGGCGGAACGGCTGCTCGAACAGCAGGAACAGGCCGGCGACGATGGGCCCGACGGCGGTCTGCAACGCGAGGGCGATCACGAACGACCCGACCCCGAGCGCCGTGAAGATGCCGCCGATGTCGGTCCCCCACACGATGCGGAACACCACCGCGAGGCCGATCGCCACCAGGATGACGCGGGCGATGTCGACGAAGATCGACGGGATCTTCTCGCGCCAGGTCCCCTTCCGGGCGTTCGTGAACATCAGGATGTTCAGCCCGTTCAGCACGAAGACGATCAGCAGGAAGCCGAGCACGGTCGCGATGACCTGGCTGACCACCGGCCGACCCGGGTCGACCGCGTCGGTCACCTGCACCGACAGGACCAGGATCGCGATGACCGGGACGACGGCGTTGCGCAGCAGCGCGACGACCTTCGACATCGGGTTGTGCCGGCGCTCGAGGCTCGACTGCACCTCGGTCAACAGGAGCAGCAGGAGTGGCAACCCGACGATCACGCTGATCGACGGCCAGAACCACGCCTGCTCCCAGAAGGCGGTCACGACGCCACCCGCTCGAGCTTCCAGACCTTCTGCGGACCGGTCTGGGTCTGCACCGTCCCGACGTCCTGCACGCCACCGCGGTCACCGAGCTTGTCGATCACCCGCTGCGTCGCGTACACCCCGGGCGCGGGCGCGATGCCCTGGACCCGGTACGCCAGGCTGACGGCATCGCCCCACATGTCGTAGACGATGCTGGAACGACCGACCAGACCACTCGTCACCTGGCCGGTGTCGATGCCCGCGCGCAGCCCGACCTTCGAACCGTGCTGGGCGTTGAACCGCTCGAGTGCACCCTGTGCTTCCTCCGCCCAGTCGACCACCCGCCGGACGTTGTCGACGCGGGGCACGCTCAGACCGCAGCTGGCCAGGTACCCGCTGCGCGTCGTGCGCACCCGCTCGATGCCGTGCCGACCAGCGGCCTCGTCGAGGGACCGCCACAGGTCGTTGAGCAGCGACAGGGACTCCTCCGCCGTCAGGCCGGCGGCGAAGTCGTCGTACCCGATGATGTCCGCGTAGACCACCGCGACGTCCTGGTGGTCCGAGGCGATGGTCTCGTCGCCCTGCTTGTACCGCCGGGCGACCTCCTCCGGCATGAGCGTCAGGAGCAGGGTGTCGTTCTGCCGCCGCTGCTCGTCGAGCAGGTCCTGCTTCACCTGCAGGCTCCGGCTCATGTCGTTGAAGGCGAGCCCGAGGTCACCGATCTCGTCACCGGCCTTCGTCTTCACCTCGACGCCGAGATCGCCGCTGCTGACCCGGTTCACCGCGGTCTGCAGTCGGCGGATGGGGCGGACGAAGACCTGCGCCAGCAGCAGCGACAGCAGGCTCACCAGGACGATGATGGCGACCAGGGACAACCCGATGTTCCGGGCGAAGTCGTTCACCGGCGCGAAGGCCTCAGCGGTGTCCATCTGCGCCACGACCACCCAGCGCAGGCCGTCCACCTCGAGCGGCGCGTACGCGGACAACACCTCCTTGCCCCGGTAGTCGTTCGAGATCACCGTGCCCGACTTGCCCTGCAGTGCCCGGCTGACCGGGGTGGTGTTGACCTCCTGCAGGAGCACCGACCCCTTCACGGCGATCTGTCGCGCGGCCGTGCCGGGTGCGGTCCCCGCGGCGATCACGTCGCGCTGGTACTGCTTCGGGTGCTCGAGCAGCTGGCGCGGGTAGGACCGCATCAGGTGGTCCGCCCCCACCAGGTACGACTCCCCCGTGTCGCCGAGCCCGTCGTCGGCCCAGTCCTGGTTGCCCGTCATGACCTGGTTGATGAGGTCCACGGGCACCTGCACGGCCAGCACGCCGATGATCTTGCCGTCGTCGGCCACCGGGGACATCACCCACAGCGTCGGGACGTTCAGGCTCGGTGCGTACCGGGCGAAGTCGGTCACCACGAAGTCGTCCGCACTGGTCAGCTGCAGCGCCTCCTCGTACCCGCTCGCCAGGTTCGAGTCGCGGTACGGGCCGTCCTGCAGGTTCGAACCGAGGTCCGCCCCGGAGTAGGTCGAGTACGTCACGTCGCCGTCGGTGTCCATGAGGAGCAGGTCCTCGTAACCGGCGGACTCGACCGCCTGGCGGAAGTACGGCTGGTACTCGGCGTGCGCCTCGGACCACTTGCTGCCGTCACCGGCGTCGTCGAGTTGCGCGGCCTGGTCGTAGTCGTCGAAGGGCGCCGTGTACCGGGCTTGCAGGTACGCCTGCGGATCGGTCGTCGGCGCGAACTGGTCCGGGTTCGCCGAGCCGCCACTCCGCGCGTCGAGCTGCGGGACGAAGGTGTCCGCGTACCAGGCGTCGACCTTCGTGTGGTCGGCGTCGGACATCGGACGGTCGCGCAGGTCGTCCCACCCGGCCGAGAACGCCTTGGTCGCGCCGATCACGCTCTCGTTGCGGGTCTGCGCGACGACCGTCTGCGTGAACTGGTCGAACGACCGCTTCAGCTCGGTGATCCGCGCCTCGCGCAGCGACGTCACCTGGTTGAGCGCCGCGTTCTCGAGCGAGGCACGACCGTTCAGGTACCCGACGACGCCGACCACCAGCGCCGCGATGATGCTCACGGCGAGCAGCATCACCAGGAGCTTCGACTGGATGTCGAGTGAGCCGCTCGTCAGGAAGGCCCGGAGCTTGCCCTTCCTGCGCGGTGCGTCCTCGACGACGCGAGGACCGCCCGTCTGCGAGTCCGTCGCCGGGGGGATCGGGTCGGGACCGGGGCTGCTGGTGTCGGACGTCGGTGGGACTGCAGTCACTTCGAACTCCGCTCAGGAGGGCTGGGTGCGCGCGCGCGTCAACCACAGGTACCACGCGAGCAACACTCGTGTCAGGTATCCGACGTTCGTTGCGGCTTCGTGACCTCGGTGGTCGCGTTCGCGACACCTGTCGCGGGGCGGGCCGGAGACGGCGGGCTGGAGACGCGGGCTGGAGACGCGGGCTGGAGACGCGGGCGGTCGGACGGGAGGCGCGCTGCGGCCCCGTCACGGGCCTCCCGTCCGCCGTCGGGTCACCTGTCCGTTCCGCGCACGCGCCGCGCACGCTGGCACCGGTCGGTCCGTGCGCACCGGCGCCGGCGCCGGCCGGCCGGCTCAACGCTCGACGGCGTCCGCGGGCGTGTTCTGCTGCCGGTGCAGAAGCGCGTAGGTGCCGTCGAGCGCGAGGAGTTCGTCGTGCGTGCCCTGCTCGACGATCCGCCCGTGGTCGAGCACGAAGATGACGTCGGCGTCCCGGATCGTCGACAGCCGGTGCGCGATCGAGATGGTGGTGCGCCCCGCGGCGGCGGTGTCGAGCGCGGTCTGCACCACGCGCTCCGAGATCGAGTCGAGCGCGCTCGTGGCCTCGTCGAGCACGAGCACGGGAGGGTCCTTCAGGAGCACCCGCGCGATCGCGATCCGCTGCTTCTCGCCGCCGGACAGTCGGTACCCGCGTTCCCCCACGACCGTGTCGTAGCCGTCCGGGAACGAGGCGATCGTGTCGTGGATGTTCGCCGCCCGTGCCGCCCGTTCGACCTCGTCGTCGGTGGCGTCCGGTTTGGCGTAGCGCAGGTTGTCGCCGATCGTCGCGTGGAACAGGTACGTCTCCTGGCTGACGATCCCCACGTGGCGCATGAGGTCCTCGTGCACGAGGTCGCGGACGTCCTGCCCGGCGAACCGCACGGAGCCCTCGGTCGCCTCGTACAACCGCGGCACCAGGTACGACACGGTGGTCTTGCCCGCACCCGACGGACCGACGAAGGCAGCGAACTGCCCGGGTCGGAGGTCGAACGAGACCCCGCGGAGCGTCGGCTTGTCGGCCTCGCCGTCCGGGTACGTGAACGTCACGTCGTCGAACGCGACGTGACCGACCATGGTGTCGTCGACGGGCTTCGCCGTGGGCGAGTCGGTGATCGCGGGCTTCAGGTCGAAGTACTCGAAGATCCGAGCGAACAACGCTCCGGAGGTCTGCAGGTCGAGCACGACCCGGAGCAGTCCGACCGTCGGGAACAGCAAGCGCGACTGCACCGTCGTGAACGCGACGATGGTGCCGGCGGTGATAGGGACGTCGCCGATGATCAGCCAGGCCGCGACGAGGTAGATGATCGCCGGGATGATCGACAGGAAGATCTGCACGATCGCGAAGAACCACTGCCCGGACATCTGCTGGCGGACCTGCAACTGGATCTGGTTGCGGTTCTCGTCCCCGTAGCGGCGGGTCTCGCTGCGCTGCTGGTTGAAGCTCTTGGCCAGCAGGATGCCGGAGACGCTCAGTGCCTCTTGCGTGATCGCCGTCATGTCGGACAGCGACTCCTGCGTCTGCCCGGCGATGCGGGCACGGACCTGCCCGACCCGACGCTGCGCGATGACGAGCAACGGCAGCAGCACGACCGCGACCAAGGTCATCTGCCAGCTCAGCAACAGCATGGCGACGATGGCGGCGATGACCGTGACGGTGTTGCCGAGCACCGACGAGATCGTGTTGTTCAGCACGCTCGCGACGCCGCCGACGTCGTTCTGCAGGCGGGACTGGATGACACCGGTCTTCGTGCGGGTGAAGAACGCGAGTTCCATGCGCTGCAGGTGCCCGAACAGGCGCATCCGCATGGCGCCCATGACCTTGTTGCCGACCGTCGCCGTCAGGTAGGTCTGCCAGACGCCCACCCCGGCGCTCGCGATCCAGAGGAACACCATCGCCGACACGAGCTCGACCAGCACCGGGACGTCGGGGCTGCCGGAGGGTGGGAACAGGCCCCGGTCGAACGCCTGCTGCGTCAACAGCGGCGGGATCACCGAGATCGCCGCGCCGATCAGGACGAGGACGACCGTCAGGATGATCGACCGCCGGTGCGGGACGAACAGCCCGGCGATCCGCTTCACCAGGTGCGGGATCTTCGGCGCTTCGGCGTTGGCGGCCTTCTGCGCACGGAAGTCACCGCTGGAGATCCGGCCGCCGCCGCGCGGACCACCGCCACCGCCGCCCCCGCGCATCCCGCCGCCCATGCTCATGCAGCAACCGTATCCCCACGGTCGGACATCGGCGCGCGCTCGACGACCGCCGTTCCGCGGTGCAGTCCGACGGCCGTATTTGACCCCGTTCAGGGGGCGTGCGAGCATGTGCCGTCCCCGCCCCCGCACCACCGAGGTCCCATGACGTCCGCGCCGTCCCGTCCCACGTCCCTCCGCCAGCAGCTCGCCCGCCGCAAGCCGATCGAGCAACTGCAGTCCGAGGCGGCCGTCGGCGTCAACGGCGAACCGCTCCGCCGGTCGCTCGGTGTCTGGCACCTGACGATGATCAGCGTCGGCGCGACCCTCGGGACCGGCATCCTCGTGGTGCTCGGCACGGCCGTGCCGCTCGCGGGTCCTGCCGTGTGGATCTCCTTCGTCGTCGCCGGGATCGCGGCCCTGCTCTCGGCACTGTCCTACGCCGAGATGGCCGGAGCCGTCCCGACCTCGGGGTCGAGCTACTCGTACACCTACGCCACGATGGGCGAGGGCATCGCGTGGGTCTGCGGATGGTGCCTCGTCCTCGAGTACGCCGTCTCGGTGGCCGCGGTCGCGGTCGGCGCGAGCGAGTACGTGGACGAGACCCTGCGCGTGTTCGGGTTGCACCTGCCGACGGCACTGTCGGCGCCTCCGGGCGACGGCGGCGTCGTGAACCTGCCGGCGGCCGTCCTGGTCCTGCTCGCCACCGTCGTCCTGATCCCCGGTGCCCGCGAGAGCGCCTGGGTGAACACCGTCATGGTCGTCGTGAAGATCGCACTGCTCGTGTTCTTCGTGGTCGTCGCCTTCACAGCCTTCCAGGCGCAGAACTTCGAGCCGCTCGCGCCGATGGGTGCCGCCGGGGTGACCGCCGCCGCGTCCAGGCTCTTCTTCTCGTACATCGGTTTCGACGCCGCCTCCACCGCCGGCGAAGAGGCGAAGAACCCGCGCCGCGACCTCCCCCGGGCGATCATCGGTTCGATCGCGCTCATCACGGCGCTCTACATCCTCGTCGCCATCGCCGCGATCGGTGCCCGTTCGTGGACGGACTTCTCGTCGTCCGAGGCCTCGCTCGTCCGCATCGTGGTCGACGTCACGGGGCAGCCGCTCGTCGCGCTGGTGTTCTCGATCGGCGCGGTGATCGCGATCGCGAGCGTGGTGCTGACCGTGCTCTACGGCCAGACCCGGATCCTGCTCACCATGGCCCGCGACGGCCTGGTCCCGAAGGTCTTCGGTCGGGTCTCCCGGCGCACCGGCACCCCCATCGCGAACACGTTGATCATCGGCATCGCGGTCACGATCGTCGCCGCCCTGGTCCCCCTGGGCGAGCTCGCCGACGCCACCAGCATCGGCACCCTCGTCGCGTTCGCGCTCGTCAACGTGTCGGTCATCGTGCTCCGTCGCTCGCAGCCCGACCTCGAGCGCTCGTACCGCGTCCCGCTGTTCCCCGTCGTGCCGATCCTCGGCGCCCTGAGCTGCGTGCTCCTGGCGGTGTTCCTCGGCGCAACGACGTGGATCGCCTTCGGCATCTGGATGGTCGTCGGCGCCGTGCTCTACCTGGCCTACGGCCGCCGTCACAGCACCTTGCGCTGACCCGCCCGGCCCGCCGGCGACTTCGCGGGCCCAGCGACAGTTCACGCGTCCCACTGCCCGTAAGACGTCGCTGAGCCCGTGAACTCGATGCTGACTCATTCCTCCACAGGGACGGCGCCGGGGCTCCAGGTCCACAGGTGTCCGACGGGCAGACACGGCACGGACCGCCTCGACGATCATCACGGCATGAACGAGAGCACCCACCGGCCACGCCTGCTCCGGGCGACAGCACTGGATCCGGCGAACGCAAGACTCCTGCAACGCAAGCATGCGTCGGGCACACTCGTCCGCCTGCTCGCTGGCGTGTACATCCCAGCGGACGAATGGGAGGCCCTCAGCCCTGTCGGCCAGCACCTCGCTCGCGCACGGGCGATCGCTCCACGGCTCCGAGTCGGGTCGGTGTTCTCGCACGTCACCGCCGCATTGATGCACGGGTGGCCGCTGGTCGGGACCGCTCCAGATCGCGTCCACGTCATCGACCCGGCGGTCCCGTCGATCCAGCACCGAGCAGGTCTCGTCCGGCACCCCTGCCCAGGGCCGCCCCTGAACGACTCGGTCGCCTTCAACGGTGTGCCGGTCACCGCCGCACTCGACACCGCGCTCGCGCTCATCACCTCGAGTGCACCCCACACCGCAGCGGTCGCCGTCGATGCGGCAGTCCGGCAGGGAGCGATCGCTCGCGACGACCTCCGCCGGTCTGTCCCGATCCGTCCAGCGCGCGGATCCGTGCGTGCGGAGACCGTGCTCGCTGCGTTGGACGCTCGACACGAGTCGGTCGGCGAGTCGTTCGCCGCGATCCGGTTCGTCCAGCTCGGACTGCCGCCGTGTGAGCCACAGGCCGAGTTCCGACACCGAGACGGCACCGTCGACCGCGTCGACTTCTGGTTCCCGACGTTGGGCGTGATCGTCGAGTTCGACGGGCGACAGAAGTACGTCGACCCGTCCATGCTGCGGGGGCGCGATCCTGCGGACGTGCTCTGGGCCGAGAAACGACGTGAAGACCGGCTCCGTGCGCTCCCCATCGTCCGCGCCGTCATCCGCGTCACCTGGTGGCACCTGGTCGAGCCCGATCGCCTCCGCGCGCTCTTCCGCTCGCACGGCATATCTTTCTGAGCAGTGCGATCTCACGCGCTGTGCGACACCTCACGCCACCGGCGACCCGCGAACTGTCGCTGAGCGCGAAAGGTCGCGCACGACGAAGGCCGCCACCCCGAGGGGCAGCGGCCTTCGTGAACCGAACGGTCGAGACTACGCGAGCTCGATCGTGGCGCCAGCGGCCTCGAGGGTCGCCTTCGCCTTCTCGGCGGTCTCCTTGTTCGCACCCTCGAGGATCTTGGCGTCGGCGGTCTCGACGAGCGCCTTCGCCTCACCGAGGCCGAGCGACGTCAGGCCACGGACCTCCTTGATGACCTGGATCTTCTTGTCACCAGCGGACTTGAGGATGACGTCGAACTCGGTCTTCTCCTCAGCGGCCTCGGCCGGGGCAGCGGCGGCCGGAGCGGCAGCAGCGGCCGGGGCAGCAGCGGTGACCTCGAAGACCTCTTCGAACTTCTTCACGAAGTCCGAGAGCTCGATGAGCGTGAGCTCCTTGAAGGCCTCGATGAGCTCGTCCTGCGAAAGCTTCGCCATGATTTTCTCCTACTACTCAGTAATACGTGTGGTTGTGGAACGCGAGCCTGATCAGGCCGCGGACTCCTGCTTCTCGCGAAGGGCGTCCACGGTGCGGACGGCCTGCGAGAGGGGGGCCTGGAACAGGTACGCAGCACCGAACAGCGAGGCCTTGAAGGCGCCGGCGAGCTTGCCGAGCAGAACTTCACGGGACTCGAGGTCGGCGAGCTTGTCCACCTCGGTCGCGGTGAGCGGGTTACCGTCGAAGTAACCGCCCTTCACCACGAGCTCGGGGTTCGCCTTGGCGAATGCACGCAGCGACTTCGCGACGGCGACGGTGTCACCGTGGACGAAGGCGAGAGCGGACGGACCGGCGAGTTCCTCGTCGAACGAGGAGATGCCGGCGTTGTTCGCCGCGATCTTGGTCAGCGTGTTCTTCACCACGGCGTACGTGGCGTGCTCACGGATCGAGTTGCGGAGCTCCTTGAGCTGCGCGACCGTGAGACCGCGGTACTCGGTGAGCAGAACGGCGTTCGAGCTACGGAAGGACTCCGTGAGCTCGGCGACCGCAGCTTCCTTGTTCGCCATGGTTCTCCTTGGGGGTTTCTTGCCGGTAGCCCCAGGTCCACGAACGAAAAAAGCTCCGGCGCAGAGGCTCGGAGCTGCTCTCACCAGATGGTGGGAGTGGTTCGGAACACCTGCGCGGGATGCCTCACGAGTGAGGACCTTCGGTCATGCTGCACGCAGCACGACATCCGGCGGTCTTTGGCTTCGAGAACAGTAGCAGATGCCGTGGACGAGACCAAACGGCGGACGGGAGGCGCGGTGCGGGCCCGCCCCGCACCTCCCCAGCGTCAGTGGGTCGCGTCCACCGCAGCGGGCGTCCCCGACCAATCAGCGGACACCGCAGCAGCGGCCGACGCGGCCGACTCCGACTCCGCCGCAGCCGACGGATCCACCGGCAGGTGCACCGTGAACACGGTGTCGCCCGGCACGCTCGCCACCTCGACGCTGCCGCCGTGCGCCTGCACGACCGCGTCCACGATCGCGAGCCCGAGCCCGGTCGACCCCACGGTGCGCGACCGGGAGCTGTCGGCACGGGCGAACCGCTCGAACAGCTTCGGCAGGAACTCCGGGTCGATGCCCTGGCCGGTGTCGCGCACGGTCAGGTCCACGCCGGGGCCGGACGGCGACGGCGCGAGGCCCACGGTGATGCGGGTGCCCTCTGGTGTGTGGGTCCTGGCGTTGGTGACGAGGTTCACGATCACCTGGTGCAGGCGCGCGGCGTCCCCCACGACCACGACGGGCGAGGACGGCACGTCGATCTCGATGACGTGCTCCGGCGATGCTGCGTGGGCGTCGTTGACGGCGTCGAGCACGAGGCCGGTCAGGTCGACCTCGTCGAACTGGATCTCGCGCCCCTCGTCGAGGCGGGCGAGGAGCAGCAGGTCCTCGACCATCGACGTCATCCGGATCGACTCGGACTCGATGCGGCTCATGGCGTAGACGACGTCCTTCGGCAGGTCACCGCCCATCCGACGGGTGAGTTCGGCGTACCCGCGGACCGAGGCGAGCGGGGTGCGGAGCTCGTGCGAGGCGTCCGCGACGAACTGCCGGACCTTCTGCTCGGAGCGTTCCCGGGCCTGCATCGCGCTGCCGATGTGCCCGAGCATCCGGTTGAAGGCGCTGCCGACCCGGCCCACCTCGGTGCGGGGGTCGGTGTCGGGCACGCGGACGCCGTCCAGGGCGTCACTGCGGTCGAGGGGCATCCGGGCCACGGTCGAGGCGGTCTCGGCGACGCGCTCGAGCGGGCGGAGCGAACGCCGGACCACGACGGCGGCGACGATCGACGCGGCGAGCAGCGCGGTGCCGACGACGATGACGACCACCCAGAACAGCGACCAGACGCTGGCGTAGACCGGGGCCATCGGCAGTCCGACGACCAGGACGGCGGGACCGACGGTGACGGCGGTGAGCCGGTAGCGCCCGATGTCCGAGCCGAGGTCGACGGTCTCCGGGTCGCCGCCCACGCGCACCTGGCCGAGGGCCGAGGCACTCGACTGCGTGATGGAGCTCGGTCGCCCGTAGTCGTCGAGGACGTTCGCGATGACGACCTGCCCGTCCACGAAGTAGGCGGTCAGGGTCCCCGCGGCCTGCCCCGACGGACGGGACAGGTCGATGCTCGGCTGCCCGCTCTGGTTCTGCTCGAGGTAGCGCTGCGCACGGTGGGTGGCGCTGGTGATCTGCTTGTCGATCGCACCGGTCTGGATCGACGAGAGCGCGATGATGCTCACCGCCCCGATCACCGCGCTGACGGCGACGACGAGGGCGACGATGCTCAGGACGAGCCGACGCCGGAGTGTCACGAGGTGGGCTTGATGACGTACCCGACGCCGCGCACCGTGTGGATCATCGGGGTCTCACCGGCGTCGATCTTCTTGCGCAGGTAGGAGATGTAGATCTCGACGACCGAGGACTTGCCGCCGAAGTCGTACGACCACACGCGGTCCAGGATCTGCGCCTTCGACAGCACGCGACGGGGGTTGCGCATCAGGAAGCGGAGGAGCTCGAACTCGGTGGCGGTCAGCTCGATCGGCCGGCCGGCACGGTGCACCTCGTACGACTCCTCGTCGAGCACCAGGTCGCCGACCACGATGCGGGAGTCGCCGGCCTCGGAGATCGAGATCTGCGAGCGGCGGATGAGGCCCCGCAGTCGCGCCACGACCTCCTCGAGGGAGAACGGCTTGGTGACGTAGTCGTCGCCGCCGGCGGTGAGCCCGGTCACGCGGTCCTCGACCGAGTCCTTCGCGGTGAGGAACAGCACCGGGGTGTCGTCGTTGTTCTGCCGCAGCCGGCTGAGCACCTGCAGGCCGTCGAGGTCCGGCATCATCACGTCGAGCACCATCGCGTCGGGCTTGAACTCCCGCGCCGTCGTCAGGGCGTCCTGCCCGCCGTTCGCGCTCTTGACGTCCCAGCCCTCGTAGCGGAGCGCCATGGACAACAGGTCGGTGAGGCTGGCTTCGTCGTCGACGACCAGGATGCGCAACGGGGTTCCGTCGGCACGCGTGAGGCGCGGGGCTGCTGCAGGCTGGGAGATGGTCACGTCTTCGAGTATCGAGGATTTCCTATGAGCTGTCTGTGGACCGCCCCTCCGCGCTCTGTGGATCGCTCCGAGGGCACTCGGCCGCGCCTTCGTAGGTTGGGGGGATGCTGCGATCCTCCGCTTGGCCACCGTCCGCCAGGCACGTCGACACCGCGGGGATCGAGGAGACGGCCGGGAGGCCCGGCTCGAGCCCGGCAGACCGTCTGACGGCCGCGCGCACACTCGCCGCCACCACCCCGCTCCTGTCCGCGGGGACCGCCGGCGGCTTCCTCGCCACGCTCGCCGCCGTCGCCGCGGGCGACGTCGCGACCGCCCGCACCGTCGAACCCCACCTCGACGCGCTCGGCATCCTGCAGCAGGCCGACGTGCCGGTCCCCGCTGATTCGACCTGGGGCGTCTTCGCTGCCGAGGGCCCGGGACTCCGCCTCGAGGCCGCGCTGCAGGACGACGGCACGGCGATCCTCACCGGCACGAAGCCGTGGTGCTCCCTTGCGTCGACGCTGTCGCACGCGCTGGTGACCGCGCACGCCGGCGACGACCGCGTCCTCGTCGCCGTGGACCTGCGCCAGGACGGCGTCACCGCGCACGACGAGGCCTGGGTCGCCCGGGGCATGCCCGACGTGCCGAGCGGCCCGGTGGACTTCGACGGTGCCACGGCACGGCTCGTCGGCGCACCCGGCTGGTACCTGCAGCGACCGGGCTTCGCGTGGGGCGGCATCGGCGTCGCCGCGTGCTGGTGGGGCGGTGCGGTGGGCCTCGGCCGGGTCCTGCGCGCGCTGGCCGCGGCCCACCCGGAGTCCGAACTGCTGCAGGCCGCGCTCGGTGCGACCGTGCTCGACCTCGCGGACGCCGAGGACGCCCTCGCCGACGCCGCCGCACTGATCGACCGGCCCCGGGAGCCCGACGCCGCCGAGGTCGACTGGCCGCTGCTCGCCCAGACGGTGCGCTCCCGGGTGCGCCGGGCGGTGGACGCCGTGCGCGAGCGGGTCGTCGCCACCGTCGGCCCGGCTCCCCTGACCTCGGACCCCGCGGTCGCGGCACGGGTCGCCGACCTCGAGCTCTACGTGCTGCAGGACCACGGGGCCCGCGACCTCGCCCGGATCGGCCGCATCGTGACGGAGCGCGGCGCTGTCGCGTGGTGAGCTTCGACCACCGCGAGCCGGGCACCGACCCCGCGGTGTGGACGCCGTTCCTCGACACATTGTCGGCCGCACCCGTCGACCTGGGCGGCATCGGCTCCGTGGTGGTCCTCGCGCCGCACCCCGACGACGAGACCCTCGGTGCCGGCGGGCTGATCGCGACCGCAGCCGACGCGGGACTCCCCACCCACGTCGTGCTCCTCACCCGCGGCGAGCGCTCGCACCCGGACTCCCCCACCACGACGGCGTCGGAGCTGGCCACCGTGCGCGACGACGAGTTCACCCGGGCCCTCGCCACGCTGCACCCCGGGGCGACGGCGTCGTCGGTCGGGATCCCTGACGGCGGGACGCGGGAGCACCGGGACGAGGTCACCGACGCCCTGCGGCGAGCGCTCGACGACGCCGCGCGGCCGACGCTCGTGGTGGCGCCGTGGCGCGGGGACGGTCACCGGGACCACCGCATCGCTGGTGAGGTCGCCGAAGCGGTGACCGCCGATGCCACCGGGGTGTCGCTGCTGACGTACCCGATCTGGGCGTGGCACTGGGACGAACCGTCCGCGTCCGCACAGCCGTGGGACCGAGCCCGGGTCCTGCCGTTGGCCGACGCCGTCCGGGAGCGGAAGCGCGCCGCCCTCGACGCCTACGCCTCGCAGATCCGCCCGCTGTCCGGAGCCGCCGGGGACGAGGCGATCATCGACGACCGGCACGCCGCGCACCACCTGCGGTCGGCCGAGTGGTTCTTCGCGCCCGAGCCGACGGCGTCGCGCTCGCGGGAGTCGTTCGACGCGCACTACGAGCGGAAGCCGGAGGGCTGGGACTTCGAGCGCTCCTGGTACGAACGCCGCAAGCGGGCGGTGACGCTCGCCGCGCTCCCCCGCGAGCGGTACCGGTCCGCGCTCGAGCTCGGCTGCGCCACGGGCGTCCTCACTGCAGCGCTCGCCGAACGGGCCGACGCCGTGCTCGGCACCGACATCTCGGCAGCGCCGCTGGACCGGGCTGCCGTCCGTGCGCCGGGGGCCCGGTTCGTGCGGGCCTCGTTGCCCGCCGAGTGGCCGTCGGGTCGGTGGGACCTCGTCGTCATGTCCGAGGTGGGCTACTACCTGTCCCCCGCCGACCTCGACGAGACGATCGACCGGGTGCTGGCGTCGCTCGACGACGACGGCGTGCTGGTCGCCTGCCACTGGCGCCACCCCGACGACGAGGCGGTGTCGAGCGGTGACGCGGTGGACGCCCGGCTCGCGGAACGGTGGCCACGACCGGCGCTCGTCCGCCACGTCGAACCGGACTTCGTGCTGAGCGTGCTGCCCGGCCCCGGCGTCGTGTCGGTCGCACGGGCCGAGGGACTCGTCCGGTGACCGCGCCCTCCGGCGTCACGCGGATCGACGTCGTGCTGCCCGCCCACGACGAGGAGGACCGCATTGCCGCCTGCCTCGACGCCCTGCTCGCCGCCCGCGCCCGACTCGGCGGGGAGCACCCCGACGTGGCGGTCTCGGTGACGGTCGTGCTCGACGGCTGCACCGACGACACGGCGACGGTCGTCGAGCGCTTCCCCGTCGACGTCGTCGCGACCGCCCACGTCGGCGTCGGTCGGGCGCGGACCATCGGGGCCACGCACGCGCTCCGGCAGCACCCCGCCGACCCGGCGTCCCGCTGGCTCGCCCACACCGACGCGGACTCGCGGGTGCCGGAGGGCTGGCTGGTCCAGCAGGCCGACGCCCTCCGCTCCGGGGCGCACGTGCTCGTCGGCGCCGTCGTCCCCGACCCGGACGACCTGGACCCGGTCGTGCTCGCCCGGTGGACGCAGGCGCACCCGCCCGGCGCCGCGCTCGGGCACGTGCACGGCGCGAACCTCGGCGTGCTGGCATCGGCGTACCTGGCGCTCGGCGGGTTCGACCCCGTCCCCGAGCACGAGGACGTCCGGCTCGTCGAGCGGGCGCACGCGATGGGGTTCCGCGTCGACGCGACGGTCGACCTGCCCGTGGTGACGAGCGGTCGGTTCGCCGGCCGGACGCCCGGCGGCTACGCGGAGCACCTGCGCCGGGAGTACGGCGACGCGAGCTGAGGGCCCCTTAGACAGCTCATAGGCTGCCGATGGGGCGGCCACTGACCGGCTGCCTACGTTCTCCTCCGTCGGCCCCGCCGTGCGCTCTGCGCGGCCGGTGACCCCAGCCGGCCACCACCGAGGAGAACCATGTTCCTGACGTACCTCAGGCGCGAACTCACGAACCGCAAGAAGCAGACCGTCATCATCGCGATCGGCATGGCGTTGGCCATCGCCCTCGTGGTCATCGTGTCCTCGATCGCCGGCGGCGTGAAGGCGGCCCAGTCCAGCGTCCTGCAGTCCGTGTACGGCGTCGGCACCGACATCACCGTCACGAAGACGACGACCCCGAGCGCGTCGGGCTCCGGTCGGCCGAGCTTCGACTTCGGCAGCCAGAGCGGTGACGACAGCGACAGCAGCGGTTCGACCGACCTGTCGCAGTCACGGCTCGCCGTCGCCCGCGGCACGAGCACGCTCAGCGCAGCGAACCTCACGACCGTGACGGGCACCGACGGCGTCAAGGCGGCGACCGGCGTCCTGACCCTCGAGAACAGCACGTTCTCGGGGCAGGTCCAGCAGTCGACCGACGGCAGCAGCACGGACAGCAGCAGCTCCGACAGCAGCAGCACGGACAGCTCCACCCAGCAGGGCCCGCCGAGCGGCGACTCCGGCCAGGGCGGCGGCGGCTTCGGCGGCGGCTCGTTCAACGTCGACTCGTTCACCGTGACGGGCATCCCGGTCTCCGGCGACGCCGTCGGCCCCCTGACCAGCACCGAGCTCACCAAGGGCCGCACGTTCACCGCGAAGGACGCCGGCAAGGACGTCGTCGTGCTGGACGCGTCCTACGCGAAGAGCGAGTCGAAGGCGGTCGGCGACACGGTCGACATCGGCGGCACCGACTTCGAGGTCATCGGCATCGTCACCTCGACCGGCTCGTCGTCGACGACCGGCTCGAACACCTACATCCCCCTCGACACCGCGCAGGCACTGGCGGACCTCGACGGCAAGGTCACCTCGATCTACGTGTCCGCCGAGTCCTCGTCGGACGTCAGCGCGATCAAGACCGCCCTGCAGCAGAAGCTCACCACCGCCACGGTCTCCACCGAGTCCGACCTGGCGTCGAGCGTCTCCGGTTCGCTGAGCACCGCGTCGAGCCTCGTCTCGAACCTCGGCACCTGGCTGTCGATCGTCGTGCTGGCGGCGGCGTTCCTCATCGCGATCCTCTTCACGATCTCCGGCGTCACGAGGCGCACCCGCGAGTTCGGCACCCTCAAGGCCATCGGCTGGTCGAACGGCCGCATCACCCGGCAGGTCGCCGGCGAGTCCCTCGTGCAGGGCCTCATCGGCGGTGTCCTCGGCGCAGCAGCCGGCCTGATCGGCATCCTCGTGGTGAACATCATCAGCCCGACCATCTCGGCGAGCGCCTCGAGCACGACCGGCGGTGGCGGCGCAGGTGGCGGTGGCATGCCCGGTGGCGCGGCGACCGCGGCCGCGGGCAGCGGCACGACGGGCGGCGCCCCGGCCGGCGGCTTCGGCGGCGGCGCGAGCACCGCGTCGACGACCGACGTGGTCCTGCACGCCCCGGTGACCGTCGAGGTGATCCTGCTGGCGATCGGCCTCGCGATCCTCGGTGGCCTCATCGCCGGCGCTCTCGGCGGCTGGCGCGCGAGCAAGCTCCGTCCGGCCGAGGCCCTGCGGAGCGTGGCCTGATGCCCGGCCCCGCCACGGGCGCGGTGCCGACCACCGGACCCGCACCGACCCCGAGCACGCGACCAGAAGGAGTGACCGTGACCAGCACCGACACCGCACCCGGCCAGGCGGAGGCGAGCCGCGCCTCCAGTCCGATGTACCGGCTGACCAACGTCAGCAAGACGTACAAGCAGAAGAACCGCACCGTCACCGCCCTGACGAACGTGGACCTGACGATCCCGCAGGGACAGCTCGTGGCGATCCAGGGGCCGACCGGCGGCGGAAAGTCGACGCTGCTGCAGATGCTCGGGGCACTCGACCGGCCGACGGCCGGCTCGATCCACCTCGGCGGCGACCGCGACGTGGCGAAGCTCGGCGACCGTGCGCTGACCGACCTGCGGGCGACCGAGATCGGCTTCGTGTTCCAGAGCTTCAACCTCATCCCGACGCTGACGGCGCTCGAGAACGTCGAGACGGCGTTCGCGGGGTCGCTCGCGAACCGGGCACGTTCGGAGATCCGCGAGCGGGCCACGGCGGCGCTCCGCGAGGTCGGGCTCGGCGAGCGGATGGAGCACCTGCCGGCCGAGCTCTCCGGCGGGCAGCAGCAGCGCGTGGCGATCGCCCGTGCCCTGGTGAAGAACCCGAGCGTGCTGCTGGCGGACGAGCCGACCGGCGCGCTCGACGAGGGCACCCGCGACGAGATCATGGGGCTCATCGAGAAGCAGTGGAAGGAACGCGGGCTGACGGTCGTCATCGTCACGCACGACTCGTGGGTGGCGAAGCGGGCCGAGCGTCGCCTGCACCTCAAGCAGGGGCAGGTGCGCGAGGTCTGAGGTGACCCGAGTCTCGCGGTGGGCGACAGTCCTCGTGGCCACGAGCCCGAGGACTGTCGCTCAGACCGAGTCTCGACCCACGGGGTAGTCGCAGTAGGCGAACCAGCGGGAGTCCGGCGACCACGGCGGGACGTTGACCGTGCCCTGGCCGCCGTCGAGCACGACGAGGGTCTCCGGCACCGGCATGATCCGGGCGCCGCGGACGAGCACCCCGGGCAGCCGCCGCAGTTCCACGCGGTGGTCGGCCGGGTGGCCCTGCACGCCCGGCTCGTAGGACAGGTAGAGCAGGTGCTCCCCGTCCGGCGAGACGTGCGGGAACCAGTTCACCCGGTCGTCGTTCGTGATCCGGACCGGGTCGGTCGCCCCCGGCCAGAGCGCGACGAGCTGCGCGGTGCCCGGCGTGAACCGCTCCGAGTTCCACACGAGCATCTCGCCCGCGAACGAGACGCCGTCGTCGGGGTGCTCGTCGCGGGTCAGGAACGTCGGTTCGCCGGTGGCGGGGTCGACGAGTGCGACGTCGGTGGTCCAGACGCCCGCCTCGGTGCGCTCCCCGACGATCGCCGCGAGGGTCTCCCCGTCCGGGGCGATGCCGTGCAGGTAGAACTTCCGGACGACCGGCAGCGCGGTGGTGACGTCGGTGAGGGTCGCGGCCGCTCCCCCGGCCGGCACGGGCACCCGGTACAGGTCCCCGTCGCGGCCGCTCACCACGACCGACTTGCCCGAGGGGTCGAGCACGTGGTCGTTGTTGATCTCGGGGACGCCCGGCATCGGCACCGGGACGAGCGCGGTCTCGTCGAGGACCTGTGCGCCGTCGGCGAGCGGAAGCAGCCACAGGTCACCGTTCCCGTTCAGCAGGATCGTGCCGTCGTCGAGCACGTTCGGCGCCTCGACGAGCACCGTCCTCGACTCGAACACCAGCCGCGATGTCCGCGACTCGAGGTCGTACACGTGCACCCGGCTGGTCTGTCCTGGCAGCAGTTGCCGCCCACGCGCTCCACTCATGCGCCCCATCCTGCCCGGTGGCACGGACCGGTACGCGAAAGCGACAGATTCCCGGCGATGTTCGCCGGGAATCTGTCGCTTTCGCGGAGCTGGAGCTGGAGCTGGGGTCGAGCCAGCTGCCTACTTCACCGCACCGGCGGTCAAGCCGGCCACGAACTGACGCTGCACGATGAGGAACGCGATCACCACGGGGATGGACACGACCAGGGACGCGGCCATGATCTGGTTCCAGTACACGTTCGTCTGCGTGGAGTACTGCTGCAGACCGACCGCCAGGGTCTGCCCGTCGCCGTTGGTCATGACCGAGGCGAAGAGCACCTCGCCCCAGGCCGTCATGAACGAGTAGATGCCGACCGCCACCAGACCCGGACGGGCCGAGGGCAGGATGACCCGGAACAGGGCACCCATCGGGCCGGAACCGTCGACCATCGCGGCCTCGTCGAGCTCACGCGGGATCGTCTCGAAGTAGCCGGCGAGCATCCAGATCGAGAACGGGAGCGTGAACGTCAGGTACGTGATGATCAGGCCGGTCCAGCTGCCGACGAGCTGGATGCCGAGCGAGTTCCCGAGGTTCGTGAAGATGAGGAACAGCGGGAGCAGGAACAGCACGCCGGGGAACATCTGGGTGGAGAGCACCGCGGTGGTGAAGGTGCTCTTGCCCTTGAAGTTCCAGCGCGAGACACCGTAGGCGGCGAACGTCGCGATGATCAGCGAGAACACCGTGGCGACCGTGCAGACCACGAGCGAGTTCACGAAGTACTTGCCGAGCGGCACCGTCGACCACATGTCGATGAACGGCTGGATGGTGATGTTGGTCGGGATCCACGTGAAGTCGTTCTGCACGTCACCGAGCGGCTTGATGGCCGTGGTGATCATCACGTAGAGGGGCACGACCGTGAACAGGGTCAGGATGACCAGGGTCACGACCTTGAAGGACTTGGCGCCGAATGTCTCACGCACGGACGGACCTCCGGTTGGTCACGGCGAGGTAGATGCCGGTGACGATGAGCAGGAAGATGAGGAGCAGGACGCTCATCGCGGCACCGGAGCCGAAGTTCCAGGTGATGAAGGACGCGTTGTAGATGTGGAAGCTCAGCAGGTCCGCGGCCGGGGGCTGCGCGGTCGAGCCGAACAGCACGAACGGCGTGTTGAAGTCGTTGAAGGTCCAGAGGAACATCACGAGCACGAGCGTCACGTTGACCGGGCGGACCATCGGCAGCGTGATCGAGCGCCACTGCCGGAACGGCTTCGCACCGTCGACCGAGGCGGCCTCGTACACGTCGTTCGGCACGGACTGCAGGCCGGCCATCAGCATCAGGAAGGCGAAGGGCCAGGTCTTCCAGATCGCGACGACGACGACGGAGACGAAGGCGTTCGAGCCGATCAGCCAGAACGGGCCGGTGCCGTTGAACAGGTGCAACTGGTCGACCAGGACGTGGTTCACGGCGCCGGAGTCACGCTGGAACATGAACTTCCAGGTGATGATGCCGGCGTACATCGGCAGCGCGTAGGGCACCAGGAACAGGGTGCGGAACAGCCCGCGGCCCCTGAACGGCTTCTGCAGTGCGACCGCGGCGGCCATGCCGAAGGTCCAGGACAGGCCGACGACGAGCACCGTGAAGCCGCAGGTGATCAGGAAGGAGTGCAGGACGCCCTTGCCGATCGCCTGGTCGAAGTCGACGACGACCGAGTAGTTGTGCAGTCCCGCGAAGGGTGCAGCGCCCCAGTTGGCGATGAAGTACTTGGTGAGCTGGATGAACGAGATCCAGATGCCGGTGAGCATCGGGACGATGTGGATGAGCAGCTCGAACAGGATGGCCGGCGCGACGAGCGCGTAGGGCAGCCAGTTGGTCTTGCGCTTGCGACCTGGCGGACGGCCCGACAGCGTCGAGCCCTTCGTGTGCGTCAGGTCGATGCGCTCCGCATCGGGCAGGACCGTCGTGGACATGGGCGGGGGCCTTTCGGCAGGAGGGGGTTCGGGTGCTTCGCACTCCGGTCCGTGGCAGCGGACGGGAGGCACGGCGTGCGTGAGACGGGACGCTCACTGCCGGCGGATGGCCGGCTCTGGGGCTGTGGGGCCGGTGACGACCTGCCCCGGCGCGTCCGGCTGTGGACGCGAGGGGTGGAGGCCCGGGGACGTCCTTGCGGACGCGCCCCGGGCCTCCTGGCTGGATCAGCCGTTCGCCTGGGACACCTGGTCCTGGGCGGTCTGCAGCGCGGTCTTGATGTCGCTGTCGGACACGGAGCCGCCGGTGGCGATCTTGGCGAACATGTCGTTCATCGCCTTGCCGACGGTGGACTCGAACTGGTCCTCGGCGGGGACCAGCGGGAGGGGCTTGGCCTTGTTGTTGTAGATGTCGAGGAACGTCTTCGTCTGCTCGTCGGTGACCGAGTCAGCCGCGGCCGCGAGCACCGGGAGGGCCGAGTACGGCTTGTCGAGCGTGGTCTGCGTGTCCGCGCTCGTCATGTACTTGACGAACTTGAGCGCGCCGTCCTTGTTCTTCGTGTTCTTGAAGATCGACAGGTTGATGCCGGCCGGGAACGACGCGATGTCCGCGCCGTCAGCGGTGGTCGGGAACGGCACGACGCCGAACTCGTCCGTCTTCATGCCCTGCGAGGTGATCGTCGCGTTCGCGTTGTTCTGCGTCAGCATCATCGCGGCCTTGCCGTTCGCGAAGTCCGAGACGGCCTGCGTGCCGTTGTCGTACTGCGCGTTCGAGGTGTTGACGACCTTGTCGGACTGCATCAGGTCGAGGTAGCGCTTGATGCCGTCGACGTTCGCCTTGTCGGTGAAGGTCGGCTTGCCGTCCTTGTCGAACCACTCGCCACCGTTCTGCGCCGAGGTGATGAACGCGAAGTGCGAGTTCTCGGTGTACGAACCACCGGCGATGGTGAAGCCGTACTTGCCGCCGGTCGTGAGCTTCTTGGCGTCCGCCGTGAGGTCTTCCCACGTGGTCGGCGCCTCGAGGCCGGCGTCCTTGAACATGGACTTGTTGTAGTACAGGCCGTACGCGAGGCCGTAGAGCGGGACGCTCGTGACGGTCTTGCCGGGGGCGCCACCGGTGGAGAGCGCGACCTTGCCGAACTTGTCGGCACCGCCGATCGCCTTCATCTCGGAGTCGCCGTACTCCTGGAACGCACCGGTTGCCTGGAGCGAGGTGGCCCAGGTGTTGCCGATGTTGACGACGTCCGGGCCCTGGCCCGAGGTGACGGCGGTCTGGATCTTCGTCTGCAGGTCGTTCCAGCCGATGACCTGGAGGTCGACCTTGATGCCGGTCTCCTTCGTGAACTTCTTGAGGACGGGGGTCAGCACCTCCTTGTCGTTCTGGAGCGACGTGCCCTGGTTGGACGCCCAGTAGGTGAGCGTCTTGGAGTCGCCGGAGGAACCGGACGATCCGGAGGAGCAGGCTGCGAGGCCGGTCACGGTGAGTGCGGCGGCCGCGGTGATGGCCAGTGCGCGGATGGCAGTGCGCATGACTCTCTACTTTCTCGTCGTTGAGATGGTGCAGGGGTGGTGCGGGATGGATCTTCGGGTGCTGCTGTGGTGTGCGGGGCGGATCCGGGCCGGTCAGGCCAGGGTCTGCTCCGCGGGGTCCCAACCCTCTGGGAGGGTCTGGGAGGGCGACACGGTGCTCTCGACGAGCACCGCCTCGCCACGTTCTGCCGCCTCGGCGATGGAGACCATCACGTCGAGGACGTGGAAGGCGAGGGCACCGGGGACCCGGTTCTCGTCGCCTGCGCGGAGCGAGCGGGCGAGGTCGACCACGCCGGTGCCGCGCGAGTAGGTGGAGCCGACCGCGGGGATCGTCTCGGGCTCCTCGGCACCGAGCGCGTACAGCTCGGTGTCGCCGTCGAAGTTGTTCGGGTCCGGGAACACGACGGTGCCGGTCTCGCCCGCGATCTCGACGACGCCCGTGCGACCGCGGTCCGACTCGAACGAGAAGACGCTCTGCGCGCTCCCGCCGTCCTCGAACTCGATCAGCGCGGAGTGGTTCGTCGGGACGTCGACGGGGAACTCGGTGCCCGCCTTCGGGCCGGAGCCGATCGTGCGCGTGGCGCGGGACTTCGACGCCGTCGCCGTGACCTTCTTCACCGGACCGAACGTCTGCACCAGGGTGGTGATGTAGTACGGGCCGATGTCGAACAGCGGGCCCGCACCGTACGCGAAGAGGAACTCGGGGCTCGGGTGCCAGGACTCCGGGCCGGGGCTCTGGAAGAGCGTCAGGCCGTTGAGCGGCTTGCCGATGCGGCCGTCGCGGATGGTGCGGAGCGCGGTCTGCAGGCCGGCACCGAGGAAGGTGTCGGGTGCGACGCTGACGGTCTTGCCCGCGGCACGTGCGGCGTCACGGAGTTCGGTCGCGCTCTCGCGGTCGAGGGCGTAGGGCTTCTCGCCCCACACGTGCTTGCCGGCGGCGAGGACCTGCAGGGCGACCTCGACGTGGGCGGCCGGGATCGTGAGGTTGACGACGATCTCGATGTCGTCGTCGGCCAGGAGCTCCTCGACGGTGCCCGACCCGGCGACGCCCCACTTCTCGGCCTGGGCGGCTGCGCGCGGCAGGTCGATGTCGGCGATGAAGCGGACCTCGACGTCGGGGAAGACGGTGAGGTTCGACAGGTACTGGTCGGAGATGACCCCGGCGCCGATGACGCCGACGCCGACGCGGCCGGTCCGGGTGCTGCTGTCGAGAGCGGTGGACGCCGTGGTGTCGGTCATGCGCGGGCCCCCTCGAGGAACGTGTAGGAGTCGGCGACCGCCTGGAAGACGTCGCCCTCGTGGCCGTCGAGCTCGACGACGTGGAGTGCGTCGGGGGCGGCGGCGAGGATCTCGCGGATCGGCATGATGCCGTTGCCCACGGCGACCTGCTTGTCGTCGTCGTGCGAGCCGTCGCCGTCCTTGACGTGCAGGAACTCGATCTTGTCGCCGTACTTGCCGATGATCGCCACCGGGTCGTCACCCCCGACCGTGACCCAGTAGGTGTCGAGCTCGAGCACGACGTCGTCGGACAGCGCGTCGGCGAAGACCTCGTAGGCGCTGACGCCGTCGATGCGGTTCGAGAACTCGAACGCGTGGTTGTGGTAGCCGAGCACCAGACCGTGGTCGGCCGCGCGGGGGGCGAGGGCGCTCAGTTCGCGGGCGATGGCCTCGACGTCCTCGCGGGTGGTCCAGCGGGCCTCGTCGATGTGCGGGTCGATCAGGGTGCCGAGTCCGACGGTGACGCTCGCGTGGAAGATCCGCTCGAGGTCCTGCTCGCCGGCGTCCAGCAGTCGTGCGTGTCCGCTCGGGGCGGCGAGGCCGGTGTCGCGCAGCGCGGCGGCGAGTTCGTCGGCGTTGTCGACGAAGCCGAAGGCCTCGACGTTGGTGTAGCCGATGTCGGCGATGCGCTGGAGCGTGCCGGGCAGGTCGGCCGAGAGGGCGTCGCGGACGGTGTAGAGCTGAACCGAGATCGGTTGGGTCACCAGGGGTTCTCCTCGTCGAGATGGTGCGGTCGTCACTGACCGAGCGTCACACTATGACCACTTCTGTCGGCGGTCAAGCAGAAGTTCGTGGAAGGTCGACGAACTTCGTTGCGTGGCGCGTTCGATGTGTGCTTCACTCCCCCCATGGTCGACTTGACTCGGACGGCAGCGTCGCCTCCGGTCGGGACGAGCGAGCTCTTCCAGATCCTCCGCGACGGCGTGCCGCGGACCCGGGCCGAGCTCGCCGCACTGACAGGACTCGCACGCTCCACCATCGGCGTGCGCCTGGACTCCCTCATCGAGGTCGGTCTCGTCGGCCCCGTCGACACCGCCGTCTCCACCGGAGGACGGCCGCCGGCCCAGGTGGCGCTGAGGCCCCGCGCCCGGCTCGTGATCGCCGCCGACCTCGGCGCCTCGCACGGCCGTGTCGCCGTCACGGACCTGGTCGCTGCCCCGCTCGCCACCCGCGAAGCACGCATCGACATCGCCGCCGGCCCGGTGGAGACCCTGTCGTGGCTGGTCGCCACCATCGACGAGCTGCTCGACGAGGTCGGCCGCGCCCGACAGGACGTCATCGCCATCGGCATCGGCGTGCCCGGTCCGGTGGAGTTCTCGACCGGACGCCCGGCGAACCCGCCGATCATGCCCGGGTGGGACGGCTTCGACGTGCCGTCGTGGCTCCGCCAGCACATCGCGGCGCACGTCCTGCTCGACAACGACGTGAACATCGCGGCCCTCGGCGAACGGGAGCACGGCTGGCCCGACGTCGACCACCTGTTGTTCGTCAAGGTCGCCACCGGCATCGGGTCCGGCATCGTGTCGGACGGCGAGCTGCAACGCGGTGCCCAGGGCACCGCCGGTGACATCGGCCACGTGCGGGTGTCCCGCGCCGGCGACGTCCCCTGCCACTGCGGCAACACCGGGTGCCTCGAGGCGGTCGCGTCCGGTCCGGCGATCGCCCGTGCTCTGCGTGCGAAGGGGCACGACGCTCACACCGGCGCCGACGTGCTGGACCTGGTGAACCGCTCCGACCTCGACGCCATCTACGCCGTCCGACAGGCGGGCCGCGACATCGGCGAGGTGCTCGCCACGTGCGTCTCGCTCATGAACCCGTCGGTGATCGTCCTGGGCGGCTCGATCACGCAGGCTGGTGAGCACCTGCTCGCCGGCGTCCGCGAGGTCGTCTACTCGCGGTCGATGCCGCTCGCCACCGAACACCTCGTCATCGCCCAGTCGCGTGCGGGGTCGCTCGCCGCGCTGCAGGGCGCAGCGGCGCTCGCGATCGGCTACGCGCTCTCCCCCGCCGGGGTCGACGAGCTGGTCGCCTACGCCGAGGGGCGTGAGCTGGTCTCCTGACGTGTGCGCTGCGCCTCGTGAGCGCGTCGGATTCGGTCTTGCCGGTGGTCGGGGGGAGAATCGACGGGTGACGATCGTGCAGCCCACCCTGTGGGGCGACCTGGACCCCGGACTGGAGGAGCTGTCTGCCTCCGCCACGCCGGCTGCGGTCCCCGGGCGCGACGCGTTCACCGCCCTGCGCGGCCACACCGAGCGGATCGTCGCGCACTCCTCGGACCGCTTCGCCTGGCTCCGCGCCCGCGCCGCGGGCATCACCGCGACCGACGTCGCTCGGCTCGCCTCGCTGCACGCGGTCGAGGCCGTCGTCACCGAGAAGCGCTACGGCTCACGGTTCTCCGGCAACGCGTTCACCGAGCACGGCAAGGACCGCGAGCCCCACATCGCCGCCTGGGTCGCGGCCACGCACGGCATCCAGCCCTCGGCGCACCTGTTCCACGCCGCCGCGAACCGGGCGCACCTCGCGACCCCCGACGGCGTCGGTGTCCAGGGCTCGCGGGTGGTGCTCGCCGAGATCAAGACCACCGCGAAGGGCTGGCGGAGCATCCCCCGGCACTACCTGCGGCAGATCTGGTGGCAGCAGTACGTGCTCGGCGCCGATCGCACCCTGTTCGTCTGGGAGCGCCACGACGGCTTCGTCCCCGTCGCCGACGAGCCCGAGTGCCGCTGGGTCGACCGCGACGACGACCAGATCCGAGGGCTCGTGCAGCTCGCCGACCTGGTGCTCGACAAGCTGCGCGACTTCCGTTCGTAGCCCGTCAGCTCAGACCTTGACGAGTCGCAGCCGACTCATCCCCACGACGAGGACGCCGAGCAACCCGATCGAGACACCCACGCCGACGCAGTAGATCGCCACGACCCCGTACCCCTGCGCGGGGTCGAGGAACGGGTACGGCACCCAGCCGTCGGTCGCGCCCCGGATCAGGATGACGATCGTCCACACCGCCGGGTAGATCAGGAACCACCAGACGTGGCGGAGGAGCAGCTTCGACCGGTCCGAGAACAGCAGCCAGTCGAGCACGGCGTACGCGGGGATGACCTTGTGCAGGACGTCGTTCGACCACTGCACGCTCGCCGACACGTCGACGTTCGTCAGCAGGGTGTTGTAGACGATCCCGGTCGTGGCGATGTAGACCGTGCCGGCGCCCCGGAGCAGGCTCACCCGCAGATCCCCACGCTTGCGGCGGGCCGAGGCGACGAGGGTCACCGCCAGGGCCACGGCGACGATGACGTTCGACTGGATCGTGAAGTAGCCGAAGAAGTTCCACGGGTTGTAGACGTCCGTCTTCGAGCTGACGAGCCACTGGGCGACGATCGCGACGACGACGGCGATGACGGCGATCAACCGGAGCGAGTTCACGAGGGTGCGCACGAGACCACGCTACCGGGACGCCGGGCCCGACATGCGAAGAGGCCCGCACCGGAACCGGTGCGGGCCTCTTCGAGACTGATCAGGAGATCAGATGCTGTTGACGTCCAGCGGGATGCCGGGGCCGAAGGTCGTCGAGACGGCGCCCTTCATGACGTAACGGCCCTTCGAGGAGCTCGGCTTGAGGCGGTTGATCTCCTCGAGCGCGGTCGAGATGTTCTCGTCGAGCTGCTCCGGGGTGAACGAGGCCTTGCCGACGACGAAGTGCACGTTGGCGTGCTTGTCGACGCGGAACTCGATCTTGCCGCCCTTGATGTCGTTGACGGCCTGCGCCACGTTCGGGGTCACGGTGCCTGTCTTCGGGTTCGGCATGAGGCCACGCGGGCCGAGCACCTTGCCGAGACGACCGACCTTGCCCATGAGCTCGGGCGTCGCGACGGCGGAGTCGAAGGACGTGTAGCCCTCGGCGACCTTCGCGATGAGCTCGTCGCCACCGACCTCGTCGGCGCCGGCTGCGATCGCGGCCTCGGCCGCTGCACCCGTCGCGAACACGATGACGCGGGCGGTCTTGCCCGTGCCGTGCGGCAGGATGACCGTGCCGCGGACCATCTGGTCCGCCTTGCGCGGGTCGACGCCGAGCTTCAGTGCGACCTCGACCGTGGAGTCGGTCTTCGCAGAGCCGGTCTCCT
The DNA here is from genome assembly GCF_044748425.1 of Curtobacterium sp. NPDC089991. Lineage (NCBI taxonomy): Bacteria > Bacillati > Actinomycetota > Actinomycetes > Micrococcales > Microbacteriaceae > Curtobacterium > Curtobacterium sp. NPDC089991. The sequence continues at coordinate 266,194 of NZ_JBIVGB010000002.1, forward strand.
TGGCCAGGGCGACTGCCTCGGTCGGGGTGTAGAACTTGTCGGCCTCGATCTTCGCGGCCGCGGCTTCGTAGGCCTTGGACTTCTTCGCCATGGTGGTCTCCTTGCGAGATACGTGGTTGACGAGCCGGCGCGGCTCTCCCACGGAAAGGTGTCTGGGTGTGGGCCGGAGCCCGATCGGCGCTTAGGCCTCGACCGTGATGCCCATCGAGCGTGCGGTGCCGGCGATGATCTTCGCGGCCTGCTCGATGTCGTTGGCGTTCAGGTCGGCCTGCTTGGTCTCGGCGATCTGACGGACCTGGTCCATCGAGATCTTCGCGACCTTGACCGTGTGCGGGGTCGCGGACCCCTTCTGCACACCAGCAGCCTTCTTGATGAGCTCAGCGGCCGGCGGGGTCTTGAGGACGAACGTGAACGAACGGTCCTCGTAGACGGTGATCTCGACCGGCACGACGTTGCCACGCTGCGACTCGGTCGCCGCGTTGTACGCCTTGCAGAACTCCATGATGTTGACGCCGTGCTGACCGAGTGCCGGACCGATCGGCGGGGCCGGGTTGGCGGCTCCCGCGTTGATCTGCAGCTTGATCAGGCCCGTGACCTTCTTCTTCGGTGCCATGACTTGTCTTCCTCCTGGAATCGAACGCACGGGGATCCGTGCACTCTCCCGCTGGTCCGGCCGTTCCGGACCGCGGTGAAGGCCCACACGCACGAGGCGTGCGGGCCCAAACTCGATGAGTCTACCCGAACGGGGAGACCTGGACTAGAGCTTCGTGACCTGGTCGAAGCTGAGCTCGACCGGGGTCTCGCGCTCGAACAGCGAGACGAGGACGGTGAGCTTGCCGCTCTCCGGCTTGATCTCGGAGATCGAACCCGGCAGGCCCGCGAACGAGCCTTCCTTGATGGTGATCGTCTCGCCGACCTCGAAGTCGACCTCGGCCGCGGGCTGCGCCTGCAGGGAACCGCCGGACTTCGAGCCACCCTTGGTCGGGGCGGCCTCGGCGACCTGCACGAGGGACTTGAGCATGCCGAACGCCTCGTCGAAACGGAGCGGCGTCGGGTTGTGGGCGTTGCCGACGAACCCGGTGACACCGGGGGTGTGCCGGACGACGGACCACGAGTCCTCGTTGAGGTCCATGCGGACGAGCACGTACGAGGGGATCCGGACGCGGGTGACCAGCTTGCGCTGCCCGTTCTTGATCTCGACGACGTCCTCCATCGGGACCTCGACCTGGTAGATCGACTCCTCCATCGACATCGACACCATGCGGTTCTCGATGTTCGACTTCACGCGGCGCTCGAAGCCCGCGTAGGAGTGGATGACGTACCACTTGCCCGGCTTCATCCGCAGCTCGACCTTGAAGGCCTCGTACGGGTCGACCTCGGCCTCTTCGGCGTCGTCGTCCTCGGCGTCGATCGCTTCGTCGGCGGCGAGGGTCTCGTTCGCCTCTTCGGCGGTCTCGGACTCGAGTTCGATCTCTTCCTCGTCCTCGACCGCCTCGACGGCGGCCTCGGCCTCGTCAGCGGAGTCGATCGCGAGGGCGTCCTCGACGACGGCGTCGGCCTCGGGGTCCTTGGACTCCTGCAGTGCCGTCAGCTCCTCGTCGATGCCGAGGGACTCGTCGTCCTCGGACTCGACGGAGATCGCGCGCTCCTCGGCGGACTCGGCGGAGCGCTCCTCGCCGGTCTCGACGTCGCCTTCCTGGTTCTCCTCGACCTCGGAGGACTGCTCGGCAGCCGTCGCGAGGTCGATGTCGTCGCGGGAGTAGTCAGACACAGTCGATTCTTTCCGTTCGGTGGTGCGGGTCGGGATGGCGGACGGTCCTGGTCACGATCGGCACCGTCTCGGGCGACCGTACTCCAGTGGACTGCCGCACTCGGCAGTCGACGTCCGGGTCAGGCCGTGGGCCCGTTGCCGAAGACGTACCCGACGCCGAGACCGAACACGAAGTCGAGGATCGACACCAGGATCATCATCACGACGACGAAGACGAGCACGACCAGCGTGTAGCTGAAGAGCTCCTTGCGGGTCGGCGTCACGACCTTGCGCAGTTCGCCGATCACCTGACGGATGAAGAGCACGATGGCAGCGATCGGACCCCGGCGCTCGGCCCGGTCCTGCTTCGCCTTGGCGACGACGTCGTCCGCCGTCGTCCCCATGTCTTTGCTCGCCAACTTCTACCCTTCCAGAGTTGCAGGGCGGACAGGACTCGAACCTGCAACCTGCGGTTTTGGAGACCGCTGCTCTACCAATTGAGCCACCGCCCTTCAGAGCACGTCCGTCACCGATCGTGTTCCGGTGGTCGAGTGTACGGGAGTCCGTCACACGGTGTCCACTTGGCCCCCTCCACGGCGTGCCGCGCCGATAGGCTGGCACCCGTGAGCACCGCAGCCCCCGGCCCCGAGTCCACCGCAACCCCCGCCGCCGCGCCGACCGATCGGCCGCGCATCGCGTCCCGCATCGCGGCGATCGCCGAGTCCGCGACGCTCAAGGTCGACGCGAAGGCCAAGGCCCTGAAGGCCGCGGGCCGACCCGTCATCTCCTTCGCCGCCGGCGAACCCGACTTCGCCACGCCCGACCACGTGGTCGTCGCCGCGGTCGAGGCCGCACAGGACCCGAAGAACCACCGGTACACGCCGGCGACCGGTCTGCCGGAGCTGAAGCAGGCCATCGCCGAGAAGACCGCACGCGAGTCGGGCATCACCGTCGACCCGTCGCGGGTGATCGTCACCAACGGCGGCAAGCAGGCCGTCTACCAGGCGTTCCAGACGATCGTCGACGCCGGCGACGAGGTCCTGCTCCCCGCCCCGTACTGGACCACCTACCCCGAGGCCATCCGCCTGGCCGGTGGCGAGCCGGTCGAGGTCTTCGCCGGCAGCGACCAGGGCTACCTCGTCACCGTCGAGCAACTCGAGGCCGCGCGCACCCCGAAGACGAAGGCGCTGCTGTTCTGCTCGCCGTCGAACCCGACGGGCGCCGTCTACACCGCCGAGCAGACCAAGGCCATCGGCGAGTGGGCACTCGAGCACGGCATCTGGGTGATCAGCGACGAGATCTACCAGGACCTCGTGTACGACGGACTCCGCTTCACCGGCATCCTCGACGCCGTGCCGGCCCTCGCCGACACCACGATCCTGGTCAACGGCGTCGCGAAGACCTACGCGATGACCGGCTGGCGCGTCGGCTGGTTCATCGGTCCCGCCGACGCGGTCAAGGCCGCGTCGAACCTGCAGTCGCACCTGTCGTCGAACGTGTCGAACGTGTCCCAGCGCGCCGCGATCGCCGCGCTCACCGGGCCGCAGGAGCCGGTGGCGGCCATGCGCGAGGCCTTCGACCGCCGTCGCCAGGCCATCGTCGCCGGGCTCAACGCGATCCCGGGCTTCGTCACGCCGACCCCACAGGGCGCCTTCTACGTCTACCCCGACGTCACCGCACTGCTCGGTCGCGAGTGGGCGGGCGCGACCCCGACGACGACCCTCGAGCTGGCCGACCTGATCCTCGAGCACGCCGAGGTCGCGGTCGTCCCGGGCGAGGCCTTCGGTCCGTCCGGCTACCTGCGCCTGTCGTACGCGCTCGGCGACGACGACATCGCCGAGGGTGTGGCCCGCCTGGCGGAGTTCTTCGCGTAGTCCCCCCGATCACAGAACGGGCCGCCTCGTCGAGGTGGCCCGTTCGCCGTTCCGGGAGGCCCGTGGCCGGGTCGTGCCGGTGCTCGTGCGCTCAGTCGAGCAGGTCGCCGACCACCACGGGCTCCGGCACGAGCGACACCCCGAAGCGGTTCAGGACCGTGACCTGCACGTACCGTGCGAGCTCGGCCACCTGGGCCGCCGTCGCGCCGCCACGGTTGGTCAGGGCCAGGGTGTGCTTCGACGAGATCGCCGCGCGCGACCCCGGCACGGCGTAGCCACGGTGCACCCCGGCGTGCTCGATGAGCCAGGCGGCGCTGAGCTTGACGTCGTCGCCGGCCGGCCACCGTGGCGCGTCGGCGGGGAGGGTCTCGGCGAAGGCCGCGGACACGATCGGGTTCGTGAAGAACGACCCGGCGCTCCAGGTGTCCCGGTCGTCGGCGTCGAGCACCATGCCCTTCGAGGCGCGGAGGCGCAGGACCTCGTCGCGGACCGTCGTGGGTTCCACGAGGGCACCGAGGTCGACCCCGAGCGAACCGGCGAGCTGGGCGTACCGCACCGGCACGCCGTGCTCCCCCGCCGTGCCGAGCCGGAACTCGACCGTCAGCACGACACCGCGGCGTCCGTGCTTGAGGGTCGACGTGCGGTAGCCGAGCGCCAGCTCGGCCGCGGGCACCCACGTGCGCTCCCCCGTGGCCGCATCGAGGAACTCGACCCGGGTGAGCACGTCGGAGAGCTCGACCCCGTAGGCGCCGATGTTCTGCACGGGGGCGGCGCCGACGGTGCCCGGGATGCCGCTGAGGGCCTCCAGGCCGGTCCAGCCGTTCGCGACGGTGGTGGCGACGAACGCGTCCCAGGGTTCGCCGGCCGCGACGCGGACGGTGACGCCGGCGGCGTCCGTGTCGGCGTCCACCCCCGTGGTGCGGACCAGGACGACGGTGCCGTCGAATCCGGAGTCGGCGACCAGCACGTTGCTGCCGCCGCCGAGGACCAGCCACTCGTGGTCGTCCCACGCGGTCTGGGTGTGGGCGACGAGCTCGTCGGTCGTCGTGGCCGTGAGCAGCCGCGCGGCCGCCCCACCGACGCCGAGCGTCGTGAGGTCGGCGAGCACCGGCTCGTGCACGGTCAGCGGAACGCCACCGTGACCTGCGCCTTGCCGAGCACGGTCTGCCCGCCGGCGGTCACGGTGAGGTCGATGCGCTTCGGTCGGCCGTCGTCGTCGACGGTGCCGACCTTGGCGACGATGCCGATGGTCGCGCCCTGCTCCGGGTCCACGACGACGGGGCGGGTGAAGCGGACACCGTAGCCCGCGACCCAGCCGCTGTCGCCGAGCCACTCGGAGACCGGCTGCACGGCGATGCCCATCGTGAGCATGCCGTGCGCGAGGACGCCGGGCAGACCGACCGAGGCGGCGACGTCGTCGCGGTAGTGGATCGGGTTGAAGTCACCGGAGGCGCCGGCGTAGCGGACGAGCGAGTCGCGGGTGACGTGCACCTCGCGCTCGGCGACCACCGTGCCGACCTCGATCGCGGTGGCGGGTGCGGCGGTCATGCGTCGTCTCCTCGGACCACGAGGGTGGACGTCGCCGTGACGACGTGCTCCCCCGAGGCGTCGTTCATCGTGCTCTGGGCCGTGACCATCGCGTTGCCGCCGAGCGTCTTGACGCTCGTGACGGTCAGGGTCGCGGTGAGTTCGTCACCGGCCACGATGGGCCGGTCGTAGGTGAAGGACTGCTCGCCGTGGACGACACGGGAGAAGTCGATGCCGGCGTCCGGCTCGGCCAGGAGCTGGGCGAGGGTCGCTTCCTGCACGACGACCGCGAAGGTCGGCGGGGCGACGACGTCGGCGTACCCGGCGGCGCGGGCCGCGTCGGGTTCGTGGTGGACGGGGTTGGTCGCGAACACCGCGCGCGAGAACTCGCGCACCTTCTCGCGACCGACCAGGTAGGGCTGGGCCGGCGGGAACGTCCTGCCGACGAGCTCGGGGTTCACTGACACGTCGGCAGTCTACCGACGCCCGTCCGGGGGCCTGTCGATACTGAGGATGCATCGGCTAGGCTTGCCGGGCCGGTTCGGGGGAATCGGCGGTCCGGTCGCGACACCGGATCAGGGGACGGGGGGAGCAACCATGGACACCAGGACCGAGTTCGCCGTGCACACGGGCGACCGGTGCACCGCGATGGAGGTCGCCGGCGCGGCACTCCGCACGGCGGGACACCACGTCGAGTCGACCGGTGGGACCCTCACCGCGACGACCGGCAACCGGCTGCTGACGATCCTGCTCGGCGCGCTCGTGCACCCGTCCCGCGAGTTCCGCCGCTACGAGTTGTCGACGACCGTCACCGGGGCCTCCACCACGATCACGCTGCGGCACCGCGGACACGGCACGGCCGTCTCCGGTGGCAGCATCGGCGCGAGCCGTCGACGGGCCGCGTGGCACGAGGTGAACGCGGCGATCGAGCGCGCGCTGCGCGCGGCCGGCGTGCTGCAGACGCGGACCGACACCGGGTCGCACTCCGCGCTGTAGGTCCGACCCCAGGGCGGACGGGAGGCCCGGTGTGCGTCCGCCACGTGCCTCCCGGCACGCACCTGGTCCAGCGCACAGCCGAAGTGCGTCCGCAACGCTTTGCACGCAGCCCGGGAACGACGAGAGCCCGGGAACGACGAAAGCCCGGCGAACAGATCGCCGGGCTTGCTGTAGCGAGGGCGGGACTTGAACCCGCGACCCCACGATTATGAGTCGTGTGCTCTAACCAACTGAGCTACCCCGCCAGAGATCCGGAGCGACACGCGCACCGGGTCGGAGCCCCGAGTCAGGATTGAACTGACGACCCCCTCCTTACCATGGAGGTGCTCTACCACTGAGCTATCGGGGCGATGTGCCGCGAACGGCACCACACGAGGATAGCAGACCTCCGACGCTGCTCCGGAACCGGGCGAGACGCCCGGGCGTGCCGCGTCGGCGACCGCTAGTTCGCGTTGGTCTGGAGCCACGCCAGCGGGTCCACGGGGACCCCGTCGACGTGCACTTCGAGGTGCAGGTGCGGGCCCGTGGAGTTGCCCGTGCTGCCCACGAGACCGAGCTCGTCGCCGACCTCGATCTGCTGACCGGTGACCACCTTGAAGGAGTTGTCCTCCATGTGGCCGTACACGCTGACGAACTGCTTGCCGTCGACGTCGTGCTCCACCCAGACGTCGTTGCCGAAGCCGCCGTCGTTCGCCTGGACCTTGATGACAGTGCCGGCGGCGATCACCCGGATCGGGGTGCCCTCGCCGGGAGCGAAGTCGACGCCCATGTGGTTCGTCGAGCAGAACGAGCAGCCCGCGACCTGACGACCGCCGAAGCCGGAGGTGATCGGGACGCCGGTGAGGAACGGCCACTGGATCGTGCCGGTCGGGTCGTTGGTGAAGCTCGAGGCGTCGACGTTCTTGTACTGCGTGGCGTCCGACACCGTGTACTGGTCGCGGCTCGTCGACCCGTCGGCTGCGGCGCTGACGCTCATCGACTGGGTCGCACCGCTCGCCGTCGACCGGGCCGCGGTCGAGCCGGTCTCCGGCACGTAGAGCGCCTGGGCGGGCAGCGACGTCGAGACGACGAGACCGGCGACGAAGAGGAGCGCACCGACGGCCGTCACGCGCGAGGCCGCACGGCGGAACGAGGCACCCTGCTTCCGGGCGGCCGGAGCCGGGGCGGGCACGGCGGCGGTGCGGCTGGCCGCGATGTGCCGGGTGGCGCGGTCGACCTGCACGGCCGGTGCGGCACGGCCGGTCCACCGACGGGACGCCGGGACCTGGCCGATGACACGGCGAGGCTGGGGCGCGACGGACTCCGCTGCAGCCGTCGCGGTGCGCGGCGCCGTGGCGCGGACGTCCGGCGACGTGGGAGCCGGCGGCGTCGTGATGCGCGAGGCCGGACGGACCGCCGACTCGGGCAGCGCGGGCGACACCGGTGCGAGGTCGATCGGCGACACGGGAGCCGCGGCCGACGACGGTGTGGTCAGCCCGACGACCTCGTCGAACGACGGGCCCGCGGCACGGTCGGCTGCGACGTCCTGCGCGTGGTCCTGCGTGACGGGAGCACCCTTCGCAGCCGCTCGCTCCGCCTCGATCCGTGCTCGTCGGGTCAGGTGGACGACCGGGGTGGCGGCGTCGACGGGACCGGTGGGGACGGACGTCAGTGGGGAGTGGGGCATGCGTGCGGTGGCGATCCTGATCGGGGAAGGGGCGCGCTCGTTGGTAACGAGCAGATAACGGGACCTGAGCACGGTAGCAAACGTCGTCGCACGTCGCCAGTCGTGGTCATGTCCACCGGGCACCCCCAGACCGAGGGACCGACGGACCTCAGATGCCGAGCGCCTCCGCTTCCAGCCCGCGCAGCAGCGCCTCGAGGTCGTCGGCCACCGCGGGGCTCGCGAACAGGAAGGAACGGGTGCCGCCGGCCTCCCAGATGCGGACCGACGCTCCGGCCTCGCGCGCGACGACGGAGCCGCCGGCCATGTCCCACGGGTTGATCCCGCGCTCGTAGTAGGCGTCGACGACCCCGGCACCCACCGCGCAGCAGTCGAGCGACGCCGCTCCCCCGCGCCGGATGTCCCGCACCTCGCCGATCAGCCCGGCGAGCACGGACACCTGCTCGCGGCGCCGGTCGGCCGTGTACCCGAAGCCCGTCGCCACGAGCGTCTCGGCGAGCGAGGCCGGAGCGCTGACGGACAGGGGGACGCCGTCGCGGGTGGCGCCCTGTCCGGCGGCGGCACGGAACACCACCCCGGTCGCGGGGGCCACCACGACGCCGGCGATCGGCTCCCACGTCGTCGGGTCGGCGGAACCCCGCACGACGCCGATGCTCACGCCGTACTCGGCGCTGCCGTACAGGTAGTTCACCGTGCCGTCGATCGGGTCGACGACCCAGGTGATGCCCGACTCCCCCGACGCCGAGCCGGACTCCTCGCCGTGGAACGCGTCGTCCGGCCGGGCCTCGGCGATCCGGGCGCGGATGAGCGCCTCGACCTCGCGGTCCGCCGCCGTGACCACGTCGACGATGCTCGACTTCCGGTCGGCGACCTCGACGCCCTCGGCCCGTCGTCGTGCGGCGAGCGTGGCCGCTTCGCGCGCGATCGTCTCGGCGAGGTCGGCGAACTGGGACGGAGCGAGGTCGGATGCCATGCACCGATCCTGCCAGGGACGACGAAAGCCCCGTCCGACCCGGACGGGGCTTTCGCGATGGTGGCAAGTGAGGGATTCGAACCCCCGAAGGCTACGCCGGCTGATTTACAGTCAGATCCCTTTGGCCGCTTGGGTAACTTGCCATGCGCACCCAGCCGGTGTGATCACCAACCGAAGGCGCGCACAAAAGCATAGCGGATCCGGAACGGTGGTCGTGACCACCGCGAGCCGACCGCCGGAGCCGAACCGGGCCTCCCGTCCGCCGTTAGGCTGTCCGGCATGGCAGACAGTTCCTTCGACGTGGTCAGCAAGGTCGACAAGATGGAGGCGGAGAACGCCCTCAACCAGGCGGCCAAGGAGATCGAGCAGCGGTACGACTTCAAGGGCGCGGACGCGTCGGTCGCCTTCAGCGGCGAGGACGTCCTCATCAAGGCGAACTCGGAAGAGCGCGCGAAGGCCGTCCTCGACGTCCTGCAGAGCAAGGCGATCAAGCGCAACATCAGCCTGAAGAGCCTCGACGCCGGCGACCCCTACCCCTCGGGCAAGGAGTACCGCATCGAGGTGAAGTTCAAGAACGGCATCGAGCAGGACGTCGCGAAGAAGATCGGCGCGTTCCTGCGCGCCAACGCACCGAAGACCGTGAAGAGCCAGATCCAGGGCGACGAACTGCGGGTCTCCTCGAAGAGCCGCGACGACCTCCAGAACACGATCCAGCTCCTCAAGGGTGAAGAGTTCGACGTCCCGTTGCAGTACATCAACTTCCGCTGACGTCCGTGGAGCACTGGCTCACCGTCGCGATCACGGTCCTGGCCGTCCTGCTGGACCTGGCGATCCGCGTCTTCTCGATCATCTACGTCCCGATCAACCGGAAGCCGCAGACGGCGACCGCCTGGTTGCTCGCGATCTTCCTCATCCCCTACATCGGTTTCATCGTCTTCCTCGTCATCGGGTCGACGAAGCTGCCGCGTGCCCGGCGTGAGAAGCAGACCGAGATCAACGCGTACATCCTCGAACAGACCGAGGGCATCGAACGCGTGCGCCGTGACCACCCGTGGCCGCTGTGGCTCGAGAGCATCACCACACTGAACCGCGAACTCGGCGCGATGCCGCTGGTCGGCGGCAACTCGGCGGAGCTCTACCCCGACTCCGAGGAGTCGATCGCGGAGATGACCCGGGCGATCGACCAGTCGCGCCGGTTCGTGCACGTCGAGTTCTACATCGCGACGCTCGACGACACCACGCGACCGTTCTTCGACGCGCTCGCTTGTGCACAGGCCCGCGGCGTCACCGTCCGGTTCCTGCTCGACCACTGGGCCAGCCGCGGTTACCCCGGGTACAAGGACACGCTGGCGTTCATGGACCGCGCCGGCATCGAGTGGCACCTCATGCTCCCGCTGCTGCCGCTGCAGGGGAAGTTCCAGCGCCCCGACCTGCGCAACCACCGGAAGATCATGGTCATCGACGGCTCGGTCGCGTTCACCGGGTCGCAGAACCTGATCGACCCCTCGTACGACATCAAGTCGCACATCGAGAAGGGCATGGTCTACAAGGACCTGTTCGCCCGGTTCGAGGGACCGGTCGTCGCGGGGTTGAACGCCCTGTTCGTCACCGACTGGTACAGCGAGACCGACGAACTGCTGCTCCGTGAGAGCGACCCCGTCCAGCGGGCCGACCGCGGCGACGCCCTCGACTGCCAGGTCGTGCCGTCCGGGCCCGGGTTCGACGGCGAGAACAACCTGCGCCTGTTCAACGCACTGCTCTACTCGGCGCAGAAGAAGGTGTCGATCACCTCGCCGTACTTCGTGCCGGACGACTCGATGCTCTACGCCATCACGACGACCGCCCAGCGCGGCGTCGAGGTCGAGCTCTTCGTCGGCGAGATGGGCGACCACGCCATGACGTGGCACGCGCAGCGCTCGTACTACGAGGGACTGCTCCGCGCCGGCGTGCGGATCTGGCTCTACCGGGCACCGACGATCCTGCACGCCAAGCACTTCACCATCGACGACGAGGTGTCGGTGATCGGGTCGAGCAACATGGACATGCGCTCGTTCAGCCTGAACCTCGAGGTCTCCGTGATGGTCCGGGGCCACCGCTTCGTCGATGCCCTGCGCGAGGTGCAGGACGCCTACAAGGAGCACAGCTTCGAGCTGACGCTCGACGAGTGGGTCGACCGTCCGCGCCGGTCCAAGGTGCTCGACAACGTCGCGCGGCTCACGGCAGCGCTGCAGTAGCGGACGACCGGGAGGCGCGGCTCGGCCCCGGCAGGGGCGCTCAGCGCATCGGGACGGTGGACGCCAGAGCCGCGACGGCCCGCTCGAGCGGGCCCCGGCCGAGGAACCGGCGCCAGACCATCGCGAACACGACCGAGCCCAGCGCGAACCAGCCCCACGCCTCGGCCGACTCCGGGTACTCGGGCAGCATCGCGATCACCACGAGGTGTCCCGAGTAGATCGTCAGGGGCATCGACCCGACGGCGGCGAGCGGGAACGCGATCCGCTCGGCGACCCGCCCGCGCCCGTCGAACACCAGGGTGCAGAGCGCGATGACCGCCACCGCCACCCCAGCGGTGCCGACCACGTCGACCGTCGTCGACGAGTGGTCGCGCGGTGACAGGAAGAGCTGGGCGAGGGCCTCGGCCGGCGTGCTGCCCTCGGCGGCGTACGGGACCCCCGGGAACGCGAACGCGGCCCCGGACGGAAGCGGCGCGAGGACCGTGCCGACGACGTACGCGGTGGCGGCGACCAGTGCGCCGGACGCGAGGAGCACGACCTGCGTGCCCCGCATCTCCAGCCCGGCCCGGGCGACGGCGAGACCGACCAGGACGTACGCCAGGAAGGTGACCACGGGGTAGACCAAGCCGAGCTGCTGTCCGACCATGCCCGCGTCGGCGTAGGCCGGTGCGGTCGAGACAGCGACGATCGGCGACAACACGGCGCAGGCGCCCGCGATGGCGAGCAGCCACGCCGGGCGGACCCGGAGCACCGGGATCACCAGCAGGAACAGCACTCCGTACGTCGGCAGGATGACGTAGACCGGGGTGTCCAGGCCGATGAGCACGAACCCGATTGCGACGACGGCCGCGGCGCGGATCGCCAGGCGCGCCCGGACCCGCCCGATCGTCGGGGGCCCTGGCGGAGTCGTGCGACCGCTCGTCAGGCCGATCGAGACGCCGGCGAGGACGGCGAACAGCGTGGACGGGCGCCCGTGCGCCACGGCGGACCACGTCGACGGATCGGACCAGTCGAGCTGGTCCGCGATGCCGCCGATGTGCGCGGCCATCATGCCGAGCAACGCGACGGCCCGCGCGACGTCGACGCCCTGCAGTCGCACGCCGGACACGGACGCGCCCCGCACCGCGGTGGGCGGGACGGGGCGCGTGTCGGTCATCGGTGTCAGTTCGTGGGCACGTCGACGCGACCGAGGGACACGTCGATCATCTCGTCGCGGGGCACGACCTTGATGCGCTCACGGCCCTCGGCAGCACCGAGCGCGAGCTCGTGGGTGTCCAGGTGGTGCCAGCCCTCGAGGTCGGTGTACTCGACGCCACGCTCGCGGAGCAGGGCCGGGATCGCACCCTCGGAGGGGTCCTCCGGCGTCCACCAGCTCGCCTGGTCGTTGACGATGTGCTGCACGGTCTCCATGGCGTCGGACTTCGTGTGCCCGATGAGCCCGACCGGGCCGCGCTTGATCCAGCCGGTGGCGTAGACGCCCGGGATCTGCTGGTTGTCGTCGTCGAGGACCTGGCCCTCGTGGTTCGGGATGACGCCGTGGCGCTCGTCGAACGGCAGCCCGGGCAGCGGGGAACCGAAGTAGCCGACGGCACGGTAGGCCGCCTGGATCGGGATCTCACGGATCTCGCCCGTGCCCTCGACACCGCCCTCGCCGTTCGGCCGGGTGCGCTCGTACCGGATCGCGGTGAGGTTGCCCTGCTCGTCGCCGACGAACTCGGTCGGCTTCGCGTAGAAGTGCAGGTGCAGCCGCCGGCTCGCCTGGCCGGTCTCGCGGGTGCGCCACTGCTCGAGCACCCGGTTGATGACCGTGACCTGCTTGTTCGTGGCGATCGCGGTCTTCGACGCCTCGTCGTGGTCGAAGTCCTCGTCGTAGACGACCATGTCGACGTCACGGACCTCGCCGAGCTCGCGGAGCTCGAGCGGCGTGAACTTGACCTGGGCGGGACCACGGCGGCCGAAGACGTGGACGTCCGTGACGGGCGACGCCTTGAGGCCCTCGTACACGTTCGCCGGGATCTCGGTCGGCAGCAGGTCGTCGGCGTGCTTCGCGAGGATGCGGGAGACGTCGAGCGCGACGTTGCCGACCCCGATCACCGCGACGCTCTCCGCGGTCAGCGGCCAGGTGCGCGGGACGTCGGGGTGGCCGTCGAACCAGCTGACGAAGTCGGCGGCACCGTAGGAGCCCCGGAGGTCGACGCCGGGGACGTCGAGGTCGGCGTCCTTGATCGCGCCCGTCGAGAAGACGACCGCGTTGTAGTGCTTCTTGAGGTCCTCGAGGGTGATGTCCTCGCCGAAGCGGACGTTGCCGAACAGCCGGACGACACCGCGGTCGAGTACGTCGCGCAGGGCGTTGACGATGCCCTTGATCCGCGGGTGGTCGGGGGCGACGCCGTAGCGGACGAGTCCGTACGGCGCGGGGAGCTGCTCGAACAGGTCGATCGACACGTCGTGTCCGTGGGCCTCGCGCAGCAGGATGTCCGCGGCGTAGATGCCGGCGGGTCCGGCGCCGACGATGGCGATTCGGAGGGTGGGCACTGATCGTCTCCAGTTCGTTCGGGTGGGGTGCTCCCGGTGGTGCGTCCCGCGCGGCGACCGTGGGGTCGTCCGGTCGCGGGTGGTGTTCAGCGGCTGCGGTCGACGACGGAGTCGGCGAAGCGGGTGAGTGCCCGCTTGACGGTGCCGTCGGGCAGCGGGGCGAGGGCGTCCACGGCTTCGCGGGCCCAGCGGACCGCGACCGTGCGCGTCGACGCGGTCGCCTCGTGGTCACGCAGTGCGGCGACGGCCGACTGGTACGGCGCGGAGCCGACCGCGTCGTCCGGGGCGCCGTTCACGTCGCGCTCGATGCGCAGGACGAGGTCCTGCGCCGCCGGGTCGGTCGCCGCGTGCCGACGCAGGTGCAGCATCGGCAGGGTGTCGACGCCGGCACGGAGGTCGTTGCCGGCGATCTTGCCGGTCTTGTCCGTCGCCGGTGCCAGGTCGATGACGTCGTCGACGAGCTGGAAGGCGACGCCCACCTTCTCGCCGAAGGTCCCGACGGCGTCGAGGTAGGCACGGTCGGCGCCGGAGAACATGACACCGGCGCGGGCGGCGGTCGCGATGAGCGAACCGGTCTTGTCGCTGAGCACCTGGATGTAGTGCTCGACCGGGTCGTCGTCGGGCTGCGGGCCGGTGGTCTCGTGCAGCTGCCCCATGCAGAGGCGCTGGAAGGTCTCGGCCTGCATCCGGATGCCCTCGGTACCCAGGTCGGCGGTGATGAGGCTGGCGCGGGCGAAGAGCAGGTCGCCGGTCAGGATCGCGACGTTGTTGCCGTACGTGATCTGCGCTGCGGGGACCCCGCGGCGGACGGGCGCTTCGTCCATGACGTCGTCGTGGTAGAGCGACGCCAGGTGGGTCGTCTCGATGCTGACGGCGGCCTTGACCACGGCGTCGGTCACCCCGTCGCCGAGCTGCGCGATGAGCAGCGTCAGCGTCGGACGGATCCGCTTGCCGCCCGCGGACAGCAGGTAGCGGCTCGTGGTGTCGGCGAGGGTGTCCGTGGAACGCATGGCGTCCTCGAGCCCCTGCTCGACGAGCTCGAGACCGTCGTCGACGGCGGCGATGAAGCGGCGGTCGGCGGGCGTGGCGAACAACCGCTCGCCGATGCCCAGCGAGGCGCGGAGGCTCGGCGCGCGACGTGCGACCGGGACGCTCGGATTCAAGTGCTGCTCCGTCTTCGGGGGATGGTGACCGGTCAGTCGTCGGCCGGGTCGACGCGCGGCTGCTCGCCGGTGGTCTGGTGGTCGCGGCGTGCCTTCGCACGACGGGCCGCGGACTCGCGCACCGTGTCGGCGACGGGCTTGCGGCCACGGTGCAGTGCGACGATACCGGCCGTGAGGTTCCGGTAGGCGACCACGGAGAAGCCGACGCCGCGCAGCCACTGGGTGAGGACCTGCTGGTCCGGCCAGGCGTCGATCGACTCGGCGAGGTAGCGGTAGGCGGCGGGGTTGCTGCTCGAGAGCTTCGCGATGCCCGGGAGCACGCGCTTCAGGTAGGTGCCGTAGCCGAGGCGCAGCAGCGCACGCGGCGGGGTCGAGAACTCGCAGATGACCACTCGGCCGCCGGGCTTGAGGACCCGCAGCATCTCGGCGAGCGCCTGCTTCGGGTCGTTCACGTTGCGCAGCCCGAACGAGATCGTGACGGCGTCGAACGTGTCGTCGTCGAAGGGCAGGTGCTCGGCATCGCCCTCGACGAAGGTGATCTCGGGGTGCCGCTCGCGACCGACCGCGATCATGCCGGCGGAGAGGTCGAGCGCGCTGACCTCTGCCCCCTTCTTCGCGAAGGCCGCGGCACTCGTCCCGGTGCCCGCGGCGATGTCGAGGACCTTCTCGCCGGGCTGGGGGTCGACCGCCCGCACCGTGGCGACACGCCACAGCGGTGCGTTGCCCGCCGACAGGATGTCGTTCGTGAGGTCGTACTTGGCCGCGACGTCGTCGAACATCGCCGCCACCTCGTCCGGCCGCTTGTTCAGGTCCGCTCTGCTCACCCGACCAATCCTAGAGGTCCCGACCGTACGTTCACCGGACTCGCAGCAACGGCCCACTCGTCGAGCGCGCGGCCAGGTGGTCCACCGACCGCGCGTAGCATCGGAGCCGTGACCCGAACCACCACGGCGGCGCCCCCGCTGACGGTCTCCACCCGGATCCTCGACGACCCGGGCACCGTCCTCCGCCACACCCTGCGCGACCGTCCCCTGGCCTTCGTCCGGAACGGTGACGGCATCGTCGGCATCGGGGAGGCGCTGCGGTTCACGTTCACCGGCCCCGACCGGATGCGCGACGCCGCCGCGGTGTGGCGCACCGTCGTGGAGTCGGCCGTCGTCGACGACCCGGTGCAGCTGCGCGGCTCCGGCCTGGTCGCGTTCGGCTCCTTCGCCTTCGCCGACGACTCCGCCGACGAGAGCGTCCTGATCGTCCCGCGCGTGGTCATCGGCCGTCGGCGCGGCAAGGCCTGGCTCACGGCGATCGACACGACCGTCGGCGCCGAGCCGCTCACGTTCACGCGGACCTCGGTGCCGGTCCCCCACGTCGGACCACACGTCTCCGTCGCGCTGCGCCCCGGCCGGATCGACGAGGCCGCCTACGCCGCGAACGTCGCCGAGGCCGTGCGGCGCATCGCCGCCGGGAGCGCGCAGAAGGTCGTCCTCGCCCGCGACCTCGTCGGCAGGATGCCAGCGGACGCCGACCACCGCGCCCTGCTGCTCGACCTCGCCGCCGCCTACCCGCAGTGCGTCACCTTCGCGGTCGACGGCCTGGTCGGTGCGACCCCCGAGACGCTCGCCCGCACCGACGGCACCCGGTTGACGGCGCGGGTCCTGGCCGGCAGCGCCGCACGCGGCGCCGACGAGGTGTCGGACCGTGCCGCTGCCGAGGCCCTCGCCGCCAGCGCGAAGGACGTCGAGGAGCACGCGTTCGCGATCGACAGCCTGCTCGCCTCGCTCCGACCGCTCGTGACCGAGTTGCGCGCCGACCCCGAGCCGTTCCGGCTGCAGCTGCCGAACCTGTGGCACCTGGCAACCGACGTGCAGGCGACCCTGCCGCCGGACACCACCTCGCTCGACGTCGCCGACGCCCTGCACCCCACCGCCGCCGTCGCGGGCACCCCCACCGACGTGGCCGTCCGGCTCGTCGCCGAGCTCGAGGGCGTCGACCGCGGTCGTTACGCCGGCCCGGTGGGCTGGATGAGCGCCACCGGCGACGGTGAGTGGATGCTGGCGCTCCGCAGCGCCCGCATCGACGACGACGGCACCGTCCGGGCCTGGGCGGGTGCGGGCGTCGTCGCGGGGTCGGAACCGGCGCGCGAGGTCGCCGAGACCGCTCTGAAGTTCCGACCGGTCACCGACGCGCTGGCCTGAGCGCCGCGTCAGTCGGCCAGCGGGACCTCGATCACGACGCGCTCGGCCGGGTCGGTGAGCACCCGCTCGAGGTCGCCCCACGTCTCCGCGCGGCGGTACTCCCAACCGAGGCCGGTCACGACCCGTTCGACGTCGACGTGCTGCGGGGTCGACATCATCCGGCGCATGTCCTCCGGTGGAGTGGTGCGTGCCACCTCGAGCCCGCGGAAGATCGCGCCGCCGTGGTCGTTGCCGACGACGACCTGGACTCGGTGCGTGCGCTCCTCGGTGCCCGTGACGAACGCCCCGAGGTCGTGGAGCAGGGTCAGGTCGCCGAGCAGCACCCGCGTGGTGCCGACCGACGCCGACGACTGTTCGAGGGCCGCGGCGATCCCGAGGGCCGTCGACACGGTGCCGTCGATGCCGGCGAGCCCACGGTTCGCGTGCACCCGGATCTTCTTGCCGAGCACGCGCCCGTCGGCGACGCGGATGATCTGCGAGGCGCCGAACACGAGCCGGTCGTGCGGCCACGTCACGCCCCACACGGCGTCGGCGAGCATCGCGCGGTCGACGGGTCGGCGGCGGAGGGCGACCTCGTCGCGCAGGAACTTGTTGCGCTCGGCACGGTCCGGGGACCGCTTGGCACCGAGGTCGGGTCCGGCGTCACCGTCGCCCAACAGCTGCCGGCTCGCACCGACCCAGCGCCCGACCCACGCACGGTGCTCCGGCCGGGTCCGGCCCGTCACGCGGACGTCGGACACGAAGGTGGTGTCGGAGGGCCGGGAGGCGCGGGCCGGGTCGAAGGGATCGGCCGCGTGTCCGCGGACCACGAACGTCTCGACCCCCTGCCGCTGCAGGAGCGCCGGGACCTCGCGACTGAGGGTGGGGTGGCCGAGCACGACGGCACGACGGACCACGCCGCCGAAGTCCTGGTCGCGCAGGAGTTCGCGGTAGGTGACGACGAGGTTCCGGCCGAACCGTGCGCCGCTGGAGACCTCGGCGAGCAGGGGCGCGCCGAGCTCCCACGCGATGCGCTCGGCGTCCTCGCCGGCGTCGTGCCCGGCGATGACGACCGTGCCCGGTTCGTCGTCCGGCGACAGCTCGGCCACCGGGAGTCCGCCGTGCGCACGACGGGTGGCGAACGCGGTGTCGACCTCGTCGTCGGGGACGCCCTGCACGCGGTCGGCGTCGAGGCCGGCGGACAGGGGTTCACGGAACGCGACGTTGAGCTGCGCCGGCCCCGGCTGTCCGGTGTGTCCGGCGGCTGCGGCGACGGCCTGGCGGGCGAGGTCGCGGAGCGCTGCACGCACCGAGGCGTCGGCTCCGTGCGCAGAGGGCGCCTCGACGTCGCGGACGAAGGCGACCGCGTCGCCGAACATCCCCGGCTGGACGGTGGTCTGGTTGCTTCCGATGCCGCGGAGCTCGTCCGGCCGGTCGGCGCTCAGCACGATCATCGGCACACCGGAGTGGTGCGCTTCGAGGACGGCAGGGTGCAGGTTGGCGACGGCGGTGCCCGAGGTCGTCACGACGGCGGCCGGTCGACCGGACTCCACCGCGAGCCCGAGGGCGAAGAACCCGGCGGTGCGCTCGTCGAGCCGGACGTGGACGGTCAAGCCGCCGGCACGCTCGAGGGCGACGGCCGCGAGCGCCAGGGCCTGGGATCGTGAGCCCGGGCTGACGACGACGTCGGTGACGCCGGCGCGGACGAGTTCCTGCAGCAGCGTCAGGGCAGCGTCCGTCGCCGGACTGCCCGATCCGGCGGGACCGTCAGCGATCGGTGCGGCCGTCGTCGTCTCGGTCGTGGAACTGGTCTTCGAGGTCTCGGAGGGTCGCGTCGTCCTGGTCCTTGTCCGTGAGGGTGTCCCCCGGAACGGGCGTGGTGCCGAGGAAGTCCGGGTCGTCTTCGGGTCCACGGTACCGGGCGGTCGTGCCCGGGGACGCCGGCGAGCGGCCGAGCAGGAACCAGAGCACCCCACCGAGGACGGGGAGGACGATCACGAGCAGGATCCAGACACCGCGCCTGAGGGATCGGACACGTTCGCGGGGCATCGTCGCGCAGTCGATGGCCGCGTACACCGTGAAGGCGACAGCGGCGACGACGACGATCAACCACAAGCGGACCATGCCCAGGAGTCTAGGTCGCGAGCCTGTGACGACCCTGCCGGTCGGCCGTCCGTAGACTCGCAGGGTGAAAGCGTGGCTCCTGTACACCCTGGCCCGGCTCGGCATCTTCGCGGCGGCGCTCGTGCTCCTCCGGCTCCTGACCCCGATGCCCTGGTACTGGGCGACGATCATCGCCGCCCTCGTCGGGCTGCTGGTGTCCTACATCGCGCTCGCCGGACTCCGCACCAAGGTCGCCCTGAGCCTGGCGAACCGCCGCGGTGGCCCGGAGCGCGATGCGGACACCGACTTCGAGGACGACTTCGTCGACGCGGCGGACACCGACTCCGCGGACACCCCGACCGTGCGCCCGGTGTCGGACGCCGACCGGCACGCCGCGCGCCGGGACACCGACGCGGAGTAGTCCGGCGGAGTCCTACGGCTGGACGGCGAGCGTGATGCCGAGCACCACGCCGAAGACCAGCGAGGCGAACGACGACAGCTGCAGTGCCGTGATGAGTTCACGGGGCTTGCGCGACGACACCCCGATCGCGAGCGCCGGCAGGGCCAGCAGCAGCGAGAAGTACGTGAAGCCCGTGCGGAAGTAGAGCAGGACGAACCAGAGCAGCACGACGTACGGCAGCAGCAGGAACAGGCCGTACAGCACCCGTGCCACCGGTCGTCCGACGACGACGGCCAGGGTGCGCTTGCCGGCGAGACGGTCCTCGTCGATGTCGCGGATGTTGTTCACCATCAGGACCGCGCAGGCGAAGAACCCGGCGGCGACCGCGGCGGCCCACCCGCTCGTGGTGGCCTGGCCGATGAGCACGTACTGGGTGCCGAGCACGGCGACGAGGCCGAAGAACACGAAGACGAAGACCTCGCCGAGCGCGTTGTAGCCGTAGGGCTTCTTGCCGCCGGTGTAGAACCACGCGGCGACGATGGCGGCGGCGCCGACGAGCAGCAGCCACCACAGCTGGGTGAGTACCACGATGACGATCCCGGCGACGGCAGCCAGCCCGAAGAACGTCAGCGCGACGGTCAGCACCGTCCGGGGCTTCGCGAGGCCGGCCCCCGTCAGTCGAGCCGGGCCGACGCGGTACTCGTCGGTGCCGCGGACCCCGTCGGAGTAGTCGTTGCTGTAGTTCACGCCGATCTGCAGGAACAGTGCCACCGCCAGGGCGAGCAGCGCGATGGCGAGGTGCCCGTCCTGCGCCAGGAACGCGCCGAAGTCGCCCGTGGTGCCGCTGTCGACGAAGCCCACGGTGGTGCCGAGCACCACGGGGACGACGCCGAGCGTCAGGGTGCGGAGCCGTGCCCCGCCGATCCAGTCCCGCGCGGTCGCCCGGCGCTTCGAGCGGACCGGGGTCGCAGCCTTCGCCGGGTTGCCCGAGCGGCCCTGCTTGTGCGTCGTGTTCTTCGTTCGTGCCACGACCACCGATCCTATCCGCGCCGCGTCGCACTGCACCGCGGTGCCGACGCGCGGGCCTACGAGGACGCCAGGTCCTGGATCGCCCGCCGGTCGGGTTTGCCGGACGCGAGCATCGGCAGCCGGTCGACCACCACCACCGCGGCCGGACGTGCGGCACGGCCGAGGGCGTCGCCCACGTGGGACCGGACGGTGTCGAGGTCGAGCGGCTGCTCGGTGACGACGACTGGCACCTCGCCCCACTCCCCCGAGGCCCGTCGGGTGACGACTGCACCGTGCTGGTCGGGCAGGTCGCGCACGAGCCGCTCGACCGCGCCGAGCCGGACCTTCTCGCCGCCGGAGATCACCACGTCGTCGAGGCGTCCGAGCACCCGGACCACCCCGTCCGACACCGTCGCGGCGTCCCCCGTGCGGTACCAGCGCAGACCGTCGCGGTCGACGAACGTCGCGGCCGTGCGGTCCTCGTCGCCGAGGTACCCCTCGGCGAGCATCGGACCCGCCAACTGGAGCTCGTCGTCCACCGCCGCGGTGCGGACGGTCCCGAACGGCACGCCGTCGTACACGCAGCCACCGCTCGTCTCGCTGGCGCCGTAGGTCGTCACGATGCGCACGCCCGCGGCGACCGCTCGCTCGCGGAGCGCCGCCGGGGTCGCCTGCCCGCCGACGAGGACCGCGTCGAACCTGCCCAGTGCAGCCGTCGCGCGGTCGTCGTCGAGCACGCGGGCGAGCTGCACGGGGACGAGCGACGTGTAGCGACGGGGAGCCGCTGGGCCGGTGACGAGCTGGTCCACGGCGTCCGCGAACGCCGTGGCGTCGAAGTGCCCCGGTGCCACGACGACCGGCGTCGTCCCCGCGGCGATCGAGCGGGTCAGGACGTTGAGGCCCGCGATGTAGTGCGTGGGCAGCGCCAGCACCCAGCTGCCCGGTCCGCCGAGCGCTGCGTCCGCCGCTGCGGCACCGGCGAGGAGCGCCTCGGACGAGAGGGCCACGCGCTTGCCGGTGCCGGTGGACCCGCTCGTCTCGACCACCAGGGCGACCCGCTGCCGGACGTCGGCCGGTGGCGGGGTCGGCAGCGCCGGTGTCCCTTCGGCGACGGGGAGCAACGCGGGGCCGCCGGCGAGCGCTGCCTCCAGGCCGCGGAGCACCGCCAGCGGATCCGACGTGCCCAGCGCGACCAGCGGACGGGTCATGCCGGCACCGCCGGGCTCAGTAGTGCCACGGGAACGACGTCCACTCGGGGGCGCGCTTCTCGAGGAACGAGTCGCGGCCCTCGACGGCCTCGTCGGTGCCGTAGGCGAGCCGCGTCGCCTCGCCCGCGAAGACCTGCTGGCCGACCATCCCGTCGTCGACGGCGTTGAACGCGTACTTGAGCATCCGGATCGCCGTCGGGGACTTGCCGAGGACGATCTCACCCCAGCGGATCGCCTCACGCTCGAGGTCCTCGTGCGGGACGACCGCGTTCACCGCACCCATCTCGTACGCACGCTGCGCCGAGTACTCCTGCGCGAGGAAGAAGACCTCGCGCGCGAACTTCTGGCCGATCTGCTTGGCGTAGTAGGCGCTGCCGTAGCCGCCGTCGAACGACCCGACGTCGGCGTCGGTCTGCTTGAACCTGCCGTGCTCGGCGCTCGCGATGGTCAGGTCGCAGATCGCGTGCAGCGAGTGCCCGCCGCCGGCTGCCCAACCGGGGACCACGGCGATGACGACCTTGGGCATCATGCGGATCAGGCGCTGCACCTCGAGGATGTGCAGTCGTCCCATCGACGCCTGCGCGGCGGCCGGGTCGACTCCCTCGGGCGGCGCACCCTCGTCGCCGACGTACTGGTAGCCGCTGCGCCCCCGGATGCGCTGGTCGCCGCCGGAGCAGAACGCCCAGCCGCCGTCCTTCGGGCTCGGGCCGTTGCCGGTCAGCAGGACCACGCCGACGCGGGGGTCCTGGCGGGCGTCGTCGAGCGCCCGGTAGAGCTCGTCGACGGTGCGCGGACGGAAGGCGTTCCGTACCTCGGGCCGGTCGAACGCGACCCGGACGATCCCCTTCGAGACGTGCTTGTGGTACGTGATGTCCGTGAACTGCTCCGCGATCGGAGCCGCGGTCCAGACGTCGGGGTCGAACAGGTCGGAGACGGGAGCAGCCATGCCCCCAACGTACCGCCGCCGGTCAGGCGCCCATGCCGGTCAGGACCTCGGGTGCGACGAACACCAGGATCACGATGAGGATCACCGGGTTGGCGAAGAAGGCCACCACGACACCGATCGCCCCGTACCACCGGCCGAGGCCACCGACGGCCGCGACGAAGCCGAGCACCGCCGCGATGAGGGTCAGGAAGACCACGACGAAGCAGATCCCGAACGCGAACTCGGTGTCACCGCCCATGAAGACCGCGAAGGCGCTGGCGTCCACCGCGGCGGACACCACCGCGAGGCCGAGGGCGATCTTGCCGACGATCGGGCTGCGGCGCTTCCGACCCGCCGTCTGGCGGACGTCGACGGTGTTCTGCTGCATGAGCCGCGCGAACTCGTCGGTGTCGCGACCGGGGCGCTGCGCACGCTGCTGCGGTTCCCGCGCCACCGCGCCTCCCTCGTTCCGGACGGTTCGATCCGGGTCGTGACCAGTGCCGACCGAGGCCGACCGATGCATGCTAATGCCCTGCCCTGGCGGTCCCCTCCGAGGAACCGGCAGGTGCCCTGGGTGCGGTGGGAGGATGGCCGACGTGCTCCCCGACCTCGCCGAACTCACCGCCGACGCGCACGTGGTCGCCCTGCCCATGCGGGTGCAGTTCCGCGGCATCACCACGCGCGAGGCGCTCGTCCTCCGCGGCCCCTCGGGCTGGACCGAGTTCTCACCCTTCGTCGAGTACGACGACGCCGAGGCCGCCGCGTGGCTCCGGGGCGCGATCGACTTCGGCTGGACCGAGCACGAGGCCGCCGCCGACTCGGTGCCGGTGAACGCCACGGTGCCGGCGATCGCCCCGGACCAGGTCGCCGCACTGCTCGCGCGCTACCCCGGGTGCACCACCGCCAAGGTCAAGGTCGCCGAACCCGGCACCACCGTCGACGAGGACGTCGCCCGGGTCGCCGAGGTCCGACGGGTGATGGGCCCCGCGGCCGCCGTCCGGGTGGACGCCAACGGACTGTGGAGCGTCGACCAGGCCACCGAGGCGCTCGAACGCCTTGCCCCCTTCGACCTGCAGTACGCCGAGCAGCCCTGTCGGACCGTGCCGGAGCTCGCCGCGCTGCGGGCACGGATCGACGGCCTCGGGGTGCGGATCGCCGCGGACGAGAGCGTTCGCAAGGCCGCTGACCCCCTCGCCGTCGCACGAGCCGGAGCGGCTGACGTCCTGGTCGTCAAGGCGCAACCGCTCGGGGGCATCACCGCGGCGCGTACGGTCATCGCCCAGGCCGGGTTGCCGTGCGTGGTCTCCAGCGCGCTCGACACCTCGGTGGGGCTCGGCATGGGCGCGTTCCTCGCCGCGGCTGCGATGTCCCCGGGGTACGCAGCCGGGCTCGGGACCGCCGCGATGTTCGCGTCCGACGTCACCGCGGACCCGCTCCTGCCGGTCGGGGGCCGCGTGCCGGTGCGACGGGTCGCGGTGTCGGCGGACCTCCTCGACCGGAACGCCGCGTCGCCGGAGCGTACGGCGTGGTGGCTCTCGCGGGTGGCTCGGGTGCACGCCGTACTGGCCGCCGCGTAGACCCGCCCTCCCGGCCCTGCACGCGACCGGACGACGGACGGGAGGCACGGTGCCAGCTGGCACCGTGCCTCCCGTCCGGTTCTGGTCGCGACCAGAGCCGCGTCAGTGACGCGCGTCGCTCACAGGCCCGAGTAGCTGTGCAGGCCCTTGAAGAAGACGTTCACGACCGAGAAGTTGAACATCACGGCGGCGAAGCCGATGAGCGCCAGCCAGGACGACCGCGCACCGCGCCAGCCGCGGGTCGCACGGGCGTGGATGTACCCGGCGTAGACGACCCAGATGATGAAGGTCCAGACCTCCTTGGTGTCCCAACCCCAGTACCGGCCCCAGGCACGCTCCGCCCAGACCGCACCGGCGATCAGGGTGAAGGTCCAGAGGACGAAGCCGACGAGCAGGACGCGGTAGGTCAGGACCTCGAGGCGGTCGGCGTCCGGCAGGGTCGCCATGAAGCGGAGCTTGCCCGAGGCGGTCCGGCCCTGGCGGTACGTCTGCACGAGCTGCGCCACCGCGAGCCCCGCACCGAGCGCGAAGAACCCGGTGCCGGCGATCGCCACGAAGACGTGGATGACGAGCCAGTACGACTGCAGCGCCGGCTGCAGCGGCACGACGGGGACCCAGTAGTTCACCGTCGCGATGCCGAGCAGGATGATCGTCAGCCCGGTGATGAAGACGCCGAGGAACTTCAGGTTCTGCCAGAACTGCACGAGCAGGAAGATGAGCGTGATGAGCGCCGTGCCGGTGAGCGAGAACTCGAACATGTTGCCCCACGGCACACGGTCGGCCGCGATGCCGCGCAGGACCACCGATGCGACGTGCAGCACCAGCGCGAGGATCGTCATGGCCATGCCGACCCGCTCGAACTTCGTGCCGCGCGCGGCCGAGCCGCCAGCGTTCGCCGGGGGTGCCGCGACCGGTTCGAGCACGACGGTGCCGCCCCGGACGGTGGCGACGGTCTTCGCCGAGCGGGCCGCGCCCACCGAGGCGGTCGCCGCAGCGTCGTCCGAGTCCGCACCAGCGTTCTTCGCCGCTGCCGTCACCTCGCCGGAGCGTTTCGCCATGTCCAGCGCGAACGAGATGAACGCGATGACGTAGACCGCCATCGCGGAGTACGTCAGCACGACCGAGTAGGTCGCGAGGTTCGTGGTCATGTCGTTCACTGGGGCATCCTAACTCCGAGGTCCGACGTGTGGCGCTGTGCGATGTCCGCGACGGCCCGTTCGAGGTTGGGGTCCTCACCGCGGGCGAGGCCCGCGTACTCCAAGTCGTACTCGCCGTGCTCTGCGCCCTTGCGGGGGACGACCTTCACCCACACGCGTCGGCGCGGGACGAAGAGCGACGTGAGCAGCCCGAGCGTCGAGAGCAGCGCGAAGGCGGCGACCCACGCCTGCGACGGGTCGTGGTGCACGTCGAGCGACACGTAGCGCTTGACGCCGTCGAAGGTGATCGACCCGGCACCGTTCGGCAGCTTCTTGGTCTGCCCGGGCTCGAGCGCGATGCTCGCCGTGTCGGACTGACGGCCCGCGATCTGCGTGAGGCCCTTGGTGTCGAGCGTGTAGACGCTCTGCGGCACGCCGCTGTCGAGGCCGAGGTCGCCGGTGTAGACCTGCAGCGTCAGCAGCGGGTTCTGCGTGTCCGGGTAGGCGCTCGTGTACGCACCCGAGGCGAGCTTCGACGCCGTCGGGTAGAAGAACCCGACCATGCCGAGCTGGTCCGGCAGCGCGTCCGGCACCTTGATGACGCCGGTGGACGTGTAGTTGGCGTCCTCGGGCAGGAACGGCACGACGTCCTGGAACGCCACGTTGCCCTCGCCGTCGCGCACCGTGACGTTCATCGCGTAGCCGTTGCCGAGCAGGTAGACGTTGGTGCCGCCCACGTGCAGCGGGTCGTTCACGCCCAGGCGGCTGGTCGTCGACTCGCCGCCTTTCTCCTTGCTCGTCACGGTCGCCGAGTAGTCGAGCGCCTGGCCGAGGGCGTCGAGGTTGCGCTCCTCGTACTTCGTGACGAACTTGTCGAGCGTCAGGTTGTAGCCCTTGAGGTCGGTCTGCTGGAACCAGCGGCCCGGGTTGAACGAGTCGTACGAGCCGAGGACGTTCGAGAACGTCTGCCCCTCGACCAGCAGCCGCTGGCCGGTGAACCCGAACCCGCCGCCGACACCGACGGCCAGCAGGACACCGACGAGCGCCGCGTGGAACACCAGGTTGCCGGTCTCGCGCAGGTAGCCGCGCTCCGCGCTCACCGAGTCGCCGAAGCGCTCGACGCGGTACCCGGAGCGCTTCAGGATCGCCATCGCGCGCGTCACCGCGTGCTCGCTGGACGGGAGGCCCGTGGTCACGTCGATCCCGGTGGTGCCGTCGATCATCGCGTCGGGCTGCACCGCCACGGTGCGGAAGCCCGCCAGTCGCGTCAGGCGGACGGGGGTCCGGGGCGGACGGGTGCGGAGCGCCTGCCAGTGGTGCTTCGTGCGCGGCACGATGCAGCCGATCAGGGAGACGAACAGCAGGAGGTAGATCGCCGAGAACCACACCGACGTGTAGGTGTCGAAGACCTGCAGCTTGTCGAGGATCGGGTAGAGCGTGGCGTGGTCGGCCTTGTACTGGACGACACCGTTCGGGTCGGCGGTGCGCTGCGGCACGAGCGAGCCCGGGATCGCCGCGAGGGCGAGCAGCATGAGCAGGAACAGCGCGGTGCGCATGCTCGTGAGCTGTCGCCAGAAGAACCGGAGGGTGCCGACGAAGCCGAGCTTCGGCTGGTTGATGCCGGCGTCGCCGGGGCCGGAGCCGTCGACGTGGTCGGACGGTCGCTGCGGGTCCGACGCGGTGTCGGCGCCCGTCGCTTCGGTTTCGGGATCAGACCGCGGGGACAAAGCTCTGGATCACCGCCCCGACGCTCGACATGACGGCCGACCAGATTCCGGTGACCATGAGCAGACCGATGACGATCAGGATCGCTCCTCCGATGATGTTGACGGTGCGCATGTGCCGCTTCACGGCGCGGATCGCACCGGTCGCCCAGCCGGCCCCGAGGGCGACGAGGACGAACGGGATGCCGAGGCCCAGGCAGTACGCGACGCCGAGCCACATGCCCTGCCAGGCACTGCCCGACTGCACGCTGAGCAGGTTGATGGCGGCGAGGGTCGGGCCGAGGCACGGGGTCCAGCCGAGGCCGAACACGATGCCGAGCAGCGGGGCGCCGACGAGTCCGGTCGCGGGCGTCCAGCTCGGCTTGATGGTGCGCTGCATGAACGTGAACCGGCCGACGAACACCAGCCCCATCGCGATGACGACGACGCCCAGGATCTGCGTGATGAGGTCGCGCCAGCGCACGAGCCAGAACCCGAGCGCGCCGAACACCGTCGTGTACGCGACGAAGACCGCCGTGAAGCCGAGGATGAACAGGAGCACGCCGAGCACGACCCGCCCGCGGCGCTGCCCGCCCTCGGCGATCCCACCGACGTACCCGAGGTAGCCGGGCACGAGCGGGAGCACGCACGGCGACAGGAACGAGACGAGTCCCGCGAGCGCCGCCACGGGCAGCGCGACGGCCATCTGGCCGCTCAGGATCGCCTCGGCGAAGGGGTTGGAGGCCACGGGTCAGGAGGCCTTGCCAGCGTCGACTTCGTCGCTGATCAGGGTCTTCAGGATGCTCGTGCCGTCGACGGCGCCGAGCACCCGGGCAGCCACGCGCCCCTTGGTGTCGAGGACGATCGTGGCCGGCACGGCGTTCGGGGCGATCTGACCGGACAGGGCGAGCTGCATCGTGCCGGTCTTCTGGTCGAGGACGGTCGGGTAGTCGACGCCGAAGGTGCGCTCGAAGGCGGCTGCGGTCGCTGCCTCGTCGCGGACGTTGACGCCGATGAACGCGACGTCGTCTGCACCGGCGTAGGACTCGTGCACCTCGTTGAGGTACTTCGCCTCGGCGCGGCACGGCGGGCAGCTCGCGTACCAGAAGTTCAGGACGACGACCTTGCCCTTGAGGTCCTTCGACGAGACGGTGTCGCCGTCGGAGTCCTTCGCCTCGAAGTCGACCGCGTCGGACCGCTTGTCGGCGGTGACCTCGGTCACCGCGCCGTCGCCGGAGATGTAGTTCTGGGTGGTGCCGTTGCCGTACTGCTTGGCGAGGCCACCGTTGTCCGACGAGCACCCGGACAGGACGAGCGCCGCGGCGACCGCCGTCGCTGCGAGGACCGCGAACCGCTTGCTGATGACGCTCACACTGCTCCTTCGTCGATGGCGGTCGCGCGCAGCTCCTGCGCGGGATCCGTGTACCCGACCTCGGTGAACCGACCGGTCGACGTGGCGGGCACCCGTTCGACGGTCGTGATGCTCGACAGGTCGCAGCGGCGCTTGCGTGGGTCGTGCCAGAGCGACTCCCCCGCGAGCTTCCGGTGGACCGTCCAGATCGGCAGCTGGTGGCTGACCAGGACGACGTCGCCGCCGTCCACGCTCTCCCACGCCGTGGTCATCGCGGC
This sequence comes from Curtobacterium sp. NPDC089991, assembly GCF_044748425.1. NCBI lineage: Bacteria > Bacillati > Actinomycetota > Actinomycetes > Micrococcales > Microbacteriaceae > Curtobacterium > Curtobacterium sp. NPDC089991. Next base: position 294,769 of record NZ_JBIVGB010000002.1, read on the forward strand.
GAGCATGCGGTTCGCGATCGACTCGTACGCCTCGCCCCAGCTCGGCCGGAACGGGTTCGCGATCCAGGGCCACTCCGCCGGACGGCCGAGCGAACGCTTCGTGAAGCCCGGGGGCTGCCCCTCGTACCGGTTCGTCGGCTCGATCAGGCGCTCGTCCAGCGTGACGTCGAGCCCGTACGCAGCCGACCACGGCGCCGCGGACTCCTGCGTGCGCTGCAGCGGCGAGGCGACGATCCGGCGCACGTCGACACCGGCGTCCTTCCACGCGGTCGCCGAGGCAAGGGCCATCTGCTTGCCGAGGTCACTCAGTCCGAAGCCCGGGAGCCGCCCGTACAGGACGCGGTCGGGGTTGTGCACCTCACCGTGCCGGACGAGGTGGAGTCGGGTGGCGGGCATGGGTTCCAGTGTAGGTCGCCCACCGGTGCTCACCGGCCCCACAGCCGATTCACCGGATGCGGAAGCGCTCAGCCGAGCTCGCCCGACAACCGCCCGTGGATGGCCACCGACCCGGTGTTGAGGCCCACGACCTCGACCGTGGACCCGTGCTTGGCGAACCGCTGCTCGACGCCGTCCAGTGCCGCGACCGTCGAGGCGTCGAAGACGTGCGCGTTGGAAAGGTCGATGACCACGTGCTCCGGGTCCACGGCGTAGGAGAACCGCGTGACGAGGTCGTTCGACGACGCGAAGAACAGGGCGCCGCGCACCCGGTACCGCACGGTGTGCTCGTCGACCGGCTCGCGGACGACGGTGACGACGTGCGCCGCCCGGCGAGCGAAGACCAGTGCTGCGACGACGACGCCGACGAGCACGCCGGTCGCGAGGTTCTCGGTCACGACGACCACCACGACGGTGATGAGCATGACGGCGGTCTCCCCGAGGGGCATCCGCCGCAGGGTTCGCGGACGGATGCTGTGCCAGTCGAAGGTCGCCACGCACACCATGAGCATCACGGCGGTCAGCGCGGCCATCGGGATCTCGGCCACGAGGTCGTGCAGCACGATCGTCAGGACGAGTACGGAAGCACCGGCGGCGAAGGTCGAGATCCGGGTCCGTGCGCCCGCGGTCTTCACGTTGATGACCGTCTGGCCGATCATCGCGCAACCACCCGTCCCGCCGAAGAACGCCGACGCGATGTTGGCGACGCCCTGCCCCCAGGACTCCCGCCACTTGCTCGAGCCGGTCTCGGTGATGGAGTCGACGAGCTGCGCGGTCAACAGGGTCTCGATGAGGCCGACGATCGCGACACCGAACGCGTACGGCGCGATGATCTGCAGCGTCTCGAAGGAGAACGGCGTGACGATGCCGTTGAACCCGGGCAGTGCGGTGGGCAGTTCGCCCTCGTCGCCGACCGTGGGGACGACGACGCTGAAGAGCATGGTGATGCCGGTGATCACGACGACCGCGATGAGCGGCGCGGGGACGGCCTTGGTCAGGAACGGGAAGCCGACGATGATCGCGATGCCGAGGGCGGTGAGCGGCCAGACGACGAACGGGACGTCGGGGCCGAGCAGGTTGGGCAGCTGCGCGGTGAAGATGAGGATGGCCAACGCGTTGACGAACGCCACGTTGACACTGCGCGGGATGAAGCGCATCAGGCGCGCGACCCCGAGGAACCCGAGCACGAGCTGGAACACGCCACCGAGGACGATCGCGGGCACGAGGTACTCGATGCCGTGTTCGCGGACGAGCGGCGCGATGACCAGGGCCACCGAACCGGCCGCGGCGGACACCATCGCCGGACGACCGCCGACGATCGAGATGACGACGGCGATGATGACGCTCGAGAACAGGCCGACCGCGGGGTCGACCCCGGCGACGACGGAGAACGAGATCGCCTCGGGGATGAGCGCGAGCGCGGTGACGACACCGGCGAGGACCTCGCGGGTGAGCATGCGGGGTGAGCGGAGGGCGGTGAGGACGCTCGGGGCCGCCGGCGCGTGTGTGATCACGGACATCGATCGGAACTCTACCCTCACGTGAGGGTAGAGTTGTGCACCGTGAGCACCACCGACACCCCGGACACGATGCACATCGGCGAGCTGGCGGACCGTGCCGGCATGTCCCTGCGGACGATCCGCCACTACGACGAGGTCGGGCTGCTCGTGCCGAGCGGCCGCACTACGGGCGGGTTCCGGGTCTACACCGCGCAGGACCTGGACCGGCTGCTCGTGATCCGCCGCATGAAGCCACTCGGGTTCACGCTCGACGAGATGGCGGACCTGCTGCGGGTCGTCGATGCGCTGGCGGCGAAGGACCCCGACGACGAGCCCGCGCTGGCTGCACGCCTCGACGAGTACCTCGACGATGCCCGGGCCCGGCACGCCAAGCTCGTCGAGCGCGCCGGCATGGCCGAGGAGTTCATCGGCACCCTGGGGTCACTCCGCGCTTCGCTCCCCTGAGCGCTCGTACCGCGCGAGCCATCGCCGCTCAGCCTCGGCTGCTTCTTCCGGGGAGTACTCCAGACGTGCCTCCACCCGCTCGAACATGGCGATCATCTTCCGCGCCTTCCGCTTCGGGTACGCGTCGAGGATGACCTGGTTGAGCCGGACCTGCGCACGCCGGCGTTCCTCACCGGTCATGTGCATGAACATGCGTTGCATCGCGTTCCTCTTCTCCGAGTGTTCGTACCAGGACACTCACACCTGGATCGTCGACCCGTCCATGAATCTGCATGTCGTACATCGCGCCCGCGACCATCCGTCCGATCTCGGCCTTGCCGACGTCGTCGGACGACACCATCTCCGCTGCCCAGACAACCTGTTGCCAGACGTACGCTCGCTCGATCGCACGGTGCTCTCGCCGCCACCGCATGAACGACCAGACCGTTGCCGTCGTGGTGCCTCCGAGCGCCAACAACGACGCGACGATCGTCGCGATCGCCGCAGGCGGCCAGGTCGCGAGCTCCCCCGTCCCCGTCCCCACCCGGTCCCCCTCTCGTCTCGCGACCCGGCCACGTCGAGAACGCTACGGACCCACTCGACGCCCCACGGGCCTCCCGGTCAGACCTGTGGACGACGCCGGAAGCGAGCCGCCCTGTGGAGGGGAACACCCTGCGGACCGACGCCGCCGGACGCAGACGGTTAGACTCGACCACCGTGATCGAACGCACCCGCATCGCCGACCTCGCTGCCCTCCCCGACGGCCCCGTCTCCGTGGCCGGATGGGTCGAGACCGTCCGAGACCAGAAGAAGGTGCAGTTCGTCGTCCTCCGCGACGAATCCGGCGCCGTCCAGCTCGTGAACCCCGCCACGCGCGAGGCCGAGGACGGTGACGACGCCACCCAGGCCGCGCTCGCCACCACCACCGAGATCTCGGCCCTCGCCCACGGCACCTTCATCCACGCCACCGGCACCCTGAAGCACGACGAGCGCGTCAAGCTCGGCGGGCTCGAGGTCAAGGTCGGCACGCTCGAGGTGGTGAGCGCCGCGATCCCGGAGACCCCGATCGCCGACGACTCGTCGCTCGACAAGCGGCTCGACTGGCGCTTCCTCGATCTGCGCAACCGCAAGCAGAACCTCATCTTCCGCATCCAGACGACCCTGGAGCACGCGTTCCGCACCTACTGGGTGGACCGCGACTACATCGAGATCCACACCCCGAAGCTGATGGCGTCGGCGTCCGAGTCGCGCGCCGAGCTCTTCCAGCTCGAGTACTTCGAGACGACCGCCTACCTGGCGCAGTCGCCGCAGAACTTCAAGCAGATGGCCCAGCCGGCCGGCTTCGGCGCCGTGTTCGAGATCGCCGACGCGTTCCGCGCGGACCCCTCCTTCACGAGCCGCCACGCGACCGAGTTCACGAGCGTCGACGCCGAGTTCTCGTGGATCGAGTCCCACGAAGACGTCATGGCGATGCACGAAGAAGTCCTGGTCGCCGGCATCACCGCGGTCAAGGAGAAGTACGGCAAGGACATCGAGGAGGTCTTCGGCTTCGAGCTGCAGGTCCCCGCGACGCCGTTCCCCCGCGTGACCCTGGCCGAGGCCCGGAAGATCGTGGCCGACAGCGGCCACGACGTCGTCCGCGCCGACGGCGACCTGGACCCCGAGGGTGAGCGCCGCGTCGCCGCCTGGGCGAAGGAGCACCACGGTTCGGAGTTCGTGTTCGTCACCGAGTACGACGCCTCGATCCGGCCGTACTACCACATGCGCAAGCCGGGCGACCCGTCGCTCACGAACAGCTACGACCTCATCTTCAACGGCGCGGAGATCTCCACGGGCGCACAGCGCGAGCACCGCGTCGACGTGCTCGAGGCGCAGGCCGTCGAGAAGGGCCTCGACCCCGAGGAGCTCGGCTGGTACCTCGACTTCTTCCGCTACGGCGTGCCGCCGCACGGTGGGTTCGGCATGGGCCTCGCGCGCGTGCTCATGCTCATGTTGGGTGAGCCGTCCATCCGCGAGGTCACGTACCTCTTCCGTGGACCGACGCGCCTGACCCCGTAGTCACGTCGCGCGGCGCCCCGCGCGAGCGCACATCGCGCGGCGCCCCGCGCGAGCGCACATGGTGAGTAGAAATTGGTCGCCTCCCGATGCGGGAGGCGACCATTTCTGCTCACGAAGCGCCGCAGCGCACGCAGCGCCGGGGGGCGGGACGGGAGGCCCGGCTCAGCTCTGCCAGTCGATGGCAGCCCGCCCCGTGACCAGTCCACGGATCTCGGCTGCGGCAGCCTGGTGGTCCGGGTGCACCTGGTACTCGTCGAGTCCGGCGAGGTCGTCGAACGACGCGACGACGGCGACGTCGCTGTTCTTCTCCGGGTAGGCGACGTTCTCGACGACCTCGAGCGAACGGATCGACCCGATGGTGCCGGTCAGGCCGGTCAGGAGTTCGCGGATCCGGGCGATGGTCGCGGCGCGGTCGAGGTCTTCGCGCAGGGTCCAGGCGACGACGTGGGAGATCATGCGGGGGAACCGGCCTTCTCGAGGGCACGTGCGAGCCGGTCGGCGTCGACGTGCCAGTTGCTGTGGACGCGCCCGTCGACCAGCACGACGGGGATGTCCTCCGCGTACTCCTGGCGGAGGGCGTCGTCGTCGAGGATCGAGCGTTCCTGCAGGGTCGCGCCGGGGTGTTCGGCGACGACGCGTTCGACCACGGGCCGTGCGTCGTCGCAGAGGTGGCATCCGGGCTTCGTCAGGAACGTCACTGCGGGCATGGCTCCAGCGTAGCCCGCGGTCCGCGTCCCCTGGGGAATGCGAAAGCCCCGGCGAACCGGGGCTTGACGCTGCAGGCTCGGGGCCTACTTCTTGTTGCGACGCTGGTGGCGCGTCTTGCGAAGCAGCTTGCGGTGCTTCTTCTTCGCCATGCGCTTGCGACGCTTCTTGATGACAGAACCCATGTGGACCTCGCTCGGACTGTGCTGATGTATCGGACACCGGGCCGTCGAGACCGCGGAAAATCAACCCGGCCGAGTCTACCGGAGGGCTGACGCGATGTCGAACGCGCCCGGAACGGACGGGTGTGCGCTCAGCCGACGTCTGCGATGCCGCCGCGCAGCACGTCGGCGACGGCTGACTCGGGGACACGGAAGGACCGGCCGAAACGGATGGCGGGGAGCTCACCGGCGTGGACCATGCGGTACACGGTCATCTTCGAGACACGCATCATCTCGGCGACCTCAGCGACGGTGAGGAAGCGCACGTCGTCGAAACTGCCGGTCATGATCCGCCTTCGGTGGCTCGCACGCGATCCGCGCACGGGTTTGGTGTGACCTGTGTGGTCACTGGCAACTGTAGAGGCGCGTGCGACCCAGTGTCCAGGCTCAGTCTTCGTCGCCGCGGCGGGTGAAGCGCTTGCGGCTGCGGTCGACGACACGCTCCCAGCCCTGCTGCGCACCGGAGATCGCCGCGGTGGCCCGGTAGGACGCCTCGGCCATGACACGCCCGAGCTCGGTCCCGACCTCGACGGTGGTCTTGCCGGCAGCACCGTTCCGGCGGACGGACACGGGCTGACCGTCGGGGGTCCAGGCCGTGGTCGCGGGCATGCCGTCGGCGTCGACCGCGCCGGTGAACGGCAGGACCCAGTCCTCCAGCGACACGAGCGGTTCCGGGTCGAGCCGGTAGAAGCGGTGCTGCCCTTCTTCGCGGCTGGTGACGAGTCCGATGTCGCGCAGGACCCGGAGGTGCTTCGACACCGTCGGCTGGCTGGCGCCCAGTCGTTCGACCAGTTGCCCGACGCTGAGTTCCCCGCCGGTGACGTCCGATCCGTACGCGGCGAGGAGGGTCCCGAGCAGCTCGCGCCTCGTGGGGTCCGCCACGACGGAGAAGATGTCGGCCATGCGGGCAAGGCTAGCCGGGGCACCACGGATGTACCATGACGAACCGTCCCGGCCCATGTCCTCGGAGGCATACGATGCTCGACCGTACCGAGCCGCTCCCGCGGCACGTGACCGTCACCCGACGACGCGGCGGACGGATCGCGACGGTCCTGCGCTCGTCGCCGTCACGTCTGGCGATCCTGGTGTTCGTCGCCCTCATCTTCGTGTTCACAGCGCTGTTCATGACCCCGTGGGCTGCGGCCGACGGGACCGGCACGCACTTCTCCGACGCGCTGTTCACGGCGGCGTCGGTGGTCTGCGTCACGGGCCTCGCGACCGTCGACATGGCCACGCACTGGTCGGTGTTCGGCAAGGTCCTCGTGGTGATCGGGACGCAGATCGGTGCGGTGGGCGTCCTGACCTTCGCGTCGATCCTCGGGCTCTTCGTGACCCGCAAGCTCGGGCTCCGCGCGAAGCTGATGGCCGCCGGCGACTCGAACCCGCTCCGCACCCACCACGGGGCGGTCCCCGAGGGGCAGGCCGTCCGCCTCGGCGAGGTCGGCACCCTGCTCGCCACGGTCGCGGTGAGCACCCTGTCGATCGAGATCGTCCTCGGCTTGCTGCTGCTGCCGTCCGTGCTGATCGCCGGCATCCCGTTCTGGACCGCGGTCGGTGACTCCTTCTACTACGCCGCCATGGCGTTCACGAACACCGGCTTCTCGCCGAACGCGGACGGCCTCGACCCGTTCGCCCACGACTACTGGTTCCTGACGCTCCTGATGATCGGTGTCGTCGCGGGGTCGATCGGCTTCCCGGTCATCCGCACCCTGACGAAGCAGCTCCGCACGCCGCGCCGCTGGCCCATCCACGTCAAGCTCACGCTGGCCACGAGCGCCGTCCTGCTCATCGGCGGTGCGATCGTCTACACCGCGCTCGAGGCGTCGAACCCGACGACCTTCGGCGAGGAGGGTGCCGGCCGGACCGCGTTCCAGGCCCTCTTCCTGTCGACGATGACCCGGTCCGGTGGCTTCTCGCTCGTCGACTTCGACCAGCTGAACGGCTCGAGCCTGCTCGTCACCGACATGCTCATGTTCATCGGCGGCGGGTCGGCCTCGACCGCTGGCGGCATCAAGGTCACGACGCTCGCCGTGCTGTTCCTCGCCGCGGTCGCCGAGGCCCGGGGCCGGCAGAGCATGGAGGCGTTCGGCCGCCGCATCCCGAGCGACGTGCTGCGGGTCGCGGTCGCCATCGTGCTCTGGGGGGCGACGATCGTGGCCGTCGCGACCGTGGTGCTCCTGCAGATCACGGACGATTCGCTCGACCGTGTCCTGTTCGAGGTGATCTCGGCGTTCTCCACCAGTGGGCTGTCCTCGGGTGTCTCCGCGAACCTGCCGGAGTCCGGCAAGTACGTCCTGGCCGCCACCATGTTCCTCGGTCGGGTCGGTACAGTGACCATCGCCGCAGCCCTGGCCGCGAGTCAGAGCCGGCAACTGTTCCGCCGTCCCGAGGAGAGGCCGATCGTTGGCTGACCGAACCCGTCCCCCGCACCCGATGGGTGCGATCAGTCACGACGCACCCGTGCTCGTCATCGGCCTCGGCCGGTTCGGCGCCGCCACCGCAGGTCAGCTCGAACGGCAGGACCGCGAGGTGCTGGTCGTCGACACCGACCCGGGCCTGGTGCAGAAGTGGTCGGACCGGGTCACGCACGCCGTGCAGGCCGATGCGACCGACATCGACGCCCTGCGCCAGATCGGTGCGCAGGACTTCGCGATCGCGGTCGTCGGCACGGGCAGCGACCTGGAGTCGAGCGTGCTGATCACCGCGAACCTGGTCGACCTCGGCATCCCGCAGATCTGGGCGAAGGCCATCAGCCGGTCGCACGGCACGATCCTGTCCCGCATCGGCGCGAACCACGTCGTCTACCCGGAGCGCGAGGCCGGCGAGCGCACGGCGCACCTGGTGTCCGGGCGCATGCTCGACTTCATCGAGTTCGACGACGACTTCGCGGTGGTGAAGATGTTCCCGCCGCGGGCGGTGCGCGGCAAGGACCTCGCGACCACGGTGATCCGCACGCGGTTCGGCCTGACGGTGCTCGGCATCAAGCCGCCGGGCAGCCCGTTCGTGCCGGCGACCCCGGAGAGCATCATCGGCGAGAACGACGTGATCATCGTCTCGGGGTCCGAGACGGACCTGGAGCGCTTCGCCGCCTACGAGTAGTCCCGGACGCGGCTACGACGCCGCGATCTCCTCCGCACGAGCGATCGCCGCGCGCGACGCGCGCAGGAACGTGTCGGCGAGGTCGGCGTCCTGCAGCACCGCGACGGCCCGCTCGGTGGTGCCCTTCGGGCTCGTTACGGCACGCCGCAGGTCTGCGGGTCCGCGATCCGACCGGTCGAGCAGCTCGACGGCACCCCGGAGCGTGCCCTGCACCATCGCGGCCGCCTGCTCGGGGGCGAAGCCCAGCGCCTCGGCGGCACGCTGCCACTCCTCGACGAGCAGGAAGACGTAGGCCGGGCCCGAGCCGGACACCGCCGACAGGGCGTCGAGCTGCGCCTCGGGCACCTCGAGCACCCTTCCTGACGCCGTGAACACCGACGACGCGAGCGCGACGGCCTCGGCGTCCGCCGATGCCCCGGCGCTGATCCCGGTGACGCCGTGGCCGACGCCGATCGGCGTGTTCGGCAGCGCCCGGACGACGCGGACCCCGGCCGGCACCCGCGCCTCCATGCTCGCGGTGGTGGTGCCGACCGCGACGCTGACCAGCACCGCACCGGGCTCCAGGTCGGCGGCGACCTCGTCGAGCAGATCCGCGATCACGTACGGCTTCACGCCGACCACGACGAGGGCCGCACCACGCACCGCCGAGCGGTTCGCGTCCGGGTCGGTGTCGCTCGCGGTGGCGTCGAGCCCGCGCTCCCGGTGGGCGGCCGCCGACGCCTCGGACTTCGTCGTGAGGGTCACGGTCGCCGGGTCGAGTCCGGCGGCGAGCAGGCCGTCGAGGACCGAGCCGGACATGGAGCCGACGCCGAGCAGGGCGGTACGGGGCAGGTCGATCGTCATGCTCCCGACCCTACCGACCGGCCTCGCCTAGGATCGTCTTCCAGATCGGGAGAAGGGGACAGCTGTGAGCGCTTCAGGAGGCACGAAGGCGATCCTCGCCGCACTCGGTGCGAACGTCGGCATCGCGATCGTGAAGTTCGTCGCGGCGGCGATCAGCGGGTCCGCATCGATGCTGGCCGAGGGCGTGCACTCCCTGGCCGACTCCGCGAACCAGCTCCTCCTGCTGCTCGGTGGTCGCCGGGCACGCCGTGCCGCCGACGAGGAGCACCCGTTCGGCTACGGCCGTGAGCGCTACGTCTACGCGTTCGTCGTCTCGATCATCCTGTTCTCCGTCGGCGGCGTCTTCTCGCTCTACGAGGGCATCGAGAAGCTCGCCCACCCGCACCCGCTCGAGAACTGGTGGCTGCCGCTCGTCGTGCTCGTCATCGCGATCGGGCTCGAGGGCTTCTCGCTCCGCACCGCACTGAAGGAGGCCCGGCCGCAGAAGGGCACGCTCAGCTGGGTCCAGTTCGTCCGCCGCGCCAAGGCCCCGGAGCTGCCCGTCGTCATGCTCGAGGACACCGCGGCACTGCTCGGCCTGGTGTTCGCACTCTTCGGCGTCGGGCTGACCGCGATCACCGGCAACGGCGTCTTCGACGCGATCGGCACGATCTTCATCGCCGCACTGCTCATCGCCGTCGCGGTCGTCCTGGGCATCGAGACGAAGAGCCTCCTCGTCGGGGAAGGCGCGACCGCCGCCGACGTCGAGCGGATCAAGCACGCGGTGCTCGACGGCCCGGAGGTCGACTCGATCATCCACATCAAGACCCTGTACCTGGGTCCGGACGAGCTGATGGTCGGCGTGAAGGTCGCCGTCGACGGCGACCGCCGCCTGGGTGACGTCGCCGCGGGCATCGACACGGTCGAGCAGCGGGTGCGCTCCGCGGTGCCGATCGCCCGGGTCATCTACGTCGAGCCCGACGTGCTCCGCACCGGTCCGCGCCCGCCGACCGAGGCGATCGTCATCCTCGCCGCTGACTGAAGAACGCGTCGAGCAGCGCGGCGCACTCGCGTTCGAGCACGCCGCCGACGACCTCGGAACGGTGCGGCAGCCGGCGGTCCCTGGCGATGTCGTAGACGCTGCCGGTCGCGCCCGCCTTCGGGTCCCAGGCGCCGAACACGACCCGCGGCACGCGTGCGGCCAGGATCGCCCCGGCGCACATCGGGCACGGTTCGAGGGTCACGACGAGCGTGTGCTCGTCGAGGTGCCAGTCCCCGGTGACCGCGGCGGCCGCGCGGAGCGCCAGTACCTCGGCGTGGGCGGTCGGGTCCTGCAGCGCCTCGCGCTCGTTCCGGCCGACGGCGACGACGACGCCGTCGCGGTCGAGCACCACCGCCCCGACGGGCACGTCGCCGGTCGCCAGGCAGGCCCGGGCCTCGTCGAGCGCGCGCTCCATCGCCGGGACGAACGGACGGGCAGCGGGCGCTTCCACGGGACCTCCAGGTGGTCGGCAGCACGGTAGGCTCGACCCTATGCGAGTCCACGTCGCCGACCACCCGCTCATCACCCACAAGCTCTCGGTGCTCCGCGACCGGACCACACCCTCCCCCACGTTCCGCGCCCTGACCGAAGAGCTCGTCACGCTCCTCGCGTACGAGGCCACGCGGAACGTCCGGGTCACCGCGACGCCCATCGACACCCCCGTGGCGCACACCATGGGCGTCTCGATCGCCAAGCCGCGTCCGCTCGTCGTCCCGATCCTGCGTGCCGGCCTCGGCATGCTCGAGGGGATGGTCAAGCTCGTGCCGACGGCCGAGGTCGGGTTCCTCGGCATGGCCCGCAACGAGGAGACGCTCGAGCCGCAGACCTACGCCGAGCGCCTGCCCGACGACCTGTCCGGCCGTCAGTGCTTCGTGCTCGACCCGATGCTGGCCACCGGCGGGACCCTCGCCGCTGCCATCGACTTCCTGTTCGCCCGCGGTGCCGAGGAGATCACCTGCGTGTGCATCCTCGGTGCGCCGGAGGGGCTCGCCATGGTCGAAGAGGCCGTCGGCGACCGCAACGTCTCGATCGTCCTCGGCGCCCTCGACGAGAAGCTCGACGAGAACGGGTACATCGTCCCCGGTCTCGGCGACGCCGGCGACCGCCTCTACGGTCTGGCCGAGTAGGCAGTCGACGTCACCGACGATCGACGGGAGACCCGTGGCGACACCGCCACGGGCCTCCCGTCGTCCGTCAGCCCGGTCCACCGCCACCGGTGCGCGGAACGCACCGTCTGCTCGGACGGTTGACACCACCTTGGTATACCGCCGATACTCGTCCCATGACTGCAACCGTGTCCACCCGCGTCCTCTCCGAGGTCCAGGGGACTGCCGGCATGATGATGTCGGTCGCCGTCATGCGTTGTCGAATGTGTGCCTGATCGGCACCCGTTCCAGCCGGATCCCCCGCGACACCACCCCGGTCGCGAGCGTGTGATCCCCGGGTGACGGACACCGTCGGCGACGCGCACCACGTCACGAGGTCTGTCTCCCGTTCCCCCGGGTCCGCCCCGGTCCGCAGCAGGACCGCAGGGCACATCGGCATCCAGCCGTACCCGGGTCGACGCATTCGACACCGCCGCCAGCGCCACACGCGCACCGGCCACGTCGACGCATTCGACACCGCCGCCAGCGCCACACGCGCACCGGCCACATCGCCCGGAGAACCACCATGTCGCTCACCATCGCCCAGCCCCGCACCGCGCTCCGCACCGCCGCTCCCGCGCCGACTGACCTCGGGACGGTCACCCCGATCCGTCCGCGTCCCGCGACACCGGCCACGACCGGGCAGACGAGCGTGCCGACCAGCCCGGTCGTCGCGCCGCAGCGCAACCGCTCCCTGCCCGAGGGCACCGAGGCCCGTGGCTTCGCGCTCTACGTCGGGATCGACGAGGCGAAGGCGGCAGCGGCCGGCACGACGCTCGCAGCCGTCGTCGAGCAGCTGAAGGCACTGACCGCGCAGCTGGTGCCGAACTCGGAGACCTACGCGGCCGTCGCCGTCGCCGCGGAGCAGTCCGGTGGCCGTGACGTCGACGTCGTCCGCCTGGCCCTGCAGGACCGGTCCGCGGTCGCCGCCCGCAAGCAGGCCGAGAAGCCCGAGCCGGAGGAGACCGGGGTCGTCATCGACATCTCCCGCAAGCGCGTCACGCTCGACGGCGACGCAGCTCCCCTGACCTACAAGGAGTTCGAACTCCTGCAGTTCCTGGTGCTGCGCGAGGGCCAGACGGTGGACCGCTCGGCCATCATCGACGGCCTGTGGTCCGACGGCGAGGACGAGACCCCGAACGAGCGCACCATCGACGTGCACGTGCGTCGTCTCCGCTCCAAGCTCGGCGCGTTCGAGGAGATCGTCCGCACCGTCCGCGGCGTGGGCTACCGGTTCGACCGGCACGCCGACGTGGCCGTGCGCTACGCCTCCACGCCCTCACCCGACCTCTTCTGATCCTGATCGGTCGCTCTTGGTGAACTCGCAGCGAACGACGCACGGGGAGGCTAGCGCGCCGTTACCGCTTCGTTATACAGTCGGTGGTGCAGACGGTGTTTGCTGTGGCACCGCCTGCGGAATGTGATTGCAGGAAACTCTTGGTGCAAGGGAGAGGGCCGGTCGCTCGGAAGAGCGGCCGGCCCTCGTGCATGTCCGAGCGCGTGCATGTCGAACCCGCGCCTGTCGGGGGCCGTCGGTAGTGTGGACGGACCGTCCGACCAGAGGGGAGCGCCATCGTGAGCGAGTCACGCCGCAGCGAGAAGGCGACCGCCGTCGCTGCCTGGGAATCACTGTTCCGCGCCCAGGTCACCGTGATGCGGAGCCTCAACGCGGACTTCCCCGGCGGCGAGATCTCCTTCAACGAGTACGACGTCTGCTTCAACCTGTCGACGCAGCCCGGTCGACGCTGCCGCATGCGTGACCTCACCGGCCACCTGCTCCTCACCCAGCCGAGCGTGAGCCGTCTGGTCGATCGCCTGCTCGCCCGCGGGATCGTCGAGAAGCAGCCGGATCCGTCCGATGCCCGCGGTGTCATCGTGGCACTCACCCCGCACGGGTTCGACGTCTACCGCCACGTGGCCGTGCAGCACGCGGCGAGCATCGCGCAGCAGGTCGGCGCCGGACTGTCCGACGCCGAACTCCGCACCCTCACCGAGCTCTGCACGAAGCTGCGCCTCGCGGTCGGCACCGCCCCGGGCCGACGGGCCGTCGCGCGCTCGGTCTCCGAGTCGGACCCGGCAGCGGTGTGACCGGCGCGCTGGTCTGGCTCCGCGACGACCTGCGGCTGGCCGACAACCCCGCACTGCGTGCTGCGATCGACCACGGCGGCGACGTCACGGTGGTCTACGTCCTCGACGACGAGTCCCCCGGCATCCGTCCCGCGGGCGCGGCGAGCCGCTGGTGGCTCCACCACTCGCTCACCGCACTGGACGGCGAACTCCGTGACCGTGACTCGCGGCTGGTGCTGCGACGGGGTGCGGCCGCCGCGGTGATCGACGCCCTCGTCGCCGACACCGCTGCCGACGCCGTGTTCTGGAACCGTCGGTACGGTCCGGCCGAGCGCGAGGTCGACGCCGGCATCAAGAGCGCCCTGCACGACCGCGGCATCGAGGCGCACAGCTTCGCGGCGAGCCTGCTCTGGGAACCGTGGACCGTCCGCACCGGACAGGGCGAGCCGTACAAGGTGTTCACCCCGTTCTGGCGCGCTGCCCAGGCGATGCCGGAACCACGGCACCCGCTCCCGAAGCCCCGCGACCTGCCCGCCCCGGCCCGGGTCGCGAGCGACGACCTGAGCGAGTGGGACCTGCTGCCGACCCGTCCCGACTGGGCCGGCGGACTCCGCGATGCCTGGGAGCCCGGCGAGCACGGCGCACACCAGCGGCTCGAGCACTTCGTCACCCATGCGCTCGAGGACTACGACCAGCGCGACGAACCCGCCATGGCCGCCACGAGCGACCTGTCCCCGCACCTGCGCTGGGGCGAGGTCAGCCCGTACCAGGTGTGGCACCGGCTGCACGGAGCGCTCGAGCCCGAGCAGCGACAGAACGCCTCGGCCTTCCTGCGACAGCTGGCCTGGCGCGAGTTCAACTGGAACGAGTACTTCCACTGCGAGGACATCACGACGGTGAACGTGCGTCGCGAGTTCGACGCGTTCCCGTGGCGGGACGCCCCCGATGCCGAGGTCGACCGGTGGCGCACCGGGACGACCGGGTTCGACCTCGTCGACGCCGGCATGCGCGAGCTGTGGCACTCCGGCGCCATGCACAACCGCGTCCGGTTGGCGACCGCGAGCTTCCTCGTCAAGAACCTGCTCGTCGACTGGCGGGTGGGCGAGCAGTGGTTCTGGGACACCCTCGTCGACGCCGACTCCGCCAACAACGCCGCGAACTGGCAGTGGGTCGCCGGGTCGGGCTTCGACGCGGCGCCGTACTTCCGGGTGTTCAACCCCGACCGACAGCTCGAGCGCTTCGACCCGCACCGCGAGTACGTGCACCGGTGGGTGCCGTCGGAGGAACTCCGGCCCGAGCCGATGGTCGACCTCAAGGCGACCCGGCAGCGCGCACTCGACGCGTACGCCGAGATGCGTCGGTCATGAGCCCGTGGGACACCGCCGTCGCGCAGGTCGACGCGCTCTTCCGTGACCGTGTCGACCGTGGCGTCGCGCCGAGCAGTGCGTGGGGTGTGTTCGACCGGACGGGTCTCGTCGCTTCCGGGGGCCACGGCGACCGCGGCGACGGGCAGCGGCCGGACGCCGACACCGTCTACCGGATCGCGTCGTGCACGAAGAGCGTCACCGCGGCGACGCTGCTGACGCTGGTGTCCGACGGTCGACTGGACCTCGACGCGCCGATCACCGCGTTCGTCCCGGCGTTCGGCGCCGTGCCCCTGCCCACACCGGACTCCCCCGTGCCGACCGTGCGGATGCTGCTGACCATGTCGGCCGGCTTCCCCACCGACGACCCCTGGGCGGACCGGCAGGAGTCGATCAGCGACGCCGAGCTCGACGACGTCCTGCGCGGCGGGCTGTTGTTCGACTCGGTGCCCGGCATCCGGTTCGCCTACTCGAACCTGGGCTACGCCCTGCTCGGGCGGGCCGTCGCCGTCGTCACCGGCCGTCCGTTCACCCGGGCAGCACGTGACACCGTGCTCCGACCGCTCGGTCTCGACCACACGGTGTTCAGCGCGGCCGAGGCGCAGGGACCGGTCGTCACCGGGTTCCGCCCGCACGACGGCGACTGGGAGCCCCTGCCGATGACCGGCCCGGGTGCGTTCTCGTCGATCGGCGGACTGTTCTCCACCGTCCGCGACCTCGCACGCTGGGCGACGCACCTCGGGTCGGCGTCCTCCGACACCCCGGAACCCGGCCCGGTCTCCCCCGCGGACCGCCGTCTCATGCAGCAGGCGATGCGGGTCGTGCCGTCGTCCGTCGTCCCCGGCTCGTCACGCGCCACGGCGTACGGCTTCGGGCTGTTCGTCGAACAGGACGACCACTTCGGCGAACTCGTCTCGCACTCCGGCGGCTACCCGGGGTTCTCCGCACACATGCGCTGGTCCGCGCAGACCGGTCTCGGTGTCGTCGCGTTCGAGAACGCCACGCAGGCGAAGGTCTCCGCCGCTGCCCAGCAGGCACACGACCTGCTCCTGGACGCAGCGCGTCCGGCGGCGTCCGACGGGCACCCCGACACGACGACCGGACCGGTGCGCCGCCCCGGCGCCGAGCCGACCGTCCGGGCGACGCGAGCGGCGCAGGCTGCCGTGACGGGCCTCCTGGCCGACTGGCAGGACGACGGAGCGGACGCGGTCTGCACGCCGAACGTGGCGATGGACGACCCCTACGACCGACGCCGGCGGGCGATCGCGGCGGCGGTGGCCGAGGTGGGTGCCGACCTGACCGCCGCTCCCGTCGCCGAGCAGTCGTCGGCGCCGTCGCACCTGCGGTGGTGGCTGCCCGGCACCTGCGGGCGCCTGCGCGTCGAGATCCGGCTCGCCCCTGGCGCGGCAGGACGCGTCCAGACCCTCACCGTCGTGGCGGAGCCCGCCGAGCACTGACACACCGGACCGCACGCGACGGGCCGGCCAGGTCCGTGTCGGTACCGGTCTGACGACTGCCCGTCACACCGGTGGGCGACCCCCCACGAACCCGAGTGCTCGGGCCGCGACGCGCGTGCCCTCACGTGCAGCCGCTCCGACGCGCACGGGATCGGTCGCCCAGGCACGCACGAAGCCCGCGGCGAACGCGTCACCGGCGCCGACGGTGTCGACGACCGTGGCCGGCGTCGCGGGGACGCGGTGGACGCTCCGTCCGCGTCGCCCCACCAGCACGCCGTCGGCGCCCACCGTGACCACCACGAGCGGCACGTGCTCGGTGAGTCGCCGCACCGCGTCGTCGAGGTCGGTCGTCCCCGTCAGTTCGAGGGCCTCCTGCCGGCCGGGGAAGAGGACGTCGACGCCGACGAGGGCCTCGAGGAAGGCGGGGGCACCGACCGACCGGATGATCGCTGCCGAGGACGGGTCGAGCGACACCCGGGCAGATCCCGTCCGGGCGCGGGCGACCAGGGACGCGATGCGGTCGGCGCCACCACCGAGCATCGCGTGCCCGGTCAGGTGCACGATGTCCGCGCGTCGGGCCACGGCCTCGGGGACGTCGGCAGCCGTGAGCTTCCCGCTCGCGGCCGGGTCGGACATCGCCGTGCGGCCGCTGTCGTTGCGCACGGACACCACGACCCCGGTGGAGGTCATCGCGTCGTAGCGCAGGTGCGGGCGGACACCGGCGTCCTCCAGCGAGCGCTCGTGCCGGTAGACGTCGTCGACGCCGACCCGCGCGACGAGGTCCACCTCGGCACCGAGCCAGCCGAGCCAGGCGGCGGTGTTGCCGGCGGCACCCGTCGGTCGGTGGCGGATCACGGCGGCGGGGTCGTGCACCCCGATGGTGTGCGCGGTCGTCTGCACGAGCACGCCGTCCAGGACGTCGCCGATGACCAGGAACCGTTTTCCGGCGCCACGACGGCGGCCCGCGACCACCCGTCCGGCACGGGTCCCCTCGGGCTGCGACACGGGCACGGAGGCCTCTTGCGGCATGGACATCTGCTCCAGTGTACGGGGAACCGAGTAAAGCTCCGTTTTCGGGACCGCACGGACCTTCATCGTGGTGGCCAATCGCACTGCCCGACCGGTAACATACGCAATGCCACCATGTGGCGGGTCGTGTGCCCGCCGCCGACGATCCGACGGAGATGCCATGCCCCGGAAGCCCGACCCGACGCTCAAGCCGGCGATCCTCGAGAAGGTCACCCTGCACCTGCTGGACACCAAGCTCGAGGACGTCTCGGTCCGCAGCCTCGGGCGCATCCTGGGCACCAGCGCGTACCCAATCGTCTACCACTTCGGCTCCCGCGACGCCCTCATCGACTCCGTGGTCGTGCACCTGGCCGACACGGTCTGCCATGCTGCGCTCGATCCCGCGGCAGACCGCTCCGCCCTCGCTAGCTACTTGGTGACCAGCTTCGGTCGCCTCGACGACCCGCACCGAGCACTCGCGGCCCGACTCACCTTCGAGCTCGGGTCCGTCGAGGCGATGGACGGCCGGGTCCGGCAACGCGGTCTGCACCGGGACCACGTGGCAGCGGTCGCCGCGTGGTGCCGCGCACACGGCTACGACGCCGAGGCCGCCGAGCGCGTCGCACGCGACGCCGTGACGACTGCCCGCGGTGCCCAGTGGACCGCGATCGTCGACCGCGAGCGCGCCGACACCGACGCCGCGCTCCGGGCGATCGCCGACCGGCTCGCCGCCGGCGCGGCAGTCACCGCGGCGTGATGCACGAACGGGAGGCACGGTGCCAGCTGGCACCGTGCCTCCCGTTCGTCCGTCGGTCGCGTCACGCGACCCGCGGTCGGTGGATCAGAGCGTCACGAACGACTGCGACTTCGCGTTGGCGAAGCGAGCCGCGACGTTCTCCCAGTCGACGATGTTCCAGACGGCCTTCACGTAGTCCGCCTTGACGTTGAGGTAGTCGAGGTAGAAGGCGTGCTCCCACATGTCGAGCAGGAAGATCGGCACGAGGCCGAACGGCACGTTCGCCTGCTGGTCGAACAGCTGGAACGTGGTCAGCTTCTGGCCGACGGTGTCCCAGGCCAGGACGGCCCAGCCGGAGCCCTGGATGCCGTTCGCGACGGCGGCGAACTGCGCCTTGAAGGTGTCGAACGAGCCGAAGAACTCGTCGATCGCCGCGGCGAGCTCGCCCTCGGGGACCTTCGTGTCCGGGCCGAGGTTGGTCCAGAAGATCGAGTGGTTGACGTGGCCACCGAGGTGGAAGGCCAGGTCCTTCTCGAGCTTGTTGATCGCACCGAAGTTGCCCGACTCGCGCGCTTCACCGAGCTGCTGCAGCGCGGTGTTCGCTCCGGTCACGTAGGCCTGGTGGTGCTTGTCGTGGTGCAGCTGCATGATCTTGCCGCTGATGTGCGGCTCGAGTGCGGCGTAGTCGTACGGCAGCTCCGGCAGGGTGTACTCAGCCATGTGAGGTCCTTTCGATCAGTGGGTTGCGGATGGGATTCCGCGGCTCACGAGAGCCGGGAACGATCGGTGAGGGAGTGGAATTCCCGGTTGTGGTAGACCAGCGGCTCGCCGTGCTCGAGGCCGACGACGATGTCGAGGACCTCGGCGACGACGACGGTCGAGCTGCCGATCGGGGTCGTGGAGAGCGGGCGGCACCGGAGCGCGCTCGCGGCACTGGGCAGGTAGCGGTCACCCGAGGGCAGGGTGCCCCAGATCGGGTCGTCCGCGGTCGGGCTGCCGGTCGAGGCGAACCGCCGGGCGAGCGCCACGCTGAGCGAGTCGACCAGGTGCACGACGAAGACCGGGGCGCCGAGCACGACCCCGGCGGACCCGGAGTTCGTCGACAGCGAGAAGACGAGCACCGGCGGGTCCACAGCCACGCTCGCGACGCTCGAGGCGGTGAGTCCGGTCGGACCGTCCGGTCCCTCGGCGGTGATGACGGCGACGCCGGCCGGGTGCCCGCGGAACGCGGACTTGTACGCTTCGGCGATGTTCGCCGGGGCTTCGTCGGGCATGGTGTTCGTCGTCGTTCCTTCGCGCGGGGGTGTGCCGTCACTGGGCGGGCATGTCCCAACGTATGACCTGAACCATGGTTGAGGTCAACGATTCACAGGTTCGACGGCTCCCGGGCGCGCCGTGGCGATGACTTCGTGAGCAGAAATGGTCGGGTCGCGTGGCGCAACCCGACCATTTCCGCTCACGAAGCGGCGCGCGTCAGCGGCGCTTGAGCATGACGACGGCGCCTGCGGCAGCGATCACCATGAGCACCGCGGCGACGCCGGCCGTGATCGTCACGCCGGAGTCGAACGCCGCCCGTGCCGATTCGAGGAGCGCCTGGCCGGTCGGTCCGCCGAGGGACGACGCGGCGGACACCGCACCACCGAGCGTCTCCTGGGCAGCGGTGTGCGCCGTCGAGCTCAGCCCGCCCGGAACCACGACGTGAGCCCGGTAGGTGGTCGCCAGGATCGTGCCGAGGACGGCCGTTCCGAGGACCGCACCGATCTCGTACGCCGTCTCGGACATCGCGGACGCCGCACCGGCCTTGTCCGCCGGAGCGGTCGAGATGATGAGGTCGTTCGTGACGGTCTCCGACGCGCCGATCCCGATGCCGAGCAGCACGAACGCGAACGCCAGTGCCGCGATCGACGCGTGGTGTCCGAGGACCGCCACGAGGGCGTACGCCGCGGCGGAGAACAGCAGGGACACCGACACGACCCAGCGCGGTGCGACCCGTGCGACGACCGGCACCACCGCGAGGCCGGCGACGATCGTGAGCACCGATCCGGGGATGAGCACGACGCCCGAGGCGAACGGATCGAGCCCCGCCACGAGCTGCAGGTGCTGCGCGATGAAGAACAGGAAGCCGGTCAGCGAGAACATCGCCATCAGGTTCATGAGCACGCTGCCGGTGAACGCCGTGCTGCGGAACAGACGCAGGTCGAGCATCGGCGTACGGGACCGCAGCTGCCGGCGGACGAACGCGATGCCGCACACGACGCCGACGGCGAGCATCGCGACGGCGAACCCGCGCTCCTCCGGGTGCACGAACGACTTGATCGCCCAGGCGATCGGCGCCAGCGCACCGAGGGACAGGAACATGCTCGGCACGTCGACCGGCCCGGGCATCGGGTCGCGCGACTCCGGCACGCAGAACGGGACGCCGACGAGCATGAGCACGAGGATCGGCACCGCGACCAGGAAGACGCTGCCCCAGTGGAAGTGCGCG
This sequence comes from Curtobacterium sp. NPDC089991, assembly GCF_044748425.1. Lineage (NCBI taxonomy): Bacteria > Bacillati > Actinomycetota > Actinomycetes > Micrococcales > Microbacteriaceae > Curtobacterium > Curtobacterium sp. NPDC089991. The sequence goes on from NZ_JBIVGB010000002.1 coordinate 315,356, forward strand.
AGCAGCGTGCCACCGACGAGCGGACCGAGGGCGTTGCCGGCCGCGAACATGGTCGACCAGACGGCCAGCGCCATCCGCCGCTCCCCCGCGTCGACGAAGACGTTGCGGATGATCGAGAGTGTCGCGGGCATGAGCATCGCGCCGAACACCCCCATCGCGATCCGGGCGGCGACGAGCATCCAGGCGTCGGTCGCGAAGGCCGCGGCGACGGAGAACAGCGCGAAGCCGGTGGCCCCGATCACCAGGATCCGACGGCGGCCGATGCGGTCACCGATGCTGCCCATCACGACGAGCAGCCCGGCCAGGACGAGCGGGTACGCGTCGACGATCCAGAGCTGCGTGGTGGCGTCCGGGTTGAGCGCACGACTGATCGACGGCAGCGCGAAGCTCAGCACGGTGTTGTCCACCGAGATGAGCAGGACCGGCAGCATCAGCACGGCGAGCGCGAGGAACCGTCGGGCGCGGCTGCCGGTGACGCGGGTGGCGATGGGACTGGTGAGCAGTGCGGACACGGCGGACTCCTGGGACTTCGAGCCGGACCTGGTCGACGGCGGGCGGTGCGTGGGGCAGACGAGACGGGACGCGGGATGGACACGCGCCCCGTCAGGACTCCGTCAGTGTACCGTCTGGACGGTGATGGTTGCAAATGCAACCATCAAGCGGACGGGAGGCCCGTGGCGGGCTCGCCACGGGCCTCCCGTCCGACGGCTGGTCCCGCCCAGGGCGGGAGGCTGGGGCGACGGCACGACCTGCGTCCGGTGCCGGGGTTCCGGTGCCGGAGTTCCGGTGCCGGGGTTTCGGTGCCGGGGTTCCACAACACGCCGCGTGGTCTCCGCCCGGGTTCCGATGTCGGGCGGCCTGAGCGCCGACATGCCGAGATTTCGGAACCTCGGGGGCGGGACCGGGGCGGGGCGGGGCGTGCCTGCGGGGGCGGGCGGGCGGGGCGCGCCGTCAGGCGGAGTCGCGGACCAGCAGGCTGTGGCGCACGGTGCGCTGCACTGCGGCGCCGTGCCGCGGCAGCTCACCGGCGAGCATGCCGAGCGCGAGCGTGAGGGCCTCGCGCGCGACGGCGTCGAGGTCGACCGCCAGGGTCGTCAGCATCGGCGACACGAGAGCGCCGAGCGGCAGGCCGTCGACGCCGACGACCCGGACCTCACCGGGGACGTCGACGCCCGCGCGGCGGCAGGCCTGCAGCACGCCGAGCGCCATCACGTCGTTGAAGGCCAGGATCGCGTCGAGTCGGCGCTTCCGAGCCAGGATCCGCGCCGTCTCGTCGGCACCGCACTCGGCGGTGCCGTGCGGCGCGTGCACGAGCTCCGGCAGGTAGCCGCGGCGGCGCAGCGCGTCCAGCATGAGCAGGCCGCGCGCACTCGTGTGGTCCGGCGACGAGTTGTCGAGCACGACCGGGTGCCGCACCCCGGTCGCCACCAGGTGGTCGGCAAGGGCCTCGATCGCGTCGGCGGGGTCGATCCACACCGCTGCCGTGGGCGGGTCGGAGGACGGGTCGAGCTCGACCATCGGCACGTTGCCGAGGAGCTCGCTCCACCGGTGCCGGCGCGAGCCGAGGTAACCGATGACCACGTCGGTCTGCGCACCGAGCGCCTGGACCATCCGGTCGGCGTCACTCGCCAGGTCGACGTCGGCGAGCATGACGTTCCACCCCTGCTCGGCGGCGAGCCGGAACACGGCGGACGCGAGCTGGGGCGTGTACGGGTTCCGCAGGTCGTTCACGACGAGCCCGAGCTGGTGGTCGCCGCCGGTCACCAGCCCGCGGCCGAACCGCGACGGCCGGTAGTCGAGCGACGCCGCGACGGCGAGCACCCGTTCCTTCGTGGTCGCGCTGATGCCGGACATGCCGTTCATCGCGCGGGTGACGGTCTGCCGGGACACCCCGGCGGCCGCGGCGACGTCGATGATCGTCGCGCGGCCGCCGGAGTGCGGGCCGTCCGGTGGCGACTGGGTCAGTCGCGGAGGTCCAGCCATGCCACCTGTTCCGGGGTGAGGTCGACGGAGAGGCCCGTCATGGACGATCGGGCTTCCGCGATCGTACGCGGTCCGAAGAGCGGGAACGTCGGGAACGGCTGGTTGAGCACGTACGCCAGGGCGATCGCCGTGGCGGGGACGCCGAACCGGTCGCCGAGCTCCCGCGCGCGACGGAGCCGCTCGAAGTTCTCGTCGCTGTAGTAGCAGCGGACGAGTTCGGCATCGCTGGTGTCCTCCGGCGTCGCACGGCCGGTGAAGAAGCCACGGGCCTGCGACGACCACGGCAGCAGCGGGACCTGACGCTCCTCGAGCCACGCCTTCGACGCGGCGTCGGTCGCGTGCTCGCAGCCGTCCCACGGCACGTCGTACGCCTCAGCCAGGCCGAAGTGGTTGCTGAGGACCTCGAACTCGTGCTTCCCGTTCGCCCGTGCGTAGGCGTTGGCCTCGTCGAAGCGTGCCGGCGTCCAGTTCGACCCGCCGTACACGCGGATGCGGCCGGCGCGGCGGTGCTCGTCGAGGACGTCGACGAACTCCCCCACCGGGATGTCCGGGTTGTCGCGGTGCATCATGTAGATGTCCGCGTAGTCGGTGCCCTGGCGCTCGAGGCTCTCGAGCAGCTGCTTCGTCAGGGACTCCGGGTCGCAGAACGGCGTGTGCGCACCCTTCGTGATGACGACAACGTCCTCGCGGATGCCGCGGTTCTGGATCCACTTGCCGAGCCGACCCTCGAGCACACCGCCGCCGTAGATGTAGCCGGTGTCGAAGACGTTGCCGCCCTGCTCGACGAACAGGTCGAAGATCGCGCTGGCGTGGGCGAGGTCGGGCTGGTTGTCGACGCCCATCACCAGGCGCGACAGCCGCTTGCCGACACCCGGGATCTCGCCGTACTGCATGGGGTTGCCGTCCTGCACCCGGAGCGGCCGACCGCTCACGGTGGGGATGTCGGCGGACTCGGCCTCGAACGGGTAGCGCAGGCCGATCGCGGCGCGCCACTTGTCGAGGGTGCGGGCGGTCGCGAGCGACTCGTCGATCGTCATCTGTGCTGCCTCGACCGCACCGGCACGCAGGGCGTCGGTGGTGGCGTCGGCCTCACGTGCGTAGGGGTGCTCGCCGGCGAAGGACAGCGTGCGCGGATCCTCGTCGACGGTGTGCACCTCGATCGTCGGGTCGGCGCCGAGGGTCCACGGGTCGGCGAGCAGGAGGCGACCGCGCGTGCCGTACACCGCGACCGCGTTGTCGTCCTGCACGAAGACGCCGGTGCGGACGGACGCCGTGATGCCGCCGCGGTAGGTCAGCTGCGCGACGGTCCACTCGTCGACACCGGTCGGCCCGAGGGTGCCGGTGGCGGTGAGCTCGGTCGGCTCGGCGACGGCGACACCGGTCGCGGCCTGCACGATCGCGGCGGCCATCGTCACCGGGTACCCGCCGACGTCGAGGATCCCGCCGCCAGCCGTGTCGACGTCGAACAGTCGGCCGGTCCGCTCACCGGTCCGGAACGCAAACGAGGCGTCGATGTGCGTGACCTCGCCGATCACGCCGTCCCGCACGAGGTCGAGCAGTGCGGCGGTCTGCGGGTGGAAGCGGTACATGAACGCCTCGACCAGCGGCAGGCCGGCCTGGCGTGCGGCATCGGCGAGCGCCATGGCGGTGCCGTGGTTCGGGGCGAGGGGCTTCTCGCACAGGACGGCCTTGCCGGCCTCGAGCGCGGCGAGGACGAGCCGCGCGTGCCCGGTGTGCACGGTCGAGACGTACACGGAGTCGACGCGCGGGTCGGCGAGGACCTCGTCGTAGGTCGCAGCGGAGACGTCGGCGAACCCGAGCTGCGCGGCTTCGTCGGCGAAGGTCTGCGCCCGCTCGGTGGACGAGCTGCCGGCAGCCACCAGGGCACCACCGCTCGCGGGCAGCTGGGAGAGGAAGCGGCGGGCGATGCCCCCGGGGCCGAGGACGGCCCAGCCGGGGCGGTCGGCGACCGTCGGAGTCGGGGTGCTGGCGGTGTTCGCGGTCTGCGCTGACATGCGGATCCTTGTCGTCTCGTGAACCTTCACGGTCACGACGACGCTAGTGCCACACGCCCGGCGGATCAATGCGGAAGTGCTTGACACGGCGTGTCTCACAGAGGATGCTCTGGACCACTTCGTGAGCGTTCACGGTCGAACGCTCCGGGGACCCGGTATCGCTGTTTCCAACCCGATCTCAACGACGAGAGCAGGTAGTTTCGTGACGTCATCTCCATCGATCAGTCTCAGCAGGCGGGGGTTCCTCGCCGGCGCAGGTGCCCTCGGAGCCCTCGCCACCACCGCCTTGTTGGCCGGGTGCTCCACGAGCACCGCCATCTCCAAGGACCCTGACGAACTCGTCCTCTGGTACTGGAACCGGTCGCTCGACCCGAAGTTCCTGCGGCAGGCCGCCGGGGGGATCGCCGGGCAGGGGTCCAAGCGGCTCCGCCCCGACCTGATCGGCGGCGCCTCGTACGACACCAAGTTCCGGACGGCACTCGCCGGGAACGCGTTCATCCCCGACGTCCTCATGGTCAACTCGAACTGCTGGCTGTACTTCCCCGACGAAGACCTGTTCACCGACTTCGACGACCACGGCGGCGCGGCGAAGCGGGACGAGTACTACGACTGGAAGAGCGCGCTCGGCCGGACGCCGAGCGGCCGGCAGTGCTTCTGGCCCGTCGACACCGGACCGACCGGCTTCTTCTACCGGCAGGACGTCCTGGCGAAGGCCGGGCTGCCGACCGACCCGGACGAGGTCTCCGACGCGATCGCGACGTGGGACGGGTTCCGCTCCTTCGGCGCGAAGATCCGGAAGGGTGCGGACGCCGCGACGGTCATCACCGCAAACCAGCTCTTCAACCAGTACGTCTACGCCAGCCCCACGCGGTACTTCGACCGCGACGACCAGCCGGTCTTCGAGCAGGACGACAGCTCGGTGCGGCAGGCGTGGGAGAACGCCGTCGCCTGCGTCCGTTCCGGCCTCACCGGCAACCTGCAGTCCGGCACTGACCAGAACGCCGGGTGGGTGTCCGGCCGGGTCGCAGGACAGATCGAGGGAGCGTGGTGGACGCAGGTCATCCACGACACGGCTCCCGACGCCGCCGGTACGTGGCGGGTCGCCCGGCAACCGGATCGCCCGGGCAACAGCGGCGGGTCGTTCCTCGCCGTCCCGAAGACCTCGAAGGACCCGGCCGCGGCCGCCGCGTTCGCGCAGTGGATCACCTCGCCCGAGGTGCAGTCGCACACGTACAACGACATCCAGCTGTTCCCCTCCACCCCGGCGTCGTTCGACAACGGGATCATGCGGAAGCCCGGCGACTACTTCGGCGACCAGGACCCGCTGGCGTTCTTCAACGCCTCGGCGATGGACGTCCCGGTGACGTACATCTCCAACTCCGAACGGTTCATCGGTGCGTTCGCGACCGAGATCACGAACGTCGAAGCCGGGGGCAAGGACCCGGACCGCGCCTGGCAGGACGCCGTCGACCAGACCAACCGGGTCCTCGACAAGCGGGGGGTCCGCGCATGAGCACCAAGCAGGCACCACCGACCACGAGCATCCCCGCGGTCGTCGGGACCCCGACGTCCTCCATCACCACCGCAGCGACCGGCAAACGGTACGGGTTCCGCCGGTTCTGGCCGCAGTACGTCGCGATCGCGCCGTTCTACGTGCTCTTCCTGGTGTTCGGGCTGTTCCCGATCGTGTTCTCGATCGTGCTGTCGTTCACCGACTGGGACGGGGTCGGCTCCCCCGCGTTCGTCGGTCTGGCCCAGTACCAGTACCTGCTCGGCGACCCGCGGTTCTGGAACGCCGTCGGCAACACGTTCCTCATCTGGGTCATGTCGACGATCCCGATGCTGTTCCTCGCGCTCGTGCTCGCGTTCCTGCTGCACGGCAACATCCGGGCGAAGGGCTTCTACCGCGTCGCGTTCTTCGTGCCGAACGTCACGAGCATGGTCGCGATGGCGATCGTGTTCGGCTCGGTGTTCTCCGACGGCTTCGGCCTGGTGAACGCGGCACTGCGCGCACTCGGCGCGGACCCGGTCGGGTGGCTGTCGTCGTACTGGGGCATCAAGGTCACCATCTCGGTGATGGTGATCTGGCGCTGGACGGGCTACAACGCGATCATCTACCTGGCCGGACTGCAGTCCATCTCGACCGAGTTGTACGACGCCGCCAAGGTGGACGGCGCGAACGCGTGGCAGATCTTCTCGCGCATCACCGTGCCGCTGCTGCGCCCGGTGATCCTGTTCACCCTCATCACGTCGACGATCGGTGGGCTCGGGCTCTTCACGGAGCCGCAGATCCTGTTCAACGGACAAGCGGTGGGCGGCCCCGACGAGGCCGGCATGACGATCGTGCTCTACCAGTACGAGCAGGCGTTCAACCAGTTCGACTTCGGGTACGGCTCGGCGATCGCCTGGGTGCTGTTCCTGTTCTCCGTGGTGTTCGCGATCATCAACTGGCGTCTGCTCAGTGAACGCGACGGCCTGAAGACCCCACGACGACTCCGCGTGGCCCGCACGGTCCGCACCAGCACGAAGGGGGTCGACGCATGACCGCGACACCGACCACGACGACGACCAACACCGCCGCGGCACTCGGGCGACCGGGCGCCGCGGGGAACGACCGCGGCCGCGGGTTCCGCCGCGGCTGGCTCGGGACCGCCGTCACGCACCTCTGCCTGATCATCGGGGTGCTGCTGTCGATCTTCCCGTTCTGGTGGCTCCTCGTGATGTCGACGTCGACGAACGCCGAGATCTTCGGCTACCCGCCGTCGCTCTGGTTCGGGGACAACGCCCTCGCGAACGTGGCGTCCGTCTTCAGCAACGTGGACATGCTGCGGGCACTCCTGAACACCGTGCTCGTGGCCGGCAGCACCGCCGTCCTGGTCATGCTGTTCGACTCGCTCGCTGCGTTCGCGTTCGCGAAGTACGAGTTCCCGTTCAAGCGCACGCTCTTCACCGTCATGCTCGCCACGTTCCTGGTGCCCGGCAGCCTGTCGCTGGTGCCGAGCTTCGTGCTCATGGCGAACCTCGGGTGGATCGGTGGTCTGCAGGCGCTCATCATCCCGGGGGCGGCGAACGCGTTCGGCATCTTCCTGCTCCGGCAGTTCGCCACCTCGTCGATCCCGAACGAGGTCATCGACTCGGCCCGGGTGGACGGAGCGGGTTTCTTCCGCACCTGGTGGTCGGTGGCGGTCCCGATGCTCCGCGGCGGGCTCGCGTTCCTCGGCATCTTCACCTTCATCACCGCCTGGAACGACTACGTCTGGCCGCTCATCGTCCTCATCGACCCGAAGGGACAGACCCTGCAGGTGGCCCTGGCCGGACTGAGCTCGGTGAACGCGACCGACCTCGGGGCGGTGATGGCCGGCGCCGTGATCAGCGTGTTCCCGCTCATCGGCGTGTTCATCATCGGCTCGCGCCACTTCATCGCCAACATCGCCGCCGGAGCGCTGAAGGGCTGACGCCCCGAGCGCCCCGACCGGCAGGGTGCAGGCGTCGCGGGACGGCCCGCGACGCCTGCACCTGCTCGTGCACAACTCCTCCTAGACTCGTGCCCATGGCCAGTGCCCGCGACCGCGTCCTCGACAGCTTCGTCGCCATCGTGTGCGAAGACGGCGAACGTCCCGCGACGCTCGACGCCGTCGCCGCCCGCGCCGGTGTCTCCAAGGGCGGGCTGCTGTACCACTTCGGCTCCAAGGCGGCCCTGGTCGAGGGGCTGTGCGAGCGACTCTCCGACCTGTCCGCGATCGACGTCGAGCGCATGGCCGAGGCCGAGGACGGTGCCGCCCGCTACTTCGTCCGAAACTGCCTGTTCGTCGGCAGCGAGCTCGACCTCGCGCTCCTCGCCGCGAGCCGCCTGCAGCAGGCCGGCTACGAAGAAGCGGGCCGGACCCTCGACGACACCGAGAACGCGTGGCTCGTGACCCTCGTCGACGCCCTCCACGACGAGCCCACCGCCCAGGCGGTCAAGCTCCTCGGCGACGGCCTGTACCACCAGGCCTCCCTCGGTGCCGCGAGCGACGGTCGACCGAAGCGGAGCACCGTCGACATGGAGGCCCTCCTCGCCGTCGTGGACCGTCTGATCGCGACGAAGCCCGGCACGTGAACGACCATCCCCGTTCCTGGGGATAGACTTGGCGACGTTCCACTCGTCGACACCCGGAGGTATCCCGTGGGCCGCGTCATCGCCGCTGTTTTCTCGATCCTGCTGCTGCTGGTGTCGATGTACCTGTTCGGGTTCGCGTTCCAGGTCGACTCGGGCCAGGCGTTCATCTTCATGGGTGGTCTCATCCTGATGACCCTCTCCTTCTTCCTGCCGATCCACGTGTTCGGCAAGCGGTAACCACTCCGCACGCAGAACGGCCCCGCACCTCTCGAGGTGCGGGGCCGTTCCGCGTGCGGGCGCCGTGTGAACCAGCCGCGCTAGGCGAGCACGCGCAACGAGCGCAGCATCACCGCGGTCGCGACCGCGGCGTGCACGGCCTCGGCGCCCTTGTCCTCCTTCGAGCCGGGCAGCCCGGCCCGGTCGATGCCCTGCTGCTCGTCGTCCAGGGTGAGCACGCCGAACCCGACGGGCTTGCCGGTGTCGATCGCCACGCGGGTGAGCCCACTCGTGGCGGCGTCGGACACGTACTCGAAGTGCGGGGTGCCGCCCCTGATGATCACGCCGAGCGCGACCGCGGCGTCGAACCCGGCCTCGAGGGCGGTCTTCGCGACGACGGGCAGCTCGAAGCTCCCCGGGACCGGGAACACCGACGCGGTGGCGCCGAGCCGCTCGACCTCGCGCTGCGCCCCGGCGAGGAGGCCCGCCGCGATCGTGTCGTGCCACTGCCCGGCGACGATGGCCACCCGGATCCCGGTGCCGTCGACGTGGTCGCGGTCCGCCGCGCCTGCTCCGCTCATCGTGCTGTTCCTTCCGTGGACAGGGCAGCTGCTGCCGTTGTCCGGTCTGCCGCGTCCAGCCACTCGACGAGCGCGGCGATGGTGATGACGGGCACGCCCTCGCGCGCCCCGAGTGCGACGAGCGCCGGCAGCCGCATCATGCTGCCGTCCTCGTCGACGATCTCGCAGATCGCCGCGGCAGGCCGGAGCCCGGCTGCGGTGACGAGCTCGATCGCGGCTTCGGTGTGTCCCGCACGTTCGCGGACCCCGCCCGGTCGTGCCCGCAGGGGGACGACGTGGCCGGGGCGGTGCAGGTCGTCGCGCACGGAGGTCGGGTCGGCGAGGACCCGCAGCGTGCGCGCTCGGTCGTGGGCGCTGATGCCCGTGGTGACCCCGACGGCTGCGTCGACGGTGACGGTGTACGCGGTGCCGCGGACGTCCTCGTTGTGCTGGACCATCGGCGGCAGGTCGAGGGCGTCGGCGATCTCGACGCTGACGGGCGCGCAGATGAACCCCGACGAGTGCGCCACGGTCCAGGCGATCCACTCCGGCGTCGCGAGCTCGGCGGACAGGATGACGTCGCCCTCGTTCTCGCGGTCCTCGTCGTCGACGACGATCACCGGGCGGCCGGCCGCGACCGACGCGATCGCGGCCTCGATGCTCGACGAACCGAGCGTCTGCGGGACCGAGGCGACCATCACCGGGCCTCCGATCCGACGGGCTCGAGGGAGCCGACCGCGGCGTCGAGCCGCAGCATCCGGCGCACGTGCCGCGCGAGCACGTCGGTCTCGACGTTCACCCGGTCCCCCGGCACGCGCAGGCCGAGGGTCGTGGCCTCGAGCGTCTCCGGGATCAGGCTGACCTCGAACCAGGCGGCGTCCGGCGCGGTGTCCTCGGGCGAGACGGCGCTGACGGTGAGCGAGACGCCGTCGAGCGCGATCGACCCCTTGTCGACGACGAGCGGGCTGAGCGCCGGCGCGAGCGAGAACCGCACCCGGCGCCAGCCGTCGCCGTCCGCGGTCTCGAGCACGGTGGCGGTGCCGTCGATGTGGCCCTGCACGATGTGGCCGCCGAGCCGGTCGCCGACCGACGCCGCGCGCTCGAGGTTCAGGCGGTCGCCCACCCGCAACGCTCCGTGCGCGCTCATGTCGAGCGTCTGCTTCATGACGAACGCGGTGAAGGAGTCGGGGGTCTGCTCGACCACGGTCAGGCAGACGCCGCTGGTGGCGATGGAGTCGCCGTGGCTGGCGTCCGCGACCACGATCGGCCCGCGCACGGTGAGCGCGACGGAGTCGCCGTGCTGCTCGACGGCGGTGACGGTGCCGAGTTCCTCGATGATGCCGGTGAACACTGGTGTCCTCTCAACGGGACTCCGGGGGTGTTCGACGATCGTCGGCATCGACGGACGGGTCGTCCCACGCAGGGTGAGTCGTCTCGTCCGCCAGCGCGCCTCCCATCCGGACTCTCACCGTCGGTCCCGGAGTTTCACCGAGTCAACCTCTGCCGGGTTCGCACCCGTCATCAGTTCGTGGACTGTCACCACCGGTTCGGAATTGCACCGACCCCGGAGCGCTTGCGTAGTCGGAACGATACCCCAGACCGGTGACCGACGCGTCGGGCCGGAGCGGGGCACGTAACGGGGCGACGCAGCGCACGACCGGGAGGCCCGTGGCGGGCCCGCACCGCGCCTCCCGTCCGCCGCCCGGTAACGTCCACCGCACCGGCCCGTCGACCGTGCCGCCTCAGCCGCGTCCGCGCGCGAGCGCGACCGCCTGCCGCAGGGACAGGTCCGGCAGGTACGCCCGGACGACCGCGAGGCCGATCGACGGCAGCGCGACCGGGTCGGGGTAGGCGAGGACGAGCGGGTGCAGGTCGGGGCCGAACTTCTGCTTGAACCGGAGCAGCGACCGGAAGCCGTAGACCGGTTCGAGGACTCCCCCGACGAGCTCGAGCAGGCTCTGCACGCCGTCGCTCGGTGCCGCGTTCTCGCCCGCCTGCGCGAGCGGTGCCGCCGACAGGCTGAGTCGTTCGACGCCGTCGTCGCGCATCCGTTCGGCGGCGCTCGCGACGAGGAACTCCATCACGCCGTTCGGCGCGGCCTCGGTCCGGCGCATCACGTCGAGGGTCCAGCCGACGACCCGCCCCTCGCGGTGGCTCGGCAACCAGCTCGTCACGGCGAGCACCCGCCCGGTGGCGTCCTGCGCGACGAGCGTCCGGACGGCGGGGTCGCGCATCTCGTCCACCCCGCCGAGCGTGAAGCCCATCTCAGGGAGCTCGCGCTCGGAGACCCACTCCTCCGAGATCGCCTCGATCTGCCGTGCCGTCGACGGCGGCAGGTCCTGCCAGGACGACCAGGTGGCGGTGATGCCCTCACGGCGCGCCCGGTTCACGGCGGTGCGGACGTCCTGCTTGCGTTTGCCTGTCGTCGTCCACGTGCGGGGGTCGAGGTCGGCGTCCTCGGCGACCGGCAACGTCGACCACCCCTGCGTCGTGAGCAGCTCGGCCGTCCCGGCGTCGATGCCGTAGAAGACCGTCGTCCACCCGTTGTCGTCGCAGTACCGGGCGAAGTCCGTCATCGCGGCGGCGCGGGCATCCGGGTAGCCGAACGGGCCACCCACGGTGACGGCCACCCCACCGTTGCGCCGGAACGCCACCCCGGCGCGCCCGTCGGCCGCGAACCAGTAGGCGTTGCCGCGCCAGGTCGTCATCCACCCGAAGGTGTCGCCGCCGCCGGCGAGCACCAGCGCCCGGGCCCGTTCGCGGTCGGACCGGGCGCCGTCCGCGTCGGTGTCGGGTTCCACTGCGCCGGTGGGCCGGACCGCGGCGAGCGCGACGACGAACCAGAGCACGGGTCCGGCGAGTCCGATCACGATGCGGAGCGCCGTGCCGAGCGAGGGCAGTTGCTCCCAGAAGGTCAGCGGCGAGAGGGGGCCGAGGGCGGCGACGGCGAGCCGGAGCGGGTCCTCGACGTGCTCCGGGGCCGACGCCGCGAACACCGCGACGGTGCCGACCACGACGGCGACCGCCGCGACGACGGTCACCGCGAAGGCGACCACACGCCGCCGTGAGGGCAGCACCGTGAACGACCGGCGCCGGAGCACGAGGACGGCCGCGGTCGCGAGGGGCACCACGATCGACGCACCGACCGACAGCGCCGTGACGAACTCGTCGGCGGTGCCCTGCAGCCCACCGGCCCGCGCCGGCAGCACCCCGTAGGTCACCGCGGCCGCGACCGCCGTCACCACGTCGACCGCCACCACGAGCCAGACGGCGAACCGGCTGCCCCGGAAGAGCCCGAGGCCGCCCACCACGAGGACGAGCAGCGGCGCGATGGCGAGCAGCAGCGTCCACGGGTCCGTCGCCCGGTACGCGAGCAGCGCGCGGAGGCACTGCCCAGCGGCCCCGTCGGTGCCGCAGCCGCTCACGGGGGTGACCGGCCCGGTGCCGAGCACCGCGGCGATCGGCGCGAGCAGTCCGATCCGTGCGCGGGAGACGAGCGCCACCACGGGGCCGATCGCCGACACCAGCACGACCGTCCCGAGCAGGACCCGGGTCTCGCGGTGCGAGCTGCGCACCCATCCGCCGCGCTCCGGGGTGCGGCGGAGCAGCTCACCGAGCACCCACCCCGCAGCGGCGGCGAGCACCGCGTACAGGTCGGAGGCGTGTCCGGCGTAGAGCAGGAGCGCGGCCACGACGGCGAGCGCGTTCACGCGGATGCGCCGTCGCCAGAGCGGTCCGGCGAACGCGCTCGCGGTGACGATCGTGCCGACGATCGCGGTCCAGGGGTCGAAGGCCGTCGCGCGCCCGAGCAGCAGGCCGGTGAGGTCGCGGCCGTCCGTGTCGACGAACGCGGTGAGCGCGCCGGCCGCGGTGCCGACGACCGTGGTGACGACGAACGCCAGGGCGGTCCGCCACGACCCCATCAGCCGCTCGGCGGCACCGACGAGGACGACGACGCCGGCGATCGTGGTGAGCAACGCGACCGCGCCGGTGGACGCCGCGAAGATCCGGAAGGGCCCGTACGGGGCCGGGTCGGCACCGTGCAGCACCCGGACGACGATGCCGAAGACCGCGGTCGCGACCACGAGGAACGTGATGGCGGCCGTCACCGGATGCCGGACGAGGGCGGAGCGCACCCCCTCATGGTGGTGCCGGCCGGCCGTTCGGACAACTCCGGGCACGGTGACGAGGGGCGCCGGCGGTGCGACGCCCCTCGGTCACCTGCTGTCAGCGCGTCCCGTCGGTGTCGACCGCCGAGTGCCGGCGACGGAGCACGAGCGTGCCCGCCCCGGCGAGCAGCAGCAGGAGCGCGAACCCGACGGGGACGACCGGCGAGGTCGCTCCCGTGTAGGCGAGCGCGGTCGCGCCGTCACCGGCGGCACTCACCGTGTCGGCCACCGTCCGAGTGACGGCCGGGATCCCGCTGGTCGCGGCGGCCGTGGTGGTCACCACACCCGCTGTGGAGGCCCGGGTCGGCCCGTCCGCGCCGGTGGCACCGGCCGGAGTGGTCACGGTTCCGGGCACGGTGCCGTCGCCGGCGTCCGTCCCGTCACCGGGGGTCGTGCCCGGGTCCGTACCGGGGTCGGTGCCCGGGTCCGTACCGGGGTCGGTGCCCGGGTCCGTACCGGGGTCCGTGCCGTCGCCCGGGGTCGTGCCCGGGTCCGTACCGGGGTCGGTACCGGGGTCGGTGCCCGGGTCCGTACCGTCGCCGGGCGTCGTGCCGGTGCCCGGGGTGGTGGCGGTGCCGTCACCGACGACGCCGATGCCGTTCCCACCGATGGTGATCGGCAGGCTGATCACCGGGACCACCTGGGTGCCGGAGAGCAGGCCGCCGTCACCGGAGGTCGCACCCCCGGCCGACGGGGTCGTGCTGCTCGGGGTGGTGCCCGCCGGGGTCGCCCCGCCGGTGCTGGTGCCGTCGCCGACCACGCCGATGCCGTTCCCGCCGATGGTGATCGGGACCGCGACCACCGGGGCCACCTGGGTGCCCGAGGCGGTGCCGTCCGCCCCGTCCGTCGTGCCACCGGCAGCCGGAGCCGGACCGGCAGCCGTGCCGGTGCCCGCGGCGGGCGTCGCGCCCGCCGAGGTGCCGTCACCGAGCAGCCCGATGCCGTTGCCGCCGATCGTGACCGGGACGTCGACCAGTCCGCCGACCTGCGTGCCGGAGAGCAGCCCGTCGTCGCCGGACGTGCTCGGCGTGGTCGTGGCCGGAGCGGCCGGTGCCGGCGTCGCCGCCGGGCCGGACCCCGCAGCGGTGCCGTCCCCGAGCACCCCGATGCCGTTGCCGGACACCGTCACCGGGACCGACACGACCGGGGCGACCTGGGTCCCCGAGGCTGTGCCGTCCTCACCCGAGGTGACCGGTGCCGGAGCAGCGGGCTCGGCCGGTGCTGCCGGGGTGGATGCTGCCGGTGTGGGCGGCGTCGTGGTCGACACCGCGTCACCGCCGACGGCGACGGCGTTGCCACCGACCGTGACGGGGACGGTCACGGCGCCGGCGACCTGGGTCCCCGAGCCGGTGCCGTCCGAACCGGACGTGGTCGGAGCAGCGGCGGCAGCCGGAACCGGAGCAGCCGGAGCAGGCGCAGCCGGAGCAGCCGGGGCCGACACCGCGTCGCCACCGACGGCGACGGCGTTGCCACCGACGGAGACCGGGGCGGTCACAGCCGGCGCCACCTGGGTGCCGGAGGCCGTGCCGTCGGCGCCCGAGGTCGTCGGCGCGGGAGCTGGGGCCGGTGCAGGAGCGGCGGCTGGAGCTGCAGGAGCCGCGGGCGCCGCGGCGGGCGAGGTCACCGACGACACCGCGTCGCCGAGCACCCCGAGGGCGTTGCCGGTGAGGGACACCGGAGCGTCCACCGACGGAACCACCTGGGTTCCGGACACGGCGCCGTCCGCTCCGGAGGTCGTGGCAGCGTTCGCCGCTGCCGCCCCTCCGAGCGTGAGGCCGCCGACGAAGAGGGCGAACCAGAGCCCTCTCGAGACGTACTTGTTCATGGTCGTACTCCCTGATCGAGATCGTTGGCCGACCGCGGTCGCGGTCGGTGTGTGTGCGTGCCTGCCGTGCCGGACAGGCGCACCGATCTCAGTCAGGGGCGACGTCGTGCTCGCCGACGACCGATGCGGGGACCGCGTCGTCGGAGAGCGTGCCGCGCGACCCCGCGGCGAGGGAGACGATGTCGTCGGTCGAGCCGACGATGCCGACGGCTGCGACGCCGCCGGGCGTCGAGGTGGCACTGCCACCGAGGACGCCCGCGCCGCCCTGGCCGTCGGACGGCACTCCGTGGCCGTCGCCCGGCTCGGGGACGAGCAGGGCGGTGCCGCCCAGCGTCGCGTCCTGCACGGCACCTGCGACGGGGCCGGCGAGCGGTCCGGTCACGAAGGTGGACGGGACGGCCAGACCGGGACGGCGCTCGACGCTCGTTCCGAGAGCGGCATGATCGTCGGTCGACGCGACCGCGGGCGCGGACGGGGTCGTCGCCGGGGCGGCAGCCTGCGCCGGTCGCGCGGACGGGACAGCTGAGCCGGGCACACCGGACGGGGTGGTGCCGACGACGACCGGAGGTGCGGGGACGTCGATGACGGGATCCGAGCCTCCTGGCAGGACGCCACCGACCGACGGGACCACGCCCGCGACGACGTCGGGGACCTGTCCGACGATCGTGCCGACACCGCCGAGGGTGTCGTCGACCAGGCCGGTGACCGGAGCGGTGACCGTGCCGAGGGTGTCGTCACCGACGATGGGGCCGACCACCGGGACGCTGCCGACCACGTGGTCGAGCGTGTCGACGACCGTGGTCACGGGTCGCGCGTCGGTGACCGTCTGCACGGTCCCGGTGACGGGGCGCAGCGCCGTCGCGACGGTGTCGGTGACGGGCCGGGAGGCGGTGCCCACGTGCTCGACGACGCCCTGCACCGGGTGCGTGGCCGGCTCGGCCGCAGGGGCGGTCGTGGCCGGCACCGCGGGCGCGGTCGCCGGAGCGGCGGGGGTCGGAGCTGCGGGAGCCGGAGCTGCTGGGGCGGGGGCGACGGGAGCTGGCGCAGGCGCGGGCGCTGCCGGGGGTGCCGCGGGCGCCGGGGCCGGCGTCGGGGGTGCCGCTGCCGGTGCCGGAGCCGGAGCCGGTGCTGGTGCTGGTGCCTGCTTCGGAGCTGGCGCAACCACCGCGCGGACGGGGTCCACGACGCCGCCGACGACCTGTCCGACACCGCCGGACACGTCGTGCACGGTCTCGCCGAGCCCGTCGACCACACCGCTGACGTGCCCGCGCTGCTGCGTCTGGGCGGGCGGAGTGGACGCGGCCTCGGCAGCCGAGGCCGGACGGGCCCCGAACGCCAGGGACAGCAGCACGAGGGCAGCGAGGGTCCCGACGCCCAGCAGGGCGATCCGGAGCACCGCGAGCCAGGGTGCGCGCGACGTCGTGTCCATGCGCTCACCTCCTGAACTCGGCTGCGCACGTAGAGTGGTTGACCGGCAATGTACGCCGGTCCGTTCCGGAACGCGCCCCGTTCTGGAAGAAATTCTCAGGAAAGGCCGTCCGTGGTCTCGATCTTCTCCGCCCCGACCCGCAACCTGGACATCGTCACGCTGCACGAGATCCTCCGCCTGCGACAGGACGTCTTCGTCGTCGAGCAGGGGGCCGCGTACGGCGACATCGACGGGCGTGACCTCGAGCCCGGCACCGTGCAGTTCTGGGCGGGCCAGGGCTCGGTGGACGCCACGCTCCGGCTCCTGCGCGAACCCGACGGCACCGAGCGCATCGGCCGGGTCGTCACGGCGGCGCACGCCCGCGGTCAGGGCCTGTCCGGGCGGCTGATCGAGGCCGCGATCGCCGAGTCCCGCTCCGCGAGCATCGCCCTCGGTGCCCAGTCGCACCTCGAGCAGTGGTACGCCCGCTTCGGGTTCGTGCGCTCCGGAGACGAGTACCTCGAGGACCGGATCCCGCACGTCCCGATGACCCGGCAGCGCTGACCGGACCGGCTCGTCAGGCGCGTCTGACTGAGGGCGCGCGTCAGGCGCGCCAGCGGCGGAGCTCGTCGAACGAGCGACCCTGCGTGGACCGGTCGGCGACGAGCCGCTCGAACACGATGTTCGTCTGGGTCGTCGCCACCGACGGGTCGCCGCTGAGCTCGTCGGCGACGAAGTCCCGCAGCTGCTCGGTCGACTCGCACGCGATGTGCACGAGGAAGTCCTTGTCGCCGGCCAGGAACGAGACGTCCTGCACGACGGGCACCCGGAGCAGTCGCTTCGCGAAGTCCCGGAGTTCGTGGCGGGCCGCGGCGTGGACCCGGACGGAGACCATCGCCTCGATCGAGAAGCCGAGGCGCGCGATGTCGACCTCGGCCCGGTAGCCGCGGATCACCCCGGCGTCCTCGAGGGCCCGGACCCGGGTCAGGCACGTCGACGGCGCGATGCCCACCGCGGCGGCGAGCCGGTTGTTCGGGATCCGGGCGTCGCCGGCCAGCGTCCAGAGGATGCGCTCGTCGACCTCGTCGAGGCGCGGGGCGGGGTCGGGACGGCGGGCTGGTCGGTCGGACACGGCTCGACGCTACCGCGACGGTGCGAGCAGGGCGCGGAGCGCGTCGTCGAGTGCCCCGGCCACGACGTCGTCGTCGGCCGACGCGAGCGGCTCCACCGCGGTGGACCGCCGGAGCATCGTCATCCCGAGCACCACCGACAGCGCGATCTCGGCCCGGACGAGCAGTTCCTCGGTGACCTCGCCGCCGACGGCCGTGGCGAGCCGTTCCGCGTACCGGCGGAGGGTCTCGCGGCGGATGGCGTCGGCACCGTCGTCGCCGGAGGACCGGAGCAGCAGCATGAGCTGGAGGGAGTCGTCGTCCGTCGGCGCGCGGACCACGTGTGACACCAGGCCGGCCAGCGCGCGCTCGAGGCCGCGCTCGACGGGCTGCTCGACCCCGAGGTCCTGCACCACCCGGTCGAGGCAGGCACGGAACAGCCCCTCCTTCGAACCGAAGTAGCGGTTGATCAGCGCGACGTTGACCCCGGCGTCGGCGGCGATGTCGCGCACCGTCGTCGCCTTGTACCCGTCGAACGCGAACCGGTGCCGCGCCGCCCGCACGAGCAGCAGTCGGGTGGCGGCGGCGTCCTTGCTCATGGTCGAAGCGTACCGGCCCGACCCGGGATGTAAGCAAGTGTTGACATCGCGTGAGAACTGCGTACCCTCGTCAAGTCAGCAATTGTTTACATCACCCGAGACACGGAGCACGATGACCGACACCATGCAGAGCCCCCGCACGGGCTCGCACCCCACCACCGCCGGACACCGGCCGAACAGCACGGCGATTATCGTCTACCTGTCCCTCGGCGGTCTGTCGTTCGCGGTCCTGCAGTCACTCGTCGCCCCGGCGCTGTCGACCATCGGACAGGACCTCGGCGCCTCGACGAGCGCGACGAGCTGGGTGCTCACCGCCTACCTGCTCTCCGCGTCGGTGCTCACGCCGATCCTCGGGCGTCTCGGCGACATGATCGGCAAGCGCAAGGTCCTGATCGTCGTGCTGTCGATCCTGCTCGTCGGTGCCGTGCTCGCCGCGCTGGCACCGAACCTCGGCGTCCTCATCGTCGGCCGTGCACTGCAGGGCGCCGCCGGTGCGGTGATGCCACTGTCGATCGGCATCGTCCGCGACGAGCTGCCGAAGGAGAAGGTCAGCGTCACGATCGGTCTGCTCTCCGCGATCTTCGGCATCGGCGCCGGCGTCGGCATCGTCGCCGCCGGACCGATCGTCGAGCACCTGTCGTGGCACTGGCTGTTCTGGCTGCCCGCCGTGCTCGTCGTCATCGCCCTGCTCGGCGCGATCTTCGGCATGCCGGAGTCGCCGGTCCGCAAGCCCGGCCGCCTCGACATGGTCGGCACGTTCGTCCTCGCCGTCTCGCTCGTGTCGATCCTGCTGGCCGTCAGCGAGGGCGAGACCTGGGGCTGGGGTGACGGCAAGACCATCGGCCTGCTGGTCCTCGGCGCCGTGGCACTGGTCGCGTTCGTCCTGGTCGAGCTCCGCGTCGCCGAACCGCTCATCGACGTCCGCCTGTTCGCCGTCCGCGGCGTCTGGACGGCCCACGTCGTCGCGCTCGTCTTCGGCTTCGCGATGTTCGGCACCTTCGTGCTCGTGCCGACCCTGCTGCAGCTGCCGAGCGCGCTCGGCTACGGCTTCGGCAAGGACGTCACCCAGGCCGGTCTCTTCCTGCTGCCGACCGTCCTGATGATGATCGTCGCCGGGCCGATCGCCGGCATCCTCGTCCGCAAGGTCGGTCCGAAGCCGCCCATGCTGCTCGGCGGGATCGCCATCGTCGCGGCGTTCCTGCTGCCCGCGATCGCGCACGGTGAGCTCTGGCAGGTCGTCGTCTCCGGCGTCCTGACCGGCATCGGCATCGGCCTGGCCCTCGCCGCGTGCTCGAACGCCATCATCGAGAGCGTCCCCGCGAACCAGACCGGCGAGGCCATCAGCGCCAACACCGTCGTCCGTACGATCGGCTCGAGCGTCGGCACCGCGGTCATCGCGGCGCTCATCACCTCGCACAGCACCCCGCAGGGTCTGCCGACGGACGACGCCTTCACCATCGGGTTCTGGGCGTGCACCGGCGTGGCGGTCCTCGCCGTGCTCGCCGCGCTCGCGGCCCCGTCGATGCGCGCGCGCCGCGCAGCGGCGGCGGCCCGTGGCATCGACGACCTCGAGGAGATCGCCGAGTAGGGCTCTCGGCCCGACCACCCCGGGAGGCCCGTCCTGCGTCGTCGACGCGGGGCGGGCCTCCCGGCGGTCGCGCCCACCGCCACCGGCGGCTCCGCAAGCTGGGAAGCGACCGAGCACGCCGCCGCCGACGTGACGATCATCGGACCGGACGCGTCACAGCAGGTGGACGCGATCACCGCGCCCCGGACAGGAGACCCATGAGCACCACGGACCACGACGACACCACGACCAGTAGCAAGCCGTCCTTCCGCGACACGGTCACCGCCGGCCTGGTGCAGAAGGCGCTGGAACCCGTGCTGCGCGCCGTCCGTGACGAGGTGGCCTCGGCTCGGCGGGAGATCAGCGAACGGGCGAACGGCGCGAAGACCGGGCTGGTGCTCACCGGCGCCGCGGTGGCCTTCGCACTGACCACGCTCGTGCTGCTGGCCGGCCTCGTGGTGGCGCTCCTGGCCCTGGCACTGCCGATCTGGGCCGCGACGGGGATCACGTTCATCGTGTTCGCCGTCGTCACCGCGATCCTGTTCGTCGTCGGACTCCGAGGCATCCGACGGGGCGTGCCGCCGGTGCCGAAGGACACCCTCCGCGCAGCGAAGGACCGTGTCACGCACACGGGCGACGCGTCGCCCACGACCGACTGAGCCCCGACAGCGCTCGAGCGCTACATCGCGAGGGTCATGCCGACGACGGCGACCGTCATCGCGAAGACCTCGCCGCTGCGCACGGCCCGGCGGTCCTCCTGCGCCCACTCGTACCGCAGGAGCCACCCGCTGAACGCACAGTAGCCGATCACGCCGGCACCGAGCACCGCGGACAACGCGATGCCGTGTCCCGCGTGCCCGTCGGCGACGCCGGTCGCGTGGCCCATCAGGAGCATGCCGGCCATCACGACCGCCGACAGCGCGCGGTGCACGTCCATCGGCTCGGCGCGGCGGCCGTCGGCACGGCGTCGGCGCATCACCGGCAGCGGTGCGAGCAACAGCAGGAGCGTCGCCGCGAAGAGCGTCCACACCGCACCCGCGTGCACCACGGGCATGAGCATCGCGACGAGCATCACCGCAGCCGGCACGATCACGCCGGGGCGCGGTCGGTAGCGGTCACCGACGATGCAGCACACCGACGCGAACTGCGGCACGACGAGCATGGCGTCGGCGACGGTCTCGTGCACGGCGGGTCCTCAGCTGCGGCGGCGCGGTGCCGGGCGGGTCAGTCCTCGGCGCGGGCAGCGGCCTTGGCGGCGCGCTCCTGCTTCACACGGGCGTTCTCGACGTGCACGGCGGCCTGCGTCTCGCGCTCACGGACGAGCCACTCGGGCTTCTGCTCGAGCAGCGTCTTGATCTCCGCCGTGGTGAGCGCGTCGTCGATCCCCGCACGGGTAAGCCCCGAGATCGAGATGCCGAGCTTCTGCGCCACGACGGGTCGCGGGTGCGGGCCGTCGCGTCGGAGGTCCTCGAGCCACGTCGGGGGTTCGGTCCGGAGCTCGTCGAAGGCGGTCCGTGTGACGGGAGCGCCCTGGAAGGACTCCGGAGCGGCCGCCAGCAAGATGCCGAGCTTCTTCGCAGCCGTTTCGGGCTTCATGGTCTGTTCCTGCGCCATGCCCCCTAGAGTACGGCCCCTATGCTCGTCTGCATGACCGCGGCACTCACCATCGCATTCGTGCCCGGGGTCTCCCCGGCCAAGTGGGCCCGTGTCTGGCGGGATCGACACCCCTCGATCGAGCTGCGACTGCGGCCGATCGGGTCCGACGACGTCGACGACACGCTCGCCGGCGAGGTCGACATGGTCTTCGCACGCATGCCCGTCTCCGACCAGCACAACGCCATCCCGCTCTGGACCGAGACCGCCGTGGTCGCGATGCCGAAGGACTCCCCCCTCGCCGACCTGGCCGAGGTGGACCTCGCCGACGCCGAGGTGCACGTCGTCGACGCCGGTCCGGTGCCGGCCGACATCGCCGCCGCGCTCGACCTGGTCGAGGCGAACGTCGGCGTGGTCGTGCTCCCCCAGTCGCTCTTCCGCGCGGCGAGCCGCAAGGACCTCGTCGCGCGCCCGCTCTTCGGCGCCCCCGGCACGCAGATCGCGCTGGTCTGGCGTGACGAGGACGCCACCGAGACCACCGAGGAGTTCATCGGCGTGGTGCGCGGACGCACCGCCAACAGTTCGCGGAACCAGCCGACCGGCACCGATCGCGACGTCGAAGAGGCCCTGCGTGCGACGCAAGCTGGCTCGAAGGCCGGCGGCGGATCAGGCAAGGGCGGATCGGGCAAGGGCGGCGCCGGCGCCGGCGCCGGCGGCAAGGCGAAGGCCAAGTCGCCCGGCAGCGGCAAGTCCGGCAGCGGCAAGAAGTCCAACACCGGCAAGGGCCCCACCCCCGGCCGCGGGAAGATGCGCGGCAAGCCGAGCCGGGGTTCGAAGGGCAACCGATGACGGACACGCGCCTGCAGGAGATGCCGGCCACGCGCCTCCCGGCCTGGCTCGACCGGACCATGGCCGAGTACGTGGCGTCGCGGATGCAGGCGGGTGAGACCCGCGAACAGGCCGAGGCGAACAAGCAGAAGTCGCTCGACCAGTGGTTCCCGGGCGGGTCCCCGGCCGACGGACACCTGGTGTGGGACGTCCTCGACCAGAACGACACCACGGTCGGGTACCTCTGGATCGGCCCGTTCGCTCCGGGCGGGACCGACTGGTGGGTGTTCGACGTCGAGATCGACGAACCGCACCGTCGTCGCGGGCACGCCCGACGTGCGCTCGAGCTCGGCCACCAGGCCGCAGCGGAGCACGGCGCGACGAGCATCGGGCTCAACGTGTTCGGCTACAACACCGGCGCGCAGGACTTGTACGCCTCGCTCGGGTACGAGGTCACGGCGACGCAGATGCAGAAGCCGCTGGTCTGAGGGCCCTGCCGCTGGGTTCTGCCGCTTCGTCGCGGCAGGTGCGTCTTCAGGGCAGGTGCGTCGTCGCGGCGCTGTGTCGTCGCGGCGCTGTGTCGTCAGGGCAGCTGTGTCGTCACGGCAGGACGGCGGCCGCTGCGCGGGTGACCCGGTCCCCGCGAGCTGCCTCGGCCGCAGCCCGTGCGCGGGCGACCACGACGGCGTCGGCGCGCTCCGCGGAGCCCGCGTCGAACGGCGGCTGCGGGTAGTACTCGATCTGCAACTGGATCGTCTCGGCCGATGCCCGCCCCGCGAGCTCGGCCGCCAGCCACAGCGCCATGTCGATGCCCGCACTGACGCCGGCCGCCGTGACGACGGCACCGTCGTCGACGATCCGCTCGTCGACCGGTTGCGCCCCGAACGCCTCGAGCATCGGCTTCGACGCCCAGTGGGTCGTCGCACGCTTGCCGGCGAGGAGTCCCGCGGCACCGAGGACGAACGCGCCCGTGCAGACCGAGGTCACCCAGGTGGCGCGTTCGGCCTCGCGCCGGACGAACCCGATGACCTCGGGGTCGAGCATCGCGTCGAAGGCACCGTCACCGCCGGGGACCACGAGGACGTCCGCCGGACCCGCGTCGGCGATGGTCATCGTCGGGACCAGCGCGAACCCGCAGTCGGTCGGCACCGGGTCGAGCGTCGCCGCCACGTACTCGACGCGTGCGCCGGGCACACGCGAGAGCACCTGCGCCGGGCCGGTGAAGTCGAGCTGCGTCAGGTCCGGGAAGAGCAGGAAGGCGATCCGGACCTCGGCGGGGTCGTGGCCCGGCTCCGTCGCCGAGTCCCCGGCTGTGTCCGTCTCCGTGTCCGGCGTGGGGGCCGGCACGTCGACGGGCACGTCGACGACGTCGGCGTCGACCGGGTGGACAGGACGCACGCGCGGGTTCGGCTGGTCGGTGCTCATGCCGCGACCCTAGCCCGGTGCCCTCGCTGCCGGTGGGGTCGGCGTCCTGGTCAGTTCCAGACGCCCGAGGTCCCGCGCCGGTGGCTGCCGAGCAGGTGCGTGTCGACGATGCCGAGCGCCTCCATCAGGGCGTGCATCGTGGTCGGACCGACGAACGCGAAGCCGCGCTTCCGCAGTGCCTTCGACAGTGCGACGGACTCGTCGGAGGTCGTCGGGACCTGGGCGTACGACTCCGGTTCGGGCGTCGTCGCCGGACGGAACGACCAGACGAAGTCGGACAACCCGCCGTCCTGCCGCAGGGCGACCGTCGCGTTCGCGTTCGTGATGGTCGCGAGGATCTTCGCCCGGTTCCGGACGATGCCGGCGTCGGCCATCAGCCGAGCGACGTCGTCCTCGCCGAAGCCCGCGACGGTGTCGGGGTCGAAGTCCGCGAACGCCGCACGGAACGCCGGACGCTTCGCCAGGATCGTGCGCCACGACAGGCCGGACTGGAACGCCTCGAGTGACAGCCGCTCGAACACGCCGCGCTCGTCCCGCACCGGCATGCCCCACTCGGTGTCGTAGTAGTCGCGGAGCAGCTCGTCCGTCGATGCCCACACCGGCCGGGCGAGTCCGTCGTCGCCGATCACCAGGTCGGAGTGGGGCGCGGGCTCGGTGGCTGCGGGCTCGGTGCTCATCGCACCATCCTGGCGTGCGCCGCCGACACCGTCGTTGCCGGCCGTGTGGTCACTCGGACGGCGGGCCGTCCTGGGCGGCCTGCGGGTCCATCCACACGTACTCCCACCGGTGGCCGTCCGGGTCGGTGAAGCTCCGCTGGAACATGAAGCCGAGGTCCATCGGCGCGCGGTCCTCGCTCCCGCCGGCCGCGACGGCGGCGTCGACGATGCGGTGCACCTCGTCCTTCGACCCGGCGGTGAGCGAGTTGATGACCTCGACGGTGCCGGCGTCGGCGATCGTCTTGTCGGTGAAGTCGGCGAACTTCGCGTGGGTGAGCGCCATGACGTAGATCGTGTCGCTGATGACGATGCACGCAGCGGTGTCGTCGCTGAACATCGGGTTGATCGAGTAGCCGAGGGCTTCGTAGAACGCCTTCGAACGGTCGAGGTCGGTGACGGGCAGGTTGATGAAGACCATCGTGTCCATGGGGAGGTTCCTTTCGTCACGCTCAACCTGGCCCGTGGCGCGGCGATGCGCAACCGTTCCGTCGCGGTACGGACTGATACGCAATATGCTGGGCCGATGCGGGCGTACGTCGACGAATCGGAGCCGGGCGGCGGACGCGACCACACGACGTACGTCATGGCGGCCGTGGTCATCACGGCATCCGCCTGCGAAGCGGCACGTGTGGACGTGCGGGCGGCGACACCGAGGCGGATGCGGAAGCTGCACTGGTACGAAGCCCTCCCCGGTCAGCGGCTCTCGTGGCTCGACCTCCTCCGACACGCCGTCTCGGTCCTGGTCGTGCGCTACGACGGCGCGGTGGCACGTACCGAATGCCGACGACGGCGCTGCATCGAACGACTCGCGCACGAGCTCGAACTCCGACAGGTCCACCAGGTGATCCTCGAGACTCGGGGGCCGGCTCGCGATGCCGACGACAGAGCGATGTTCGACGCTCTGCGAGACCGGGGCATCGGCAAGGAGCTCCGGTTCGAGCACGCTTCTCCGTCTGATGAACCGCTCCTCGCGCTGGCCGACGTAGCGTGCGGCGGCCATGTCGCGGCGATGCCTGCACCCCACGACCTGTCGAGCGCCCTCATCGTGTCGTGACGCGCTTGTGGCACCGTCGGGAAAACGCAAATCCCCGGGCCCGCGCTGGCTGCAGGACATCCGGGGGTAACTTTCGACCGAGCAGCACCCGATCGACATATCAATACTACTGCCGCTCCGCGAGGGCGTCAACCGCCCGCGTTCATCGACCCGGAACGACGAAGCCGCTGTCGTGCGACAGCGACTTCGTCGTTCCGGGTCGGCTCAGTGGCGCGCGACCGAGGTCAGGCGGACGCTCGACCCTCGCCGGCGGCCTTCTGGTCGGCCTCGGCCTCGGCCTGGCCGATGATGTCCTCGGCCGGCACCGGGTTCAGGCGGTCCCAGAGGAAGAACAGCAGGCCGCCGACGAGCATCGACAGTCCGACCCACAGGTTGATGTGGATGCCGCCGGTCTTCTCGGGGTCGGTGTCCCAGTGGACGATGCCGACGATCGTCACGATGACGCCGTAGAGCACGAACAGGCCGCCGAGGATGCGGCGCAGGTCGAGACGACGGGTCGAGCGGACGAGGGCGGCCTTCTGCTCCTCGGTCAGCGCGCCGGGGGTGGTGGTGTCACTCATGGTCGGTGATCTCCTTCGCGGATCAGAGGAACGGCAGGTACAGGACGACGCACAGGATCAGTGCGACGGTGCCGAGCAGTGCGGGCGAGCGGTACCAGGCGGTGTCGGTCGCGACGGAGTCGCCGTGCAGGTCGATCTTGCCGATGCCGTAGACCAGACCGCCGAGCTCCTTCTCGTCCTTGGGTGTGGTGAACATCGAGACGATGAACCCGACGATCAGGACGGTCACGAACGAGATGATCGCGCCGTACAGGGTCTCGGCGGTCGCGGTGGCGAACAGATCCGGGTTCACGAGGTACGCGATCCAGGTGATCGTCGGCGTGACGATGCCGAGCACGTAGCCCCAGAGCGCACCCTGCGTGGTCATCCGCTTCCAGAGCAGGCCGAGGATGAAGACGGCGAACAGCGGCGCGTTGAAGAACGAGAACAGCGTCTGCATGTACGTCATGATGTTCGACGCCTGGGCCGCGATGAACGCGGTCGCGATGCCCACCAGGACGCCGACGACGGTGACCCAGCGACCGGTCTTCAGGTAGTGGATGTCCGGCATGTTCGGCTTGATGTAGCGCTGCCAGATGTCGTACGTGAAGACGGTGTTGAACGACGAGACGTTGGCCGCCATGCCGGCCATGAACGACGCGAGCAGGCCGGTCACCGCGACGCCGAGGACACCGGTCGGCAGGTACATCTGGATGAGCTTCGGGATCGCGTCGTTGTAGGTGAGCGAGCCGTCGGCGAACTGGTTGCCGACGACCGCCGCGGCGATGAGACCGGGGATCACGACGATGGCCGGGATGAACAGCTTCGGGATCGCGGCGATGAGCGGCGTGCGGCGCGCTGCGGACATGTTCTTCGCCGAGAACGCGCGTTGCACCTCGGTGAAGTTGGTGGTCCAGTAGCCGAAGCCGAGGACGAAGCCCAGGCCGAGCACGATCGCGAGCCAGTTGGCGCCGATCGGGTTGGTCACATCACCGAAGCCGGTGCCGGCCCACGCCTGCAGGTGCTGCACGCCCTGGGTCTTCACGATGGCAGACGACAGTCCGTCCCAGCCGCCGACGCGGTGCAGACCGACGATCGTCAGCGGGATGAGCCCGGCGATGATCACGAAGAACTGCATGACCTCGTTGTAGATCGCGCTGGAGAGCCCGCCGAGGGTGATGTAGACGAGCACGAAGCCGGCGGACACGACGATGGCCAGCCACTCCGGCCAGCCGAGCATCGCCTCGATGACGATGGCCATGGCGTAGAGGTTGATGCCCGCGATGAGCACGTTCGACACCGCGAACGCGATCGAGTTCACCAGGTGCGGGGCCTTGCCGAACCGGCGGAGCATGAACTCCGGCACCGACCGGACCTTGGAGCCGTAGTAGAAGGGCATCATCACGAGCCCGAGGAACACCATGGCCGGCACCGCGCCGACCAGGTAGTAGTGCAGGGTCGCCATGCCGATCTGGGCACCGTTGGCGGCCATGCCGAGGATCTCGGTCGCACCGAGGTTCGCGGACACGAAGGCCAGGCCCGTGATCCACGCCGGCATCGAGCGCCCGGACAGGAAGAAGTCCATGCTCGTCCGGACCTGTTTGCGGGCGGTGAACCCGATCCCGATGACGACCGCGAAGTACACGATGACCATCAGGTAGTCGACCCAGCCCAAGTCGAGCCGGATCCCTTCGTTCGCTGCAGCGAGAACCATTCAACATCTCCACGTCAGTGTGTTGCAGTCGACAACTCCGCCGACCCGGACGGAGACGTTACACCGAATTGTGACCGTTCACATAGCCGAGGCATGTGTCTGCCCGGCGGTACCCCGTGGCCCGCGATCGCTAGGCTCGCCCCATGACCGACCAGGCGCGCATCCTCGTCCTCAACGGACCGAACCTCGACATCCTCGGGCGGCGCGACCCGGAGCAGTACGGCACCGTGACGCTCGCCGAGCTCGAGGCGATCGTGCACACCGAGTCAGCCGTGCACGGGCTGGACGCGGACTTCCGGCAGACGAACCGCGAGGGCGAACTGGTCGAGTGGCTGCACGAGGCCCTCGACGACTTCGCCGCGGTCGTGATCAACCCCGCGGCCTACGCACACACCTCGGTCGCGCTGCACGACGCGGTCGAGGCGCTGTCCGTCCCGGTCGTCGAGGTGCACCTGTCGAACACGTGGAAGCGCGAGCCCTTCCGGCACGTCGACCACGTCGCCACCGCCGCGACGGCGGTCATCGCCGGTGCGGGCGCAGACGGCTACCGCCTGGCGGTCGCACACGTCGCGTCCCTCATCGCCTGACACCCGTCACGCCGCACGGGCGGTTCTCGCCCCGCCGAGGTTCCGAGATCTCGGAACCTCGGCGCCGCTGCCGCCCCGGAGTGGAACCTCGGCGCCACGCGGACGGCAAGTCGTGGAACCTGGCGGTCGCGCACGTCGCGCCCGACACGCGCGCACGGCGCGCCCGACACGCGCGCAAAAGGCGGACGGGAGGCCCGTGGCGGGGCCGCCACGGGCCTCCCGTCCGCCTCGTTGGAACGTTCCCAACTCTGGCTGGACGCGTTAGGTTCATATGTATGGACAAAGTGCGCATCGGACTCGTCGGCTACGGCATCGGAGGGCGGGCGTTCCACCGCCCGTTCCTGCTGGACGCGGCAGGCATCGACCTCGTCGGCGTCGTCGCCCGCTCGGCCGCGAAGCGCGAGCAGCTCGCGACCGACCTGCCCGGCGTCACCGTGCACGACTCCCTCGGTGACCTGATCGCCGCAGGCGTCGACGCCGTCGTCGTCACCACTCCCCCGTCCACCCGCCGCGAACTCGTCCTGCAGGCGATCGCCGCCGGGGTCGCCGTCGTCGCGGACAAGCCGTTCGCCCCGGACCCGGCCACCGCGCGCGAGATCCGGCAGGCCGCGGCCGACGCCGGCGTCGTGATCACGCCCTTCCACAACCGCCGCTGGGACACCGACCTCACCACCCTCCGGAACGTGCTGGACGCCGGACGGGTCGGGGCGCCGCTGCGCTTCTGGTCCCGCTTCGACCTGGTCGAGCGGCACGGCATCGCGACCGGCATCGGCGGCGGCGTGCTCTCCGACATCGGCTCGCACCTGGTCGACCAGGCCGTGTCGTTGTTCGGACCGATCGCCCGGGTGTCCTGCACGCTCGACGTCCGCGATGCCCGTTCGCTCGGCCGTGACCAGGACGGCCAGATCGACGCCGGCTTCACGCTCGCAGCGACGCACGTGTCCGGTGTCGAGTCCGTCCTGACCTCGAACAAGGCCGGGTGGCTGGGCGCACGGCAGCTCCGCCTCGACGGCGTCGACGGGACGTACGAGGCCACGAGCACCGACGTGCAGGCACAGGCAGCCGTGGCGGGTGCGTCACCTGCCGACGACCGGTCGACCTGGGGAGTCGAACCCTCGTCCGGGACCCTCACGACGGAGTCCGGCACGGTCGACGTCCCGTCGGCACAGAGCTCCTACACGGACTACTACGAGCGGTTCGCGCGGGCCGTCCGGGGGCTCGGTCCGGTGCCGGTGCCCGTCGACGACGCGGTGCACGTGGTCGAGGTGCTCGACGCGGCGCGCCGGTCGGCGGCGTCGGGCGAGACGGTCACCGTCCCCGCTCCGTAGCGCGTTCTTTCCCACGACATCTGCGATGCGAGGTCGAATCGGGCGTACCTGGTGAGAACTCCAGACCAGGTACGCCCGAATCGACCAGGAACGCGCGGGAGAGCGGCGGCCCCGTGTCAGAAGTCCGCGGGGCGCCGCACGTCGGCCAGGCCGGCGGTGGCGAACCCCCCGCGGATGATCGGGATCGCCCGGCGCACGGCCTGGTCGATGCGGAGTTCCAGGTCGACGTTGCCGATGTCGTAGCCACCTTCGCGCTTGGTGAAGTCGCGCTCGTTGCCGAACACCCCGATCGGCAGCGTCGTCGACTGGAAGAAGCCGAACAGCGGGCGCATCTGGTGCTCGACGAGCAGGGCGTGACGGTCGCTGCCGCCCGTCGCGGTCAGCAGGACCGGGGTGTCGACGAGGTCGTACTGCCCGATCCAGTCGAAGAACAGCTTGAACGCGCCGGAGTAGGCGGCGCGGAACGCCGGGCTGCCGACGACGAGCACGTCGGCGGCCTCGACGGTCTCGAGTGCCGCCCGGGTG
Organism: Curtobacterium sp. NPDC089991; assembly: GCF_044748425.1. Taxonomy (NCBI): domain Bacteria; kingdom Bacillati; phylum Actinomycetota; class Actinomycetes; order Micrococcales; family Microbacteriaceae; genus Curtobacterium; species Curtobacterium sp. NPDC089991. Next base: position 345,215 of record NZ_JBIVGB010000002.1, read on the forward strand.
CGCTCGGACATCGCCTCGCGCGACGACGCGGCACCGAGGTCGGCCAGGAGCGGGCCGATCTCGATGGTCTCGGTGCGGGCACCCTCGATCTCCTGCCCGAGGCGCGCCACCGTGGCCGCGACCAGGGTGGACGTCCTCGAGGGGTCCGAAGGGCTACCGCTGACGCCGACGACCAGTTCTCCACTCATGCGGTCGATGCTCACACGCCTGCCACCGAGGCGGTCCGCGTGTGACGACATGTGTCGGGTGCCAGGCCCCCCGGGTACCGTCCCGCGGCATGCAGACGTTCTTGCCGTACGCCGACTTCCGGGCCTCTGCCGAGGTCCTCGACGACCGACGTCTCGGCAAGCAGCGCGTGGAGACCCTGCAGGTGATGCGGGCGCTGACGCTGCCGGGGTACGGCTGGCAGCACCACCCGGTCACCGCGATGTGGCGCGGCTACCGTCCGGCGCTGATGGCGTACCAGGAGGCGACGTGCCGCGTCTGGCTCGACCGCGGGCACGTGGACACCTGCCTGGAGAAGACGCTGCTGGACCTCGGGCGGGTCCCGGAGGACCTGGTGGCGTACGAGCGCGGCGACGTCCCGATCCCGCCGTGGAACGACGACGAGGCCCTGCACGCGTCACACCGCTCGAAGCTCGTGCAGAAGGCGCCGGAGCACTACCGCGCACTGTTCCCGGACGCACCCGACGACCTGGACTACGTCTGGCCGGGCACGCCGCACGCCCCGGGCAGCACGGCCGCAGCCGTCACGCCACCGGGATCCACCGCGCACCGTCGCGGCGCGTGACGACGTCGGAGCGGATCTCGACCACGTCGCGGAGGCCGTGCACGGCCCGGTCGCGCACGACCGCTGCCGTTGCGTCGTCGTCGGACTCGAACCGGACGACTGCGCACGGCACACCGCGCAGCAGGCGGACGTCCTGCGCCTCGACCACGGCGTGCTCGGCGACCAGCCGGGCCGCAGCGGGCAGGACGGCGTCGGGCGCGGTCCCGGCGGCGAGCGCGCCGATCGCCAGGGTCACACGGTACGAGGGCATGCCCCGACGGTAGCGGGAGCGGGAGACACCGGGAGCCCGCCGTGGGCTGCAGGGGAACTGACGTCGTTCAGGGGGTCGACGTCGGCCCACGGCGGGTCGCGGTGTGTGGCGGGACGCGACGACAGGGGGAACGTCGCGCCCCGCTCCGGATGTCGATCAGGGGTATCGGCATCCGGTCTGGGGCACCGGCCGGGTCACGGGAGGAGCCGGGCGGTGTCGGACCTCAAGGGTGTTCGGTGTCCTCTCGGTACCGGTCCGTCTCGATCGGTGCGGGCATCGATCGTCGAGCGGCGGCGGGTCGGATCATGGGGAGCAGGGCGCTCCCGACGGTCGCGAGGGCTCCGACGGCGGCGATCAGCCCGAGGGGGGCGGTGCCGAGGTCGTGCTGCGCAGCCAGGGCGAGCGCGACGAGGGTCGCCGGTGCAGGCAGGAGCTGCACCGCTCGGAAGCGGTCGTCCCGTCGTGTCCGGGTCAACATCACGTTTGCCATGTGGACACTCTGGCGCAGATTCCGTGTCCGCATAAGGGGGGACACGACCCCACTCATGGAGTAGAACGTCTAGTACACCCCGCGTTCGACACGTCAGCCGAGTGCGCGGACGGTGGCCACGGCGTCCGCGACCGCTCCGACGACGACCGGTACGTCCTCCGCGGCGAGTGAACCGTCGAAGGTGAGTCGGAGCGCGGTCCGGGCGACCTCGTCCGGGATCCCGAGCGCGGTGAGCACGTGCGACGCCTCGGTGCTGCCGGCGGCGCAGGCACTGCCGGACGAGGACACGACGTCGCGCTGTTCCAGCTCGAGCAGCACGGTCTCGCCGTTGACCCCGGGGAAGCAGAACGACGCGTGCCCGGGCAGCCGGTGCTCGCGCGACCCGGTCACGAACGCGCCGGGGACGGCGGCGAGCACCCCGTCGAGCACGGCGTCACGGACGGTCGTCGCGGCGGCGGAGGCAGCAGAACCACCAGAGGCAGCAGCACCGCCGGCGGCAGCAGCACCACCGGCGGCAGCAGCACCGCCGGAGGCCACCAGCCCGAGCGCCGTCGCGACCGCCACCGCGCCGGCGACGTCCTCGGTGCCGGAGCGTCGGCCCCGCTCCTGTCCCCCGCCGTGCAGCAACGGTTCGACGGGCACCCCCGACCGGACCGCGAGCACGCCGGTCCCCTTCGGCGCCCCGAGCTTGTGCCCGGACAGCGACAGTGCGTCGACGCCCAGGACGTCGAGCCCGACCGGCAGCCACGGCGCGGACTGCACGGCGTCGGTGTGGAAGCGCGCGCCGACCGCGTGGGCCTCGGCGGCGAGCGCCCGGACGTCCTGCACGGTGCCGATCTCGTTGTCGGCGTGCGCGATCGACACGAGGGTCGTGTCCGGCCGGAGCGCCGCACGCAGCACCGACGGGTCGACCAGGCCGTCCGACGCGACCGGCAGCACCGTGACGTCGAAGCCGTGGAAGCGTGCCAGGTACGCGCAGCTCTCCAGCACGGCCTCGTGCTCGATCGCACTGGTGACGACGTGGCGTCCGCGTGGGGCGGCGAGCGCGATCCCCTTGACCGCGGTGTTCGCACCCTCGGTCCCACCCGTGGTGAAGACGACCTCGGCCGGTCGACAGCCGAGCACGCCGGCGACCGTGGCCCGTGCAGCGGCGAGCCCGCGCGCGGCCTCGTCACCGACACCGTGCGTCGACGACGGGTTGCCGAACACCCCGGTCAGGTACGGCCACATCGCCTCGAGGACCTCGCGGCGGACGGGGGTCGTGGCCGCCCGGTCCAGGTAGAACACGGTCAGTCCCCGGCCGCCACCGCGATGTCGAGCCCGAGGTCGAGCGCCCGGGCCGAGTGTGTGAGCGCCCCCACCGAGATGACGTCGACCCCGGTCGCGGCGATGGCCGCGACGGTGTCGAGGGACACCCCGCCCGACGCCTCGACGAGCGCGCGACCAGCGACGATGCCGACACCCGTCTCGAGCTCGGCCGGCGTGAAGTTGTCGAGCATGATCGTGTCGACGCCCGCCGCGACGACGGGCTCGATCTGGTCGATGCGGTCCACCTCGACCTCGACGTGCACGGTGTGCCCGAGTCGCTGCCGTGCTTCGGTGATCGCGTCACCGATGCCGATGCCGCCGGCGAGCAGCACGGCCAGGTGGTTGTCCTTGGCCAGCACGGCGTCGGACAGCGACGTGCGGTGGTTGTGCCCGCCGCCGCAGCGCACGGCGTACCGCTCGAGCGCACGGAGCCCTGGCGTGGTCTTCCGGGTGTCGACGATGCGCGCCGAGGTGCCCGCTGCGGCCGCGACGTGGGCCGCGGTGGCGGTGGCGATCCCCGACATGCGCTGCACCAGGTTCAGCGCGACCCGCTCGGCGCGGAGCACCGAACGCGCCGACCCCGTCACGGTGGCGAGAGTGTCGCCGGCGGTGAACGCGGACCCCTCGTCGGCGTGCAAGGTCGCCCGGATCGACGGGTCGACCGCGTGCATGACCGCCACGAAGACGGTCCCGCCGCTCAGTACTCCGGGCTCACGGGCCGCGAGCGTCGCCGTCGCGGTCGCGTCGGCCGGGATGAGCGTCTCGCTGGTGACGTCGCCCCAGGGCGCGTCCTCTTCCAGCGCGGTCTCGATGACGCGGCGGAGGGCGTGCGGCGGGATGGTGCCGGGGTCGATGGTCATGCGGGAACCTCCTGCGGAACGGCGATGTGTCGAGTGACCGTCTCGGCGACCCAGGCGTACGAGGCCGGGGCTGCTGGATCGGTGTCGGGGTGGTCGGTGCGGGCGTGGGCACCGCGGGACTCGGTGCGGGTCTCGGCGGCGAGCGCCACCAGCCGTGCCAGGTCGAGCAGTGCGCGGTCCTCGTGCTCGCGCACGCCGCCGGTGGCGGGCGCGGTGAGCGCGTCGAGGTCGCGCCGGGCGCTCGCCAGTCCGGTCGCGTCACGCAGCAGCCCGACGCGGTCGGTCATGACGGCCTGGACCGCCTGCCGGACGGCACCGACGTCGTCGAGGTGGGTCGCGCCTCCAGGCAGGGCCTGACGGGAGGCGCGGATCACGTCCGCCGCTCGGGGAACGCTGGTCACGCGCAGGTCTGCGTTCCCCCGCAGGCGGAGCAGGCCGGGCCGGGTTCCGGCGACCGCGTCCGCTGCGCGGACCGCGAAGACGAGCCCCTCGAGCAGGGAGTTCGAGGCCAGTCGGTTCGCGCCGTGGACCCCGGTGCACGCGGCCTCGCCGATCGCGAGCAACCCCGGGAGGCTGGTGCGCCCCTCGGCGTCGGTGGCGATGCCGCCCATCGAGTAGTGGGCCGCCGGGGACACCGGCACACCCTGTCGGGTCCAGTCGAAACCGGCCGCACGGGTGGCCCGGGTGAGTCCGGGGAAGCGTCCGGTCAGGAAGTCCGCGCCGAGTCCGGTGGCGTCGAGGAGCACCGGTGCGCCGCCCTGGTCGCGGACGGCGGCGGCGATGCCGCGGGCGACGACGTCGCGTGGAGCGAGCTCGGCGTCCGGGTGCACCGCCGTCATGAAGCGGCGTCCGCGCGCGTCGCGGAGGACGGCTCCCTCGCCGCGGACGGCCTCGGACACGAGCCCGCCGTCCGGCACCGCGAGGCGGGTCGGGTGGAACTGGACGAACTCCAGGTCGGCGACCACCGCTCCGGCACGCCACGCGGCGGCCACGCCGTCCCCCGTCGCCACGAGCGGGTTGGTGGTCTCGCGGTACAGGTGTCCCGCTCCCCCGGAGGCGATCACGACGGCGTCGGCGTCGATCCGTCGGGGTTCGCCGAGCAGGTCGAGGACGTCGATGCCGACGACGGTGCCGTCGCGCACGACCAGGTCGGTGAGGCAGGTGCGCTCGAGGATCGTGACGTGCTGGCGGTGCAGCGCGTCGATGAGCGTACGCTCGATCGCCGCGCCGGTCGCGTCGCCGTCGGCGTGCACCACGCGCCAGCGTCCGTGCGCGGCTTCGCGCCCGCGGGCCAGGTCGTCGCCGTACCGGTCGAGTGCCGACGGGTCGGTCGAGCGGTCGAACGGCACACCGAGGGCGAGCAGGTCGCGGACCCGGGCTGGCCCGTCGGTGCAGAGGACCTCGACGGCGCGCGCGTCCGCGCTGCCGGCTGCCGCGACGTGGGTGTCGGCCTGGTGCAGTGCCGGCGAGTCGTCGGCTCCGAGCGCCACCGCGACCCCGCCCTGGGCGTACGCGGTGGCACTGTCGGCGAGCGCGCCCTTCGTCACCAGCGTGACGTCGTGGACGGCGCTGGCACGGATCGCTGCGGTCAGTCCGGCGATGCCGGAGCCGACGATGACGACGTGCACGGTGGTCTCCCTCGGTCGTTCGGGTTCGGGCTCGGGCTCGGGCTCGGGGCTCAGCCGCGGGGCTTGGCCGCGAGCATCCGCTCGAGCGCGACCTTGGCGTCGGCCTGGACCTCGGCGGGGACGACGATCTCGTTGAGGACCTCGCCGCGCACCAGTGCCTCGAGCACCCAGGCGAGGTAGCCCGGGTGGATCCGGTACATCGTCGAGCACGGGCAGACGACCGGGTCGAGGCAGAAGATCGTGTGCTGCGGGTACTCGGCGGCGAGCCGGTTCACCATGTTGATCTCGGTGCCGATCGCGAACGTGGTCGGTTCGGTGGCCGCGGCGACGGTCTTCCGGATCAGGTCGGTGCTGCCGGCGTGGTCGGCGGCGTCGACGACGGCCATCGGGCACTCCGGGTGGACGATGACCTGGACACCGGGGTGCTCGCGCCGGGCCTGGTCGATCTGGTCCACGGTGAAGCGGCGGTGCACCGAGCAGAAGCCGTGCCAGAGGATGACCTTCGCCGCTTCGAGGTCGCTCTGCTCGTTGCCACCGAGGGGCTTCCGGGGGTTCCACATCGGCATCAGGTCGGTGCTGATCCCCATGGCCTTGGCGGTGTTGCGACCGAGGTGCTGGTCGGGGAAGAACAGCACGCGCTGCCCGCGCTCGAACGCCCACTCGAGCACCGTCGCGGCGTTCGAGCTGGTGCAGACGATGCCGCCGTTGCGCCCGCAGAACGCCTTGAGGTCGGCAGCGGAGTTCATGTAGGTGACGGGGATGACGGGCACCCGGCCGTCGGCGTCGGGCTCGGTGCCGTAGACGGCGGTCAGCTCGGCCCAGGCGGCCTCGACGCTGTCGATGTCGGCCATGTCCGCCATCGAGCAGCCGGCTGCGAGGTTCGGCAGGATGACGCGCTGGTCGTCGCGGGCCAGGATGTCGGCGGTCTCGGCCATGAAGTGCACGCCGCAGAACACGATGGCCTCGGCGTCGGGCTTCGTCAGCGCCGCGTTGGCGAGCTGGAACGAGTCACCGAGGAAGTCCGCGTGCCGGACGACCTCGTCGCGCTGGTAGAAGTGCCCGAGGACGACGACCCGGTCGCCGAGCGTCGCCTTCGCCCGCTCGATGCGCGCGTGCAGCTCGTCGGTCGGCGCGGTCTTGTACTCGTCCGGCAGCACGCCCTGCCGCGGTGCGCTCGTCGGGATGACGTCGGTCATCGACGAGCCCGGGCCGTACCCGGGCCGGGAGTCGAAGTCCCACGTGGGCATGGCGAGGTCGGGCGTGCAGGTGCTGCCGCCGGCCTTGCCGTTCGAGATGAGGTCGATGGTCGTCGCGATGGACACGGTGGTTCCTATCGGTTCTGCGGTCGTGTGCCCTGCTGCAGCGGGCCGTTGTCCGCGTAGGCCAGGTCGGGGTTCGAGCGGTACAGCCGGGCCGGACGGTGCCGACCCCCGCTCGTGGTCTCGTCGGTCGGCAGGATCGCGTCGGTCTTCTCGACCTGCCGACGGAAGTTCGCGGGGTCGAGCGCGCGCCCGAGCACCGCCTCGTACACCCCGCGCAGCTCGGCGAGGGTGAACCGGTCCCCCAGGAAGGCCTGGGCGATGCGGGAGTACGACATCTTGGTGCGGAGCCGCCAGAGCGCGTACTCCACGATCCGGTCGTGGTCGAAGGCGAGCGGCGGGTGCTCATCGGCGAGGAACCAGCGGACGTTCCAGTCGTCCGGCACGACGTTCGCCTCGTCCGGGTGCACGAGCGCCCAGTACACGATCGACACCACCCGGCTCGGTGAGCGGCCGACGTCGCCGAACGCGTAGAGCTGTTCGAGGTAGCGGGGCTGCACGTTCGTCGTCTCGCGCAGTCGGGCCGCGGCGGAGTCCTCGAGTCCCTCGTCGACGCCGACCCAGCCGCCGGGCAGCGCCCACGACCCCTCGAACGGTTCGGCGACCCGGCGCACCAGCGGCATCCACAGCGCCGGCGCCCCGGTGTCGGGGTGCGGGCGCAGCGCGACGATCACGGTCGAGACCGCGACGCGGATGCCTGCTTCGTCCATGGTGGACCTTAATGTCATTCTGACTCGAAGTGTTCGGGTTGCGATGACACTATCACCGCTTCGCGGTGTGTTGCGCCCGCAGGCGGCTCCGGGTCGTCACGAACCGGAAACAGATCGTCACGAGGCCGAAAACTCCGGGAGGCCCCGCGTGGATACGGTGAGGATCATGACGACGGTGACGAGGATGCATGCCGTGGTGTCGGGGACCGTCCAGGGGGTCGGATTCCGGTACTGGACGGCACGGAAGGCCGACGGGCTCGACCTCGTCGGGTACGCCAGGAACCTCTGGGACGGCACCGTCGAGGTCGAGGCCGAGGGGCCGTCGGTCGCGGTCGAGACGTTGATGGAGTGCCTGCGGAGCGGGCCGCCGTCGGCCACCGTGACGGACGTCGAGTTCCGGCCGGTCGTGCCGCACGGCGACGCCGACGGGTTCGCGATCCTGCACTGACCCGGTCGCACCGACCGTTCACGTGCGGATGTCGGTGCGGAGCGGAATAATCGAATCCACTCAGGCGGTTGCCCTGTCTGCGCGTTCTGCGCCACCTCGTTCCACCAGTCGTGATCCACCAGGAGCTCCCGCATGACCCAGGCCGTCGATTCCGCCCCCCGCACGGGAAGCGTCTCGCAACCGACCGCTGCCGAGACCCGACTCGTGATCGGGCTGTTGCTCGTGTCCGCGTTCGTCGTCATCCTCAACGAGACGATCATGGGCGTGGCGCTGCCGCGGCTGATGGACGACCTCGACATCAGTGCGGCGACCGGGCAGTGGCTGACCACGGGCTTCCTGCTCACCATGGCGGTCGTCATCCCGATCACCGGGTTCCTGCTGCAGCGGTTCAACACCCGCCCCGTCTTCGTCTGGGCGATGGGCCTGTTCTCGGCCGGCACCCTGATCGCCCTGCTCGCACCCGGGTTCACGCTGCTGCTCGTCGGCCGCATCGTCCAGGCCAGCGGCACCGCGATCATGATGCCGCTCCTGATTACGACGGTGCTCACCCTCGTCGACCCGGCCCACCGTGGCCGCATCATGGGCAACATCTCGATCGTCATCTCGGTCGCGCCGGCCATCGGCCCGACGATCTCCGGGCTCATCCTCAACGCCTTCGACTGGCGCTGGCTGTTCGGCTTCGTCCTGCCGATCGCGATCGCTGCGCTCATCCTCGGCATGGTCAAGGTCCGCAACGTCTCGACGCCCCGCCGGGCACCGCTCGACGTCGTCTCGGTGATCCTGTCCGCGTTCGCGTTCGGTGGGATCGTCTACGGCCTGTCCAGCATCGGCGAGGCCGGCACCACCGGCCTGTTCGTCCCGGTCACCGCGCTCGTCGTCGGTGCCGTCGCCCTGACGGTCTTCATCCTCCGTCAGACCCGACTGCAGCGCACCGACAGCGCCCTGCTCGACCTGCGCACCTTCCAGACCCGCGGCTTCACCGTCCCGATCGTCGCGATGGCGCTGAGCTTCATGGCGATGTTCGGCACGCTCATCCTGCTGCCGATCTACCTGGAGCGCGTCCTCGGGCTCGAGGTCCTGAACGTCGGACTGCTGCTGCTCCCCGGCGGGCTGCTCATGGGGCTCCTCTCCCCCATCGTCGGACGCATCTACGACCGTCGCGGACCGCGCGTGCTGCTCATCCCCGGCTCGATCATCGTCAGCGCGGTGCTCTGGGCGCTCTCCACGGTCGGCGTGGACACCAGCGTGTGGTTCGTCCTCGGGGCGCACGTCGTGCTGAGCATCGGCCTGGCGCTCACCTTCACCCCGCTGTTCACGGCGGCGCTCGGTGGCCTGCCCCCGAAGCTCTACTCGCACGGCAGCGCGGTCCTCGGCACGGCGCAGCAGCTCGCCGGAGCCGCCGGCACCGCCCTGTTCGTCACCCTGCTCACGATCGGCGCCGCCACGGCAGCGACCGGCGCGGGTGCGGACGCCGTGGCCGCTGCGACCGCCTCCGGTGTGAAGACCGCGTTCATGGTCGGCGCGGTGATCTCGCTGTTCGGCATCCTGGCATCGGTCTTCGTCACCCGTCCGGCGGTGCCCGAGGGCGCGCCGACGCCCCCGCCCGCGCACTGACAGCAGTGCCGCCCACGGGTCCACGTGGCATCGTGGGCGGCATGCGGTCGACGGCGAGCGAACTGAACTGGTCCGGCACGGTCACGTACACGGCCGAGCAGGTGCTCCGACCGGGCTCGATCGACGAAGCAGCCGAGGTCGTCGCTCGCTCCCCCCGGGTGCACGGGCTCGGCACCCGGCACTCGTTCAACGACTCCGCCGACGCCCCTGGCGTCCTGCTCGACCTGACCGCGATCCCCACCGACCTGGTCGTCGACCCCGAGCGGCGGACGGCGACCCTGGGAGCCGGCACCCGCTACGGCGTCGTCGCTCCCGACCTCGACCGCGCCGGGTTCGCGCTGCACAACATGGGCTCGCTCCCGCACATCTCCGTCGGCGGCGCGGTCGCCACCGGCACCCACGGCTCCGGCACCACCCTCGGCTCGCTGACCACCGCGGTCCGGTCCCTCGAACTGCTCGGCCCCGACGGTTCGCTCCGGACCGTCGACCGCACCGACCCGGCGTTCCCCGGCACGGTCCTGCACCTCGGGCTGTTCGGCATCGTGACCCGGGTCACGCTCGACCTCGAACCCACGTACCGGATGCGGCAGGACTCGTACGGGCCGTTCCCGTGGAGCACGTTCACCGACCACGTCGCCGCAGTCCACGCAGCCGGGTACTCGGTGTGCGCCTACACGGTCTTCGGCGACGAGATCAGCGAGGCGCTCGTGAAGTCCCGGCTGCCCGACGGCGCCGACGACACCGCCGTGCCGGACGACCTGTTCGGTGCACCCCGGCTGCCCGGCTCCCCCGGCGACGGCCACCACACGGCGCGCGACGGCTCGGTGGGCCCCTGGTGGGACCGGCTGCCGCACTTCCCCATCGAGTCCGTGCCGAGCCACGGGTCCGAGGTGCAGAGCGAGCACTTCGTCCCGCTCCGGCATGCGGCGGCGGCGCTCGACGCCCTGCGCGGGCTGGCCGACCGCATCCAGCCGCACCTGCATGTTTGCGAGCTGCGGACGATGGCGGCCGACGACCTCTGGCTGAGCCCGACCCAGGGCGAGGACGTGCTCTGCATCGCGTTCACCTGGCAGAAGCACCCGGAGGCGGTCGCTGCGCTGCTGCCCGACCTCGAGGCGCGGCTCGCACCGTTCGACGGGCGACCGCACTGGGGCAAGATGAGCTCGCTCGACGGCGACGCGATCGCCGAGCTGTACCCGCGGGTGGCGGACGTCCGTGAGCTGATCGCACGAGCCGACCCGGACCGGACGTTCGCATCCGCGTTCGGCGAGCGGGTGCTGCGGGCCTGACCCGCGCCTCCAGTCCGACGCCCCTGCGCCCCAGCGCGCCCGCGCCCCGGTGCCGGTCCGCAGGGCGCGTCAGCGCAGGCGGGTGACCGCCTTCGCATCCCCGTCCCAGTGCCGGAGACCGCCCACGGTGAGCACCTCGGGCAGGGGCGCGTCCGCAGCGAGGACCCGGAGCGCCGCCGGCAGGTCGACGTCGCGGATCCGCCGAGCGAGGGTGACGTGCGGCGCCCACCGACCGGGCAGCGACGATTCGACCGAGCCCGGAGCGGCGGCGTCGACCGCGCGGTGGAAGCGGGCCAGTGGCTCGTCGACGACCACGCCGAGGCCGAGCACGTGCCGACCGGGGCCGGCGGGGAAGAGCAGGACACCGGCGACGCGCAGGGTCTCGGGCACCGCGACGTCGAGGTCCGTCGGCACGGGCAGCGCCTCGCCGGCCACGAGGGTGACGTGCGGGTCGTTCGTCCCCGAGTGGCCGAGGCTCGGCAGCTCTGCGGCGACGAGGGTCAGCCAGAGCGCCCGGACCGCTCGGTCCGAGGGGCCGTCGAGGACGAGTTCGATGCTGCGCACGTACCGAGTGAACCAATGCACCCCGTGACGGCGATGTAACACGGCGGAACGGAACTCGCACCGGGGACCCGCTCCCGTCACACTCGACTCCACGCCGCGGACCACCGCGGCTCCCCCGCACAGCACGGCCCACGAGGAGCACCAGCATGTCCGCAGCCCCCGCACTGCCCGAGAAGCCGAAGGGCAAGCGCCCGATCGGCTGGATCATCGCCGCCGTCATCGTCGTCGTGGCGATCGTCGTCGCCGTCATCGTCGGAGTCGTGCGCTCCGGTGGCGACAGCGGTGGCGCTGCCGCCGGTGACGCTGCGCCGAAGACCGTCACCATCGGTGTCTCGGACAAGTCGCTGCCCTACTGGAACACGTACGTGAAGGCCGCCAAGGAGCAGCTCAACGTCACCGTGAAGCTCCAGAACTTCTCGGACTACTCGCTGCCGAACCCTGCGCTCAAGGACAAGCAGATCGACATCAACCAGTTCCAGCACATCCAGTACCTGGCGAACTACAACGTCACCTCGGACGACGACCTGCAGCCGATCGGCGCGACGGCCGTCTACCCGCTGCCGCTGTACTCGACGAAGGTCTCCGACGTCGCGGACTTCGAGGACGGCGCGAAGGTCGCGATCCCGAACGACGCCATCAACGAGGCCCGTGCGCTCCTGGTCCTGCAGGCCGCCGACCTGCTCGAGCTCAAGGACGGCGGCAACGCCTTCTCGACCACGGCCGACATCACCTCGCACAAGGTCGACGTGCAGACGCTCGACGCCTCGCAGACCGCGAACGCCCTGCAGCAGGGTTCCGTCGAGGGCGCGATCGTCAACGTGAACTACGCCACCTCGGCCGGGCTCGACACCAAGGACGCGATCTTCCAGGACGACCCGAAGAGCGCCTCGGCTGCCCCGTACGTGAACGTCTTCGCCGTCCGCGACGCCGACAAGACCAACAAGACGTACCTCGACCTGGCGAAGCTGTTCCAGGACGACGCCGTGCAGAAGGTCTTCGCGAAGGACTACCCGGACGCCGTCCCGAGCGACGAGAGCGCCGCCTCGCTGCAGAAGGAGCTCACCACGGTCGAGTCCGACGCGAAGGCGGCAGCGGAGTAGTGCCGGTCCTCGTCGAACTCCGCGGCGTCTCGAAGCACTACCGCCGCGCCGACACCGGCGAGACCGTGGTGGCCGTCGAGGACGTCTCCCTGGACGTGCACCAGGGAGAGGTCCTCGGCGTCATCGGGTACTCCGGTGCCGGCAAGTCCACCCTGGTCCGTCTGGTGAACGCCCTCGAGCTCCCCAGCTCCGGGACCGTCACCGTGGCGGGCAAGGAACTGACGGCGATCCCCGAGCGGGATCGCCGTCTGGCGCGTCGCAACATCGGGATGATCTTCCAGCAGTTCAACCTGTTCCGGTCCCGCACCATCGCCGGCAACGTCGCGTACCCGCTCAAGGTCGCTGGTGTGCCGAAGGACGAGCGCGACCGTCGCGTGGCCGAGCTGCTCGACTTCGTCGGGCTGCTCGAGCGCGCCCACGCCTACCCGGAGCAGCTGTCCGGCGGTCAGAAGCAGCGCGTCGGCATCGCGCGGGCCCTCGCGGCGTCGCCCGACCTGCTGCTCGCCGACGAGGCCACCAGCGCCCTCGACCCGGAGACCACGTCCGAGGTGCTCGGGCTGCTCCGCCGGGTGAACAAGGAACTCGGCGTGACGATCATCGTCATCACGCACGAAATGGACGCCGTCCGGCAGATCGCCGACCGCGTCGCTGTGATGGAGCAGGGACGCGTCGTCGAGGTCGGGGACGTCTACGACGTGTTCTCCGCGCCGAAGACGGGCGCTGCGCAGCGGTTCGTCCGCACCGCGCTGCACGACCGCCCCTCGGTCGACACGCTCGCTCGCCTGCGCGAACGCCACCCCGGTCGTCTGGTGACCGTGCAGATCACCGACGAGGCCGGGCTGCAGAACCGGATCGACGCGGTGTTCCGCTCCGCTGGGGTCACCGCCGAGCTCGTCTACGGCGGGGTCGGCGAGATCCGCGAGCGCCGGATCGGTTCGCTCACGTACGAGCTGACGGCCGGCGGGGTCGCCGACGCCGGTGCTGGTGCTGGTGCTGGTGCTGGTGCACCGGACGCCATCGATCGCGCCGTCGCCGCCCTGCGCGCCGACGGCGTCACGACCGACGAGGAGGCAGCAGCGTGAACAACTCGTTCCAGAGCGTGATCGACACGTTCGACGTCTTCCTCGCCGCCATGCGCGACACCATCGTCATGTCGCTCGTGTCGCTCGTGATCGCCGGCGTCATCGGGCTCGCCCTCGGGCTGCTGCTCTACGCGACCCGGCCGGGCAACCTGCTCGGCAACCGCGCCGCGTACACGATCATCAACGTCGTCGTGAACCTGGTCCGGCCGATCCCGTTCGTGATCTTCCTCGCCGCGATCGCCCCGCTGTCGCGCGTCGTGGTGCAGACCACGATCGGCGTGCCCGCAGTGACCTTCGCGATCTCACTGGCAGCGGCCTTCGCGGTGTCGCGCATCGTCGAGCAGAACCTGCTCGCGGTCGACCCCGGCGTCGTCGAGGCAGCTCGAGCATCGGGTGCGCACCCGATCTCGATCCTGCTGACCGTCCTGATCCCCGAGGGCCTCGGGCCGCTCATCCTCGGCTACACGTTCATCTACATCGGCATCGTCGACATGACGGCGCAGGGAGCGTTGATCGGTGGCGGTGGACTCGGTGAGTACGCGATCACCTACGGATCGCAGCGGTACGACTGGTGGATCGTGTACGTGTCGGTGGCGGCGATCGTCGTCATCGTGCAGCTCGGCCAGTTCGTCGGCAACCGGCTGGCGCGCGCGACCCTGCGTCGCTGACGGGTCGCGACTCCCCGCTCACGTCCGCCGAGTGGTCACGACGTGTCGCTCGGCGGAACGCTGGCCGACAGTTCGTGACCACGCGACGGCGGGCGCGGCGCGTTTCGCCGCCTCGCCACGTGCTGTGGCCGCAACCGCCTGGAGGCCCGGTGCCGGTACACGGGACCGGCACCGGGCCTCCAGTGCGTTGCCGGCTCCACCGGCGCGCCCAACGTCGCCCGCCGAGCAGTCACGACTTCCCGCCGTCGCCCGCGGAGTGGTCACGACGTGTCGTCTGCCGGACCGCCGGCCGACACTTGCTGACCAGTCGACGACATGCCCGCGGGTCAGGCGGCCGGGGACTCCACGGTCTCGATCGTGCCGGTCGCGCCGGGGTGCTCGTAGTGCGCGCGCACCAGGATCGGACGGTGGTCGGAGATGCCCGCCGGCAGGGTCTCGACGCCGGCGATGTGCAGCCCGACGCTCGTCGCGAAGTCGAAGTGGCCCGTGAACTTGCGGTAGCGCAGGTACGTCGGCTGGTCGGACAGCGACAGTGCGAACCCGCCCTGCTCGATCTTGCGACGCAGGTTCGTCTGGAACCAGGGGTAGTTGAAGTCGCCGACCATGACCGCGGGGACGTCCTTCGCGAGCTCGCGGAGGAACTGGTGCGCCGCCTCGATCTGCTTGCGGCGCAGGGAGTTCGTCGCGGTCAGCGGTGAGGCGTGGAACGAGGCGACGACGACCTCGGCGTCGGCCTCGGTGTCGCGCAGGTGCATCGCGATGAGCCGTTCGTGCGCGGGTGCGAGGACCCGGTCGTGCAGGGACTTCTGCAGCGAGTGGATGCTGAAGTCCTGCACCTCGAAGCGGTCGTCGCGCTTGTAGATGGCGAGCCCGAGGCGGTTCGTGCGGGTCGACGCGGCGAGCGAGAGCCCACCGATCGACGGGGCCAGGTCGTTGCTGTCGCACTCCTGCACGCAGAGGACGTCGGCGTCGGAGGCCTCGGCCAGGGCGGCGAGTTCACCGTTCGCGGTGTGCTCCCGGAGGTTGTAGCTGACGACCCGGAGGGCAGTGGGCGGCACGCCTGCGTCGGTGGCGATCGTGCTCTGCTGTTCTGGCGCGGCCATGCTGCCTTCCTGTCCGGGTGGTCCGGGTCACCCTGCCGCGGCAACCGTACTCGGCGTTCGCAAACGGATGCTGAGACTGTAACGCCTGTCGGGTTTCGCGCGTGTGACCGTGACGGAAACGGACAGTCGCGGGCCGCGCGCAGGGCTGCGTGGAACCGCCCGGGTCAGGCGCGGACCCTGCGGGCGGGGCGGACGGTGTCCCCCGCTGTGCGGCTCATCAGGATGCCCTCGACGCACGCGACGGCGAGCAGCGCCGCGATGACCCAGAACGCGACGGAGTACGGGCCGTCGCCACCGAGCCCGCCGGCCGCGCGGATCACGACCGCGGCGACGGCGACGCCGAACCCGGCGGCGGTCTGCTGCAGCGTCGACGAGAGCGTGTTGGCCGGGGTCATGTCGGCCTGCTCGACGTCGGCGAAGGCGATGGTGTTGTACGCCGTGAAGCCGACGGAGCGGGCGGCGCCGCTGACGACGAGCAGGACCGCGAGCAGCCAGAACGGGGTGTCCTCGGTCATGAACGCCATCGCGACGACGGTCAGCGCCGCGATCGCACTCGACACGATGATCACCGGGCGGTAGCCGAACCAGCGCAGGAACGGCGTCGTCATCGGCTTGATGCCGAGGTTGCCGACGAAGACCCACAGCACGGCGGACCCGGCGAGCACGGCGCTCCAGCCCCAGGCGTCCTGGAACAGCAGCGGGAGCACGAACGGCACCGCGGAGACCGCCAGGCGGAACAGGCTGCCGCCGGCGTGCGACACCCGGAACGTCTCGAGCCGGAACGCCTCGAGCCCCATGATCGGGTGCGGTGCCCGGCGGAAGTGCCGGATCGCGAACCAGCAGCAGACGGCACCGACGACACCGGACACCACGACGGCCAGGACCGGGATGACGTCGAGCGCGAGCAGCGACGCCATGACGACGAGCGACCCGAGGCCGAAGCACGCGAGCAGCGACCCGAACCAGTCGAACGGCACACGCTGCGCGGCGCGCTCCTGCGGGACGAGGACGAGCGCGGCGACGAACGCGATGACGCCGAGCGGGATGTTGATCAGGAAGATCCAGTGCCACGTCAGGGTGTCGACGAGCACGCCGCCGATGAACGGGGCGATGATCGGCGCGGCGAGGGCGGGCCAGGTGAGGATCGCGATGGCGGTGACGAGCTGCTCGCGGCCGGCGCTCCGGAGCACCACGAGCCGGCCGACGGGCACCATCAGCGCGCCGCCGAGCCCCTGCAGGATGCGCCAGAGCGTCAGGTCGACGAGGCCGGTCGACATCGCGCAGAGCGCCGATGCGATCGTGAAGAGCGCGATCGCGCCAGCGAAGACGGTGCGGGACCCGATCCGGTCGGTGAGCCAGCCCGAGACGGGGATGAAGACCGCCAGGGTGACCAGGTACGCGGTGATCGCGACGCCGACGGCGGCCGAGTCGACGCCGAGGTCGCGTCCCATCGCGGGCGCCGCGGTCGCCAGGATCGTGCCGTCGAGGAGCTCCATGAAGAAGGTCCCCGCCACGAGCACGGCGACCGCCGTGCTGCCCGTCCGCCGTCTGGGTGTCGTCATCGTCGTCGCCATGTCGCGTCAAAGGCTATGCCCGGTGCCGGGTCGCGGGGGGATCGTGTCAGGAGGTTCCGCGATCGTGTTGTGCATTGCAGAATGATGCGCACCAGCGCGTTGCCCTGCGGGTCCGCCGAGCGGGAGCGTGGAGGCTGCGCGACGACAGGAGGCTCACCGATGACCGACGCCGACACGACGACCCGGACCGTGACCACGAAGGGCGCCTGGGACCCGGCAGCGCGCACTCCGCACCACGTCCTCGACCACGCCCACCTGCCCGTGATGACGCTGCGCGAGTCCGCCCTGGCGAACAACACCGCCGTCATGCAGGACTACGTCGACCGCCACGGGCTGCTGTTCGCGCCGCACATGAAGACGCACATGGCACCCGACCTCGCCGCACGGCAGATCGACGCCGGGGCGTGGGGAGTCACGGTCGCGTCGGTCCAGCAGGCGATGGTCGCGTGGGAGCACGGCGTGCACCGGATCCTGGTCGCGAACGAGGTCCTCGACCCCGCCGGCCTCGCCTGGCTCGCGTCCCGGCGCACGGTCGACCCGGACGCCGACGTCCTCTGCTACGTCGACTCCGCCGCAGGCGTCACCGCCGCCGTCGCCGCGCAGGGCACCGTCGCCGGCGAGCTGCACGTCCTGGTCGAGCTTGGGTTCCCGGGCGGGCGCACCGGGGTCCGCTCCCCCGACGACGCGCGTGCCCTCGCGCTGCTCGCCCACGACGCCGGGCTCGTGCTCCGCGGTGTCTCCGGGTACGAGGGCGGGCTGCCCGGCGTCGACGCTGCCCGCGAGTACGTCGCCGGCGTGCTCGACGTCGCCGAGGCCGTCCGCGGGCTCGTCGACGGTCGCGGGCTCCTCAGCATGGGCGGCAGCGCCTGGTTCGACGCCGTCGTGGACGCCGTGGCGCACCGCACCGACGACCTCGACGTGCTGCTGCGGTCGGGTGCGTACCTGACCCACGACGACGGCTTCTACGCCGAGCGCACGCCGTTCGGCCGGCACCCGGCCGAGGGCTCGCTCGTCGCCGCGATCGAGGTCTGGGGACGCGTGACGTCCTGCCCGGAGCCCGGGCTCGCGTTCGTCGCCGTGGGAAAGCGCGACATCTCCTTCGACGAAGGGCTGCCGGTGGTGCGGTCGGTGCGGCCGACCCTGCCAGGAGGCCCGGCGGGCGCCCCACAGGTCGTCCCGCCGCCCGGGGCGGTCACCGTCACCCGCCTCGACGACCAGCACTGCTACCTCGCGCTGGCGGACGGTGCCCCCGAGCTGACGCCCGGCGACGTCGTCGTCTTCGGTATCTCGCACCCCTGCACGGTGTTCGACAAGTGGCGGCAGGTGCACGTCCTGGCCGACGACGACACCGTGCTCCGGACGATCGCGACGTGGTTCTGATGCGCGCGACCACCGCGGCCCCGGTGCCGACGGACGGCGACGGTCCTGCCCGGAACGCTGCACTGTCCCTGCGTCGCGGGCTCCGCCTGCTCGACTGCATCGCCGACCGGACCCGCAGCGGCGCGGTGTCCGTCAGCCTGTCCGTGCTGGCCGCCGAGCTCGGCACCTCGAAGTCGACGGTGCTCCGCCTGACGGCCCCGATGCTCGAGAACGACCTGCTGCGCCGCACCCCGGACGCCGGGTTCACGCTCGGCCTCGGTGCCCTGCTGCTCGGGCAGAGCTACCTCGAGGGGATCGACCTGCGCTCCGCCGCCGCACCGTTCCTGCGTCGGACGGCGGAGCAGACCGGGCTGACGTGCCACCTCGTCGTGCCGGACGGCACCGACATCGTCTACGTCGACAAGGTCGAGACCCGCGGCACCGTCCGCATGGGCTCCCGGATCGGGAACCGCCTGCCGATGCGGAACACGGCGTCCGGCAAGGCGATCGTCGCGTTCGGTGAACCGGAGCTGCTCGACCGGGTGCTCGCCGAACCGGCCCAGGTCATGACGGAGCACACCATCACCGACGACGACCGCTGGCGGCACGAGGTCGACCGCACGCACGGACGGGGGTACGGCATCGACGACCGCGAGAACGAGCCGGACATCCGGTGCGTCGCCGCCCCGGTGTTCGACCACGCGAACCAGGTGGTCGGCGCGATGAGCATCTCCGGGCTGGCCTCGCGGTTCCCCGCAGCGGCGGTCCGCGAACTCGGCGACGGCGTCGTTCGGACCGCCCACGAGATCTCCGTCGCGCTCGGGTCCTCGTCGGCGCAGCTCGCCCTCGCGCGGGGTGCCCGGTGACCGGCACGGTGCTGACGTTCGGCGAGACGATGCTGCTGCTGACCGGGCGCGACGTCGGCGCGGTGCCGGACCTCGAGCACATGCGGGTGGACACCGGCGGCGCGGAGAGCAACGTCGCGATCGGCCTGGTCCGCGCCGGGGTGCCGGCCACGTGGATCGGTCGGGTCGGCACGGACCCCGCCGGTGACCGGGTCGCCGCCGACATCGGTGGGGAGGGCGTCGACGTCCTCGCGGTCCCCGACGCCGAGCGATCCACCGGCATCATGATGAAGGAGCGGCTGCTCGACGGCCGCACCCGGGTGACCTACCACCGCCGTGGTTCGGCCGGCTCGGCGTTGGCCGCGACGGACCTGCCCGGCAGCGTCGTCGAGACCGCTGCGCTCGTGCACGTCACCGGGATCACCCTCGCGCTCTCCGAGTCCGCACACGACACCGTGACCGCAGCGCTCGACCGGGCCGCCGCCGCCGGTGTGCCGGTGTCGTTCGACGTCAACCACCGGCCGAAGCTCATCGGCGCCGACGCTGCACGAGACCGGTACCGAGCCGTCGCAGCACGGTCCGCCGTGGTGTTCGCCGGCGACGACGAGGCCCGACTCGTGCTCGACCGCGACGAACAGGACGACGACGAGGAGTCACTCGCGCACGACCTCGCCGCGCTGGCACGGGGCCGCGCGGTCGTGAAGCTCGGCTCCCGCGGCGCCGTGGCGTCGATCGACGGCGTGTTCGTCCGTCGGCCCGCGACCCCGGTGCGCGTCGTCGACCCGGTCGGTGCCGGTGACGCGTTCGTCGCGGGCTGGCTCGCGGCGAGCATGGGCGGAGCGGACGCCGCCGAGGCGCTCGACCGGGCCGCCGACGCCGGCGCCCTCGCCTGCACCGTCGAGAGCGACTGGCGCCGACCGGACCCGGCCGCGTTGCACCACGCCCCGGACCCGTCGGACACCGACCACACCGTGCACGACCACGTCGACCGCTGACACCGCGTCCGCCGACACCGTGTCCGCCGAACACCAACACTCGAGGAAGCGCACCATGACGAACGACACCACGAGCACCGAGCAGCACGCCGGCGCACGGCACCGCCACCAGGCCGGACCGGCGATCGCGATCCTCCGCGGCGGCACCGGCGACCACGTCGAGGACGTCATCGCCACCCTGGTCGAGTCCGGCGTGACGGCGATCGAGATCACCACGAACACCCCACGCTGGCGCGAGGGCATCGCGTGGGCGGTCGAGCGGTACGGTTCCGCGGCGTCCATCGGCGTCGGCACGGTGCTCGACGTCCGCCAGCTCGACGAGGCCGCCGCAGCCGGTGCCTCGTTCGCCGTCAGTCCCCACCTCGACGCCGAACTCGGCGAGCGCGCGCACGAGCGTGGCGTCGGCTGGTACCCCGGTGCCGCGACCCCGACCGAGATCGTCCACGCGTGGCGGCTCGGTGCCCGCGCGGTGAAGGTGTTCCCGGCGGCGCAGCTCGGCGGCCCCGCGTTCCTGAAGCAGGTCCTGGCACCGCTCGACTTCGTCGACGTCATCCCGACCGGGGGCATCGGGGTCGACGACGCCCCGGACTACCTGGCCGCCGGTGCGGTCGCCGTCGGACTCGGGTCCCCGCTCGTCGGCGACGCGCTGACCACGGGCGACCTCGACGCCCTGCGGGAGCGGGCCGGCCGCCTCGTCGCGGCGCTCGACCGATGACCACCGGCGATCCCGAGCACGTGACGGGCTCCGAGCAGCCCACCGGCGAGCAGTCCGCCGGCGGCGTCGTCCTGCTGCGCGGCGGGTCGGTACTCGGCGCGGACGGGGCCCCGGTGCGCGCCGACGTCCTCGTCACCGACGCTGTCATCCGCGCCGTCGGTCCCGACCTGGCCACCCCCGCCGACGCGCACGTGATCGACTGCGACGGACGACTGGTGCTGCCGGGCTTCGTGGACGCGCACTCGCACGCCGGGTCGCTCGTGTTCGACGAGGGCGTGCAGCTCGCGCTCCTGCGCCAAGGTGTGACCACGATCGTGACCGGACAGGACGGCGTCGGGCCGGCACCGGGTGACGGTTCGTACGCCGACACGTACTTCGCCGCCATCGACGGCCCGCACCCGACGTACCGCGGTGGCGGGGTCCACGGCCTGCTGACGACCTACGACGGCACGACCCCGATCAACGTCGCGACGCTCGTGCCCGCCGGCACGGTCCGGCACCAGGTCATGGGCGACGACCCCGGGCCGGCGGACAGCGCGCAGCTGGCCGCGATGCGGGAGCTCGTGCGCGACGGCCTCGCGGACGGTGCGGTCGGCCTGGCGACGGGGCTCGACTACGTCCCCGGCCTGTTCGCCGGCACTGCAGAACTCGCTGCGCTCTGCACCGAGGTCGCTGCCGTCGACGGCCTCTACGTGTCACACATGCGCGGTGGTTACGAGGGGAACGCCCGCGCCGGCCTCGACGAGATCGCCGACATCGTCCGCGCGTCGGGCGTCCGCGCACACGTCTCCCACCTGCACGCGCCCGTCGACCTCGCGGTGACGGCACTGGCCGAACTCGAGGCCGAGGGCGCCCCGATGTCGTTCGACGCCTACCCGTACTCGCGCGGCTGCACGATCCTGTCGATGCTGCTGCTGCCCGCGGCCCTCGCCCGCCCCGGCACCGAGGACCTCGCCCACGCGATCGCCGACGACGAGGGTCGCGCCGCGGTCCGGGCGGCCGTGCTCGACCGCGTGCTGTCCCGCGCCGACCTCGGCACCGGCTGGGCGGAGCAGATCACGCTGTCGCACGTGCCCGCCGCCGAGTTCCACGCGCTGCAGGGCCGCACCCTCGCCGACGCCGCCGAGGCGACCGGGACGGATCCGGTGGACCTGGCCCTCGACGTCCTGGTCGACTCGGCCCTGCAGGTCACCGCCGTGATGCGCGTGCCCCGTCCCCGGACTGCCGACGACCTCGCACCGCTCTTCCGACTGCCCGGGCACACGGCCGGGTCCGACGGCATCTTCGTGGGCACGCACCCGCACCCACGCGCGTACGGCACGTTCGCACGCTACCTGCAGGACTTCGCCCGCACGGGGCTCCTGACATGGCGCGAGGCCTCGCGGCACCTGTCCACCACGGCGGTCGAGCGACTCGGCCTCGGTCGACGGGGCTCAGTCACCGTCGGGGCGGTCGCCGACCTCGTGGTCGTGGATCCCGATCGGGTCGCGGCGCGGTCGTCCTACGACGAACCGATGCGCCTGGCCGAGGGCATCGACGACGTCCTCGTCGCCGGCGTCCCCGTGCTGGCCGAGGGCGCCCTGACGCACGCGACCCCCGGTGCCGGGCTGCGTCGCCACCCGGGTCGGATCGACCACGAGCAGGGAGCAGCGGGCACCGGGGGTCGGTGACCCAGCACGGCCGGTGACGCAGCGCGGCCGGTGACGCAGCCGAGCCGGTGACGCAGCACGGTCAGCGACGCAGCACGGTGCCGCGGCTCGGTGAGGCTTCACACAGCCTGCGCCGACGTCACGAAGCGCTCGGCAGCACCGCCACGACGTCGATCTCGACCAGGATGTTCGCCAGGTGCGACTGCACGGTGGTGCGGACCGGGTACGGCTGCGAGAAGTGCTTCGCGTACTCCTCGTTGAAGGCCGGGAAGTCGCGGTCGGAGTGCTCGAGGTGCACGGTGGACTTCACGACGTCGTCGAGGGTGGCACCGTGCTCGGCCAGGACCGCTGCGACGTTGGCCAGCACCTGCGCGGTCTGTCCGGCCACGTCGTCGGCGATCGCACCCGTGGCGGGGTCCTGCGGGCCGAACCCCGCGGTGTAGATGAAGCCGTTGGCGACGATGCCCTGGCTGTAGGGCCCGGCGGGCTTCGGGGCGTTGTCGGTCACGATGGCGGTCTTCGGCGCGGTGGGGTTCGGCACGGTTGCTCCTGTGGTTCGTCGGTCGTGGGCGGACTCCAGGCTAGGCGGAAGGCCGCCTCGAGAGCCGACCACGCACCCGACCGATTCCGTATTGCAGAACGCAGGGCGGGCCTCCCGTCCGGGGTGCCGCACCGACCACCCAGGTGGAGGGCGACTACCCTGGCCGGGTGCCGTCCTCCCTGCCCGAACGCCGCCGAGCGTGCACGGGCTCGCGCCGAGCACGCGCATGAGCCGGCTCGACGGCGCGGTCACCGGGACCGCCGCGACCGGACGGCGCCGCGCACTCGACACCGTGACCTCCCTGCCGGCGTGGGCGGCCGTGCTGCTCGTCTGGACCGGCGGCCGGATCGTGTCGACGCTGTGGCTGGCACTCGCGTACCCGCTCATCGGACGGGCGATGCCGGACAACGCCATCTGGGGCAACGGGCACGGCTTCACGGCGTTCCTCACCGCCTGGGACGGTCAGTACTACGAGCAGATCTCGCTGCACGGGTACCCCGACGTGCTGCCGCTCGACGCCGTCGGCAACGTGGCGCAGAACGCCTGGGCCTTCCTGCCGGCGTTCCCGTTCACGATCCGGATGCTCACCGCATCGACCGGGCTGCCGTTCACCGTCGGCGCCCCGCTCATCTCCGTGCTGGCCGGTCTGCTGGCGACCTACCTGCTGCACCGCCTGGTCCGTGACCGTGCGGGCAACGCCGCCGCGATGTGGGCAGTCTTCTTCTTCACGTGCGGGCCGCTGTCGTTCCTGCTGCAGGTCGGGTACGCGGAGAGCATGTTCCTCGCGCTCACGTTCGGCGCGCTGCTCGCCCTGGAGCGTCGCCGGTACGGGCTGCTCACCGTGCTCGGGGTCGCCGCTGCCTTCACCCGTCCGGGTGCGTTGGCCGTCCCGCTCGTGCTCGGGGTCATCGCCCTGGTGCGGTGGGTCCGGGCTCGCCGTGAGACCGGGCGGGTGCTCGACACCTTCCCGCTCCGCGAGCAGCTGCAGGTCGTGGCCGCCGGTGCCGTGATGGTGGTGGCGGGTCTCGCGTGGCCGGTCATCGCGTCGCACGTGACCGGCACGCCGAACGCCTACCTCGAGACCGAGATGTCGTGGTGGGTGAACTTCATCGGCCGCGTGGACTTCGTGCCCTTGTCGCCGTGGTTCCTCATCGCCGGGCGCTGGCTCGGCGTCGGCGGGGTCCTGATCGTGGTGTTCCTGCTCGTCGGGTTCCCGATCTGGCTGCTCCGCCGGTCGACGAAGCGGCTCGGGTCGACGACCGTGCTGTACTCGGCCGCCTACGCGCTCTACATCTTCGCGGTGTCGCTGCCGATGGCCTCGACCCCGCGGCTGCTCATGCCCCTGGCGCCGTTGTTCGGCTCGCCGGAGCTCGTCGCGAAGCCGTGGATGCGGTGGACGTTCGTCACCGCGGCGCTGGCCGGGCAGCCGGTGCTCGTCGCGGTGCTCTGGCTGCTCGGGCCTCCGTAGCGAGGACGGGGACGCCGGCAGCGGCCCGACGACAGCTCCGACTCCGAACGACGAGACCGACGTCGTACGACATCGGTCCCGTCGTTCGGAGTCGGTTCGAGCCGAGCCGAGCCGAGCCCGCCCGCCCCGCCCCGCCCCGCCCCTACAGCTCGACGGTCCCGTGGTCCCCGGTGTCCGGCTGGCTCTGCTTGCCGAGTGCGGCCTTGAGCGTCTGCACGAGGCTGCCGACCGGGCCGGTGTCCTGCGTCCAGTACTCGACCGAGTCGCCCGACACGGTGAGGAGTCGGATCGAGGGGTCGTCGCGGCCGTCCGGGAACCAGGCCTCGGCGAACGGTGACCACAGCTCGTCGATCACGGCACTGTCCTGCGTCACCGTGGCGGTGCCGGCGATGGACAGGTAGCCGCCCTGCGACTCGATGGAGACGTTGACGTGCGGGTTCCTGGCGATGTCGTCGACCTTCTCGCTGCCGTCCTGCACCAGGAAGCGGAGGGTCCCGTTGAACGCCTTGTCCTGCACGGCGAGGGGCCGGGCGTGCAGCTGGCCGTCCTCGCTCACCGTCGTCAACAGGGCCGTGTGGGCGCCGTGGACGATGTCCGAGATGGCGGCGCGCTGGTCGGTCTGCGTGTCGGTCATGATGCTCCTTTGCGTCGTGCGCCCCACCCGTCCCGACGTTCGACCGCGGGTCCGGCGGGGCCGTACCGTTCCCGCCAGTGTGCCCCTCGACGCTGGGCGCGTCCGGCACGTGGCAGCACCACCCCGACCGGGAGGCCCGTGCCGACTCCCCCGGACACTTCCGGCCACGCAGGTGGCCGGTCCGCAGTGCCCGCACCCGGTCCGGCGCGCTCCATGCGTCCGCACACAGCGACACTCCACCAGACGATCACCGCGTGCATCGTCGGAACATGCACACGCACCGGATGCGTGCGCAACGAGCGACACTCCACGAGTCGATCCGGTGGTGGATCGACGGAAGATGCGCCCGCACGGAACGCGTCAGGCGGGTTCGCGGATGGTGGTCTCGACGTCGACGACCTGCGGCACCCGCGGCATCGATGCGAAGCCGAACGCCACGGGCGGGTCGAGCGGTGCCAGGGTGCCGAGGGGCTCCCCCGCCCAGGTCCCGCGCACGCCGGTGACGTCGTGCGCCCCGGTCACGCCGTAGTACTCGCGGCGGCCGTTCCCCGCCGAGCCGGCGGTGCCGGACCCCGGAGCGACGAGCCGGGCGATCGGGTCGATCGCGGCGAGCCACCGCGGGTCGCGGGCGATCGGCTTCGGCACCACGCGCAGCACCCGGCCGAGCGGTGAGATCGTGCCGACGTCGACCGACACCTGCAGGGCGCCGGCGTCGAGCTCCAGGCCACGGGCCGTCCGTCGGGCCCGGACGTCGACCACGGACACGGTGTCGAACCGGTAGGTGCCGGAGACGTAGGCGGCGACGATCTCGTCCGGCGCGAGCAGCACGCTGGTGCCGTCGGGTAGCTCGAGGAACACGTCGGTGAACGCCCCGAACGGCGAGCGGTCCCACATCCCGACGACGATCCGGACGCCCGAGGTGGTGCCGACGCCCATGATCCGGCCGCGGAACCGGCGCTCGACGGGTGGGGTGCTGGGGCGTGACGGCATGCCGTGGACCGTACCCGGCGTGCCCGTGAGCCGGACCGACGGAGCCGACCCGCGCCTCCCGGCCGACGGGTGCGCGAAATCGACAGATCGCCGCGAACGTTCCGCGGCGATCTGTCGCTTTCGCGGCGTAGGCCCGCCGGGGTGATCGCCTACGGGACGGGGACGGGCTCGGCGAGCAGCTCGCGCACATGGGGCGCGACCTGGGTGCCGTACAGCTCGATGGACCGCAGCATGTCCTCGTGCGGCAGGCGACCGGTCGCGTACCGCATGTCGAACCGCGAGGCGCCGAGGATTCGCATGTTCCGGGCGATCTTCCGCGCCACGGTCTCCGGCGACCCGACGTACAGCGAGCCACCGGCGGACAGGCCCGCGTGGTAGCCGGCGACGTCGAGGGGCGGCCAGCCGCGCTCCCGGCCGAGCTGGTCGGTGACGGCCTTGTGGTACGGCCAGTACCGCTCGGCGGCTTCCTCGTCGGTCGCCGCGACGAAGCCCGGCGAGTGCATCGCGATGGGCTGCTGCGGCAGGTCGAGCTGGGCGAGCGCCTGACGGTACAGCCGCGAGAACGGGGCGAACTGCGCCGGCTGCCCGCCGATGATGGCGAGGAACAGCGGCAGGCCGTACGACGCCGCACGGATCACCGACTGCGGGGAACCGCCGACGCCGATCCAGGTGGGGATGGCGCCGTGCTCGAGCTTCGGGAAGACGTCCTGGTCGACCAGGCTCGCGCGCTTCGTGCCGGACCAGGTGACGGCGTCGCCTCCGCGCAGGGCCGCCCAGAGCTGCAGCTTCTCCTCGAACAGGACCTCGTAGTCGGAGAGCTCGTGGCCGAACAGCGGGAACGACTCGGTGAAGGAACCGCGCCCGAGGATGACCTCGGCACGGCCGTCCGAGATCGCGTCGACGGTGGCGAAGCGCTCGTAGACGCGCACGGGGTCGTCGGACGACAGCACCGTGACGGCGGAGCCCATCCGGATGCGGGAGGTCGAGGCGGCGATCGCGGCGAGGACGACCTCGGGTGCGCTCACCACGAAGTCGGCGCGGTGGTGCTCGCCGACGCCGATGAAGTCGATGCCGACCTGGTCGGCGAGGACGGCCTGGGCCACGACGTCGCGGATGCTCTGCGCGTCGGACTTGAGGCTGCCGTCGGCGAGCTCGGTGACGTCGCCGAAGGTGTCGATGCCGAGCTCCACGCCTCCGATCCGCTCGGGTGCGGGCGGCGGGACGTCCGAGGGGCGGTCGGTGCCGAATGCGTTGCTCATGGTTCCTCCTGGTCGCACTTCCATGCGTTTGCATCAAAATAGCACGGCCGAGCCGTGATGGCCAGCGCCCGCGTGTACGGTCGCCCGCATGCCGAAGCTCCCTGACCAGACCGGACGCAGGATCGTCGTCACCGGCTCCAACAGTGGCACCGGGAAGGAAGCCGCGACCCGTCTCGCGGCCGCCGGCGCGAGCGTCGTGCTCGCCGTGCGCACGACCGCGAAGGGCGATGCCGCCGCGGCCGAGATCCGTGCAGCCCACCCGAACGCCGACGTCGAGGTGCGCGAACTCGACCTCGCGGACCTGGCGAGCGTGCGCCGCTTCGCCGACGGCATCGTCGGCGAGGACCGCCCGATCGACGTCCTGGTGAACAACGCTGGCGTCATGGCGCCGCCGCAGCGCTTCGAGACGGTCGACGGGTTCGAGCTGCAGTTCGGCACGAACTTCCTCGGTCCGTTCGCGCTGACGAACCTGCTGCTGCCCTCGCTGCTGCGTGCCGAGGCACCGCGGGTCGCGACAATGTCGAGCCTCGCCGCGATCCCCGGCCGGATCCGCTTCGGCGACCTGCAGTGGGAACGCGGGTACAACGGCTGGCGCGCCTACGGCCAGTCCAAGCTCGCCGACCTGCTCCTCGCGCTGCACCTGCACCGACTGACCGTCGAGGCGGACGTCCCCCTCGTCAGCACCGCGGCGCACCCCGGCTACACCCGCACGAACCTCCAGTCGGCCGGGCGCTCACTCGGACGCACGAAGCCGGTGCGGTCCAGCAACCGCGCGCTCCCCTTCACGCAGGCGGTCGAGCAGGGCACCGAGCCGCTGCTCTACGCCGCGGTCGGCCCGAACGCGGTCGGTGGCGCCTACTACGGCCCGGCCGGTCCCTTCGGCCTGACCGGACCGACGACCGCCGTCTCGATCCCCGGGTCGGCACGGAGCGCCGACCTCGCCCGCTCGCTCTGGGCCGTCGCCGAGGACCTCACCGGGACGCGCCCGCCCCTCTGAGCGCGGGGCGCGGCCGGGAGGCCCGTGGCGCGTCCGGTGCGCCGCCTGCGTCAGGCGCGGTGCAGCTCCACCGACCCGTCCAACCGTCCGGGTTCGGTCAGGCGGGCGTGCTGCAGGACCGTGCGGTCCGGACCGATCGCCGCGGCGACGATCGACAGCGTCGTCATGTGCCCCTCGGCCTCGTGCGCGTCACGGAGGATCGCGTCCGGGTGGTCGCTCGGCAGCACAGCAGACTCGGCCAGGACGCCGAACCAGCCGCTCCACCCGTCTCCGGCGTCGTCGCCCGCGTCCACCGTCCGGA
Source organism: Curtobacterium sp. NPDC089991 (assembly GCF_044748425.1). Lineage (NCBI taxonomy): Bacteria > Bacillati > Actinomycetota > Actinomycetes > Micrococcales > Microbacteriaceae > Curtobacterium > Curtobacterium sp. NPDC089991. The sequence goes on from NZ_JBIVGB010000002.1 coordinate 373,765, forward strand.
GTTCGTCGAAGGGTCCGAGCACCGGTGGCCCGACCGGGGCCTCCGCGGCGCGGAAGGCCTCGAGCCACCGCCCGATGCGCGGCGCCGCCGGGTCGTCCGGTTCGCCGTGCGTCACCATGTGCACGCCCGGGCCGAGCTCGGTCGTTCGGACCCGTGTGCCGTCCCAGGTCAGGACCGCGGCGCCGTCGGCGGTCGCCCGCACCAGGTTGAACGCGCGGGTGGTCGGCAGCGTGCCGTCGTGTCCCGGCAGCAGGTCGTCGGCGACGGCGTCGACCGGCACCACGCCGCGGGTCGTCCACGTGCCGTCGACACTCGGCACCGGTTCGCCGCGGTTGAGCACGACCGCCAGTCCGGCGCGGTCCGAGGCGGCGAGCCACGCACCGCCGGCAGCACGGTCGCGCACACCGCGGACCCCGGGGTCGCGATCGGGCCACCACGCAGCAGGCGGGTCCCACGGACGCTCGGGTGACTCGTCCCGCAGGGCGAGGACGGTGACGGGCCACGCGGACCCGGGGTCGACGCGGACGACGACGGTGCACATGCCGTCGATCCTCGCACGTGCCCCCGGTAGCGTGAGCGGCGTGAACGCAGCAGCAGAGCGCACCCTGACCGTCATCGTGGGGATCACCGGGGGCATCGCCGCCTACAAGGCCGTCGGCGTGGTCCGCGACCTCGTCAAGCGCGGGCACGAGGTGCACGTCGTCCCGACCGAGGGGGCGCTGCGCTTCGTCGGGCTGCCGACGCTCGAGGCACTCAGCCGCAACCCCGTCACCACGAGCGTCTGGGACGACGTCTCCGAGGTCCGCCACGTCGCCCTCGGCCGTCGCGCGGACCTGGTCGTGGTGGCCCCGGCGACCGCGGACTCCCTGGCACGGATGGCGAACGGCCTGGCGAGCGACCTGCTCGGCACGACGCTGCTCGCCACCGACGCCCCGGTCGTCGTCGCACCGGCGATGCACCCGCAGATGTGGGAACACCCCGCGACCCGGGCCAACGTCGCCGTCCTGCTCGAGCGGGGTGTGCACCTGGTCGGACCGGTGGTCGGCGCGCTGACGGGCGACGACGCCGGAATCGGCCGGATGGCGGAACCCGAGGACATCGTCGCCGCAGCACTCGCCGTGCTGGACGACCCGGCCGGTGCAGGCGCGGGGCGTCGCGCCGGCACCGACGGGGGGACGCAGTCCGGCGCCGGGGCCCGTGGCGAGCAGGGCGACCTGTCCGGTGTCCGCGTGGTCGTCAGCGCGGGGGGCACCCGTGAGCCGTTCGACCCGGTGCGCTTCGTCGGCAACCGGTCGAGCGGCCGGCAGGGCCTGGCCATCGCCGCCGACGCAGCGGCGCGCGGCGCCGTCGTCACCGTCGTCGCCGCGAACGTCGAGGCCGGCCTGACCGCGGGCATCGACGCGACCGTCGTGCCGGTGGGGTCAGCGCTCGAGCTCGCCGAGGCCGTGCACGCCGCGGCGGTCGATGCCGACGTCGTCGTGATGACCGCTGCCGTCGCCGACTACCGGCCGGCCGAGGTCCTCGCCGAGAAGCTCAAGAAGGACGCCCAGGGCGAGCGGATGACGCTCGAGCTGGTGCGGAACCCCGACGTGCTCGCCGACCTGGTGGCGGCGCGGCGCACCGGGCAGGTCATCGTCGGGTTCGCCGCCGAGACCGAACCCGACCGCGACGCCCGCATCGCACTCGGCCGCGCGAAGATCGCCCGCAAGCCCGCCGACCTGCTCGTCGTGAACCACGTCGGCTGGTCGGCCGGGTTCGAGCGCGAGGAGAACGCGATCGAGGTCCTGGTGCCGGGCGGCGAGGTGGTCCGCGAGACCTCGGGTACGAAGGCCGAGGTGGCGGCGGCGGTCCTCGACCTCGTCGCGACCGCACTGACCTGATTCCGAGGACGGGCGAGCACGATGGGGGCATGCGACGACGTGAGCGGATCAAACGAGCCACCCGGACTGCCACACTGCTCGCGGTGCTGCTCGGCGGGGCCGGCGTCACCCACTTCCTGCAGCCGCGCCACTACGACCGGATCGTGCCGGACACACTGCCACCGCGCCTGACGACCGTCGCGTCCGGCGTCGCCGAACTCGGCATCGCCGCCGGGCTCGCGTTCCCGGCCACTCGCCGGGCCTCGGGGTGGGCTGCAGCTGCCCTGTTCGCCGCGGTCTTCCCCGCGAACGTGAAGATGGCGAACGACCTGCTCGACAGCCCGCGGTCGACCCGGGCGATGCGCCTCGTCTCCGTGCTGCGGCTCCCGCTGCAGGCCCCGCTCGTCCTGTGGGCCGTGCGCGTCGGTCGGCACGCACCGAAGCGGTGACCCAGCCGTCCTGGACCCGTGCGGCCGCACCACTGCTGCACCGGCCGGTGACCCAGCACGCGTGGGACGACATCGTCTTCGCGCACTGGCGACACGACCCGGGCTCGCTGGCGCGACTCGTCCCGCGGGGAACGCGTCCCGACGTGGTCGACGGCAGCGCCTGGGTGGGACTGACGGCCTACGTCTTCCACGAGACGCGGGTGCCGCCGTTCCCCTCCGCCGGCCGCCTCGGCCGCATGACCGAGGTCACCATCGAGGTCCTGACCGTGGACGACCAGGGCCGACGTGGGGTCGCGTACCGCACCGTGGACACCGCGAACGTGCCGGCGATCGTGGCCGCACACGCGCTGCTCGGCGTCCCGTACACCTTCGCGCACGCCCGGTCGCGCCGCCGCGGCGAGGTCGTCGCGCACCGGTCGGTCCGGCACCCCGCACGTGCACTGCACCCGGTGCGCTGGGCGCGGTCGCTGCGGCAGGAACGTCCCTCGGGCACGGCCAGACCCCGGCACGCGGCCTCGATCCGGGTCACCGCCGGTGACGTCGTCGACACGCCCCTGGCCGCCGAACTCACCACCCGCGCCGGCATCCACGCCCGGTACCTGGCCCAGACGCTGTTCTGGCAGCGACAGCACCCGCCGCTGACCGTTCGGGCCGCGCACCTCGACCGGCTCGAGGGGGACCTGCCCGACGCCGTCGGCATGCCGGGGCTGTTCGACCGGGCACCCGACTCGCTGCTCGTCGTCGACGGCACCACGGTGCGGTACGCCTGGGGTGGGGTCGTGCGGTGAGCGACCACGCCACGGACGATGCCGCCCAGGACGACCTCGACCGCCCCGTGACACGCGCTGAGCCGAGCGGAACGCCGGTCTCATATCAGGTACGTTGATCGGTGCGCGTGCACTGACCGCGCCCCGATCGAAGGAGAACGCATGCCGGTCCCCCGCAGCGCCCCGACCGAGCACCAGCTGCTCCGCGACACCGTCCGGCACAAGATCCACGACGCGATCATGGACGGCACGCTCGTCCCCGGCGAGCGGCTCAACGACGACGAGCTCATCGCCTGGCTCGGCGTCTCCCGCACCCCGATCCGCGAGGCACTGAGCCAGCTCTCCCGCGCCGGCCTCATCGAGATGGCGCCGAACCGGTACACGCGCGTCACGACGCCGAACCCCGCCGAGGTCATCGAGGCGATGCAGACCCTCGGGGTGCTGTTCGGTGGTGTCGTCCGCCTCGCGGTCCCGCGCCTCGGCGCGGGTGCACGGAAGAAGATCCTCGCGCAGCTCGACAAGACGATCGCCGAGCTCGAGTCGCACGACGTCGCCGCGGTCAACCACGACTCGCTCGACGTGTTCGCGCTCTACGTCGCCGAGTGCGGCAACGAGAACCTGCAGCGCGTGTGCCGCGACACCATGGACGGTCTGGCCTTCCGCCTGCGCCTGCCGAACCTCGACGAGCTCGTCGACTGGGACCGCATGACCGCGGACTTCCGTCGGCTGCGCACCGCGACCGAGTCCGGCGACAACGTCGCCGCGGAGCTCGCGACCGAGGCGATCCACCAGCTGCCGGGCGAGAAGCACTGAGTCCGGCTGTACCGCCGTACAGGAACCCGCCCGTCTCGCGCACGCGAGGCGGGCGGTCCGCGTTCCACGGGCCTCCCGGACACCCCGTCCCGGCCCGCGACCGACGCGCACGACGCTCCCAGACTGCGGATCCGGCGAGCCGATAGCATCGCTGGCGACCACCCGATCGCCCACCCGGAGCAGCACATGAGTCCTCGATCGACGGACCGTACCGAGGTCGCCGCACGTCTGGCCGCGGCGGTCGGACGGATCAACCGGCGAGCACGGACGGACTCGGCCTCGCTCGGGTACGGGATCGTGTCCGCACTCGCCACCATCCAGCGCGAAGGACCCCTGCGCCCGGGCGACCTGTCGCGGATCGAGGTGGTCACGAAGCCCACGATGACCCGCATCCTGACCGAGCTCGAACAGCGCGGCTTCATCGAGCGCGAGGCGGACCCGAGGGACGGCCGCGCCTTCATGGTCTCGGCCACCGACGAGGGCATCGCGGCGGTCGAACGAGCACGCTCGGACCGCACCGGGATCGTCGCCGAGCTCATCGCCGAGCTCGGTGAGTCCGACGTCACCGCGATCGCCGGAGCGCTCGACGCCCTCGAACGCGTCGCCCAGGGCGACCGCACCCAGGAACCTCACACGTTCTAGGTCCGAACCGGCCGTTACCGAACCGTTACCAACGGGTGGACGGACGGTTCTGCCAGCGATCCTGGACGCGTCATCCAGTCTGACGAGTCATCGTGTCGGCTTCGCCCGACGGCGGCCTCCCCAGGGCCGGTCGCGGCGGACGGACGGGCCCCACACCACCGTCCGGTCCTCCCCGGTTCGCCGGACTCCCCCTGCTGCGCGCACCTCGACGCGCGCAGCATCGCTCACCGTCCCCGACGTGCCGCGCAGCCCGGAGTCCCGCACCACGAACCGCCCGACCACCGGAACCGATGCCAGGACACACCCCCGACCTCCCCACCACCACCGCCTCGACCCGACGTGAGGCCCTGAACTCCCCCAGCCGGCGTGTGCGCCGCGCCCTCCGCCACCGTGCGCTCCGACACCGTGCGACGTTGATCGTCGGCGGCGCCGCGGTCCTCGCCGTCGCCGGCGGTGCCCTCACGATCGGCACCCAGCCCGCCATCGGCGAAGCGCTCGGCATGCCGACCGGCACCGCGAGCGCGACCGCGACGGCCCAGCCCGCCCTGCGCGGCACCGCCCTCGACCGTGCCCAGGCAGCGGCGACCATCTCGACCGCGAAGACCGTGATGACGACGGCGAACGCCAAGACCGACACGGCCTCGCTCGAGCAGCACATCGACGCGCTCAGTGACTACCCGGAGCTGTCCGGCGCCGCGCTCACGACGCGCATCTCGTCGACCGTCGAGTCGACCGCGCACGTCGCGCAGGCCAGCGCCACGCAGGACAAGCGCGACGTCGACGCGAAGGCAGCAGCCGTCGCGAAGGCCGCCGCCGAGAAGCGGGCCGCCGCAGCAGCAGCGGAGGCCGCACAGAAGCTGGCGGCGGGCAACACCGTCGCAGGCGCCAAGGCGACGGCGACCTCGCTCGCGTCGTCCGAGTACGGCTGGGGCTCCGACCAGTTCCAGTGCCTCGACAACCTGTGGACCAAGGAGTCCGGCTGGAACTACCAGGCCGTCAACGCCAACGGCGGGGCGACCGGCATCCCGCAGGCGCTGCCCGGTTCGAAGATGGCGACCATCGGCTCCGACTGGCAGACCAATGCCACGACCCAGATCAAGTGGGGCCTGCAGTACATCAGCGCCGCGTACGGCACCCCGTGCTCGGCGTGGGCGCACTCGCAAGCGAGCAACTTCTACTGAGCGGCGCGGGCCGGCCGCCTGCTGGCCCACGCACCTGCACGTCGAACGGCCCCGGGTACCGCCCGGGGCCGTTCGTCCTGTAGGCATGCCGGGTGACGACGATCGGACTGCGCCGGATGGCGCCCCGCGACCCCGCCGAGGGACACCGTGCCGCGAGCCCCTTGGAACTGCTGTTCGACCTGGTGTTCGTCGTCGCGGTGGGCTTCGCCGCCACCAACCTGCACGAGATCGAGACCGAGGGGCACGTCAGCTCCGCGGTGGTGGCGTACGCCATGGTGTTCTTCGCCATCTGGTGGGCGTGGCTGAACTTCAGCTGGTTCGCGACCTCGTTCGACACCGACGACTGGCTGTACCGCGTCACGACGTTCGTGCAGATGGCCGGCGTGCTCGTGCTCGCCGCCGGGGTGCACGCCGCCATGACCGAGGGGGACTTCACGGTCCCGGTGATCGGCTATGTCGTGATGCGCCTGGCGATGGTGGCGCAGTGGCTCCGCGTCGCCGTGGCGTCCTCGCGGTACCGCCGCACCGCACTCCGGTACGCCGTGGGCATCGTCGTCGTCCAGGTGCTCTGGGTCGGCATGCTCGCGCTGCCGCAGGGATCGACGGCGTGGGCGTTCCCCGTCCTCATCCTGCTCGAGGTCCTCGTCCCGCCGATCGCCGAGGGCACGGGCGAGACGACGCCGTGGCACACGCACCACATCGCCGAGCGGTACGCGCTGTTCACCCTCATCGTGCTGGGCGAAGGACTCGTCGCCTCGGCGAACGCGGTCATCGACGGCATCGCCCAGGCCGACCACCTCGCGTCGCTGCTCGTGCTGGCCGCCGCCGGGCTCGTCATCGTCGCCGGACTGTGGTGGATCTACTTCTCGCGCGAGCAGCACGACCACATCCGGAACCTGCCGAGCGCGCTCGTGTTCGGCTACGGCCACTACTTCGTCTTCGCCGCCGCGGGTGCACTGCCGGCCGGGATCGAGGTCGCGGTCAGCGCGGACGCCGGCGAGGCCGACCTGTCGCACGCCACGGTGGCTGCGACCGTGGCCGTCCCGGTCGCGCTGTTCGTGCTCGCGATCTGGGCGCTCGCACTCCGGCCGTCGCTGTCCGCCGGGTGGAACGCGATCGTCGTCGTGCTCGCCGTCGCGATCCTCGCGACGATCGCGGTGCCCGACGTCTCCCTCGTCGCGACCGCGCTGCTCGTCGCCGCGATCGTCGTGGTGCTCGAGGTCGCCGAGCGGCGGCCGGGGACGCACCGCGTGCGCTGAGGACGCGATCAGGGGTCGGACGGGAGGCCCGTGGCGGCGCCGCCACGGGCCTCCCGTCCGCCGTCGCCGAAGCGACAGAATCCCGCGAACGGTTCACGGGATTCTGTCGCTTCAGCGGGACGGTCCGTGCACGGTGACGGGACTGTGTCGCGTTGACGAGCCGGGTTCACCCCACCCGCGCGACCCGCACGTCGACCCGCGTGAGCGCCAGGCCGTGCGCCGACGCCGTCGTCAGGGCGACGTCGTGCACGGCGCGGGCGACCTCGGGCGCGGGCCGGTGTCCGTCGGTGCCGATGACGACGCGCAGGACGCCGTCGTCGACCACGACGCGGGCGGGGGTCGCGCTGGACGCCATGCCGCGGACGGCGCTGACCGTGCTGGCCACGGTCGGGCGGGCGCGGTAGAGGTCGGTGACGCCGGGGACGTCGACCACGGCCTGTTCGACCACGGCGAGGGTGTCGTCGGTGGTGCTCATCGGGTCCCCTCGGTGTCGATCTCGGTGTCGGTGTCGGTGTCGGTGTGCGGGTCGTCGGCGTCGGGCTGCGGTTCGAGCAGGTCGCGGACCACCACGTCGATCGACTCGACGACCAGGTCGGTCTGCTCGGCCAGCGCCTGGGCGACCCCGGTGCGGACCAGGTCCGCCGTCGCGACGATCGACGGGCCGGACATGATCGCGACCTCGACGACCACGCGGATCGGTGCGGCGAGTTCGGTGACGTCGCCCTCGAGCCGGCACCGGGCGACGAGGACGCCGGGAACACCGTCGCCGGTCCGGCGGATGAGCGATCGGATGGCTCCCTCGGTCATCACCGGGCGCTCCGACTCGGACTGCGCGCGGAGCGGGACGTCCCGTCCGGAGCGGGACTCCAACGAGATGTTGGCGAGCACGCCGCCGATCCACGACTCGTCGGCCGGGGCTTCGTCGCGGGCGGCGGCCTCGAGGGAGCCGAGCGACGCGTGCCGCACGCGCAGGATCGCCGCGAGGGCGTTCTGGCACGCGGGTGAGCCGTCGATGGTGGGGTCCGGCGGCTGCATGCCGGCGTCCAGGTAGTCGGCGAGCTCGTCGATGGAGTGGCCGTCGAGGTCGTCGAGTTCGAGTGCGTCGAGGTCGCTCATCGCCATCCCTCCATGAGTCGGATCATGTTCTTCCTCGCTCGGGACAGGAGTCCGCGGACCGTCGAGGGAGGCAGGTCGAGTTCTGCGGCGATGTCGTCGTAGCTGTACTCGAGCACCTCCTTCATGATCCAGCAGCGTCGTTGGGCTTCGGGCAGTTCAGCGAGCGCCGTCTCCGCCGCTTCCTCGCGCGAGCGGGCCTCGGCGACCCGGTCGGGAGCGTCGTCGGCGGGTGCGGCGACCTCGAGTTCGGTGACGTCGTCGTGGAACCGGCGGGCCCGGATGCGGTCCAGGCACTTCCGGCTGAGGATCCGCATCAGCCAGGACTTCACCTTGGCGTGGTCCTCGAGCCGGTCAAGGCGGTCCCACGCGGTGATGAAGGTCTCCTGCACGACGTCGTCGAGTTCGTCGGTCGATCCCAGGGTCCGACGGGCGTAGGCGCGCAGGAGCGGCGTGTAGCGGCGGATCAGGACCTCGAAGGCCCGAACGTCGCCATCGGACGACCGGCCGGCGAGGACCGCGTCGTCGAGCTCGGCGAGGGACTGGTGGTGCACGCTTTCCTTCTACTGGTCGGGGCTGGGAACGAGGTCGGCCGCTGATGGGACGCGCGAGGACGGCGGATCGTCACACTTCTCGTCACACTTGCGCCAGAGTGGAGACATGTCGCTCGTCACCGCCGTCTGCCGCGTCGACCGCCTGCTGCCCGACTCCGGCACGATCGGCGTCACCGCCATCGACAAGCGTCCGGTCGACGGCAAGGTCCGGGTCCGACCGCTCGGGCTGTACGCCGACGTCCAGGCCGACCGGAAGCACCACGGCGGCGAGGACCAGGCCGTGTACGCCTACGCCGACGAGGACGCCGCGTACTTCGCCGCGTCGCTGGAGCGCGAGATCCCGCCGGGCCTGTTCGGCGAGAACCTGCGGACCACGGGTGTCGACGTCACCGGGGCCGTGACGGGCGAGCGGTGGCGCATCGGCGAGACGCTGGAGCTCGAGGTGACGATCCCGCGGATCCCGTGCGGCACGTTCGCGCGCCGGATGGGCGTCGACAAGTGGGTCCGGCGGTTCACCGAGGAAGGCCGTCCGGGCGCGTACCTGCGGGTCGTGAAGTCCGGCCCGGTGGCAGCAGGTGACCCGGTCGTCGTGACGTACCGGCCGGAGCACGGCGTGACGATCGGCGAGGTCTTCGCGGGGCTGACCCCCGAGCGTGCCCGTGCCGTGCTCGAGTCCGGGGAGCGTCTCGCGCCGAAGGTCGTCCGCGACGTCTCGAAGGTGCTCGCCCGGTCCTCGGCAGCCGCCGGCTCCTGATCAGTCGCCGCGCGTCGGGTCGAGGGGCCGCTTCGCTCGGGGCAACCCGGCGACGACCAGGTCGTAGGCGTTCGCGACGAGGTCCTCGACCAGGGTCTCGTCGATGCCGTCACCGGGAGCGAGCGTGATCCAGTGCCGCTTGTTCATGTGCCACCCCGGTGTGATCTCGGCGTGGTCGCGGACGAGTGCTGCCCCGTGCGGTGGCGCGCACTTCAGGTTGACGATCGGCACACCGCGGAGCTCGCTCGTCATCACGAACATCTTGTCGACGACCTTGTAGACCACGGCGCCCTCGCCGAAGGGCTCGGTCTCGAACACCGCGGGCAGGGCCATCGCGGTGCGACTCGCGATCTCGTGCAACTGCGCGCCGTCCATGCACCCAGCATGCCCCAGACGCCCGACACCGCGGCTCGCGGACCGGACCTGTTCGGGGGCATGTCATGAGCGTCGTTCACATCGTAGGATCAGGTCGCCGCGTACCCGACGCGGCGGTCGCTCCGGCGATCACCCACTCGTTCCAGGGGGAACCCGTGCGCATCATCCGTACCCTCGGCATCGCCGCCGCCACCGCAGTCCTCGCCACCACCGTCGTCGTCGGAGGGGCCTCCACCGCGCAGGCCGCCCCGAAGACCTACGCCAACTGCACCGCGGTGCACAAGGTGTACTCGGGCGGCATCGCGAAGAAGTCCGTCACGAAGAACAAGGTGGTCTCCGGCGGCAAGACCACGACCCGTGCGCTCAAGGGCACGGTGAAGAAGGACGACGCCCTGTACAAGGCGAACGCGAAGCTCGACCGCGACAAGGACGGCATCGCCTGCGAGAAGAGCTGAGGCGCTGACGCGCCGACGCACCGAACCGCTGGCCCTCGAACGCCCCGTCGATCCGGCGGGGCGTTCAGAGCGTCGGGACGCCCTCGTGCCCGGACCGCGGGCGGGCGGTCCCGGCGACCCCGGTGACGACCGACCCCGCGGGGACGTCCTTCGTCACCACGGTGTTCGCACCCACGACGGAGTCCTGTCCGATGCTGATCGCCCCGATCAGGGACGATCCCGAGCCGAGCACCACGCGGTCGCCGACGACCGGATGCCGGCGGGCTCCTGGGCCGTGGTCGCCACCGCGGCCGCCCAGGGTCACCCCGTGGAACAGCACGACGTCGTCCCCGATCACCGCGGTCTCCCCGATCACGACGCCCATGCCGTGGTCGATGAAGAACCGTCGGCCGATGCGGGCGCCAGGGTGGATCTCGATGCCCGTCACCGACCGTGCTGCCTGGCCGATGACCCGTGCGACGAACCGGGACCCGGGCAGGCCCCTGGCGAGCCAGAGCCGGTGCGTCACGCGGTAGGTCCAGATGGCGTGCAGCCCGGAGTAGACGATCGCGTTCTCGAGGTCACCACGGGCAGCGGGGTCGCCGCGGCGTGCTGCGGCCAGGTCCTCCCGGACCGTCCGCAGCACGCCTCGTCGGACGGGACGACTCACGCAGTGAGTCCCTCGAAGAGCACCGTCGACAGGTAGCGCTCCCCGGTGTCGCAGACGATCGCGACGACGCGCTTGCCGGCGTTCTCGGGTCGCGCTGCGATCTCGAGCGCGGCGTGGATGATCGCGCCGGACGAGATGCCGGCGAGGATGCCCTCGTCGGTCGCGAGCGCCCGCGCCACACGCAGGGCGTCGTCGAGCTCGACGTCGAACACCTCGTCGATGACGGACTGGTCGAGGACCTCGGGGATGAAGTTCGCACCGATGCCCGCGATCTTGTGCGGTCCGGCCTTGCCCTCGGTCAGCAGCGGGGAGTCCTTCGGCTCGACCGCGACGATCTGCACGCCGGGCACGCGCTCCTTGAGCACCTGGCCGACACCCGTGATCGTGCCACCGGTCCCGACGCCGGCGACGAACACGTCGACGTGCTCCTCGGTGTCGCGCAGGATCTCCTCAGCGGTGGTCTTCCGGTGGATCGCGGCGTTCGCGGCGGTCTCGAACTGGTGGGCGAGGATCGCGCCGGGCGTCTCGTCGACGATCGCGGCGGCGCGTTCGACCGCGCCCTTCATGCCCTCGGGACCGGGGGTGAGCACGATCTCGGCACCGTAGGCGCGCATCACCGCACGACGCTCGACGCTCATCGTCTCCGGCATCGTGATGATCACCTTGTAGCCGCGGGCCGCACCGACGAGCGCGAGGGCGATGCCGGTGTTGCCCGACGACCCCTCGACGATGGTGCCGCCCGGCTGCAGGTCGCCGGACTGCTCGGCCGCGTCGATGATCGCGACGCCGAGGCGGTCCTTCACGCTGGCGCCGGGGTTGTAGAACTCGAGCTTGGCCAGCACCTCGGCGCCGCCCGCCTTCGGCAGCCGGTTCAGCTTGACGAGCGGGGTGTTGCCGAACGCCTGGGAGATGTTGTCGTAGATCGTGCCGCTCATCCGGTCCGTCCTCATCGGGTCAGGTCGCGCATCGCTCTTCCTGGAGGCGCGGTGTGCGCCCGATCCTAGCGACCGGACCCCAGGTGGTCCTGTCCACGGCATCGGGCTCCCGTTGCCGTGTGGCCCACCTGGGCGTACGGTGCCGGGCAACGACGAGGAGGTCGCCATGTCCAAGCTGCAGCAACCCGAGGTCGCACCGCCCGTGGTCGACCGTGCCGCGTTCGACGAGGCACTCGCCACCCAGGTCCGCGACGAGAAGGAACTCACCCGGCACGGCGACCGGGTGTCCGCCGCCCGCCGCCGACTCCCGATGGTCCAGGTGGAGGACTACGAGTTCCAGGGCTCCGACGGCCCGGTCCGGCTCTCCGAGCTGTTCGACGGCCGCTACCTGCTGCTCGTGCAGAACGTGATGTTCGCGCCCGACTGGGACGACGGCTGCCCGAGCTGCACCTGGGCCGTGGACAACCTGCCGGCGAACACGGGCCGGCTCGACGACGAGGGCATCGCGTTCGCCATGGTCTCGCAGGCTCCGATCGAGAAGCTCGAGCGCTGGCGGGAGCTGCGCGGCTGGCCGCACCGGTGGGTGTCGTCGGGCGCCACGAGCTACCACGACGACTGGGGCTGGACCCTGCACCACGACGACTACGACGGTCCGGTGCCGGGCTACTCGTACTACCTGCTGCGCGACGGCGTGCCCTACCTGACGTACGCCACCGGGTCGCGTGGGACCGAGGCGATCCTGCCCGTCGCGCACATCATGGACCGCACCGCGTACGGCCGCCAGCAGGACTGGGAGGACAGCCCCGACGGCTGGCCGCAGTACCCCACCTACGGCTGACTCCGGCGCTCCATCTCGATTGGTCCGCAGCTTGTGGACCTATTGACGATGTCTCAGCGCACGAACGCCGTCCGCGCGAACCGCTCGTCAGTCGCTTCGAGCACCCGCAGCACGTTGCCCCCGGCGACCGCCCGCAGGTCATCCGCTCCCCACCCGCGCCGCTGCAGCTCGGCCGCGAGCACCGGGTACCGCGACACGTCTCGCAGGTCCGGCGGCAGCACCGGGGTGCCGTCGTAGTCCCCGCCGAGGCCGATGTGTGCTGCGCCGGCGAGGTCGCGGGCGTGCTCGACGTGGTCGGCGACGTCCGACACCGTCACGAGCGGCGGCTCCCCCACCGAGCCGGCGTCCTCCCAGTCCGCCCAGTCGCGTGAGACGAACTTCGGGACGAACGTGATCATCACGATGCCGCCGTTGTCCGACAACCGGGCGAGCACGTCGTCCGGCACGTTCCGCGGGTGGTCGTCGACGGCGACGGTGGACGAGTGACTGAAGACGACGGGCTGCGTGGCGACGTCGAGGGTGTCCCGCATGGTCGCCGGTGCGGTGTGCGACAGGTCGACGAGCATGCCGATCCGCTCCATCTCGGCCACCACCTGGCGGCCGCGATCGGTCAGCCCGCCGTGCGGACGCGAGCCCGTCGCCGAGTCGGCCCAGGGGGTGTCGTCGTTGTGCGTGAGCGTCATGTAGCGGACGCCGAGTCGGGCGAAGACGCGGAGCACCGCCAGGTCGTCGCCGATGGAGTGCCCGCCCTCGGCGCCGAGCAGCGACGCGATCCGACCGGACTCGACCGCCGCCCGCACCTCGGCCGCCGTCCGGGCGAGTGCGAGCGACTCCGGGTACCGCTCGATGATCCGGTGCGCCAGGTCGATCTGCTGCAGCGTCGTCCGCACGGGGTCCGGTTCGTCGACGGGCACGAAGACCGACCAGAACTGGCCGACGACCCCACCGGCGCGGAGCTTCGGCAGGTCGGTGTGCAGCGAGTCGACCTCGGTGTCGATGCCCTCGACCCCGGAGTCGTGGGCCTCGCGGCGCTCCCACGGCAGGTCGTTGTGGCCGTCGATGACCGGGAACGGGATCGCGTCGAACGTCATGCCCCGACGCTACCGCGCACGTCCCCGTGGCTAGGCTCGGTGCGTGGAACCCGTCACCCTCCGGACCGATCGCCTGGTGCTCTCCGTGCCGGAACCGTCCGATGCGGAGGACGTCATCAGGTACGCGAACGACCCCGACGTCGTCGCCTACACGCCGGTACCGGTGCCGTACGGCCACGCCGAGGCGTACCACTGGATCACCGACGTCGTGCGCGCTGGCTGGTCCACGGACTCCCGCTACGAGTTCGGCATCCGGCGGGCCGACGACCTCCGACTCCTCGGGACGATCGGACTGTTCGGGTTCGTCGACGGCGCGGCCGAGGTCGGCTACGCCGTGCACCCGGACGGTCGCGGCCACGGCTTCGTGACCGAGGCCGCAGCCGCCGTCCTGGCGTGGGCGTTCGCGCCGTCGCCCGACGGACTCGCGCTCGTCCGCGTGCAGTGGCGGGCGATCGCGGCGAACGCCCCGTCCGCGGCGATCGCGCAGCGGCTCGGGCTCCGCTACGAGGGACGGCTCCGGTCCGGCGTGTTCCACCGCGGACGACGCCACGACCAGCTCATCGCGGCTGCTCTGCGCGATGACGACCGCTCGACGCCGACGGTCTGGCCAGCCTCGTGACGGTGACGTTCCGCGTGGTGACCGAGCTCGCGGCACCGCCGGAGCGCGCGTTCGCGCTGTCGCTCGACATCGGCGCGCACGAGCGGTCGATGGCTGCGACCGACGAACGCGCCGTCGCCGGCACGACGTCCGGCACGATCGGCCTGGGCGAGTCCGTCACCTGGCGCGCGCGGCACTTCGGGGTCGTCTGGCGGATGACGAGTCGGATCACTGCTCTGGAGGCTCCGCACCGGTTCGTCGACGAACAGGTGCGTGGGCCGTTCGCCCGCTTCCACCACGAGCACCGGTTCGAGCCGTCGGCCGGCGGCACGCGCATGGTCGACACCATCACGTTCCGCGCACCGTTCGGCCCGCTCGGTCGTCTGGCCGAGGTCGTCGCCCTCGAGCGCTACCTGCCGCGGCTCATCCGTGAGCGCAACGCGTCGCTCGCCACCGAGCTGCACGCCGACGGCCGCGACGGCCCCGACAGCCCCGACGGTCAGGGCGCTGCGAGCTCCCCCAGCGCGTCGTAGGCACTCGCCACCGCGTCGACCCGCGCGCGGCCGGCCGGTCCCGAGGCTTCGTACACGTCGTTCGCGATGGCCGCGACGACCGCGAACAGGGCAGCCATCGAGTCGAACGCCGCCGGTGAGTCGACCGGGCACAGGATCGCGGTGTTCGCCGGTGCCGCGATGACGGCTGCGGTCGGGTCGCCCAGCACGACGACGTCGGCGCCGGTCGACACGCAGTGCCGCACGATCCGGTCGACCCCGGCCGTGTGCCGACGCACGGTCACCAGGACGACGAGGTCACGGCGGTCGAGGTCGGCGACCTCTTCGCCGAGCCGCTGCCCCGGTGCCGGACCGACCCGGACGTCGGAGCGGACCTGGGCGAGCTGCGCGCGGAGCTGCAGCGCCACCGGGTAGGCGCCGCGCTCCCCGAACACGAGCACGCGATGAGCGCGGACGATGCGGCGAGCGAGTCGCGGACGATCGGCACGGGCCAGCGAGGCGAAGGCCGCGTCGAGGTTGCGGGCCTCGACGGCGCGCTGGTCGACGTGGGCGGCGTCTTCCGCAACCCACGGCAGGCCGGAGCCGCGTGCGGACATCAGGTTCTGCCGGACCTCGGCCGCGTCCTGGAACCCGAGCGACCGGACGAGCCGGGACACCGTGGCCTTCGACGTGCCCGACTCGGCGGCGAGCTCGGCCGAGGTGCCGACGAGCAGGAGTTCCGGGTCGTGCCTGACCATCGCGGCGACGCGTCGTTCGGCGGGCGAGAGCTGCTCCCAGACGGAGTCGATGCGGGCGCGGACGTCCGGTCCGGCGGTGCTCATGCCCGGGCCACCCGCTCCACCGCGACGGCGAGCGCGTCGAGCCCGAGCGCGATGTCGGGCGTCGAGACAAACTCGTCCGGGTGGTGGCTGATGCCGTCCGGGTTGCGCAGGAACAGCATCGCGACGTCGGTAACGAGCCCGAGCGACATGGCGTCGTGTCCAGCTCGCGAGAACAGCTCCATCGGCGCGGCCTCGCCCGTCGACTCGATGCCGGCGCGGACGGCGTCCATCAGCCGCGGCGCGCAGAACACCGCCGGCGCGCGGTGCACCTCGGTCGGCGTGACGCTGACCCCGCGTCGTTCCCCGATCAGCGAGAACGCCTTCGTGAGCTCGTCCCACACCGCGTCGCGGCCGTCGTCGAACTCGCCGCGCAGGTCCACCGAGAACCGTGCGAGCCCGGGGACCACGTTCACGGCGCCCGGTTCGACGGTCATCGTGCCGACGGTGCCGACGTGGTGCGACGCCCGGCAGATCCGCTCGACGGCCAAGGCGGCCTCGGCCGCGGCGAGCAGCGCGTCGTGGCGGCGCTCGTACGGCGTTCCGCCCGCGTGCCGGGCCTCGCCGACGGCCTCGACCGAGAAGCGTCGGGCGCTCGCGATGCTCGTGACGACGCCGAGCGCCTGACCGGCCTGCTCGAGGTACGGACCCTGTTCGATGTGCGCCTCGAGGTACCCGGCGAGCGTCGTCGGGTCGGCCGCCGCGTCACCCACCCGGGCCGGGTCGAGCCCGAACCGGGTGAAGGCCTCGCGCAGGGTCACGCCGTCGCCGTCCGCCAGGTCCCACCAGGACTCGTCCCACACCCCGGCGACGGCGGACGACCCGAGGAGCGCCTTGCCGAAGCGGGTCCCCTCTTCGTCGGAGAACGCGATGACCTCGAGCGCGACGGGCAGCGGTCCCTCGGCCGTCAGTCGCGCAGCGGTGCGGATGGCCATCAGGACCCCGACGATCCCGTCGTAGCGGCCGGCGTCCACCACGGTGTCGAGGTGCGAGCCGAGCAGCAGCACGGGGGCGTCCGGCGTCGCGCCGTCGATCCGTCCGTGCAGGTTGCCGGCGGCGTCCTGCCAGGTGGTGAGTCCGGCGTCCTGCATCCACCCGGCGACGATCCCGTTGACAAGTGCGTGCTCGGGCGACAGGTACACGCGGGTGATCCGGCCGGTCTCCTCGGTGACCAGGGCCAGCTCGTCGCACCAGCGCGCCACGAGCTCGGCGTCGGCGGTGCCCAGGGCAGTGGCGGTCACGACCGGGGCCGCGCTCACGCCAGCACCCCGACCGGCGCACCGGAGAAGACGTCGAGGGCCGCGTCGACCCCACCGCCGTGCGGGACGGCGTGCCCCGCCCGGCGGAGCGCGTGCTCGAGGGCGGCGAGGGTCGTCACGACGGTGTCCTTGCGGGCGTTGTAGCCCATGGTGCCGATGCGCCAGACCTTGCCGTGCAGCGGTCCGAACGAGGTGCCGATCTCGATGCCGTGGTCGTCGAGCATCGAACCACGGACCTGGTCGCCGACGACGTCGGACGGGATCTCCACCGCGACGACGTTGTGCATCTTGTGTGCGACGTCACCGAACACCCCGAGCCCGAGCGCCTGGACGCCCTGCAGCATCGCGCGGCCCGCGAGTTCGTGCCGAGCGATCGCCTGCTCGCGCCCTTCGTCGAGCAGGATGCGGGCGCACTCGTTGGCGGCGTAGAGCATCGACGCGGCCTCGGTGTGGTGGTTCAGCCGCCGCGGACCCCAGTAGTCCAGGATCATCGCGAGGTCGAGGTAGTTCGAGCGAATCGGCTCGTCGGCGACGTCGTCACCGGGTTCGCGGATGCCGGCCTCGACGCTGCGGCGCTCGTCGAGCACGGCGGTCGCACGCGGCGAGACGGTGACCGGCGCACTGCCGGACGGCCCGCCGAGGCACTTCTGCAGGCCGGCGCTGACGGCGTCGATGCCCCAGGCGTCGACCTCGAGCGGGTTGCCGCCGACGGTCGCCGTGGCGTCGGTGTAGAACAGCACGCCGTGCCGCTCGCAGATCGCGCCCAGTTCGTCGAGCGGCTGGTTCATCGTGGTGGAGGTGTCGCCCTGCACGATCGCCAGCACCTTCGGCCGGACACGGACGATGGCGTCCTCGATCGCGGACGGCGTGAAGACCTGGCCCCACGCGGTCTCGATGGTGTGGACCTCGGCCCCGGCACGGCCCGCGATCTCGGCGAGCAGGTGCCCGAACCGGCCGAACACCGGCACGAGCACGCGGTCACCCGGCGCGAGGAGCGACACGAGCACCGCTTCGATCCCGGCGCGCGAGGTGCCGTCGACGAGCACGGTGGCCTCGTTCGTGGTGCCGAACACACCGCGGTAGAGCTCCTGGGTGTCGTTCATGGCGGAGGTCATCCACGGGTCGTACTGCCCGACGAGCGGGGTCGACAGGGCGCGGAGCACACGCGGGTCGGCGGTGATCGGGCCGGGGCCCATGAGGAGGCGGGCTGGCGGGTTCACGGGGTGCATGGTTGGTCCTTCCGTTCCAGTCACGAGCGTACCGGAACGATCGTTACAGACGTGTTTCGGTGACCCGGGCATCCGCGGTCACGGGAGCCGCGACGAGCTGCCCCGCGACGGCGGTGACGCCGGACGCGGTGGACGCCACCACGCGCCCGCGCAGCCAGGTCTCGGTGACGCGGCCACGGGCCTCCAGGCCGGCGAACGCGGAGACCGGGTTGCGGTGTGCGAGGCCGGCCACGTCGATGACCGCCGTGGCGGACGGGTCGAACACGGCGAAGTGGGCCAGCGCGCCGGGGGCGATGACCCCGCGGTCGGGGAAGCCGACGAGTGCTGCCGGACCGGTCGTGAACAGCGGCAACAGCACCTCGAGCGGGACGCCGCGGCGGAGGGCCTCGGTCCAGACGGCTCGGAAGCCGACCTGCAGGCCGGCGATCCCGCCCCAGGCGAGTCCCCAGTCGTCGACCTTGAGGTCGGCGGTCGACGGCGAGTGGTCCGACACGATCATGTCGATCGTGCCGTCGAGCACGCCGGCCCACAGGGCGTCACGGTTCGCGTCGTCACGGATCGGCGGGCAGCACTTGTACTCGGTCGCGCCGTCGGGGATGGACCCCGCTTCGAACGACAGGTAGTGCGGGCAGGTCTCGACCGTGATCCGGACGCCGTCGTCCTTCGCGGCGCGGATCATCGGGATCGCTCCGGCGTCGGACAGGTGCAGGATGTGGACCCGCGCGCCGGTGGCCCGTGCGCCGTCGATGACCCGCGCGATGGCGGACCGCTCGGCGTCGACCGGGCGGGTGGCGAGGAAGTCCTCGTAGTGGCCGCCGAGCGCGGCGTGGTCGACCAGGAACTCGGGGTCCTCGGCGTGCACGATGAGCAGGGCGTCGATCCGGGCGACCTCCTCGATCGCGTCGCGCAGTTGGTCGGCGTCGAGGTGCGGGAACTCGTCGACCCCGGACGGCGCGGTGAAGCACTTGAACCCGAAGACGCCCGCGTCGTGCAGTGCGCCGAGCGAGCCGGCGTTGTCGGGGACCGCCCCGCCCCAGAACCCGACGTCGACGGCGACCCGCCCCTCGGCACTCGCGCGCTTCACGGCGAGCGCCTCGACCGTCGTCGTCGCGGGGATCGAGTTGAGCGGCATGTCGATGATGGTCGTGACCCCGCCGAGTGCGGCGGCCCGGGTCGCGGACGCGAACCCCTCCCACTCGGTGCGTCCGGGTTCGTTGACGTGCACGTGGGTGTCGACGAGGCCGGGCAGCAGGACCTGGTCGGCCGGCACGGTGCGGTCGTCGACGGCGGCCACGGCTGCGTCGACCGGCAGGACGGTGTCGACGCGGCCGTGGCGCACGACGACCGCTGCGGGGCGGAAGGCTCCGTCGATCCAGGCGCGATCTGCGCGCAGGACGAGGTCCGCGACGGTGTCGGTGTCGACGTCGGTGCGGGACTCGGTGCTGCCGTCGGCCGGGAGGCCCGTCATGCGCCCGCCCCGACCGTCGCGCCCGCCGCCGGCTGGCGTTCGAAGCCCGCCAGCAGACCCGACATCGCCTTCGTCGGCGGGGTGGCGTACTCGCCGTGCTTGCCCGTCGAGAGCCCGAGCCGCACGAGCGACTCGGCGAGCACGGTCGCCGCGGCGACGCCGTCGACGACCGGTGCCCCGATCGCCCGCGAGACCTCGGCGCAGAAGTCCGCCATCCCCGCGCAGCCGAGCACGACCGCGTCGGCTCCGCCGGCGATGACGGCCCGGCACTCCTCGATCACCAGGGCGCGTGCGCCCGAAGCGGGGTCGTCGAGCTCGAGCACCGCGACCTCGCACGCCCGGATCTCGGTGACGAGCGACGCGAAGCCGTAGCGCTCGGCGAGCTCGTGGGCCCGTCCGGTCGTCCGCGCCAGGGTCGTCACGACGCCGAACCGGCGCCCGAGCATCGCCGCTGCGTGGAAGCCCGCCTCGGCGATCCCGATGACCGGCCCGGCGGCGAGCTCCCGCGCGGCGTCGAGGCCCGGGTCACCGAAGCAGGCGACGACGTAGGCGTCCACGCCGTCCTGCTCCCCGAGCGCGATCTGCTCGAGGAGCCCCGGCACCGCGAGCGCCTCTTCGTAGTGGCTCTCGATCGACGCCGGGCCCATCGTGGGGTTCACCGCCTCGACGATGGCGCCCGGGCCGGCGACCGCGTTGGCGGCGACGCCGATCGAGCGGGTCATCGAGGCGGTGGTGTTCGGGTTGACGACGCGGATGCGCATCGGGGTCCTTCCGGTGGTGCGGGCGGTGCGGGTGTCGCTGGTGGTGCGGGGCGTGTCAGGCTCGTCCGACGGCGGCGCCGTCGTCGACCGTCGGGTCGTCCGAGGCGAGCTCCGGCATGCTCGGCCGGACCCGCTCGAGGCCCCAGAAGACCACCAGTCCCAGGCCGCAGCCGATGAACCAGCTGTAGTTGTTCAGCCCCGGCAGGATCCCGAGCGCGGGCGGCAGGACCGCACTGGCGACCGAGACCACCCCGGTGACGACGAGGGTACCGATGGCGTTCGGGTTGAAGCCGCCGCGGTACCAGTACCGGGCCGAGGTGTCCTTCGTGTACATGTCGTCGACGGCGATGCGCTGCTTCCCGACGATGTAGTACCCGGCGATCAGGATGCCGAACAGCGGGCCGATGAGGGCGCCGAGCACCCCGAGCGTGTACAGGATGGCCTGGTCGTTGCCGTACCAGTTCCACGGGGTCAGCAGCACGGAGCCGACCGCGGCGATCATGCCGCCGGCTCGCCACGAGATCTTGCGCGGAGCGACGTTCGAGAAGTCGAACGCGGGGCTGATGAAGTTCGCGACGATGTTGATGCCGACCGTCGCCGTGACGAAGGTCAGGCCGCCGAGCAGGATCGCGAACGGGGCGCCGATCGCCTGCACGGTCTCGATCGGGTCGGTGATGAGCTTGCCGAAGACCGGCACGGTCGCACTCGCACACAGCACGGTGAGCACCGAGAAGAACAGGAAGTTGATCGGCAGGCCCCAGAAGTTGCCCCGCTTGACGGACGCGAAGGACTTGCCGTAGCGCGAGAAGTCACCGAAGTTGAGCATCGGGCCGGAGAAGTAGCTGACCACCAGGGCGACCGCGGAGAGCATGACCGGGATCGACGCGCCGAACGAGAGCGGCTCCCCCACCGACAGCGTGAACGAGATGTTGCCGATGCCTGCCTGGCTGACGAGGTAGATCGCCAGCGCGATCATCACGACGTACACCGCCGGGCCCGCCCAGTCGATGAACTTCTTGATGGCCTCCATGCCCATCCAGAACAGGGCCCCCTGCGCGACCCACAGGATCGCGTACGAGATCCACCCGAGCGCCGACAGCCCCAGGAACGAGTGGTCGAGCAGCCCGGCCGAGGCGGGGATGAACTTCAGGAAGATGATGTTGAGCGACTGCGCGGCGAGGAACGTCTGCACGCCGTACCAGGCCATCGCGATCAGCCCGCGGATGATCGCGGGCACGTTCGCCCCGAGCACCCCGAACACCGCACGGTTGATGACCGGGTAGGGCACGCCAGTGCGCTGCGACGGCTTGGCGACGAGGTTGGCGAAGACCTGCACGATCAGGATGCCGACCACCAGGGCGATGAGCACCTGCCAGCTCGCGATGCCCAGTGCGAAGAGCGACCCGGCGGTGACGTAGCCGCCGACCGAGTGCACGTCGGACATCCAGAAGGCGAAGAAGTTGTAGCTCGTCCAGCTCTGCTTGCGCAGCGGGGCGAGGTCCTCGTTCGTGAGCGCCGGGTCGTACCCGGGCTTGACGACGCCGGCACCAGCGGGTGCGGCGGTCGTGGTGGGGGCGTGGGGCGCTGCGACGGGTGTCACGAGATCGGTAGCCATGGCGTCCTCCGAGGGAGTGGGGTGGGGAGGCGGTGATCGCCTCCACCACAGAAGTTAGGGAGCCTCTTCGCGCCCGCCGTTTCCCTCGTGTAACGGTCGTGTGTCGTGGTCGCTGTCCTGAAACGCTCGTTCCACACCAGAACGTGCACAGACATGTGCACGATGATGGCCGCATGCCCGACACCATCCGTTACGTCGCGATCGGCGACAGCTTCTCGGAGGGCATCGGCGACGCCGGCGCCGTACCGTTCCCCGGCTGGACCGGCCGACTCGCGAGCGGCATGGCCCGTGCGCACGACGCAGACGTCCGGTACGCCAACCTCGCGGTCCGCGGGCGCCTGCTCGCCGGGGTCCTCGGAGAGCAGCTCGACGCGGCTCTCGCACTCGACCCCGCACCGACGCTGATCACGTTCTGCGCGGGCGGCAACGACCTGCTGCGGCCACGGTTCGACGCCCACGCCCTCATCGCACCACTCGAAGCGGCGGTCGACACGGTCCTGGGCCGCGGGGTCCGGCTGGCGCTGCTGAGCCCCGCCGACCCGAGCGCACGACTCCCCCTCGGACGCCTCATCAACGCGCGCGGCGACGCCTGGGCGGACGCCCTCGCCGACCTCGCCGACCGGTACGACCTGCCCTTCGTCGACGTGTCCCGTGATCCGCACCTGCGCCGTGCCGAGTTCTGGTCCGAGGACCGGCTGCACATGAACGACACCGGCCACCAGCGCGTCGCGGACCTCGCCCTGCACGCGATCGAGGACGGACCGGCACCGATCGAGCCGGCGTCCGAACAGACCGGCCGCACCCGACTCTCCGAGGAACTCCGCTACTACCGCGAGCACGTCCTGCCCTGGGTAAAGCGCCGCGTCACCCGGCGGTCCTCGGGCGACGGACGCTCGGCAACCTACCCGGCGTGGACCCCCGTCGACTGATCACGCACGATCGCGGCGGTTCTCCGCACGCGTCCCGCGCTCCGCTTGTCCTCCCCCGCGAACAGCCGTTCTACTCGGGTGATCCACGTCCGAGCCGAACTCAGGGGAGACGGCACCATGCACACTGCGCCACGCCCATCCGGCACCACCGCGACACGTCCTGCAACCGTCACCACCCCGACGGGCACCCCCAGCACCGCACACGGCATCGACCACATCGGCCTCACCGTGCCCGACATCGACCAGGCCACCGACTTCTTCGTCCTGGGACTCGACGCCGTCCCCCTGTACGACCGGTTCCTCCGGAGCGAACCGCTCCGCGGTGAACCCGACGTCCAGCGGCGCCTCGGCATCCCGAAGACCATGGCCCAGGGGGCACTGCGTATGCTCGCGCTGCCGAACGGGCCGGGACTCGAGCTCTTCGAGTACCACGGCCCCGACCAGCGCCCGGCCGTCCGCGCGAGCGACCTCGGCTGGCAGCACGTGGCGTTCTACGTCGACGACATCGACCACGCGCTGTCGCACATCGAGACGGCGGGCGGCCAGCGGTACGCCGACCCGCGTGACCTCGGCGGCAACGAGGGTGGGTTCGGCAACCGGTTCGTGTACGTCGGAACGCCGTGGGGATCGACGATCGAGCTGATCACCTACCCGAGTCGGCAGTCGTACGAGGACCACGCCCCGCGACCGAAGTGGCGCGTCTGACGGTTCAGCGCGCCGGGGCCGTCGCGATGTACGTCCGCGTCGGCCCGCCCGTCAGGGCGTGCGGGAACTCGACCCCGTCCGCCCGGAACCCGCCGGCTTCGTAGAGCCGCAGCGCTCGCTCGTTGCCGGCGAGTGCGTGCAGGACCACCGCGGGGTGTCCCGCCGCCGACGCCGCGTCGACCGACGCGGCCAGGAGCGCACGCCCGACACCCCGCGCCTGCACGTCCGGGCGGACGGCGAGCAGCGACAGGTAGGCGGCGTCGGACGGGTCGGTCGACCGCCCGGACCCCGGCGCCGTCACGAGCGCGAAGCCGTCGATCGCACCGGCCGCTCCGACAGCGACGAGCAGGGCGACCCGAGGCACGGCGAACTTCGACGCCGCGCGGGCTCGCACCGCCTCGGATTCCGGCACGCCGTCCCGTGCCGCGACCGCTGCGACCCACAGGTCGACACACGCCGACACTTCGTCCGGGGCCGCTGGACGCACGGACACGGACGGTTCGATCACCCGGTCAGCCTACGACCGCGCTGCTGCCGATCCTGAACGACGCCCCACGGTGCTCGTCGGGCAGCCGGTCACCGCGGCCGTGCAGCTTGTGCCGCAGCGAACCGGGCTCGTAGCCGGTCGGGTACGCCCCGCGCGCCCGGAGTTCGGGGATGACGAACTCGATGACGTCCTCCCACGTGCCCGGCGTCACCGCGTACGCCAAGTTGAAGCCGTCGACGTCGGTGAGCTCCTGGATCTCCTGCAGGCGGTCGGCGATGGTCGCTCCCCCGCCGACGGCGACCGGCCCGAGTCCGCCGATCGCGGTGTGCCGGGCGAGGTCGCGGATCGTCCACGAGCTGCCGTCCTCGCCGGTCGCCGCCGCGATGTTGGCCGCAGCCGACTGGATCGCGTTCGACTCGACATCGCCGAGGGGCTCGTCGAGGTCCCACTGCGACAGGTCGACGCCCATCCAGCCGGAGTTGAGCACCAGGGCACCGAGCTCCGACGCGTACGACAGGTAGTCCTCGTACTTCGCCTGGGCCAGCTCGTCGGTGGCGTCCGTGATCACGGTGAGCAGTGTGTAGACGCGAGCGGCGTAGCGGTCGCGACCAGCTGCCTCCAGGGCGTCACGGACCTTCGCGACGGTCGACGCGAGCTGCTCGACGGTCGGTGCGCCCACGAAGACGGCTTCGGCGTTCTCCGCTGCGAAGCGGATGCCGCGCGGCGACGCGCCCGCCTGGTAGATGACGGGCGAACGCTGCACCGACGGCTCGGACAGGTGGATGCCCGGCACGTCGAAGTGCGTGCCGTGGTGCTCGATCGGGTGCACCTTCGCCGGGTCCGTGAAGACCCCGGACTCGCGGTCGGCGACGACCGCGTCGTCCTCCCACGAGCCCTCCCACAGCTTGTAGAGGACCTCGAGGTACTCGTCGGCCACGTCGTAGCGGTCGTCGTGCGACAGCTGGTCGGTCTGCCCCATGTTCCGCGCGGCGCTCGGCAGGTACCCGGTGACGACGTTCCAGCCGACGCGCCCCTTGGTCAGGTGGTCGAGCGTGGAGATCCGCCGGGCGAACGGGTACGGGTGCTCGTACGCGGTCCCCGCCGTGATCCCGAAGCCGAGGTGCTCGGTCACCGACGCCATCGCCGACACCAGCAGGATCGGGTCGTTGACCGGCACCTGCGAGCCGGTGCGGAGTGCGGCCTCGTTCGAGTCGCCGTACACGTCGTACGTGCCCAGCACGTCGGCGATGAAGATGCCGTCGAACGCCCCACCTTCGAGCGTCTTCGCCAGGTCCGTCCAGTACGTCAGGTCGCGGTAGTCCCGCGATCGGTCGCGCGGGTGCCGCCACAGCCCGGAGGACTGGTGGGCGACGCAGTTCATGTCGAACGCGTTGAAGCGGATCTGCCGGGGTTCGCTGCTGCTGGTCACGCTTGGCGACGCTACGTGCGGGGTCTGCGTCCGTCATCCATCGTGACGAAGCGTGACGGCCGCAGCTCAGGCGCGGTCGTGGAGCGTGACCTGGTAGCCGTCCGGGTCGGCGAACGTGAACGTCCGGCCGAACGGGCCGTCGATCGGTGCCGACACGATCGTGTGGCCGTCGGCCACCAGGGCGTCGTGGATGGCCTGCACGTCGGTCGCGTGCAGCCAGATCGCCGCGCCGATGCCCGGCTGCGAGACCGCGTCGAGGTCGGTGCCGGGGACGACGTCCCGCAGCGCGAAGGCGATGGGCGTCGTCTCGAAGACGACGGCGTGTGGCGGGCCGGCCTGGGAGCGGACGAGACCGAGGTACTGCTCGTAGAACGCCTGCGACGCCGCCAGGTCGCGGGTCTGCAGGGAGATGAAGTCGGGGCCGGTGACGGGCATGTGGTGCTCCTTCGGTTGTGTCAGTCTTCTGACACGGAGCAATCTATGTCAGACTCCTGACATGAGTCAAGACGGTATCGACCTCGAGACGTCCCTCGGGTACCTGCTCAAGGAAGCCGCGAGCGCGCTCCGCGCCGCGATGGAGGCCGTGCTGCGCCCACTCGGCATGACGATGACGCACTACTCGTGCCTCGAACTCCTGGCACAGCGGCCCGGGCTGTCGAACTCCGAGCTCGCACGCGGCGCCTTCGTCACGCGGCAGTCGATGAACGTGCTGCTGCAGGCCCTGGAACGGGACGGCTTCGTGACGCGGGCCACCGAGGCGCCGGTGGGCAAGGCGCTCCCGACGCGGTTGACGGCGAGCGGGCGGGCGAGCCTCGAGCTCGCGAGCGCGGCTGTCCGCGGCGTCGAGGTCCGGATGCTCGACGGGTTGTCGGGTGAGCAGCAGGTGGCGGCGCGGGGGGCGCTGCGCAGCATGGTGCGCTCACTCCGCCGCACCACCAACGACGAGGCCGACACGGTCTGAGGACGCGCTACCCTTCGACCGGTATTGATGTATCTCTCGAAGGGAACCGTTCGTGCACGAGGACTTCACCGGCCTGTACCTGTCGAGCCTCTGGCTCAGCGTCGCGATGCTCGCCGGCGGGTACGCCCGGACCCGGAACCGATCGGCGTGGACCTGGTTCCTCCTGACGCTGCTGTTCGGCCCGCCCGCGGTGCTGCTGCTCGTCACGTGGCCAGCGCGTCCGCCACGCCGCATCAACCCCGCGCGGACCGATGCGTCCGTATCGGCACCGGACACGGGCAGTTCCGAGGAGTAGCCCTGACGCAGAAGCGCGCAGGACCAGATCCTCTCAGGGAAGGGCGGACGCCATGGCGCTGCAGGACGACGTCGTCACCGACGTCGGCGGGGATCGACGACTACGGACCGCGCTGCTGATCGTCGGCATCGTGGCGGTCCTCGTCGGTGTCGCCTCACTCGTGCTCCCGCACGCGACGCTGTTCGCGGTCGCGTGGGTGTTCGGCATCTACCTGCTGGTGTCCGGCCTGTCGATGATCGTCCGTGCGTTCGCCCACGGGATCGGCACCGGCCGCCGCATCGGCTTGGTCGTCCTCGGTGCGCTGATCCTCGCCGGGGGCATCGTGGCGCTCGTCGCCCCGCCGGTCGGGGTGCGGTGGATCGCGTTCGTGATCGGCTTCGCCTGGCTGGTCGAGGGCATCACCCTGCTCTACGCCCCGACACCGACGAACCGTGCCCTGACGATCGGCGCCGCGGTGCTCAGCATCGTCATCGGCGTGCTCGTCATCAACCTGCCGTCCATCGGGGCAGCGCTGGCCGTCGTCGCCATCGCGGGCTTCCTGATCCTGTTCGGCATCGTGCAGATCGCCCTCGGGGTCACCGTCGGACGCGCTCACCGGTCCGCCACGACCGCCGGTCGAGCGGCCTGACCACGGCCTCTGTGCGGGGGTTCGTCACCCGTCGAAGACGACGTCGGCAGCGTCCCTCGGGGCGAACTGCGCTTCAAAGTCGCGTTCGTTGGGGATCCACACGTCCTGCCACAGGTCGTCGTGGTCACGTCCGAGCTGGCGGTCGCGGGCCATGCCGCGACGAGCGGCGGTGTGGAGGTCCACGTCGCACCAGACCGCCACGTCGATGTGCGGCATCGCGTCGGGGTGGAAGAGGCCGATGAGGTCGACGACCACGACGTCCGTCGTCGGCAGTGGCTCCGCGGGACCGAGTGCCCGGACCGACCAGTCGAACCGCTGGAACGTGCTCGCTCGCCCCGTCCGGTGCGGTTCGAGGACGGACGACGTCAGACGCTCCCGATCGACACCGTCCCAGTCACCCGACCGCCGGTGGGACCGCTCCGGATCGAGGAAGTCGTCTCCACGGATCCGCACCGCGCCCGGCACCGTCCCGGCCAGACTGCGCGCCAGCGTGGACTTCCCGGAGCCGCAGTACCCCGAGATGCCGACGACGATGGGGTGCCCGGCCGAGGCGCGGCGTGCCGCCACGAGGTCGATGACACCGTCCTGATCCATCGGACCAGGGTACGAGCCGATCACCAGCACGGGATCCACGCCGACGACTCCTAGGCTCGACGGGTGGACGTCACACTGCGGAACAGCATCCCCGAGGACATCGAGTGGCTCGTCGAGCTGCGTGCGCAGGTCCTCCGTGCCGACCTGGAGCGTCTCGGCCGCTTTGACGCGGTCCGGGTCCGCGGGCGGATGCGTGATGCCTTCGCGCCCGAGCACACCCGTGTCGTCGTGGTCGACGGCCGCGATGTCGGCTCGATCGCCACACGGATCGACGACGACACCTGCTGGGTCGAGCACTTCTACCTCGCGCCGGAGGTCCAGGGGCGGGGCGTCGGATCGACAGTGCTCCGGACCGTCCTGGCCGAACCCCACGCGGGTGCGACGCGACTCAACGTCCTGCAGGGCAGCGCCGCGCGCCGGCTCTACGAACGGCACGGTTTCGTCGTCGACACCGAGGGCGACGTCGACGTCTTCATGACGCATCGTCACGTCTGAACGATAGGTTCGCCGCATGAGCCACGTCCTGCGATCCATCGGCCGGGTGGTGCTGACCACGCTGCAGTACCTGGCCGCCGTACTGAGCGCCATCGGTTCCGGCGGTGCCACCGCACCGGCCCAGCCACCTACCCGATCCACGAAGCCGCGAGACGAGTACCGCCCCTGAGCCGGGGCTACAGCACCTTCGCGTACCAGCGGTCGGAGTACGGGTCGTCGTTGAACGGCGCCACCCGCACGAAGCCGAGCCGTTCGTAGAGGGCACAGGCCTCGGCGAGCTCGGCCCGGGTGTCGAGACGCAGCGACGTGATCCCGCGCGCTCGGCAGACCTCCTCGACGTGTCGCAGGAGTGCCGAACCGACACCCCGACCGCGGCGATCCGGCAGCGTGAACACCTTCGTCAGCTCACCGACGGCAGCCACGAAACGCACGCCGGCACACGCGACCACCGCTCCCCCGTCCGAGGCGACGACGAACAGCCCGGAGTCCCCTTGCAGGTCGTCGAAGGGCTCGTCGAGCATCGCGCGGTCGACCTCGGCCGGCGTCGCCGCTCGCCCGTACCACCGCGACGCGACCTCGTTCAGGTAGTCCCGCACGATCGCGTCGGCCCGGCCTGCGCCGGGTCGCTCCGTCTCGAAGATCATCGCGCTCCTTGAACAGGCACACCGTTCAAGCCCTCCGGGGCCCGGTCGGCGACCGACTGCGGTCGGGAGGCGCGGGGCGGGCCCGCCACGGGCCTCCTGGCCGTCACGTGGTCGCGATCGCGAGCCGCACCCGGCTCAGCGGGACGCCGTCGCCTCACGCGCGGCGGCTTCCGCCGCGACCCAGGCGAGCATGCCGCACTTGACTCGCATGACGAACTTCGAGACGCCGTGGAAGGCGATGAGGTCCTCGAGGGCGTCCTCGTCGGGCTCGCCGACACCGCGGGAGCGCATCATCGTGCGGAACTCGTCGGTCAGTGCGAGGAGCTCCGGGACCGTGCGGCCGACGGCCATGTCGGTGAGGACCGATGCCGAGGCCATCGAGATCGAGCAGCCGTCGCCCTGCCAGGCGAGACCGGCGATGCGGTCGGTGCCCGGTTCGAGACGGATGCGAACGGTGATCTCGTCGCCGCACGTGGGGTTGCGCTCGAAGTGGGCGGCGTCGGCGTCGGGCAGGTCACCGTCGCCGTGCCGGGCCTCGGCGTGGTCGAGGATGACCTGCTGGTACAGGCTGTCGAGGGAGTTCATGCGGTCGCTCCGAAGTAGCCGCGGACCTCGCCGACGGCCGCGATGAACCGGTCCACGTCGTGCTCGGTCGTGTAGACGTAGGTGCTCGCGCGGCTGGTGGCGACCAGGCCGAGGCGGCGGTGCAGGGGTTGGGCGCAGTGGTGCCCCGAGCGGACGGCGATGCCCTGCGCGTCGAGGTACTGCGAGACGTCGTGGGCGTGCACGCCGTCGACGTCGAACGACACCAGGCCCGATCGCGGGACGCCGACCGGCGGACCGACGACGCGGATGCCGGGGACGGCGGCCAGGCCGTCGAGCATGCGCCGGGCGAGGTGCTCCTCGTGCGCGCGGACACGCTCCATGCCGATGCCCTGCAGGTAGCGGACGGCCTCGGCCAGGGCGACGGCCTGCGACACGGGCTGCGTGCCGGCCTCGAACCGCTCGGGGGCCGGCATGAACTCCGACGCCTCCATGGTCACGGTGGTGATCATGGACCCGCCGGTGCGGAACGGGGGCAGCGCGTTCAACAGCTCGCTGCGGCCCCAGAGCACGCCGATGCCGTTCGGACCGAGCATCTTGTGCCCGGAGAACGCGGCGAAGTCGACGCCGAGCTCCTGCACGTCGAGCGGCCGGTGCGGCGCGGACTGGCAGGCGTCGAGGACGACCAGTGCGCCGCGGGCGTGGGCGAGACCGACGATCTGCTCGACGGGGGCGACCATGCCGGTGACGTTGGAGACGTGCGCGAACGCGACGACCTTGGTGTGGTCGGTGATCAGGGCCGCGGCGTCCTCGGCGGTCCAGGTGCCGTCGTCGGCGACCGGGACCCAGCGGAGCGTCGCACCGGTCAGCGCGGCGAGTTCCTGCCAGGGCACGAGGTTCGCGTGGTGCTCGGCCTCGGTGACCAGGATCTCGTCGCCCGGTCCGATGCGGAAGCGAGCGGCGTCGACCCCGCCGCGGCCACGGCTGGCGTTCGCGATGCCGTAGGCGACGAGGTTGAGGGCGTCGGTGGCGTTCGCGGTCCAGACGACCTCGCTCGGACCGGCAGCGCCGATGAAGTCGGCGACGGTGGCGCGGGCATCCTCGTAGGCATCGGTGCTCAGGGCCGCGAGCGTGTGCGCGCCGCGGTGCACGGCGGCGTTGTCGTGCTCGAGGAACCGGCGCTCGGCGTCGAGGACCTGGGTCGGGCGTTCCGCCGTCGCCCCGGAGTCCAGGTACGCCAACGGTTGCCCGTTCACGTCCTGCGCGAGGATCGGGAAGTCCGACTTGATCGTCTCGACCTCGGCCTCGGTGAGCGGCTGGTTCGGCGCCACGACTGTCACGTCTCGTCCTCCTGGTGTTGCTGTCCGGAGCAACCCGTCAATGGTGGCCGTTGTTCCCGACGGCGTCCAGTCGGCACGGCAACGGCCCAGGACCACGCCGGGTCCTGGGCCGTCGCACGGTGGGGCTACTCGTTGCCGATCTTCTTGTCCGCAGCGTCGCGGGCACCGTCGATCTTGTCGTCGTACTTGCCGCCGGTGGCCTTCTTGACCGCGTCGGCGACGCCCCCGAGGACCTGGTCGCTGATGTCCTCGGCCTTCTCGCTCTTCAGGGCGTCCTGGACCTTGTTGTCCTTCAGGAAGTCCTGGGCCTTCTTCGTGATGTCGTCGAACCCCGCCATGGCCTGCTCCTCAGCTCGGTGCGGAGCCCGTCGCTCCGTCATGCCGCAGATCGTAGGCCGCAGAACCGTCGTCTGTCCCGGACCGTGACGAAGTGTTCACACCATCTGTGCGCTGCGTCGACGTGCCAGGACGTACCCGACCGCGACCGCCCCGGACACCGCGAGGAGCGACGGGATGAGGATGTCGGTGCCCTCCTGGGTGAACTCGACCACCAGGACGAGCGCCGTGAACGGGGCCCGCATCGTGGTCGCCAGGAACGCCGCTGCGCCGACGAACGCGAAGGCCGCCAGGCCCGGGCCGTCAGCCGGCCAGAGCAGGAGCCACGCGCCCCCGAGGCCGCCGCCGATCGCCGAACCGATCGCGATCGATGGTGTCAGGGTGCCGCCGACCGCGCCGGCACCGATCGTGGCCGACGTGGTGATCGTGCGGACGACGCCGAGCAGCAGGAGCAGCACGATCGGCGCCAGGCCGGCGACGGTGTCGTCGTCGAGCGAGGCGTTCATCGCGACGATGCCCAGCGCCCGCCCGTTGCCGAGGATCTCGGGGAACGGCACCGCGATGAGCCCGACCATCGCGAACACCACCGGCAGCACGACGAGCAGGTGCCAGCCCTTGGGCGCGATGCCCTGCAGCCGGTTGGTGAGCTTCACGAACCCGACGCCCGCCAGGCCGAGGACGGGCCCGACGATGATCGCCCAGACGAGCAGCGACGGCGACATGTGCATCGCCGGCACGTGGTAGAGCACCTCGTCCGGGATCACGAGCCGGGCGACGAACGCGGCGACGGCACTCGTGGCGAACGCGGGCAGGGCCGTGGCGAAGCTGATCTCGCCGAGCAGGACCTCGACGGCGAAGAGCGCACCGCCGAGCGGGACGTCGTACACCGCGGCGAGGCCCGCTGCCGCTCCGCAGGCGACCAGGATCTTCGTCTCGCGCGGGGTGAGACCGGCACGACGGGTGACGAGTTGGGAGAGCCAGGCGCCGACCTCGCGCGGGGCGACCTCCTTGCCGATCGAGGCGCCGAGCCCGACCGCCAGGATCTGCACGCCGGCGTTCGCCAGGGTCGCGAGTGCGGGCATCCGCTTGCCGCCGACCGCCGCGGTGACCGACACGATCGGACGCCCCCAGCGCCGGAGCGCCCACCAGGCGAAGCCCGTCAGGACACCGGCGGCCACGAGGGCGAGGAACCGGTTCAGCGCCGACGGTGCGTCCGCCGCCTCGAGGTGCCCACCGAAGCCGTACCCGAAGGCCACGAACTGGATGAGCTGCAGCGCGAGCCACACGGCGATGCCGGCGATGCCGCCGGAGACGCCCACCAGGGCGGTGACGACGGCGAGCTTGAGCGCCCAGACGGGGGTCGCGTGTCCGGAGCGCGGCATGTCGGAAACCCTAGCGGCTCCGATCACCGGCACCGGGCCTCCCGGTCGTCCCACCTGCCGTCAGACGGCCGTCAGACGGAACGGGACCACGCAGTCGGCGGGCATGAGCGGCGGGTGCAGGCCGACCGTGCCGAGCACCCGACCGCTGAACACCCGTGCGCCGCTCCACCAGTCCGGCCGGACGATCCCGTGCCCGTCACCGACCACGATCGGGTCGACGCGGTACGAGACGTCCGGGTCGAGGTCGCGGAAGGTGACCCGACCGGTGCCGGACACCTCAGACCGCCCGATGCTCGCCAGGAAGAAGACGGCCTGCTGCCGGTCCGGCGTGACCGTGCCGTACACGAGCCGGGAGTCGTCGACCTCGTCCATGCGCACCAGGTCGCCGCCGTGCAGCAGCCCGCGCAGCTCCTTGTACAGCGCGATCCACTCGGCCAGCGACGCCGACTCCTCCGCCGTCGCCTCGGTGAGGTCCCACTCGATGCCCAGGTGCCCGACGAGCGCGGTGCCGGCCCGGAAGGCCAGGTCGTGGACGCGGCCCGTCGAGTGGTTCCTGCCGCTCGCGATGTGCGCGCCGAGGAGTTCCGGGGGCAGGAGCTGCTGCGTCCACCGGTGCATCTGCTGCCGCTCGAGGGGGTCGATGTCGTCGGACACCCAGACGCGGTCGGTGTGCTCGATCACGCCGAGGTCGACCCGGGCGCCGCCCGACGCGCACGACTCGATCTCGAGCGTCGGGAAGCGCTCCTTCAGGGTCGCCATCAGCCGGTACGTCGCCAGGGTTTGCTCGTGCACCGCCGCGCCGCCACCGGGGAACCCGGCCTCCACCAGGTCGCGGTTGTGGTCCCACTTGACGTACTCGATGCCGTACTCGCCGATGATCGCCGTCATCCGCTCGAGCACGTACTCGTACGCCTCGGGGATCGCCAGGTCGAGCACCTGCTGGTCGCGGGACCGCATCGGCAGTCGGCCGTCCGCCTGCATGATCCACTCTGGGTGGGCGCGGGCGAGGTCGCTGTCCTCGTTCACCATCTCGGGTTCGAACCACAGGCCGAACTCCATGCCGAGCGCCCGGACACGGTCCACGATCGGCCCGAGCCCGTCGGGCCAGACGTCCTCGTCGACGTACCAGTCGCCGAGCCCGAGGTGGTCGTTCCGGCGGCCGCGGAACCACCCGTCGTCGAGCACGTACCGCTCGACCCCGAGGGCCGCGGCGCGCTCCGCCAGGTCGGTCAGCCGGGCGAGGTCGTGGTCGAAGTACACGGCCTCCCAGACGTTGATCGTCATCGGCCGCGGCGTCGTCGGGTGCTGCGGCCGGCTCCGGAGCCACTGGTGGAAGCGTCGGGCCTGCTCGTCGAGCCCGTCACCGTGGGCGAACCACACCCACGGCCCCTCGTACGTATCGCCCGTGCCGAGCCGGACCTCACCCGGCAGCAGCAGTTCGCCGCCGCCGATCACCTGGCGCCCGGTCGACAGGCGTTCGGCGTGGTGCCGGTGGTTCCCGCTCCACCCGGTGTGCACGCCCCAGACCTGCCCGCGGGCGAAGCCGAAGCCGGGCTCCCCCACCGTCAGGACGGTCGCGGCGTCGGCGCCGGTCCGGCCCTTCCGGCTCTCGCGCTGGTGGGTACCGACGACGAGCTCGCGGCGCTGCGGGGTGCGTTCCTTGCCCCATCGACCGGCGAAGTCCAGGACCTCGCGCGCACCGGACGGGATCGGCATCGCCACCGTCAGGTCGTCCACCGTGTAGACGCCGTCGGCGGTGTTCGTGACGGCAGCCCGGGCACGGACGAGTCCGGAGACGAGCACCTCGATCGTCAGCCGGACGGCGAGCCCCGCGGTGTCGTCGGCAGCCTCGGCCGTGACGGTCGTGTCGGTCACGTCGAGCGACCGCACGGTGAACGCCGGCGACCAGTCGTGGCCGTCGCGGTGTCCGGCCAGGCCGGGTCGTCCGCTCCACCCGCGGTTCGGCTCGGGCAGCACGGCGACACGGACGGGGTCGTCCATCTCGTTCTGGGCCACGGGGGCGACGTCCGCGTCGGCGAGTGCGACGAGCGCGTCGTCGTCGAGTGGCCCGAGAGCTGCTCCCCAGTGCACCACCGCGGGCAACGCGTGGTCACGGCAGTCGAGGACGAGGGAGACGCCCCCGGCGGTCAGGTGGACGAGGTCGTACGAGGTCACGGCCCCAGTCTTCCTCAGAACCAGCGCTTGACCTTGAACACGACCCACAGGATCGCGGCGAACAGGACCATCCCGACGATCGACAGCGGGTAGCCCCAGGTCCACGTCAGCTCGGGCATGTGCGTGAAGTTCATGCCGTAGATGGCGGCGATGAGCGTCGGGGCGAACAGGATCGCCGCCCAGCCGGAGATCCGCTTCGTGTCGTCGTTCTGCTTCTGCGCCGCCAGGGTGGAGTCGACGGTCAGCGCGTTCTGCAGCAGCTGCCGGAACGTGTCCAACCGCTCCACCGTGCGGATGGCGTGGTCGAGGACGTCGCGGAACCGGCGCTGCATCTCGATCGGCAGGTGGTACTTCTCGGCGCCGCGGTGCAGGTTCTCGATGATGTGGATGAGCGGGCGCGCCGCACGCTGGAAGTCGACGACCTCGCCGAACAGTTCGTAGATGCGCCGCGAGACCCCGGCCTCGCCCGCGAACAGCTGGTCCTCGATCTGGTTGATGTCCTCTTCCAGCCCGTCGATCACCGGCACGTAGCCGTCGACGATCGTGTCCATGAGCGCCCAGAGCTGCGCCTGCGGTCCGACCGTCACCAGGCCGGGCTTGCCGCTCATCCGCTGCAGCGCTCGCGGGACGGTCGGCTTGCCGCGCGGGTCGGCCTTCACCACGACGAGGAAGAAGTCCTCCCCGACGAAGGCGTGCACCTCGCCGAACGCCACCTCTTCCTGCCCGTCGTTGTAGAGCGCGGGCTTGAGGACCACGAAGAGCGTCGAGCCGTACCGCTCGAGCTTCGGTCGCTGGTGCCCCTCGGCGGAGTCCTCGACCGCGAGCTCGTGCAGGCCGAGCGCGACCGCGACGTCGCCGAGCTCCTGCGCGTCCGGTTGGTACAGCACGATGCACGCGCTCGCGCCCTGCTCGTCGAGCATCCGGAAGGTGTCGTCCAGCGACGGACTCGCCATCGGGGCGATCCGGTCGACGTACACGGTGTTCATCTCGACGCTCACGCGACCACCGTACGCAGGTGACCGGCTTTCGGACGGGAGGCCCGTGGCGGGCCCGCCACGGGCCTCCAGTCCGCCGTCCCCCACAGGCTGAACGCACGCTGCGCGCCCGACAGGACCGCCCGCCTACGGTGCAGGTCATCAGCATGCTGACGAAGGGAACGGTCATGAAGAGGATCTGGAAGCGCATCGCAGTCGGCGTGAGTGCCGTCGTCGCGGTGGTCGGGGCGTTCGTCGGGTCCGGCGCGGCCGGCGGGACGCCGATCCAAGACGCTGCCGGCGGAGCACTGTCCGCGTCGTCGACCGCCATCGCACCGGACGGCCCGGCGTTCTCGATCTGGAGCGTCGTCTACGTCGGCCTCATCGCCTACGCCATCCGCCAGCTCTTCCGCACGTCGGACGATGACCGGCACGCGAAGCTGGCGGTGCCGGCGATCTTGTCCCTGCTGCTCAACGCGGCGTGGATCCTGTCGGTGCAGTTCGGGTTCCTGTGGGCGAGCGAGCCGATCATCGTGGCCCTGCTCGCGGTGCTGGTGTGGACGTTCACGATCCTGCGACGGACGAAGCCCTCCGGCGTCGTCGAGGCGATCGTCACCGACGGCACGTTCGGCCTCTACCTCGGGTGGGTGTGCGTCGCGACGGCAGCGAACACGGCCGCGGTGCTGACGGCAGCGGGCTTCCGGGGCTTCGACCTCGGGCAGGACGTCTGGGGTGTGCTCGTCGCAGCGGTGGCCGGGCTCGTCGGGCTGCTGCTGGCGGTGTGGGGTCGGGGTCGCCTGGCGCCGATGCTCTCCCTGGCCTGGGGGCTGGCGTGGGTGGCGGTCGCGCGGCTCGACGGTCCGCTGGTGTCGACGCCGACCGCCGTGGCCGCGGTGGTCGCAGCCGCCGCGGTCGTGGTGGTGACGGTCGCCGTGCGGGCGCGTGCGGGCTGGTCCGGCGCGCGTGGCCTGGCGGCGCGCACGGCGTAGCCAACATTCGCGCTCAGCGACAGTTCACGGCCGCGAGGCTGCGTGAACTGTCGCTGAGCGCGAAACAACGCGCGCCAGCGCCGGGTCCGCAGGCGGCCGGCCTACCGCGCGGACGCCACGAGGCCGTGCGCGGCCGCCACGGCCTCGTTCGTGACCTGGCCGGCGTGCACGTTCAGGCCGAGGGCGAGCGACGGGTCGGCGGCCAGCGCGGCCTCCCACCCGCGGTCGGCGATCGCGACGGCGTACGGCAGCGTCGCGTTCGTCAGCGAGATCGTGCTCGTGCGCGGGACGGCACCGGGCATGTTCGCCACGCAGTAGTACACGGTGTCGTGCACCGCGAACGTCGGGTCGTCGTGGGTGGTCGGGTGCGAGCCCTCGAAGCAGCCGCCCTGGTCGATCGCGATGTCGACGAGCACCGATCCCGGCCGCATGTCCGCGACCATGGCGTCGGTGACGAGCTTCGGCGCGGACGCCCCGGGGATGAGCACGGAACCGATCACCAGGTCGGCGTCCCGCAGGGCTTCCGCGATGGCGTGCGCCGACGAACGCAGCGTCGTGATCCGCCCGTCGAACCGGGCGTCGAGCGCGCGCAGGCGGGGCAGGCTGATGTCGAAGACCGTCACGTCGGCCCCCATGCCGAGCGCCATCGTCGCGGCGTGCTCGCCTGCGACGCCACCGCCGATCACGACGACGCGGCCCTTCGGCGTGCCGGGCACCCCACCGAGCAGCAGCCCGCGTCCGCCGTTCGTGCGCATCAGGTTGTAGGCGCCGACCTGGGCGGACAGCCGTCCGGCGACCTCGGACATCGGCGACAGCAGGGGCAGCGAGCGGTCCGGCAGCTGGACGGTCTCGTAGGCGATCGCGGTGGCCCCGGAGTCGATGAGTGCATCGGTCAGCGGGCGGTCGGCCGCCAGGTGCAGGTACGTGAAGAGCACCTGGCCCGGACGGATGAGCGGGTACTCGGACGCCACCGGCTCCTTGACCTTCGGGATCAGCTCGGCGCGCGCCCAGACCTCGGCGGCGGTGTCGACGATCTCGGCGCCCGCGGTGCGGTACTCGTCGTCGGGGAACGCCGACCCGGTGCCGGCGCCGGCCTGCACCAGGACCTGGTGGCCGTGCAGCGCCAGCTCCGCGACACCCGCCGGGGTGGCCGCCACGCGGTACTCGTTGTTCTTGATCTCGGTGGGGACGCCGATGCGCATCGCAGACTCCTTCGTGGGTGGTGCTCTCGTCCACACCATTCAGCGCCGGATTCGTTGCGGTGACGTTACGGCCGAAGATCCTGACGACGCACGGCGCATCCGTGCGATGAGATTCGGCGATCAGTCGCTCAGAAGACCTTGCCCGGGTTCAGGATGCCTGCCGGGTCGAACACCCGTCGGATCCCCCGCTGCAGCTCGAGCACGTCGTCGCCGAGCTCGTCACCGATCCACCGACGCTTCAACACCCCCACGCCGTGCTCGCCGGTCAGTGTCCCGCCCAACTCGATCGCGGCACGGAACATCGCATCAGCGGCGTCCCAGACGTGAGCCGGCACCTCGTCGCCGTCGAAGACGAAGTTCGGGTGCAGGTTGCCGTCGCCGGCGTGCGCCACGGTCGGGATCGGGACACCGTGTTCGCGACCGATCTCCTCCACGCGGGCGAACATCTCGGCGAGCCGGCTGCGCGGCACCGCGACGTCCTCGATGAGCACCCGGCCTCGCGACTCCATCGCGGCGTGGAAGGACCGGCGGATCGTCAGCAGGCGCTCGCGTTCCGCCGCCGACCCGGCCAGGTGCACGGTTCCGCCCTCGGCCTGGAGGCGCGGCATGGCTCCCAGCGCGGCCTCGGTCGCGCCCGGACCGTCGAACTCCACGAGCAGGAAGACCCCGCCCGCCGCGGTGCTCCCCACCGTCTCGACGATCACTTCGGATCCCAGGTACGCCGCGATCCCCTCGAGGGCCAGGGCGTCCAGCAGCTCGACCGTCGACGGCCGGTCCGCTCCCGCCACCACGGCCGCTGCCGCGGCGGCGGCCTGCTGCACGGTCGGGTAAACGGCCCCGAGGGTCGCAGGCTCCCCCGCCGGGATGGGCACGAGCCGGACCGTCGCGCCGACGATGACGCCGAGCGTGCCCTCACACCCGACGAGCAGCGCCGTCAGGTCGAGACCGGTCACGCCCTTGACGGTGCGGTGGCCGGTCGACACGAGCCGGCCGTCCGCCAACACGACGTCGAGGCCGAGCACTGCCTCGCGCGTGACGCCGTACTTCACGCACCGCAGGCCACCGGCGTTCGTGGCGATGTTCCCGCCGACGCTCGCGATCGCCGCGCTCGCGGGGTCCGGTGCGAAGCGCAGCCCGTGCTCGGCGACGGCGGCGTTCAGCGCACCGTTGAGCACGCCGGGTTCGACGACGGCGAGTTCGTCCTCGACGGACACCTCGACGATGCGGTCCATCCGCGCGACGCTGAGCACCACCGTGCCCTCGGTGCCGTTCGCGCCACCCGCCAGACCGGTGCCGGCGCCGCGCGGGACGACGGGGACGCCCAGGGCCGAGCAGGTCCGGAGCGTCGCCTGCACGTGTTCGACGGTGCGGGCCTCGACGACGGCGACCGGACCGCCGGGTGCGATCCAGCCGGACTTGTCGGTCCGCGTGGCGTCGAGCACGCCCGGTTCGGTCCGGACGACGGTGCCGTCGGGGTCCTGCAGTGCGGAGCGGA
This sequence comes from Curtobacterium sp. NPDC089991, assembly GCF_044748425.1. Lineage (NCBI taxonomy): Bacteria > Bacillati > Actinomycetota > Actinomycetes > Micrococcales > Microbacteriaceae > Curtobacterium > Curtobacterium sp. NPDC089991. The sequence goes on from NZ_JBIVGB010000002.1 coordinate 413,362, forward strand.
GCGCGGTGACGACGGTGTCCATGTCGTCACGCTACCGCCGCCGGGTGGACTCCCCGGCCCGGTGCCCTCACGGCGGTCAGCGCGTGCGGAGCGACTCGCTCGGCAGCTCGCCGAAGCGGGCACGGTACGTCGCCGAGAACCGCCCGAGGTGCCCGAAGCCCCACGACCGGGCGATCTCGGCCACCGAGGTCTCGTCACGCGCACCGCCGAGCAGGTCCGCCCGCGCACCGTCGAGCCGCACCTCGCGCAGCAGGTCGCCGGGCGTCTGGTCGAGGTGCCGTCGCAGGGACTGCTGCAGCCCGCGCGGGCTGAGCCCCGCCGCCGCGGCGATCTCCGGTGTGCCGATGGGTTCGCGGGCGTGCTCGTGCACGAAGTCGAGCGCCCGGCGGACGCGGCCGTGCTCCGGACCGCCGCCGGCCACGGTCGAGCGCCAGCGATCGCGCTGCGGGAACGCACGGATCGCAGCGGTCGCGAAGGCCTCGGCGATGTCGCGCTGCGCGATCGGGTCGAGGTCGTGGTCCACGTCGAGCCACGTCGACGAGTGCGTCCGGACCACGTCCTGCCACGCGGCCGTGCCCGCAGCCGTCGGGCGCTGCATCGGCTCGAAGGCGAAGTCGTCCTCACCGACCAGCGCCCGGACGAAGTCGCGGTCCAGGTGCACGAGGTTCAGCGCGATGTCGCGGTGGTGCAGGGAGTACGGCTCGGCGAACGGCAGCACGACGGGCACGCCGGCTTCGAGCGCCCAGGTCTCGCCGCCGCAGGTGATCCGGCTGGAGCCACTCCGCATCCAGGCCACCAGGAACTCGTCGTCGACCTGGCTCTCGCTGCGCAGGTCGACCATGAACCGCGACGACCGCAGCGACATCCGGTCGTCGCCGACGCCGGCGAAGTCCCAGTGCGCGGTGGGGCGGGTGCGCCGGACCGCGGGTGCCCGGAAGTCGTAGTCGCGCCCGAAGAAGGCGAGCGCCTGGTCGACGTCCGTGCCGACCACGCGACGGGAGTACCGGCCGCCCGGTCGGTCCATCGAGATCACCATGGCCGAGACCGTACCCCGCACCCCCGACAGAACCGGGTCACATCCTGACTCAGGGCTGCAGGATCGCCTGCCCGACGCTCTCGTCCAGGATCAGGTCCGTGACGAGCCCGGACGCCAGCGCACCCCGCAACGACGCGGCCTTCGACCGGCCCGCGACGACGCAGACCCGACGCGGAGCGCGCTTGATGGTGTCGAGGTCCGGCCCGCCGGCGCGCGCGTTCACGCCGATGTCCCGCCACGACCCGTCGGCCCGGTAGAACACCGTCGAGACGTCCCCGACGACCTGGGCCTTCGTGAGCTCGTCGCGGTCGGCGGGGTCGAGGTAGCCGCCGGAGTACACGTGCGACGGCACCGGGGCCTGCGGGGCGCCGACACCGAACACGACCAGGTCCATCCGCTCGTGCAGGTCGAGCACACGGCGGATCGAGCGCTCGCGGAACAGCGCCTCCTTCGTGGCGGGGTCGTCGAAGAACGCGGGCACCGGGAACTGCTGCACGAACGCGCCGTACGCCTCGCCGAACCGCCGCAGGATCTCCGAGGCGTAGACGATGCCCGTGGTCCGTGTGTTCGCGGCGCCGTTGATCTGCACGATCGTCGAGCCGTGGGTGGTCTTCGGCACGAGGTACCGGCTGACCGCGCTCACCGTCGAGCCCCACGAGATCCCGATCACCATGTTCGACTCGACGTACTGCGTCAGGATCCGGGCGGCGGACAGGGCGACCCGTTCCAGCCTGTCGACGTCGCTCGTGTGGTCCGGCACCGGGACGACGTGCGCGTGCACGCCGAACCGCGAGCGGATGCTGCGGCTCAGCGCGGCCGCCTGGTCCAGGGGTGAGCGGATCTGGATGTCGACGAGACCGGTGTCCCTGGCGTACTTCAGCAGGCGCGACACCGAGGACCGCGAGGTCGCGAGTTCGTCCGCGATGGCGTCCATCGTCAGGTCCTGCAGGTAGTACAGGTGGGCGGCGCGCAGCGCCTGCTGCGTGCGCATGGGCTGAGCCGCATCGCTCATGGTGCTCCGATCTGTCGAACGCAACCATGCACGGACGTGCAGGGCCTCTGCAACCCCTGTCGCGCCTCCCGGCCCCCGGATCGGAGCGCACGACACGTGTGCTGCACGTTCGTGCACGCAAGTTGCCCGACCTCCCAAACCGGCGCACGATCGATCCTGACCACGAGAACAGACGAAGGAAGCGACGAACCATGTCGAAGAAGACACAGCCCCGGAACACGGTGACCGCCCTCACCGAGCGCCCGAACGCGCAGGTCCTCGTCGTCGGCGGCGGCATCAACGGCATCGCCACGTTCCGCGACCTCGCGCTGCAGGGCGTCGACGTCGCCCTGGTCGAGCGCGGCGACTACGCCTCCGGTGCGTCCGCCGCGTCGAGCCACATGATCCACGGCGGCATCCGCTACCTCGAGAACGGCGAGTTCCGCCTGGTGCGCGAGAGCGTCCAGGAGCGCAACGGCCTCATCCGCATCGCCCCGCACTACGTCAAGCCGCTGCAGACCACGATGCCGATCTTCTCGACGTTCTCCGGCATCATGAACGCCCCGCTGCGCATGCTGACGCACAAGCAGCGCTCCACCAAGGAGCGCGGCGCGATGCTCATCAAGATCGGCATGACGATCTACGACTCCTTCTCGCGCGACGGCGGCTCCGTCCCGAAGCACGTCTTCCGCACCAAGAAGGCCGCGCTCGAGGACATGCCCGCCCTCAACAAGGACCTGAAGTACACGGGCACCTACTACGACGCGAGCGTGCACGAGCCCGAGCGCCTGGCCCTCGACGTCCTCAAGGACGGCATCGCCGCGGGCACCGGGACCGGCTCCGCCGCGACCGCCCGCGCGACGAACTACGTCGAGGCCGCCGGCACCCGCGACGGCGGCGTGCTGCTGCGCGACCGCGAGACCGGCGAGGAGTTCGTGTTCACCGCCGAGGTCGTCATCAACGCGTCCGGCCCCTGGACCGACCTGACGAACGAGGCGTTCGGCGGCGAGACGAAGTTCATGGGCGGCACGAAGGGCTCCCACATCGTCGTCCAGAACGACGAGCTGCTCGAGGCCACCAAGGGCCGCGAGCTGTTCTTCGAGAACGACGACGGACGCATCGTCCTCATCTACCCGCTCAAGGGCCGGGTCCTCATCGGCACGACCGACATCGACGCCGACCCCTCGAAGCCGGTCACGACCACCGACGAGGAGATCGACTACTTCTTCGGGCTCGTGAAGCACGTGTTCCCGCAGATCGACGTCACCCGCGACCACATCGTCTACAGCTACTCCGGCATCCGCCCGCTCCCCCGCCACGAGGACACCGCCCCCGGCTTCGTGTCGCGTGACTACCGGATCGTGGACACCCAGATCGCCGGGCTGCCGAAGTCGACCGTGCTGTCGCTCGTCGGCGGCAAGTGGACGACGTTCCGTGCCCTCGCCGCGCACCTGTCGACCGAGGCCACCACGAAGCTCGGCATGACCCGCAAGGTCGACACGACCGGCATGGCGATCGGCGGTGGCAAGGAGTTCCCCACCACCGACGCGCAGCGCGCCCTGTGGATCACCTCGCACCGTGACGGCCTGGACGAGTCCCTGGTCGAGGGCCTGCTGGAGCGCTACGGCACCCGTGCGGCCGAGGTCGTGGACGTCCTGACCGACGGCCCCGTCGAGGCGCTCGAGTCCGACCCGTCGCTCACCCGCGCCGAGGTCGCGTACTTCGCCGAGCACGAGCAGGCCGTCCACCTGGTCGACGTGGTGCTGCGCCGCACGAACCTGGCGTTCGTCGGTGGTGTCACGATCGACCTGCTCGACGAGCTGGCCGACGTGCTCGCCGGGGCGCTCGACTGGACGCCCGAGGAGCGCGCGGACGAGGTCCAGCGCACGCTCGACGTGCTGCGCGAGGCGCACCGCGTGATCGTGCCGCTGACGTCCGCAACGGCACAGGCGTCCGCAACGGCACAGGCGTCGGCGTCGCAGCTCGCGTAGTCGACGCGACCGCATTCAGACGGGAAGCCCGGTACCAGCTGGTACCGGGCCTCCCGTCGTTCGTCTGGTCTCGTTCCGTTCGCCCGGTCGCGATCGCGCGTCAGAACCGCTCGCCGGTCGGGTCCAGCGCGGTGCGGTCGATGAGCTGGTCACCACCGATCGGCTCGCCCTCCCAGTCGACCAGGTGCCAGCCGTCGGCGAAGGACCCCTCGAGCTCGACGATGCCGGTGTTCTCCAGGTGGCGCTTGGTGCCGAAGTGGTCCGGGGTGTTCTGTGCGGCCGCGCTGGCCCACGTGCGGATCGCCGCCCCGTGACTCACCGCCGCCGCCACGCCGACGCCGGTGGCTTCGATCTGCCGCACGGCGTCGTCGTACCGCTCGAAGAACTCGAGCCCGCTCTCCGCCCCCGGCATCCGGGTCGTGCGGTCCCCGCCGGACCAGCCGTGCACCGTCGAGATGTACAGCTGCACGGACACCTTGTCGCTCTTGCCCTGGGTGTCCCCGGCCTCGATCTCACGCAGACCGGGCAGCACGACGGGCTCGAGCCCGAGCGACGCCGCCAGGGGTGCCGCGGTGATCTGCGTCCGGACCATGGTGGAGGCGAAGAGCCGCTCGATCCCCCGGTCGGCCAGGGCTGCCGGCAGGGCATCCGCCTGCTGCTGGCCGAGCTCGGTCAGGCCGGGTCCGGGCACCACGGCGTCGAGGACACCGTTCACGTTCGCGGGGGTCTGGCCGTGGCGGATGAGCAGCAGTCGCATGGATCCACCCTACGGACCACCGCCGACGTCAGCCCTGGCGGGTGTTCCAGCGGGGGTTCTGCTTGTTGATGACGTAGACCCGGCCGCGGCGACGGACGACCTGCGAGCCCGGGATCTTCTTCAGTGCCTTGAGCGAGTTGCGGACCTTCATGGTTCTCCTCCGTCGGCGCTCTCTTGTTGAGAACGGTTTTCAGGTAGGGTACCCGACATGCGTGCTGCTGCCATCACCCTCGTCACCGCCCTCCACGAGGCCGACGCCGACCGCGTCGCCGCCCGGATCACCACCGGGCACCGGATGCACGTGGACGGGAGCGCGTTCGCAGCGGCCCGCGCGGTCGCCGAGCGGGCTGACCACCTCGACCGCGCCTGCGGCCCCGACGCCGACCACGGCCTCGTCGTCACGCTGCAGCCCGGCTCCGACGCCCGCGCCGTGGGCATGATGCTCGCGAACGCCGCCCGGAGCGAGACCGGTGACGACCGGGTGCTCCGGCACGTGGTCGGGGTACTGCGCGCCGACGACGTCGCCCACCTGCTGTGGTCCGACGTCGACGACGCGTTCGTGGCCGCCGACCGGGTGGCGTCCCTCGTCGAGTACGCGACCGTCATCGCGCTCGACCGTCTCGCTCCGCTGTCCCTCCGCCGCCGTCGCGCACTGGTCGCACTGCTGCACCGGCTCGCGCCGCAGGCCGTGATCGTGGCGCTGCCCGCACTCCGGACCGCGCGCGACCTGCCCGCGTCGAACGGCGGGGCCGCTCGGGTCCTGGCCTCGGGCGCCGGGTGGATGCGCGCCCTGTCGAGCGGCGCCGACACCGGCCGGGACGCCCGCGACGACCTGGTCGCGATGCGCTACCGGGAGCCGCTGCCGTTCCACCCTGGGCGACTGGCCACCGTGATCGAGCGGGACCTGGCCGCCGGCAGCTCGGGCCGGGTGCTCCGCTCGAAGGGGTTCTTCCGGCTCGCGTCACGCCCGGACCACGTCGGCTCGTGGTCGAGCTTCGGGGCGATGCTCGCGCTCGACCCCACCGCGAACCCGTCGTGGGATGCCGACGCCCCGATCGGGCAGGCGCTGTGGTTCGTCGGCGAGCGGCTCGACGTGCGGGCGATCGAACGTGCCCTCGACGGGGCGCTGCTCACGCCGCCGGAGCTGCTGGCCGGGCCGGACCTGTGGCGCGGGTGGGCGGACCCGTTCCCCGTGTGGCCGGCGGTGGACCCGGCGTCGGAGCACCGGCACGAGTGAGGCGGGTGCGTGCGGGTGCGTGCGTGCGCATCTTCCGACAGGACACGAGTCGATCGACGCGTGGATCGTCGCAGCATGCACACGCATCCCGTGCGTGCGCATCTTCCGACAGAACACGAGTCGATCGACGCGTGGATCGTCGCAGCATGCGCACGCACAGACGGGAGGCGCGGTGCAGGTCGGACCTGCACCGCGCCTCCCGCCCGTGGTCGCGTCGCGAGCGCCCCCAGCGTCAGCGCGCCGGCACGGCCTCGGCCTCGGCGGCGTCGCCCGCGGCCCGGGCGGCAGCGTCCTGCGCGGCGAACGGCAGGTCCCCCAGGTCCAGGTTCGGGTTCGTGTCCTGCGTGAGCACGAGTTCCTTCGCCTCGGCCTCGGTCTCCACCGCCGGCATCGAACCCGGCAGCGGACGGCGCGAGGACTCCTTCATGCAGAAGACGCCGATCGCACCGACCACGCTCATCGCCATCAGGAAGTACGCCGGGGCGAGTTCGTCCCCGGTCACGGTCAGCAGCGCCTGCACGATCAGGGGCGTGGTCCCACCGAAGACCGCGATGGCGATGTTGTAGGCGAAACCCATGCCGCCGTACCGCGTCGAGGTCGGGAACAGCGCCGGCAGCGACGCAGCCTGGTTCGACACCCACAGCGCGGTCATCAGTGCGAGCAGCCCGAGTCCGGCCAGCGTGGACCACTGCGCACCGTGCCCGATCAGCATGAACGCCGGCACGACGAGCACCACGGTCGTCGCGGCACCGATCCACATCACGACGCGTCGACCGAGCTTGTCGGACAGCTTGCCGGTGAGCGGGAGCATGACCGCCAGCAGCAGGAGCACCGGGATCGTCAGCAGTGTGCCGTCGAGCGGGGAGTACCCGAGCGAGTCGGTCAGGTAGGTCGGCATGTACGAGGTCAGGGCGTACCCGACGGTGTTCGACGCCGCGACGAGCATGATCGCGATGACGATCGGCCGCCAGTGGTCCCGGACCATCACGAGCACGTTCGCGGGACGCTCTCCGTCGAAGGACGCGCGGGTCTCGGACGCGGCCTCCTGCGCCGCCTGGGTCGCCTGGAACACCGGCGACTCCTCGATGCGCAGACGGAACCAGATCGCGACGACGCCGATCACACCGGCCGCCAGGAACGGGAAGCGCCAGCCGTAGGCGACCATCGCGTCCTCGCCGAGGGTGATCTGCAGCACCGAAACCACGGTCGCTCCGAGCGCGAAGCCCAGGTAGCTGCCGAAGTCCAGGATGCTCGCGAAGAACCCGCGGCGACGGTCCGGGGCGTACTCGGTCACGAAGGTCGTCGCACCGGCGTACTCACCGCCGGTGGAGAACCCCTGCGCCAGCTTCAGCACGACCAGCACGATCGGTGCGAACACCCCGATCGTCGCGTAGGCGGGCAGCGCTCCGATGAGGAACGTCGACGCCGCCATCATGATGAGCGTCGTCGCGAGCACCTTCTGGCGCCCGATGCGGTCGCCGAGACGGCCGAAGACGATGCCGCCGAGCGGACGGGCGATGTACGTCGCAGCGAAGACACCGAGGCTGAACAGGATCTGCACGGCGGGCTCGGCGGTCGGCAGGAAGACCTTCCCCATCGTGACCGCCAGGTAGCCGTAGACGCCGACGTCGTACCACTCCATCGTGTTGCCGACGACCATGCCGCTCACCGCGCGGCGCATCATGCTCTTGTCGACCACGGTGACGTCGCTCTCGCGCAGACGTCGGTGCGGCCGGGTCGGGGTATGGCTGGGATCGGAGCCCATGTCTCTCCTCGAGGATCGTGACGAGCCGGCAGGGACCGGCTCGGGCCGGTGGAGACCGGCTCAGGAACAGCGAGCGACGCTACCGAGCGACCGAAATGTCATTGGCCGGTGATTCCCAGGCAGCGGCGTGTCACCCGAACGGGGGGAGGGCCCGATCCGCATGCGCCTGCGGATCCGGAAGGCTGAGTAACGAGGACATAACATCGGCGCATGGCGATCGAACCCGAGACGAAGAGCTGGACCTGGGTCATCGAGGGCACCTGCCCCGAGTGCGGCTACGACGGCACCACGGTGTCGATCCGCGACGTGCCGGGGATCATCGACGCGAACACGACCGCGTGGCCGACCGCACTCGGCCGGGATGACGTGCGCGAGCGTCCCGACGACCACACCTGGTCGGCACTCGAGTACGGCGCCCACGTGCGCGACGTGCACCGGAAGATGACCGAGCGGCTCGCCCTGATGCTCAAAGAGGACGCCCCGACGTTCCCGAACTGGGACCAGGACGCCACCGCGGTCCAGGACCGGTACGGCCAGCAGGACCCGGCCGTCGTCGTCCGGGAGCTCGGCGAGGCCGCACACCGGGCAGCGCGGGCGTTCGACGAGGTCCGTGACGACCAGCTCGAGCGCACCGGACTGCGGTCGGACGGCAGCGCCTTCACCGTCGCGAGCCTCGCGACGTACTACGCGCACGACCCCGTCCACCACCTCTGGGACGTGCGGCGCACACACTAGGTTCGGGCGTACCTGCCCGAATCGGGCGTACCTGCCACGAAGAAACGACCAGGTATGCCCGAAAGCGCCTTCCATCGCGCCCGTTCTGGGAAGGAACGCGCACCTGCCAGGCGTCGAGCAGACCGCTCAGGCGAGCGCGTCGAGCACGGCGCGGGCCGTCGCGGCGTCCGACACCAGCTCGTTGACGAGCCCTCCGCGTACCGCGCCGACGATGCTGCCGACCTTGGCGCTGCCGACGGCGACGCCGACGGCGTGCGGCACACCGGACAGGACCTCGCGTGAGGTCCGGACCATCCGGTCACTGCCGGGGAACTCGATGGGCGAACCGTCCGCGGCATAGAAGTTGAGGCAGACGTCACCGGCGGCCTGGTCGAACGCGGCGTCCTCGACGGGGACGCCCCGCGCCAGGGCGTCGCGCGTCGGGGTCGGCGCCCCGATGCCGAGGATCGCGCCCTTCGCCCGGCCCCAGAGCCCGACGACGTGCTGGAAGGCCGGGTCCTCGTCGAGCGAGGAGCGCATCGCGGGCGACGGCAGCGCCTGCGCGAACAGGAAGGCGGGGATCGCTCCGGAGTGCTCCGCGGCGGTCCGGGTGATCTCGTTCGTCTGGAACCACGGCATCGGGTCGGCTTGCCCGCCCACCGTCGGGACGAGCTGCACGCCGGGCAGGCTCGGCATGCCGGCGTGTGCGACGTCGTACACCGTGCGGCCCGACGACATCAGGACGGCGTCGCCGGGGACGAGTCCCATGCCCTCGACCGCTGCGGCCAGGGGCGCGGCGAGGTCGGCGCCGAGCGTGGCGGTGTGCGTGACGGCGGCCAGGTGCACCGCTCGGATGCCGAGCACGACCTGCAGCCGTTCGGCGAGCGCGACGGTCTCGTCCTGGAACGGGTCGACGACCTCGATGCGTACGAGTCCGGCCTTGCGCGCCTCGGCCACGAGCCGCGACACCGTCGGACGCGAGACACCGAGGCGCGAGGCGATCTCGACCTGGGTGGCGTCCTCGAGGTAGTACATCCGCGCCGCCTGGTACACGGTGTCGAGCGGGAACCGGGTCCGGGCACCCTCGGCGGCAGGGTTCTCGGCGGACATGCGCCGATCGTATCCCCGGCACACCTCAGCGGATCGTGAACCCGCCGTCCACCCGGAGGTCGGCGCCGTTCACCATCGCGCTCGACTCCCCCGCCAGGAACAGCACCGCGGCGGCGATCTCGTCGGGGGTGGCGAAGCGGCCGGTGGGGATCTCGTCCTGGTGCCGGATGCCGTTCTCGTTCGCCCACGCGGCACGGCCGAGGTCGGTGAGCACGACGGTCGGCGACACGGTGTTGACGGTGACGCCGCGACCGCCCCACTCGAGCGCGAGCACACGGGTGAGTCCGATGACGCCCGCCTTCGAGGCGCAGTACGCGGCGTGCCCGTCGATGCCGACGTGCGCGGCCTGCGAAGCGATGTTCACCACGCGCCCGTACCCGGCGGCGAGCATGTGCCGACCGACGGCCTGGGCGACGCGGAAGGTGCCGGTCAGGTTGACGTCGATCGTCCTCGACCAGGTCTCGGCGGACAGTTCGTCCGCCGGAGCGAGTGCGGCGATCCCGGCGCAGTTGACGAGCACGTCGACGCGACCGAAGTGCGCGACGACGTCGGCGACGGTGCGCGCCACGGACGTCTCGTCCGTCACGTCGCAGCCGAACCCGGCATGGAGGCCCGCGGCCGCGGCCGGCGCATCGGTCGCGGCGGGTGCGTCGGCCGCGCCCGGTGCATCGGTCGCGGCCGGCAGGTAGGCCGCCGCCGTCGTTGCGCCGTCCGCACGGACGTCGACGATCGCGACCCGCGCACCCCGTGCGGCGAGTGTCCGGGCGATGGCGTGCCCGATGCCGGAGGCACCGCCGGTCACCACTGCGGTGCGACCGGTGAAGTCGTTCGTCAGGTCGACGGTGTCCGGGCCCGGGCGCAGGGCTGCGGCGAAGTCGGTGGTGGTGCTGGTCGTCATGTTCGCTCCTTTGCGTCGGGTCGAACCTAGCAGAAATTGTGTTCTGGACAAACGTTCTGCGAGGTGTACAGTCGTCGCCGAAGCCATCCAACGAAGGAGCAGCGCATGTCGACGACGACCGAGAACGCGGCCACGACCGCCACCACGACCATCCCCACGACGATGCGAGCCGTCGTCGTCCACGGCCCGGGCGACTACCGGCTCGAGGAACGCCCCGTGCCGACGCCCGGTCCCGGCGAGCTCCTGCTCCGCACCGACGCCGTCGGCATCTGCGCGAGCGACCTGAAGTGCTACCACGGCGCCGCGAAGTTCTGGGGTGACGAGAACCGCGCCGCCTGGGCCGAGACGGACCGCATCCCCGGGCACGAGTTCGTCGGCACGATCGTGTCCGGCGACGACGACACCCTGGCGAAGCGGAAGGTCTCACTCGGCGACCGCATCGCGTGCGAGCAGATCGTGCCGTGCTGGGAGTGCCGGTACTGCCTCGAAGGCGCGTACTGGATGTGCAACGTCCACGACATGTTCGGCTTCAAGGGCTACGACGGCGCGATGGCCGAGTACGTGCTCGTCCCCGCCAAGGCCCTGACCCACCCGGTGTCGAGCGCCCTGCCCGGTCAGGTCGCCGCGTTCGCCGAGCCGCTGTCCTGCGCGTTCCACGCCGTCGAGCGGGGCGACATCAAGTTCGGCGACACCGTCGTGATCGCCGGCGCCGGACCGATCGGCCTCTCCGCCATCGCCGGTGCTCGACAGAAGAACCCGCTCCGGATCATCGCGCTCGACGTGGTCGAGGCGAAGCTCGAGCTGGCACGCAAGGTCGGCGCGGACCTGACGATCAACATCGCCGAGGACGACGCGGTCGCCCGGGTCAAGGAGCTCACCGACGGCTACGGCGCCGACGTCTACATCGAGGCGACCGGCCACCCGTCGGCGGTGCCCCAGGGCCTCAACCTGCTGCGCAAGCTCGGCACCTTCGTCGAGTACTCGGTGTTCAAGGACGCCGTCTCCGTCGACTGGTCGATCATCTCGGACGACAAGGAGCTCGACGTCCGGGGCGCCCACCTCGGCCCGCACACCTGGCCGGCGGCGATCAAGCTGCTCGAGGCCGAGACCCTGCCGATGTCGGAGATCTGCACGCACCAGTTCCCGCTCGAGCGGTTCCAAGAGGCCCTCGACCTGGTCGGCGACTCCGCCGGCGCGAGCGTCAAGGTCTCGATCCTCCCGTCCCTGCAGGCCTGAGCCCGCCGACCCCTGGAGTCAGCAAGCATGTCAACGACGACACAGCGCGCCACCGGTGCGCCCACGACCCCTCGCGCCGAGGGCCGCCTCGACCGGATGGGGATCCCCCGCCCGCTCGCCCTCGGGTTCGTCGCCGTCCTGGTCTTCATGACCGGGAACGGCGTCGAGTCGAACTTCATCACCCCGCACATGGTCGCGGTCCTCGGCAGTCCCGAGGCCACCGTCGCGACGATCGTGACCTTCTACAGCCTCGCCGCCCTGATCGGCAGCTACGTCTCCGGCGCCCTCTCCGACCTGATCGGGCCGCGCCGGGTGATGATCCTCGGGTTCGCCGTCTGGGTCGTCTTCGAGGTGCTCTTCCTGCTCGCGCTGAACATCGGCAGCGTGCCGTTCGCGGCCGTCGCCTACGCCGTCCGGGGCTTCGGCTACCCGCTCTTCGCCTTCGCGTTCCTGGTCTGGGTGAACATCACCACCCCGGTCGAGCGGAACGGTTCGGCGGTCGGCTGGTTCTACGTCGCCTTCACGGGTGGCCTGCCGACGCTCGGTTCCCTCTTCGCGATCGGCGCCATCCCGGTGTTCGGCGGCGGCACGATCGGTGAGACCGGCGCGATGGTCGCCTCGATCGGCCTCGTCGTGATCGGCTTCCTCATCATGCTGTTCGGCGTGCGGCTGCCGAACGGGTTCTCCCGCATCGCACCGGCCGGTGAGAGCGCCTGGCAGGTGCTGACGAGCGGCATCCGCCTGACCGTCACCCGGCCGAAGATCCTGATGGGCTTCCTGGTCCGCCTGATCAACACCGCGCCCGAGTTCGGCATGTTCGTCGTCCTGCCCGCCGTGATCGCGAACGAGCGCGGGTGGGGCCAGAGCCGCTGGCTGCTCATGACCGTGTGCGTCTACGCGACGAACATCCTGGTGAACGCCCTGTTCGGCTGGGTCGGCGACAAGATCGGCTGGCAGCGCACCGTCAAGTGGTTCGGCATCGTCGGGTCCGCCCTCGGCCTCATCGCCTGGTGGTATGTCCCACAGCTCGTCCCCGCCGGGTCGGACTGGGGCTACGTGCTCTCCGTCGTCGCCGGCTGCGTGTTCGGCTGCCTGCTCGCCGGCTTCGTGCCGATGGGCGCGATCATGCCGGCGCTCGCCCCCGAGCACAAGGGCGCCGCGATGGCGATGTACACGACGGCGGCCGGCGGCGCGGCGTTCCTCGGCACCGGTGTGGTCGCCGCGGTCTTCGCGCTCGGCGGTGGCGGTCAGGCCGCGACCTGGACGTTCGTCGGCCTGTACGCCTGCGCGTTCGTGATGATCCACTTCCTCAAGGTGCCGCAGGGCACCCGCACCTCCCACTGAAGGACTCCAGCATGACCACGATCCACGACGCCCCCGACGAGTTCGCCGAGGACCAGCTCGCCGGCTGGCTCGCGCTCTACGCCGACCGCGTCCGCGGCGTCCACGGCGGCGTCGTCACCCTGCCCACCGAGGGCGCCGACCCCCAGGTCGCGGTGGTCGTCGGCGGCGGTTCCGGCCACTACCCCGCGTTCTGCGGGATCGTCGGCCCGGGGTTCGCCACCGGCGCCGTCGTCGGCAACGTCTTCACCTCGCCGTCCACCGCGCAGGTGTACTCGGTCGCCAAGGCGGCCGACCAGGGGAAGGGCGTCGTGCTGTCGTTCGGCAACTACGCCGGTGACACGATGAACTTCGGGCTCGCCGCCGAGCGGCTGCGCGCCGAGGGCATCGACACCCGGATCGTCGTGGTCACGGACGACATCGCGAGCGCCGACGAGGAGTCGAAGCGCCGTGGCATCGCCGGGGACTTCTCGGTCTTCAAGGCGATGGGTGCCGCGGCCGCCGCGGGCGCGGACCTCGACGAGGTCGAGCGCCTCGGCAACGCATCGAACGCCGCCACCCGCACGATCGGTGTCGCGTTCTCCGGGTGCACCATGCCCGGCGCCACCGAGCCGCTCTTCACCGTGCCCGACGGCCACCTCGGACTCGGGCTCGGCATCCACGGCGAGCCCGGCATCGAGGACGTCCCACTGCTCCGCGCGACCGACCTCGCGGGGCTGCTCGTCGAACGGCTGCTCGCCGACCGACCGGCGAACGCGGGTACCCGGGTCGCCCCGATCCTGAACGGCCTCGGCGACACGAAGTACGAGGAACTGTTCCTGCTCTGGGGACGCGTCCTCCCGCTGCTGCGGGACGCCGGCCTCGAGATCGTCGAACCCGAGGTCGGTGAACTCGTCACGAGCCTCGACATGGGCGGCTGCTCGCTGACCCTGCAGTGGCTCGACGACGAGCTCGACCCCCTGTGGCGTGCCGACACCTACACGCCCGCGTACCGCAAGGCGGCCGCGCCGATCGCAGCGTTGCTGCCGGCCGACGCGGTGGACGACGCCGAGGACGAGGCGACGGTCGTGCCGGACGCGAGTGATGCCTCCCGGCAGGCCGCGCAGACGGCACGCGACGCGATCGAGGCGATCGACGCGCTCCTGCGGGAGCACGAGGAGGAGCTCGGCCGCATCGACGCCGTCGCCGGCGACGGCGACCACGGACGCGGCATGGTCAAGGGGATCGGCGCGGCTCGGAAGGCAGTCGACCGGGTCGGCCAGGAGGCAGGGGTCGCCTTCGTCCTCGGACGCGCCGGTGACGCGTGGGCCGAGTTCGCGGGCGGCACCTCGGGAGTCCTGTGGGGTGCGGCACTCGAGGCCTTCGGACGGTCGCTGCGCGACGACCGCTCCGCGTACGAGGCGTCCGACGTCGTGGAGGCCGCACAGGCCTTCGCCGACTCGATCGTCCACCTGGGCGGGGCGTCCCGCGGGGACAAGACGCTGCTCGACGCACTGCTGCCGTTCGTGGATGCACTGCGGACCTCGGTGTCGGCTGGCTCCTCGCTCACCGACGCGTGGCAGGCTGCAGCGGAAGTCGCTCGTCACGAGGCCGACAAGACAGCCGACCTCACGCCGAAGGTCGGGCGTGCCCGGCCGCTGGCGGAGAAGAGCCTGGGGACACCCGACGCGGGTGCCACCTCGATGGGGATGATCCTCACGCGGGTCGGCGAAGTCCTCGCTGCCCGTGCGAACGAACTGGAAGGAACACACGCATGACGTACCGTCTCGTGATCGGCTCGGACGATGCCGGGTTCGACTACAAGGAGATCATCAAGCAGGACCTGCAGGCCGACCCGCGGGTGGCGTCGGTCGTCGACGTCGGCGTCGACGCGGACGGGCACACCGCGTACCCGCACGTGGCCGTCGACGCAGCGCGACTCGTCGCGTCGGGTGAGGCCGACCGCGCGATCCTGATCTGCGGCACCGGACTCGGCGTCGCGATCGCGGCGAACAAGGTCCCGGGCATCCGCGCCGTCACCGCGCACGACTCGTTCAGCGTCGAGCGTTCGGTCCTGTCGAACGACGCCCAGGTCCTCTGCATGGGCCAGCGGGTCGTCGGCGTCGAGGTCGCCCGCCGGATGGCGAAGGAGTGGTTGGGCTACGAGTTCGACCGGACGAGCGCGAGCGCCTCGAAGGTCCAGGCCATCTGCGAGTACGACGGCAGCGCGCCCGCCGGCGTCGACGCCCAGGCGTAGGCGCGGCGGCACTCCCGCGGAACCAGGTTCCGGACACAGCACCGTGCATCTGCGCGGTGCTGTGTCCGTTGCGCGGTGTCGAACGGTCAGCTGCGCGCGGCTAGCCGGTGCACGACGGCCTTCGTCGCCTCGTAGAGCTCGCGGTAGTCGCGGTACCCGGGCTCGTAGGCCGCCGTCGCGACGGGGTCCGGCTCGATGACCGTGGCCGGCGGGTTCCACTGCCGGATGTCGACGTCGGCCACGAGCTGCGCCGCCAAGAACGCCGACCCGTACGACGCTCCCACGGTCACCGACGGCACCGTCTGCCGCAGCCCGGTCACGTCGCTCACGATCGTCGGCCAGAGCCGTCCGAGCAACCCGCCGCCGGCCCCGACGAGCTCGCGGACCTCGACCCCGGCCGCACGCAGTACCTCGATGTTGTGCCGGACCGCGTAGGCCGTCGCCTCGAGCGTCGCCCGGTAGATGTCCCCACGCGTGTGCCGCACCGTCAGCCCGGCGATCACCCCGCGCGCGTCCGGATCGGCGATGGGCGTCCGCTCCCCCGCGAAGTACGGCAGCATCAGCAGCCCGTTCGCGCCGATGCCCGCACACCGAGCCTCTTCGAGCATCGTCGGCCACTCGCCGTCGACCAGCCGACGCAGCCAGTCGGTGATCGCCCCGGAGGTCGCCATCCCACCCGACACGCTCGGCTGTCCCGGGTGCGTCCCGACCGTCGTCCACATGCCCGGCACCGGCGTCGGCTCGGCGGTCGGCGCGATCATGAACATCGTGGTGCCGTACTGCAGGAACATCCGGCCCGGCACGGACTCCCCGACGCTCACGCCCTCCGCCCATGCGTCGATGGTGCCGGCCGTCACGGGGATACCGACCGGGAGGCCCGTGGCCGCGGCCGCCTCGCGCGTCACCACGCCCGCCTGGTCGCCGGACCACAGCAGCCGCGGCAGGGGCAGGCCGGGCGCGAGCTGCTCGCACCACTCGGTGATCCAGGTGTTCTCGTGGACGTCGTAGAGCGGGGTGGTCTGGCTGGCCGAGTGGTGGTCGAGGACGTACTCCCCCGTCAGCAGCTCCACCACGCGTGACGCCGGCATCGTGAACCGGACCGCCCGCTCCCAGACGTCGGGCTCGTGGCGGGCGACCCACGCGAGCTTCGCGCCGGCGGCCTGGGTGCTCAGTCCGGAGCCACACCGGGCGCGGATCGTGTCCTCGCCCCCGAGCTCCGCCGTGACCTCGTCGAGCAGGTCGGCCGTCCGGGTGTCGATGCCGTACAGGACCGCCGGGCGCAGCGGATCACCCGCGTCGTCGGTCAGCAGGACGCAGGGGCCGATGCCGCTCACGCCCACGGCCTGCACGTCGGCATCCGGGACGAGCGCGAGGAGCTCGTGCGTCAACGTCGTGAACTCGTCCCACCACACCGCCGCGTCCATCTCGACAAGGCCTTGGGCCGGACGGTCGACGTCGTGCCGACGGCTCACCTCGGCGATCACGGTGCCGTCGAACCGGGCCAGCAGCGCCTTCGTGCTCGACGTCCCGATGTCCAGACCGAGCACCGCCCGCATGCCGCCTCCTTCGCCGCCACGCGACCGCCGTCGGTCGCGTCCCGAGTCTACGAACCTTCCGCGGGCCGCCAGATCGACTCCAGACCCCAACTCTCCGGCGCGCCGAGATCCGCAGCGCGCGGTCGAAGGCCATCAGGGAACGGGCGTGCTCGATCGACGCTCCGGTTCGGTACGTCTCACGCAGCGTGATGTGCCCCGCGACTTCGCATCCACGATCAACGGAGTCCGGCTGTCGGAGCGGGTGGAGGTAGCCCCGTCAGGCGGTAGTAACCGACTCTGCTCGACCTGCTGATCCAGCGTGAGCCAGGGCTTCGAGTACTCGACCACCACACCCCCAGGTGAAAAGAAAATCAGCCCGGGCCGAATGGCGACGGGCTGATCGTGATGGGTCCGATCATACCGGAGGTTGACGACGCGGTGGGGTCCGATGAACGAGTGTGGACAACATGTTCTCCCCAGTCGAGACGCCCAGCGTCCTGTCGGGGGCCGGACGTACCGTACTCACGACTCCGATGCTCCACGAGGGGAACCCGATGAAGAAGTCAGCCTGGCTGCCAGCAGTCATCGCGCCGGTGGTCGTCGCCGGCGCCGTCGCCGCCCCGATGATCGCGAACGCGGCGAACGACCCGATCGCGGGGACGAACCCGACCGCGGCCGACGTCATCGCCAGCATCGCGAAGTCCTCGGACGCGCAGTACTCCGGCAAGCTCTCGCAGTCGAGCGACCTGGGACTCCCCGAACTGCCGACCGGTTCCGGCGGCTCCTCGCTCGAGGGCGACGCCTCGGACGTGCTCGGGCTGCTCACCTCGTCGCACACCGCCCGCGTGTACGTCGACGGCGCCGACAAGCAGCGCGTGCAGTTGACGCAGCAGCTCGCCGAGCAGGACGTGGTCCGCAACGGGTCCGAGGTCTGGACCTGGGACTCGAAGGAGCGCACGGCCACGCACGTGACCCTGCCCTCCGACACCGCGAAGGACCCGCAGGACGGCACCACCACGCCGACCGACATCGCCGAGCAAGCCATCGACGCCATCACCCCCAGCACCACGGTCTCGAAGCCGACCGAGGTCAGCGTCGCGGGTCACGACGCCTGGCAGATCACGCTGACGCCGAAGTCCTCCGACACCCTGGTCGGCACCGTCCGACTGGCGGTCGACCAGCAGACCGGGCTCCCGCTGCGCGCGACGATCCAGGCCGCCGGGCAGGACGACCCCGCGGTGCAGGTCGGGTTCACGAGCCTCGACTACGGCGCCCCGGCCGCACGGCTCTTCGACTTCACTCCCCCGTCGAACGCGAAGGTCACCGAGAAGGACCTGTCCGACGCCGAGCACGGTGCGCACGCGAAGGGCGACCACGCCCGCGGCGCGCACGACGGTGACGAGCCGACCTTGACGGGCGAAGGCTGGGGCACGATCGCCGAGCTCCCCGCCGGCACGGTGGACCAGTCGTCCCTCGGTGACGAGGCGTCGGGCCTGCTCGGCCAGCTCACGAAGGCCGTCGACGGCGGCCGTGCCGTCCAGACCTCGCTCGTGTCGGTCTACCTGACCGACGACGGCCGGGTCCTCGCCGGCGCCGTGCCGGTGTCGTCGCTGGTCGCCGCCGCGAAGTGAGCACACCGGAACCCGCGCACACGACGGAACCGGCCGCCGTGGACGCGACCCGTCCGTCCACGGGCACCGAGCTCGCGATCCGCACCACGGGCCTCCAGAAGGTCTTCCGCAAGCAGCGCGCCGTCGACGGCATCGACCTGTCGGTGCCGCGCGGCGCGGTGTTCGGGTTCCTCGGGCCGAACGGTTCCGGCAAGACGACCACGATCCGGATGCTCCTCGGGCTGTCGAGCGCGACCGGCGGGACGATCGAGGTGCTCGGTCAGTCGATGCCGAAGGCGCTCCACCAGGTGCTGCCGCGCGTCGGTGCCCTGGTCGAGGGGCCGGCGTTCTACCCGTACCTGTCCGGGCGCGCGAACCTGCAGCGCTTCGACGCGGCCGACCCCACGTCGGACCCGCGCACCCGCAAGGCCCGCGTGGCCAGCGCCCTCGACCGTGTCGGCCTGACGCACGCGGAGGACAAGAAGGCGCACGCGTACTCGCTCGGCATGAAGCAGCGACTGGGCCTGGCGAACGCACTGCTCTCCCCGCGCGACCTGCTGGTGCTCGACGAACCGACGAACGGCCTCGACCCGCAGGGCACGCGCGAGGTCCGCAACCTCATCCGGTCCCTGGCGGACGACGGCACGACGGTGTTCGTGTCGAGCCACCTGCTCGCCGAGATCGAGCAGGTCTGCACCCACGCCGCGGTGATGCGCACCGGCAAGCTCGTCGCGCAGGGCGAACTCGACGAGCTGCGGTCCGCCGGAGCACGTACCGTGACCGTCCGCACGCCCGACGTCGGGCAGGCCGGCAGCGTCCTGAGCCGGCTCGGGCTCGTCCCCCGGCACGACGGCGGCGCGGACGTCCTGGTCGCCGACCTGCCGCACGAGCTGCTGCCCGAGACCATCACCGCCGAACTCGTCCGCGCCGACGTCCGCGTCCGTGGGCTGACGGTCGGCGGCGGCACGCTCGAGGACCTGTTCGTCGCGCTCACCGGAGAGGGCTTCGATGTCGCTGCCTGACACTGCCCGTGCACTGCCCGACGCCGAGGCCGATGCCGAGGCCCCGCGCCGCCAGCGTCCCTTCGCCCTGCTCGGCTCCGAACTCGCGCTGGTGTTCCGACGTCGCCGTACCTGGGCGATGCTCGGGGCGCTCGCGCTCGTCCCCGTCCTGATCGCGGTCGCCGTGAAGCTGACGACCGACGGTGACGACGGCGGCCCGGCGTTCCTCGGCGACATCACCAACAACGGCCTGTTCGTGGCGTTCACCGCGTTGACGGTGTCGATCCCGCTGTTCCTGCCCCTCACGGTGGGCGTCGTTGCGGGCGACACCGTCGCGGGCGAGGCCAGCCACGGCACCATCCGCTACCTGCTCGTCGCACCGACCGGCCGGGTGCGGTTCATCTTGGTCAAGTTCGCCGGCGCGGTCGCGTTCTGCCTGGCGGCGACGCTGCTCGTGGTGCTCGTCGGTGCGGCGATCGGTGCCGTGCTGTTCCCGATCGGTCCGGTCACGCTGCTGTCCGGCACCCAGGTCGGCGGAGCGTCGTACGCCGGTCGGGCACTGCTCCTCGCCCTGTACGTGGCGATGTCGATGCTCGGACTCGTGGCGATCGGCATGTTCGCCTCGACACTGACGAACGTGCCGGTCGGGGCGATGGCCGCGACGGTGGTGCTGGCCGGGGCCTCCCAGGTCCTCGACCAGCTGCCCCAGCTCGACTGGCTGCACCCGTACCTGTTCTCGCACCAGTGGCTGGGGTTCGGCGACCTGCTCCGCGACCCGATCTCGTTCGACTCGTTCGGGTCGAACGCACTGCTGCAGCTCGGCTACGTCGTCGTGTTCGGCGCGCTGGCGTACAGCCGGTTCGCCTCGAAGGACATCCTGAGCTGAGCCCGACCGCCGAGCCCGACCGCCGTCAGCTCGCCGGACTCGCTGAGCCGCCCGCCATCGTCTCCGCCTCCGAGCCGCGCGCATCCGCGTACCGGTCCCGCAGGTCGCGGGCCTTCTCGGAGCGGTACCAGTCGAGCCGTGCTCCGGTCTCGACCGTCTGCATCCCGATGACGACCTTGCCGCGTGACTTCATCTCGGCGAGGTCCTCGTACGCCTCGACGATGTACTCGAACGGGTAGAAGCCCGAGATGAGCACCTGGAAGCGACGTTCCTGCAGGGCCTTCGCCAGCAGGGTCAGGAGTTCCCGGGTCTCCTCGTCCTCTGCCGGGGCGCGCAGGAACCGCAGCTCGATGTCGCGCCGTTCCTCCGAGGACACGAAGCGCTCGTCCCTGACCCCGAGGCGTTCGGCCAGGAGCTCGGCATTGCTCTCCCCGTGGTTGTCGATGAAGGCGGTGATCGGTCGGCCGTCCGCGATCGCTCGGATGCGGTCTTCCTCGCCCTCGCCGTACACGACCGGCAGCGTGCCGATCTGCCGCAGGTAGTCGTGGTTGCGTGCACTGCCGAGGGTGATCACGGTCGCACCGGCGTCGTGCGCCAGCTGGCTCTCGATGTGGCCGACACCGCCCGCTGCAGCGGTGATGACGACCGTGTCGTCGGGTCCGAGGCGGAGCGATCGCACCACCGACACCGCCGTGCACCCGGCCAGGTACAGGCCACCGGCGACCTCCCACCCGACGTACTCCGGCTTCTTGATGACGGCACCACGCGGCACCGCGATCCAGTTCGCGTGCGAGCCTCCCTGGGGCGCGTGCCCCATGACCTCGTCACCCACCCGCAGGTCCTTCACGCCGTCGCCCCGCGCCCGGACGATGCCGGCGAAGTCGACGCCCTGCCGTGCCGGGAACTCGAGCTCGATGTGGTCCCGGAGCTTCCCCTCGCGCAGGAAGCGCTCGATGTGGTTCAGCCCGGCGGCGACGATCTCGACGACGATCTCGCCGGGGCCGGCCGTCGGCTTCTCCTGGGGGACGAGCTCGACCACGCTGAAGTCGCCGTACCGGTCGTACTGGACTGCCTTGCCGTTCCGCATGGGTGCTCCTTTGCTGGCGTGTGCCTCCGGCCTACTCGGTTTCCCCGCGTGCAGCCCGAGCAGGCGGGGTACCGGCCGTGGGCGGTACCGACGAGCGGACGGGAGGCCCGTGGCGGCGCCGCCACGGGCCTCCCGTCCGTCGGTCGCGCACGTCCAGTGCGCCTCGCGCGCCCGGTGCGCGTCGCGCGCTCACTGCACGCCGGCCGCTCGGTGCTTGCCGGCTGCCGCTCAGTGCTTGCCGGCTGCCGCGATGACGGACGCGACGGTCTCGGCGTCGAGGTGGAACGCGAGCGGGTCGGTGTCGGGGCGTGGGACGCGCAGCGGCGTCGACCAGACGGAGCCGTCCTCGGCGACGTCCACGACGAGGGCGCCGCTGTCGGCGTACGCGGATTCCTGGTCGTAGGCGCCGGTGACGTCCGTGTCGTTCGCGACCCCGGGGGCGACGAGGACCGGGACGCCGGCCAGCGAGCCGGCGAAGTGGTGGTGGTAGTGCCCGCCCAGGACCACGCGCACGTCGGAACCCCGGATCACGTCGGCGAGCGCCTCGGGGTTCTGCAGCCGGAGCGCCTCGTGCAGCTCGGTCGGGGCCGGCAGGGGCGGGTGGTGCAGGACGACGACCGTGCCGTGCGGGGCGTGGTCCCCGGCGAGTGCGGTGCGGAGCCGTTCGAGGCTGGCGTCACTGAGCTCGCCGTAGCCGGCACCCGGCACGCTCGTGTCGACCGTGACGATCCTCCGGCCGGCGACGAGCGACTGCCCCCACACCGGCACCGTCGGCGGGTGGTACTCCATCGTGTGCATGACGGGGCGGCCGCCCTCGCCGAGGACGTGGCCGTTGGACAGCACCTGGCGGAAGCCCTCGCGCAGGTCGTGGTTGCCCGGGACCGCGACGAGGGCGGCTCCGTGGCGTTCGGCCCATCCGCCGACCCGCTCGAGGACGGCGGCGTAGGACTCGGGGCTGCCGTCCTCGGAGACGTCGCCCGAGATGACGACGAGGCCGATGCCGGGCACTCCGTCGACGCGGGCGAGCACGCCGTCCAGCGCTGCTGTGGTGTCGACGGACCCCTGGTGCAGGGCGCCGTCGCCGGTCAGGTGGGTGTCGGAGAGGTGGAGGACGCGGAGGGTTCCTGCTGCGGGCGGCTGCATGGGGTCCACGGTAGCCACGGGGGCGATGGGCGGGCTGGGCGGGGCGGGGTTGGGTCGGGGGCGCTTCGTGAGCGGGGGCGCTTCGTGAGCAGGAATGGTCGGGTCGGGTCACCCCACCCGACCGTTTCTGCTCACGAAGTGACTCGTGCCGGGGCCGGCGACGTGCTGCGTGCCGTCGGGCAGGACGACGTCCGCGCCGGAACCGGGCGGCACCGTCACGGTGAGGGACACGGTGCCGTCATCGGCGGTCCACGCCACCGCGGCGTCGCCGTACGGGGTCCGCACCGTGCACGATGCCGACCCGACCGGGCCGCACACCGCGGGTGCCACGGTGAACCGCCGCCACCCGGCCTCGGTCGGTCGGATCCCCGCGACCCACCCGGTGAGCCAGTCGTCGACCGTCCCGAGGAAGTAGTGGCCGTGCGACCGTGCCGCCAGGTCCCAGTGCTCGAACATCGACGTCGCCCCGGCCTCGCGCCAGGCGCCCCACGACGGCGGCGAGGTCTGCCGGGCGACGGCGAGCGCGAGGTCCGGGTAGCCGGCGTCGGTCAGGACGGGCAGCAGCCACTTCGTCCCGATCGCCCCGGTGTCCAGGTGGTCGCCGCGGGCCCGGACGTCGGCGGCGAGCGCCGCGGCCACGGCTGCCCGGTCGGACGGGGCGCGCACGACGTCGAACGCGAGGGCGAGCACCTGGTGGGACTGTCGGAATCCCTCGTCGTGTTCGCCCCGGACCGCGCCGTCGTGCAGGAACGCCTCGGTGAACGCCGCGCGGACGTCCTCTGCGGCCGTTCGTGCCCAG
Source organism: Curtobacterium sp. NPDC089991 (assembly GCF_044748425.1). Taxonomy (NCBI): domain Bacteria; kingdom Bacillati; phylum Actinomycetota; class Actinomycetes; order Micrococcales; family Microbacteriaceae; genus Curtobacterium; species Curtobacterium sp. NPDC089991. Next base: position 436,735 of record NZ_JBIVGB010000002.1, read on the forward strand.
GACCCGTCGCGCCCGAGCACGTCGTCGATCGCGGCGACGGTGTCGAGGATCCGGACGAGGAACGCGGTGGCCGGCACGCGGGAGTCCTCGGGTGGGTTGCCGCCGCCGGGGCTCGTGCCGGGGGCGACCCAGTCCCCGAGGATCGTGTCGGCGATCCCCCCGGGCGACCGGTCGGCCTCGAAGCGCGCGTACTCCTCGATGACGTCGACGTGCTGCTCCAGCACTGCGGGGTCCCCGGTGTGGCGGTACACGTCCCACGGCACGGTGACGAGCGCTGCGTGCCACACGGGTGCGCGGGTGTCGACGCCGAACACGCCGGCGTTGGGGGCGATCAGCGCGGGCGGGTGCCCCGGTGCGACGGTCTCCGCGAGGTCACCGACCCACTTCGTGAGCACCGCCGCGGTGTCGAGGTTCGTCAGGAACATGTCCGCGCCGACCGCTGCGTCGCCGGTCCACCCGTTCTTCTCGTACTTCGGGGTGTCGGTCGGGTACCCGTGCAGGTTGTTCTCCATCGTGTGCACGGTCGCGTCGTGCACCCACTGCAGCAGGGCGTCGTCGGTCCGGAAGTCCGCGCGCCGTGCGACGTCGGTGCGCACCACCCGGGCGACGACGTCGGACGGAGCAGGACCGGACGCGTCCGGCCACCCGGAGAGCTGCACGAACCGGAACCCCTTGTACGAGAAGCGTGGCTCCCACCACCCGCCACGGTCGTCGAGGGTGACCTCGTCGGTCTGGAACCCGTCGGCGAAGTAGTGGTTGTCGTCGTCGGCGTTCGGCAGTCCGTCAGCGCGCAGCCGTTCGCCCGAGCGGATCCGGACCGTCCGGCCCGCGGCACCGGCTGGCAACCGCAGACCGACCCAACCGGCGATCACCCGCGGGAAGGCCACGACCCACTCCCCCGGTGCGGCTTCGGTGACCGAGGTGGCCGCGAGCTCCTCGACGATCCGGATCGGCTGCTCACGTCGCGCCTCGAGCGCCCCGGCCGGGCCGGGGACGACGGTGGCTGGCTGCGGGACCGCTGCCAGCGACCCGCCGACGCGACGGCGCAGGTCCGCCAGCTCGCCGCCGTACAGGTCGTCCAGGAGGATCGTGCCGGCCCGCGCGGTCCAGTCCGGTCCGGTGGGCAGCACCTCCACCGCGCCGCCGTCACGCTCGATCCGGAGCACCGCACGGACCGAGGGCTCGGCGTGCCACGGCGCCCGTTCCCACGCCCAGACGTTCGCGTTCGTCATGCCGTGGAAGCCGCGGCCGAGTTCGAGACCGACCTCGTGCGCGTTGCCGTCGCCGAGCGCCGCCGTCAGGTCGTGCACGACCACCTGGACCCGGCGGTCCCAGTGCGTCGTGGTCGGCGCCAGGACCTCGTCGGTGGCGAGCGCCCCGTCGACGCGCACGTCGGCGTGGCCCCCGGCGGCGAGGGCGAGCAGTACCCGTTCGATCGGCGGTCCGGCCGGCACACCGATCGAGAGCACCGGTGCGGCGAAGCTGCCGTCCGCGCTGCGTTCGCGCGGACCCCGGCCGTCGTCGACGGCGTCACGCGCGGCGGCTCCGGCGCTGGCCGGGCCTCCGATCCAGCGTGCTCCGGACCACTCGGCGGCGGCGAGCGGTGCCGGGGTGAACCTGCCGCGTACCACGGCGACGCCCGTGGCGGACTCCACCCGGGCCTCCCAAGCGTGTTCGGTCCACGCGGTGAACCGCAGGTCGGACGGCGAACGCAACCAGGGTGTCGGCGTCTCCGTGCGGCCGGAGTCCCAGACGACGCGGTCGGCGTCCCGGACCACCACCTGCGCAGCGGTCTGGGTCTCGTCGGGACGCCAGGCGAACCGCAGGCCGCACTGTGCGGTCCCGATCGGGTCGTGTTGGCCGTCGACGTCGTGGTCCAGGAGCTCCATCGCACCTCCAAGGTCGGATGAAACGATTCAGGACGATCCGCGCGCTGTCAACCCGTGCGGCATCAAGGTCGGATGCGGTCGGTGCCGTAGCGACTCGGCGGGACTCCGAACGCGTCACGGAACGCCCGCGAGAAGTACAGCGGGTCGGCGAACCCGACTGCGGCGGCGACCTCGCCGACCCGGAGTCCGCTCGTCAACAGCAGTTCGGCTGCCTCTCGCATCCGGGTCTCGCGCACCCAGCTCGACACCGACGACCCGAGGTGCGCAGCGAACAGCCGGCCGGCCGTCGACTCACTGCAGTCGCCGGCGGTGGCGATCTCGGCGACGGTCATCGGGCGCTGCAGGTTCCGGAGCACGAAGTCCGTCATCCGGTCGAGCGCGACCGGGACCGTCTCGTGTTCGTCCTCGCGTGCGGCGCGGGTCTCGGCGAGCACGACCGCCCCGAGCGCGCGGAACACCGACTCGTCGAACGGGCCGTCGGCGAACCGTTCGACGACGTACCGGCCGAGCGACCCGAGGCGACGCGCAACGCTGCTGCGCCCGGGCCAGAGGATCGGGAGGTCCACGCCGTCGGGGTCGTCGGAGCGTGCGGAGTCGTCCAGCACCTGGTCACCGGGCGCGTGCGCGACCTCGGGGACGACCGGCCGACCGTGCGCATGGCGCGGGACGACGTGCACCGTCCCCAACCGGAACGGCGAGCGGTCGTCGGCGCGGTAGGCGACGTCGTGGCTCCACGGCAGCCGGAGGACGTCGCCGGCGGTCAGGTGGAACCGCTGCCCGGTGGACTCGACCACCCCGCTCCCGCTCAGCACCCAGAGGCAGCACACGCTGTGCACCCACAGGTGGTGGATCTGCTCACCCGGGCGGAAGCGGTACCAGTTCGCTGCGACGACGACGGGGCCGGCGGCAGCGCGTTCGTCCATGCGGACACTGTACGCATCGGTGCAGGTGGACCAGCGTTGACCGGATCGTCCATGTTCTGCCCGCGGAACCCATGCCGTCGCAACCCGGTCCGAACGTAGCGTCGGTGCACCGGTCGACGGCGATCGGTGACAGGAGGACGACCATGCGGATCACCGCGAACACGGACATCTGCGTCGGGGCCGGGCAGTGCGCCCTGGTCGCCGGAGCACTCTTCGACCAGGACGACGACGGCATCGTGGAGCTCCTCGACGAGCACCCGGGCGCCGCCGACGAACCAGCAGCCCGACGAGCGGCGGCGCTCTGCCCCGCACACGCGATCACCCTGCAGGACTGACCGTGCACGTGGTCGTCGTCGGCGCCTCGGTCGCCGGTCTGACGGTCGCCGAGGCGCTCCGGGCCGAGGGCCACAGCGGGCCGGTGACCCTGGTCGGCGACGAGCCCCACGTGCCGTACGGTCGCCCACCGCTCTCGAAGCAGGTCCTGACCGGAGCATGGGATGCCGATCGCGCGGCGCTCCGGACCGCCGCGGAGCTCGACGCCCTCGACCTCACGATCCGCAGTGGTGTCCGAGCCACCGGCCTCGAGCCGTCGGCGCACCGACTGCTGACCGATGCCGGCCCGATCGCGTACGACGTGCTCGTCGTCGCCACCGGGGCGACCGCGGTCCGACCCGCAGTACCGGGCGCCGAACGCGTGCACCTGCTGCGGACGCTCGACGACGCCGTGCGGCTGCGTGCCGCGTGGACGTCCGCCGAGCGGGTCGTGGTCATCGGCAGCGGGGTGCTCGCGTCCGAGATCGCCTCGGCGGCCCGGGGCAGCGAGCGCGCGGTCACGATGGTCGGACGTCGTGGCGGGCTGTCGTTCGGCACGGTCGGGCTCGCGCTGTCCGATCGGCTCACCGCGCTGCACCGGGCCGCGGGCGTCACGGTCGAACCGAACGCCGGGGCACGGGCGGTCGAGGGCACGCGGACCGACGGCACGGGGCGCGGCGGCACGGGGCGCGGCGGCACGGCGGTCGTGCTCGGCGACGGTCGGCGCGTGCCGGCCGACGTGGTCGTGGCCGCGACCGGCGGACGTCCGAACACGGCCTGGCTCGCTGGCTCCGGGCTGGTCGTCGACGACGGCGTCTGCTGCGATGCACGCGGGGTCGCGGCTCCCGACGTCTTCGCGATCGGCGACGTGGCGCGGTGGGCGGCGCCCGGGGTCTTGCCGGCACCCGCTCCCGCGTCCGGCACGTCGCTGCCGCCCCGTGTCGAGCACCAGACCAACGCGATCGAGCAGGCCCTGTCCGTCGCCGCGACCATCACCGGCCGCGACGACCAGACCGAGCGCGTGCCGTTCTTCTGGTCCGAGGTGCACGGCGTGCTCGTGCAGGCAGCCGGCACCTTCGACCCCGCCGCCCCGCTCGAACCGTGGGACGACGACCCGGCCGTCCTCGTGCAGCGCTCCGGCGACCGCGGTGGTACCAACGACCGCGCGACCACGGGTGCCGTCGGCTGGGGAGCACCGCGGTCCTTCCGACGCGCACGACGGCTCCTGGCGGCCGGCATCCCGACACCCACCCGATGACCCGCACCGCACCGACCTGGAGGTCCCCGTGACCACTTCGACCGAACCCGCCGCCTGCCCGTTCGCGCACGCGCGCACCCTGCCCGTGGACGGCACGCCGCTCGCCCCGTCGCCGACGATCGCCGCGTGGCGCGCATCCGACGCCGCGGTACCGCTCGAGTACCAGGACGGCCACGTCGGCATGGTCGTGACCCGGTGGGAGGCCGCGCGAGCGGTGCTCGGCGACCCGCGCTTCAGCCAGCTGCCCCACCGCATGCCGCGGAGCGACGCTGCACCGGCCCACGACCCAGCGCACGCAACCACGGCGCCTCCACCGGACACGCTCGACGACTCCGCACGCCGGTCGATCGACGCCGCCAACCTGCTCGCCCTGGACGGCGACGCCCACCAGCGCATGCGCCGCGGTGTGACCAGCCGGTTCTCGGTGAAGCAGGTCCGTGGTCGCGAGCCCTGGGTGCACGACACGGTGGCCGGCCAGCTCGCGGTGTTCCGGGCGCTGGGCCCCGGTGCCGACGTGTTCGCCGACTTCGCCCAGCCGATCGCCGCACGGACGCACTGCCGGGTGATCGGGGTGCCGGACGACCTGGTGCCGCAGTTCCGGGAACTGTTCGTCGACCAGGTGACGACAACCACCACCCAGCAGCGGTTCGACCACATCCGGACGGTCCTCGACCGACGGACGGGCGATCCCGGCGACGACGTCGTGAGCGACCTGCTCGCCTCGGACTTCGAGCGGTACGAGGTCGAGGGGCTCGTGTTCCAGCTCATGAGCGCGGGACACGACTCCGTCGCCTACCTGATCGCCACCGCCACGGTCGCGTTGCTCACGAACCCCGACCAGCTGGCCCTGCTCCGCGACGACCCGGACCGCATCGCGCCGGCCATCGAGGAGTTCATGCGCACCGGTGCGATGTTCCTGACCCTGTTCCCGCGAACGGCGACCGAGGACGTCGTCGTCGACGACCAGCTCGTCCCGGCCGGCACGACGGTGTCGGTCTCGCCCGTCGGTGCGAACCGGGATCCGGAACGGTTCCCGGACCCCGATCGCCTGGACGTCGGGCGGGACGCCTTCGGGCACCTCGGGTTCGGGCACGGTCCGCACGGGTGCGTCGGGCAGCAGCTCGCGCGGCTCGAGATCCGGCAGGCGCTCACGCAACTGCTCGCCGGCCTGCCCGGGCTCCGACTGCTCGACGCCGACCAGCTCCACCCGCTGCCGTTCGCGAACCCCGTCGCCACGTACGACGCGGGAGCGGTCCATGTCACGTGGGACCAGGAGACCGCGGGGACCGCGGGGACCGGCCCGAAAACCGATTCTCGTTCAATTTGTCCATCGATCTGAATTAATGCTGGCGCTCCGGCCCGGAGCGTCGTACATTTGTCGCCAGCCGCCCGGTGAAACGATTCACCTCCACCGGACGGTGTGCCGATTGTCAACGAAGATGACCGGAGGGACTCGATGTCGAGCCGACCACCACACCCACCCACCAGGCCCGCGCCACGCGACGTGTCGCGTCGGGCGTTCCTCGCAGCGATCGCCGCCGGCACAGCGACGATCGGGCTCGCGGGGTGCACCGTGATCAGCGGCGGCGCAGTTGCTGCCGACCAGCAGGGCATCCGACTCAGCAAGGACCCGGCACCGGGCCGCGACCACGTCATCGAGCTCTACAACATCTGGGGCGGCACCCTCGGCAACGCCTGGGTGCTGCTCGGGGAGCTCTACGAGAAGTCGCAGTCGCACACCGGCGTCCGGGTCACGTACGCGCCGCTGTCCGGCAACACCCAGATCCGTCTGCAGACCGCGATCGCCGCGGGCACCCCGCCCGACCTGGCCTTCTGCACGCCCGAGGAGTACCCGCAGTTCGCCGGGTACGGCGTCGTCACGAAGCTCGACGGCTACATGGCGAAGGCCGGCCTCGGCGAAGCCGACTACGCCCCGGCGGTGTGGAAGCAGATGACCGCGACCGACGGCATCTACGCGCACCCGATCCTGGTCGACGTCAACTTCCCGCTGTTCTGGAACAAGAAGGTCTTCGCCGACGCCGGCCTCGACCCCGAGACGCCGCCGACGACCATCGACGAGCTCGACCGGTTCTCGGACAAGATCCTGCGGAAGGACGGCCGGCGGATCACCCGCATCGGCACGATCCCGTGGGACTACTACGGCTTCAGCAACTCGATGTTCACGCTCGGCTTCGCCTTCGGCGGCAAGTTCATGAGCGACGACAACCAGGTCGCGACCCCGGACGACGACAACATCGTGCAGGGTCTGCAGTGGATGTGCGACTACGCGAAGAAGGTCGGCGGCGCCAGCCAGCTCGCCGTCACCGCTCCGTCGCAGACCCTGCCGTCCATCGCGAGCGGCAACGTCGGCATGGCGCCGATGACCACGACCGACAGCTCGAACGTCTACAAGCAGGGTGACGCGTCCAAGGTCGAGCTCGGCGCCGCACTGTTCCCCTACGCCGAGGGGCTCGGCTCCCCCGGCAGTGCCACCTGGCTCGGCGGCTACGACCTCTTCATCCCGAAGGAGTCGAAGGAGCACGACGCCGCGTGGGACTTCCTGCAGTTCGCGACCACGTCCGACGAGGGCACCCAGGCGAACTTCACGAACGGCACCCTGCTGCCCGGCTACACGAAGTCCCCGGTCCTGCAGGAGTTCCGCGACGACCCGACGGTCGCGATCTACCGCGAGGGCCTGCTGTCCGCGCGGAACATCCGACCGACGATCCCGGTCGCCAGCACCTACGCGACGGCACTCGACGTCGCCGTCAGCAGTGCCATCTACGGCAAGACGACCCCCGAGCGCGCCATGAAGAGCGTCGCCGCGCAGGTCAACTCCGCCCTCGACGAGTTCCGGAAGGAGCACCCGTGACCGTCACACGGAGCATCACGACCAGCGGACCACGGTCGCGCGACAAGGGGTCCAGCTGGCTCACCCACTGGATCCCCCGCACCCGCGCGCAGCGACAGACGTTCCTGTGGGGGCTCTTCTTCACCGCGCCGGCGATCATCGGCCTCGTCGCCTTCACGGGTGGCCCGATCATCACCAGCGCCGTGAACAGCTTCACGAACGCCAACCTGCTCGGCGGCAGCCGCGACTGGATCGGCTGGGACAACTACCGGACGCTCTTCGCCGACGGCCAGTGGTGGCTGTCGCTCGGCAACACGCTCTTCATCACGGTGATCTCCGTCCCGCTCGGCATCGCCGTCGCGCTCGGCCTGGCACTGCTGCTGAACTGGCGGGTGCGGGGCCTCGGCTTCTACCGCGTGGTCTTCTTCGTCCCGTCCATCGTGCCGATCGTCGCCAGTGCGGTGATCTGGGCGTACGTCCTCAACCCGCAGTACGGCGTCATCAACAACGTGCTCGGCCTGTTCGGCATCCAGGGCCCCGGTTGGCTCTCGGACCCGGACTGGTCCAAGCCCGCGCTGATCCTGTTCGGGCTGTGGGGCGTCGGCAACCTCATGGTGATCCTGCTCGCCGGCCTGCAGGGCGTGCCGCAGGACCTGCTCGAGCAGGCGTCCCTCGACGGCGCCGGCACCTGGCAGCAGTTCCGCAACGTGACGCTGCCGTTCATCAGCCCGCAGCTGCTGTTCGCGACCATCACGGGCCTGATCGCCGGGTTCCAGTACTTCACGCAGGCGTTCGTGATGACGGGCGGGTACGGCGATCCAGCCGGCTCGACCCTGGTGTCCGGCGTCTACCTGTACCAGTCCGCGTTCTACCACTACCAACTCGGCTACTCGAGCGCGGTCGGCTGGGTGCTCTTCGTGATCATCGCCGCCGTCTCGATCCTGGCGTACCGGATCATCGGCCGGCGCGTCTACTACGGAGGTGAGGCACGATGACCGCCATCGACAGTCCGACCGGCGCGGCCGCGGCCGCCCTCGAGCCGGGGCAACCCGGCCGCCCCGGCACCGCGGAGCCCAGCCGACCGGTCCCGAAGCACCGCAAGCGGACGTGGCCGCAGGTCGCCGAGTCGATCGCGAAGCACTCCGTCCTGATCGTGCTGAGCGTCGTCTTCCTGATGCCCCTGTTCTGGATGGTGACGGGCGCGTTCAAGACCCAGGCGGACATCGGTGCGTTCCCGGTGAAGTGGTTCCCGGACACCATCACGACCGGCAACTTCTCGTACGGCCTCGCCACGTTCCCGCTGCTGCAGTACTTCTGGAACACGCTCGTGATCTGCGTGCCCTCGATGATCGGCGCCGCACTGTCCAGCGCGATGGTCGGCTACGGCGTCTCGAAGATCCGGTGGCCGTGGCGGAACGGGATCTTCACGATCCTGATCGCGACGATGATGGTGCCGTTCTACGTCACGATGGTGCCGCTGTTCGTGGCCTACCGTGACATCGGCTGGACGGGCACGTACCTGCCGCTCATCGTGCCGACGTTCTTCGGCATCCCGTTCTTCATCTTCCTGATGCGCCAGTTCTTCCTCGGCATCCCCGAAGCACTGTCGGACGCCGCACGCATCGACGGCGCCGGCGAGCTGCGCGTGTTCTTCCAGGTGATCCTGCCGCTCTGCAAGCCCGCGCTGGCGGCCGTGATGCTCTTCCAGTTCCTGGCGTCGTGGAGCGACCTGCTCGGCCCGCTCCTGTACCTGACGAAGTCGAGCCAGTACACCCTGTCTCTCGGCCTGACGTTCTTCCAGGGCGCGCAGGGCGACACCGCGGTCGGCCCCCTCATGGCCGTCTCGACCATCATCCTCATCCCCATCGTGGTGCTGTTCTTCTTCGCCCAGAAGACCTTCATCCAGGGCATCACGATGTCCGGCATCAAGGACTGACGAAAGGAACCGCATGACCGACACGACGACCTCCACCGCCCGCCGTGTGGCCGGCTCCCACCCGACCGGGAGGCCCGCCACCGGCCCGCAGGACACGGTCGCCCCGTCGGGGCTCCGCGTCGAACACCTCCGCGAACCCCTCGGGATCGGCTCACCGACTCCGCGCCTGTCGTGGCTCGTACCCGACGCCCCCGCGGGCTGGTCCCCGACCGGAGCCGACGTCGAACTCGTCTCGCGGTCGGCGGGCGACGACGCCGGTTCCACCGCCCGGGTCGACGGCTCCGGCGTCCTCGTCGCGTGGCCGTTCGCACCGCTGGCGTCCCGCGAGCGCGCGGTCTGGCGCGTCCGTGTGGTCGGCGACGACGGCACCGGAGCCGAGCACGCGACGGGCTGGAGCGAGCCCCTGGAGGTCGAGGCGGGCCTCCTGGCCGACAGCGACTGGACCGCCTCGTTCGTCGCCGCGCCCTGGCGGGAGAACACCCGTGTCGACCAGGCACCGCCGGTGCTCCGGCGACAGGTCTCGCTGCGCGGACCGGTACGCCGCGCGCGGCTCGCGGTCGCGAGCCTCGGCCTGCACGAGGTGACCATCGACGGGGTGCGCGTGGGCGACGCCGAGCTCGCGCCGGGGTGGACGTCGTACGGACACCGCGTGCGGTACCTCGTGCACGACGTCACCGGACACCTGTCGCAGGGCGGCGACGTCGTCCTCGGCGCGCGCCTGGCGGACGGCTGGTACCGCGGCCGGATCACCTGGGACGACCGCATGCGGAACGTCTACGGCGACCGCCTCGCACTCATCGCCCAACTCGAGGTGGAGTACGAGGACGGCACGGCCGAGACCTTCGGCACCGATGACTCCTGGCGCGCCGCACGCGCCGGGATCCTGCTCTCCGGCCTCTACGACGGAGAGAAGTGGGATGGCGGAGTCGAGCCCGACGGTTGGCAGGCCGTCGGGTTCGACGACTCCGACTGGGACCCGGTCGAGGTCCTCGACCGCCCGTCCGCCTCGCTCGTCGCCGCCGACGGCCCCGTCGTCCGGGTGACCGAGGAGATCGAACCGACGTGGTCACGGCGTTGGGACGCCGGCGCGATCCAGCTCGACTTCGGGCAGAACCTGCCGGGCCGCCTGCGGATCCGGAACCACGCGGTCGGACCGTTCGGCGTCACGATCCGGCACGCCGAGGTCATGCAGGACGACGAGCTCGCCACCAGGCCACTGCGCACGGCGAAGGCCACCGACGTCTTCTACTCCGGGCCGTCCGACGACGGCACCGGCACGTGGCACCCGCGGTTCACGGTGCACGGGTTCCGCTACGCCGAGGTCGAGGGATGGCCGTCCGCGACGCTCGAGCCCGGGGACGTCGTCGCCGAGGTCGTGCACTCGGACATGCGCCGCACCGGGTGGTTCCACTGCTCGGATCCACGACTCGAACGGTTCCACGAGAATGTCGTCTGGTCGATGCGCGGCAACTTCGTCGACATCCCGACCGACTGCCCGCAGCGCGACGAACGGCTCGGCTGGTCCGGCGACCTGCAGGTGTTCACGCCCACCGCGGCGTTCCTGTACGACTGCGCCGGCGTCCTGCGGTCGTGGCTGCGGGACCTCGCGCTCGAGCAGCGACCGGACGGCGGCGTGCCGCACTACGTGCCGACGCTGCCCGGCGCCGACCCCGAGGGCAACCACGCCGCCGTGTGGGGCGACGTGGCGGTGCTCACACCCTGGGAGCTGTACCGGGCGTACGGCGACGTCGGGCTGCTCGAGGACCAGTGGGCCTCCGCCAAGGCCTGGGTCGACGGGGTGCACGCGACCTCGGACGAGTCGTTGGTGCGCGTCGACGGCTTCGAGTTCGGCGACTGGCTCGACCCGCTCGCCCCGCCGGAGGACGCCGCGGCCGCGAAGGCCGACAAGTACTGCCTGGCGACGGCGTACTCCTACCGATCGACGTCGGTGCTGGCGGCGTGGGCGGGGGTGCTCGGGGACCAGTCCTCGTCCGACCACTACGCGGCGCTCGCCTCACGGATCCGGGACGCATGGCGCGAACGGTTCCTGTCCGACGCCGGCGAGGTGCTCGACGACTCGCAGGCGTCCAGCGCGCTCGCGATCGTGTTCGGGCTCGTCGACGCCTCGGGGCCGGTCGGTGAACGGCTCGCTGCCTTGGTGCGCGCGAACGGACACCGGATCGGCACCGGGTTCGCGGGCACCCCCGTGGTCTGCGACGCGCTGCTGCAGGCCGGACACCTCGACGACGCCTACGCGATGCTGCTGCAGGACGAGTGCCCGTCATGGCTCTACCCGGTGGCGCAGGGCGCGACGACGATCTGGGAGCGCTGGGACTCGTTGCTGCCGGACGGCCGTGTGAACTCCGGCGGGATGACGTCGTTCAACCACTACGCCCTCGGGTCGGTCGCGGACTTCATGCACCGGGTGGTCGCCGGCATCGCGCTCGCGTCCCCCGGCTACGGGGACATCCTGTTCGCCCCGCGCCCCGGCGGTGGGTTGACCTCGGCGGGGGCAGCGCTCGACACCCCGCACGGACGGGCGGCGATCGACTGGGAGGTCGTCGACGGCACGCTGTCGGTCACGGTCACCGTGCCGGTCGGCGCGACCGCGGTGCTCGACCTGCCCGGCGCTCCGGCGACGCCACTGGCCCACGGCACGTGGCAGGCCTCGGTTCCCGTGTAGCGCGGGCGGGCGCTTCGTGAGCAGGAATGGTCGGGTCGGGTCATCCCCCCCGACCATTCCTGCTCACGAAGTCATCCGGGCACGCACTCGCGCTCAGTCCGGCAGCACCGCGTCCGGGATGTCCCGCAGGAAGATCTCGATCGTCTTCGGACCGATCCCCTTGAGCGTGCCGAGTCGGTCGCGCAGGTCCTTCCGCGATGCCGCGGTCTTCACCAGGTGCGACACGGAGCCCTCGTCGGCGTCGAGCGTGTGCATCGTCTCGTGCAGGGCATCGGTCATCTGGTAGTCGAACCGCGCGTAGCCGCCCTCGTCCAGGACCCTCCGCAACTGCTCCCGTCCGGCGCCCGCGAACTTCCCCGGGCTGTTGAACCCGTGGTCGATGAGGTCGCGGTAGGTCTCCGCCGCCTGCTCCTGCCGGATGGGCCTGCCGAAGAGCATGCTCGCGAGGAACCACCGGTAGAGCTGTTGGGGCTTGCCGTCGGACAGGTCGATCCCGAGGTCCGCGGCGTGGATCACGTCGGCCATGGACCGGACGCTACCCGCTCCCCGCTCCCCCGCTCCTCACTCGGCGGCGGCCAGCTGGTCCTCCAGGTTGAACACCTCGGGCAGCACCCGCGCGGTCTGGTCCGCCCGACCCGTGGCACCGTCGAACAGGTCCTGCATGTGCGCCTCCCATGCGGTCGCGACCTCGGAGGCCGCGAGGGACGCGTCGGCATCGGCCACCGAGTCGGTCTCGTAGTAGCCGATCAGCAGGCCGTCGTCGTCGAGGAACAGGGAGTAGTTCCGCCGCCCCGCCGTGGCGATCGCCCCGAGCATCGCCGGCCAGACCGCGGCGTGCCGCTCGCGGTAGGCGTCCAGGTGCTCGGCCTGCACCTGCAGTCGGAAGCAGACGCGGGTCACCGGTCGGCCTCGGCGCGGCGACGCTGTTCGGCGTCCTGCACGGCGCGCTCGTCGGCGGTGCGCACGGTACCGGTGGCGGTGGTCACGGTGCCGTACCGCTCGGCCTCGATCGCCTCGAGCGTCTTGCCCTGCGTGCGCGGCGCCCAGATGGTGCCGACCAGGAACGACATCGCGAGGAGCCCCAGGATGAGACCGCCGAGCGCACGGAGTCCGATGTCCGACAGCAGCAGCGGGAACCAGATGCTCAGCAGACCGACCATGACCCGCGCGGCGAGGAAGAGCACGCCCTGCGCACTGGCCCGGTACCGGGTGGCGAAGAGCTCGCTCGTCCAGAGGCCGTAGAACGCCTGGGCACCGATGCCCGACGAGATGCCCCACGTCACGGCGAAGAACAGCAGCGTGCCGAGGTTCGCCGGCGCGTAGATCAGGACGGCCCAGGCGACGATCGCGAGCACCGCGCCGAGGGCGAACAGCAACCGTCGACTGACCCGGTCGCCGTAGCGCATGAAGCCGAAGTAGGTCGCGGCGACGGTGCAGCCCCACACCAGGATCTGCAGGCCGTACTGCTCGGTGACGCTCGTGACCCCGGTGGCCGAGTACACCCGCGGCTGGAAGATGCCGGCCTGCCCGGCGACGGTGTTCCAGAGCGCGTAGACGCCGAACAGGAACAGCATCGCGGTCAGGTTCCGGCGCCGGCTGAACAGCTGGGTGATCCCGTGGAAGAAGTTCGCGGTGCCGGTCGCGGCGCGCTCGTCCTTCCAGATCGCCGACTCCGGCAGCCCGCGGCGAAGCCACCAGACGACGGCGGCGACGACGAACAGGTGCGCGAAGATGAGCCGGCTGCCGAGCAGTCCGAGGGGTGCCGCGGCGATGGCCAACGCGAAGCCGACCATCGGGCCGATCGACCAGGCGAGCTGCGCGGTGCCGACGTGGGCGGCGCGCTTGTCCGCTGGTGCCTGCTCGGCGATGTAGGTCCAGCTCGCCGGCACCCCGGCGCCGACCGCGATGCCGGTCAGGATGAAGCCGACCAGCAGCATGCCGTAGCTGCCGGCGAAGACCGCGAGCAGGATGCCGAGCATGTAGAGCAGCAGGTCGTAGGTGTAGATGAACTTCCGGCCGTAGCGGTCGCACAGCGGTCCGCCGATGATGGCGCCGGCGGCGGCGCCGAACGCGTTCGCCGACAGGCTCGCCAGGAGGCCGACCTCGAGGTCGCCGACGTGGAACTGCGCCTGCCACAGACTGAGGCTCGTGGCGATCGCGATGATCGACCCCGACTCGATGTAGTTCGACATGGCGACCGAGACGGTCGCCTTCCAGCCCGTGGTGCTCCGGGCTCCGATTCGGACCGCCATTGGTCCTCCGTTCGCGTGTTCGTCAGTGAATCGTTTCAACGGGACAGCGAGACGATAGTGCGACCCAGCGGGCGTTGGCAAGTCCGTGCTGTGCGCGTCCGCACGGTGCGCGGTCGCTCACTTGGTGCGAGGTTGCCCGCTCCGTGCGGCGCTGCAAGCGCGCACCGAGCGGCCAACCTCGCACGTTGCGGCGCAGCACGCACGGTGCGACGCCGGAACGGAGCACGCACGGGGCGCGGCCGCACCTACAATCTCGCACCGTGCGGTGGACCTGCCCACCCGCCGGACGGGAGGCCCGGGTCCAGCCCGCACCGCGCCTCCCGTCCGCCGTTTTCCACAGATCACGGCGCGCACCACCCGGAAGCGCAGGTGCGATGCCAGGATGGCCACATGGCGGTCAGTGTGCGAGAGGTGGCAGCGCTCGCCGGCGTGTCCCTGGGGACGGTGTCGAACGTCCTGAACCGTCCCGACAAGGTGGCCCCGACCACCGTCGACCGGGTGCAGTCCGCCATCGCCGCGCTCGGGTTCGTCCGCAACGACTCCGCGCGCCAGCTCCGGGCCGGCCGCAGCTCCACCGTCGGCCTGATTGTGCTCGACGGCGGCAACCCGTTCTTCACCGACGTCGCGCGCGGTGCAGAAGACGCCGCGATGGACAAGGGCCTGGCCGTCCTGATCGGCAACTCCGACGAGTCCACCGACCGCGAGCGCACCTACGTCGACCTGTTCGAGGAACGCCGCGTCGCCGGCCTGCTCATCTCCCCCGCCGGTGACGACCTGTCCCGCCTCGCCCGCCTGCGTGACCAGGGCACCGCCGTCGTGCTCGTCGACCGCCGCGCCGACGACGAGCACTTCGCCTCGGTGTCGGTGGACGACGTCGCGGGCGGTCGCATCGCGGTCGAGCACCTCGCGGCCATCGGGCGGACGCGCATCGCGTTCGTCGGCGGCCCGTCCAGCATCCGCCAGGTTGCCGACCGGCACGCCGGCGCACTGTCGGCGGCCCGGGCAGCTGGTATCGAGCTCGAGGTCCTGCCGACCGCGTCACTGTCGGTGCTCGAAGGGCGTCGCATCGGCGAAGAACTCCAGGCACGCGCCCGCGCCGAACGGCCGGACGCGGTGTTCGCGGCGAACGACCTGCTCGCGGTCGGCCTCGAACAGGCGTTCATCATGCGCGGCACGATCGCGGTGCCGGACGAGATCGCGATCGTGGGCTACGACGACATCGCCTTCGCCGAGGCAGCCGTCGTCCCGTTGACCTCGGTGCGCCAGCCTGCACAGGACCTCGGGCGCCAGGCGATCGAGCTGTTGACGAAGCAGGTCGAGCTCGGGCAGGGCATCGACCTCGAGCACGTCGAGTTCACGCCGGAGCTCGTGGTCCGGCAGTCCTCCGTCGCCGACGCGTAGCCGACCGCCTCGCGTCTGCCCACCAGCCTGACCGGCTCTGCGGCACGGATCGGCCGCCACTGCGGCCTACGATCGGAGCATGGTGCATGTCCCCCGGCGCGACGGCCCGCCGAGCGTGCACCACGTCGCAGCTCGCGCCGGCGTCTCGCTGGCGACGGTCTCGAACGTCCTGAACCACCCCGAGCGGGTCGCCGAGTCCACGGCCACACGCGTGCACGACGCGATCGCCGAACTCGGGTACACGCCGAACCGCAACGCCCGGGCACTGGTGTCCGGCAGCACCCGGGCGATCGGTCTCGTGGTCGCCTCGCTCCGCAACTCGCTGTTCACGGACGTGGTGAGCGGTGCGCACACGACCGCCCGCGAACGCCGGCGCACCCTGCTCGTCGCCAGCAGCGAGAACGACCTCGAGGCGCAGGGCGAACACCTCGCGTTCCTCGAGAGCACCCGGGTGTCCGGCATCCTGCTGGCCTCGATGACGGAGTCCCGCGCACAGGTCGAGGCGGCGAAGCAGCACGGCCTGCCCGTCGTCTACGTCAACTACGAGCCGACCGAGGTGGACGCCTGCTCGGTGGTCGTCGACAACGAGCAGGCCGGGTACGTCGCCGCGCAGCACCTCATCGAGCAGGGCTGCCGACGCATCGGCTTCGTGAGTGCCCGGCCCGACCTGCAGCCGGTGGCCCGTCGCCGCGCGGGGCTCCTCCGCGCGATCGCGGAACACCCGGGAGTCGAACTCGTCGACGTCGACGCCGGTGACATCGACCCGCCCGGCGGCACCGACGCCGGCGCGCGGATCGCCGCGATGCCGGTCGCCGAACGGCCCGACGGCGTCCTGGGCGTCACGGACCTGCTCGCGATGGCGGTCGTCTCCGAGCTCCGAGCCGCCGGCATCCGCGTGCCCGAGGACATCCCGGTGTCGGGGTGCGACCACAACTCGGTGGCGTGGGGCGGCGCGGTGCCGTTGACCTCGGTCACCATGCACGGCGAGGAGATGGGCGCCACCGCCGTGGCCCTGCTGCTCGAGGAACTCTCCGACCCGATGCACGTCCACCGCACCGTGGTGCTCGGCAGCGAGCTCGTCCCCCGCGAGAGCACGCTCGGCCGCGCCGGTGCAGCGGCCGCGCGGGCCACGGCGCCGAGCGACCCGCGCCGCACCGAGGCCTGAGCGCCCGAAAGCGACAGTCCTGCGGCACGGGACGCCGTCTGGTCCGGCAAAGCGACAGATCCACGCGAACAGTTCGCGGCACACTGTCGCTTTCGCGGGTGGGGCGGAGGCAGGGCGGGCGAAGCAGGGCGGGTGGGGCGAGGCGGGACCGCGCGCACCAGGCATGCGCGTTCCCGTAACGAAATCGGCACAGCGATTGACACGCTTCAATCCACGTGGTTCCATCCTGATTGAAACGTTCTAAACAGCAGCAACCGGAGCCCACGACGACGCGGGATCCGGGTCCGTTTCACCCGGGGTACCCCGCCCCGGGCCTTACGAGGAGGTAAGGAATGTCAGCTCGTTCCCTGACCACGAGGACGCTCACCAAGCGCGCCGTCGTCAAACGGCTCGTCGCCATCGGCGGCGCCACGGTCCTGATCGGCGGGCTCGCGGCGTGTTCGTCCGGCGGTTCCGCCGACGAAGGCGGCGGCAAGGTGCAGATCACCTACCAGGCCGACAACTCACCCGCGACCGCAGCCACCGCGAAGCCGCTCATCGAGGCGTTCGAGAAGGCCAACCCCGACATCACGGTCAAGTTCGACACCCGCCCGCAGGGCACCGACGGCGACAACCTGGTGAAGACCCAGCTGTCGACCGGCGAGATGGCCGACGTCTTCAACTACAACTCCGGTTCGCTCATGCAGGCCCTCAACCCGGACAACACCCTGGTGGACCTGTCCGACGAGAGCTGGACGAAGGACGTCGACGAGCAGTTCACCAAGGTCGTCAGCACCGACAAGGGCGTCTACGGCGCTCCGTTCGGCACGAGCTTCGGCGGCGGCGTCATGTACAACAAGAAGGTCTACGCCGACCTCGGACTCAGCGTCCCCACCACGTGGGACGAGTTCATCAGCAACAGCGAGAAGATCAAGGACGCCGGCAAGGTCGCCCCGATCATCCAGACGTACGGCGACACCTGGACCAGCCAGCTGTTCGTGCTCGGCGACTTCGCCAACATCACGGCGCAGGACAAGGACTGGGCGGAGAACTACACCGCGAACAAGGAGTCCTACGCCAAGGACCCCGCACTCGCCGGCTTCGACCACCTCGCCGAGGGCAAGGACAAGGACCTCTACAACGAGGACTACGCCTCGGCCACGCAGGCGAACGGCCTGAAGATGCTCGCCGACGGCACCGGGGCGCAGTACCCGATGCTGACGAACGCGATCTCGACCCTGCAGCAGGACAGCCCCGACGCGGTCGCGGACATCGGAGCGTTCGCGCTGCCGGCCGAGGACGCCGACGACACGAACCTGACCATCTGGGAGCCGAACGGCCTGTACATCCCGAAGACCACCGAGGGTGACGAGCTCGCCGCCGCGAAGAAGTTCATCGCCTTCGCGAACTCGGCCGACGGCTGCAAGGTGCAGAACGACACCGGAACGCCCGGTGGCCCGTACGTCATCTCGACCTGCTCGCTGCCGGACGACGTGCCCCCGATGATCGACGACCTGCAGAAGTACCTGGACGACGGCAAGGCGAGCCCGGCGCTCGAGTTCCTGTCCCCGATCAAGGGCCCGAACCTCGAGAAGATCTGCGTGCAGGTCGGCTCCGGCATCACCAACGCGGCCAAGGGTGCTGACCAGTACGACGACGACGTCGTCCAGCAGGCACAGCAGCTCGGCATCAAGGGCTGGTGACACGGTGACCGCGACACTCACGACGGCACTCGAGCCGGCGAAGACCCGAGCGGGTTCCGGCGGGACCGGTCCCGCGCGCAAGCGGATGCGCTCGTTCTACCCCGCGTGGTTCTTCATCCCCGCGATCGCGCTGTACGTCGTGTTCTTCGCGGTCCCCACCTTCGCCGGGTTCTACTTCTCCCTCACCCGCTGGACGCTGTTCGACCAGACCTTCATCGGTTTCGACAACTTCGTCCGGTTCTTCCAGGACCCGCAGCTCGTCTCCGGGTTCGTGCACACGTTCCAGTACGGCTTCGTGACGAGCGCGGCGAAGGTGGTCATCGGACTCGCCCTCGCCCTGCTCCTCACGTCGCCCGTGCTGGGGCGCGGCTACCTGCGGGCGGTCGTGTTCTTCCCGGTGCTCGTGTCGACGATCGGCATCGGCATCACGTTCAAGGCCCTGATGGACCCGTTCCACGGGATCATCAACGGCGTCCTCGGCTCGGTCGGCCTCCCCACTCCGGGGTGGCTGACCGACCCGGCCCTCGCCCTGTGGAGCGTCGCCGCGGTGGACGTCTGGAAGGGCGTCGGCATCGCGACGCTCATCTTCATCGCCGGCATCGTGGCGATCCCGCAGGAGTACTTCGAGGCCGCACGGGTCGACGGCGCGAGCGCGTGGTCGATCTTCCGGAACATCACCCTGCCGCTGTCGCGTCCCGCGATGGGCACCGTCATCATCCTGTCGCTGATCGGCGGGCTGCGGTCCTTCGACCTGATCTGGGCGATGACCGGCGGTGGGCCAGGGTTCACCAGTGACGTCATCGCGAGCGTCATCTACAAGCAGTACCAGGCCGGGTTCTACGGCCTGTCCACCGCCGGCAACGTGGTCCTGTTCGTGGTCGTCACGGCGATCATGGTCCCGATCTCGTGGCTCCTCAACCGCAAGGAGGCGGACCTGTGACCGCCGTCACCAGCCCCCGCCGGACCGCCGGCCGTGCGCCGACGCCGACGAGCCGGAACCGCCACCCGGGCCGGACCCGCCGGTGGGTCATCGGCTCGATCGCCATCGTCGTCAGCTTCGTGGTGTTCCTGGTGCCGTTCGTCTTCGTCCTGCTGCAGGCCATGAAGAACCCGGCCGAGGCGAACCAGCTCGGCTTCAGCCTGCCGACCGAGTGGCAGCTCTGGCAGAACCTGCAGGCCGTGTTCGGGTCCGGTGACGGCGTGATCGTCCGTGCGTTCCTGAACAGTGCGGTCCTGACCGTGGGCAGCGTGATCGTGATGGTCGTGTTCTCCGCGATGGTCGGGTACGTGCTGCAGCGTCGTCCGAGCAAGTGGAACGGTGTGATCAACTTCTTCGTCCTGGCGGGCCTCATCGTCCCGCCCGCGATCGTCCCGACGATCTGGGTGCTGCAGGGGCTCAACCTGTTCAAGACCATGGGCGGGATGATCCTCATCGAGGCGACCTTCGGCCTGTCGTTCTGCATCCTGCTCTTCCGGGCGTTCGTGGCGACGATCCCGAAGGAGCTCGACGAGGCAGCCGTCCTCGACGGCGCCGGACCGATCCGTCTGTTCTTCGGCGTCGTGCTGCCGCTGCTCAAGCCGGTCATCATCACGGTCGTGCTCGTGCAGTCCGTCACGGTGTTCAACGACTTCACGAACCCGCTGTACTTCCTGCCGGGGTCCGAGAACGCCACGGTGCAGCAGACGCTCTACTCGTTCCAGAGCCAGTCGGTCAGCCAGCTCAACCTGCTGTTCACCGACGTCCTGCTCATCACGATCCCGCCGCTGATCCTGTACATCTTCTTCAACCGCCAGATCGTCGCCGGCATGACCAGCGGCGCAGTCAAGGGCTGACGCCCGACCCCGGCCTGGAGGCGCGACCCGCCTCCGCCGCACCGCCCACCCGGGCGGGCGGCCGGGCCCCGGACCCCCGCACCGGTCGACGACGACCAGTCGCGTGAAAGGACACACCACATGACCGCCTGGACAGCACCGTTCATCACGAGCGACGCCGACCTCGGGAGCGCACCGATCCTGCGCCGTGAGTTCACCCTCGACGACGGCCACGGCGCCGTCACCGGAGCGACCCTCGACGTCAGCGCCCTCGGCGTCGTCGAGGCGTGGCTCGGTGGCGAACGCGTCTCCGACCACCTGCTCGAACCGGGGTGGACGAGCTACGAGTGGCGCATCCGCGTCGTCTCGCACGACGTCACGGCGCACCTGACCGAGACGGCCGCGGGCAGTGCCGCCGTGCTGGCACTCGTGCTCGGCAAGGGCTGGGCCGCCGGTCGGCTCGCCTGGGGTGGTGGCGGCGGCTGGTACGCCGACGAGCCCGCCGGGTTCGCCGAGCTCCGCATCACCTTCGCCGACGGCCACGAACAGCTCGTCGCCACCGACACGGACTGGCAGGCCCTGTCCAGCGCGATCACCGCCGACCAGCTGTACGACGGCGAGGACATCGACGCCCGACTCCGCGACGGCTCCTTCCTGACGCCCGGCGAGGTCACCACACCGAGCGTCGACGGCCACGAGGGACGCACCAGCGCCGTGCGCACCGTCGACATCGGCGAGCGCGAACTCGTCGCCGACACCGTGCCGCCGGTCCGACCCCTCGCCGAGATCGCCCCCGTCGAGGTGTGGACGAGCCCGTCCGGCGCGACGCTGATCGACTTCGGCGTGAACCTGGTGGGCTGGCTCCGCGTGGTCGCCTCTGGGCCCGCGGGCACGGTGCTGACCCTGAAGCACGCCGAGGTGCTCGAACACGACGAGCTCGGCACCCGCCCGCTGCGCACCGCGAAGGCGACGGACCACTTCACCTTGAGCGGCGGCGAGGACCACTTCGAGCCCCGCTTCACCTTCCACGGCTTCCGGTACGCCCAGGTCGACGGCTGGACCGGCACGCTCGACGAACTCCGCGCGGCCGTCACCGCGGTGCAGGTCGGCTCCGACCTGACCCGGACGGGCACGTTCGAGTCCAGCCACGAGCTGCTCAACACGTTCCACGACAACGTCATCCGGGGCATGCAGGGCAACTTCCTGAGCGTCCCGACCGACTGCCCGCAGCGTGACGAGCGCCTCGGCTGGACGGGCGACATCGCGGCGTTCGCGCCGACGGCGTCGTACCTGTTCGACACCCGCGCGTTCCTGGGCGACTGGCTCCGCGACGTGTGGCTCGAGCAGCAGCACGCCGACGGTGTCATCCCGTTCGTGGTGCCGGACGTGCTCAAGTACTCCCCCGCCGAGGACTTCGGTACCCCCGACGCCACCGCCATCTGGTCGGACGCCGGCGTCTGGGTGCCGTGGACCCTGTACCAGGCGTACGGCGACACCGCGGTGCTCGAGGAGCAGCTCGACTCGATGACGGCGCACCTCCGCCGCATCAAGGGCCACCTGTCACCCGAGGGCCTGTGGGACACCGTCTTCCAGTTCGGCGACTGGCTCGACCCGGACGCCCCGCCGGAGGACGCCGCCAAGGCGAAGGCCGACCCGGGCGTCGTCGCGACGGCGTGCGCGTACCGCAGCGCGACCCTGGTGGCGCAGGCGGCGCGGTTGACGGGCCACGAGGCGGAGGCGACGGAAGCCGAGGAGCTCGCCACGGGCCTCCAGGCCGCGTTCCGTCAGCACTACGTGACCGACGGCCGCATCCGGAGCGACTGCACCACCGTCTACGCGCTCGCGATCGTGTTCGGCATCCTCGACGAGGACGACGAGCGCCGTGCGGGCGACCGCCTGGCGGAGCTGGCCGAGCAGTCCGGGTACCGGATCTCGACGGGCTTCGCGGGTACGCCGTTCATCACCGACGCGCTGACGCAGACCGGCCACCTCGACGACGCGTACCGGCTGCTGCTGCAGACGGAGTGCCCGTCGTGGCTGTACCCGGTGACGATGGGTGCGACGACGGTCTGGGAGCGTTGGGACTCGATGCTGCCGGACGGCACCATCAACCCGGGTGAGATGACCTCGTTCAACCACTACGCACTCGGTGCCGTGGCGGACTGGATGCACCGGGTGGTGGGCGGCCTGTCGGCGCTCGAACCGGGGTACGCCTCCGTGCTCATCGCACCGCAGCCGGGCGGCGGCCTGACGTGGGCGTCGACGTCGCTCGACTCCGTGCACGGGCACATCGCGGTGCGGTGGGAGCTCGTCGACGGCGAGCTGCTCGTCCGTGCGACGGTCCCCGAGGGCGTCACCGCAGTGGTGCGCTTGCCGGGTGCCGCGGAGCAGCGGCTCGGCGCTGGCTCGCACGAGCTGCGCGCGCCGGCTGCGGTGCCCGCGGCGTAGCGCGGGGAGCGGACGGTGGGCTGGTCACGGTGGGTGCGCGGGACGCCTGACGGCGCTCGCCCGGCGTCGCGCCCCCGGGCGGTCTTCGCGCCCCGACTCTTCGGGGCGCGAAGACCGCAACGGGGCGCGCAGCCCGCGCCCGTCCCGCGCCCCCGTGCGCGCATCGCGCCCGCGCCCGTCCCGCATCGCGCCCCCGTGCGGTCATCGCGCCCCGACTCTCCGGGGCGCGAAGACCGCAACGGGGTGCGCGACGCAACACACCCCACACGGTTGCGGCAGCCCGCCGCGACCCGTACTCTATGAAACGATTCAATCGCACACGAGGAAGTGACACGATGACATCGACCCCGACCTTCACCGGCATCGCCGACCAGCTCGCACGACAGCAGATCGAGCTGCCCAGCTGGGCCTTCGGCAACTCCGGCACCCGCTTCAAGGTGTTCAGCACGCCCGGCACCCCGCGCGACCCGTACGAGAAGATCGCCGACGCCGCCCAGGTGCACAAGTACACCGGCCTCGCACCGACCGTGGCACTGCACATCCCGTGGGACCTCGTCGACGACTTCAGCGACCTCAAGCGGCACGCCGAAGAGCACGGGGTGTCGCTCGGCACCGTGAACTCGAACACGTTCCAGGACGACGACTACAAGTTCGGCGCCCTGACCCACGTCGACGAGACGATCCGGCAGAAGGCGATCGACCACCACCTGCGCTGCATCGACGTGATGGACGCCACCGGCAGCCGCGACCTGAAGATCTGGCTCGCCGAGGGCTCGAACTACCCCGGGCAGGAGGACATGCGCTCCCGCCAGGACCGCCTGCACGAGTCGCTCAGCACGATCTACGACCGCCTCGGTGCGGACCAGCGCCTGGTGCTCGAGTACAAGTTCTTCGAGCCGTCGTTCTACCACACCGACGTTCCGGACTGGGGCACGAGCTACGTGCAGACGGCCGCGCTCGGCGACAAGGCGATGGTCTGCCTCGACACCGGCCACCACGCCCCCGGCACGAACATCGAGTTCATCGTGATGCAGCTCCTGCGCCTCGGCAAGCTCGGCAGCTTCGACTTCAACTCGCGGTTCTACGCCGACGACGACCTGATCGTGGGCGCAGCGGACCCGTTCCAGCTGTTCCGCATCCTGGTCGAGGTCATCCGCGGCGGCGGCTACGACAACCACGACGTCGCGTTCATGCTCGACCAGTGCCACAACATCGAGGACAAGATCCCCGGTCAGATCCGCTCCGTGCTCAACGTGCAGGAGATGACGGCCCGGGCACTGCTCCTCGACCGCGTGGCCCTGACCGCAGCGCAGGAGGCCCACGACGTCCTCGGCGCGAACGAGGTCTTCATGGACGCGTACCAGACCGACGTCCGGGCGGACCTCGCCGCGTGGCGCGAATCCCGCGGCCTGCCGGCGAACCCGATGCGCGCGTACCTGGACTCCGGGTACCAGCAGTCGATCGCCGAGGACCGCGTCGGCGGCGTCCAGGCCGGTTGGGGCGCGTAGACACATGGCACACACACTGGAGGCTCGGGTGGACCCCGCAACGCACGGCACCGACGCAGACACCACGATCAGTGCGCTCATCGCGCGCTCGAACGCGCTCGGCTCGGATCCGCGGATCACGAACTACGCCGGCGGGAACACCTCGGCGAAGGGCACCGACACCGACCCGGTCACGGGCGAGCCGGTGGAGCTGCTCTGGGTGAAGGGCTCCGGGGGCGACCTCGGCACCCTCACCCCGGCGGGCCTCGCAGTCCTGCGCGTCGACCGCGTCCGTGCCCTCCAGGACATGTACGCATCAGACACAGGCCCGGGGGTGGATCGCGAGGACGAGATGGTCGCCGCGTTCGACTACACGCTGCACGGCAAGGGTGGTGCGGCTCCGTCCATCGACACGGCGATGCACGCCCTGGTCGACGCCGCGCACGTCGACCACCTGCACCCGGACGCCGGCATCGCCATCGCGACGGCGGCGGACGGACCGGCTCTGACGTCGACGATCTTCGGCGACACGGTGGTGTGGGTGCCGTGGCGCCGACCGGGGTTCCAGCTCGGGCTCGACATCGCCGCGATCAAGCGGGACAACCCGCAGGCGATCGGCACGATCCTCGGCGGCCACGGCATCACGGCGTGGGGCGAGACGAGCGAGGAGGCCGAGGCGAACTCGCGCTGGATCATCGACACCGCCGAGCAGTACATCGCGGCGCACGGGAAGGCTGACCCGTTCGGCGGGTCCCGGGCAGGCTTCGAGGCGCTGCCGACCGACGAACGCCACGCACGCGCCGCCGCCCTCGCCCCGACGATCCGCGGCATCGCCGGGCACGACAAGCCGGTGGTGGGGCACTTCACCGACAGCGATGTCGTGCTCGAGTTCCTGGCGTCGTCGCGCGCCGAGGAGCTCGCCGCGCTCGGCACGAGCTGCCCCGACCACTTCCTGCGCACCAAGGTGAAGCCCCTCATCCTCGACCTGCCCGCCACCGCGAGCGTCGACGAGCAGACCGCCCGCCTGCACGAACTCCACGAGCAGTACCGCGCGGACTACCAGGCCTACTACGACCGCCACGCGAACCCGGACTCCCCCGCGATCCGCGGCGCCGACCCGCTCATCGTGCTGGTGCCCGGCGTCGGGATGTTCTCGTACGGCAAGGACGCCCAGACCGCCCGCGTCGCCGGGGAGTTCTACGTGAACGCGATCAACGTCATGCGCGGCGCCGAGTCGTTGAGTACCTACGCCCCCATCGACGAGGCCGAGAAGTTCCGCATCGAGTACTGGGCCCTCGAAGAGGCGAAGCTGCAGCGGATGCCGGCCCCCAAGAAGCTCGCCACCCGCATCGCCCTGGTCACCGGAGCCGCGAGCGGCATCGGCAAGGCGATCGCGAAGCGCCTGGCCGCCGAGGGCGCCGCGGTTGTCATCGCCGACCTCGACCTGGCGAAGGCGCAAGACGCTGCCGCGGAGATCGGTGGCCCGGACCGGGCCATCGGCGTCGCGGCGAACGTGACGGACGCCGGCGCGATCGACCAAGCGGTCCAGCAGACGCTGCTGCACTTCGGCGGCCTCGACCTCGTCGTGAACAACGCCGGACTGTCGCTCAGCAAGAGCCTGCTCGAGACCACCGAACAGGACTGGGACCTGCAG
Organism: Curtobacterium sp. NPDC089991; assembly: GCF_044748425.1. NCBI lineage: Bacteria > Bacillati > Actinomycetota > Actinomycetes > Micrococcales > Microbacteriaceae > Curtobacterium > Curtobacterium sp. NPDC089991. The sequence continues at coordinate 462,488 of NZ_JBIVGB010000002.1, forward strand.
CACGACGTCATGGCGAAGGGGTCGTTCCTGGTGTCCAAGGCGGCGGCGAAGGTCCTCATCGAGCAGGGCCTCGGCGGCGACATCGTCTACATCTCGTCGAAGAACTCGGTGTTCGCCGGTCCGAACAACATCGCGTACTCGGCGACCAAGGCCGACCAGGCACACCAGGTCCGGTTGTTGGCGGCGGAGCTCGGCGAGCACGGCGTCCGCGTCAACGGGATCAACCCCGACGGCGTCGTCCGTGGCTCGGGGATCTTCGCGAGCGGCTGGGGAGCGAACCGCGCGAAGACCTACGGCATCGAGGAGCAGGACCTCGGCGCGTTCTACGCCCAGCGCACCATCCTCAAGCGCGAGGTCGTCCCGGAGAACGTCGCGAACGCCGTCTACGCCATCTGCACCGACGACTTCTCGCACACGACCGGTTTGCACGTGCCCGTCGACGCGGGTGTCGCCGCCGCGTTCCTGCGCTGATGAACGACAAGCTGATGCACGACAAGCTGATGTCCGACAAGAGGTAAGAGCATGTCCACCAGCGGCACCGTCGCCGCCGTCGACCTCGGGGCCACCAGCGGCCGCGTGATCCTCGGGCACGTCGACACCGACGGCGTCCGGATGGAGCACGTCGCCCGGTTCCCGAACGGCCCCGTGACCCTGCACGAGCACGACCGCGAGGCCCTGCACTGGGACGTCGTCGAGCTCCACCGACAGGTGACCGACGGCCTCCGTCAGGCGTTCGCCACGCACCCGGCGATCGTGAGCATCGGCATCGACTCGTGGGCGGTCGACTACGGCCTGCTGCGCGATGGTCGGCTGCTCGGCCTGCCGTACCACTACCGCGACGAGCGGCACGAGGGCGGCGTCGACCGCGTGCACCGACGGATGGACGCGGCCGAGCTGTACGCCCGGAACGGTCTGCAGCACCTGCCCTTCAACACGGTGTTCCAGTTCGCTGCCGACCCGTCGCTGCAGCTCGCGCAGCGGGCGCTGCTCGTCCCCGACCTGCTCGGCTACTGGCTCACCGGTGTCGAGGCGGCCGAGCGCACGAACGCGTCGACGACCGGGGTCCTGAACGCGACGACCCGCGGATGGGACCCGGCGTTGCGGGCTGCTGCAGGCCTCCCGGCCAGCCTCTTGCCCACCCTGCGTGACCCGGGCGACCGACTCGGGCCCCTGCTGCCGTCCGTCGCCGACGCCGTCGGCGGGCAGGCACCCGTCACGCTCGTCGGCTCGCACGACACGGCCTCCGCCGTCGTCGCGGTCCCCGCGACCGAACCGGACTTCGCGTACATCTCCTCCGGAACCTGGTCACTCGTCGGCGTCGAGCTCGACGCACCCGTCCTGTCGGACGCGGCGCGCGACGCGAACTGCACCAACGAGGGCGGGGTCGACGGCCGCGTCCGGTTCCTGAAGAACGTGTCCGGACTGTGGTTGCTCTCCGAGAGCGTCCGCACCTGGGAACGTGACGGCGCGAGCATCGACCTGGAGGCCCTGCTCGCCTCCGCCGCGGCCGTCACGGCCCCGGTCCCCGTCTTCGACCCCGCTGACGAGTCGTTCAAGGCGCCCGGCGACATGCCCGCGCGCATCGCCGCCTGGTGCGGCGACCACGGGCTGAGCGCGCCCGCGTCGCGGGCCGAGTTCGTGCGCTCGATCCTCGAGTCACTGGCCGGCGCGTACGCGGAGACACTTGCGACGATCAGCACCATCACGGGGAAAGACGTCCGACAGGTGCACATCGTCGGCGGCGGATCGCAGAACCGACTGCTCTGCCAGCTGACGGCCGACCGCACCGGGCTGCCCGTCCTGGCCGGGCCCGTCGAGGCGACGGCACTCGGCAACATCCTGGTGCAGGCGCGGGCAGCCGGACTCGGTGGCCTGCGCGGCGCATCGCTCGAGGCCCTGCGCGCGACGATCGCGCGCACCGTCGAGCCCGTCCGGTACACCCCGCGTTCCTCCGACGCTTCCCTCCGCCAATCCACCTCGAGACGTAGGATGTCTGTATGACCTCGACCGACGACCAGCACCGCGTCGACCCCGCCACGGGCGCACCGGCAGCCACCCCGGGCACACCGTCGGCCCGGCGGACCCCGATCAAGCGGCAGCTGCCGACCGTGCGTGACCTCGCGCCGCTCATGCAGTTCAAGAAGCCTTCGCTGCCCGGTCGGCGTCAGCGCCTCGAACAGGCCCTGACGATCTGGGACCTGCGCGACATCGCCGCCCGCCGCACGCCGAAGGCCGCGTTCGACTACACCGAGGGCGCCGCCGAGGCCGAGATCTCGCTCGCGCGCGCCCGCCAGGCGTTCGAGGACATCGAGTTCACGCCCGCGATCCTGCGCGACGTGTCGTCCGTGGACACCTCGCGCTCGGTGCTGGGTGCGCCGGTCGCGTACCCGTTCGGCATCGCCCCCACCGGGTTCACGCGCATGATGCAGACCGAGGGCGAGCGTGCCGGTGCCCGGGCAGCCGGACGCGCGGGCATCCCGTTCTCACTCTCCACCATGGGCACCACGGCCATCGAGGACGTCCGCGACGCCAACCCGAACGGCCGCAACTGGTTCCAGCTGTACATGTGGAAGGACCGCGAGAAGTCGATGGCGCTGGTCTCCCGCGCCGAGAAGGCCGGGTTCGACACACTGCTCGTCACCGTGGACGTGCCCGTCGCCGGCGCGCGACTGCGGGACAAGCGCAACGGCTTCTCGATCCCGCCGCAGCTCAGCGCGCGGACCGTGCTGAACGCCATCCCGCGGCCGTGGTGGTGGTTCGACTTCCTGACCACCGAGCCGCTGGCCTTCGCGTCGCTCGACCGGTGGTCCGGCACCGTCGGGGAGCTCCTCGACCACATGTTCGACCCCACCGTCACCTACGAGGACCTCGCGTGGATCCGCGACCAGTGGAAGGGCAAGGTCGTCGTGAAGGGCGTGCAGTCCCTGGCCGATGCGCGTCGCCTGGCGGACATGGGCGTCGACGGGATCACGCTGTCGAACCACGGCGGACGCCAGCTCGACCGGGCACCCGTGCCGTTCCACCTGCTGCCCTCCGTGGTGAAGGAGGTCGGCATGGACACCGAGGTGCACCTCGACACCGGCATCATGTCGGGCGCCGACATCGTCGCCGCCGTGGCGCTCGGTGCGAAGTTCACGATGGTCGGCCGCGCGTACCTGTACGGGCTGATGGCGGGCGGCGAGGCCGGTGTCGACCGGATGATCCAGATCCTGTCGGAGCAGATCGAGCGCACGATGCGGCTGCTCGGGGTCACGTCGCTCGACGAGCTCGAGCCCGGGCACGTGACGCAGCTGCAGCGCTTGCAGCCGGTGCCGCGCGGCTGAGGCGGCGGGCAGCGGGCTGCCCGCCGTTCACCGCGCGTTCGGGTGCCGATTCAGGCGATTACCCCCGAACGGGGCACAAATGATGCAAGATGTCCGTGGACGCGTCACCGAACCCCTCGGCATCCTGCCCCCTGGCGCGCCGTCCCCTCCCCGCATCCTGCGCCCGAGCACCACGAGGAGCCCGACATCTCGACCCGAAGCACGTGCACGCCCATGCGCGGCACGACCCCCGCGATCACCACGCCCACCACCCCCACCACCGAACGGCACACCCGATGAGCCGCCGTCGCGCGATCCTGGCGGCCGCGACCGCCGGTTGCCTGGCACTCGGAGTCCCCACCGCCTCCGCCGCCTCCGCTGACAGCTGGTGGGGTTGGGGCGGACACCGCCACGGGCAGCACGCCCCGGTGACCCCCACACCCACCCCCTCGGACACGGCGACCCCGGCCCCGTCCGACGACGAGGAGTCGGACCCGACGCCGACGGAGACGCCCGCGCCGACCGCCGAGGCCGCGCCGATCGAGGACACCACCCCGACCGCGGAGCCGGAGGCAGTCGCGCCCACCGACGACGCCGAAGCCGCGGAGTCGGAAGCCGAAGACGCGGCCGAACCGCAGAACGAGGTCGCCGACACCTCCGCTGCGCCGGCCGCCTCGTTCGTCGAGGACTTCACCACCGACGCCGTCACCGGCCTCGTCTCGCGGCTCTACCCGCAGTCGTGGCAGCCCTACCCCGACGGCACCTCCGGCATCTACGCGCCGAGCAAGACCGTCTCGGTGCACGACGGCGTGATGGACGTCGCCCTCGGCACCGGAGCGGGCGCGGCCGGCACGTTCGGCTCCTCCGCCGGAGCCTGGGACCACGTCGGCGGCTCGTTCTCCGTCCGCGCCAAGGCGACCGGTGGCGACGGCAATGGCGCGGCGTTCATGCTGTGGCCGACGTCGGGCACCTGGTCCGACGGCGAGATCGACTTCCCCGAGGGCAACTTCGAGGACAGCCCCTCGGCCTTCCACCACTCGATGACCCCGGGCAAGGAAGCCGACCGCGTCCAGATCGGCACCGGCGTCTCGTGGCGCGACTGGCACACCTACACGGTGGACTGGGTGCCCGGACAGTCGGTCACCTACAGCGTCGACGGCAAGGTCCTCGACACGATCACCCACGACGTCCCGACGACCCCGCACCGCTTCATGTTCCAGGTCGGCAACTGGGGCGACCAGGGCAACCTGCTCATCGACTGGGTCTCCACCACGGAGTGAGCGTTCGGCCCACAGAGTGAGCAGAAGACGTCGGGTCCCCACCAGGGACCCGACGTCTTCTGCTCACTGGATCAGGCTCGCGACGTCAGCGCACGGTCCAGGTTCCGCGCAGGGTGGTCAGCAGGTGGTCGATGTTCCGCAGTGCCCGTCGGGTCTCCCAGACGGAGTACGCGCACATCCCCACGAACAGCACCAGGATCGCCCACCAGAACGGACTGACCGTCAGAGCTGCCCAGACTGAGAAGGCTGCGAAGACGACGACCATGATCGGCACGATGACCCGGTTGTTCCGGTACCGCTTGCGGGTCGACTCGAGCTCGCGGGTCCACACGACGTGGTCGACGTCGTCCGGCAGGTCTCCGGAGCGCACCGCTCGCTGGATCGCGGCAGCGCCCTCGGTGCCACCCGCTCGGCGGCGACGGTAGGCGATGAGGAAGCCGAAGAACACCCTCATCAAGACGGCGGAGAAGAGCGATCCGATCGCGCGGGCGGCCAGACCGGCACCGTCGGGGTTCGGAACCAGACCGATAGCGAAGTACAGTCCGCCGACCAGCACGAACAGGAAGGGCAGCAGCGCCGGCAGCGGCAGCCTTCGGAAGCGGTCCACGGTGTCTCCTCATCGAATGTTCGAGTGCTCCTCGGTTCTTCCACCATGCCGACGACTCCCGGGAGTCGACTGAACCATCCCACCGGAAATTTGGTTAGGTTAGCCTTACCTACATGGTACGGACGAACATGCAGGCGACCCGCACGAAGCCGGAACGCGTCGAGCTCCTCACCCTGCACGTCGTGCGGACCGAACGGATCTCGCCGTCCTTCATCCGCGTGGTGTTCGGCGGCGACGACCTGAGCCGATTCACCCACATGGGCTACGACCAGTGGTTCCGTCTGTTCCTGCCGGTGGACGGCGGTGACCTCGCGCGGGCCCCGCAGAAGCTCGACACGGTGAGCTACCTGAAGTTCCTGACGGTGGCGAAGGCGAGCCGACCGATCCTCCGCAGCTACACCGTGCGGAGCCTCCGCCGACTGCACCAGGGCGACGAGCTCGACGTCGACTTCGTGGTGCACGGCAGTGGCGACGACCACGCACCGACCGGGCCGACCGCGGCTGGGTGGGCACTCGGCGCACAGCCCGGCGACGTGGCCGGGCTCATCGACGAGGGCATCGGCTTCGACCGGGACGCCCTCGGTCGTCCGATCGTGATCGTCGCGGACGAGAGCGCCCTGCCCGCTGCAGCCGGGATCCTCGAGTCGCTCCCCCGTTCGACCAAGGGCACCGCGATCCTCGAGGTCCCGACGGACGCCGACGTGCGGACCATCGATGCCCCGACCGGCATCGACGTGACGTGGATCACCCGCGAACCCGGTCGACGTCCCGGAGCCGCGGCGCTCGACGCGGTCACCCGATCGTCGGTGAGCCCCGACCACGCTGCCTGGGTCGCCGGCGAGCAGTCCCTCGCCGGCGGAGCGCGACGCCACTGGGTCGGCGCGGGCATCCCGAAGGAGCGGATCGCCTTCACCGGGTACTGGCGCGCGGGCCGGTCCGGCTGACTGCGTTCGGGCACCTCCGGCGACTTCGTGAGCAGGAATGGTCGAGTGCCGATTCCCGACCCGACCATTTCTGCTCACGAAGCACGGCACGCGGCGCACGGCCACCAGCGCCGCGCGCCTAGGGTGGGCGGGTGATGGACGACGAGGGGCGAGCACGGGCGGCACTCGCGACCGTCGCAGCGAACGGGTGGGGCGACGCCGAGCCGCTCGTCGAACCCGGCGGCACGGCCACCCCGCGGCACGCCGCCGTCCTGATGCTCTTCGGCACGCTCGACCGCACTCCCAGCGACCGCCCGGCCGTCGCCGCCGACGTCCCGCGCGACCTGGACGTCCTGTTGCTCGCGCGTGCCACGACCCTGCGCGCGCACCCGGGCGAGGTCGCGTTCCCCGGCGGACGGATCGACCCGGGCGATGTCGACGCCGTCGCCGCAGCCCTCCGCGAAGCACACGAGGAGACCGGGCTCGACCCGACGGGCGTCGAGGTCCTCGGCACGCTGCCCGCGGTGCCACTGGCGTTCTCGAACCACCTGGTGCGCCCGGTGCTGGGGTGGTGGCGCGAGCCGTCCCCGATCCGGGTCGTCGACGAGCGCGAGTCGGCCGCGGTGTTCCGGGTCCCCGTGGCGGACCTGCTCGACCCGGCGAACCGCGGGGTCACGGTGATCCGACGCGGTGGTCAGGAGTGGCGCGGGCCGGGCTTCACCGTCGATGCGGAGCACGGCGACCACGACGACGACGACCACGACGACCACCTGGTGTGGGGGTTCACCGCGATGCTGCTGGATGCGTTGTTCGACCGGCTCGGGTGGACCGAGGACTGGGATCGGGAGCGGGAACTGCCGCTCGATCGTCGACACTGATCCGGTCGGCACCGCCCAGGGGGAACGACAGCGGGTCGGCACGGACCGCGTCCACCGCGTGGGCGACGGCCCCGATGACGACGACGTCGCCGCCGAGCGTCGACGCCACCAGGTCGGGCACGGGGTCGAAGTGCCAGCCGTCGAGCAGCGCGCGGGCACGGTCGATGACGGCGACGGCGGGCTGGGCGATCGCACCGGCGACGACCACGCGGTCGATGTCGAGCAGGCTGGCGAGCAGGACGCAGACGCGGGCCAGTCGGTCGCCGAGGCGGTCGACGATCGCCAGCGCCACGGTGTCGCCGTCCTGCGCCGCGCGGAACACGGCGGAGGCACCGGCGTCCACCGCGAGCGGACTGCCCGGCCGGACCTCGCCCGCAGCGACGGCCTCGGCGACCAGCGTCCGCGCCGTCGCGCCGATGCCGTCCGACGACCCGACCCCCTGGACGATGTCGAGCACGCGCATCTCCCCCGCGCCGCCGTGGGCACCGCGGAGCAGCACACCGTCGACCACGAGGCCGCTGCCGAACCGCTCGCCGGAGAGCAGTGCGGCGAACGAGGCGTCCCCCGATGACGGCCGCTCGGCGAGTGCGGCGAGGTTCGCGTCGTTCTCGACCACGACGCGGCCGTGCGGGACGGCGTCGGCGAAGCCCGGGTTCATCCGGTCCCAGAAGCCGCCGTCGTCCGGCGATGCCCCGCCGGCGTCGACCGGCGCGGGGATGCCGACGACGGTGACCAGGACGCGGGAGCGGTCGGCTCCGGCGGCGGCGAGCGCGCCGCCCACGGTGTCGGCGAGGACTGCGAGCCGGACGGGGACCTCGAGTCCCGACTCACCGAGTGCCCCTTCGGCGCGACCGAGCACGGTGCCGCGCAGGTCGGCAACGATGGCGGTGACCCGGTGCTGTCCGGCGTCCACGCCGACGACGACCCCGGCGGCGGTGTCGAGTTCGTAGCGACGGGCGGGCCGGCCGATCCGGTACTCCCCGGCGGCACGGGCGTCGTCGAGCTCGTGGAGCCAGCCGAGCCGGACGAGTTCTTCGCACGCGGCCAGCACGGTCGAGCGGGTCAGGCCGGTGGCGTCGATGGCTTCGGTCGCGGTGAAGGCGCCAGCGTCGAAGGCGTGCGCGAGCAGTGTCTCGGCGCTCGTTCGACGGGGTGGCGGCATGCCGTGACCTTATCGCGCAACGAGTTCCTTGCGTAATTAGATTTTGTCGCTAGATTTAGTCACGCGGTCGGCATCGGAGCCGATCGCAGGACGGAACGGCAGGGCTGCCGGGTCCGGACGGACGGAGACGACGTGCAACCACACGCCACGACCAGGACGGCGGCATCGGTGAGCCGACGCTCGTTCCTGCTCGGAGCCGGCGGCATCGGAGCGGGCCTCGCGCTCGCCGGGTGCGCCCCGATCGGGTCCTCGAGCGCCAAGCCGGAGACCATCACGTTCTACGTCTCGAAGCCCGAGGTCATCGGGTACTTCGACGGCGTCATCGCGCAGTTCCACGACAGCCAGTCGAAGGTGCGGGTCGTCCGCGACTCGACCTCGAGCATGTCCGCGAACTTCGTCCGGAACCGGCCGCCGGACCTCGGCTGCTGGAACTACAACTTCTCGGTCGTCCCGTTCGTCGAGCACGGAGCCCTGACGGACCTCTCCGACCTGTCGCAGGCCGACACGATCAACCCGGACCTGTGGCCGCTCATGCAGCAGACCGCCGACTACCCGGGTCGCAAGAGCGCGCTGCCGTACTCGGTGACCGCCGCCTCGGTGATCTACAACAAGGCACTGTTCGCCGAGCAGGGGCTCGAGGTGCCGACGACGTGGAGCGAGTTCGCCGATCTCTGCAAGCGGCTGCAGCAGGCCGGCATCGCCCCGATCTACGGGACGTTCAAGGACAACTGGACGATCGCGCAGGGCATGTTCGACTACACGGTCGGCGGTGCGATCGACACCCCGAAGACGTTCGACGCACTGCGACGCGAGGGCACGAGCGTCGGCAAGGACTCGTCGGTGTCGTTCGAGAAGGACCTCCGGACGCCGATGGAACGCATGACCCAGCTGCGCGCATGGCACCAGGACGGTGCCGCCAGCCGCGGCTACGGCGACGGCAACCTCGCGTTCGCACAGGGCAAGGCCGCGATGTACCTGCAGGGGCCGTGGGCGCTCGGCGAGATCGCCAAGACGAACAAGGACATGGACCTCGGCACGTTCCCGCTGCCCGTCACCGACGACGCCGCGGACAACAAGGTGCGGGTGAACGTCGACCTGGCGCTCTGGATCCCGGAGGCGTCCCGCAAGCAGGAGGCCGCCCGCGAGTTCCTGACGTTCCTGATGCAGTCGAAGGTCAACGACAAGTACAACGCCGACAACAACGGCTTCGGTGTCCGGAAGGACGCTCCCCCGGCGTCGAACCCGGCGCTGACCGGCATGCAGTCGTACTACGACGACGCCGCCTTCTACCTCGGTGCGTCGCAGCTCATCCCCGCCGAGATCCCGGTCGCGAACTACGCGCAGTCGATCGCCTTCGGCGGCGACCCGCAGCGCCAGCTCCGCACCCTCGACGCCGACTGGGCGCGTCTCGCGCTCCGCACGGCCGCGTAAGGAGACGTCCCATGGCAACCACGACCACCGAAGCCATCACGACGGCGGACCGCCGCCGACGTGGCGGAGCCGCCCCGGGCCTCCCGTCCGTCACCCACAAGCGGAAGCGGATCGAACCGCTCTTCCTCGCCTTCCTGCTCCCCACCCTGCTGCTCTTCACGCTCGCCATCACGCTGCCGGCCGTGATGGGCATCGTGCTCAGCTTCACGAACTCCGTCGGGTTCGGTGAGTTCCGCTTCATCGGGCTCACGAACTACGTCGCGGTGTTCTCCGACCCCGCGATCCTGCAGGCGTACCTGTTCACCCTCGGGTTCTCGCTCGTCACCGTGATCGTCGTCAACGCGATCGCGTTCCTGCTCGCCATCGCGCTGACGTCGAAGATCCGCGGCAAGATCGCCCTCCGCGCGGTGTTCGTGCTGCCGATGGTCATCTCGGGCATCGTCATCGCGTACGTGTTCTCGTTCCTGTTCGCGAACAGCCTGCCGGCCCTGGCCAGTGCGATCGGCTTCGGTCCGCTCGAGCAGAGCATCCTGGCGAACCCCGACCTGGCGTGGGTCGCCATCGTGATCGTCACCGCGTGGCAGGCGATCCCGTCGACGCTCCTCATCTACATCGCCGGGGTGCTGTCCATCCCCGGCGAGGTCTACGAGGCAGCTGCCCTCGACGGCGCGAGCGCGTGGCGGCAGCTGATCTCGATCACCGCACCGCTGACGGCCGGCTACATCCTGATCAACCTGGTGATCGGGTTCAAGAACTTCCTGAACTCGTACGACATCATCGTCGGCCTGACCGACGGTGGCCCCGGCACCTCGACCACGAGCGTCGCGATGTCGATCTTCAAGGGCTTCAACGGCGGCGACTACGCCTACCAGATGGCCAACGCCACGATCTTCTTCATCATCGCGGTCGTCATCGCCGTGATCCAGCTGCGGGCGACCCGCGGGAAGGCAGCGCTCTGATGACCATCCAGACACCCCTCCGTCCGGGGACGACGAAGACGGGCAGCATCAGATCGGTCGACGCCGACCGGACCGCCGGCCGCCGCGGCGGCAACGCCAACTGGCCCGTCACCGTCGTCCTCGTGCTCTGCGCGCTCTCGATCCTGGTGCCGCTCTACGTCACCCTGACGATGGCGTTCAAGACGACCGGCCAGGCCGTCGACGGCAACGCGTTCTCGCTGCCGGCACCGTTCAGCGTCGACGGCTTCGTGCAGGCGTGGGAGCTCACCGACTTCCCGCGGGCGTTCGGCGTCTCGGTGCTCGTCGCCGCGATCACCGTCGTCGGCACGATCCTGCTCGCGTCGTTCACGGCGTTCGCGATCGCCCGGAACTGGGACCGTCGGCTGTTCCGCTGGTCGTTCTTCTACCTGCTCGCCGCCATGTTCCTGCCGTTCCCGGTGCTCGCGCTGTCGCAGGTGAAGCTCACCGGCCTCGCGCACCTGGACAACCCGTTCGGCGTCGCGCTGCTGCACGTCATGTTCCAGCTGTCGTTCAGCGTGCTGCTCTTCACCGCGTTCCTGCGGTCGATCCCGGCCGAGCTCGAGGAGAGCGCCCGCATCGACGGCGCGAGCACCGGTCAGGTGTTCTGGCGGCTCGTGTTCCCGCTGCTGGCACCGATGAGCGCCACCGTCGGCATCTTCGCGTTCCTGGCGTCGTGGAACGACTTCGTGATGCCGTCGCTGATCACCTCGGACCCGGCGTTGCAGACCCTGCCGGTGCTGCAGCAGATGTTCCAGACCCAGTTCAGCAACAACTACAACGTGTCGTTCGCCTCGTACCTGATGGCGATGGCCCCGGCGATCATCGTCTACCTCGTCACGCAGCGATGGGTGATGGCCGGTGTGACCCAGGGCGCCATCAAGTGAGCAAGACGACCGACCCGGCCGGTACGACCGAACCGACCGACACCGCCACGAACCACGAAAGGCCCGTCGTGACCGACACCCTCGCCCAGCCCGCCACCACCAGCGCCGACGAGACCTGGTGGCGCCAGGCGAGCGTCTACCAGATCTACCCCCGCTCCTTCGCGGACGCGAACGGCGACGGCATCGGCGACCTGCCCGGCATCACCGAGCGCGTGCCGTACCTGGCGTCGCTCGGTGTCGAGGCCGTCTGGCTCAGCCCGTTCTACCCGTCCGCCCTCGCCGACGGCGGCTACGACGTCGACGACTACCGCGACGTCGACCCGAAGCTCGGCACGCTCGACGACTTCGACCGGATGGTCGAGGCGCTGCACGCCGCCGGCATCCGGGTGATCGTCGACGTGGTGCCGAACCACACGAGCGACCGGCACGAGTGGTTCCGCGAGGCCCTCGCCGCACCGAAGGGCTCCCCCGCCCGCGACCGGTACGTCTTCCGCGACGGCACCGGACCGTCCGGCGAGCAGGCTCCGGCCGACTGGATCTCGATCTTCGGCGGTCCGGCGTGGACCGCGGTCGGCGACGGCCAGTGGTACCTGCACTCCTTCGCCAAGGAGCAGCCCGACCTGAACTGGGCGAACCGCGAGGTCCGCGACGACTTCCTGCACACCCTGCGCTTCTGGTCGGACCGTGGCGTCGACGGCTTCCGCATCGACGTCGCCCACGGGCTCGCGAAGGACCTGCCCTCCGGCGCCCTGCCGACCTGGGCGGAGCTCGCCGAGATCCCGAAGGACGGTTCGCACCCGCTGTGGGACCGCGACGACGTGCACGAGATCTACGCCGAGTGGCGGACCGTGTTCAACGAGTACACCCCGGCACGCACCGCGGTCGCCGAGGCCTGGGTCGCCGCCGACCGCCGCGCCCGGTACGCCAGCGCCGACGGTCTGGGGCAGGCGTTCAACTTCGACCTGCTCGAGGCCGACTTCGACGCCGGTTCGTTCAAGGAGATCATCGAGTTCAACCTCGGTCTGGCCGAGCAGTCCGGCTCGTCGACCACGTGGGTGTTCTCGAACCACGACGTCGTCCGGCACGCGACCCGCTACGCGCTGCCTGCGCGGAACGGCTCCCCCGACAAGCAGGGCGGCAAGTGGCTGCTCGCCGGTGGGTCGCAGGACGCGCTCGACCGCTCGCTCGGGCTGCGCCGCGCTCAGGCGGCGACCCTGCTCGAGCTCGCACTGCCCGGCTCCGCCTACCTGTACCAGGGCGAGGAGCTCGGTCTGCACGAGGTCGGCGACATCCCCGACGCCGACCGCCAGGACCCCGCGTTCTTCCGGAACCCGGGCGTCGACGTCGGCCGCGACGGCTGCCGTGTCCCGATCCCGTGGACCCGGTCCGGCCCGTCGTTCGGCTTCGGCTCCGGCTCCGCGCACCTGCCGCAGCCGGCGTGGTTCGCGGACGCGAGCGTCGAGGCCGAGGACACCGACCCCGACTCGACCCTGAACCTGTACCGGAAGGCCCTCGGGCTGCGCGGGCAGCTGCAGTCCGAGGAGCACCTGGAGTGGCTCGAGACCGGCCGCGACGACGTGCTCGCGTTCCGACGCCCGAACGGGTGGACGAGCGTGACGGTGTTCGGTGACGAGCCCTACGAACTCCCCGCCGGCGAGCTGCTGCTCGCCTCGGCACCGGTGGCAGACGGTGCCCTCACGGGCGTGGGGACGGCCTGGTTGCGTTCCTGACGCAGGGTGCGCGTCGTGGACGCGACCAGGTGACGGACGGGAGGCACGGTGCAGGCAGGCACCGGGCCTCCCGTCCGCCGTTCGGTCACCATCTCGGGCCGCGACCGGCATCCGAGACGTCAGCCGCTGCCGGTAGGGTCGCCGCATGAGCGGGGCGACGATCAGCGTGCAGGACTTCGTCATGCGGTTCGGGGACCGGAACGTGGTCGACGGACTGTCGTTCGACGTCGCCGCCGGCGAGACGTTCGGCCTGCTCGGCAGCAACGGCTCCGGCAAGACCACGACGATCCGTGCCCTGCTCGGCATCACCACCCCGACCGCGGGCACCCTGACCATCGACGGCCAGCCGTACCGACCGGCCACCGGTGGCATCGGGTACCTGCCCGAAGAGCGCGGGCTCTACCGCAAGGAATCCGTCATCGACGTGATGTCCTACTTCGGACGGCTCCGCGGGCTCCGAGGTCCAGAGGCGACGGCCTGGAGCATGGACTACCTGGCACGCGTGGGCCTGGCCGACCGCGCCAAGCTCCGCGTCGACAAGCTCTCCGGCGGGCAGCAGCAGAAGGTGCAGCTCGGCATCACGATCATGGACCGGCCGCGGCTGCTCATCCTCGACGAACCCACCAAGGGCCTCGACCCCGTGAACCGACGGCTGCTGCTCGACCTGGTCGACGAACGCAAGGCCGACGGCGCGACCGTCATCCTCGTGACCCACCACATGGACGAGGTCGAGCGGCTCTGCGACCGGATCCTGCTGCTCAAGGACGGCACCGCCGCCGCCTACGGGTCGATCCCCGACGTGCAGGACGCCTTCGGCGGTGCCGTCGCCCGGGTCGGCCTCGACGGGCCGGTCCCCCGCTCGCCGCTGTACAAGCTCGCGCGGCACGAGGGCCACGTCGCCTACCTCGTGCCGACGTCCGCCGCAGCACCGGACGGTGCCGACATCCTCGCCGCGCTCGTGGCGGACGGTGTCCGCGTCACCGCGTTCGAGATGCGTCGGATCCCGCTCGACGAGATCTTCGTGCAGGTCTACGGCCACGACGCGCTCGCCGCCGCGGGGGCAGCAGCGTGAGCCGCCTCGGGACCGTCGTCCGGTTCGAGTTCGTCCGCGCGGTCAAGAAGCCCGCGTTCTGGATCGGCACGCTCGCGCTGCCGGTCGTCATCGTCATCGTGTCCCTGCTCGTCGGCATCGGACAGGCAGCCGGCACCGACTCGGTCGTCTCGGGCTCGTCGGCCACGAAGACCCCGTTCCGCTACGTCGACCACTCCGGGCTGGTGTCCGAGTCCGTCGCGGCGAAGTGGGGCGGGTCGCCGTCCACCGACGCCGACGCCGACCGCGCCGCCGTGCGTTCCGGGGACCTCGACGCCTTCATCTCGTTCCCGTCCTCCCCCTCGACCTCGCCGATCACCGTCGACGCCGCCGACCGCGGCCTGTTCGCGAACGGTGGCTACTCGTCGCTCGCCGAACGGGTGCTCGAGCAGAGCGTCGCCGCGACCGTCGACGACCCCGAGACCGTCGAGCTCCTGCGCTCCCCACCGGCCACCGACGTCACGACCTACGCCGACGGGCAGGTCGCGCCGGGTTGGCTGTCGATCGTTCCGCCGTTCCTGTACGTCGCCGCCTTCTTCGGACTCGTCATCCTGCTCGCGGCACGCATGGTGACCGTCGTGGTCGAGGAGAAGGAGAACCGCATCTCCGAGATGATCCTGACCGCCGTCACCGCCGGCGACCTGATCCGCGGCAAGGTGATCGCGATGCTGCTCGTCGGGTTCGTGCAGGTCGGGGTGTTCGTCATCCCGGGGCTGGTCGGGATGCTCGCCGTCCTGCCACTCGTCGCCTCGCAGCTCGGCGGGCTGACGATCGACCCGTGGCGGATGCTCGTCGGTGCCCTGCTGCTCGTCGGCGGCGTGCTGCTGGCGTCCGGGCTGTTCGTCGCTGTCGGTGCCGCGGTGCCGTCGATCAAGGACGCCTCGGCGCTGCAGTCCGCGGCGATCTTCGCCCTGATCATCCCGCTCTACGCGGCGTTCTTCGTGATGACCACCCCGACGTCGCCCGTCGCCGCGTTCTTCACGTACTTCCCGACGTTCACGCCCGTCACCGCCATGGTGCGGAACGCCGTCGGCTCGCTGAGCGTCACCGAGTCGGTGGTCTGCATCGTCGAGGTGTTCGTCGCCGCCGGCCTGCTGCTCTGGTTCGCCGAGTACCTGTTCCGGCACTCGGTCGCGCAGTACGGATCGAAGGTGACGCTGCGGCAGATCGTGTCGTGGCGGCGGCGGTCGGTCTCCCGTTAGGGACGGCTCTGGGGTTCCCGCTCGGCTTCGCGTGCAGTCTGCTGGTGTTCCGCCGGTCGCTGGCGCTGCGGCGTCTCGCGCTCGGGGACGTCGGCGTCGAGGTCCCACGACGGCAACTCGTGCTGCTTCCAGCCCTGGCGGAGCGTCCGGACCGACCGGTCGAACTCCACCATGACGTCGATGTGGGGCCGGACGAGCATCTGGATCTGCAGTCCCTCGTACACCGCGAGCAGCTGGGTGGCCGCCTGGTACGACGGGATCGCCGATTCCTCGGCACCGTTGTCGAAGTCGCGCTGCAGACCGTTGCTGAGCTGCTCGACGTACTCGTCGAAGCGCTTGCGGAACAGCTCGGCGAAGCCGGACTCGGAACTCGCGACCGTGATCACGCCCGCGAGGACGCGGACGAGCCCCGGGTCGGCGACGTCCTCGGCCAGGGTCAGCCGGACGTGGTCGATCGTGCACGCCGGCGGGGTCTTCCGACGGGTGCCACGCAGCTGCGTCCACCGGTCGTACGTCACCAGCAACAGGGCTTCCCACGCGGGGAACAACCGCTCCACGGTCTCGAGCGGGATGCCCGCGACCTCGGCCACCACCGAGGCGTCGACCGCGTCGAAGGAGTGCAGCCGGTAGGCGCGGATCGCTCCGCGGACGGTGCGCTCGGCGAGGGACTCATCGTCCTCGACGCGTTCGCCGTGCAGGGGTTCCATCCGACCATCCCATCGTGTGCGGTACCCCATTGTCTCGTCCCAGACCGGGGGCCGTCACATCCACGCCGGGTCGGCGTGGACCGGCTCGGCGTGGGCGGGCCGTTCAGCCGGGTCGTCAGCCGACTCGTCAGCCGACCGTGACGGGGGCCGCCGGGCGCTTCACCCGCTGCTTCGCCCAGACGAAGAAGCCGGTCAGCGTGAAGACGCCGTAGAAGACGTACATGAGACCCGACGCGTAGTACCCGGCCGAGAACAGGAGCGGGACACCGACCAGGTCGACCGCGACCCAGATGAGCCAGAACTCGACCCAGCCCTTCGCCATGCCGTAGGTGGCGAGCAGTGAGCCGACGAAGATCCACGCGTCACTCCACACCGGCTCGTACGACCCGAGGGCGCGGAACACCGGGGTGAGCAGGGCGGTCCCGCCGACCATGCCGACGACCAGCAGGACGCGGGTCCGCCACGACGCCCAGTGCGGTTCGATCACGGTGGACGTGTCGTCGGGGCGGTGGGTCCAGCGGTACCAGCCGTAGATGCTCACGATGATGAACATCACCTGGCGGCCGGCCTGGCCGAGCAGGTTGACGGGGTTCGGGGTGTCGAACAGTGCGCCCATGAAGACGGTGAACAGGAGCGCGTTGCCGACCAGCCCGACGGGCCAGGCCCAGACCTTACGGCGCATCCCGCCGAGCGCGCTGAGCAGCCCGAAGACGTTGCCGATCACCTCGCGCCAGAGCACCGTCTGGTCGCCGATGACGATCTGCGCGTCGAACAGCCAGCGCACGATGCCCATGGGCCCTCCTCGTTTCCGGTCGGTGCAACGGTCGGGGGCCGTCCGGCATTCCGGTGGTGATCGGGGTACAAACATGTCCTCCACAGGGTGGACAAAAATCACCCCCGTTTTGGGTCCATGCGAAAGCATGTTCCTACTTGTCCGCACTTTGGGGGACGAGTACCGTCGTCACCAGAGCGAGTCCAGCCCGCCCGAGCAGCAGATCTGCGCTCCGGAGCCCGGCGACCGCTCTCGGCAAAGGTCAGCCGCGACCCCTCACCCGCGAGGTCGATGACACCGTCCCACCGGCACGACGACCCGAATCACGAGCCGGTGGAATCCAGTGCGCCCCGAACGCACAGAACGGACCCGCCACCATGCACAAGATCGTCACCGGTGCCATCGCCGGCGCAGCCGGCATCGCCCTCCTCCTCGGTGGAGCAGGCACCTTCGCCCTCTGGAACGCCAGTGCCTCCAGCGCCGCGTCCTCGGTGAGCTCCGGCACGCTGACCCTCAGCGCGAACAACGACGGCGCCTGGACGGACATCACGAACGGCCGCTCGACCGCGATCAACCCCACCACCGCCCTGATGGTGCCGGGCAACACGTTCCAGTTCACGCAGACGCTGAACATCGGTGCGACCGGCCAGGACCTCAAGGCGAACCTGACCTACGCCAGCCAGTCGATCACCGGTGACTCCGCACTCCTCGCCGCGACGCAGAAGACCCTCGCCGTGACGTCCTCGAGCGCCACCGTCGTGCAGTCCACGTCGAACGCGAACACCTTCGTCGTCTCGCCGTCGGCGTCGACCTCGACCGTCAAGGTCGTCTTCACGATCACGCTGCCGTCCTCGGCGACGACCGGGCAGAACGGGTCGATCAACGTCGGCGCCCTGGCCTTCACGCTCACCCAGACCGCGATCGGTTCCTGATCCACCGATCGCACTGACGCTGGCCACGACCGGCCCCTGATCCGCCGGTCGTGGCCCGTGCTGGGCCCTTGTGGCCCGTCTGGGCCCTTGTGGCCCGTCTGGGCCCTTGTGGCCCGCACCAGCAGAGGCTCACGAGCACCAGGGGACGCACATGACCGGGACACCGAGGACGACGGGCCGCCACCGCGCGGCACGACGCCACCGGTGGATCCTGCCCATCGCGCTCGCCCTGGTCGTCGCCGTCGCCACGGCGCTCCTCGGCGTCGGCGGGACCTACGCCCTCTGGAACGGCACCGCCAGCACCGCGGCCACCACCGTGAAGTCCGCGACCGCGACGATCACCGTCGGCACCCTGTCGACGATGAACACCACCGTCCTCGGACCGGGTACCGGAGTCACCGGCACCTTCGCCGTGAAGAACACCGGTTCGATCCCACTGTCGATGCGCGTCGCCACGACGTCCACGAACGTCGCCTACGCGACGAACGCGTCGTCGGCGGCCGTCCTCGGCGAGCTGACGCTCCGTCTGACCAACGTGTCATCGGCTGCGGCCTGCGCCGCCGGGCTGTCCGGCGCGAGCGGCCGTCTCGCCGCCTTCGACACCGGTAGCGGTTCGTTCACGCTCCAGCCCGGTGCGAGCACCGTCGGCTGTGTCGAGCTGGTCCTCGACGCCGACGCGCCGCAGAGCGTGTCCGGCGCCGTCACCGACTTCACCCTCACCGTCACCGGAACGCAGGTCTCCGCATGAACCGCCGTCTCCGGCTCGTCGTCGCCGTGCTGCTCACCGCCGTGTTCGTCGGCGGTGGGTCGAGCGCCGCCTGGGCACTGTGGAGTGCGTCCGGCACCACGGCCTCGAGCGTCACGATCGGCAAGGTCTCCGCGTCGATCGCCGGCACGAGCGCGCTGACCACCACCTTCTCGTCCACGGTGACGTCGGTCACGAAGCCGATCACGCTCACCAACTCGGGCT
This sequence comes from Curtobacterium sp. NPDC089991, assembly GCF_044748425.1. NCBI lineage: Bacteria > Bacillati > Actinomycetota > Actinomycetes > Micrococcales > Microbacteriaceae > Curtobacterium > Curtobacterium sp. NPDC089991. Next base: position 481,338 of record NZ_JBIVGB010000002.1, read on the forward strand.
CCATCGCCGGCACCGCGACGACCACCGTGTCCGTCGTCTCCGGCAGCTCGACGGCGCTCGCGCAGGCGGTCACCGTCGTCGCGTGGCCCGTAGCCACGACCGCGGCGTGCACGACGAACTCCGCGGTCGGCAGCGGCTCGGTCACCGGCACCTGGGCGTCACTGCCGAGCATGACGTCCAAGCTCGCCGCCGGCGCCTCGGCCATCTGGTGCACCCGCAGCACGCCCAAGTCCTCGGCGCCGGCATCCGCCACGGCCAACGTGAACGTGAACCTCACCGTGGCGAGCGGCAGTTGGACGTCGGGCGTCGTGCAGGGAGGCTTCTACTTGAACACCTCCGCAGCGGAAGCAGCGCTGACCTGCAACGACCACAGCGGCAACTACGTCGACGTCACCTGGGACGCCGCAGGCCGCCCCAAGGAGACCTGGTACGCCGCCTACGTCGGGACCACGCCGGTCGGACAGAAGGCCCAGGACTACTCGGCGTTCATCACCATCGCCCCGAGCGACATCCCGGCGAGCGCGGGTACCTCCGGCACGCTCACCGTCACCGTCAAGGTCCTCGACAGCGCCGGCAACCCGACCTCGACCGTCGCCGGGAGCGGCCCGGTCACGCTCTTCACGCAGAACAACGGCGCGGCGATCCGGTGCGGCGCGTGACCCGCGCGGCGGCTCGTCCCGAACGTGCGGAGCGCTCCGGTGGGCGTGCGGTCGTGCACGCCGTCGTCCTCGGTCTCAGCACCGGGCTGCTCCTGCTCGTCGCGGCCCTCGCCGTCGTGCTCATCGTCGTCCCCAAGGCCACCGGGTCGATGCCGCTGACGGTCCTGACCCAGTCGATGGAGCCGACGCTGCCCCCGGGCACCCTGCTCGTCGTCCGCCCGACCGCCGTCGACGACATCGAGGTGGGCGACGTCGTCACCTACCAGATCGTCTCCGGCCAGCCGGCCGTCATCAGCCACCGCGTGACCTCGGTGTCCTCGTCGTCGAACGGGGCGCGCACGTTCGTCCTCAAGGGCGACAACAACGCGAAGGCCGACCCGCACCCCGTCACCGCCGCACAGATCCGGGGAGTCGTCTGGTACAGCATCCCCGAGATCGGTGTCGTCAACCAGCTCGTCAACGGCTCGCGGAGCTGGCTCATCCCGACCGTCGCCGGCGTCCTGTTGGCGTACGGCGGCGTGATGATCACCATCGGCACGGTCACGGCCGCTCGCCGTCGACGTGGGGCGTCCGGGCGCGGGCGACGTGCGACGGCCGGTCACGGGCGCCGCAGGGCATCGCACCGGGGCTCGGGGCAGGCCCCGGTCTAGGCTCGGTGGACGTGACCGACGGAGTGCAGCGAGCGAGGGAACTGCTCGACGACGCCGCACGACGGCTCCGTTCCGCCGGGGTGCCGGACGAGGCGCTCGGCGAGTACGCGCAGCCGAAGGCGGTGCTCGGCATCCGCCGCGAAGCGACCATGCGGCCCCTCGGCCGTGTGTGGCGGGTCGGTGCGTTGCTGATCGGGTCGTCGCTCGAGTCCGGCGGTCGGGTCTGGGCCACCGGGGCGATCACCCGGGTCACCGATCCGGGCCGGGCACAGTTCCAGTCGGTCTCCGCCGAGGTCCGTCGGGCCTACCGCGCTGCTGCGGCGAAGGGACACTTCGCGGCCGGCGACACCGTCAACCACGGCGCCACGGCGATCGCGTTGGACGGAACGCTCGTCGACTCGACCGGTGTGCTCTTCGTCGAGGACGACGTGCCGCTCGTCCGCTGGTCACCGGCCGCGGGCTCCGCCGTCCCGCTCGCCGACTACCTCGCCGATCGCGTCGGGTTGCTCGTCGAACCGCCCCGGGGTGCGACCGACTGACCCGCTATCGTGACGGCATGGACGGACAGCAGCCGCGCGAACGACGCAACCCCTGGTGGGCGGTGCTGCTCGTCTTCATGTTCGGGGGCGTGCTGTCGCTGGTCGCCGGTCGGATGCTCCCCTGGCAGGACCAGGACCGGCAGGACCCCGACTACTGACGGCTGGCGGAGCCGCCCGACGGTCCGAGACCGAGGCAGAACGCCATCACTGCTTGCTGCACCGGGAGCAGTGCGGCCTTGAACCCGTGCCCGACGAACGCGGGGTGTTCCACGGCATCGGCGCTGACCTCACGGCCACGCACGAACGGCGGACACGGGTCGAAGCGGGCTCCCGTCGGCGCGAGGTCGAGGAGCGCCGCGGTGATCCGGTACGACTCGAGGGCGTCGGCGTGCGCTCCGGGGCCGTCCGTCAGGATCACGTCCGCCGACCGCACGGCAGTCTCGAGGTCGTCGGTCCATGCAGCGCCCGGCGTTGCGAGGCCGGCCGGGCAGCATTGGACCAGGTCGAGTCGCAGGACTCGAGCAGCTTCCTGCCATGCCCTGGCGATGTTGCCGTCCGCCCCGACGAAGAGGAAGCGGAGCGACGAGACCTCCCCACGCTGCTGCAGTGCGTAGAGGTCGGAGAGGACCTCGCACGGGTGGTTCTCATCGGTCATGGCGTTCACGACAGGCAGCGCATGCGCGGCAACCAGTCCCTCGATGACGGCGAGGTCACGGTGACGCACCACGATGATGTCGACCCAGTTGACGAGGTACCGGGCGACGTCTGCCAGCGCCTCTGGCTTGTCGAGCGTCGTGTCCGGGAACACGATCGGACCGAGCCCCATCAGCGAAGCACCCTGCTCGAACGTCACCCTGGTTCGCAGACTGGTCGGCGGGAAGAACATGGCTGCCGACCCCGCCGTCACCGGTCCCCGGCCGTGCTGGTACGCGTCAGCAAGCTCGAAGACCGCATGGACGTCGGACGGAGACCAGTCATCGAGCTTGGCGAGAGAACGCATCCCACCACCGTAGGGACTGTCCGGAACAGCGTGTGCTTGGAGGGTGTCAGCCTCAGCCGAACTCGTCCGATCGATACGCCACCGATGCGCCGCTGAGGAAGACCACCTGGGCACCAACGCCGACATCGGCTTGGATGCGCGCTGCCGTCCGGAGCCCGACGGCGCGGGTCTCGGCATCACCGAACGGCGTCCCGACTCGTTCGGTGAGGGCACGCCAGTGCACGATCGCCTTGGCGGTGCCATCACCAGCACCCGCGGCGCGTGCCGACCGGACGTCCCGCTCCCCGTCACGCACGAACTCGACATCGGTTCCGGGCCGTGCACTCGGCAGCACGACGGCAGTACCCGCCTCGGCCACCGTGTCGATGCCGGCGCCGGCTCCGCACCAGACATGAGCATCGTCACCGAGCTCGAGTTGCACACGGCTCGCGAGCACGAATGCTTCGACGCGATGAGCGTCACGGACCGCTCCGGAAGGCCAGTCGAAGTCGGGCTCCCCGTGGGAATCGAAGACGTCGTTCCACGCCCGGAGGTCGTCCCGCAGCGGCCTGCTCAGCCCGAGAGCTCCCGCATCAACGCTCCCGCATCAACGCTCCCGATGCACTCGCGCGACCCGCGGTACCAGAGCGGGGAGTCGTCGACCATGTACTCGGCCATCACGAGGACGATCGTGCTCACCACTCGCCCAGCGTACGACGCCAGAACGGGAGGGTGCGGGCACGGCCGGCGTGCACGACACTGTGATCGACATGATTGCTTCGTCTGTGCACGACCACCTTCGCCGCGGCCGATGGAGCACCGTCATCGGGCTGACGCTCGTGATCGTGGTGTCGCTCACCGCCTGCTCCGGCCGTGCGACGCCGGTTGACGACGTCGAGGTCGCTTCCGCCTGGATGGAGAACGTCCAGGATCGGTGGGCGGACCAGCCCGGCGAACTCGGCGCTGGTGCCGGGACCAACGACGCGTCGAGTCGGCTGTCTCTGGGCGTCGCAGACGGCGGCGAGCGCGCACACGTCCGCGTGTCCGTCGCCTGCCAGGGACACGGAACCATCCGCATGGCCGTCTGGGGCGGTCGCATCGCCGACGGCGCTGACACCGGCAGGGAGCTCGCGGCGCGCTCGGTCCAGTGCGGCCACGACGAAGACCTCTACGTCGTGACGTCGGCCGACTCGATCACCATCGGGCCCACGTCGGGCGACTCGACCGTCAGCTGGTACGCCGCCGCCTACGCCGGCCTCGCGGCGCAGACGCACTGAGCGGAGCTAGCGGACGGCATCCCACCCTGCGTGCACCTGCGGGGCAGACCAGTTCGGGTCCGGCACCCACCGCGACCAGTCGGTCTCGAACGGGAACGAACCCGCGTGCACGGCCGCGGCGGCATCCTCGCCGGTGCGTTCGATCATCGCGCGGTCCGCTTCCGTGACCAGGCCCTCGTCCGTGTAGAACGCGAGTTCGTCTTCGTCCTTGTTCCGAATCGACCAGCGGCCCGCATCGTCTCGGGTCGCGATGACGTCGAGGGTCCAGTCCTGGCTGTCGAAGCCGACGGAGGTACGCACCCACGGCAGCTCGAGGTTGATGTACCAGTCCGGCAGCCACTGCGTCCCATCGTGCCAGCGCCACACCGACCACGCTGCGCCCTTCGGGTGCACGCGGACCACGGTCGCTCCGAACCAGCTGTCCTCGACGTAGGAGCCGTCCCAGTCCGAGGGGAGGACGAGCCGCGCGTTCGGTCCGCTGCCGGTACCGGCCCGGCGACGGACCGCGGAACCGAGCGGACTCGCGACCACCGCGACGTCGTCGTCATCGACGAGGACTCGACCCGCGACGGCGAAGGCGACGGCTCGACCGTGCGAACCGAGCGCGTGCAGACTGCGGAGGACCACGGATTCACCGGCGCGGAACGGTTCGCTCCGCACGTCGTTCGCAACATCGTCGTGCATCCGGCGATGCTCTCACAGCGGCGTCGGGCGATGTCGGTTCCTCGCCACTGGGGGCTTTCCTCGATACGTTGGACGAATGTCGCTCATCGTCGCCGACAGTCTGGTCAAGGAGTTCTCACGCCCCGTCCGGGTGCAGGGTGCGTTCTCGGGTGTGCGGAACCTGTTCACCACGAAGACGGTCACGAACCGGGCCGTTGACGGCGTCTCGCTGTCGATCGAGCCGGGCGAGATCGTGGGCTACCTCGGCCCGAACGGCGCCGGGAAGTCGACGACGATCAAGATGCTGACAGGTGTGCTCGTCCCCACGAGTGGCGAGGTCCGAGTGAACGGTGTCGTGCCGTGGAAGGACCGTTCGGCGAACGCACGCACCATCGGTGCGGTGTTCGGGCAACGCACGCAGTTGTGGTTCGACCTGCCGCTCCGAGACTCGTTCGACGTCCTCGCGAAGCTCTACGGCGTCGCCCCGTCGGCGTACAGACGCACGCTCGACGAGTTCGTGGACCTGCTCGACCTCGGGTCCTTCATCGACCGGCCGGTCCGGACGCTCTCCCTCGGACAGCGGATGCGTGGGGACCTCGTCGCGGCGATGCTGCACGAGCCGCCGGTGCTGTACCTCGACGAGCCGACCGTCGGGCTCGACGTGGTCGCCAAGGCACGCATCCGCGAATTCGTCCGGGAGCGCAACCGCACCGCTGGCACGACGGTCATGCTGACCACCCACGACATCGGTGACGTGGAGCAGTTGTGCCGTCGTGTGGTGATCATCGACGACGGTCGGATCCTGTTCGACGGCGACATCGACGCGCTCCGCCGGGCGTACCTGCCACACCGAACCCTGCGCGTCGAACTGTCCGGGCCGGAGCCGCGCGATTGGTGGGTCGAGGGCGTCGAGCGAGCAGGGACGCACGAGCACGGTGATGCGCACCTCCTCGACCTCCGGTACGACCCGACCGAGGTGTCCACCTCGACCGCGATCGCCCGGACCACGGCCGCGCTGCCGATCGCGGACCTCACGGTCCACGAGCCGGAACTCGAGGACGTGATCACCGAGATCTACACGGCACGCTCGGTGCGCCGTGTCGGCTGACGTCCTGGAGGCCCGCGACCGGCCCGCCGGCCCGCTCGCGGTCCGCCTCGCGTTGGTCGGGCAAGGGCTGCGCTCCGTCCTTGTCTTCCGCGCCGATGTCCTCGTCGGCACGGTGAGCACGGTGATGCGGGTCGTCCTCGTGATGCTCGTGTGGAACGCGGTCTACGGCGACCGCACCTCGGTGAGCGGCGTCGACCGTGCCGACGCCGTCGGGTACGCGGTCCTCGGCGCCCTGTTCGCCGTCGTGTTCCAGCCGTGGCAGTTCTCGTCGCTGAACCGACGGGTGCGCGACGGCAATGTGGTGTTCGACATCATGCGGCCGGTCGGGCTGATCACGCAGACCGTCGCCGCGCAGCTCGGCAGCTCCCTCGCCAGCGTGCCGAAGGCGATCGTCGGGCTCGCCCTGGCGCTGCTGCTCGGAGCGGTTCCCGCTCCGAGCACCTGGTGGCAGACCCTCGTGTTCGTGCTCAGCGCCGTCCTCGGTCTGGTCATCGCGATCCAGTGCAACCTCGTCGTCGGGCTGACCGCGTTCTGGACCACCGACGTCGGCGGCGCCTACATGATCTACAGCATGGCGGCGGCGTTCTGCTCAGGCTCGCTCATCCCGCTGTGGTTCATGCCGGACGGCCTCGCCGCGGTGCTCCGTGTGCTGCCGTTCAGTGCGCAGATCTTCACCCCGCTCTCGATCTGGTTCGAGCGGACGCCGGGCTGGAACGTCCTCGGTGAGCTCGCCCTGCAGGCCGGTTGGATCGTCGCGCTCGCGTTCGCCGCCCACCTGGTGTGGTTGCGCGCCCTGCGGAGGACGGTGATCAACGGTGGCTGACATCGGACGCACGGTCGCCCCGGGGACCGCCACCGAGCCTCCCGGCTGGTTCCGCCAGTGGCGGATCCTGCTCGCCGCGGCGTTCCGGCAGTCCCTCATCTACAAGGGCAACCTGATCCTGATGATGGCGGGCAGTGCGGCCCTGCAAGGGACGCAGCTGCTGTTCATCGGCGTCCTGCTCGACCGGTTCGGCGTCATCGCCGGCTGGTCGACGGCGCAGATCGCTTTCCTGTACGGGCTGCGGCTCACTGCACACGGCGTCGGGACGGTGTTCTTCGGACAGCACCTGGCGACCGACATGGTGATCCGCGAGGGCGAGTACGACCGCTTCCTGCTCCGCCCCGTACCACCGCTGATCCAGCTGCTGACCAGGTGGTTCAACCTGGGCACCCTCGGCGACCTGGTGCTCGGGCTCGGGATCCTCGTGGCCGCCATCACGCTCGCGCCGATCGACTGGACGCCCTGGCTGGTCGCACTCACCGTGGCGGCCGCGATCGGTGGCGGTCTGCTCGAGGCCGGGCTGCAGATCGGTCTCGCAGGGCTGTCGTTCCGGCTGGGATCCACCCGTGACCTCAAGGTCAGCGTCGACAACACGCTCACCGACTTCGGGGCCTACCCGCTTCCCGTGTTCGGTCCCGCGGGCGTCTTCGCGCTGACGTTCGCGCTGCCGCTGGCGTTCATCGCGTACCTGCCTGCGACCGTCGTGCTCGGCAAGACCGACGAGCTGCTGGTCCCGACGTGGCTCGCTGACATCGCACCCATGGCCGGGCCGCTGATGCTCGCATTCGGATGGTGGTTCTTCATGCGGCAGTCCCGGCACTACACGAGCCCCGGGGCCTGACGCCCCTTGTAGCCGGGGACGTCCTCCTTCGCTTCGCTCGCTCGCCTGCGAGAGCCTCAGAAGTACATGCGCCCCCGCGCGATGTCGGACTCAGCCTGCCGAAGGGCTTCAGCGACTTCGGGGTCGCTCCCCTCGTACCGCGCCGCCCGAGAGCCGAAGTTGGTGTACCGGTGCATGACGAACCACAGCACGAGGAGCACAGCCAGGACCACGCCGGTTCCGATCCACCACCACATGCGGGCAGCGTAGGTGCGACCGATCGCGGGTGCAACCATTGCGAAGCGCCGTTGACGCTCAGGGGCAAGCCGTCGGCAAGAACGGGGGCTTCCTCCGCCGGCGGTTCCGATCAAGATCGCATCGCCGTCAACGCGGCGTCGATCTCGTCGCCGAGGTACGGCGCGAGTGTCGTCGCGAACGTGTTCGTCAGGTGTGTCTGGTCGCGGTAGACGAGTACGCCGCCGATCACGGCGGGGCAGACCGTGTCGGTGCAGTACGAGTCCGTGAGGTCGACGAGACGGGCAGCGCCGTGCACGCGGTCGACGGCCTCCGCGGATCCGTCGAACCGTGCGAGGGCGTCGGCACGCGAAGAGTCGCAGGCTGGGGTGGTCGGTCCCGACATCTGACCGACGCACGCAACGACATCGGGGCGTGCTGCAGGGTTGTCGCGGAGCGCGATGATCGGGATACCGGCTTCGGCGGCGGCGCTCCATCCTGTGACGAGTCCGTCGACGACCGTCTGCTCGTCCGTGCTCCCCTCCGGCACCACGACCGGGCCGTTACCGCTCGAGTGCGTCACGATCACGCCGTCCAGGTCGGGGTGTGACCGGAGGTGGTCCATGGCGTTCTGCTTCCAGCCGGTGCACGCGTTGACCTGGCGTCTGGACCCCGCCTGCTGCTCGGCAGTCGTCAGGTAGCAGCTCTGGTGACCGGCGACGTCGATGCGCCAGTTGCGCTGCTCCGCGATCCGCGCGTAGGCGTCCACCAGCACGTTGTTGTGCGAGTCACCGATCGCGATGAGGTGCTTCGAGTACCCGGTGGTCGGACCGAGGGAACACACTCGGAACGTGCTCGAGTCGTTCGACCAGCAGGCTGATCGGTTGGCGTCGTCGGCGACCGCGTTCGCTGCGGACGGCACGCGGACGTCGGCGAGGGCTGGGTTCACGCACGGGTCGGCCGAAGCGATCTCCGCCGCGGCTCCGAAGCACGCGACGTTGCCCGAGCCGAGGCGCTCCGCCAGCAGCGCTGTCCGGACCTGCTGGACGTGGAGGGCCGTGAGCGAGGTCGCGCCCAGCGCCACCACGACCAGGGTGCTCAGCACCCCGTAGACCGCAACCCGGCGGGGTCGGAGGCGCCGGACGCGCGCGGAGAACCGGAGCGGCTCCTCGACGAGCAGGGTGGTGGCCGCGCCGAGGGTCAGCGCACCGACGACGATCACGACCTTGTCCAGCGTGGTCGCTTCGTGGCGCGTGACGATCGGCAGGAGGACGATCGCGGGCCAGTGCCAGAGGTAGACGGCGTACGAGATCCGACCGGTGAAACGGACAGGGGCGACATGACCGACCAACTCGAGTCCCGAATGCGAACCGAGAAGCACGACCAGCGTCGCGGACACGACCGGCAGCACCGCCGCGATGCCCGGGAACGGCGTCGCAGCGGTGATGGCGAACAGCGAGACGACCAGCCCGCCGGCACCGACCCAGGCAACGATCGCCCGGGTCGTCCGCGTCCCACTCGACCGCGGCACGCCCAGGGGAATCGTCGCGGCGAGTCCGCCGAGTGCGAACTCCCACGCTCGCGTCGCCGTCGAGAAGTAGGCAATCCCGGACGCGGTCCCGGTCTGCACGATGCTCCACGTCAGCGAGAGCACCACGACGACGCCGAGCACGACGCGGGTCACGACGACCGGGTCGGCTTGTGCTCGGCGTGCGCGGTGCGCGAACCACAGGACCCCGAGCAGCAGCAGGGGCAGCGCGATGTAGAACTGCTCCTCGACCGACAGTGACCAGAAATGCTGGAACGGGGACGCGCCGTTGCCCTCGGCGAGGTAGTCCACCGAATCGGCCGCGAGCTGCCAGTTCTGGACGTAGACGGCCGAGGCGATGAGCTCCCGGCCGTACTGCCCCCAGAGCGCGCTCGGCACCCAGAGGAGGACCGCGACCCCAGTGGCGACGAGCGTGAGGAAGGCGCCGGGGAGCAGTCGTTTCGCACGACGAGCCCAGAACCCGGCGAGAGCGATCCGGCCGGTCGCGGAGACCTCGCGGAGCAGGTGCCCGGTGATCAGGAAGCCCGAGATCACGAAGAAGACATCGACACCGATGAAACCGCCGGGAAGCCTCGTCGGCCACAGGTGGTACAGCAGCACGGCGAGGACCGCGAACGCGCGGAGCCCCTGCACGTCCCACCGCGTGCTGTCCGCCGCAATGCCACGGCCTGTACGGCGCCCTCGCCGAGTCCGCGACGCCACGGTGATCCCAGCCATCACGAGGAGTCTACGAGCTCACACCCGCACATCGGGCTCCGCTTGTGGCACATGCCGCAGAGCGGAACTGTCGCGCGACCGGGCTCGTCCCCATCGCCGACGGCACTGAGCCCCGACAGAACCTAATCTTGTCGGATGCTCTCCCGACGCGACGCCGCCGTTCGACTCGACATCACCCTCGAGATGGCGACCCACCACGGAATCCCCCCGCGTCTCAGCGAAGCCGAACTCGACGCGATCGAACAGGATCCGCCCGCGTGGCTCGTGCAGTCCCGAGCGAACCGCACGGGTGCCAAGAAGGTCTGGGTTCGCCTCGAGTGCGTCGTCTGCGCGTTCGCCGAAGAAGCGCGGCCGAAGAAGTGGTGGCCCGAGTGGGACTACCTGATGTGCGACTACCACGAGCCGTACCAGGCGCCGGAACCGACCGCGGGGCTCACCCGACGTGAGGTCGAGGGCATCGGCAGCCGGTTCATCGCCCTCGTCGACGAACGTCCCTGACTGACAGCTCCACCCCACTCGCTGGGTACGGTCCACCCATGCCCTCCGAACGTCGTCGCCTGGTCCTCCCCGGCCAGTACGGCCCCCTGTTCGACGACGGCGGCCCGGCGCTCGTCGTCGAGGCACGCGAGTTCTTCACCGCTCGCCCCGTCCACCGGGCGAAGGCCCACCTCTGGTTGAGTGCCCTGCGCCACCGCGTCCACGAACTCGGTGACCGTGCCGAGCTCGTCCAGGTCGACACCCTCCGCGAGGCGTTGACCGGCCGCGACGACCTCGAGGCGATCGACCCGCCGTCCCGCACCCTCCGCGCGCAGATCCGGCACTGGGGCCGGGGCACCGTGATCCTGCCGAGCCGCGGGTTCGTGACCGACGAGGACGAGTTCGCGGAGTGGGCGGCGCAGGGCACGGGTCGGTTCCGCATGGAGGACCACTACGAGCGTGTCCGGCGCCGTGAGGGCTGGCTGCTGCGCGACGGCAAGCCGATCGGTGGGAAGTTCAGCCTCGACGACCAGAACCGCCAGCCGCCGCCGAAGGGCGCGACGACCCTCGGGCTGCCCGAGCCCTGGTGGCCGGACGAGGACGACATCGACGACCAGGTGCGGCACGACCTGGACCGATGGGAGCGGGACGGCACCGCCCGGTTCGTCGGCCGGGACGACACCCGTCGGTTCGCGGTGACGGCGGACGAGGCCCAGCGTGCGCTCGACGACTTCGTCGCGGTGCGCCTCGGCGACTTCGGGCCGTTCGAGGACGCCACGTTGACGAACGACTGGACGATGGCGCACTCGCTCCTCAGCGTGCCGATGAACCTCGGGGTGCTCGATCCGCGGCAGGCGATCGACGCCGCCCTCGAAGCGCACCGCACCGAGGCCGCCCCGCTCGCCAGCGTCGAGGGCTTCGTCCGCCAGGTCGCTGGGTGGCGCGACTACGTCTGGCACCTCTACTGGTGGTTCGGCGACGACTACGGCGCTTCGGAGAACGCCCTCGGCGCGCACGGACGCCTGCCCGACTGGTGGCGCGAGCTCGACGCGTCGGAGATCGACGCCGTCTGCGTGCGGACCGCGATCGAGGGCCTGCACGACCACGGCTGGCTGCACCACATCCAGCGCCTCATGGTGCTCGGCAACTGGGCACTGCAGCGCGGCTACGACCCGGTGCACCTGACCGAGTGGTTCACCGACGTGTTCGTCGACGGCACCGACTGGGTGATGCCGGCGAACATCATCGGCATGTCCCAGCACGCCGACGGCGGGATGGTCGCCACGAAGCCGTACACGTCGGGCGGTCGCTACATCGACCGGATGTCGGACCACTGCGGGGGCTGCCGCTTCGACCCGACGAAGCGGGTCGGCGACGACGCGTGCCCGTTCACCGCCGGGTACTGGGCGTTCCTCGCGCGCACCGAGCCGGCGCTCCGTGACAACCACCGGATGGCTCGCCCGCTGCAGCAGATGCGGTCGTTGGCGGACCTCGACGAGGTCATCGTGCAGGAGGCCCGTCGCACCTTGCCGTGACGTCACCCGGTCCCGATAGGGTCGTGAGCGTGAGCAACGAGGCATTCGACGACCGCTACGAGCTGCGCGAGTTCGCGCCCGGGACGGATGACGAGGGGGCACCGAACGCCGAGACCGGATCGTGGATGCAGGCCGTCGGCCTCGGGTTCCACGAAGCCGATCCGGACGCCGAAGGTGCAGCCCGTATGGCGTCCCACTTCATCGCCGACGAAGAGACGTTCCTGGGCGTCTACGTCCGGAAGCCCTTCCCCGGTTCCGTCGACGAGACCTGGCCCGCCGGCACCTTCACGTGGTTCCGCAAGGCGCTGAGCTGGGGCGACGGGTCGTCCGTCGACACGCAGGCCATCTCCGCGGTAACGGTCCGGCCCACCGAGCGTCGCCGCGGCATCCTGCGCCGCATGATGACGCACGCGCTCGAGCGCGGTGTCGCCGAGGGCTACGCCGTGGCGTCCCTGACCGCGTCCGAGGGCACGATCTACCGCCGCTTCGGCTTCGGCAGCGCGATCCGCGAGCGCGCGGTGCGCGTGCGTCGCGAACGCGCACTCCCCCTCCTCGCCCCGACGTCGGGCTCGGTGTCCGTCGTCACGCCGCAGTGGCTCGCCGACGGCCCCGGCAAGGCGGTCTTCGAGCGCTTCCACACCCGCACGCCCGGCTCGATGGTCCGCAACGCGGGCACCTGGCCGGTGGTCTTCGGACTGCTCGGCAACGACGGCCAGAAGGCGAAGGACGTCCGTGCGGCGGTGCACCGCGCCGAGGGCACGGACGAGATCGACGGGTACGTCACCTGGCGTGTCAAGGAGGACGGGTCCTCCGACACCGCACTCGAGATCGTCGACCTGGTCTACGCGAACGACCAGGCCTACACGGCGCTGTGGGAGTTCGTGCTGTCGGTCGACCTGAACGACGTCGTGAAGTACAACCGCTCGCGCCTCGACGACCCGATCGTCGCGGCGCTCGGCGACAACCGTGCGTACGACGTCGACCACGAGGAGGACCACGTCTGGCTGCGCGTCCTCGACGTGGCCGCGGTGCTCGAGTCGCGGCCGTTCGCCGTCGACGGCTCGCTGACACTCGCGGTCACCGATGCGCTCGGCCACACGACCGGCACGTACCGGCTGGACGTCCAGGAGGCCCGTGGCAGCGTCACGCGCATCGCCGACGACGCCGACGTGGCCGGTTCCGACGTCCAGCTCGACGTGGCAGAGCTCGGTGCCCTGCTCATCGGGTCGGTCTCGCCCGTCACCCTGGCGGCCGCCGGCCTGGTCCGCGCTGCGGACACCGCGTCGATCGAGCTGCTGCGCGCGATGCTCCAGCCCCCTCGGACCCCGCACGGCATCACCTACTTCTGATCCACCGCGCAGGCTGTTGCTCGGTGCGAGGTTGTTCACTCGGTGCGAGGTTGTTCCCCCGCACGGAGTGAACAACCTCGCACGAACCGCCCTCGCGCCACCGCGCGTGCGCCGCACGGCGTAGCCTCCGCGCCATGAGCGACGACGCGGTGGTCGAGTGGCTGCTCGACTCGGAGCCGGCGGTCCGGTGGCAGGTCGAGCGTGATCTGACCGGTGCGCCGCCGTCCGTGTGGCAGCAGACCCGGGCGCGGGTCGCGACCGAGGGCCTCGGGGCGGCGATGCTCGCACACCAGGACCCCGACGGGCAGTGGGCCGGTGGCGCGTACTTCCCGGCGGACTTCGACTTCGACGGTCCCGAGGCGGACGACCCGGGGCAGCCCTACACGGCGACGACCTGGTCGCTGAACGCCCTGCGCGACTGGGGGCTCGACTCCGCGGTCCTCGGGGACACGGCCGCCCGGCTCGCGACGAACAGCCGCTGGGAGTACGAGGACCTGCCCTACTGGAGCGGCGAGGTCGACTGCTGCATCAACGCCTTCACCCTGGCGAACGGCGCCTGGCTCGGTGCCGACGTCGGGCAGCTGGCGGACTGGTTCCTCGACCACCAGCTCGACGACGGCGGCTGGAACTGCGAGTGGATCGAGGGGTCGACCGTGTCGTCGTTCCACTCGACCCTCAACGTGATCGAGGGGCTCCTGCAGCACGAGCAGCTGACCGGCGGCAACCACCCCCGAGCAGCGGAACTCCGAGCGGCTCGACTCCGCGGTACCGAGTACCTGCTCGAACGACGGCTGCTGTTCCGGAAGCACGACGGCGAGCTCGTCGGGCCGTGGGCTACCCGGTTCGCGTACCCGCTGCGCTGGATCTACTCGGCGCTCCGGGTCACCGACCACCTGCGGGTTGCTGCGCTGCAGAACGGTACCGCGCCGGACGCCCGGGCGGCCGAGGCGATCGAGGTCGTCCGTGCCGCCAGGAACGACGACGGGACGTGGACCCAGGGAACGCGGCCGCCGGGTCGGCAGTGGTTCGAGGTCGACGTCCCCGAGGGCGAGCCGTCGAAGTGGCTCACGCTCCACGGCACCCGCGTGCTGCGCTGGTGGGACGCCACCTGAGCTACGCCCGGCGCCGCACCCGCGGGTCGACGAACGCGTAGACCACGTCGACGATCACGTTCGCGGTGACGATCAACAGCGCCGAGAACAACGTGAAGCCCACGACGACCTGCAGGTCGAGGGTGTGCACGGCGTCGATGAGCAGCGCGCCGAGGCCCTGCATCGAGAACACCTTCTCGGTGATGACCGCACCGCCGAGCAGCGACCCGAGGTCGAGCCCGAACAGCGTCACCACCGGCAGGATCGCGGTACGCAGTCCGTGCCGCACGACGACCTGTCGCTCGCGCAGGCCCTTGGCCCGAGCGGTCCGCACGAAGTCCTGCGACATCGACTCGAGCATCTCGCCACGGGTCAGTCGGGCGTAGATCGCGGCACTGATGAACGCGAGCACGCACCACGGCAGGATCAGGTGGGTGAACCAGCCGACCGGGTCGTCGGTGAACGCGACGTACCCGCTCGTCGGCAGGATGCCGAGCACGAACCCGAACAGCAGGATGCCGAGCAACCCGATCAGGTACGCCGGCGACGAGACCCCGGCGACCGCGACGGTCATCACGGCCCGGTCGACGAACGTGCCGCGACGGAGCGCCGAGACGGCTCCGCCGAACACCCCGGCGACGAGCCAGAGCACGGCGGCACCGACGGCGATCGACGCGGTGACGGGCAGGCGGGACAGGATCAGGTCGGTGACGCTCTCGTGCAGCTGGAACGAGTACCCGAAGCACGGTGCTGCGCAGGTGATCACGGACGTGCCGCTCCCGAACGTGCGGCCGGTGAAGATCCCCGCCAGGTAGGCGCCGAACTGCGCCAGCCAGGGCTTGTCGGTGCCCAGGAACGCCTGCACCTCGCGCAGCCGGTCCGGCGTGCAGGGCTTGTCGCAGATTGCTCGCGCGGGGTTCGTCGGCAGCAGCATGAACAGTGCGTAGGTGATCGCGGCGACGACGAGCAGCACGACGGCTGCACCGAGGACGCGGATCGCGATGAAGCGGAACGTGCTCATCGGCGTGCTCCTCTCGGGTCGAGGGCGTCACGCAGGGCGTCGCCGAGCACGTTGAACGCGAGGGTGATGAGGAACAGGGCCGCTCCGGGGAACACGAGGTACATGGGGTCGGTCTGCACCCAGCCGACGGCGTCGCCGATGCTGCGCCCCCACGAGGGCGTCGGCGGGGTCACGCCGACCGCCAGGAACGACAGCGCGGCCTCGGCGCCGATCATCGACGGGATCGAGATCGTCGCGTAGACGGTGATCGTCGCCGCGAGGTTCGGCAGCAGCTGGGTGCGGATGACGTGCCACCGGCCGGCGCCCATCGCCGTGGAGGCGACGACGTAGTTCCGACTGACGAGCGACAGTGTCTGGCCGCGGACCACGCGGGCGACGGACGGCCAGCCGAAGAACCCGATGACGAGCACGACCAGGACGGGCTTCGGGAACGACGTCGGCACGATCGCGGTCAGGGCGATCATGAAGACGAGCGACGGGAAGCCGAAGATCACGTCGACCACGCGGGAGAGCACGCGGTCGTACCAGCCGCCGAAGAAGCCGGTGGTGACGCCGACGAGCACCCCGATGACGATCGACTGGAAGGTCGCGGCGAGCCCGATGCCGAGCGACGTCCGGGCACCGTACGTCACGATCGCGAACAGGTCGCGACCGGTCAGCGGCTCGACACCGAACCAGTGCTCGCCGCTGATCCCCCCGCCGAAGCCCTTCGGTGCACCGAACGAGTTGAGCGCGTCGATGTCGTACCCGTACGGGTCCTGCCCGGTGACGGCACTGATGAGCGGCGCCGCGACGGCGACCACGAGGAACACCACGATGACGACGGCCGAGGTCACGGCCCAGCGGTCCTGCCGGATGCGGCGCACCACGGCGCGGAAGCCGGTGGTGCGTCCGGACGAGGCCACGGGGCGCTCGACGACGTTGGCGGTCACGAGGACACTCCTTCCCAGGCGCGCCAGGCTTCGCGGCGGGCCGCCTGTCGCACGGGATCGGCGACGGGCGCCGCTGCGAGCAGCATGCGCGTGTAGTCCTGCTGCGGGTCGTCGAGCACGGCGTCCGTGGTCCCCCGCTCGACCACGCGACCGTCGTGCAGGACGACGACCTCGTCAGCGAGCTGCCGGACGACCGCGAGGTCGTGGCTGATGAGGAGCATGCCGAACCCGAACTCGTCCTGCAGCTGCGCGAGCAGGTCGAGCACGGCCGCCTGCACGGTCACATCGAGTGCCGAGGTGGGCTCGTCGGCGATGACGAGCGCCGGACGGAGCGCCAAGGCCCGCGCGACGGCGACGCGCTGGCGCTGCCCGCCGGAGAGCTGGTGCGGGAACCGCTCGGCCCACGACGGGTCGAGCTGCACGGCGGTCAGCAGTTCACGGACGCGTTCCGCACGATCGGCCGCCGAGGCCGTCCCGTGCACGAGCAACGGCTCGGCGATGCTCCAGCCGATGGTCTGCCGCGGGTTGAGCGACGACGCCGGATCCTGGAAGACGATGCCGACGCGGCTGCGGAGCTCGCGGAGCCGTCGGCCCCTGGCGGTCCGCAGGTCGCTGCCGTCGACCTCGACCGAGCCCTCGACGACGGGCACCAGCCCCGCCAGCGCGCGGCCGATGGTCGACTTGCCAGACCCGGACTCCCCGACCAGGCCGACGGTCTCGCCGGCGCGCAGGTCCAGATCGATGCCCGACACGGTCGGTCCGCCGCGACGCGAGTACCGCACGGCGACGTCGCGCAGCTGCGCGACCAGCGATCGGGAGGCGCGGCTCGCCTCGGCCTCGTCGGCCCGGGCAGTGGACGGGTCCCCTTCGACATCCGCAGCAGCGTCGGCGGCGCCGCCACGGGCCTCCAGGCTGGGGACGGCGGCGAGGAGCTCGCGCGTGTAGTCGGCGGACGGGTGCGCGAAGACCTCGGCGACCGTGCCGTGCTCGACGGGGTCGCCGCGGCGCATCACCAGGAGCTCGTCCGCGACGTCCGCCACCACACCCATGTCGTGCGTGATGAGCAGGACGGCCAAGGAGCGCTCGCGACCGAGTCGGCGGAGCAGGTCGAGGATCCCGGCCTGCACCGTGACGTCCAGGGCGGTCGTCGGCTCGTCGGCGATCAGCGCGACCGGGTCCCCGGCCAGGGCCATCGCGATCATTGCGCGCTGCAACTGCCCGCCGGACAGTTCGTGCGGGTAGGCCTTGCGGATGCGCTCGGGGTCGGTGAGGCCTGCGGCACGCAGGAGCTCGTCGACGCGCGCGGAGACCGCCGCACGATCCAGGTCCGTCGGGTGCGCCCGGATCGCCTCGGCGACCTGCGTGCCGATGGACAGCACCGGCGTGAACGAGTTCATCGGTTCCTGGAACACGACGCCGATGCCGGCGCCGCGAACGGCACGGAGCGTGTCGTCGGAGGCGCCGACGAGCTCCTCGCCACGGAACCGGACGCTGCCGGAGACCCGCGCCTCGGGCGGCAGCAGGCCGAGCACGCTCATGGCGCTGACGGACTTGCCGGAGCCGGACTCCCCCACGAGGGCGAGCACACGACCGGGGGTCAGGGTGAAGGAGACGTCACGGACGACGGGCTCCGCGTCGCCGAACGCGACGTGGAGCCCCTCGACCTCGAGCAGCGGCGAACTCACTTCGCGAGCGAGACCTTGAGGTAGTTCGGGTACGCCGGGAAGTCCGCGATCTGGAAGTTCTGCACGTTCGAACCGGCCAGGAACGACTGCTTCGCGTAGGTCAGCGGGACGATCGGCGCGTCGGCCATGATCTTCTTGTCCGCTTCGACCCACAGCTTCTGCGCGTCCTGCTGGTCGACGGTGGCGCTGGCCTTCTTGATCAGCGCGTCGACCTCGGGGTTGCTGTACTTCGAGACGTTGTAGCCGCCGCCACCGATCTGCGACGAGTCGTAGAGCGGCTGGATGTTGGCGTTCGCGCTCGGGAAGTCCGGCTGCCAGCTGAACAGCGCCAGGTCGAAGTCGGTGCCGTCGGTCGTCGCGGTGTAGAACGAGTCCGCGTCGAGCGGCTTCAGCGTGACGGTGATGCCGGCGCGCTTGAGGCCGGACTGCAGCGCCTGCGCCTGGGCGAGGTAGGTCGGGTCGTTCTGGGTCGCCAGGGTCAGCTTGAGGTCGGACACGCCCGCGTCCTCGAGGAGCTGCTTCGCCTTCGCGACGTCACCGTTCGCGCCGGGCTTGTACAGGTCGTAGTCCTCGCGGCCCGCGATGCCCGGGGTGATGAGGGTCGTGGCGTACGAACCGGCGAGCGCGCCGCCCGCAGCGATCCGGTACGACTTCTTGTCGACGGCGTACTGCAGGGCCTGACGGACCTTGAGGTCCTTGAGCGATCCCTTCTGGGTGTTGATCGCCATGTAGTTGATCGGGCCGGCCTTCGACGTGGCGAGGCGGTCCTGGGCGGCGGGGTTGCTCCGCACCTGGTTCAGCTCGGCTGCGCCGAGGTAGCTCGCGCCGAAGGAGTCCTTCGCGTCACCGTTGTCGGCGATCAGCGTCTGCGTGACGGTCGACGGATCCTGGCTCTCCTTGAACACGACCTTCGACGGGCCGGCGGTGCGGACGTCGTCGGTCTTCGCGCTCCACTCCTTGTTGCGGACGAGGGTGATCTGCGAGCCCTGGGTGTTCGACTGCACCTGGTACGGCCCGGACGCGACCGGCTTGCTGTCGTACGCACCCGTGTCCGTGCCGTCGCCGTCGGGAACCGGAGCGAACGCCGGCATCGACACGAGCCACGGCCAGTCGCCGTACGCGGCGTTGAGCTTGAAGACGATGGTCGAGTCGTCAGGCGTCTCGATGCTGTCGAGGGTCTTGCCGTCGAACGGGCCCTTGTAGTCCTCGCCACCGACCAGGAGCGACTTGTGGTAGCTCAGGCCACCGGTCAGGGTCGGCGCGAACGAGCGCTCGATGCCCCACTTGATGTCCTTCGTGGTGATCGGCGTGCCGTCCTGGAACTTCAGCCCGTCCTTCAGGTGGTACGTCCAGGTCTTGCCGCCGTCGCTCGAGTCGCCGGTGTTCGTCGCCAGGTCCGGCACCACCTTGGCGGCCTTGCCGGGCTCGACGTCCCACGCCGTCAGCCGGCGGAGCACCAGACCCAAGGTGGTGATGTTCAGGTTCTGGCTCGTCGCCGGGTCGAGGTGCACCGCGGTGGCCGTCGTCAGGATGTTGAGCGTGCCGCCCTTGGCCGTGCCGTCACCGTCGTCGGACGAGCTCCCACCCGAGCAGCCGGTCAGGACCAGGGCTGCTGCTGCGGCGACGGCCGCGGTGATCGTCAGGCGGTTCGGGCGTCTCATGACGGTGGTGCTCCTCGTGGGAAGGGTGGTGGCGACCGTGCTGCAGCCGCTGTGGTTGCACGGACCGGGTCGCCGGGCGGCGTCCATCCTGACACCGCGGCGGTCGCCCGTCCGAATCACACGTGCGACAGACGTCGCACGACGAAACAATCCAAGTGCCGCGCGACGTCCGTCTATTCCCGATGGATCTGCACCGAGTCCACCCGAGGGGCGTGGGTCAGCGGTCGAACAGGCCCCCGAGGAAGTCGTTGCCCAGGTTCGAGGCCTGCTCGCCGAGGCCCGACGCCTGCTCACCGAGGCCGCCGAGGAGCTGCTCACCCTCGCCCGCGATCCCCTCGAAGCCGCCGCCGAGGTCAGCGCCGAGGTCGGCCAGTCCGAGGTCGCCGATGCCCGAGGCGATGCCCTCGAAGTCGACGCCGAGGTTCGCGGCCTCCGCGAGCACGGGCCCGGCTGCGGCGCTCAGCACCGCTCCCCCGGCGACCGCGACACCGATGCCGCCGAGCGCCATCGCACCGGCGCCGACCGCGGCACCGCCGGCGAAGGCACCACCACGCCCGCGGCCGTTGCCGTTGCCGTTGCTCGAGCCGCCGAGGACGCGGCGGATCAGGCCCGGACGGCGGACCTCGCCGCGGGTCATCGCGCGCGCCATGCCGCCCGCCGAGTCGTCGCGCAGGTGCTCGTGCGGCGGGAGTTCGGAGTTCAGGCGGTTGCGCACCTGCTGCCGCTGCGCCGGGGTGAGGCGGGCGAAGGCGTCGTGGTGGACCTGCTCGAGCTGGTCCGGCGACGAGGTGCGGAGCAGGTAGTCGTACTTCGCCAGGGCGACCTTGTCCGAGTCGGCCGGGCCGTGCTGCTGCGGCTCGCCGTACTGCTGCTGGGGCGCCTGCCCGTACTGCTGCTGGCCGTGCTGCTGCGGCTGGCCGTACTGCTGCTGGGGCCGCTGCTGCGGCTGGCCGTACTGCTGCTGCGGCCGCTGCTGCTGCTGGCCCCGGTCGTCGCCCGTCAGCCGGTCCGCTGCACCGCGGACGACGTCACGCCAGTCGGTCCCGCCAGCGCGCTGCGCTCCGTTGCCGGGCGCACCGTCCCCCTGCCCACGCTTCTGGAGCTGCTTGTCGATGACCTTCGAGGCCATGCCGAGGATGCGGTTGAAGTTCGCCATCCCCCGACCTTTGTGGATGCACATGTGCGCTCCCAGCGACGAACCGGCGGGTCGCCCGCACATCCGGCGGGAAACCGCTGTGAGCAACGACCGGAATGTCACCGGACAGTTCGTCGTAGGCTTGACCCGGTCGCGCCACCGCCGGAGCGCGATCCGGGCGAAAGCACGAAGCCCGGGACTGCGACAACAGTTCCGGGCTTCGATTTGCCTTCCGAGTGGAAAGCCAAGGGATGAACCAACCATCCCGAGTCCAACGCTCGGAACCGATGGTAGCCGAGCACGCTCGGCGACGCATCCCTTGGTCGAAGCTCCTCGTGTCAGCCGGCGACGACACCAGGAGGTCACCGATGTCGAACGACACCGATGATCGGTCCAGGCGTCGGGTGCCCTGGCTGGGGATCGCGAGCTTGCTCGTGACCGTGGTCAGGCTCCTGATCGACCTGTCCCGCAGGGACTGAGGACCCGGGTGTCCCGCATCGCGCTCAACGGTGCGGGACACCTGTCGTCACGCGAGCAGCTGTGCCGCTCGCACGACGAAGGCAGCCGACGCCGCCAGCCCGAGGATGACCGCTGCGAGTGATACTCCGAACCCGGTGATCCGTTGCCCGGTGAGCTGCCCGGCGCGTGCCAGACCGATCGCGCCGAAGACGATCCCCAGGATCCCGGGGATCGCGAACACGTTGACGATGAACCCGAGCAGCGCGAGGACCAGCCCGGCGTACCCGAACGGATTCGCTGCCCGGGTCGCCCGGTCCTTGGCGATCCGGGCCTTCCGCCCTCGGAGCGGTTGCTCGGTGACGGCCGCGCGGTACTCCGACGGCGCGGGCGGACGCGGTGCCGGCTCCCACTGTGGCGCGGGGACAGCTACAGCAGGTTGGGGTGCGAGTGCTCCCCAACGTGCTCCGTCCCACCACCGTGTGCGGTTCGAGTCTTGCGGGTCCGGGTACCACCCGGCGATCGGCAGCGTCACTGTGCTCCCCTCCGTTGCCTCCGAGGAGGCTACGGAACCGGTGTCGTCACGCGCACGCCCCAGTCGTGGTGCCACGCGGCACGCCCCGTCAGGACAGGACGCGCGCCAGGTACGCGTTGCGGAACCGGCCCGTGGGGTCGACATCGCGGGCGACCGCGGCGAAGTCCGACAGCCGCGGGTACGCCTCGTGCAGACGTTCGACGCTCACGCCGGACACCTTGCCCCAGTGCGGCCGCGGGTCGAAGGGCGCGAGCGCTTCCTCGATCCGCGTCACCGCGGCCGCCACGGCTGCGGCGTCCCGGCGGAACGTGAAGTGGATGCCGACCGACTGCCGACCGGACGACGGCGCCAGCCAGGCGGTGTCGGGTGCGATCGTGCGGATCTCGGCGGCGATGAGGATCGGCGCGAACACCGACTCGAGCGGGCGGAGGGCCTCGAGCGCGGACACTGCCGACGCTGCCGGGATCAAGTACTCGGCCTGGATCTCGGCACCGGTCGACGGCGTGAACGAGGACCGGAAGTGCGGCAGCCGCTCGGCCCACGGCCCGGGGACGCCGCCCTGCTCGGTGACGCCGGCGGGGTCGTTCTCCCCCGGGTGCACGGGGCCGGTGGCGGGCCGCGCTCCGAGGGCGACGAGGTCGACGGTGGGCGAGGGCTCGTCCACGCGGTGCTTCACCCAGACCTGCCGGGCACCGCGGTCGTCGAACGAGGTGAACATCGACACCGAGTAGGCGTCGGACATGACCTGGTCGAAGTGCTCGGACACCGCGTCCCACGGCAGGTCGAGGTGCACCGTCGTGGCGACCTCGAACGTCGGCTCGATCGCGAGCTCCACCGTGGTGACGACCCCGAGCGCGCCGATGGCCACCCGGTGGGCGTCGAGGGCCCCGTCCGGCGAGGACGCATCGACGTGCTCGATCGCGCCGGAAGCGCGGACGACGTCGAGCCCGACCACCGCCTGCGCGAGCGACGGGTTGCGGACGCCGGAGCCGTGCGTGCCCGTGGCGACGGCCCCGGCCGTGGAGATGTGCGGCAGGGACGCGAGGTTCCCGAGTGCCCAGCCACGGGCCTCCAGACCGGCCGCGACCCGATTGTGCGTCATGCCGGCGGCCACGCGGACCACACGACGCGACGTGTCGATGTCGAGGACCGGCGGCAGGTCCTGCAGCGACACCTGCACGGCGTCGGTGTCGGCGATCGTGTTGAAGGAGTGCCGTGAGCCGAGCGCCGTCAGGCGCGGGGTCGACGCGACCAGTTCCTGCAACGCGGCCACCGACGTCGGACGCGCCAGACCGGACGCCCGGTAGGTGACGTTGCCCGCCCAGTTCGTCCGCGTGCGCTGCTCTGCGATCACGTCGCTCATCGTACGGTCCGCGTCCCTCAGAAGCCGCGGTCGAGACGGTGCCACGTCTGCTGGAGACGAAGCTCGTCACGGAAGCCGCGGGCGGTGGTGTGCTCGTCGATGACCAGGAACTCGGTGCCGACCATGGTCGCGAGGTCCTCGACCACCTGCAGACCGACGGCCGTCGTCATCACGGTGTGGTGGGCGGCGCCGGCGGTGAGCCAGGCCTCGGCGGCGACGGGGAACGACGGACGCGGCTCCCAGACGGCACGGCCGACCGGCAACTTGGGCAACGCGGAAGTCGGCGGCACGACGTCGACGACGTTCGCGGTCAAGCGGAAGCCGTCGCGGGTGTCGGAGAGCGCGACCACCACGGCCTCGCCGGAGTCGGCGGTGAAGACCAGGCGGACCGGGTCGTCCTTGCCGCCGATGCCGAGCGGGTGGATCTCGAGCGTCGGCTTCGTGGTGGTGAGCGTGGGCGAGACCTCGAGCATGTGGGCACCGAGGATCTTCTCGGCCCCGGGCGTGAGGTCGTAGGTGTAGTCCTCCATCAGGCTCGCACCACCGGGCAGTCCGGCGCCGGCGACGTTCATCGCACGGACCAGGACGGCCGTCTTCCAGTCGCCCTCGGCGCCGAAGCCGTAGCCGTCCGCCATCAGGCGCTGGACCGCGAGGCCGGGCAGCTGCTTGAGCGTGCCGAGGTCCTCGAAGTTGGTCGTGAAGGCGGCGGAGCCGTTCTGCGCCAGCAGGGTGCGGAGGCCGATCTCGATGGCGGCGCCGTCGCGGAGCGCCGAGTGTCGTTCGCCGCCGGCGCTGCGGAGTGACGGGTCCACGTCGTAGTCGCGCTCGTACGTCGCCACGAGCGCGTCGATCTCTTGGTCCGACGCGGCGGACACGGCCGCTGCCAGCTCGTTCACCGCCCAGGTGTTCACCTGCACGCCGAGCTCGATCTCCGCCTCGGTCTTGTCGCCCTCGGTGACGGCGACGTAGCGCATGTTGTCGCCGAAGCGGGTGAGCTTCAGCTCACGGACTGCTGCGGCACCGGCTGCGGCACGGGTCCAGTTCGACACCCGCTGCTGGACGCGGGGATCCGAGACGTGCCCGACGGCGGTGGCGTGTCGGACACCGAGGCGTGCGAGCGCGTAGCCGAACTCACGGTCGCCGTGCGCGGCCTGGTTGAGGTTCATGAAGTCGAAGTCGATGTCCGCCCACGGCAGCGTGACGTTCGCCTGCGTGTGCAGGTGCAGCAGCGGCTTCGTCAGCGCCTGCAGGCCACCGATCCACATCTTCGCGGGGCTGAAGGTGTGCATCCAGGTGGTGACGCCGATGACCTTGTCGTCGGCGCTGGCCTCGATCAGGGCGCGCCGGATGCCGTCGGCGTCCTTCAGGACCGGCTTCCAGACGAGCTTGACCGGCAGGGCGCCGGCCAGCTCGGCGTGCACGGCCTTGCTCTGCTCCTCGACCTGGCGCAGCGTCTCCTCGCCGTACAGCCCCTGGGAGCCGGTGAGGAACCAGACCTCGTAGCCGTCGAGCGTGGCCTGGGGGTCGACGGTGGTCTCCTGAGTCATTGCATGGCTCCTTCGGGGTTCTGTCCGTAGACGTTCTGGTAGCGATCGAAGAGTCGATCGATGTCTGCTTGCGCGATCGGGACCACGTCCCCGCCCTGCTTCGCGATGTGCACGGTGCGGGCGACGTCCTCGCACATCACGGCGGCCTTGACGGCGTCCTTCGCGTCCTTGCCGATCGTGAAGACGCCGTGGTTCTGCATGAGGACCGCGCGGGATCGGTGGCCGGTCAGCGTCTCGACGATGCCGTGGCCGATGGAGTCGTCACCGATGATCGCGAACGGCCCGACCGGGATCGGCCCGCCGAACTCGTCGGCCATCGCGGTGATCACGCACGGGATGGGTTCCGCTCGTGCGGCCCACGCCGTCGCGTACGTCGAGTGGGTGTGCACGACACCGCCGACCTCGGGCATGTTCCGGTAGACGTGGGCGTGCGCGGCGGTGTCGGAGGACGGGCCGTGCGCGTTGCCCCAGCCGTCGGCCGGCTCGCCGTCGAGGGTGCAGACGACCTGGTTCTCCGGGGTCAGGTCGTCGCTCGAGACACCGCTCGGCTTGATGACGAACAGGTCGGTGCCGGGCACGCGCTCGGAGACGTTGCCGCCGGTCCAGATCACCAGGCCGTAGCGGACGAGTTCGCCGTGCAGGCGGGCGACGCGTTCCCGGGTGGTCGCCACCGCCTGGCGTGTGGTCGGGTCGGTCGCGTCGGCGTGCTGGGTCGCGTCCTGCTGGGTCGCGTTCTGCTGGGTCGCGTCGGTCATCGGGTCGCTTCCTGCTCTGCCGGGAGGCGCGGGTCGGCGCCGTCGGTCTGCTCGGTCGGGCGCGTGGTCGCGCTGGGGCGGGTCGCCGCCGCCGCCACGTCCTGCACGGGCAGTGCGGCCCGGTAGCGGCCCAGGTAGGTCTGGAAGCCGTCGACGTCGGCCGGCTCGGGCTCGGCCACGTGCACGGCGTCCCCGCCGAACACGGTGTCCGACAGGAAGTCGGCGAGCTGCTGGTCGGTGTGCTCGAGGTAGGCGGCCAGGACGGCGATGCCCCACGCTCCGCCCTCGCCCGCGGTCTCCTCGAGGGCGATCGGCACCCGCAGTGCCGCGGCGAGCAGACGCTGCGGGGCGCCGGGCGTGCGGAAGAGCCCGCCGTGCGCGGTCATCCGGTCGACCTGCACCTGCTCGCCGTGCAGCACGTCCATGCCGATCGCCAGGGTGGCGAACGCGCCGTGCACCTCGGAGCGGACCAGGTTGCCCAGGGTGAAGCGGGCGTCGGGGGTGCGGAGCAGCAGGGGCCGGCCGTCCTCGACGTGGGTGACGGGTTCGCCGGCCAGGTAGTTGAACGAGAGCAGGCCGCCGGCGTCGGGGTCGGTGCTGTCCGCGATCGATTCGGTGAGCAGTGTCGCGTAGACGGTGTCGACGTCGAGGGGCTGCCCGGCCGCTTCGGCGAACCGTCCGAAGACCTTCGCCCAGCTCGCGATCTCGCTGGCGCCGTTGTTGCAGTGCACCATCGCCACGGCGTCGCCAGCCGGGGTGGTCACGACGTCGAGTTCCTCGTGCGGGGTGCTGAGCGGGTGCTCGAGGACCACCATCGCGAAGATGCTCGTGCCGACGCTGACGTTGCCGGTGCGGGGTGCGACGGCGTTCGTCGCGACCATGCCGGTGCCGGCGTCGCCCTCGGGCGGGCAGAGCGGCGCGCCGGGTTCGAGCGTGCCGGTGGGGTCGAGCCAGGCGGCGCCCTCGGGGGTCAGCTCACCGGCTTCGGCACCGGCGACGAGGACCTCGGGCAGCAGGGACCGCAGGTCCGGCACGCCGATCAGGTCCTGCGCGGTGGCGAGCATGGCCTGGTCGAAGTCCTTCGCGCCCGGGTCTCCAGGACCGCTGTCGACGGGTCCGCCCTCGATCGGGAACACGCCGGAGGCATCCCCGACGCCGAGCACGTTCCGTCCGGTGAGTCGTCGGTGCACGTAGCCCGCGAGGGTCGTGATGCCCGCGACCTCGGCCACGTGCGGTTCCTCGTCGAGGACCGCCTGGTACAGGTGTGCGATCGACCAGCGGAGTGGCACGTTGAAGGCAAGTGCCTCGCTGAGCTGTTCGGCTGCGGGCCCGGTCGAGGTGTTCCGCCAGGTCCGGAACGGCACGAGCAGGTCGCCCGCGGCGTCGAACGCCAGGTAGCCGTGCATCATCGCGCTCACGCCGACCGCGCGGAAGGTGGTCGGACGCACGCCGAACTGCGCTTCGACGTCGGCGACGAGCGCGGCGTACGCGGCCCGGAGACCGGTCTCGACGGCGTCGAGCGAGTAGGTCCAGCGGCCGTCGACGAATTCGTTCTCCCACTCGTGGGAGCCGGCGGCGATGGGGACGAGGTCCTCGTCCACCAGGCATGCCTTGATGCGGGTGGAGCCGAGCTCGATCCCGAGTGTCGTGCGGCCGTTCGCGACCTGCTGGGTGGGGTCGTCGCCCATGCGTTCCTCCAGAACTCCGTCGTCCTCCGTGAGCGCTCACATCCTGGCACGTGAGCGCTCACTCTCGCAACGTCCGGGCGCGCCGCCGGTCTCGCCTCCCCCACCAGTCGAGACACCCCGCTCAGTTCTCCCGGCCGGTCACGAACTGTCGTCCGGAGCAACTACAGCCGACCATTCCTGACCGGTCGACGTCCTACGCACGACAGGTCGTGACCGTGCGACGAACGAGGGCGACGACGACGTGCGATCCATCGGCGCCCCGCACCCGCGCACGTCCCGACCACCCGCTGCCCCGCACCCGTGCACGTCCCGACCACCCGCTGCCCTGCACCCACGCGTGTCCTGACCACCCACTACCCTGCACCCGCGCATGCCGGCTCGCCGGACCGTGCCACTCCGAACGGCCGCGCCCGGTGCGGTCACGACACCCCGCTGCCTCCCCGCGGCGCGGTCACGAACTGTCAGCTGGAGGCACCCCGGGCGCCGGTTCGTGACCACTTGGGCATGGAGGACGGGGTGTCGTGACCGCTCAGTGCAGACCGCAACGCGAACCGCAACGCGAACCGGAACCGGCACCGGCATCGGCGCGCCGGACCACGACCGCCCTACGCGCCGGCGGTGCTCTCGCGGATGACGAGGGACGGGGTGACCGTCGCCGAGGCCGCCGCACCGCCGTCGATCAGACCGAGCAACGCCTGCCCGGCCACGCGCCCGAGCTCCTCGAGCCGCAGGTCCACCGTCGTCAGCGGCGGCCTCGAGGCGAGCGCCATCACGTCCCAGTCGTCGTACCCGGTGACGGCGACGTCCTCGGGGACCGATCGCCCGAGCTCCCGCAGCCGATCGCACACGCCGCGGGCGATCTGGTCGCTGCCGCACACGATCGCGTCGACGTCGGGCGACTGCCGCGCGAGCACGTCGACGGCCTGGCGCCCCCACCGCTCCGACCACTCGCCGAACAGCGGCGGCGTGACCAATCGTGACCCGAGCACGGAGGCCGCTCCCGCCACCCGACGTTCGGCGGAACGGTGCCGCGCGGGCCCGGTGACGACGGCGACCCGCTGCCGCCCGAGCGTCAGCACGTGCGAGGCGACGAGCGCGGATCCGGCGGAGTCGTCGAGGGTGATCGACACGTCGTCGGCCGAGGTCGACGGCGTGAACGCGTACACGACCGGGATCGCCACGTCGATCGGCGGTCGCGGGTCGGCGGACCGTCCGGTCACGATGATGCCGTCGACCCCGCGGGCTGCGAGCGAGCGGAGGTAGTGGGCCTCGCGGACGTGGTCGTCGCGGGTGTCGCAGAGCAGGACCGCCATCTGCCCGGCGGACAGGGCGTCCTCGGCACCGAGGAGCACCGGGATCGAGAACCGACCGAAGGAGTCGGTGGTGATCATGCCGACCGTGTAGGTCCGACCGGAGGACAGCGCACGGGCCCGGGCGTCGCCGACGAACCCGAGCTTCTCGGCGGCGTCCTTGACCCGTGCCCGGGTGGAGTCGCGGAGCTGTCCGGTGCCGTTGAGCGCCTTCGACGCCGTGCCGATCGACACCCCGGCGAGCGCGGCGACGTCGGTGATCCGGACGGGCTGCGTGCTGCGGTCGGCACCGGTGCGCTCGAGGGTCACGGCAAGTTCCTTTCCGGATCGCGGGACGTGACGATGAGCATACGCAGAAAAACGCCCAGAACTCTTGCGGACGCCGGACCGATGTCGTAGCGTCCCCGCCAGAAACCGTTTTCCGGAACACTGCACCAACGGCGGCACCGGGACGGTCCCAGTCACATCGCAAGGAGGCGACATGACCACCACGCTCGCGACCGACAGCCGTGCGCACACCGCGACCCCGGTCCTCCCGACCGCCGACGCGCACCTCACGCTCCGACCCCTGCCGACGGGAGACGCCCGGATCACCGGCGGCTTCTGGGCACTCCGGCAGGAGCGCAACGGCCGTGACGCGGTCCGCGGCGGGTACGCCCTGCTCGAGACCGCCGGCAACTTCCGGAACCTGCGCATCGCCGCCGGGCTCGAGGAGGGCGAGGCCACCGGCCCGATCTTCATGGACTCGGACGTGACGAAGTGGCTCGAGGCGGTGGCGTGGGAGTACGGCCGCGCCCCGTCCGAGGACCTGCTCGAACTGCAGCGCGAGGTCACCGCCCTGTACGCCCAGGCGCAGGCCGACGACGGCTACCTCGACTCCGTGCAGCAGATCCGTGGGAAGGGCGAGCGGTACACGGACCTCAAGTGGAGCCACGAGATGTACTGCGCCGGCCACCTGTACCAAGCGGCCGTGGCGCAGCACCGTGCGACGGGCGACACCGGCCTGCTCGAGGTCGCGGTCAAGAACGCGGACCACCTCGTCCGCACGTTCGGCGACGGGACCGCACCGGACGGCACGCCGAAGACGCGCGACGTCGACGGCCACCCCGTCGTCGAGATGGGCCTCGTCGAGCTGTACCGCGAGACCGGCAACCGTGAGTACCTCGGCTTGGCGCACTGGTTCGTCGACGCCCGCGGCACGGGCATCATCGAGCGCGCAGGCGGCGAGCCGACGTACTTCTCCGACCGGGTGCCGAGCCGACAGGCCACGACCGTCGAGGGCCACGCCGTCCGCGCCGTGTACCTGGCAGCCGGCGCCGTCGACGTCGCGATCGAGACCGGCGACACCGAACTGCTGGCCGCGAGCGAGGGACAGTTCGCCGACATGATGGCGACGAAGGCGTTCATCACCGGCGGCCTCGGGGCGCGCTGGGACTGGGAGGCGTTCGGCGACCCCTACGAGCTGCCCACCGACCGCGGCTACGCCGAGACCTGCGCCGCCATCGGCGGCGTGCAGTGGGCGTGGCGCCTGCTGCTCGCCACCGGCAAGCCCGTCTACGCCGACGCGATCGAGCGCCTGCTCTACAACGCGTTCCTGGCCGGCGTGAGCCTGGCGGGCACCGAGTACTTCTACGTGAACCCCCTGCAGCAGCGGGACCACGCGCACCAGGACGAGAACCGCTCCCCCGCCCACGGGCGTCGCGGCTGGTTCGACTGCGCCTGCTGCCCGCCGAACATCATGCGCACGTTCGCGAGCCTGGACGGCTACCTGGCCACCGCGACCGACGGCGGCCTGCAGATCCACCAGTACGCGACGGCGGACCTCGGGCCGGTGTCGGTCGAGACCGGGTACCCGCACGACGGCCGCGTGGTCGTCACGGTCACCGAGGACGGCCCGCTCGCCCTCGGCCTGCGGATCCCGGTCTGGTCGGACACGACGACGGTGCAGGGACCGGACGGTACGGCGCACCCGGAGCCGGGCACGCTGCACGTCGTCGACCGGCACTGGACGGCCGGGGACACGGTCGAGCTCGTCTTCGACACGACGCCGCACCGGTACGTGGCCGACGCCCGCATCGACGCCGCCCGCGGTCAGGTCGCCATCGAGCGCGGCCCCCTCGTGTACGCCGTGGAGCAGGCGGACCAGCAGGGCTTCACGGTCGACGACCTGACGGTCGACGCGGTCGCACCGATCACCGAGGAACGTCGCGACGACCTGCTCGACGGCATCGTCACGCTGCGCGTGCCCGGACACGCCCCGGCCGGACACGAGCAGGCATCGTGGCCGTACCAGCGGCTGGACGCGACCCGGTCTGGAGGCGCGGATCACGCCGTGGACGCGACCAGCGTCGACGACGCGGCCGGCTCGCAGGGCGCCACCACGGACCTCCCGGCCGTCACCGCGACCGCGGTTCCCTACTACGCCTGGGCGAACCGGGGCGCGGCGCCGATGCGCGTGTGGCTCCCGCTGGCGCGGTGACGTGATGGACCGCAGAGCGTTCCTGGTCGGCGGTGTCGCCGGCGGCGCAGCACTCGCCCTGGCGGGGTGCTCCGGCACCCTGCCCAAGGTCGACGCGAAGGTGGCGAGCTTCGGGAAGGACGCGACCGGCACCGTGCACGTCTGGTGCCGGTCCGCGACCCAGGCCGGGCTGACCTCGGCCGTGGCCGGGTTCAACAAGGCGAATCCGAAGCTGCAGGTCGAGCTGACCCCGGTGCCGGACGGGCAGTACGTGACGAAGCTCGCGACGGCCATCCGCGGTGGTGAGCCGCCGGACGTCGTGGACATCGACGACATCAACTCGCAGCTGTTCATCTTCCGTGAGGCGTTCGCCGACCTGACCGACGTCGTCAAGGGCCTCGACTACTTCGACGCGATCTCGCCGGGTCACCTGCGGCTGCTCGAGTACCGCGACCGGTACTACGGGCTGCCCTACCTGGCGGACAACTCGCAGCTGTTCGTCAACACCGAGCTGTTCGACCGGGCCGGGCTCGACGTCGAGGAGTCGACGAAGGACCTCTCCACGCTGCTCGACGCGGCGAAGGCCATCCGGAAGCTCGACGACGACGTCTACGGGTGGTCGATCTCCGGCAACGCCGCCGGCATCATCGGCTTCGTCACCCAGCCGCACGTCTGGGCGACCGGCGTCGACATGATGTCCGGCGAGGTCGGCAAGCAGACGGCGAACATCACCGGCAACGAAGCGCTGGAACGGATGCTCGAGTTCTACCGGCAGCTCTGGAAGGACGGCGCGCTGTCGAAGGCGACCTACTCGGATGCCGGCACCACGTGGGGCGCGGACTTCCGGGCCGGCAAGGTCGGGATCTTCCCGACCTCGTACGGCGCCACCGTGCCCGCGGCCACCAAGGCGATGCGGGCGAAGATGCAGACGGTGCTCATCCCGTCGTGGGACGGCCAGCGGTCGTTCTTCGACGGCGGCGACAACATGTGCATCCCGAACGGGGCGGCGAACCCGTCCGGGGGCTGGGCGTTCATGCAGTACGCGAACGGCCTGCAGCAACAGCAGGCCCTGCCCGACGGCGGGTACTTCCCCACCCGATCCGACGCCGCGACGCCCGAGTACCGGAAGCGGTTCCCGTTGGCGTTCGGCCCGCTCGACGCCATCGACAAGGGCTACGCGCCACAGACCCTGGCGTACAACCTGCTCAACAACCAGCCGTCGTCACCGTACTTCGCGATGTTCCGCGAGGCCGTGTTCGGCTCGGGCACCGCTGCCGCGATGAAGACGGCGCAGGCGGACTACACCCGCATCCTCGGCCAGGTCCAGGCCTGACCGTCGCTCGCTCGCCTGTTCGCTCGTTCGTTCGCTCGTTGCACAGAGAGGTGCAGACATGACCACCATCTCCAACCGACGGACCGGCGCCGGCCGCCCCACCGTCGGCCGCGGCGCCGGCCGCCCGGGCCGCCAGGGTCGCTCGGGTCCGTCCCGCGGGTCGCTCACGCACCCGCCGCGCGCCGGCGCCGTGCTCGTCACCCCGGCGATCGTCTTCGTCGCGGTGTTCGTCCTCGCCCCGCTCGTGTTCGCGCTCTACATCTCGTTCACGAACTGGCCCCTGATCGGCCCGTACCGGTTCATCGGGCTGCAGAACTACCTGACGCTGTTCCAGGACCCGACGTTCGTGCACGCCATCGGGTACACGCTGCTGTACACCGCGATCGTGACGGTGCCGATCCTGGTGCTCGGCTACTTCCTGGCGGTGCTCATCCGGGCACGGCGTCGGGGCAGCACCCTGCTGCGGACGGTGTTCTTCCTGCCGTACGTCGTCGGCCTGACGACGCTGTCGTTCATGCTCGTGCTCGAGGCGCAGCCGAACTCCGGAGCCGTCAACATGGTGCTCCGCTGGCTCGGCATCACCGACGGCAGCACCGCTTGGCTCGTCAACGGCCCCCTCGCCACGCTGCTCATCTGCGTGCTCGTGGTCTGGGCGGTGTCCGGCCTGACGATGGTGCTCCTGATGTCGGCCATGCAGGGCATCCCCGACGAGGTCTACGAGTCGGCGCAGCTCGAGGGCGCGTCCTGGTGGCAGACCGAACGACTCATCACCCTGCCGATGATCCGCTCGACCATCGCCCTCAGCGCCATCATCTCGGTGATCGGCTCGCTGCTCGCGTTCAACCAGTTCTACATCCTGACCCAGGGCGGGCCGGGGACCGAGACCACGACGATCGTCAACGCGATCTACAACCGTGGCTTCGTCAACCTGCAGCTCGGCGCCGCGACCGCCGAGTCGATCGCCCTGGTCGTCGTCATCGCCGCCGTCACGGTGTTCCAGTTCTGGGCACTGCGAGAGAAGGACTGAGCCATGAGCACCACGACCTCCCGTGCCGGCCTCGCGGCGCCGGACCTGTCCACCCGCACGCTGACCACCACCGGTGACGGACGCCGCCGGCGCCACCACCAGGGCAGCGTCCGGCACCCCCGCGACACCGCCGTCAAGCGCACCCTGTACGTGATCGCCGGCGTCGGGTCGGTGCTCGTCTTCGGCGTCCCGCTGCTGTGGTCGATCCTGCGGGCGTTCCAGTCCGAGGCCGTCATCACGCAGGCCGCCGACCCCGCGACCTTCTTCCAGCTCGGCTGGCAGAACTTCGCCGCCGTCTTCAGCTCGTCGTCGCATCTGCTGACCGGCGTGTTCAACTCGTTGATCGTGTCGATCGCCACGGCGGTGCTGACAGCGGTGATCGCGACGATGGCCGGGTACGGGTTCGCCCGCTTCCGGTTCCGCGGGTCGGGCATCGTGTTCGGCCTGGTGCTGCTGACGATGATGGTGCCGTTCCAAGCGATCCTCACCCCGCTGTACCTCGAGATGAACGCCATGAAGCTCACGAACTCACTGCTCGGGCTCGTGCTGTTCTACACGACGGTGAACCTGCCGTTCGGGGTGTTCGTGATGCGGAACGCGTTCGAGTCGATCCCGACCGAGCTCGAGGACTCGGCGTTCGTCGACGGGGCCTCACGCTTCCGGGTCGTCGTGTCGGTGCTCCGCCCGCTCCTGCTGCCCGGCGCGGCCACCGCTGCGCTGTACGCGTTCCTGGCGTCGTGGACGGAGTTCCTCGGGGCGCTGACCTTCCTGACGAAGGACTCGCTCTACACGCTGCCGGTGGCGCTGCTCAACCTGCAGACCGGGGCGTACGGGCAGGTGTCGTACGGCAACCTCGTCGCCGGGTCGGTGGTGGCGATGATCCCGTGCATCGCGCTCTACGTCGGACTGCAGCGGTTCTACGTCGCAGGCCTGTCGTCCGGCGCGCTGAAGGGCTGACGGTCGGGTCAGCCTCGCACCATCCGCGCAAGCTCGGCCGCGCTCCGCGCGGGCTACGCCGACCGGCGCACCACGAGCTCGGGCGCCAGCAGGGTCTCGTCGCGGGGCTCGCCCTCGACCAGGGCCCGCACGGTGTCGAGCACCCGCTCTCCCATCGCCCGGAAGTCCTGCCGCACGGTGGTCAGCGGCGGGGTGAAGTGCGCGGCCTCGGGGACGTCGTCGAACCCGACCACCGCGATGTCGTCGGGCACGCGCAGGCCCTCGTCGGCGAAGGCGTGGAGCACCCCGAGCGCCATCTGGTCGTTGCCGGCGAACACCGCGTCGACGGCCGTCACGTCGATGTGCCGTGCGGCCGCGAACCCGCTCCCCGGGGTCCAGTCGCCGTCGAGCACGACGGGCTCGAGGCCGGCGTCCTGCATGATCCGGACGTACGTGGCACGGCGCACCTCGGACTCCTGCGACACCGGTGGTCCGGCGATGTGCACGATCCGCCGGTGCCCGCGCGCGAACAGGTGTTCCATCACGAGCGACGTCCCGGCGGCCTGGTCGATCGCGACCGCGGCGACGGTCGACGCCGCCGGGGTCCGCACGGCGTCGCGCTGCACGGCGTTGGACACGACGACCGGCACGGTGACCGGCACGGTGAGCGACCCGAGGGCGTCGAGCACCCGGTTGTCCGCGGCGACGAGCACGATCGCGGCGACGTCCTGCGCGAGCAGCGTCGTGAGTGCACCGGACAGGTCGGACGGCGTCGGTTCCTCGGGCAGGGTGGAGAGCAGCACGTGGTACCCGGCCGACCGGGCCGCGCGTTCGAAGCCGATCGCGGTGCTCGACGGACCGTACAGCGCGTCGCCAGCGGTGATGATGCCGAGCGCGCGGCTCCGCCCCCCGGCGAGTGCGCGGGCGGCGGCGCGGGGTCGGTAGCCGAGGTCGTGGACGGCGTCGGTGACCTGCGTGCGGAAGGCGTCGCGGACCGTCGGGTCGCCGTTGATCACGCGCGAGACGGTCTGGTGGGAGACGCCCGCACGCTCGGCGACGTCGAAGATCGTCGGAGCCTTCCGGCGTTTGCCGCCCGTGCCCCCTGGGGCGGTCGTGGTCGTCACGAGGCCAACCGTACCGCGCAGTCCGGCCCGCGCGGCAAGATCGCGAAACGGTCAGGTCGAGTTGACACCCCGTTACGAAAGCCCCAGTATGTGAGCGCTCACACGAGCACATCCCTCGGGGCACAGCAGCCCCGGCACCTGAGCGCGTCGAGGACGACGCGAGAGGAACAGAGGTACTTCGATGACGAAGCGCAGGATCATCGCGGGCGTTGCAGCCCTCGGCATCGCGATCGCACTCGCCGGCTGCTCGGCCGGTGGCCGCGCGTCCACCGACGGCGGCGGCAACAGCAGCGACAACAAGGGCGCCCTCGTCGGCGTCGCCATGCCGACCAAGGTCTCGGAACGCTGGATCAAGGACGGCGACGCCGTCAAGAGCGACCTCGAGAAGGCCGGTTACAAGGTCGACCTCGAGTACGGCGACAACAAGGTCCAGCAGCAGGCCCAGCAGGTCAGCAACATGATCACGAAGGGCGCGAAGGTCCTCATCATCGCGTCGATCGACGGCGGAGCCCTCTCCGACCAGCTCGACGCCGCCGCCAAGGCCGGCATCAAGGTGATCTCCTACGACCGCCTGCTGACGGGCAACAAGAACGTCGACTACTACGTGTCGTTCGACAACGAGAAGGTCGGCGTCGACCAGGCGACGAGCCTGCTCACCGGCCTCGGCGTCCTCGACGACAAGGGCGAGAAGACCGGCG
Organism: Curtobacterium sp. NPDC089991; assembly: GCF_044748425.1. NCBI lineage: Bacteria > Bacillati > Actinomycetota > Actinomycetes > Micrococcales > Microbacteriaceae > Curtobacterium > Curtobacterium sp. NPDC089991. Next base: position 517,472 of record NZ_JBIVGB010000002.1, read on the forward strand.
AGAAGGGCCCGTTCAACATCGAGGTCTTCGCCGGCTCGCTCGACGACAACAACGCCAGCTTCTTCTTCAACGGCGCCATGAAGACCCTCAAGCCGTACCTCGAGGACGGCACGCTGAAGATCCAGTCCGGTCAGGACCAGCTCTCGCAGGCCGCCACGCAGCAGTGGGACCCGGCGACCGCCAAGGCCCGCATGCAGAACCTCGTCGCGAAGTCGTACTCGGGCGGCACCACGCTCGACGGCGTGCTCTCGCCGTACGACGGCATCTCGATCGGCATCATCTCGGCGCTGCAGGGTGCCGGCTACGGCACCAGCGACCGTCCGCTGCCGATCGTGACGGGCCAGGACGCCGAGGCGGCCTCGGTCAAGTCGATCATCGCCGGTCAGCAGTACTCGACCATCTACAAGGACACCCGCAAGCTCGCCAAGCAGTCGGTCACCATGGCCGAGGACCTGCTCACCGGTGACAAGCCCGAGGTCAACGACACGAAGAGCTACGACAACAAGGTCAAGGTCGTCCCGACCTTCCTGTTCCAGCCGACGGTCGTCACCAAGGACAACTACAAGGAAGTCCTCGTCGACTCGGGTTACTACACCGAAGCCGACCTGAAGTAGTCGCAACCCACCTGTCGGACAGGAGGCACGGGTCGACCCCGCCCCGTGCCTCCCGTCCGCCCCATCCGCGCGCCACGGCGCGCACCACGGAAGGCGGTCGACGTGACGGACACGATCCTCGAGATGCGTGACATCACCAAGACGTTCCCCGGCGTGAAGGCCCTGCAGGGCGTCTCGATCGAGGTCGAGCGTGGACAGGTCCACGCCATCTGCGGCGAGAACGGCGCCGGCAAGTCGACCCTCATGAAGGTGTTGTCGGGCGTCTACCCGCACGGCTCCTTCGAGGGCGAGATCCTGCTCGACGGGTCGCCCGTCGCGTTCCACGACATCAACGGTTCCGAAGCAGCCGGCGTCGTCATCATCCACCAGGAGCTCGCGCTGAGCCCGTTCCTGTCGATCGCCGAGAACATCTTCCTCGGCAACGAGCGGTCCAAGGGCGGCTTCATCGACTGGAACAAGACGAACCTGGCAGCCGCCGAGCTCCTGCAGCGCGTCGGCCTCAAGGACAACCCGGTCACGAAGATCGTGGACATCGGTGTCGGCAAGCAGCAGCTCGTCGAGATCGCGAAGGCGCTGTCGAAGAAGGTCAAGCTCCTCATCCTCGACGAGCCCACAGCCGCCCTGAACGACGACGACTCCGCGCACCTGCTCGAGCTCATCCGCTCGCTGCAGGCCGAGGGCATGACGGCGATCATCATCAGCCACAAGCTCAACGAGATCAAGGCGATCGCCGACAAGGTCACGATCATCCGCGACGGCAAGACCATCGAGACGCTCGACATGCACGCCGACGACGTCTCCGAGGACCGCATCATCCGCGGGATGGTCGGCCGCGACCTGTCGAACCGGTACCCCGAGCACGAACCGAAGATCGGCGAGGAACTCCTGCGGATCGAGGACTGGACGGTCCACCACCCGCTCGACGGGTCGCGCGAGATCATCCACCAGGTCGACCTGAACGTCCGCGCCGGCGAGATCGTCGGCATCGCCGGGCTCATGGGCGCCGGGCGGACCGAACTCGCGATGAGCGTGTTCGGCCGGTCGTACGGATCCGGGATCAGCGGGACCGTGTACAAGCGCGGCGAGCCGATCAAGACCCACACGGTGTCGCAGGCGATCGACCACGGCATCGCGTACGTCACCGAGGACCGCAAGCGCTACGGCCTGAACCTGATCGACGACATCAAACGGAACATCTCCGGGTCGGCGCTCGGCAAGCTCGCCAGCTGGGGCTTCGTGAACGCGTCCGAGGAGACCACGGTCGCCGGGCAGTTCCTGAAGAACCTCAACATCAAGGCACCGAACGTCGACGTCATCACGGGCAAGCTCTCCGGCGGCAACCAGCAGAAGGTCGTCCTGTCGAAGTGGATGTACACCGACCCGGACGTGCTCATCCTCGACGAGCCGACCCGCGGCATCGACGTCGGTGCGAAGTACGAGATCTACACGATCATCAACAGCCTCGCGGACCAGGGCAAGGGGGTCATCGTGATCTCCTCGGAGCTCCCGGAGCTCCTCGGCATCTGCGACCGCATCTACACACTCTCCGAGGGCACCATCACCGCCGATGTGCCCCGCTCCGAGGCCACCCCAGAGGTCCTCATGCAGTACATGACCCAGGAACGGGAGACCCCTGTCAATGAACGCGCTTAAGTCCGCCGCCGGCTACCTCACCGGGCAGCTCCGACAGATCGGCCTGTTCATCGCGCTGATCGTCATCGTCGTCTTCTTCCAGGTGACGACCAACGGCATCACCCTGGCCCCGATCAACGTCTCGAACCTGATCGTCCAGAACAGCTACATCCTCATCCTCGCCATCGGCATGGTGATGGTCATCATCGCCGGGCACATCGACCTGTCCGTCGGGTCGGTCGTCGCCTTCACCGGCGCCATGGCCGGCGTGATGATCACGCAGTGGCACATCCCGTGGCCGATCGCCGTCGTGCTCTGCCTGGTCGTCGGTGCGCTCGTCGGCGCCTGGCAGGGGTTCTGGATCGCCTACTTCGGGATCCCGGCGTTCATCGTCACCCTGGCCGGCATGCTCGCCTTCCGCGGTGCGGCGCAGATCGTGCTGCACAACCAGCAGATCTCGCCGTTCCCGGACGGGTTCCGTGCCCTCGGCTCCGGCTTCCTGCCGTCGTTCGGCACCACCGGGTACGAGCCGCTCACGATGATCCTCGGCTTCGCCGCCGCGGCGGTCATGGCCGTCACGGCGTTCCGCGGCCGGGCCACCCGCCGCAAGTACCAGCTCGAGAGCGAACCGTTCGCCTGGTTCATCGTGAAGCTCGTCTTCGGCGTCGTGCTGGTCGTCTACGTGGCCCTGCTGCTCGCGAGCTACAACGGCACCCCGATCGTGCTCGTCATCCTCGGCGCACTCGTGGTGATCTACTCGGTCATCATGCGGAGCGCGGTGTTCGGCCGCCACGTCTACGCCATCGGCGGCAACGCCCTGGCCGCGCAGCTGTCCGGCGTGAAGACGAAGCGCGTCACGTTCATGCTGTTCGTCAACATGGGAGTCATCTCGGCCCTGGCCGGCGTGGTCTTCACCGGTCAGCTCAACCTGGCGGCACCCGGTGCGGGCAACGGCTTCGAACTCGACGCCATCGCCGCGGTGTTCATCGGTGGCGCAGCGGTCACCGGCGGCATCGGCACGGTCCCCGGCGCCATCGTCGGTGGTCTCATCATCGGGCTGCTGAACAACGGCATGTCGATCCTCGGGGTCGGCACCGAGTACCAGTCGCTCATCAAGGGCTTGGTCCTGCTCGCCGCCGTCGCGTTCGACGTGTTCAACAAGCGTCGGGCGGCCGCCGCGCGCAAGTAGGGGCGTCCTTCCGGGGTCACCCCCGCGAAAGCGACAGAGTGCTGCGGAACGTCCGCGCACTTCTGTCGCTTTCGTGCGTCAGCGGGACAGGACCGCCCACCCCCTGGCCGGGAGGCGCAGGGTTCCGTCCCCGAGATCCGCGCCGCCCGCCTCCACCTGCGTCGCATCCGCCGCGGGCACCTCGACGGGATCGGCCGACAGGTTCAGGGCGGTCACCACGGCCGCGTCCGACGTCGCGGTCCGCAGGACGACCGCAGTGTTCGTCAGGTGCACCACGTCGGTGTGCGCCCGGTGCAACCACGGGTTGCGGCGGCGCAGGGCGATCAGGGCCTCGTACGCGTGCGTCAGATCGCCCGCTGCGGGTGGTGCGTCCGGGAACTCCGGTCGGACCGCGTCGTCGCCACCCTCGCGTTCCTCCTTCACCCCGGTCCAGCCGTACTCGTCGCCCGCGTAGACGATCGGGGTGCCGGCGACGGTGAACAGCACCGCTGCCGCGTGCCCGGCGAACTCCTCCCCCACCGCGCTCGCGATGCGGGTCACGTCGTGGTTGCCGATGAAGGTCGTCGGGGCGAACGTCTCGAGCAGGGCGTCGTGCCGCTCGATCGCGTGCGCCAGCTCGTGGCCGTTGCCGTCCGCGATGCCGTGCCAGATGCCCTGCCACAGTTCGTACTGCGTCAACGAGTCCATGGTCGACTCCCGCGCGATCGCCGCCGCGTCGCCGTGGATCACCTCACCGCTGAACCACGCGTCCGGGAACCGCTCGCGCACCCGTGGCAGCACCCTGGCCCAGAACGCCGGTGGCACCGCGTACGCCGCGTCGAGGCGCCAGCCGTCGATCCCGCGCTCCAGCCAGTGCGTCATCACCTGGACGACGAGGTCCTCGGTCGCTCGGCTGTCGTGGTCCAGCGCCACGAGGATGTCGTGTCCCTCGAACAACCCGACGGGCACCGGCTGCCCCGGCGTCCACCCCGACCAGTCGATCGCGAACAGGCCAGCGGTCGCCCCGTCCGGTCCCTCTTCTCCGAGCGCCCGGAACGCCGGGTGCTCACGGCCGACGTGGTTGAAGACACCGTCGAGCAGGACCCGGATCCCCCGCTCGTGCGCCCCGGACACCAGACGGTCGAAGTCGGCCTCGTCGCCGAGCCGAGGGTCGATCCGGAAGTGGTCCACCGTGTCGTAGCCATGGGTGGAGCTCGCGAACACCGGCCCGAGCACCAGGCCGTTCAAGCCGAGGTCCACCACGTGGTCGAGCCAGGGTTCGATGCGGCCGAGACGGTGCTCGACCGCGCGCTCCTCGACCGGCACCCCCGGGCGGACGTCCGCCCCGACGAACCCGAGCGGGTACACGTGCCACCACATGACGTGCGGCACCCAGGCGGGCTCGGGCGGACGGGAGGGTGCGGTGTCGGTGCTCACCGCTCCGATGCTGCCAGCCGCGCCTGTGCTGGGCGCTCCCGTGCTGGGAACGGACAGGGACGGCAGGACGAGGATGTGGGCATGGGACGTGCGATCAGGACGGAAGCGGACGCTGCGGCGTCGGAGTCGGCACAGGCCGATCGGACCTGTGTGTCGTGCGGCCGTCGGATGCCGTCGTCGGCGGCGCCTGAAACCAAGTGGTGCTCCCGTGCCTGCCGTCGCCACGGAGTGGACCGGACGGACCTGGCACTCGAGCAGCGCATCGACGAGCTGCTCGCTGCACGGGCACGCACCTCGAGCATCTGTCCGTCCGAGGTCGCTCGGTCGCTCGAACCGGACGACTGGCGCCCGCTCATGGAACCCGCCCGTCGAGCAGCCCAGCGCATGATGGCGCGCGGCGAGGTCGAGATCACCCAGGGCGGCTCCGTCGTGGACCCGTCGACGGCGAAGGGGCCGATCCGCATCCGTCGCCCGCGGTGAGGGAACACCTGTCGTGCACCGTCGGTTGGGGACGGGGATGACTGCAACCGGATCGACCGAACCGACCCCCGTCCAGCCCCGAGCCCTCGTCGTGGGGGCGAGCGGCATCACCGGCTCCGCCCTGGTGAGCCACCTGCTCGACCTCGGCTGGGACATGACCGCGCTGTCGCGCCGCCCGCTCCCCCAGCAGGACGTCCGGACCGTCGCCGCGGATCTCCGCGATCCCGACAGCCTCGGCGCCGCGCTGGCCGACGAGCGTCCCACGCACGTGTTCTTCACCGCGTGGCAGCGCCAGGGGACGGAGGCGGAGAACATCCGCGTGAACGGCGGCATGGTCCGCGACCTGCTCGCCGCACTCGCGCATGCCCCGCTGGCGCACGTCGCACTGGTGACCGGGCTGAAGCACTACCTCGGCCCGTTCGAGGCCTACGCCGCGGGCGAGATGCCGGACACGCCCTTCCACGAGGAAGAACCCCGCCTGGACACCCCGAACTTCTACTACGCGCAGGAGGACGAGCTGTTCGCCGCCGCCGAGCGCCAGGGCTTCACGTGGTCGGTGCACCGCTCGCACACCGTGATCGGGCACGCCGTCGGCAACGCCATGAACATGGGCCTGACGATCGCGGTGCAGGCGACGCTCGCGAAGGAGCTCGACCTGGACTTCGTGTTCCCGGGCAGCGAGGCGCAGTGGAACGGCCTGACCGACATGACCGAGGCGGGGATCCTCGCCGAGCAGATGGTGTGGGCGGCGACCGCACCCGAGGGCGCCGACGAGGCCTTCAACATCGTGAACGGCGACGTCTTCCGGTGGCGCTGGATGTGGCCGCGGCTCGCTGCGCACCTCGGCGTCGACCCGGCGCGGGTGGTCGGGTACCAGGACGAGCCGCGACCGCTCGAGCAGCAGATGGCGCCGCACGAGTCGGAGTGGGCCGGCATCGCCGAGCGACACGGTCTGGCAGAGGCGGACATCACACGGCTCGCCTCGTGGTGGCACACCGACGCCGACCTCGGTCGCGCGATGGAGGTCGTCACCGACATGGGGAAGAGCCGCGAGGCCGGGTTCACGGCCTTCCGCCGGACCGAACGCGCGTTCGCCGACCTCTTCGCGCGCTACCGGGCCGACCGACTCATCCCCTGAGTCGTCGGCCCGGAACAGCGGGCTACAGCGCGAGCAGGAGCACCACGAGCGTCGCGACCGACAGCACCAGCAGGACGACGGCGCCCTGCAGGTCCTTGTCGTGCGCTCGGAGGTGCGCCACCACGGCGCCGACGAAGTAGACCACCGCGCCGATGGCCGCGGCGATGGCGAGGGGCACCCACCAGATGCCGATGACGAGCCCGGCGGCAGCGGCGACCTCGAGCACACCGAGGACGGTCATCTGCGCGGGAGTGACGTGGACGGCCTGCATCGAGGCGACGATCTTCGGGTTGCGGACGAGTTTCATGACGCCCGAGCCGAGCAGGGCCACGGCGAGGACGAGGGACAGGACGACGGCTGCGATGTGCACGGGGAACTCCAGGTGATGAAACGGATGGTTGTCCCCGTTTCAAACCGGGGACTGCTCCCCGTATTCCCGGCCACGCGATCTAGGCTCGGTGCATGACCCGCCGAGACGTCGCCCGGAACCGTCAGGCGCTCGTCGACGCGGCCCGGTCCGCGTTCACCGACCACGGCCTCCAGGCTGCACTGGAACCGATCGCGGTCGCAGCGGGACTCGGCAACGCGACCCTGTACCGGCACTTCCCGACCCGAGCGGCGCTGTGGGAAGCCGTCCTGGTCGAGCCGATGCACGAGGTGCTCGACCTCGTCGAGCACTGCCGCGAGCTGTCCGCCTCGGACCCGTGGGAGGGCTTCGCGACCTTCGTCCGCGAGACGGCGGCGATCGAGGCGCGCCGCACCGGCTTCAGCGAGCTCATGACCACCGACTACCGCGACGCTCCGGAACTGCTCCGGCTCCGCATCGCCGTGCAGGACGGGATCGACGCCCTCTTCACAGCCGGACAGGCGGCCGCGGTCATCCGCGCCGACGCCACCCTGGCCGACGTCGCACTCCTGCAGCTGTCGATCGCGGAGACGATCCGCACGTTCGGCCGGGTCGCACCCGAGGCGTACCGACGCTGGGTGGACCTGGTGCTCGACGGGTTCCGGGCAACGGACGTCCCGCGCGGCGTGCTGGCCGGACGCCCCCTGCGCGGCGATCAGGTCCGTCGGGCCCTGGCGGAGCGCCACCAGCCCGCCGGCCGTCAGAAGGCGTAGCGGATCCGACAGGACGGCAGGTGCTCGGCGACGAGCTCGCGGAAGCGCTCGACGAGCTGCCCCTTCATCCCGGACCGGTAGCGGACGTTCACCGCGCCGTTCTGCGACACCTTCTGCTCCTGCAGGTCGGGGCGCCAGAGCAGGTCCTCGGCCTTCGGGTGCCAGCCGAGGTTGACCTCGTGCAGGGGTTGGTTGTGCGTGAGGAAGATCACCTCGGCCGCGATCTGCGCCTTGGCGGCCGGTGACAGTACGTCGTCGACCTGCCGCAGCAGCTCGGTCCAGTCGGACTCCCACGTCGGGGTGACGATGACGGGCGAGAAGTTCAGGTGGACCTCGTAGCCGGCGTCGACGAACTCGTTCACCGCAGCGATCCGCTCGGCGACGGGACTCGTCCGGATGTCGGTGACCTTCGCGGTGTCGTGCGGCATGAGCGAGAACCGGATGCGCGTGCGGCCCATCGGGTCCCAGTCGAGCAACTCGCGGTTGACGTACTTCGTCGCGAAGGACGCCTTCGCGGTCGGGGTCATCCGGAACAGGTCGCACAGGTCACGGACGTTGTCGCTGATCATCGCGTCGACCGAGCAGTCGCTGTTCTCGCCGATGTCGTACACCCACGACCCGGGATCGCACTGGTTCGGCTCGGTCTTCGGCCCCTGCTTCGCGATGTTGCGAGCGACGTGCTTCGTGATCTGGTCGATGTTGGCGAACACCGTGACGGGGTTGCTGTAGCCCTTGCGCCGCGGGACGTAGCAGTACGCACACGCCATCGCACAGCCGTTCGCCGTCGAGGGCGCGATGAAGTCGGCGGAGCGGCCGTTCGGTCGCGTGATCAACGACTTCTTCACGCCGAGCACCAGCGCCTCGGTCTTGATCCGGACCCACCGCTGCACGTTGCGCTCGTCGCCGTGCACCTCGGGGATGTTCCAGTGGGACTCCACCGGCACGATCTCGGCGTCCGGCCAGCGCCCGATCACCTCTTGCCCGCGCTGCAGTTCGAGGGCAGCGGGCTCGGCGTAGATCCGACGGACGTCGAGCATCGGGCGGGCGCGGTCGTTGCTCATCGACTCCTGTCTACCGGGGACCACTGACGGTGCAGACTCGGGGCATGACCGCCGAAGCCGACGACCATTACTTCGTGGTGAACGGCCGACGCTGGCGCCGCACCGACCCGGCCCTGCCCGAGGAACTCGCGGCCGCGCTCCGCTCCCACCTGGGGCGCGGGCGCAACGCGGTGAAGACCGCGAAGCGCGCCGGCGACGACGCTGCGCTGGCCGCGGCTCGGCACCGGAACGGGCTCGCGAAGCACGGTCTGGGCGAACGCGGCCCGGAGTGGTGGACGCGCCCCGAGGCCGATCGGATCGCCGACGCCGAGCGGGCACTCGCCGATCTGGACGCCCTGCCGTGACGACGATTCGTCCGCCGCGCCTGGATCGCATCCTGAACCTCATCGTGTTCGGCCCGGTGATGATCGGGACAGGAGTCGCACTCGCGAGCGTGGCCTTCGTTCCCGGAGCATCGGCGCGGGTGTTCGTCTTCGTCCTCGGTGTCGCCTTCATCGCCGGTGGGACCTGGGCCACGGCCAGGCTCCGTCGCGTCGCCGTGCACCTGTCCGACGAAACCCTCCGGTACTCCGGCTTCCTGTCGTCGTGGACCGCACCGCGTGCGGGCATCACCGCGGTGCTCGACGACGCGTACGTCGAGTGGCGCGATGATCGCGGGGTCGGCCACCGACGGCAGATCTGGCTGCTGACCCGGGCTTGGGCGGACGACGGCACGAAGTTCGCCCCGCTCTGGCGCTGGCGACACGAGGCGCTCCTCGAGGTGCGGGCGTGGGCAGCGACTCACGAAGTCCGAAACGTCCCATGACGCCCGCGGTGGAAAGCGGAATCGGGCGTACCTGGTCGGAAGTTCCGACCAGGTACGCCCGATTCGACCAGGTACGCGGCGAGCCTCGTCAGCCCTCGGTGTGGCCTAAGGACGGCTCGAGGAGCAGGTGGGCCGTGCGGGATGCCGACGCGTGCAGCTCGAGGACGAGGAGGTCGTTCCGGCCTGAGCGCAGGACCGGGCCGGGGATCGCCAGGGTCTGCTGCGGGCCGCGCGACCAGTACCGGCCGAGGCAGAACCCGTTCACCCAGGCGACCCCCTTGCGGAAGCCGTCGAGCGCCAGGTAGCGGTCGTCCACCGCGTCGAGGTCGAACGACCCTGCGGCGAACGTCGGCCCGGCGAGCACCTCGCCGTCCGTCGGCTCCACCGCGGACAGCGCATCGAGGGCGGACGGTGCGATCGGGTCGAGCGCCAACGGTGCCGCGGTCCAGCGCGACAGCGGGACACCGTCGACGGCGACTCCGCCGATCAGGCCCTTCGGTTCGCCGATGCGGATGCCGTAGTCGACCCGGCCCTGGTCCTCGACGAGCAGTTCGAGCGTGCCGGTCACCGGCGGCAGGACGACGGCGCGGTCGTGGTGCTCGCGCTCCAGGACGCCGACGACGACGCCGTCGACGGACACGATCGCGCGGTCGCGGACCTCTTCCCCGATGGTCAGCACTCCGCCGGTCGGCAGGTCGACCTCGGCGCGGTACAGGACGAAGCCGCTGGCCGCACCGAGGGCGTCGAACGTCGGCGGCTCGTCGTGCGCCGACCACGTCGTGAGCGTGGGCAGCAGGGAGCGGAGCGACGCGACGCGGTCGAGGCGGACGGCGACGTCCGTGGCGGGGGCGACCCGGGCCTCCAGGCCGACTCCGTCCGCCGCATCGGACGCGAGTCGACCCGACCCACCCGGCTCCATGGACGCCGGCAGCGGCGGGACGGGCGCGTAGCGCTCGATGACCGCGCGGAAGGCGTGGAACTTCGAGGTGGGCCGACCAGCCTCGTCGAGCGGGGCGTCGTAGTCGTACGACGTCGCGATCGGACGGTACACGCCCTTGTCGTTGGCGCCGTTGGTGAAGCCGAAGTTCGTGCCGCCGTGGAACATGTAGATGTTGACCGAGCCACCGGCGGCCAGCAGGACGTCGAGGTCCGCAGCGCTGTCCGCGGCCGAGGTGGTGTGGTGGTGCTCGCCCCAGCTGTCGAACCAGCCGTCCCAGAACTCCGAGCACATCAGGGGGCCGGTGGGCTGGGCCTGCCGAAGGCGCTCGAGACGGGCGGCGGACCGGGAGCCGAACGAACCGGTCTTTTGCAGCGACGGCAGCGAACCGTCCTCGAGCATCGTGCCCATCGGCTGGTCGACGCTCGTGAACGGGACGGTCAGCCCGATGTCGCGGTGCATCTGCTCGAGTGCACGCAGGTACTCGGGGTCGGAGCCGTAGGCGCCGTACTCGTTCTCGACCTGCACCAGGACGATGGGCCCGCCCTGGTCGATCTGCCGCGGGACCAGCACGGGGGCCAGCTGCTGCAGGTACGTCTGGACCGCCGCGAGGAACCCGGGCTCGTTGCGCCGGACGCCCACGGAGCCGTCCGCGAACAACCAGTACGGCAGACCGCCGTTGGCCCACTCCGCGCAGATGTAGGGGCCGGGGCGGACGATGGCGTGCATCCCCTCGGCAGCGACCAGGTCGAGGAACCGGCCGAGGTCGAGCCCGCCGGTCAGGTCGAAGACCCCGGGCGACGGCGCGTGCGCGTTCCAGGCGACGTAGGTCTCGATGGTGTTGAGGCCCATCAGCTTCGCCTTGCGGATCCGGTCGGCCCACAGGTCGGGGTGTACGCGGAAGTAGTGGATCGCACCGGACAGCACGCGGTGCGGCTCGCCGTCGAGCAGGAAGTCGGTGTCGCCGATGGCGAATCGCATGAGATGACTCTTTCAGACAGCGGGGTGGGGGGGGGGGGGGGGGGCCCCCCCCCCCCGGGGGGGGGGGGGGGGGGGTGTTGGGGGGCGGGAGGGCGCCCGCCGGGGGGGGACGGTGGGCGGGGGGTGACGGGCGCCCCCCCGCCCGCCGGGGCGGGGGGGCGGGTGCCGTCCCCGCGGTTGGGGGGGGGGGGGGGGGGGGCGCCCGGGGGCCCCCCCCCCCCCCCGGGGGGGGGGGGCCGCCCCCCCCCCCCCCCACCCCGGGGAGTTGGTGCCGGTGCTACTTGGTCGAGACCGTGAAGCCCTGGTCCTTGCCGTACTTGGCGAGGGCCTTCTGCCAGGCCTCGAGGCCGGCGTCGAGCGAGGTGCCGTTCTCGTACGCCTGACCGACGGTGTCGGCGTAGACGCTGTTCGCGTACACCTGGTACGGCAGGTAGGTGAAGTCGTTGTCCGAGGACTTCGACGCGTCGACGAGCACCTTGTTGATCTGCTGCCCACCGAAGTAGGACGGCTTCTCGTCGAGGAAGGCCGACGAGTCGAGGTCAGCGGTCGTCGAGGGGAACCCACCGGACTTCATGAAGACGCCGGTCGACTCCTTGGACGAGTTCAGCCACTTCAGGAAGCCCGCGGCGAGGGCCGGGTTCTTCGACTGCTTCATGACGACCTCGGCGCTGCCGCCGTTGTTCGCGGTCTGGGCGGTGCCGCCGTCGTAGGTCGGCATCGGGGCGACGCGCCAGTCACCCGAGGCCTGGGCGACGCCGGACTCCAGGTTGCCGGGCATCCAGGCGCCGGTGATCATCGTGGCGATCTCACCGTTGCCGAGCTGCTTGTACCAGTCGTCGGTCCAGCCGACGGTCTTCGACAGCAGGCCCTGCTCGACGAGCTCGTTCCAGGTGCTCGTCCACTTCTTCGAGCCCTCGTCCTGCAGGTTGATGGTCACCTTGTCACCGTCGGTGGTGAACGGGGTGCCGCCGGCCTGGGCGATCATGCTCGTGGTGAAGCCGGCGTCGCCGGAGTCGGCCGCGATGTACGCGTTCGGGTCGGCCTCGTGCAGCTTCTTCGCGGCGGCGACGTACTCGTCCCAGGTCTTCGGCACGGCGATGTCGTGCTTGTCGAAGACCGTCTTGTTGTAGAACAGCGCCATGGGGCCGGAGTCCTGCGGCAGGCCGTAGACCTTGTCGTCGATCGACACCGAGCTCCAGGTGCTCTTCGCGAACTTGTCCTCGAGCGAGTCGAAGCCGTAGCCGGACAGGTCGAGGAGCGAGTCGGACAGGGCGAACTGCGGCAGCGCGAAGTACTCGACCTGGGCGACGTCGGGGGCGCCCGAGCCGGCCTTCACGGTGTTCTGCAGCTTGGTGTACTGGTCGGCGCCGGTGCCGGCGTTGACGAGCTTGACCTTCACCTTGGGGTACTGCTTCTCGAACGCGGCGACCTGGGCCTTGGCGGAGGGGGTCCACGACCAGTAGGTCAGGGTGCCACCGTCCTTCAGTGCCTTGGTGATGTCGTCGGACGAGCCACCGGAGGACGAGCCGCCGGTCGCGCAGGCGGCGAGGGCGATCGTGGCGGTGACGCCGATGGCGAGGGCGCTGAGCCCGCGCCGGAGACGCTTGTTCATGGGGGTGCCTTTCACTTCTTCGTGGAGAGGGGGTCGTGCTGCTGTGTTCCGGACCGGAGGGCGCGGGGCGGGGTCGCCACGGGCCTCCCGGTCCGACGGATCAGGCCTTGACGGACCCGGCTGCGAGGCCGGACTGCCAGAAGCGCTGGAGGAAGAGGAATGCGACCACGATCGGGATGATCGTGAGGAGCGATCCCGTGACGACGAGGTTGTAGATCGGCTGCGCGCCGGACCCGGTGGCCTGGGCGTTCCACTGGTTCAGGCCGACCGTCAGGGGGTACCACTTCGGGTCGCTCAGCATGATGAGCGGCAGGAAGTAGTTGTTCCAGGTGGCGACGACCGCGAAGAGCAGGACGGTGACGACACCGGGAGCGAGCAGGCGGAGCGCGATCGTGAAGAAGATCCGGAACTCGCCGGCGCCGTCCATGCGGGCGGCCTCGAGGAGTTCGGCGGGGATCGCGTCGACCGCGTAGGTCCAGATCAGGTACATGCCGAACGGGCTGATGAGCGACGGCAGGATGATCGACCACGGGGTGTTGGTCAGGCCGACCTGCGAAAAGAGCAGGAAGGTCGGGACCGCCAGGGCCGTGCCGGGGACCGCGATGGCACCGAGCACGATGGCGAACACTGCGCGGCGTCCGGGGAACTGGAACTTCGCCATGCCGTAGCCCGCGACGGTCGCGAGCAGGGTGGCGCCACCGGCACCGACGACCACGTAGAGCAGCGTGTTGCCGAACCACTGCAGGAAGATGCCGTCGTTGTAGGTGACGGTGTCGACGATGTTCTGCCAGAGGTTGAAGTCCCCGCCGAACCAGAGCCCGAAGGTGGAGAGCAGCGACGCCTGCGTCTTCGTGCTGTTCACGAGCAGGTAGAACAGCGGCGCGAACGAGTAGACGACGAAGACGACCATGACCGCGGTCAGCAGGCCGGAACGCTTCGGCTTGCGTCCGTCGACGTGCTGCTCGGCCTTCCGCTCGGCCTTCCTGGAGGCCCGGGTCGAGCGGGTGCGCGGGTCGCGCTGCGTCGTGGTCGCCTCGGTGACCGTGGCCGGTCCGGCGGCGCCGGCCGCGGGGTGCTGGATGGTGCTCATCGGTTCTCCTGGCGGGTTCCGCGGACCTGGACGACGTAGGCGATCACCGCGGTGATCACGCCCATCACGATCGCGACGGTGGCGGAGTAGTTGAACTGCTGGCCGCTGAAGGACAGCGAGTAGGCGTACATGTTCGGGGTGAAGGCGCTGCCGATGACGTTGGGGGCCAGGGTCTTCAGCAAGTTCGGCTCGTTGAAGAGCTGGAAACTGCCGATGATCGAGAAGATCGTGGCGATGACCATCGGGCCGCGCAGGGCCGGGAGCTTGATCGAGAAGACCGTGCGCAGGGGGCCGGCGCCGTCGAGCTCGGCGGCCTCGTACAGCTCACCGGGCACCGTGCGGAGTGCGGCGTAGAAGATCAGCATGTTGTAGCCGAGGAACTCCCACGTGACCACGTTGCCGATGGAGGTCAGCACCCAGGTGGGGCTGAACGGCTGCAGCAGGTCGATGCCGAGCGCGTCGTTCGCCGCACCGGTCAGGCCGAACTGGTTGCCGTAGATGAAGCCCCAGATCAGGGCCGCGACGACACCGGGGACGGCGTAGGGCAGGAACACCGCGATGCGGAAGAAGCTCGTGCCCCAGAGCCGTGCGCTGTCGAGTGCGAGGGCGGCGACGAGTGCGAGGCCGAGCATGATCGGGACCTGGACGACCAGGAAGATCGCGACCCGACCGAAGCCGGACCAGAACTTGGCGTCCTGGAAGAGCTGGACGTAGTTGGCGAACCAGACGAACTGGTTGCCGCCGATGAGCTGGTCGCGGAACAGGCTGAGCCAGAGGGCGTAGCCGATCGGGACGATGAGCATGGCGATCAGGACGACCACGAAGGGTCCGACGAACAGCCAGCCGGTGTAGCGCCCCCGCGCCTTGGTCCGGCGACCTGCCGGGCGGGGGGCTGCCGGCTGCGCTGCGGCTGCCTCGCCGGGCCGCGCTGCGAGCGTGCTCATGTGACTCCTTCGTCTGCTGCGTTCGGGTGTCCGGTGTCTCGGCCGCGACCCGGGCCCGGTGACGGGCGCTCTGGCGGTCGCAGATGTTGACGTCAACATCGAACGTCAGGACGATAGCATGGCAACGTCAACATGCGCTAGCGTCCGGGAACGCAGACTGCGTGATCCCGCAACGGAAGGAGCTCGAGCCGATGACGACCGAGTCCCCCGCCGGCACCCGCCGCTCCCCCTCGATGGCCGCCGTCGCCGACGCCGCCGGGGTCTCGATGCAGACCGTCTCGCGCGTCGCCCGCGGGTTCGACAACGTCAGCCCGGACACCCGCGACCGCGTGCAGCGCGCGATGGACACCCTGGGCTACCGGCCGAACCGTGCCGCGCGGGCCCTGCGATCGGGGCGCTTCCGCACCATCGGCGTGATCATGTTCACGCTCGCGTCCTTCGGCAACATGCGCACGCTCGAGGCGATCGCCGACGCCGCCGGCACCGCCGACTTCACGATCACGTTGCTGCCGATGGCCTCGCGCACCGAAGAAGGCGTGCGCTCCGCGTTCTCCCGCCTGCACGAACAGGCCGTCGACGGCGTCGTGATCATCATCGAGTCGCACATCATCGACACGGCCGAGGTCGTGCTGCCCGACGGCGTGCCCATGGTCATCATCGACTCCACCGGCAGCACCGACCACCCGGCGATCGACACCGACCAGACCGACGGCGCGCGCCAGGCCACCCAGCACCTGCTCGACCTCGGCCACGAGACCGTCTGGCACGTCGCCGGACCGACCTCGTCGTACTCTGCCGCGCGCCGGTTGGCCGCGTGGCAGGACACCCTCGAGCGCGCCGGACGGCTCGTCCCGCCGGTGTTCCACGGTGGCTGGAGCACCGACTCCGGCTACCGCGCCGGCCTGACCATCGCCGCACGCCCGGACATCACCGCCGTCTTCGCCGCCAACGACCAGACCGCGCTCGGAGTGCTCCGCGCCGCGCACGAGCTCGGGCGGTCCGTGCCGTCGTCGCTCAGCGTGGTGGGCTTCGACGACTCCCCCGAGTCCGACTCCTTCTGGCCGCCGCTCACCACCGTGCACCAGTCCTTCGACGAGGTCGGGCGCCGAGCCGTCGCGAACCTGCTCGCCCAGATCGACGGCGAGAGCGTGTCCTCCGCCCCCGACCTGGTGCCCGTGCGCCTGGTGGAGCGGGCGAGCACCGCGCCGCCGCCCGAGCGCTGACGCGCCCGGGCTCGGGCGCCGGATCGCGGCCCCGGTTCGCGGAAGCGACACTGTGCCGCCAACCTTCCGCGGAGAACTGTCGCTTTCGCGGGCCTGACGGCGCAGCGGGCCGCACATCTGTCGCTTTCGCGACCAACAGGCGGACGGGAGGCACGGTGCCAGCCCGCCACGGGCCTCCCGTCCGCCGCCCGGGGCACACCCGCGAAAGCGACAGTGTGCTGCCAACCATTTGCGGAGAACTGTCGCTTTCACGGACCGGACGCCGCAGCATGCCGGGAGACTGTCGCTTTCGCGGACCGGACCGGACCGGACCGGACCGACACACGACACGCGACACGCGCCCCGCGCCCCGCGCCCGCGCCCCGCACGAACGAGCAGAGGACGTCGGGCGCGAGCGCCCGACGTCCTCTGTGCTCACTCGACGCCCGCCGCAGCGAACGCCGAGGCGTCTCAGCCGATCGACACGGCGGTCCAGGACACGGGCGGCAGCTCGATCGTGATGGTGTCGCCGTCGCGGCTGACCGTCTCGTTCGTGCGGAGCCCGACGCGCTCGGTGGACGAGAGGTCGTTCACGGCGTGGATGTCGTCGTCCCAGACGCCCTCGGCACGGACGTCGCCCGAGGCCGCCAGGCCCGCGAGGTCGATCGTGACGGTGGTCGACTCGGACGGGTGGCGGTTGATGAGGAAGACCGCTGCCTTGCCGTCCTCGGTCACGGTGGCGGCCGAGTCCACGACCGGCACCTCGCCGTACTTGCCGCCGTCGACGGTGTCACCCGAGGCCTTGACCTGCAGCGACGTGCCGTTCGCCAGGCGCGACGTCACCGAGAACGGGAAGAACGTCGTCTGGCGCCAGGCCGGGCCGCCGGGCTCGGTCATGATCGGGCCGATGACGTTGACGAGCTGCGCGAGCGAGGCCGAGGCGACGCGGTCCGCGTGGCGGAGCAGCGAGATGAGCAGCCCACCCACGACGACGGCGTCGGCGACGGTGTAGACGTCCTCGAGCAGACGCGGGGCGACGGGCCACTCGTCGAGCGTGAACTCGGCGGCCTGCTCGTGCCACTTCGTGATCGACCAGACGTTCCACTCGTCGAACGAGATGTCGATGCGCTTGTCGGACTTCTTCTGCGCCTGCACGTGGTCGGCAGCGGTGGTGACCGTCTTGATGAAGTGGTCCATGTTGACGCCGGCGGCGAGGAACGACGGCAGGTCGTTGTCCTCTTCGTAGTAGGCGTGCGCGGAGATGTAGTCCACGTCGTCGTAGGTGTGCTCGAGGACGGTGCGCTCCCACTCGCCGAACGTCGGCATCGACGCTCCGGACGAACCGCAGGCGACCAGCTCGAGGTCGGGCTGGATCTGGCGCATGGCCTTCGCGGTCATGGCGGCGAGCTTGCCGTAGTCCTCGGCGTTCTTGTGGCCGAGCTGCCACGGGCCGTCCATCTCGTTGCCGAGGCACCACATCTTGATGGCGAAGGGCTCCTGGCGGCCATTGGACTTGCGGTACTCGGACAGTGCGGTGCCGGCGTTGATGTTCGCGTACTCGAGCAGCTCGATCGCCTCGGCGGTGCCGCGCGTGCCGAGGTTCACGGCGAGCATGAGCTCCGAACCGACCTGGTCGAGCCAGTGCTGGAACTCGTGCAGGCCGACCTCGTTGGTCTCGGTCGAGTGCCAGGCCAGGTCGAGGCGCTTCGGGCGCTGCTCGACGGGGCCGACGCCGTCCTCCCACTTGTAGCCGGAGACGAAGTTGCCGCCGGGGTAGCGGATGGCGGAGACGCCGAGTTCCTTGACGAGCTCGACGACGTCCTTCCGGAAGCCGTGCTCGTCAGCGGTCTCGTGCGCGGGCTCGTGGATGCCGTCGTAGACGTGGCGGCCGAGGTGCTCGACGAACCCGCCGAACAGGCGACGTCGCACCGGCCCCACGGTGAACGCGGCGTCGAGGACGAGGTGTGTGCGGGGCATGGATCTCCTTCGATCGTGCGAGAGCGGGTACTGCGGGTCGTGCGGTGCGCGTGCTCGGTCCGGCGCCAGGGGTAGCGAAGCGGACCGTCACGAAAGTGAGCGCTCACCTGCCTGAAACGCTACCGGGTTCCACGGCGACGCGAAAGGGGTGGCGGATGATCTTCGCGAGCGCTAATGTGAGCGCTCACGGAGCACCGACCCACGGCTCTCGTGCACGGAGCAGCAGTGTTCCGCGAACGGAGCAGCGATGCTCCGGCGGGAGCACCGACCCTGCTCCCGAGCCCGGCCCATCCCGATGGAGTGATGCCATGCCGAACCGCCCAGCAACACCCGCGTCGCGCCTCTCGCGCCGCGGCTTCCTCGCCGCAGGAGCGGCCGCCGCGACGGTGCTGCCGCTCGCCGCGTGCTCGAGCCCGATCGCAGCCGGCCTGGCCGGCAGTGCGCTCAACCCCGAGACGCTCGTCTTCTGGAACCTCTTCGGCGGCGGTGACGGCCTCCGCATGCAGGCGATGGAGGACGGCTACGCGAAGCAGCACGGCGGATCGAGCTCGCTGCAGGCCACCACGTTCGCGTGGGGCAACCCGTACTACTCGAAGCTGACGCTGGCCACCGTCGGGAACAAGCCGCCGGACGTCGCGGTCGCCCACCTGACCCGCGCGAAGCCACTGTGGGACGGCGACCTGCTCGACCCGATCACGTCCGAGGATCTGGCGAGCGTCGGCCTCAGCGCCGCCGACTTCAACCAGAAGGCCTGGACGGCGCAGAAGACCGACGGCAACAACATCGCCATCCCGCTCGACACCCACCCCTTCGTGCTCTTCTACAACGTTGATGTGTGCAAGAAGGCGGGCCTGCTCGACAGCGACGGCAACCTCAAGGACCTGTCCGGCATGGACACGTTCGAGAGTGCCCTCGCCGCGGTCGCGAAGGTCACCGGCGGCACCGCGCTCAACGTCGCCAACGTCGTGCCGGAGACCGCCACCCCGTGGCGCTTCTTCTGGACGATGTACAACCAGATCAACGACGCGACCCCGTTCATCAGCGACGGCGGCGCGAAGCTCACCGTCAACGAGGACGCCTACAACGAGGTCACCAGCCGCACCCAGAAGTGGGTCAAGCAGGGCTGGATGAACAAGGCGCTCGACTACGCCACGGCACAGTCCCTGATGTTCGATGGCAAGGCCGGCTTCTTCATGCAGGGCGAGTGGGAGATCAGCACGGCGCAGTCCATCAAGGGACTGAAGTTCGGCATGGCCCCGATCCCGCAGCTCTACGACAAGCCCGCGACGCAGGCGGACTCGCACACCTTCGTGCTGCCGAAGAAGGACCGCACGCCGGAGCAGCGCAAGCAGCACATGCTCTTCATCAAGCAGATGCTCGAGCAGAGCCTGACCTGGGCCGAGGGTGGGCACGTCCCCGCCTACATCCCGACCTTCGACAGCAGCGCCTACAAGGAGCTCAAGCCACAGTCGAACTACGCGGCCGCAGCCGAGACCGCCGTGTTCGACGACCCCGCCTGGTACGGCGGCTCCGGCTCGACCTTCGAGGGCACCGTCGGCGCCCAGCTGGCACTCGTGCAGCAGGGCAGCTCGTCGCCCGCACAGGCGCTCAGTGCCATCAAGTCGCAGCTCGCGACCTACCTGAACACCCCGAGCCCGCTGTGACCGGGCACACGACCGCCCGGCTCGTACGCTCCGGGCACACGACCGCCCGGCTCGTACGCTCCGGGCACACGACCCACGCGATCGCCGTGAACACCGCGCGAAAGGCACGATGACGTGACCACAGCACCTGTCCTCGACCGGCCCACGGACGCGGCCACCGCGTCGCGTCCGCGCCGGAACCGCACCTACGGCACCAGCCTCACCCGTGGCCAGGGCCGCAGCGGCTGGCTCTTCCTCGCCCCGTTCGGCTTGTTCTACGCGGCCTTCCTGCTCGGCCCGACGGTCTGGATGATCGTCTCGAGCTTCTTCAACACCTCGACCGTGCGCACGGGCCTCGGCAGCTTCGCCGGGTTCGCGAACTACGCCGAGATGCTCGGACGCTCCGACTTCTGGTCGTCGCTCTGGCACACGCTGCAGTTCACGCTGTACACGACGCCGCCGCTCGTCATCCTGGCGTTCGTCTTCGCCGTGCTGACGAACCGGATGAACCGCGGCCAGTGGTTCTTCCGACTGGCGTTCTTCCTGCCGTTCATCCTGCCGTCGGCGACGATCTCGCTCATCTGGGTGTTCATCTTCACGCCGGCGACCGGCCTGTGGGCGAGCATGCAGTCGGCGATCGGCCTCACCCCGGGCTCCGGCATGCTGTCCAGCCCGAACACCGCGATGATCGGTGTCGCGATCGCCACCGTCTGGTGGACCCTCGGCTTCAACTTCGTGCTCTACCTGGCCGGCCTGCAGGAGATCCCGCGCGAACTGTACGAAGCGGCCGCCGTCGACGGTGCGTCGAACTGGCAGCAGATCAAGTCGATCACGCTGCCGCTGCTCGGCCGCACCACGACGCTGGTCATCCTGTTGCAGATCATCGCGAGCCTGAAGATCTTCGACCAGGTGTACCTGATGACGAACGGCGGACCGGGCATCTCCACCCAGGTCTCGCTGCAGCTCATCACGGGCGTCGGCTTCACCGACAACCGACTCGGTGCCGCCTCGGCAGCGTCGGTGCTCCTGTTCATCGTGATCGTCGCGATCGCGGTCATCCGGCAGCTCGTCGAGCGCGCTGCCGCCAAGCGAGAGATCGGGGCCTGACATGACCGCCACCGAGAGCATCACCACCGGCCGCGCCAAGCTCCGCACCGGCGTCTCGGCCGCCGCGCCCGCGAACGCCGCCAAGATCGGCGTCTCCGGCAAGGGCTTCAACCTGGTCGCCGGGATCATCCTGATCGTCTTCGCGATCATCTGGCTCATCCCCAGCCTGTTCGCCCTGAAGACGTCGCTGTCCGACAACGGCGTCGCCGCCCTCGGCGCGAACTCGATCCTGTCGAACTGGAACCCGACGCTGCACTCCTACGCGGCACTGTTCCAGGCCGGCGACATCTGGAACTGGTACCTCGCCAGCGCCATCACGAGCGTGATCACGGCCATCCTGACGGTCATGTTCGCCTCGATGGCGGCGTTCGCGCTGTCCCGCCTGGTGTTCCGCGGTCGGAACATCGCGTTCCTGCTCATCATCCTCGGGATCATGATCCCGACGCAGGTCCTGATCATCCCGATCTTCCAGGAGCTCAACGCCGTCGGCCTGCTGAACACCTACTGGTCGGTCATCTTCCCGCAGGTGCCCGCCGTGATCGCGGTGTTCATCTTCAAGCAGTTCTTCGACGGGATCCCGAAGGAGCTGGAGGAAGCGGCTCGCATCGACGGCGCCAACATCTGGAAGATCTACTGGTCGGTCATCCTGCCGCTGTCGCGTCCGGTGATCGCCGCGGTGACGATCCTGACGTTCGTCGGTGTCTGGAACAACCTGCTGCTGCCGCTGTTCGTGCTGTCGAACCCGGACCTCATGACGATCCCGGTCGGGCTCGCCACGGTCCAGGGCAGCTTCGGTCAGCGCTACGCGGACATCCAGGCCGGAGCGATCCTGGCGGCGTTGCCGCTGATCATCCTCTACCTGATCTTCCAGCGGCAGATCGTGGAGGGCGTGACGGGTTCCGGCCTCAAGGGCTGACGCAACCCCACGACGGACGGGAGGCCCGGTGCCAGCTGGCACCGGGCCTCCCGTCCGTCGTGCTGGTCGCGTCTCAGGCGCGGGCGTACCTGGCAGAAACGGGCGTACCTGTCGAGAAGTTCCGTGACGGTACGCCCGGAAGCACCAGGCATCGCACGCGTCATGGGAAGGAACGGGCGCGGCTCAGGCGGAGACGGACTCCTTGGCCTCGTGCTTCCAGAAGCCGGAGAACGTGATGCGCGCCTTCGGAAGACCCGCACGGTGCAGGTGCCGGCGGCCCTCGGTGGCGAGGGTCGACTCGCCGACGACGAAGGCGTACCCGCGGTCGTCGACGCGCACGTGCCGCTGCAGTTCGGCGAGCGCCGCGCGGCCCGGGACGGCGTGGTGGTCGACCTCGTCGCGGACGATCCACGTGACCGTGACCCCGGCCGGTGCGTCGATCTCGCGGACGTCGCCAGCGGTGGGGACCTCTTGGATGATGCGGCCGACGGCGTTCCGGGGCAGCGACGCGGCGATGCCGAGCACGCCGGGCAGGCCGGTCTCCTCCGCCGCGATGACGATCTCGCTGGTGTCGTCCGGGCAGTCGAAGATGCAGCCCTGGTCGAGCATCGCGAGCTGGTCGCCGGGGCGGGCACCGCAGGCCCAGATCGCGGCACGGCCCTCGGGCTCGCCCTCGGCGTCGGTGTGCACGACGAAGTCGATGTCCATCTCGGCGGTGCCGTCGGGCATCGGGCGGAACGCGGCGACGGTGTAGTTCGCGCAGTGCGGGCGGACGTCCTCGGGGATGGCCAGGAACGTCGGCCACCACTTCTTGCCGTCGAGGTCCGGCATCCGAAACGCGTCCTGGTCCGGACGCCCGGTGAACAAGCGGAACCAGTGGTCGAAGCCGAGGAACGGGAACTCGTGCAGGTCGTCGCCGGTGACGGTCACGCGCTGCATCGACGGCGTCGTGCGCTCGGTCCGCAGGACCCGGGCACGGAAGAGCCGGGGATTCTCGGGCAGGAGCCGCGGAGTCTTCGCCATGAGGCAAGGCTAACCTAAGATGTTCTCCGTGCCAGCCCCCTCACCCGCCCTGGCTTCCGTCTCGGAGGCCCGCACCGCCGATGCGTCAGCAGCCCTCGGTGTCCACCGCACCGCCGTCCGTCGCCGCGTCCTGGTGATCGCCGGACTGGTCGTCGTGCTGGCCCTGGTGGCGGTCGCGAGCATGCTCCTCGGCAGCAACCGGATCGGCGTCGACCGGGTGCTCGACGGCCTCTTCCGGACCGGGTCGACCACCGACGAGGCGATCGTCTGGGGCTCCCGGGTCCCGCGCACGCTCATCGGTGCCGCGGTCGGTGCGGCCCTGGGGATCGCGGGGCTCCTGATGCAGGGACACACGCGCAACCCGCTCGCCGACCCCGGACTGTTCGGGGTCTCGTCGGGTGCCGGGCTCGCGGTCGTCCTCGGCGTATACGTGTTCGGGGTCACGAGCACCGGCGCGACGGTGTGGTTCGCCCTCGGCGGCGCACTGGTCGCGAGCGTCGTGGTGTTCTCGGTGACGATCGCGGGCAGCGGGACGGCGAGCCCGGTGCCCCTCGCCCTCGCGGGCGCTGCCGTCTCGGCCCTGTTGGGCGCGCTGACCTCGTTCGTCGTCCTGACCGACCAGGACTCGCTCGACGCGTACCGGCTGTGGGTCGTCGGTTCCCTCGCCGCACGGCAGCTCGACATCCTCGGCGCGGTGTGGCCGTTCCTGGTCGCCGGGCTGGTGCTCGCGATCCTGAACGTCCGGGCACTCGATGCGCTCGGGCTCGGCTCGGACCTGGCCAAGGGCCTGGGCGAGAACGTGCTCGTCGCGCGGCTCGTCGGGCTCGGGGCCATCACGTTGCTCGCAGCCGGTGCGACCGCCGCCGCCGGGCCGATCGGCTTCGTCGGCCTGACCGTGCCGCACGTCGCCCGAGCCCTCGTCGGCACCGGGCACCGGTGGACCCTGCCGGTCTCCGGGCTCGTCGGAGCGGCGCTCGTGCTGCTCGCCGACGTCGTCGGACGCCTGATCGGCGGGTTCTCGGAGGTCGAGGTCGGCATCGTCCTGGCCGTCATCGGCGGCCCCGTGTTCGTCGCCGTCGCCCGTCGCCGTTCGCTGGTGTCCCTGTGACGGGCGCAGCGGTCCGCGCGCCCGGCCGTTCCGGGGTCCGCATCGGTCCGATCGGCCTCGCCTGGCGCCCGCGGGTGTTCTGGTACACGGTGGCCTCGCTCGGTCTGGTCCTGGTGCTCGTCGTCCTCGGTGTGGCGATCGGCTCGACCTGGATCGCCCCGGGCATCGTGCTCCGCTCCCTGGTCGGGCTCGAGACCGGCCCGGACGGCTTCATCATCACCACACTCCGGCTGCCCCGTGTCCTCACCGGAGCGCTCGTCGGGCTGACCCTCGGCATCGCCGGCGCACTGACCCAGACCTTCACGCGGAACCCCCTGGGCACCCCGGACATCATCGGCGTGACGTCGGGCGCGAGCGTCGGCGCCGTGGCGGCCATCGTGCTCGGCGGGGGCACGTACTCGGTGTCCTCGATCGTGCTCAGCGGCGGGATCCCGGTGGCCGCGACGATCGGTGCGCTCGTCGCCGCCGCCGTCGTCTACGGGCTCGGCTGGCGCGGCGGGGTGCAGAGCTACCGGCTCATCCTGGTCGGCATCGGCGTGAGCGCGACCCTCGACGCCGTGACGAGCTACCTGCTCGTCCGCGCCAAGATCACCATCGCGACCGCGGCGTCGCAGTGGCTCGTCGGCAGCCTGTCGAGCACCTCGTGGTCGAGCGTCTGGCCGCTGCTGATCGTCGCCGCGGTCGCGGTGCCGATCGCCCTGGCGACGAGTGCGGCGCTCGGCATCGGACAGCTCGGTGACGAGGTCGCGACCGGGGTGGGGCTCGCCGTCCAGCGGCACCGCCTGCTCGTGATCGCCCTGGCCGTCGTGCTCACCGCCGCCGCCGTCGCCGCCGCCGGACCGGTCGGTTTCGTCGCGTTCGTGGTACCGCAGGTCGGACTCCGGCTGGCCGGGACGAACCGGCCACCGCTGCTGCTCGCCGGTCTGCTCGGCGCCGCGCTGGTCCTCGCCGCGGACCTGCTGTCCCGATCGGCGTTCCCGTGGCAGGTGCCCGTCGGCATCATCACGACCGTGATCGGCGCCCCGTACCTGATCTGGCTCCTCATCCGTCACCGCAAGGAGATGTCCCGATGACGACACCCCCGTCCACCCCGCCGTCCACCCCGGTCCTCGAAGCCCGCGGCCTGTCCGTCGGCTACGACCGGCACCCCGTGCTGACCGATCTCGACCTGCGCATCGAGCGCGGCACCGTGACGACGTTCCTCGGCGCGAACGGCTGCGGCAAGTCGACCCTGCTCAAGGCCTTCGGGCGCGTGCTGAAGCCGCAGTCCGGCGAGGTCCTGCTCGACGGCGCCCCGATCCGCAAGGAACCGAACCGCCAGGTCGCGCGGAAGCTCGCGATCCTGCCGCAGTCCCCCGTCGCACCCGCGGGCACGAGCGTGCTCGACCTGGTGATGCGCGGCCGCAACCCGCACCAGTCGTGGGCGAAGCCGTGGACCGCGGAAGATGCCGACGTGGCGGAGCAGGCCATCGCGGCGACCGGGCTGACCGACGTCGCCCACCGCGACGTCGCGAGCCTGTCGGGTGGCCAGCGACAGCGTGCGTGGATCGCCCTGGTGGTGGCGCAGCAGGCCGACACGTTGCTGCTCGACGAACCGACGACCTACCTCGACCTCGCGCACCAGCTCGAGGTCCTGCGCCTGGTGCGCCGGCTCAACCGCGAGCAGGACTCCACCATCGTGATGGTCCTGCACGACCTGTCGCTCGCGGCCCGGTTCTCCGACCGGCTCGTCGTCCTGCACGACGGCGGCGTCGCTGCCGACGGCGCACCGCACGAGGTACTGACCCCCGCGTTGCTCGAGCACGCCTTCGGGCTGCACGCGCGCGTGTTCCCGGACCCCGTGACCGGGGCCCCGATGATCGTGCCCGAGGCCGACGAGCACGACCCGGCGCCGCATGCCGAACCGGACGTCGAACTGGCGGGTGCCGCGCACTTAGGTTAGCCTCTCCTAACGTGAAGCTCTCCCGACGCGGCTCCCTCCGAGCCACTCTCCTGACCTCCGTGGCCGTCTCGGCCCTCCTCCTCGCCGGCTGCTCGAGCACCGACTCGAACGACTCCGACGGTGACACCGCGGCGTCGAAGGCCTGGTCCTACGAGGACGCCACCGGCACGACCGTCAAGGTCGACCACACGCCGAAGCGCGTCGTCGTGCTGAACGACATCGCGATCTCGTTCATCGAGTACGGCCTGAAGCCGGTCGGCACCTTCGGCCAGCTGACCATGGCGAAGGACGCCCGCTTCGACGACCTGGACACCGACGGCATCACGCAGCTCGGCACCGGGTACGGCGACGTCGACCTCGAGAAGCTCGCCGCGCTGAAGCCCGACCTCGTCGTGACCTCGGTCTACCCGACCGACGAGAAGGGCACGCTCGACGACACGCAGCCCGGCTACGGCTTCAAGGACAACGAGCAGGAGAAGCAGATCGAGGCCATCGCGCCGGTCGTCCAGGTCAAGTGGGGCGGCAAGGGCGAGGACGTCATCGAGAAGATCGCCGACCTGTCCGAGTCCCTCGGTGCGAAGGAGTCGACGATCGAGGCCGCCGAGAAGCGCTTCGACACCGCCGGTGACGAGCTCGAGAAGGTCGCGAAGGAGCAGGACCTGTCGGTCGTCTCCATGTACGCCGACGGTGACGGCGCCTACGTCACCCGCCCGACCGACGAGCCGCTGCTGCAGATGTACTCGTCGTTCGGTGTCGACTTCGTGAACCCGAAGCCGAAGGGCTTCTACTGGGGCATCTACTCGTGGGAGAACGCGGGCCAGATCAAGGCCGACGTCCTGCTGCTGTCGCAGCAGGGCTACCAGGTCGCGGACCTCGAGAAGCAGCCGACCTTCGCCGACAACGCGGCGCTCGAGGCCGGCCAGGTGCACAGCTTCACCTTCCCGGCGCTCGACTACGCCTCGCAGGCCGGCTACATGACGGAGCTGGCGGGCTGGCTCGAGGACAGCAAGAAGCTGTCCTAGGACGCAACCAACGATCGGACGGGAGGCACGTTGCCAGCTGGCAACGGGCCTCCCGTCTGTTCGGTGTCGCGTCTCGTGCACGTGACCCGCTGCTGTCGTCAGCCCGCCGGCAAGGCGGCGTTTACAGCGGTCTGCGCATCGCGCCAGACCGCTGCGCGGGACCCCGCGTAGGTGCCGCCCTGACCGTTCGAGTAGTACCGCAGGTTGTGCTTCCCGCCGTCGGTGTTGCCCTGCCAGTACGCGGTCACAGCACGCGAGCTCCCGCCGACCAACCACACCTGGTCGGCGGCGTCGGCCGTCCCGGTCTTGCCGAACAGCGTGGTGCCGTCCGGGGTCTGGCCGCCGCTCGCCGTGCCGCCTCGGAACGCGCCCTGCATGACCTCGAACGCCGTCGCCGCAGTCTGCGGCGAGACGGCCTGCGAGCAGGTGCGCGGCTGCCCGCCGAGCTCCGTGCCGTCCGGTGCGGTCACCTGGTCGATGACGACCGGCGCGCAGTACCGACCACCGTTCGTGACGCCCGCGTACGCCGCCGCCATCGTCAGCGGCGCGATGCTCTCGGTACCGAGCAGCGACGCGGGGTTCCACGGCAGCTCGCCGCCGGCGGCCAGGTGCACACCGAGGCGCTTCGCGACGTCGCGGATGTCGCACAGGTCGAGCTGCGCGGCCATCGACTGGTAGGCGGCGTTCACGGACTGGGCCGTGGCCGAGCGGACCGAGTACGGCCCCTTCTGGCCCGGCGAATCGTTCTTCGGCTGCCAGAAGGCCGTCGTCTGCTCGCCGCACGCCGTCCACGTGCTCTGCGGGTGCGGGGTGCCGTTCACGACCGTGTCCGGGCTGCGGCCGGCCTCGAGCCACGCCAGCAGCGTGAACATCTTGTACGTCGAGCCGGTCTGGAAGCCCGTCGAATCTCCGTCGGCCTGGTCGACGGCGTAGTTCAGCGACGTCGCCGTCGGTGGCGCCTGCTCCGACCGGTCGTAGTCGGTGTTCTGCGCCATCGTGAGCACCCGGCCGGTGCCCGCCTCGACGGTGTTCAGCGTCGCGCCCAGCGCCAACCGGGTCTCGGTCTTCGGGTCGTACCGGTCGAGCAGTTCCTTCTGCTTCGCGTTCAGGTCGAGATCGAGCGTCGTCTGGATGCGGTACCCACCCGTCCGCCAAGCATCGGCGCGCTGCTGCTTCGTCGCGCCGAGCTGCGGCAGACGTTCGGCGACGCGCTTGGCGTAGTCGCAGAAGAACTCCGCCCCGGTCTCGACGGCCTCGCACCCCTGCTGCGGTGCGGTGATCCGGACGGAGTCGGCCAGCCGCGACAGCCGTGCCGTGCGGTACTCGTCGGTCGTCAGGTGCCCCTGCTCGTGCATCGAGCGGAGGATCACGTTCCGCCGCGCAGCGTTGTCGCGGTAGTGGTCCGGCGTGGACAGGTCGCGGCGCTCCGGCCACTGCACGATCGCGATGAGCGATGCCGCTTCGGCCGGGGTCAGGTCGGTGGCGGACTTGCCGTAGTAGTGCTGCGCGGCCGACTGCACGCCGTAGGTCTGGTCGCCGAAGTAGGCGATGTTCAGGTACGCCGTCAGGATCTGCTCCTTGGTGTACTTCTTCGCCAGGCCGATCGCGAGCTTCATCTCGGCGAGCTTCCGCTGCGGCGACCGCTTCGTCGCCTCCTTGTAGCCGGCCTTCTGCTCCTCGAGCGTCGGCAGCTCGCTCGCCCGCTGGATCTTGATGTTGCGGACGAGCTGCATCGTGAGCGTCGAGCCACCCGAACCGCCCTCGCCCTGCGACGCGGCGACGCTCACCAGGGAGCGGACCATCGACGTCGCGTCCACACCACCGGTCTCGTAGAACCGCTTGTCCTCACCGTCGACCGCGGCGTGCTTCAGCTGGTCGCTGATCTGGTCGAACGACAGCTCCTGCCGGTCCTGCGCCCACACGTTCGCCAGGTGCACCGGTTCGCCGCCGCGGTACGCCCAGACCTGGTTGCGCTGCGGCAGGTCCCCGATCTCGATGTGCTCCGGCAGCGACTCGAACACCCCGATCGCCGACGTCGTGCTCACCCCGGCGACCGCGATCATCGGCGTCACGCCGACCCCGATCATCAACCCGGCGAGCACACTGCCGCCCACGAAGCCGAGCGCGGCTCCCCCTGCACGTCTCATCGTCATCGCTCTGGATCCCCCGTGGTGCATCACCGCACCGATCTGGTGCTGTCGTTCGGGAGCGTCCCAGCCGATCTCGGGCGGTCGCCGGGACTTCGCCGCGGAACACCGCCGTGTCCGCTGGGAATGCGCCCGTCGTGACGGGATCGTGACGTCAGCGGGTCGAGTGGTCACCTTGCGTCGCCGGGATGGTGCCTGCGAGCAGGTCGAGCACGCCGTCCGGGAACACCGGGACGTCCGTGTCGACGGGTACCCAGCGCACCGGGCTGCCCTCGTCCAGCACCACGAGTTCAGCGTCCAGCGGCACCGCGTCCAGCTCCGCCGACCGGACGGCGAACACGTGGACGTACTCGTGTCCGGGCTGCCCCTCGTACTCGAACAGGTTCTCGAGGACACCGAGCAGCCGGACGTCGTCGAGGGCGACGTCGAGCTCCTCGCGGAACTCCCGGCGGAGCGCCTGGACCGCGGTCTCGCCGAACTCGATGCCGCCGCCGACGGCACGGTGGAAGCGGAGGTCCCGCACGCCGTCGAACGACTCGGACAGCAGCACGTGGCCGTCCTTGACCGGCAGCCCGACCGCGATGTTCCGGATGCTCCCCATCACGCCACTCTGCCACCGGTTCGGGTTCGGTAGGTTCGGACCATGCACGCCATCCGCTCGATCGTCACCCTCGCGATCGTCTTCCTCGGTCTGGGCTTCCTGCTCACCGCCGGTGGTTCCGTCTGGACGATCCTCACCCCGGACGGCACCGGCGTGAACTTCGCCGCGGGGTTCATGTACATGGGCGGCATGGTCGTCGGCATCGCCGGGATCGCACTCGGGGTCACCGCGCTCGTGGCCGTCGCCCGGTCGGCGAAGCGCTTCGTCCGCTAACCGGCGAGCGCCCCGGCGGCAGCGCCCCACCCGGTGGGGTCATCCCCCGGCGGGACGAACAGCATCGTGTTCCAGAGCACCAGGACGTCCCACCACGCGAGCTCGTCGGCAGTGAGCGCGCTCACCGAGCGGTAGCCGTCGAGCAGCTCTCGGTGGACCGCCGCGGGGACCGGGCCCCAGTCGTGGAAGAGCGTCCCGAGCAGGACGGCCGAGCGTGCCAGCTCGACGATCCGGTGATCGAGGCGCAGGTCCTCGAAGTCGATGACGGCGACGACGTCCGAGTCGGCGCACAGGACATTCGCCGCTCGGTAGTCCCCGTGCACGATCTGGACCGGCAGCTCGTCGGACGGCGCGGCCGCCAGCAGCCGTCGCAGTGCCACCCGGGCACGGTCCGCCATGTGCGTCGGCCCACCGTCGAGCCACCCCTCGACCTGCTGCACGAGCGGGGTCGGTGGCGGGCGCACACCGGCTGCGCGCGCCCGATCGGGGCTGTCCCGCAGGGCGTCGTGGATGCGGGCGAGCGTCGCACCGGCGGCGTGGACCTGTGCCGGGTCGCGGACGTCCAGCAGGGTTCCGCCGATGACGTGCTGGAGACCCATCGAAACCCCGTCGTCCTCGACCTGCACCCGTCCGTCGGGTGTCGGCACCGGGGCGGAAACGGGCAGGCCGCGCTCCGTGAGCCACGCCGTGAGGTCCGCCGCGAACGCCAAGCGCTCGAACCCCTCCGGTGCGATCGACCACTTCAGGAGCATCCGGCCGCCAGCGGTCGAGACCCAGGCGAGCGCGTTGTGGTCGCTCATCACGATGCGCTCGCATACGACGACGCGCACGTTCCACCACCGCTCGAGCGTCCGGATGAGCCAGTCCTCGGCAGCGGCGACGTCCGTGAACCCGAAACGGCTCCGCAGCACCTCGGTGGGATCGGCTCGTTCCCAGAGCATCTCGAGGGTCATCGCTCCACCCTCGCAGGTCGCGCTACCATCCGGTACCGGTCCACGCACGGAAGCGAGCCACCATGACCTCCCAGAGCACGAGGGTCCTGCACGTGATGTGCACGGTGTTCCTGTTGGGCGCCTTCCTGTCGGTCGGGATCGGTGGGTGGTCGCTCGCGAACGACACCGGGGGCGGTGCGAACATCGGCGGCGGAATCCTGATGCTGTTCGGCTACCTGCTCGGTCTGATCGGGATCGCGCTCGGCGTCGCCACGCTCGTCGTCGGCACCGTGTCGCGGCGACGGTCACGCACGCGCAGCTGACGCCTCAGCGGCGGCGGGTGCGGAGCCGCTGCACGCCCACCCATCCGGCGACCGCGAAGCAGCCGAGCGCGAGGATGTACGAGACGAGCAGGTCTGCCCATGCGCGCGGGTTGATCGATCCGTCGGGCAACCGCTCCTGGAGTTGGAACGACGTCGGGAACAGCCAGTAGGACGTCGCGTAGACGGTCAGCGCCAGTCCGACGACGACCGAGCCGACGACGATCCACCGAGCGGCGCGCGCTCCGACGGTCACGCGGACGCCCCCTTCACGGATCGTCGCGACGCCGACCGCGGTGGGTTCGCTCGCAGGTGTTCGCTGATGCGTCCGAGGACCCGGGCGAGGTCACTCGCGTCGTCGTCCGTGATCGGTGCGAACAGGAGTCCGTGCACGGTGCCGATGTGGCCGGGGAACACGTCGGCAAGGACTTCGCGCCCCGCGTCGGTGATCGCGACGACGGTGCTGCGTTCGTCGTCCGGCGACGGTGACCTCGTGACGAGGCCGCGCTGTTCGAGCAGTTGCGCCTGGTAGGTCAGCCCGCTGCGGCTGTACACGACACCGTCGGCCAGGTCCGTCATGCGCAGGTGCCCCTCCGGAGCGTCCCCCAACCGCGCCAGGAGCTGGAACTGCACGGTGCTCAGCCCGCCGACGTCGCGGAGCTGCTTCTCGACCGCAGGGCGCAGGAGCGCACTCACCTCGGTCAGCGCGAAGTAGGCCCCGAGCTGTGTCGGGGTCAGTGCGGTGGGGGTGTCGCTCATGGAGCCATCCTACCTGTTGCTTCGAGTTCGAAGCAGTGCTAGCGTCTCCGACAAGCGCTTCGAATTCGAAGCAAATCCGAGAGGACATCACCATGAAGGCAGTGCAGTTCCACGAAGTCGGCGGACCCGAGGTCCTCCAGTACGGCGAGGTCGAGCAGCCGACTCCGGCAGCAGGACAGGTGCGACTGCGCGTCGCGGCGTCCGCGTACAACGCCGCGGACAACGGCATCCGGGCCGGCTTCCTGCCGATCCCGATCCAGCTGCCGCACGTCCCCGGATACGACGTCTCCGGCACGGTCGAGGCGATCGGCGAGGGCGTGACCGGGTTGACCGTGGGCGACGCGGTCATCGCGTTCCTCCCCATGGACCGCGACGGCGGGGCAGCCGAGTACGTCATCGCACCGGCGGACGCCGTGGTCGCAGCGCCGACGAGCATCCCACTGGCCGACGCGGCCGCCCTGCCGTCCGTCGCTCTGACCGCCTGGCAGGCCCTGTTCGACGACGGCCGGCTCACCGCCGGGCAGCGGCTGCTCGTCGTGGGTGCCGGCGGGGTCGTCGGCAAGTACGCCGTCCAGCTCGCCAAGCGCGCCGGAGCACACGTCATCGCGACCGCCAGCCCCCGCAGTGCCGATGCCGTGCGCGCGGCCGGTGCCGACCAGGTCATCGACCACACCGCCACCGACCTGCTCGACGCCCTCGACGGTCAGGTCGACGTGCTGCTCAACCTGGCGCCGATCGAGCCCGAGCAGTTCGCGGCGGATGTTGCTGCGGTCCGTGACGGCGGAGTCGTCGTGAGCACGACGGCGTTCATGGCCACGCCGGGTGACGCGTCCCGAGGCGTGCGCGCGTCGACCGTGTTCGTCCTGCCGAACCGGGAACGCCTGGCGAAACTCGTCGCGCTGGTCGACGACGGTGCCCTGACGGTCGAGGTCACGCGGCGCATCTCCCTGGCCGACCTGCCGGCGCTGCACGCCGAGGGCGCAGCAGGTCGGATCGCCGGCAAGGTCATCGTCCTGCCCTGACCCGGATCACGGGAGCGACCAGTGCCCTGGACGATCGAGGTCGTCGGGCAGCACCGTTGACGCATCGCCCTGAGCGGCGTTCACCTGCGGCTGGGTGAGGAACAGCGCGTTCGACAGGTCCGCTCCCCCGAGCCGGGCATCGCGCAGGTCCGCCCCGAGCAGGTCCACGCCCGACAGGTCGCATCCCCGCAGGTCCGCGGCGATCAGGACCGCACCGCGCAGATCGGCGCCGACCAGGACGCGAGATCGCAGGTCGCGGCCGGCCAGGTCGGTCGACGGGTGCAGGTCACCGGCCGAGTCGCCGGCAGCGGGGTACCCACCTCGGGCCTCCGCGCTGACGTCGATCAGGACGGAACGGACCTCGGACCGGAGCGACTCGACGTCCACCGCGAGGACGCCGGCCAACTCACCGTCGAGGACCTGCTGGACACGGTGCTGGCGCACGGTCGGTGCATCCGCTGACCCCAGAGTCGTCGAGCGGGACACCGCCTCGGCCAGGTACCAGAGCATCTCGTGGAGCTGCCGGGCGACGGCGAAGGCCCGGAACATCTCGGGCTTCGAGTCCGGCCGGTCCACCCAACTCGTGCCGTCGAACAGGACCTGCGAGACGTACTGGCCGGCCCCGAAGCAGTCGAACGTGGTGCACCCGGTGAAGCCCCGCGGACGGAGCGCCTGGTGGATCGTGCAGGAGAAGTCGTCGGCCAGGTTCCGGCACGGGGTGCCGGCGGGCTTGTCGATCGGGAAGTCGCTGGACCGCTGGAACCCGAAGGCGGTGCAGCAGAGCGCGAAGCAGTCACCGCACGAAGCGCGGAGCCCCGAGCGGTCGGAGGGAGCAGAAGGAGAGGATGAAGAAGAAGACGATGACATGGACGAACGGTCTCTCTGGAGTGGTCTCGACAGGGCGCCGGGGTGCTGGGGAACTCCGTCGGGAGTCCCCGTTCCGGGCGCACGAGATCACCGCCCCTCGTCCGAGGAGCGAACCGGTGTCGCTGGATGGGCTCTGCGTCACAGAGCGGGAGAACGTGTCACTGCGGCCAGGCTAGCGGCGCGCGACTGCGCCCGTCCGCAGTCCCGACGCGTACGGTGCACCTGTGACCAGAACCCACCCGGCAAGACCGCACCGCCTCGTGCTGATCGCCGCCGCCGTCGTGCTGGTGATCGGCATCGTGCTCCTGTTCACACCGTGGGACGGCTTGATCCCCGTGCTCGCCTGGGTGCTGATCGTCGCGTCCATCGCCCTCGGCGCGATCACCCTCTTCTTCGCGAGGGCCCCGCGCAGCTAGGACCGCGGCACGAGACCGTGCTCGTAGGCGAAGATCACCGCATGCACCCGGTCGCGCAGGCCCAGTTTGCCGAGCACCCGCCCGACGTGCGTCTTGACCGTGGACTCGCTCGTCACCAGGTGTGCGGCGATCTCGGGGTTCGACAACCCGCGGGCCATCGCGAGCAGCACGTCGCGCTCCCGCGGGGTCAGGGGCTCCAGCGGGTCCGGACCCGCCGGCCGGTCGTCCGGCAGCACGGAGCCGAAGAGCTCGAGCATCCGCTGCGTCACCCGCGGTGAGACCGCGGCCTCGCCCGCTGCCACGGACCGGACGGCGTCGAGGAGCTGCGCGGCGCTGACGTCCTTGAGCAGGAACCCGCTCGCCCCGGCACGCAGGCCACCGAACGCGTACTCGTCCAGGTCGAAGGTGGTCAGCACGAGCACCCGGGTCTCGGGGACCTGCTCGACGATCGCGGCCGTCGCCGTGACGCCGTCGACGTGGGGCATCCGGACGTCCATCAGCACGACGTCCGGACGCAGGGCACGCACGAGCCGAACTCCCGCACCGCCGTCGCCGGCCTCGCCGACGACCTCGATGTCGGACTGCGCCTCGAGCAGCAGCCGGAACCCCGTGCGGATGAGCTGCTGGTCGTCGACGATCGCCACGCGGATCACCGGTCCTCCGTCCTGACCGGGATCGTCGCCCGGATCTGCCAACCGTCAGTGCCGTCGCGGGAGCCCGCGCGCACCTGCCCACCCAGCGCGCGGATGCGCTCGTCGATCCCGATGAGCCCTCGACCCGACCCCGCTGGGGCGTGGGCCGATCCGCCCGGCCGAGTCGGGCCTCCTGTCCGTCCGTCGTCGGTGACGACCACGGTGACCTCGGTGTCGGACGCTGCCACGCGGACGTCGACCGATCGGACGCGCTGCGCGTGCCGGGCGGTGTTGGTGAGGCCCTCCTGCACGACCCGGTACACGGCGAGCTGCAGGGCGTCGTCGTCGGGGACGACGCCGACCAGTTCGAGGGCGACGGGGGCGCCCAGCGCGCGGAACCGGTCGACGAGCTGCGGGACGTCGTGGATGCCCGGTTGCGGCGCGAGCGCGGGTTCGCCGTCGCCTCCGAGCACCCCGAGCATGCGGCGCATGTCGCCCATCGCGCCACGGCCGACGTCGGCGACACCGCGCATGGCAGCGGCAGCGGACCCCGCCGAACCGGCGGGTGCACCAGCGGACGCCCCGGCCGCCGCGCCCTCGGCCAGCCGCACCATCACCGTGAGCGAGTGCGACACGATGTCGTGCATCTCCCGCGCGATCCGGGCCCGCTCCGCGGCGGTGGCGAGCTGCGCCTGCTGGTCGCGCTCCCGGGCCAGCTGGTGCGCGCGGTCGATGAGGGCCTGGGTGTAGCGACGGCGGTTCGACACGTTGACCCCGATCAGGACCGCTGCCAGCAGGAACGTCGTGGGCTGCGGGTACAGGACGTCCGCGAGTCCTCCGGACCCCGGCGCGACCACGAAGACGCGCAGCGCCGTCGCCCCCGCGGCCAGCACGACGGCGACCGCGGCCGTCCACCACCCGGCGGTACGCGACCACCACACGGTCGCGGCGTACACGGTGAAGAGCACCGGCGAGTACCCCGCCTGCGTCCACGTCATCGCGACGACGGACGCGAGCCCGAGCACCGCCGTCACCGCGGGGTGCGTGCGCCGGAGCGGGATGCCGGAGACGGCGATGACCACGAGGACGACGACCGTGACCCGCGCGACGGGGCTCCCGTCGACCTGCCACGCACTCCGGAACGCGACGACGACCTCGATCGCACCCCAGAAGACCATGAGCAGCGCGTCGGTCATGACCGGGTGGCGTGCCCAGAACCGCCGGAGCCGGCCGGGTGCGTCGGGCAGGGCGATGCCCCCGGCACCGTCCTGGACGGCACCGGGGGCGAGGTCGGCAGGGGTCACGCGTCCCGCTTCTCGACCAGGGCGAGCGCCGTCAGCGAGGCGACGACCACCCAGGCCAGCAGTACCGCGAATCCGCTCCATCCCCCCAAGGCTAGGACGCCGTCGTGCCACCCCGATGTCACCTCGGTGCCGAACTGCATGAGCGGCTGCCCGGCGTTCTGCGGCAGCAGGTTCGTCAGCGTGCCGAGCCAGTCCGCTCCGGTGAACGACTGCACCAGCTGCACGACGACCGGAGCGACCAGCATCAGGCCGAGGACCCCGGCGATCGCGCCAGCTGTGGAGCGCAGGACCACGCCGACCGCGAAGGCGAGCAGGGCGATGAGCGTCAGGTAGACGGAGGCACCCAGCAGCGGCATCGCGACGCTCGCGTCCAGCGACGCCTCGACGTTCTGTCCCGCGGCGATGGGCAGGGTGATGAAGGCGGTGGCCCAGACGCTCACGGCACTCGTGACGAAGACGGCCACGGCGAGGACGATCGCCTTCGCCGCCAGTGCGACCGACCGCCGTGGGACCGCCGCGAACGAGGAGCGGATCATGCCGGTGCCGTACTCGCCGGTGACGACGAGGGCACCGATCACCGCGACGATCAGCGACGAGAGCATCGTGCCGCTCGTGCTGTAGAGGACCAGCGCGTTCCGAGCCGCGTCACCCGTGAGCCCCTGACCACCGTTGTCCGCGAAGGCCGCCAGGAGCACACCGATGCCGATCGGCAGGACGAGCACCAGCAGGAAGCTCCACGCCGTCGACCGCAGCGAGCGGAGCTTGATCCACTCCGAGCGCAGGACGCCGGAGAAGTGGACGCCGGACGAGTGGCTGCCGGCTCCGTCGTGCCGCGGCAGGGTGTCGCTCGTGACCGCGCTCATCGGGCCACCTCCGATCGGTACTCGACCTGGTCGTGCGTGAGTTCGAGGTAGGCCTGCTCCAGGCTCGCCTCGGTGGTGGCCAGCTGGTGCAGGACGATCCCCGCAGCACCCGCCGCCTCGCCGATCTGCTCGGCGCCGAGGCCACGGACCTGCAGCGACCCGTCGCCCTCGTAGCCGATGGTGACGTCCGGTCCGGCGATCGCGTCGAGGAGCCGCTCGGGCTCCGGCGTCCGCACGGTGACCGACCGCTCCGTGGCGGCGGCGACCAGGTCCGCGATGTCCATGTCCGCGAGCACCCGCCCGCGACCCATCACGACGATGCGGTCGGCGGTCAGGGCCATCTCGCTCATCAGGTGGCTCGAGATGAACACCGCACGTCCCTCGGCGGCCAGGCTGCGGGCGAGTCGACGCACCCACACGACGCCCTCGGGGTCGAGGCCGTTGACGGGCTCGTCGAGGATCAGCGTCTGCGGATCACCGAGCAGTGCCGCCGCGATCCCGAGCCGCTGCCCCATGCCGAGCGAGAACCCGCCGACGCGCTTCTTCGCGACGTTCTCGAGACCGGTCATCCCGATGACCTCGTGCACCCGGGCCGTCGGGATCCGGTGCGTCGCGGCGAGCGCCGACAGGTGGTCGAAGGCGCTGCGTCCCCTGTGGACCGCCTTGGCCTCGAGCAGTGCGCCGACGCGACGCAGCGGGTCGCGCAGCTCGCGGTAGGGGCGTCCGTCGACGTGGGCGGTGCCCGAGGTCGGCCGGTCGAGTCCGACGACGGCGCGCATCGTGGTGGACTTGCCCGCGCCGTTCGGACCGAGGAAGCCGGTGACGACGCCGGGGCGCACCGTGAAGGACACGTCGTCGACGGCGACCTTCTCGCCGTAGCGCTTGGAGAGGTTCTGGATCTCGA
Source organism: Curtobacterium sp. NPDC089991 (assembly GCF_044748425.1). Taxonomy (NCBI): domain Bacteria; kingdom Bacillati; phylum Actinomycetota; class Actinomycetes; order Micrococcales; family Microbacteriaceae; genus Curtobacterium; species Curtobacterium sp. NPDC089991. The sequence goes on from NZ_JBIVGB010000002.1 coordinate 555,470, forward strand.
TCATGCGGCAACGGTACGGAGACGGCCGGGTCCGCCACATCGCCGTCGCAGACGATCTCCGCGGAGCGACCGTGGTACCCCGGTACCACCCGCAGCGGTGCCGGATACGGTGGGGTCATGGTCGTCCAGCGGTGGCACGAGGACGTCCTCGGAGCGCCCTACGAGCGACTCGAACTGCCGCTCGGCTCCGACTCCGAGGGGCCGGTCGTCGCCACCCTCGTCCGTCGTCGGCACACCCCGACGGACCTGCTGCTGCACGGGCGCGGGCCGCTGCACGGCGCTGACGTGCTGTACGTGCACGGGTGGTCGGACTACTTCTTCCAGACCGAGCTGGCGGAGCGGATCGAACGGCTCGGGGCCCGCTTCCACGCGCTGGACCTGCGGAAGTACGGCCGGAGCCTCCGCCCCCACCAGACCCCGGGCAACGTCGACGACCTGGCGGTGTACGACGAGGACATCGCCGCAGCGCTCGACGCCGTCTCGGCCGAGCACCCCGGCCCCGGCGAGCGGCGGCTCGTGCTGATGGGGCACTCCACCGGGGGGCTGACGCTGTCGCTGTGGGCTGCGCGCCACCCCGAACTCGTCGACGGCATCGTCCTGAACAGTCCGTGGCTCGAGTTCCAGGCGACCGCCGTGGGCCGGGCGATCGTCGCACCCGTCATCAAGCTCGGCGCCAAGCGGAACCCCCTCGCCCCGATGCCCGCCGTCGATCCCGGCTTCTACACGCGCACCGTGTCGGCCGCGGGCGAGGGCTCGTGGACGTACGACCAGCAGTGGCGGCCGGACCGGGGGTTCCCCCTGCACCCCGGTTGGCTCGCGGCGGTCTTCGCGGGGCAGGAGACGGTCGAGCACGGGCTCGACATCCAGGTCCCCGTCCTGGTCATGCTAAGCGACAAGAGCATGTTGCAACCCCGGTGGGACCCGGGGATGGCACACGCGGACGTCGCGTTGAACGTCGACACGGTGGCCCATCGGGCCCTGTCACTCGGCAACGAGGTGACGGTCCGGCGGTTGCCCGGAGCCGTGCACGACGTGGTGCTGTCCGCGCCCGACGTGCGCGAGCAGGCGTACGACGCGATCGGACGCTGGGCCACCACGCTGCACCCCCGCTAGCGTGACGGGATGACCGAGCGCTCCGTCCGGCTGACCCGGCTCGACCCGACCGGGATCGACCACGACGCACTCGTCGACTTCCTGTCGACCGAGGACTTCCCGTTCCACGTGCGGCGGACGTGGAGCCGTGCAGAGGCCGTCGAGGCAGTGGCGTCCGGCTCCTACCGCGACGACGAGCACGACTCGTACTGGGTCGACCACACGGAGCACGGCCGCATCGGGTTCGTCCGGCTCGAGGACCTGGAAGACCCGGTCCCGCTGTTCGACCTGCGCATCGCCGGCGCGTTCCGCGGTCGCGGCCTCGGCGTCCCGACACTGCGTGCGGTCACCGACCACGTCTTCGGCACCCTGCCGTCGGTGACCCGCTTCGAGGGCCAGACCCGCGAGGACAACACGGCCATGCGCCGGGTCTTCGTGCGTGCCGGCTGGGTCAAGGAGGCGCACTACCGCGAGGGATGGCCGATCGAGGGCGGCCGCGCGGTGGCGTCGGTCGGCTACGGGATCCTGCGCCACGACTGGGAGACGGGCGCGACGACGTCGGTGCCGTGGGACGACGACGTGCTTCCTGACGACTGACGGTTCTGGTTCGTGATCCACGGGGAACGTGAACCAGAACCGTCACCACACGAGGAACGTGCTTGCCCGGCGCGTCTCGCGTCACGGTCCAGAGCGGACGGGAGGCTCGGGTCACGCCCGCCACGGGCCTCCCGTCCGCCTGGTGGCTGCGTCCACGGCATGACGCGCGATCAGCCGCCAGTCGCCGCCCTCCGCAGCGCGGCGCAGGTCCGCCGGAACGCCGCGCTGAGCGACTCCCCCGCGCGGCGATCCGCCCACTCGTCGAACGCGGCGCGCAGCGCGAGCAGCGCCAACGGCACCGCGAACCGGTCGGCGCCCTGCCACGCCGACTGCAGCTCCAGCGTCTGCGCGGCGTCCCGTTCGAGGACCGCGGACAGCAGCACCGGATCGGCGACGAGCAGCGCGCGCACCCGGACCAGGCGGTCGAGGTCGTCGTGGCGATCGCGTTCGAACGTCGCGAGCACCTCGGCGATCACCTCGGTCAACGCATCGAACGGCACCGGGGCGGTCACGGCGGCGGTGACGGCGTCGTGGACGTCGCGTGAGACGAACAAGAACGCGTCGACCTTCGAAGCGCAGTACCGGAAGAACGTGCGCTCGGTGATGCCGGCCGCGGTCGCGATCTCGGCCCCGGTGACGACGTCGAACCCGCGCATGCCGACCAGCGCGACCGCGGCGTCCTCGACGGCACACTCCGTCGCCCGCCGGTGCTGCGCCCGGACCCCGGTCACGGCGCGGACCGCATGGAGACGGTCTCGCGCTGCCAGAGCTCCGGCAGCCTGAGGTCGACACCGTCGGCGTCCGCCAGGCGTGTGAACGCGCGCATCGTGACGTCGAGGCGGTCGAGCTTCTTCGGCAGCGGCCTGAGCGGACGGGTCAACGGCCGCCAGAACGCGTCCCAGTGCACCGGCCGGACGACGCTCGGACGCAGGGCACCGACGGTCTCCTGCCAGTACTGCTCGATCCAGGCCGTCGGCTTCGCACCGGCGGCGCCCGCACCCAGGTAGACGGTGTCGGCGTGGAGCCCCGCGAACGCTCCGGGGACGAAGTTCGCCGTCGGGTGCACCAGTACGGAGCCGTCCGGGTGCTCGAACAGGAACGAGGAGCACCCGCCGGTGCGGAAGTCGCGCATCCGGGCCGGCAGGGTGACCGGCTCGGTGATCTCGCCCGGCACCGCATCGCCGTCGCTGTGCAGCGCGTGCAGCGGCGTGACCGTGAAGGCCCCCACCGCGAACGACTCGCGGTCGTGGAGCTCCCGGAAGGGCACCCGGTCGAGCCCGTACCCGGTGGCGATCATCCGGGTGGACGCCGAGCCGCCGAGTTCCGCCCCGGTCCGGTCCGCGACCACGGGCGCGTCGAGGGCGTGGTCGGCGTGCGAGTGCGAGACGAGCACGGCATCGAGGTGGTCGACGTCGAACCGTGCGAGTGCGTCCTCGATCCGGGTGACGTCCGGTCGGAGCCGGCCGAGCATCAGCCGTGGGAACGAGGGACGACTGAAGAAGCCGTCCACGAGCAGCGAGGTCGTGCCGTCGGAGACGAGGACGTTGGACACCCCGCCGAACACCGTGGTGACGCTCATGCGTGCGCCCCGCCGAGCACGTCGTCGAGGAGCCGCATCGTGCGCGCGGCGCCCTCCATCGCGAGGTCGTGGTGCACGCCGCGCACCCGTTCGACGTCCCACCCGAGGCGCTCGTAGACCGGCACCTCGGCCGCGGGCACGACGTGTCGACCGTCGTCGGTGAGCACGAGCGTCGACGGCACGAACGGGGCCGCCGGAGCGACCGGTGTCGTCGCGACCGCTCGCAGGACGTCGCGCAGCATCGTGCGGTCCCAGTGCCGATGGCTCTCCTCGGCCCGGGCGACGTTCGCCGGACCCCACCGCGGATCGGTGCGGTCGTAGGCCTTGACGAGCAACGGCTGCAGCCCGGGCAGCGCCCAGAACGCCCGCCCGAGCACGCTCCGCCCCGGTGCCCGCAGGTGGAAGCCGGGGTCGAGGTACACCGCGCGGGCCGGGCGCAACCGGTCGACGGCGTCGAACAGCACCCGCCCGCCGAGCGAGTGTCCGACGACGGCGTCGAGCCCCTGCGGCAGCGTCTCGGCGAGGTCGTCGGCGAACGCGGCGAGTGTGTACGACGCCGCGTGGTCGCTCTCGCCGTGACCCCGCAGGTCCGGCACGAGGAACGTGTACCGGTCCGGGTCGGCATGGGACACGAGGTCGCGCCACACCAGCGCCGAGCCGAGGATGCCGTGCACGAGTCCGACCCGGACCGGGCCGTGACCGTGGGTCTCGACGTGGAGCTGCATGTGCACTCGATTCTGTCAGTGACTGACAGAATACACGGTCAAGCGGAGCGGCTGAAGAGGTTCACGAGGTTGCCGTCAGGGTCACGGAACAGCGCCGATCGATTTCCCCAGGGCATCGTCGTCGGCGGCAGCACCACGTCGTCGAGGTCACCACGCAACCCCGCGAACGCGGCGTCGACGTCGTCCACCGCGAACTCGAGGAACACGCCGCCGTTCGAGCGGGGCTCCACTGCGGCCGGTCCGAGCATCGCCACGGTCGCCGGGGTCGCGAGGGCGAGCACGGCGCCGCCGGTCACGATCTCGGCGAAGACGGGTGCGGGCCGCCGCGCCTCGGTCCCGGTGACGCGTTCGTAGAACCGCACCATCCCGTCGAGGTCGTCGGTGATGATCCGGACGGATGCGAACTGCACGGGAAGCCCTCCTGGCCGGCCACCGTGACCGGACTCGTCGAGCATGCGCGACCACCGCGACACCGTCCTGTCGGTGTTTCGGCGAACTACAAGGCGGATCTGGCGGTTCAGTCCCCGAGCAGGTCTCCGAGCACGGGGCGCAGCACGCCGTGCGGGATGTCGAGTTCGTCGAGGTGGACCACCCGTGGCGGTGCCGGCTCGTCGGTCTCCTCGACCGCCAGCACCCGGTCACCGCGGAAGGCCCGGACGCCGTCACGCAGCCGGCACCACGCGACGAGGTACCAGTCCTCGCCCTTCCCGATGTACCCGAGCGGTTCGACGACGCGGTCGGTCTCCGCGCCCGCTGCGTCGCGGTACCGCATCCGGACGACGCGCCCGCCCGTCAGCGCACCGGCGAGCGCCGTGGGAGCAGGCGTGCGCTCCCCTGACTCCAGCAGGTGCACGCGACTCGCGAGTCGCACTGCCCGTCGGGCGTCGTCCTCGGCGAGCACCGCGGTGACCTTGCGGGCAGCGCTGCGCGCCGCGTCGCGGAACGGGCTGGAGCCGAGCGTGCCGAGGCCGATCGCCACCGCGAGCGCTTCGTCGACGGTCAGCCCGAGCGGCGGGAGCGTCGCACGGGCGTCGATCGTGTACCCGCCGGTCCGCCCCGGCTCGGCCCAGATCGGCACTCCGGCTTGCTGCAGGGACAGCAGGTCCCGCTCGACCGTGCGCACACTGACCCCGAACCGCTCAGCGAGTCGGCGCGCGCTCCGCAGCGCGGGCGCAGCGGCGCGGAGCTCCTCGACGAGCGCGTACAGGCGGTCGGTCCGGTTCACGACGGAGCACGCAACCAGTCGACGACCCGCAGGAGCTCTGGGTCGTAGCCGTCGGTCGTGTCCACGTCGAGGCGTGAGACCCCGAGGTCGAGCGGCTCGGTGACGACCGGCGCGTTGCGTGCGACCCGGTCGTTCAGCTCCTGTGGGTGACCGCGGGCGACGAACCGGTCGAACGCCAGCGCGGATCGGCAGTGCACGTTCCGCACGTCCCCGACCGACACCAGGGCAGTGCGCACGTCAGCCTCGGACTGACCGCGGTACAGCGTCGCGTCGGCGATGACGCTGCACCCGGCTGCCGCGAGGTGCGCCGTCACAGTCCAGAACATCCGGACGCCGTGCGGCACGACCTCGTCGCGACCGAGGTCGGCACCGGCCATCAACCCGGCGTACAGCTGATCGCGGTCGACGCGCGGCCAGCCGAGTTCGGCGGCGAGCACCGACGCGAGCGTCGTCTTGCCACTCCCGGGAGCGCCACTGATGAGCGCGATCGTCGCCATGGTCTCGACGCTACCGGGCACCGGACGGGAGGCACGGTGCCAGCTGGCACCGGGCCTCCCGTCCGCCGTCCGGTCACGCGCAGGGCGCGACTCGCGTCAGGAACGCGACAAGCGTTCGACCGTGGTGTGGGCGCCGTCGGCGATGAGCCCGTCGAGGGCGTCGCGGTACGCCGCGACGAACCGTTCGTCGTCGATCAGGTCGCCGAAGACCTGCCGGTTCGCGATGAAGGCGAGCCGGTCGTCGCGCTGGGTGAGGGCGATGCGGTGCAGCGGTTCGGCCAGCCGGTCGACGATCTGGATCGGCTCGCCGGACTCGTCCGTGCCCTCGTCGTAGCGCGCCCACGACGCGACGATGCCGGCAGACAGCGTGACGGGCCGGCCAGCGGCGAGGTTGTCGCGGACCACCGGCAGCAGCCACTTCGGGATCCGGTCGCTCGACTCGGCACAGAGCCGGGCCAGGGTGTCGCGGACCTCGGGGTTCTGGAAGCGCTCGATGAGGGTGGACTTGTAGTCCTCGAGGTCGATGCCGGGCACGGGGTGCAGGGTCGGCGAGCCCTCGTCGTCCATGTAGCGGCGCAGGAACGTGGCGATCGCCGGGTCCTGCGTGGCCTCGTGCGCGTAGCGGTACCCGGACAGGTACCCGAAGTAGCACAGGCCCTGGTGGGACGCGTTCAGCAACCGGAGCTTCATCAGCTCGTACGGCTCGACGTCCTCGACGATCTGCACGTCGGCGTCCTGGTACGGCGGACGTCCGGCGGGGTGGTCGTCCTCGAGCACCCACTGGAAGAACGGTTCGGCGACGACGGGCCAGGCATCCTCGATACCGAGCTCGTCGCGGACCCAGGCACGGTCCTCATCGGCGGTGACCGGGGTGATGCGGTCGACCATCGAGTTCGGGAACGACACGTGCTCGTCCATCCAGTCGGCGAACGCCGGGTCCTGCAGGCGTGCGTAGGCGGTGAACATGTCGCGGGCGACGTGGCCGTTGCCCTGGATGTTGTCGCAGGACATCACGGTGAACGGTTCCAGCCCGCGCTCCCGGCGCCGCTGCAGCGCTGCCACGACCAGGCCGAACACGGTGCGGGGCGGTCCGTCGCCACGCAGGTCGGCCGCGACGCCGGGCTCGTCCGCGACGAACTCGCCGGTGACGTGGTCGAAGTTGTAGCCGCCCTCGGTGATGGTCAGGCTGACGATCCTGGTGTCCGGGTGCGCCATCTTCTCGACGACGGCGTCCGGGTCGTCGACGGCGAGCAGGTAGTCGACGATGCTGCCCACGACGCGGGACTCGCGCGTGCCGTCAGGGTGCTTGAGGACGAGCGTGTAGAGGCCGCCCTGCTCCGCCATCGCCGTGGCCATCCGGCGGTCCTGCTCGAGGACACCGACGCCGCAGATGCCGTACTCGCGCGCCTCGCCCTGCTGGAGCAGCCGGTCGATCACCATCGCCTGGTGCGCGCGGTGGAAGCCGCCGACGCCGAAGTGCACGATGCCAGCGGTGATCCCGCTGCGGTCGTAGGTCGGGACGGCGACACCGCTCGCGGCGATCTCGTCGAGGGTCTCCGGGGACAGGCGGACGGGCATCGGGTACTCCTTCGTACGGCGGTCATTCTGGCGGTCGCGCCGCCGGTCGCACCGGCGGTCGTGCTGGGTGCAGTCAACCATGCGCACATCTGTTCAGAACCGAGTTTCCACCGTGGGGTACGAACCTGAAGATGTACTCCTCGTCGTTGCACCGAGTGCATCGATGCACCTAGTGTTCTCATTCGTGACCCTCACGACCGACCGCCGCGCCGCCCTCAAGGCGAAGCACCGTGCGGCGATCCTGCAGGCCGCACGCGACCTGGTCGACGAACGCGGCGGCCGTGAGTTCAGCGTCGACGACCTGGCAGCACGGGCCGACATCGCGCGGCGGACGGTGTTCAACCACTTCGCCTCGCTCGACGAGGTCCTGCTGGCCGTGTGCGAGCAGGAGCTGTCCGTGATCATCGACCGGTTCCTCGCCGACATGGCACGCACCCCGGTCGGCGACGGCAGCCGCGCCTCGATGTTCGACGAGCTCGAGTCCGCCGCACGCGGGGCCGACCTGGCAGCCGCGATCTCGAGCATGTACCGGATCCTCGGCGACCCGGGCAAGGACGACCCGAAGGCCGCGGTCCTCACCCAGACGGCGTTCTCGCGGGTCACCGAACGACTCCGCGACGAGGTCGCACGCCGCTACCCGGCGGCGGACCCCCTCGACGCCGCCCTGCTCGTCGAGTCGCTCATGAGCGGCATCGTCGTGATCGCGGAACACTGGCTGGCCACCTCCGGCCCCGCGATCGACGAGCAGTCCGTCGCCGACTGGGACGCCCTGCTGGCACGACTCGTGCACAGCGTCCGCAGCGGCTACATGCCCACCGACTGACACTTCCCTCCCCAGGGGTCCACCGGCGCACCCCGCTCCACACAGCACCTGCAACGAAAGGAACGGGGCAACCGCATGGCCGGTCTCCTCTACCGTCTCGGACGGTTCTCCGCACGACGCCACTGGCTCGTGATCATCACCTGGGTGGTGATCATGGCCGTCGCCGGCGTCACCTACAGCCTGTTCTCGGGCACGATCTCATCGGCGATCTCGATCCCGAACACCAAGACCAGTCAGGTGCAGGACGAGCTCGCCGACAAGTTCCCGTCGGCGAACGGCGGCAACGGCACGATCGTCTTCGAGACGACGAACGGCAAGGCGTTCACCGACGCGCAGAAGTCGGAGGTCGCGGACTTCCTGACCAAGGTCGAGAAGCTCGACGGCGTCAAGGGCGCGACGAGCGGCTTCGACACCCAGGACCAGCTCGACGAGCAGCGCCAGAAGATCGTCGACGGCCGCAAGGAGATCACCGACGGCCGCGCGAAGCTCGAGACCGGCCAGGACCAGCTCGACGCCCAGAAGGCGCAGCTGACCTCCGGCAAGCAGCAGATCGAGGACGCCCAGGCGCAGCTCGACGCCCAGAAGGCCCAGGCCGAGGCCGCCGGCGCAGCACTCCCCGCAGCGCAGGCGCAGGCCGCAGCGGCGCAGCTCCAGCAGGCGCAGGCCCAGATCGACGCCCAGCAGGCGCAGATCGACGCCGGTGAGCAGCAGATCGCCGACGCGCAGAAGACGATCGACGCCAACACGAAGAAGCTCGACGACAGCGCCGACGAGCTGGAGCAGGGCTCCAAGCTCCTCGACCTGTCGAAGGACGTCCGCTTCGTGTCGTCGAACGGCAGCGCCGCCATCGGCACGGTCCAGTTCACGAAGTCGACCTACGAGGTCCCCGCCGACACGAAGACCGCCATCGCGGACGACGCCGACTCGGCCGACATCAGCGGCGTGAACGTCTACGTGTCGAACGACATCGCGCAGGGCGTGCCGTCGATCCTCGGACCGGGCGAGATCGTCGGCGTCATCATCGCCGCGCTCGTGCTCTTCCTGATGCTCCGCACCGTCATCGGTGCGGCGATCCCGCTCGTCAGCGCCGTGCTCGGTGTCGGCGTGGCGTCACTTGCCTCGCTGTCGTTCTCCGGCCTGGTCGAGTTCATCTCGGTCACGCCGGTGCTGGGGGTGATGTTGGGCCTGGCGGTCGGCATCGACTACTCGCTCTTCATCCTGAACCGACACCGCACCCAGCTGAAGCAGGGCATGCAGGTGCACGAGTCCATCGGCCTCGCGAACGGTACCTCGGGCAACGCCGTGGTGTTCGCCGGTGCGACCGTCATCGTCGCGCTGCTCGCGCTGAACATCACCGGCATCCCGTTCCTCGGGCTCATGGGCACGGTCGGTGCGGTCGCGGTGTTCTTCGCGATCCTCATCGCCACCTCGTTCACCCCGGCGCTGCTGTCCCTGATCGGGATGCGGATCCTGCGGAAGAAGGAGCGCGCGAAGATCGGCAACACCGGCTCGACCCGGGTGCCGAACAAGCCGATGAAGACCTGGCGCGCGATCGTCACGCTCGTCGCCGGTGTCGCCGTGCTCGGTGTCATCGCGCTCCCCGCGACGCAGATGCGCCTCGGCCTTCCGACCGGTGCGTCCGAGTCCGTCGACTCGAGCCAGTACAAGGCGTACAAGGCCCTCGACGAGGAGTTCGGTGCCGGCCAGAACGGCCCGCTGCTCGTCGTCGCGACCCTGCCGGAGTCGATCAGCAAGTCCGACGTCACCGCGACCGAGGTCACCATCGGCGAGGCCCTGGCGAAGAACGACGACGTCAAGGCCGTCCTGCCGATCGGTACCTCGTCGGACCGCGACATCATCGCGTTCCAGGTGAAGCCCGGCGGCGGCCCCGACAGCATCTCCACCGAGAACCTGGTCAAGGACCTGCGCGAGCAGACCGTCACGACCGACGACGGGACGGTCACGCTCGGTGTCGCGGGCAACGCGTCCGCCAACATCGACGTGTCCGAGAAGCTGTCGAACGTCCTGCCGCTCTACCTCGTGGTGGTCGTCGGCCTGTCGCTCATCATCCTGATCATCGTGTTCCGGTCCTTCCTGGTCCCGATCACGGCGACGGCGGGCTTCATCCTGTCCGTGATGGCGTCGTTCGGTGGCCTGACCGCGATCTACCAGTGGGGCTGGCTCGGCTCCGTGTTCGGCGTGCACGACCCGGCGCCGATCCTGAGCTTCCTGCCCATCATCGAGATCGGCATCCTGTTCGGCCTGGCGATGGACTACCAGCTGTTCCTGGTGTCCGGCATGCGTGAGGCTTACGCCCACGGCGCCTCGGCGAAGGTCGCGGTCCAGCGCGGGCTGCACGCCGGTCGCGCGGTGGTCACGGCAGCGGCGATCATCATGATCTCGGTGTTCGCGGGCTTCATCTTCTCGGACTCCTCCACCATCAAGCCGATCGGCTTCGGGCTGGCGTTCGGTGTGCTCATCGACGCGTTCGTCGTCCGCATGCTGCTGATCCCGGCTGCGATGCACCTGCTCGGCCAGAGCGCGTGGTGGTTCCCGAAGTGGCTCGACCGGATCGTGCCGGACGTCGACGTCGAGGGCGCGAAGCTCGAGCGGTCGCACCCGGTCGCCGGTCAGCCCGGCCAGCCCGGTCAGCCCGGTCAGCCCGGTCAGCCCGGTCACGAGGACACCCACACGGGGTCGCACGCCCTCCCCGTGGCGCCGGACGCCAACGCGCACGAGTCGGGGCACCCGCCCGCGCACCGCGCGTAGTCGACGCACCCAGCCTGGAGGCCCGGGGCCGGTCCACGAGACCGGCACCGGGCCTCCCGTGCGTGCGCCCACTCCGCGCCCGGCGGCCGGACGCATGCGTCCGCACCTTCCGACGATCCACCCGTTGATCGACGCGTGGAACGTCGGAACATGCGCACGCATCTGATGCGGCCGCAACGTGCGACAGAACACGCGTTGATCGACTGGTGTTCTGTCGGATCCTGCTCACGCATGGAAGCGCCCGCGCGGCATCGTGAGCAGACCCCGGGAACACTTCGTGGGCGAACGGTATCGTGGGCGCATGACCTCCGCACCCGACCCACTCGCGCTCGATCGGCAGCTCTGCTTCGCCCTCGCGGCCACGAGCCGGAGCGTCATCGGGCTGTACCGCGACCTGCTCGAGCCGATGGGCCTGACGCATCCGCAGTACCTCGTGATGCTCGCACTCTGGGAGCAGGACCCCCGGTCGGTGCGCGAGATCGCCGGCGAACTGCGGCTCGACTCGGCCACCCTCAGCCCCCTACTGAAGCGACTCGAGGCCTCCGGCTACGTCCGCCGGACCCGCAGCGCCGCCGATGAACGGCAGCTCGAGGTCTCGCTCACCACGGCCGGTCGGGCACTGCGCGACCGCGCGCGAGCGGTCCCCCTGGCGGTCGCGGACCGGCTCGGGTGGCCACTGGAACGCCTCGAAGCGCTCAAGGACGACCTGACGGAACTGCTGGAGCGGGTCGACCAGGTGTGATCCCGGGGCCGATGGTGCCATAATGGTTCGTGCACGAACGAAAGGATGCACCGTGGGGCGCTTCGGCAAGTGGTACGAACGGTGGAACACGACGCTCATCAACAAGATGGGACCGTCGCAGATCGGCGCCGGACACCCCGAGGGGGTCGACGACCGGTCAGTGGACCGCGGCTGCCCGATCTGCGGCAAGCCCCTCTCGCTGCACCAGGTGATCCGCCCCGAGGGCCAGGTCCGTTCGTCGACCCTGGTCTGCCCGCGCGACTGACGGCGGGAATTGCACCGAGCAACACGACGTTCCACTCCCTCGTGAAGCTCTTCGAACCCACCTCCTTCGGCGCCCTGCGCCTGTCGAACCGCGTCGTCATGGCCCCGCTCACGCGCACCCGCGCCGGTGAGCACGGCATCCCGAACGACCTGCTCGTCGAGCACTACCGTCAGCGTGCGGGCCTCGGCATGATCATCACCGAGGGCACCTGGCCCGTGCAGGAAGGCCGCTCCTACCCCGGGCAGCCCGGCATCGAGACCGACGAGCAGATCGCCGGCTGGCGCCGCGTCGCCGACGCCGTGCACGCCGAGGGCGGCACCATCGTGATGCAGCTCATGCACGGTGGCCGTGTCTCGCACCCCGACATCTCGCAGACACCGCGCATCGTCGCCCCGAGCGCCATCGCCGCTCCCGGACAGACCCACACCGCGACCGGCAAGGCCGACATGCCCGTCCCCCACGAGCTGACCACCGCCGAGGTGCAGGACGCCGTGCAGGGCTTCGCGCAGGCTGCCCGAAACGCCATCGCCGCCGGACTCGACGGCGTCGAGGTCCACGGCGCCAACGGCTACCTGGTGCACGAGTTCATGTCCCCGGTGTCCAACACCCGCACCGACCAGTACGGCGGCTCCCCCGAGAACCGCGCCCGCTTCGCGATCGAGGTCACGACCGCCGTCGCCGAGGCCGTCGGCGCGGACCGCACCGGCATCCGCCTGTCGCCCGAGCACGGCATCCAGGGCGTCATCGAGGACGACGCGGCCGACGTCCGCGCGACCTACACCGCGATCGCCGAGGGCCTCGCGCCGCTCGGACTCGCCTTCATCGACGTCCTGCACGCCGAGCCGACCGGCGACCTGGTGCAGCACGTCCGCCGCACCGCGGGCGCACCCTTCATCGTCAACTCGGGCTTCAGCGCGATGACGACGCGTGAGGAAGCGATCACCGTCGTCCACGACCAGGACATCGCCGACGCGATCGCCGTCGGCCGTCCGGCGATCGCGAACCCGGACCTCGCCCACCGCTGGGAGCAGGACGCGGAGCTCAACGAGCCCCGCCCCGAGCTCTTCTACGGCGCGACCGCCGAGGGCTACACCGACTACCCGTCGCTGGCCGAGGTGCGCGCGACCGTCTAGGGCTGCGCGCGGATCCACGACACGCAGCGCGCTGTGCGTCGAGGTTCCACGACACCCCGCGTGCGTTCCGTCGAGGTTCCGATCAGGACGGTGCGTGCCCGCGAGGTTCCGAGGTCTCGGAACCCCACGGGGTGGGGGCGAGCGAACGACGGACGGGAGGCCCGTGGCGAGACCGCCACGGGCCTCCCGTCTTCTCGCGTGCCGTCCCAGGGCGTGACGCGCTTCTCGTAGGATCGTCGCAGTGAACACTGCAACGCCGGGCGAGCGGGGCCCCGCGCACCGCGCGCGCGACACGACGCGGTGGGACATCCAGGGTCTCCGCGCGTTCGCGGTGCTGGCCGTCGTCGTGTACCACCTGTGGCCGCACGCCCTGCGGGGCGGGTTCGTCGGGGTCGACGTCTTCTTCGTGATCTCCGGGTTCCTCATCACCGGACTCCTGCTGCGCGAACAGGTCGCCACCGGCACGATCCACCTCGGCCGGTTCTGGTCACGCCGGGCCAAACGCCTGCTGCCGGCCGCGTTCCTCATCATCCTCACCACCGGCGCAGCGGTGCTCGTCGCCGTGCCGAGCGCCCTGTGGGGGCAGTACGGCCGCGAGCTCATCGCGTCGACGGTCTACCTGCAGAACTGGGAGCTGGCGGCGAACTCGGTCGACTACCTGGCCTCGGCGGACGACCCCTCACCGTTCCAGCACTTCTGGTCGCTGTCGGTCGAGGAGCAGTTCTACATCGTCCTGCCGCTGCTGCTGATCGGGTTGGCCGTCGCCGTGCGCGGGCGCCTCTCGACGCTGACCACCGCACGCCTGCTGCTCGGCGCGGTCGTCGTGCTGTCCCTGGTGTGGAGCATCGTGCAGACCAGCACGAACCCCGGCGTCGCGTACTTCTCCACCGGCACCCGCGCGTGGGAGTTCGCACTGGGCGGCCTCGCCGCGACCGTGCACCTGCCCGAGGTCCGCACCGAGGTCGCCCGGCGGGTGCGCATGATCCTGACGAGCATCGGCGCCGTGGCCCTCGTCCTGTCCCTGTTCGTCATCGGGGCGGAGACGCCGTTCCCCGGGATCGCCGCGCTGCTCCCCGTCGCCGGTGCGACCCTCGTGGTGCTGTTCGGCGGACGCACCGTGTTCGAGTCGATCGGCGCGCTCGGACCGGTCGCGTTCACCGGACGGATCTCGTACGCGCTGTACCTCTGGCACTGGCCGCTCGTCGTGATCCTGCCGATCATGCTCGGAGGCCCGCTGGACTGGGCGACCAGCACCTCGGTGCTCCTGGTGTCGGTCGGACTGGCAGCCGTCACGACCATCTGGTTCGAGGAACCCGTCCGCTTCTCGACCTGGCTGCGCGACCTGCGGCCCCGCGGGGTCGTCGCGCTCGGCGTCATCTGCACCTTCACGGTCGTCACGCTCGGCGCCTCGACCCTGACCGCCGTCTACGTGCAGGAGGTCCACGCCGAAGGCGCCACCGAGCAGCTCACGAAGCGGCTCGCGACCGAACGGGCACAGAACGACGAGTCCTGCATCGGAGCAGCCGCACGGATCAGCTCCGCCGCCCCCTGCGTCGACCCGGCCCTCGCCGACACCCGGATCCCGGCCCCCGCCGCAGCCGAGGACGACGACGCGAACCGCCCCGAGTGCTGGAACGGCACCTTCCGCACCTGCGTGCTCGGCAAGGCGACCGGCTGGTCGAAGCACCTGATCGTCATCGGCGACTCGCACAGCAACGCCCTGCTCGGCGCCTACGAGAAGATCGCCGACGACAACGGGTGGCGCATCGACATGGCCGGCATCGGCGGCTGCTACCTCACCACGGCGCAGCAGAACTCCGTGAACGCCGGCGCGCTGCGCGGCTGCAACGCGTGGAAGCACGCGGCCATCGACTACGTCCGCGCCCACCGCGACGCCGACGCCCTGGTCGTCACCCACTCCGCCACGCAGATGCCCGTCAGCCTGCCGGCCGGAGCCTCACGCGACATCGCGACCCGTAACGGCCTCGTCGACGCCTGGGAGCAGGCCGCCGGAGACGAACTCCCCGTCATCGCGATCCGCGACAACCCGGTCCCCCGGCCCGACGTCATCGCCTGTGTGAGCAAGATGTCCGGGCCGACGAACGCGTCGTGCGACCGCCCCCGCTCCGAGGCGCTCGCCCAGACCGACTCCTCGATCGAGGCCGTGCGGGCGTTCAAGGCCGCCGGAGGACGAGCCGGGGTGATCGACCTGACCGACTACTACTGCACCGAGAGGACCTGCCCCGCGGTGATCGGCGGCGTGCTGGTCTACCGGGACACCACGCACATCACGGCGACGTGGGCGACGTCGTTGGAGCCGTACCTCGAGCGCGGGTTGCAGAAGCAGCTCACGGCGCTCGGGCGCTGAGCGCGTGCGCCTCGTGAGCGCGTGCGCTTCGTGAGCACAAATGGTCGAGTCTCGTCGACGAACCCGACCATTTCTGCTCACGAAGTCGCCCGACCGGGCAGCTGGACCCCGAATGCGGGCCTCCGCTCCGGGCGCCGTCGCTCTACTCTTGAGCGGACCTCGCACGCCCGCAGCTCGCCACGTGCGCCGACTGAACGGAAGACACCCGTGACCGACCACGCCCCCGAGCGTTCCGCGCCGGCCGCCTCCGCACCGGCAGCCTCCGCCCCGAGCACGGACGGGACGCCCGGACTCGCGCCGCTGAGCCTGCTCGCCGTCGTGGCGATCGCGCTCGCCTTCGTCGCCCCGATCGGCGGCGTCGTCGTCGGGTTCATCGCGCGGCACGAGGTGCGACGGACCGGCGAGCGTGGAGACGGACTGGCGTTCGCGGCCATCCTGATCGGCGCGACGCTCACCCTGTTCGGCGTGCTCGTCCCGGGAGCCCTCGCGCTGTCCGGCGTCATCGACTCGACGATCCACCTCTGGGGCTGACTCGTCGCCCCGTCGTTCCACTGGCCACTGGCCACTGGCCACCGCGCTCAGGAGTGGCCGCGCCCGACGACGGCGTGCCGCACCCCGCCAGCCGGCGCCGGGACATCGCCGTCGAAGCGCGGGATGACGTGCAGGTGGGCGTGGAAGACGGTCTGGCCAGCGGCCGATCCGTCGTTGAACCCGACGTTGTAGCCGTCGGGGTGGTGCTGCTCGTCGAGCCGGGCCTTCAGCAGCGCCACCATGCGGGTCATCGCGGCGAGCTCTCCCTCGGTCGCATCGAACCAGCTGGTGATCCGCCGCTTCGGGATGACGAGCGTGTGACCAGGTGACACCGGGTGTGCATCGAGGATCGCGAAGACGAACTCGTCGTCCGCGACCCACTGCGCTCGTGGTACCTGTTCGAACACGGACGTCGTCGTCATGTTCCCCATCCAACCTCGCCGTGCTTCACTCGGACCATGACCGCGACGACCGTCCTCGCCTCCTGTGCCGTCGCGAACGTCGACTGCCACGACGACACCGCGTCGATCAACCTGCTTCCCCTGCTCGTCGTCGTCGGGCTCGTCGTCGTGGCGCTGGTCGTACTGGGGATCGCGCTGCTCGGGCGTCAGCGCCGGTGAAAGACGACTCGCGCACGAACCACCAACGACGAAGGGCCCCGGCGGAATCCGCCGGGGCCCTTCATCTGTTCGGTGTCATGCCGTTCAACCGGCACTGTGCGCTCGAAGGGACTCGAACCCCCAACCTTCTGATCCGTAGTCAGATGCTCTATCCATTGAGCTACGAGCGCGTGGCCTTGCGGCCGTGGAAGACTCTACAACAGCTCCGGCCCGGGCGCCAATCGAGGCCGCCCGACCGCTCCACCCGGCGTGTCGCGAGGCGACAGCCGAGCCACCGACGTCACAGCGCCGCGGCCTCCTCGCCGAAGACCTCGGCCAGGAACACCCGCAGCGCCTGCCACGATCGGCGGTCGGCGCGCTCCTGGTACTGGGCGCCGTGGTCGGGCGCGTCGGTCCCCGGCACGGCGAACGCGTGCATGGCCCCGGCGTACGTGACGACCTGCCAGTCGACGCCGGGCTCGGTGCGCATCTCGTCCTGCCAGGCGTGCACGGCGTCGTCGGGCACGACGGGGTCCGCTCCCCCGGTCAGCACGAGCAGCTTCGCCTGGATCGCCGAGGCGTCGGCGGGGTCGTGCGTGATGAGCCCGCCGTGGAACGACACCGCACCGACGAGGTCCGCGCCGGTGCGTGCGAGCTCGATCGCGGTGGAGCCGCCGAAGCAGTAGCCGATGACGACGATGCGGGCCGGATCGACGTCGGGGTCCTGTCGCAGCCGGTCGAGGCCGGCGGTTGCACGTGCCCGGAGCAACGGCAGGTCCTGGTAGTACGACCCGGCGACCTGGCCGGCGGTGTCGTCACCGGGCCGCACGCCGGCACCGTAGATGTCCGCACCGAAGGCGACGTAGCCCAGGCGGGCGAGCATCGTCACGCGCGCTTCGACGTGCTCGTTCACGCCGTGCCAGTCGTGCACGACCAGGACGGCCGGGCGAGGACCGGCGACGGCCGCGTCCTTCGCGAGCACGCCGAGCAGGTCGGTGCCCTCGTGGTCGTAGTGGACGGGCTCGACACGGATGTCGGCGCCGGCGGGTTCGGGAACGGTCTGCAGGACGTCGTCGATGGTGGTCACGTCGTCCGACGCTACGCCGCCGTCCGGCTCAGGCGTCGATGTTGTCCCAGTCCTCAGGACCGCTCGACCCGGCCGGGTACTCGTCGAGCGGCGTCGTGCCGGCCTTCCACGCCTCGAGGAACGGTCCGACGACCTTCCAGCCCTGCACGGCACTGTCACCGCGGACCGACAGCGTCGCATCGCCCTCGAGCACACCGGCCAGGACCTCGCCGTAGGCGCTGAGTCGTCCGGGGTTGAACGTCGTCTCGAGACTCGTGCGGTCGATCGTGTACGGGTCGCCGGGCCCGTTGACGTTCAGCTCGAGCTGCATCTCGTCCGGGGCGATCCAGATCCGGAGCCGGTCCGGGTGGGCGGCACCGGACAGGCCGACGGGCACCTGCGGGGAGTCCTTGAACGTGATGACGATCTCGCGGCGCTGCTTCGCGAGCGCCTTGCCGGAACGCAGCGTGAAGGGGACGCCGGCCCATCGCCAGTTCGCGATCTCGAGGGTCAGCTGGGCCAGGGTCTCGGTGCCGAGCGACGGGTCGACCCCGTCCTCGTCGGCGTACGACGGCAGCTTGCGGTCGCCGACCGTGCCCGCGGTGTACCGGGCGCGCTTGCCGGCGGCGACGACGTCGCCGCCCCACGGCCGCACGGCGCGCAGCACGAGTTCCTTCTGGGTCCGCAGGTCGTCGGCGTCGATCGACGCCGGCGCCTCCATGGCCACGACGGCCATGACCTGGAGCAGGTGGCTCTGGATCATGTCGGTGAGGGCGCCGGCCTTGTCGTAGTAGCGGGCGCGACCCTCGAGCCCGAGGGTCTCGTCGTACACGATGTCGACGCGTTCGACGTGCTGCGAGGACAGCAGGGGCTCGATGATGCGGTTCGCGAAGCGCAGCCCGATCAGGTTGAGCACCGTCGAACGGCCGAGGAAGTGGTCGACCCGGTGGATGCGCTCCTCGGGGATGAACGAGTGCAGCAGGTCGTTCAGGTGCTCGGCGCTGGCGGCGTCGGTACCGAACGGCTTCTCGAGCGCCAGGCGGGTGCGCTTCGGCAGGTCGAGGTGGGCGAGCTGTTCGCAGCTCTTCTCGGTCACGGCCGGGGGCAGCGCGAAGTAGATCGCGGGGTCGTGGTCGCAGGCTCCGAGCAGCGCGCGCAGGTCGTCGGCGCTCGTGACGTCGGCCTTGCGGTACGAGGACGCGTCGATCACGGCCTGCAGCCGCTCCGACAGCGACGACTCGCCCTCCGCGCCTTCGTCGCCCTCGTTCTTCGACGCCTGCGCGTTCTCGAAGGACTCGCGCACCTGCGCCTTCCAGTCGGCGTCGGAGAGGTCCTCGACACCCGCCCCGATGAGCTGGACGTCCCAGTCGTCCTTGACCTCGAGCAGGGTCGCGAGACCCGGCAGGAGCAGGCGCTTGGACAGGTCGCCGCTGGCTCCGAGGATGAGCAGGCTGGTCTGGAGGCTCGACATGCCTCCGACCGTACTCATCGGCCCCGGTGGACGGCCGGGCCGCTACGGTGGTGACAGTTCGGCGCGAGGGAGCACCATGAGCAGTGGGTACGAAGGACGACGCCTCCGCGTCGTCGTGATCGGCACCGGCATGATCGCGGGGGTCCACGCCCGCGCGGCCCGGGCCGCTGGTGCCGAGGTGCTCGGGGTGCTCGGCCGGAACGCATCGCGCTCCGAGCAGGTCGCGGCGCAACTCGACCTGCCTCGTGGGTACGCCTCGCTCGACGACGTCATCGCGGACGCCCCCGACGTCGTGCACATCTGCACGCCGAACGACCAGCACCACCCGCAGGCGATGGCGGTCATCGCCGCGGGCATCCACGTGGTGTGCGAGAAGCCCCTCGCGATCGACCCGGCGCAGGCCGCCGAACTCGTCGCCGCGGCGGCGGACGCCGGTGTCGTCGCCACGGTGCCGTTCGTGTACCGCTACCACCCGATGATCCGTGAGATCCGCGCGCGCATCGCCGACGGCGACCTCGGTCGACTGCTCGCCGTGCACGGCCACTACCTGCAGGACTGGATGCTCGACGAGGACGCCTCGAGCTGGCGGGTCGACCCGACCTCGAGCGGGTTGTCCCGCGCGTTCGCCGACATCGGCTCGCACTGGTGCGACCTGGTCGAGTTCGTCACCGGTGAGCGCTTCACCTCGGTGTCCGCGGCGACCGACATCGTCTACCCGACCCGCCCCGCGGCCTCGGGGCCGTCGTTCTCCGGCTCGCCGGACCCCGACCCGGTCGCCGACGCCGCGGAACGGGCCGAGGTCACCACCGAGGACACCGCGGTCGCGACGTTCCGCACCGGCACCGGGCGCATCGGCAACGTGGTGATCTCGCAGGTGGCGTCCGGTCGGAAGAACCGCCTGTGGTTCGAGGTCGACGGCACCCGGGGCAGCGCCGCCTTCGACCAGGAACAGCCCGAGTCCGCGTGGTTCGGCAACGAGCGTGGTGCGCAGATCGTCGTGCGCGACCCGTCGCAGGGGTACCCGGACCAGCGGCGTCTGGCGGTCGTGCCGTCCGGGCACCCGCAGGGCTACCTCGACGCCTTCGCCGCGTTCGTCGCCGACACCTACACCGCGGTCCGCACCGGTGTGGCCCCCGACGGCCTGCCGACCTTCGCGGACGGCGCACGTTCCGCCGACATCATCGACGCCGTGATCACCAGCGCGGCCGAGACCACGTGGCGGGAGATCCGGTGAAGCTCGGCATGCTGACGGCCTGCCTGCCCGGCTGGCCCCTCGACCGCATCGCGGACTTCGCCGCCGAGCAGGGGTACGAGCGGCTCGAGGTCGGCGTGTGGCCCGGCACCGGTGGCCGCGACTTCGAGGCGGCGCACCTGCCGGTGGCGACGTTCACCGACGAGGACGCCGCTGCGACCCGTGACCTGCTCGACCGCACCGGCCTCGAGATCTCGGCGCTCGCGTACTACGAGAACAACCTGCACCAGGACCTCGACCGGCGCGAGGAGGTCCGCACCCACCTCAAGCACGCGATCGATGCCGCGCAGGTGCTCGGCGTGCCGTACGTCGGCACGTTCATCGGCCGCGACAACAGCAAGTCGGTGCGGGAGAACATGGCCGAAGGGAACCAGGTCCTCCCCGAGCTCGTCGACTACGCCGGCGAGCGCGGCGTGCGGTTGATCATCGAGAACTGCGTGATGGAGGGCTGGCACCCGGACGGCTACCCCGGCAACCTGGCGTACTCCCCCGAGCTCTGGGGTTGGGTCACCGGCCTCGGCTTCGGTCTGAACTGGGACCCGTCGCACCTGACCTGGATCGGCATCGACCCGGTCGAGACGATCCTGCCGTTCGCCGAGCACATCGTGCACGCGCAGGCGAAGGACCTCGAGCTCTTCCCGGCGAAGCGCGACGCGTACGGGTTCTTCGGCAAGGTCGACAAGGGCGGCGACCCGTGGGACATGGGCTGGTGGCGCTTCCGGGTGCCGGGCCGTGGCGTCGTGGACTGGCCGCACGTCGTCGACCGCCTGTACGAAGCGGGGTTCGACGGCACCCTGTCGGTCGAGCACGAGGACCCGCTCTGGGGCGGCACCGACGAGAAGGTCCTCGAGGGGCTGCGCATCGCCCACCGCACGCTCCGCCCCCTCATCGCCGCGGAGTGACGGCACGTCGAGCAGCACGCAGCACGACGGGTGTTGCTCATGTGAACGTCGTGTGACGACTTCGACCCGACACTGGCGGGTCGGCTGTGCGTCCTCATAGGTTCTCCGACGATGAACCTCCACTCCTCTCCGCGCCGCCGACGGCGCATCATCAGCGGCGCGGCCTTCGCCACCGCGGGTGTGCTCGTCGCACTGTCCGTCCCCTCCACCGCCGTCGCCGCCGAGGGCGACACGACGATCGACATCATCGACGTCAACGACTTCCACGGCCGCATCGAGTCCGAGGGCACCGCCGTCGACAAGGCCGCCGGTGCCGCCGAGCTCGCCGGTGTCGTGCAGTCGTACCGCGAGGCCAACCCGAACACGATCTTCGCCAGCGTCGGCGACAACGTCGGTGCCTCGACGTTCACCTCGCTGATCCAGCAGGATGCCCCGACGATCGATGCGCTCAATGCCATGGACCTCGACGTCAGCGCGATCGGCAACCACGAGCTCGACAAGGGCCAGGACGACCTGACCGGGCGCATCGAGGACCGGGCCGACTGGCCCTACGTCTCGGCGAACATCGTCAAGCAGGGCACGACCGACCCCGCGTTCGAGCCGTACTCCATCGTGGAGAAGGGCGGCGTGAAGGTGGGCTTCATCGGCGCGACCACCGAGGACCTCATCCCGGGGCTCGTCAGCCCCGGCGGTGTCGAGGGCCTCGCGATGGCCCCGATCGTCAGCCAGGTCAACAAGTACGCCGACCAGCTCACCGACGGTGTCGACGGCAACGGCGAGGCCGACGTGCTCGTCCTGCTGGTGCACGAGGGTGCTCCCACGAACGCCCTCGCCGACGCGACCGGGTCCGGCGTGTTCGGCACGATCACCTCGGGCGTCTCGTCGAAGGTGTCCGCGATCGTCTCCGCACACACCCACGCGACCTACAACCACCAGATCGCGGGTCCCGACGGTACGACCCGCCCGGTGATCCAGACCGGTTCCTACGGCGTGAACTACGGACACCTGCAGCTCACCGTCGACGCCGACAAGCAGCTCACCGGCATCACGTCCGAGGTCAAGTCGGTCAACGGTGAGAACCGCGTGCCGGCCGACTCCACCTCGGTGGACGCGGTGGCCGACATCGTGACGGCTGCGAAGGCCGTCGCCGACGTCGAGGGCAGCAAGAAGCTCGGTGAGATCACCGGCGACCTGCGTCGTGCGGTGCAGTCGGACCGCACGACCGAGAACCGCGGCGGCGAGTCCGTCCTGGGCAACTACATCGCCGAGGTGCAGCGCTCCGCGACCGAGCGCAACGGCTCGCAGATCGCCTTCATGAACCCCGGCGGGCTGCGCACGGACATGGTCTACGCGTCGAGCGGTGCCGGCGACCCGGACGGCACGGTGACCTACAAGGAGGCCGCGCTCGTCCAGCCGTTCGCGAACACCCTCGTCACCGAGGACATGACCGGCCAGCAGATCAAGGACGCCCTCGAGCAGCAGTGGCAGCCGGACGGCCTGCCGCGTCCGTTCCTCAAGCTCGGCGTCTCGGACGGCTTCGCGTACACCTACGACCCCGCGAAGGGCCGTGGCGAGCGCATCACCGGCATGACCTTGAACGGCGAGTCGATCGCCCTCGACGACACCCTCAAGGTGACGGTCAACTCGTTCCTGTCGACCGGTGGCGACAACTTCGCCGCCTTCGCGACCGGCGCGAACATCGCCGACTCGGGCCAGGTCGACCTGCAGGCGCAGGTGGACTACTTCCTGGCCAACCCGACGGTCACCCCGCCGTCCGACCAGCGTGCCGTCGGCACCACGGTCACGCCGACCCCCGAGGGCGGGTTCCAGCCCGGTGACGAGATCAGCATCGACCTGTCGTCGCTCGTGTTCAGCAGCGACGACCCCGCTGCAGCCGGCACCGTGTCGGTGAGCGCCGGTGACGTCGAGCTCGCCACCGCCGAGATCGACCCGACGATCGTCGACACGAACGACGAGCAGGGTCGTGCGACGCTGACCTTCGCCGTGCCGACCGTCGAGTCGTCGGCCGACGCAGCGACGGTCCGGACGGCTGCCCGTGCCGCCGCGACGACGGACGAGCCGCTCGTCGTCACCCTGCCGGGCGGCCAGACGATCACGCTCGCCGTGACCATCCCGCTCGCCGCGGCCGTCGACCCGACGGACCCGACCGAGCCCACGGACCCGACCGACCCCACGGACCCGGCCGACCCGGGCGCGGGCAACGGGGACGCCCCGGGTGCCGGCAACGGCAACGGCAACGGCAACGCTCCGGGAACGGACACGGGCACCGGCACGGACCTGGCGGGCGACCCGTCCGACTCGACGAACGCCGGCGGTGACCTCGCCTACACGGGCGCGGACCTGACGGCGCCGGGGATCGCAGCGGGCCTGCTCCTGCTGGCGGGCATCACCGCACTCGTCGCCGTGCGCCGGAAGCGCGCACGGACCGACGCGAGCGTCCAGACCGACTGACACCGGGCCTCCAGTCCGACACGAACGGGCCGTCTCACCACCGTGAGGCGGCCCGTTCCGTCGCGCCGGGAGGCACGGATCGCGTCCGGCGCGCACCGCGCGCGGATCCGCTGCCGCGCTCCCTGTCCCATAGCAGCGCTCGCACTGCGGATCCGGGGATCGGCGGGGTACTCTCGGGGCTGTCGCATCGCGACGCGTCGCGCCGGGTCGCCTCTCAGGTCGGCGGTGGTTCCGTTCGACGAGACCCCGCGGCGCGGGTGCCCTCCGCCTCCAGGGAAACGGCGGAGGGCGCCCTCTCCCCCAGCGGCGTCAGCGCGCTCCGGACACGGTCAGCGGAACAGCTGCTCGCCGATGTACGACCCCTTGCGCGGTGCCGGTGGGATCGCGAACACCGCGGAGCCGATGTGCGAGACGTACTCGTTCAACCGGTCCGAAGCGCCGAGCTTCCGCTGCAGCCGGGTGAAGTGCTCCGGGTCGTTCATGTACGCCAGGAACAGCAGCCCTGCGTCGAGCTGGCCGTACTCGTTGAGGCCGTCGGTGTAGTTGTACGGACGACGCAGGATCTTCACGCCGCCGTTCGCCTCGTGGGCGGCCAGGGCGATGTGGGACGTCGCGTCGATCTTCGTGGCACCGTCCTTCCCGGTCGCCGCGAAGTCCGGCGTCGTGTGCTCGGTCCCGCCGGACAGCGGTGCGCCCTCGATCTTGGTCCGACCGAACACGCGCTGCTGGTCGCTGACGACGTCGGCGTCCCAGATCTCGATGTTCATCCGGATCTTCCGCACCACCTGGTAGGTGCCGCCGGTCATCCACTCCGCACCGTCGCCCGGGTCGTCGACCCACACGAAGCGGTCGTGGTCCTCGTCCGTCGTGATGTTCCTGGTGCCGTCCTTGAAGCCCATCAGGTTGCGCGGCGTCGTCTGGTGCGGGCCGGCCGACGCGCGACCGAAGCCGAGCACGGTCCACCGCACGGTGGCCGTCCCCCGCGCCATCCGGGCCAGGTCGCGGACCGCGTGGTACGCCACCTGCGGGTCGTCGGCGCAGGCCTGCAACGACAGGTCGCCGCCGGTCAGTCCGGCCTGCAGGTTGTCGCTCGGCAGCCGAGGCACGCCGGCGAGGGCCGCCGGACGCTTGTCGGCCAGACCGAAGCGCTCGTCGAACACGCCGGGGCCGAACCCCACCGTGACCGTCAGGGACGCCGGGCCGAGGTCGAGCGCCTCACCGGTGTCCGCGCCGACGCCGTCACCGTGCGCGGGCTCGACGCTGCCGACGGTCTTCCCCGCCTGCAGCTGCGCGATCGCCGCTGACCAGCGGGCGAGGAGCACCTGCAGCTCGGTCGCGACGCTGGTGGACAGGTCGAAGGTCATGAACACGCAGTACCGCTGGGGTGCGGTCTGCACCCCGCCCTGCGGCTGCCGTGCGGTGGTCGCGTAGAACGGGTGGCTCTGGGACAGGTCGATGGACTCGTCACCGTTGGCGGCCGCCGTGAACGGGTTGACCCCCGTCGCGGCCGTCGCGCCGCCGATGCCGACCGCGGCGCCCGCTCCGGCTCCGGCCGCGGCGAGTCCCGCGCCGAACAGCCCGCGCCGGGAGACCCCGGTACGGGCTGCGCGGTCGTCGTCGGGCTGCGTCACGCGGTGGCGACCTTCTCGGCGAGGCGAGACAGCGGGTCCTGCAGGGCCTGGATCTGCTGCGAGATGCGGTTCGCGTCGGACTTCTTGGTCGCCGCGTCCCACGTGTCGAATCCGCCGAGGTCGTCGGCGTTGCGGTAGCCGTCCATCATCGCGTTCGTCGCGTCGAACTGCTTCGCGATCTGCTTCGTCAGGGTCGGGTCGAGCTTCGTCAGGCCCGGCTTGAGGTACGCGAAGGCCTGACGGGCACCCTCGACGTTGGCGGCGAGGTCGACGAGGTCGATGTGGCTGTACGCCTCTTCCTCACCGGTGACCTTGTTCGACTGGACCTCCTCGAGCAGGCCGGCGGCGCCGTTCGCCAGGTCCTCGGGCTTGTAGTCGAGCGTCGGGACGAGCTTCGCGAGCAGCTGCACGTTCTCGGTCAGGTCGGCCGCGGTCTTCTTGGTCGACGCGGTGATCTCCCCCGCCTGGAACAGGTCCTTCTCGACGGCGTGGAACCCGCTCCAGCCGACGGCCGGGTCGAGATTCGAGGCGCGCATGTCGATCAGGTAGTCGAGGTTGCCGGCGTTGTCGGTCGCCTTGTGGCCCTTCTTGACGAAGCCGTCGACGTCGCTCTCGACGTGCTCGTAGAACGGGCGGGCGTTCGCGTAGTCGGTCTTCGCGGCGTCGAGGTCGCCGGCGTCGATGTCCTTCTGCAGCAGTTCGACCGCGGTGACCATGTCGGTGACCTGGCCGTCGACGTAGTCGGCGTAGCCCTTCGTGCCCTCGTCGAGCAGGGTGGCGGCGCTGCTGTTCGCGGTCGAGGTGACCTTGCCCGTGACCGTGAAGTCGGTGAGCTCGGTGTCGGCTCCGGGGCAGTACACCTGGTACTCCCCACCGGTCAGGGTCGCGGTGAACTGCACGGCGTCGAGGCCGGGTGCGAGGTTCTCCTTCTCGCCCAGGATCCGCTGGTCCTGCAGCAGTTCGACCTCGGTGATGGCGGTCGAGGACTCGTTCTTCACCGAGAACGTGACCGGCCCGGCGGGGACCTTCGTCTCGGAGACCTTGCACTGGTCCGAGCCGTCGTTCGTCAGGGTGATGGTGACACGCGAGACCTTCGCGGCGTCGGTGGAGCTGTCGGAGGCACCGTCGGAGCTCGCGCAGCCGGTCAGTGCGAGGGCGGTGACGACGCCGAGAGCGCCGAGGGTGATCAGGGGTCGAACGGGCTTACCGAACGGCATAGTCGTTGCTCCTTGCAGGGTCCCCGGCGGGTGGGCCGCGTGTCGGGACGGTTTCGGGGGTGGGGTTCACGGGTGCCGTCCGACGACGGCGGTCACGGAGCGCGAGCAGCGCCTGGGCGGCAGCTGCGACGCCGAGGGCGATCGGCAACCAGGCCTTCCAGAGCAGCAGCTCGGCAGCCCGCGTGTCCGCGGCCGCCACCGAGGTGGCTGCCTGCTCGACGCGGGAGTCGGGGACGGACCACACGGAGCGGTCCAGGGTCGTGGTGCGGGCGGACGGGAGGCCCCCACCGCTCAGCGTCAGCACCGTGCGTTCGTCGCGGGTGGCGTCCAGGACCCCACCACGGACCGTCCAGAGGGTCACGGTGTCGCGCACCGCCCAGCGGGCGGTGAACGGGCCGGGGTTCGTCGACGGCGAGACGCCGACGGGGATCCGGCCGAACAGGTCGACGAGGTCGTCGAGCGTCAGCGTCGCCGGGCGGTCCGCGGCGGTGGCCGACGTGCGGATCCGCCACCGGTCGGCGGCCACGCCCGCACGGGTCACGCGGCGGTGGGCCGACGTCGGCAACGTGAGCCGTGCCTCCTGGCCGGTGGTGGTGCCGGCGACGCGGAGGACGCCGGACGCGCCGTGGACGTCCGCCGAGACGGAGGTGGCGTCCCCGCTGACCGCAGCGGTGCGCGGCAGGTCGACCTCGCCCGTCGGCACGGCGATCGCCAGTGCTGCGGCGGCGACCGCGAGCGCACCGGCGACCGTCGCGCGGATCGCGGGGACGCGTGCCGACGACGGACGCCAGGCGCGGGGCCAGAGCGTCAGGGCGAGGACGGGCACGACGTACAGGACCCAGCCGAGCACCTCGATGACCCGGGGATCCGGCGGGATGCCGAGCACGCCCGTGACGAGCGCACCCTGCACCGACCCGTTCGGGGCGAGCCAGGACAGGTCGACGGTCCGCTGCTGCCCGATGACGATCCACCCGGCCTCGTGCGCGCGCCGGAGCACCGTCAGCACGAGCCCGCCTGCGACGAACACCAGGAAGACGCCGGTGCCGGTGAAGAACTTCGACAGGTTCAGCCGGACGCCGCCGGTGTAGATGCCGTAGCCGATGACGACGGCGCCCGCGATGCCGATGACCGCGCCGAGGGCGGCGAGACCGGTGTCCGACGACGCCTGGAAGGTGGCGAGGAGGAAGACCGCGGTCTCGAAGCCCTCCTTGAGCACGGCGAGGAAGGCCATGCCGGCCAGTGCCCACGCGGTGCCGCGGCCGAGCGCCTCGGTCGCGCTCGCCTCGAGTTCCTTGGTCAGGGTGCGCGCGTGGGTGCGCATCCAGACGATCATGCCGGTGACGAAGACCACGGCGACGATGCCGATGATCGCCTCCATGCCCTCCTGCTGCGCCTGCGGCAGGGCCTGCTCGACGACCTGCAGGCCGAACCCGACGCCGATGCTGAGCACGACGGCGACCCCGACGCCGAACCACATGGGGGCGAGGGGGACACGGTTGCGACGCAGGAACGCGGCGATGATGCCGACGATGAGCGTCGCTTCGAGGCCTTCACGGAGGCCGATGACGAGAGTGGCGAGCATGACGTAGGTGAGGCTAACCTAACCGCCGTTCGGCCCGCCAGTCGTTCGGCGTGGGGTTTGATGGTTCTCATGAACCTGCTGTCCGTCGATGGCCTGGCGTCGGTCACGAACGTGCTCGACCTCGCCGGGGTGTTCGCGTCCGCCCTGCTCGGTGGATCGATCGCCCGCGCGATGGACTTCGACCTGTTCGGGTTCCTGGTCGTCGGCTTCGTCTCGGGGCTCGGCGGCGGCATGCTGCGCGACACCCTGCTGCAGAACGGCCCCCCGGTCGCGCTCGTCGACCCGCTCTACGTGCCGGTCGCCTTGGCCGGGGCACTCATCGCCTTCTTCGTGTCGTTCTCCGAGATCACCTGGGACCGGCTGTTCACCGTGCTCGACGCCGCGGTGATCGGGTTCTGGGCGGTGGTCGGGGTGCAGCGCACCTACGACGCCGGCCTGGAGTGGCCCGCCGCGATCATCATGGGCACGATCACGGCGGTCGGCGGCGGCGCGATGCGGGACCTGCTGCTCCGCCGGGTACCCGCGGTGTTCGGCGGGAACGCGCTGTACGCCACCGTGGCCGTCGCGGCGTCGGTGGTCATGGTCGTCGCGTCCGCCCTCGGGTCGCCGTCGATCGGGATCGTGGCCGCGATCGCGCTGTCGCTCGGTCTGCGCTGGGGCGCGGTCCGCCGCGGCTGGGGACTGCCCAACGGTCGTGACTGGCAGCCGAAGTCGACGCTCGGCTCGCTGCTGCGGCGCGGGCGGAGCCTGCGACCCGACGCGCTCCGGCTGCTCCGACGCCCCGGACGGCGGACGGGAGCGGGCAGTGTCCGCGAAGAACACGACACGGCAACGGATTCCTCGTTCGACGACTGAGGGGTGTCATCTGTCGGTGCTCCGGCGTAGCATCCCTACCGTCGGGTATCGACCCGGCTCATGTCGTCCGCACCGAACCGACGCGACCC
Source organism: Curtobacterium sp. NPDC089991 (assembly GCF_044748425.1). NCBI lineage: Bacteria > Bacillati > Actinomycetota > Actinomycetes > Micrococcales > Microbacteriaceae > Curtobacterium > Curtobacterium sp. NPDC089991. Next base: position 584,530 of record NZ_JBIVGB010000002.1, read on the forward strand.
GAACGCGCCGGTTCCGCGCAGACGTGGTGATGGGGGCTTCGCTGATGCCGCGCGTGATCAGACGCGCGGCGCGGCAGGTCTCCCACCCCAAGCTCGCCCGCCCCAAGCTCGCCCGCCCCCAGCTCGCCCGCCCGGGTTCCAGCCCCGGTGCCCCGCCCCGGCAGGAACGATGAACGACGACGTCTCCGACTCCCCCACGCCGCGGACACCACGGGCCGAGGTCCGAGAACGTCTCCTCATCGCCGGCGCTGCCGTCTTCGCCGAACAGGGCGTGCACGGAGCACGTCTCGACGAGGTCGCCGCCCGTGCCGGGTTCAGCAAGGGCGCGGTCTACTCGAACTTCTCGTCGAAGGAGGACCTCCTCGCGCAGGTCATGCAGCGCGGGACGAACCTGGTGCTCGGGTCGCTGCAGGAGCTCATCCGCGCCGACATCGCCGCGGCGGACATCGCGGACGTCGTGCGGGCGGCCTTCGGACGGCACGACCAGCGCGCGCAGTTCGCCCTGCTGTCGGAGTTCCGCGCCTACGCGATCCGGCACACCGATCTGCTGCCCGAGTTCGTGCGGCAGCGACGGGTGCTGCAGGACGGCGTGCACGAGCTGGTGCGATTGTGGTTCGGGGCGCACCCGGAGGTCGACGCCGGCATGCCGCTCGACGCCTTCGCCACGGCGCTCGTCGCCGCCAACGTTGGGGTCGTGTTCGACGGGCCCGCGCTGCCGGGGGTCGACCCCGGCGAGGTCATCGCCGCCCTGGTCGAGGCGGTCGTCCGCCGCCGCTGACCCGGCGGCGGCATGGTGCTGCGGCGTGGTGCGGCGTTGACCACTCGGTGCGAGCTTGTTGCGCCGCACCGAGTGGCCAACCTCGCACCAGCCGAGACTCCGCGGTCAAGCAGGGCGACGGGAGCGGCGACGGCCCTCGTGCGACCACGCGGACGACGGCAGCAGGCTCGGCGGCAGCAGGCGCGACCGCAGCACCCGTCCACCGGAGACCGAGGCGTCGAGGGCGTCCCGCGCCTGCTGCACGTGCTGCACGAGCGCCTTGCCGTCGACCGCTGCGACCCCGCCGGCCGCGAACCGTTCACGGTCGACGGCGTCGACCACGGCGTCGAGGTGCGGGAGCGCCGAGGCCGGCAGCACCGGACGGAGTCGTCCGAGGACGGCCCGGGCGGTCCGGGCCGCAGCCCCTGCGTCACCGGGTGGCGCCAGCCCGGGGGCGTAGCCGTGGTCGGCGACGTCGTCGAGGGCCTCACGCCAGGCGTTCACCGCGGGTGAGTGACCAGCGGCGACGGCCGACAACCGCGACCGCCGTCGGAGTGCTCGGACGAGTCCGGGGGCGATGAGCAACGCGAGCACGAGCGCCGCGCCGAACAGCAGGCCGGCCGGACCGCTGCCGCCCGAGGCACCGGCCGCACCGGGCTGCGCCGACGCCGAGGGGGTCGGCGTCGCCGAGGACTCGGCGGGGGCGGACTGCTCGGGCGCGGGCAGCGGGGACTCGGGCGTGGCGGCGGTCGGGGTCTCCGTGGGTTCGGTCGAGGGCTGCGCTGCCGCGTCGGAGTCCGGCGTGGGCTCGAACGCGACCCAGCCGGCCCCCTCGATGTACAGCTCGGGCCAGGAGTGCAGCTGCCGGTTCGACACCGCGTACTCGCCGTCTGGCTGCGCCGCCCCGGCCCGGTACCCCACCGCGATGCGGGACGGGATGCCGAGCGTCCGGGCCATCACGGCCATCGCCGACGAGAAGTGCACGCAGTAGCCCTCGCGCACCTGCAGGAAGGTCGAGACGACGTCCATGCTGTCGCCGTCGTAGCCCTGCTCGACTGGGGCCGTCTCGGAGTAGGTGAACAGGTCGCTGCGGAACCACTGCTCGAGGGCGCGGGCCTGGGCGTAGTCGTCGGACGCGGCCCCGGCCACCCGCTCCGCGGTCGACGTGATGTTCGCGGGGAGGTCCTTCGGCAGCGTCAGGTCGGTCTGCAGCTGGTCACCGCTCGGCTCGCGGAACCCCCGGCCGTCGGCACGGGACAGGACACCCGAGGCCGCGACGGCGTCGAGGTACGCGTTCGCGAAGGTCGAGGCACCGTAGACCTCGTACGTCGCACCGCGCGGCGTGGCCGGACCGGTGGACCGCACGGTGCTCGAGGACCCCATCCAGCGCCACTGCGACAGGTCGAGGTTGGTGGAACGCGACTCGATCGACACCGCCCCGGACGGCACCGGTAGGTACGTGCTCGACAGCCCGGTGATCCGGACCGTGACGTCACCGCGCGTCGCCAGGCGGGGGTTCACGCCCTCGGCCCACTGCTGTTGGTCGGCGGTGTCGGCCTCGGCGGCGTTCGTCACCGTCGGCACCCAGTCCCCGGTGCCGAACTCGTCCAGGTCGGCGAGCTTGAGGTACTCGGGCTGGCCGTCGGACGACCGGTACCGGAGCACCTCGAGTTCGCTCGGCTGCCGCAGGTCGTTGCCGAGCTCGAGCAGGGTGCCGGGTCGCCCGGGTTGGATCGGCGACTGGATGGCCCCGGTGACGCCGGACAGCCAGCTCGCGTTGAGCGGCACGATCGCGGGCAGGCCGATCGCGACGACGAGCCCGATCGCACCGACGACCGCGGCCGGGACCACTCGCTGCACGGGTCGGACTGACAGCCACAGCAGGGCGAGGAAGGCGACGGCCGTGGTGATCACGAGCGCGGTGCCCGCCGGCTGTCCGGTGATGATCCCCGGCACGATGAGGATGACGAGTGCGGGCGCGGCGGCGAGCGACGGGATCCGGGCGATCGCGGCCAGGAACAACGAGACGCCCGCCACCCAGGCGATCGACACGGTCACGACCAGTCGGATCGCGTCGGTCTGCGGCAACGGCGCGGGGTTCAGGCGGATGGCGGCGAGCGTCTCCCCCAGCGCTCCGTCGGCGTCGAGCCAGCCGAGGGGTTGCACGTCATTGACCAGGGCGGCGGCGCACGAGCACAGCACGAGGGTGGCGACGAGTGCCACGAACCGGACCCCGGGGGCACGGCGACGCACCGCGAGCATGACGGCCACGAGCACCGCGACGACCACGACGCCGGACACCCACCAGGCGGTGCCCTGCACGAGCGGGCGGATCGCGAGCGCGGCGATGAGCACGGGCACCGGGGCGAGCGCGACGACCCAGGTGCTCGGGGTGTCACGGGTGTCGTCGTCGCGGTCCAGGACCTCGCGCACGTCGACGGGCCGGCGCGACGACGCAGCGGCGCCGCTCACCGTGCGGCTCCGGACGCGGTCGCCCCGGCGACCGGCACCACGAGGGTGCGCCAACCGCCGCGGTCGAGAATCCCCCGGACCACCGGGTCCGGCGGCACGATCGTCGCCATGATCCCGCGGCTCGATCCGCTCGTCGCCGTCACGAGTTCAGCCGCTTGCTCGGCGGTGCAGTTGCCGGTGACCACCGCGGTCATGCCGTGCACGTCCCGCCCACGCACCTCGGGCAGGACCTCGGTGACCGGACGGGCGTCGCTGCGGAGCCGGACGTCCGCGAGTCCGACGAGCACGTCGGTGAGGCCGCCGACGTCACCGGCGTGCCGGGTGCTGCCGGACGGTCCGTCGCTCACGAGGACGACGCGCGAGGTCCGGGCGGCGAGGGCGCGGGCGACACTGGCGGCGACGACGACCGCGTGTTCGAAGGCCTGGTCACCGCCCAGGTCGGACAGCTCCGCCAGGTCCTCACGCCCGAGGCCCTGGTAGGACTCGCGCCGGACGTCGAGCGCGATGACGGCCTCGGGCGGTTGCGCCTGCGTGGTCTGCCGGACGTGCAGTTCGCCGCGGCGAGCACTCTGCGCCCAGTGCACCCGACGGATGGGGTCGCCGGGACGGTACGGCCGGAGTTCGCTGTCGTCGGCGGACCCGCCCTGCCCGACCCGTCCTTCGTCGGCGGAGACGGCCCCGGCGAGGGCGCCGGTGTCGATCGCGGCGAGGGGTGCGCTCGCGGGGACGACGACGACCTCTTCTGCCGGCACCACCGGGCGGTCGATGCGGAGCAGGCCGAAGGGGTCCTCGACCCGGATGGTGACGGGCCCGACGAGCGTGCGACCCCGGTGCATCGCGAGTGCCTCGACGTCGAGCACCGCTGGCGGCAGGCCCGGGCCGACGAGCGCGTAGGTCTCCGCCTCGGACGCACTCGCGAAGGCGTCCTCGAGCTGTTCGCGGACGAGCAGGGTCGACCGCGGGCCGATCGGCAGACTGGTGCTGCCGAGGGTGATCCGCTCGCGGTACACCTCGCCGACCTGCACGATCGCGCGGGCCGTGCTCCGGCTGCCCCGGAGCGGTGCGGCGACCACGAACGCCATCACGATGCCGAGCACGACGAGCACGAGCAGCAGCAGCCCGGCCGAGACGGCGACGCTGGTGGTGCCCACGAGTCCGCCCCCGATCAGCCCGATGCCGATCGCGATGACGGTCCAGCCGCGCACGGTCGGACGGGGGAACGGCGTGCGCCGGAGCAGGGACAGCCCACGGCGGCCGAAGCGCCCGAGCGTCGAGCGCGCGGCACCGGTGCGCCGCAGCAGCGACGACGGTGCCGATCCGCCGGGCATCAGGAGCGGACGGGGGTCGCCGTGAACGGCACGGCGGTGTCGGAGACGATGCGGACGACGATCTCGCGCACGGTGTCCTCGCCCGTGCCACCGAGTCCGCGCGCCACCGGCACGAGCCGGTGGGCGAGCACGATCGGTGCCAGCGCGGCGACGTCGTCCGGCGTGACGAACGGCCGGCCGAGCAACGCCGCGTGGGCACGGGCCGCCTGGGCCAGGTGCAGCGTGGCGCGGGGGCTGGCACCGAGCACCAGGTCGGGGTGGGTGCGGGTGGAGCGGACGATCGCGATGACGTACGCCTCGACGTCGGGGGCGATGTGGACGTTCGCCACGGCCTCGATGATCCCGCGCAGCGTGGTCACGTCGACGATCGGTCGCAGGTGCGACAGCGGGTCGCCGCCGCCGCGGTTCGCGAGCATCTGCCGTTCGGCGTCGACGCTCGGGTACCCCATCGTGATGCGCGCCATGAAGCGGTCACGCTGGGCCTCGGGCAACGGGTAGGTGCCCTCCATGTCGATCGGGTTCTGCGTCGCCACGATCATGAAGGGGCGGTCGAGCAGCCGGGTCACGCCGTCGACCGTGACCTGCGACTCGGCCATCGCCTCGAGCAGGGCGGACTGGGTCTTCGGGCTGGTGCGGTTGATCTCGTCACCGATGACGACGTTCGCGAACACCGGCCCCGGTGAGAACCGGAACGTGCCAGAGGACTGGTCGAAGATGTTCACCCCGGTGACGTCCGACGGCAGCATGTCGGACGTGAACTGGATGCGGTTCACCGAGCCGCCCACCGAGGCGCCGAGTGCCTTCGCCAGGACCGTCTTGCCGACGCCGGGGACGTCCTCGACGAGCAGGTGTCCCTCGGCCAGCATCACGGTGAGGGCGGTGCGGATCGCCTCGGTCTTGCCGTCGATCACCGTCGAGACGGACGCGACGATGGCGTCGCCGACCTCTCGGATGCGCTCGAGGGGGAAGGCGGGGTCGGTCGGCTCCGGCACGCAGGGCTCCTCGTCTCGGGACAGGTGTCGTGCATGCTACATCGGTCCGGTGACAGCGCCCGGTGGGCGTGTCACCGATGCGCACTGGACGGGAGGCCCGTGGAGCGTGCGCCGATCAGCGCACGTCCCACGGGCCTCCCGTCCGGATCACGTGGTGCGTCTCAGACGCGACTCACGCGCGCGTCGTGAGCGCCGTGTCGGCTGCGAGCAGGACCTTCGCGGCGACCGCGACCCCTTCTTCGCGACCGAGCTCGGTGTCCTCGTGCTCGATGTTGACCCACATGTCCGGGTCCACCTCGCGCAGGGCCTCGAGGAATGCCGACCAGTACGCCTCGTCGTGACCCTTGCCGAGCGCGACGAAGTCCCACGCGGACGGCTTCGGCCACTCGTTGGCCCACTCGTCGCCACCGAGGTTCGTGCGCGGCTCGTCCGGCGACAGCCGACGGAACGAGTTGTCGAGCACGCCGTTGATCGCCGCGTGCGGGTTGATCCGGACGTCCTTCGCGGCGGCGTGGAAGACCAGGTCGCCGAGGTCGCGGACGACCGCCACCGGGTCCATCTGCTGCCAGAACAGGTGACTCGCGTCGAGTTCGACGCCGATGTTCGTCAGGCCACCGCGCTGCACGAGCTCGCGGATCGTCGCCGGGTTGAACACCACGTTCTGCGGGTGCAGCTCGAGTGCGACCTTGACCCCGTGCTCCCGCGCCAGGGCATCGATCTCCTGCCAGAACGGCACAGCGACGCTCCACTGGTACTCGATGACGTCGAGCGCGGCGGAGTTCCAGGCGTTCACGATCCAGTTCGGTCGGGTGCCGCCGGGCTCGCCCGCCGGCAGCCCGGACATCGTGACGACGCGGTCCTGGCCGAGGCGTGCGGCGAGGCGGATGCTGCGCCGGATGTCCTCGGCGTGGGCCTGGCCGATCGCACGGTCCGGGTGCAGCGGGTTGCCGTTGCAGTTCAGGCCGGCGATGGACACCCCGGTGCCCTCGAACCGGGCGAGGAAGGCGTCACGTGCTGCGTCGTCCTCGAGGATCGCGTCGATGTCCGGCACGTGCACCGGCGGCAGGAACCCGCCGGTGTTCAGCTCGATGCCGGTCAGGCCGTTGCCCGCGATGGCCGTCAGTGCCTCGGCGAGCGGCCGGTCGTGGAAGATCGCGTTGTACAGACCGAGCTTCATGCGTGCGCTCCTTCGGTGGTGCGGACGGACGGCACGTCGAGGGAGGCCCCACCGGCCCCGGCGGACCGTGCCACCGCGTCGAGGATCTCCATGTTGTGCACGCCGTCGTCGAACGTGGCGTTGGCCGGCAGCGGGTCCGCGACGCCGGCGACCTCGTCGAGGAACGCGCGTGCCTGGTACTCGAACATCTGGTTCTGCCCCCAGCCGACACCGGGCGCGTCCATCGCCATGCCACCGGCGACGTAGGGGTGGTCCGGGCCGAGGACGACCTGGCGGTAGCCACCGAGGCGGGAGCCGTCGGACTGCAGCGCGAGGCCGATCTCCGAGGCGCGCTCCTGGTCCCAGCGCGCTGCACCGTTCTCGCAGAAGACCTCGATGACCAGGCCGTTCGGGTGCGCCGTGGCGACCCGGGACACCTCGAGCGAGCCCACCACGGAGCCGTCGCCGAAGCGTGCGTTGAAGGTGGCGTAGTCGTCGTTCTCGACGTCGGCGAACTCACCGGTCAGCGGGACGGCCTGGCCGCGCAGGGCGAACCCGGCGGCGATCGGGCGCTTCGTGATCGCGGTGGTGAACATGCCGCCGTTGACGCTCTGCACCTCGCCGGCCAGGAACTCGGCGACGTACGCCAGGTGCGAGCCGACGTCGGCGAGGGCTCCGGTGCCGGGGGCACCCGCGAAGCGCCACGAGAAGGGCACGTCGGGCGACGAGCCGTAGTCGGTCCAGTAGCGGGCGGAGACGTGCAGGACGCGGCCGAGCGTGCCGTCCTCGACGAGCTGCTTGATCGCGGCGAGGCCCGGGGCGCGGCGGTAGGTGAAGCCGACGCGGGCGACGAGCCCGCGCTGCGATGCCTCGGTGGCCGCGGTGGCCATCGCCCGTGCGTCCTCGAGCGAGTCCGACAGCGGCTTCTCGCACAGGACGTGCTTGCCGGCGGCCAGCAGCCCCTCGACGATCTCGCGGTGCAGCTTGTTCGCGACGACGACGCTCACGACGTCGATGTCGTCGGCCTCGGCGATGGCTCGCCAGTCCGTGTCGTGGCGGGCGTAGCCGAACCGCTGCGCAGCCTCGGCCGCGAGGGGCTCGTACACGTCGCCGATCGACACGAGCCGCACGGGCGGCAGCGTCGGGGCGAAGAGTGAGGGTGCGTTCCGCCACGCGGCCATGTGGGCCTTGCCCGCCATGCCCGCCCCGATGACGGCGACGCCGATGCTGTCGCTCATGGTTCTCTCCTTCGAGAAGTCCGGTGCCGATTCTGGAACGTTCCAGGACATGTCGGTAGACTGTAGCCCGACCACCCCATGTCCTGTCAAGGAGCCGCGTGTCACGACCCCCGACGATCATCGACGTCGCGACCCGTGCCGGCGTCTCGAAGTCACTCGTCTCGATGGTGCTCCGCGACGACCCGGGCGTCTCCGACGCACGCCGCTCGGCCGTGCTCGCGGCCGCCGCCGAGCTCGGCTACCGCCCCAACCGCGCCGCCGCGATCCTCGCCGGCACCCGGACCCGCACCGTCGGCGTCATCGTCGACGACTTCCGCAACCCGTGGTTCGTCCCCCTGCTCGACGGCATCCGCGACGCGCTCGCACCGCACGGCCTGCGGCTCACCCTCGCGGACACCCGTGCGAACGCCCACCTCGACTCCTCGCCGTTCGACGACCTCGTCTCACTGCGGGTCGACGGCGTCGTCCTCGCCGCCGAGGGCTTCCCCGACCTCGTCGTGCCGGCCGACACCCCCGTCGTCGTCGCCGGCGCCCGCGCGGACGTGCCCGGCGGACTCGACGTCGTCGCCTCGGACGAGGCCGCCGGCGGCCGGTTGGCAGCGGATCACCTGATCGGGCTCGGTCACCGCCGCATCGTCCACGTCACCGGTTCGGGAGGCCCGGCTGCGGTCCGCCGCGAGGGCACCGTCGCGCGGATGGTCGCGTCCGGCATCGCGCCGCTGGTCTACGGCGACGGCCCGACGTCCGAGACGACCGGGTACGAGGGCACCCGCCGCGCACTGCGGGACCACCCGGAGCTGACGGCGGTGTTCGCCGCGAACGACGTCATGGCGATGGGCGCGATCGCCGCCGTGCGCGAAGCCGGACTCCGGGTCCCCGAGGACGTCTCGGTCGTCGGCAACGACGAGACCCCACTCGCCGCCTCACCACTGCTGCGCCTGACCACGGTCGACCCGCACAACGACGAGGTCGGGCGGCTCGCGGCGAACCGGCTCGTGGAGCTCGTCGGCGCGGCCGAACGACCCGCTCCGAGCCGGGTCCTGGTGCCGCCGTCGCTCGTCGTGCGGTCCACGACGGCGCCGCCGCGGGCCTGAGACACCACCACCCCGCGACCGCAGCGCGCGGGGCGGCGGTGATCCGGGCCTCCCGGCCGACGGATCAGACGCTGGCACCCTCGAGCCGGTCGACCGCGACCGCGAGTTCTTCGAGTTCCGGGACCTCGCGCGCTTCGGCGAGCGCCCCCTCGAGCGCAGCGGCGTGGATCGGCGTGGCCGCATCCAGCAGCCGCTGACCGGCATGGGTGAGCTCGGTGTAGAGCCCGCGGCGGTCGTCGGCGCAGAGCACGCGGGTGAGCAGCGCACGTTCCTCGAGTCGGTTGACCAGCCGGGTCGTGGCGCTCGGGCTGAGGGCCGCTGCGCGGGCGAGCTGCTGCATGCGCATGTGGAAGCCGTCCTGCCGGCGCAGCGCATCGAGCACGGTGTACTCGACCACGGACAGGTCGACGTCGCGCAGCGCGCGCTCGAGTCGCGTCTCGATCAGGCCGTGCAGTGCCGCCAGGGTGCGCCAGCCGTGGGCACGGACAGCGGTGGAGGTGTCGTCGACGGACATCGGGCTCCTTCTGGTCGGCTGCGCGGTCGGTCGCCGCGGTCGGTCGCCGCGGTCGTTGCGAGCGCGTGCAGTTGCTTGCGCGGATACCCCGCGTGTGCAACTATCGATACCGCGCGTCTGCAACAACCAGCGTACGCGGCACAGCGCCACCGCACAACGGAAGGAACCCCCATGCCCGCGGGACTCATCGCCCTCGCACTCGGCGGATTCGGCATCGGACTGACCGAGTTCGTCATCACCGGCCTGCTGCCGGAGGTCGCCGCCGACTACGGCGTCACCGAGACCACGGCCGGCTGGCTCGTCACCGGCTACGCACTCGCCGTCATCGTCGGCGCCCTCGGCCTGACCGCAGCCACCACCCGGCTCCCCCGCAAGCCCGTCCTGCTCGGGCTGCTCGTGCTGTTCATCGTCGGCAACACGCTGTCCGCGATCGCACCGACCTACGAGGTCATGATGTCCGGACGCGTCATCGCCGCCCTGTGCCACGGTGCGTTCTTCGGCATCGGCTCCGTCGTTGCCGCGAACATGGTCGAACGGTCGAAGCGTGCCTCCGCGGTCGCCCTGATGTTCACGGGACTGACGGCGTCGAACGTGCTCGGGGTGCCGTTCGGCACGTTCCTCGGCCAGGCGCTCGGCTGGCGTTCGACCTTCTGGGCCATCGTCGCGATCGGTGTCGTCGCCCTGGTCGGCGTCCTCGTGCTCGTCCCCGCCGTCCGTCAGACCGAGACCCCGTCACTGGCCCGCGAGCTCGGGGTCTTCCGCTCCGGCCAGGTGTGGCTGTCGCTCGGCATGACCGTGCTCGGCTACGGCGGGATGTTCGGGGCGTTCACCTACATCGCGTACACGCTGACCTCGGTGTCCGGCTTCCCGTCCTCGGCGGTGCCGTGGCTGCTCGTGGTGTTCGGCCTCGGGCTGTTCGTCGGGAACTTCGTCGGCGGCAAGCTCGCCGCACGCTCGATCGACCGGACCCTGCTCGTCGTGCTCGTCGCCCTCACCGTGGTGCTCGGGCTGTTCGCCCTCGTCGCGACCTCGCCCGTGCTGACCGTCATCGCGCTCGTGCTCATGGGCGCCTTCGGGTTCGCGACCGTGCCGGCCCTGCAGACGCGCGTGATGCAGTACGCGGACCACGCGCCGACCCTGGCGAGCGGGGCGAACATCGCGGCGTTCAACCTCGGGAACGCGCTCGGTGCCTGGATCGGTGGGCTCACCATCGCCGCCGGGCTCGGCTACACCTCGCCGATCTGGGCGGGCGCCGGGATCACCCTGGCCGCCGTGGCCCTGACGCTCGTCGCCATGGGTGCCGTGCGGCGTGGGCGTTCGCGCGGCGCTGGCGAGCTGACCTCGACAGGGAGCGTCGCGACGGCCTGACGGCAGCCCGGCGGAACCAGGTTCCGGACACAGCACCACGCCGTTCCGCGGTGCCGTGTCCGGAACCTGGTTCACGCGGCGTGCAGACCAGCACGGAGACGACGAAACCCCGGTCCGATCGGACCGGGGTTTCATGGAGTGCGGAGACGGAGGGATTTGAACCCTCGGTCCCCTAAAGGGGACTCCACCTTAGCAGGGTGGTGCACTCGGCCGGACTATGCGACGTCTCCAAGCACTCTCGCGAGCGCTCCGACCACCATACAGGAGGACCGGGCCACTCTCGACCCGACCGCACCCCGCGCGTGGCACGGTCGCAGAACGCGGGTCCCCCGAAGTGGGGACACCTCGGGGTTGTCCCGACGTACCCCGGTGAATAGCATCATCGAGACGCGGCGATCACATTCCGGGGCTCGTCCCCGTAGTCGCGACACAGCACCGACGTCGCTCTCCGAGCCGGGCCCGGCGCGCCCGGTTGTCTGGCGCCCGCTCGGGGAGCGGCTTCCGGGGGCGCGGTCCACCACCGCGCCCCCGTTTCTGCGTCCGGGCATGGCGGCCGGGCATGGCGGCCGCCCAGTACGCGAAAGCGACAGTGCCCCAGCACGGCCCGTGGTCTGTGCCGTCAGCGCGACAGTGTGCCGCCGATGTTCGGCGGCACACTGTCGCTTTTGCGTGGGCGGGAGCCCGGCGGGCCCAGAGCCCCAGCCGGGTCAGTAGCCGAAGGCCTTCGAGCAGGTCTCCTGGTCGGCGGACTGCCCCTCGAGCCCTTCGATGGTCTCCGGCGTCGCGGATGCCGTCGGAGCAGCAGCGGGTGTGGACGGAGTACCGGCGGCAGGCGACGACGGCGCAGCAGCCGCGGGTGAGGACGCCGGAGCCGACGGTGCCGCAGCAGCCGGCGACGAGGCCGCTGCCGACGGCGCCGCGTTCGCCTCGGACCCGATGCCCGTGCTGTCCTCCCCCAGGGAGAACGACTGGTCCGCCTTGATCTTCGCGAACAGCTGGTCGGCCAGGTACGTCGTCGGCTGGACCTTGCCCTCGTAGACCCCGGTGCCGCCGGTCGTGCCCGGGTACTGCACGAAGTTCACCTGCGACAGCGGGAGGTCCTGCAGCGCCCGACCCATCTGCACCATCGTCCCGATGTCGTTCAGGCTCTGGGACAGCTGCATGTTCGACGCCGCGGCGCGGGCCAGCTTGTACAGGGTGGTCGGCGACGTGAGGGTGTCGTTCGACTTCACGGTCCGGAGCAGCGACGACAGGAACACCTGCTGGCTCGAGATCCGGCCGAGGTCGGAGCCGTCACCGACGCCGTGCCGGGTCCGGAGGAACGCGAGGGCTTCGTCGCCCTGCAGGGTCGAGGTGCCGGCGGGCAGGTCGAGCCCGGTGTAGGGGTCCTCGATCGGCTGCGCCACGCAGACCGGCACACCACCGATCGCGTTCGACATCTCGATCACGCCGTTGAACGAGACCGCGGCCGAGTACTGGATGTCCAGGCCGGTGAGCCCCTGCACGGTCTGGGTCACGCAGTTCAGCCCGCCGTCGCTGAACGAGGTGTTGATCGGCTGCGCAGCCATGGCCGGCGCGGTGCCGGAGCCGTCGGTCTTCTTGCACGCGGGGATCGGGGTGACGAGGTCGCGGGGGATGCTCACCGCGGTCGCGTTGGTGTGGTCCGCCGAGACGTGGAGCAGGATGTTGACGTCGTTGAGCGTCGCGTCGCGCTCCCCGAACTCCGCGGACTGGTCCGGGTCGTTGTCCGTCCCGACGACGAGCATGTTGAAGCCGCCCTTGTAAGCGCTGAGCGATGGGGCCTTGGTGCCGTTCGACCGCGGCGCGGGCTGCCCCTCGATCTGCACGCCGTCACCGAGGTCGTCGGTCACCTGCTTCGCGGCGATCGCGGCGACCGAGGCGGTGCTGACGAGCGCGACTGCGGCGACGCTCGCGACCAGCGCAGCGACGGTCCGGAAGGGTCCGGACCGACGGAGACGTCCGTGCCGTGCGATCCCGTCGGCTCGGTTGAGACGGTGGGAGCGATCGCGGACGTCGTTCACGGGCTCTCCTGTCGTCGGTGGACGCGCCGGGGTGGCAACCGGTCAAGGCTGCCACGGAGGTCCCTGGCGATCCAGTGCGAACGACGTCGGAGCGAGGCCACCGGGCCACCGTCGACCCCCGGATCCGTGCGCCGTGGCGCCGACCTGTACGAACCCGCAGCCGGGACGGCTCAGGAGGCCACGGCCACCCGGAACCGGTCCGGCAGGGCGATGAGCGCCGCCGCGAGCTCGAGCAGCACCACGGCGCAGTCGTCGAGCGCGTCACGCTCCGCTGCCCGCACGGCCTGGTCGACGAGGTCGAGTCGCCGCGCCCGGTCGACCACGGCGTCGATCCCGTTGGCCAGTGCGACGTCGTCGGTGAAGAACGTGTCGAGCACGGTGCGCTGCGACAGCATCCAGTCGGCGCTGACCGAGGCGCCGCGCCGCCGGAGGAACCACGCGGCGAGTTCGACGAAGGCCCCGGCTTCGGTCCAGCACTCGCGGAGCCAGGCCGGGTCGAAGCGGTCGTCGTGGCCCGTGCCGCTCACCGGCGGGTCGACGACCAGCGCCCGGGCGATGCGCAGGCGCTCGGTCATCTGCCCGACGGACCACTGCGTGATCACCACGCCGACGTACCGCTGCACGGTGACGAGCTGATGGGACTCGAGGGAGACGAGGGCTTCGCGCACCGGCGTGCGGGAGACCCGCATGTCCTCGGCGATGGTGTCGAGGCGCAGGCGCTGCCCGCGGCGGTACTCGCCGCGCAGCACGCTGTCGAGCAGGCGGAGGAAGACCGCGTCGCGCAACAGACTGCGCCGGAGGCCGTGGGGATCGCGGTCGCCCCGGCCGACACGCATCGGTGACTGCTCCATCGCGCCAGTTTCACGCACGGCGGTCACCCTGGCCGACCGCACCGGCACCGTCGTGGATCGTCGTGGTGGGTGTCGCGCTGTGGAGGAGTGCCATGCCAGCACCGTGACACCACGACGACGGCCGTGCTAAACACTCTGAATACAGAATGTTGCATGGCCGCCGTCGCTGTTCAGCGCCGCTGCTGTTCCGCGTCCCCGGTCAGGACGGACAGGGGCTGGGTGACGTCCTCGAGCCCCTTCCGCGCGGCATCGACCCCGAAGACCAGGGCTATCACCCCACCGCCGATCATCACCGCGGACCCGAGCAGGTACCCCCAGAAGAGCGGTTCACGCGAGGACCCGTCCCCGATGAAGGCACCGTAGATCAGCGGCGCGACCGCACCGAAGACCTGCGCGAGCGCGAAGAAGTACGAGATGGCCTGCGACCGCAGCTCGAGGGGGAAGATCTCGCTGACCGTCAGGTACGCACTCGAGGCCCCGGCGGAGGCGAAGAAGAACGACACGCACCAGAAGGCCACCTGCACCGTCGCCGAGATCGCGTCGGCGCGGAACAGGAACGCCGAGGTCGCCAGGACGAGCCCCGACACCAGGTACGTCAGGAAGATCATCTGCCGACGGCCCCACGTGTCGAAGAACCGACCGAGGATGATCGGTCCGAGCAGGTTCCCGATCGCGAACGGGAAGAAGTAGATCGACGTCTGCGCGGTCTTCAGGCCGAAGAAGTTCGTCAGGACAAGCGCGTAGGTGAAGAAGATCGCGTTGTAGAGGAACGCCTGCGTGATCATCATCGACGCCCCGACCAGGGTGCGCGTCGGGTACTGCTTGAGCAGCACGCGCGCGATGGTCAGGAACCCGACGCGGTCGGTCGGCGTGACGGTCATGGCCTTCGACTCGTCGACGTCCGGCAGCCGCTTGCCGGTGGATTTCTCGACCGCCTCCTCGATCTGGGTGACGGTCGCTTCGGCCTCTTCCTCGCGCCCGTGGGTCATGAGCCAGCGCGGACTCTCGGGGATGTGCCGCCGCAGGAAGATGATCGCGATGCCGAGCACCGGGCCGAGGAAGAAGCCGATGCGCCAGCCGATGCTCTCCGAGAAGTTGGCCGTGTCGAGCAGGTAGATGTTCGCGAAGGCGCCGAGTGCGGCGCCGCCCCAGTAGGTGCCGTTGATGGCGATGTCGACGTGGCCGCGGTACTTCGCGGGGATCAGTTCGTCGATCGCCGAGTTGATCGCCGCGTACTCGCCGCCGATGCCGAGGCCGGCGACGAACCGGAACGCGGCCAGGAACCAGAAGTCCTGGGCGAGACCGGCGACGCCCGAGCCGATCAGGTAGATCGCGAGCGTCAGGATGAAGAGCTTGCGCCGCCCGAGCCGGTCGGACATGCGCCCGAACACCAGCGCTCCGACCACCTGGCCGACCAGGTAGATCGTGCCGAGGGAGGTCACCTGTTGCGTCGACAGGTTCAGGTCGGCCTGGAAGCCCGCGTTGGAGACGATCTGGATCTCCAGACCGTCCAGGATCCAGGAGACCCCGAGTCCGACGACGACACTCCAGTGGAACCTCGTCCACGGCAGTCTGTCCATCCTGGCGGGGACCAGGCTCTTGATCGCCCCGTTCGTGCTGCTCACGAGAGGGGAACCTACGCCGAGATCGGCGAGATGGTTCACATTCGGTACGACGGGGCCGGCTCGGAGCCGGATCCCCCTATCGAATCCGGCTCCGATGCCGGAGCCTCAATCATTGCGGTTGCTATGGAAACCCACAAGCGGACGGGCGCGCCCCGCTCAGCGGCAACGCGAAGCGTTGCGCGGGGCGCGCCGACCGAGCCTGCGAGGGAGGACGGGGCGGGCCCGCCACGGGCCTCCCGTCCGCCTTCCGGTCGCTTTCGCGATCGCGGCGTAGCGTCGAAGCGGTGACCCGACCCGACATCCGCACGGTCGGCGAGCTCCGCACTTCTGGCCACGTCCAGAAGACGGTCCGCGCCGAGATCCGCGACAACCTGCTCACCGCGCTGCGCGCGGGAGACGACCCCTGGCCCGGCCTGCACGGGTTCGAGACGACCGTGATCCCGCAACTCGAACGTGCCCTCATCGCCGGACACGACGTCGTCCTGCTCGGTGAGCGCGGCCAGGGCAAGACCCGCCTGCTCCGCACCCTGCAGGGCTTGCTCGACGAGTGGACCCCGGTGATCACCGGCTCCGAGCTCGGCGAGCACCCCTACGAGCCCATCACCACCGCGAGCGCCCGCCGAGCCGACGACCTCGGTGACGCCCTGCCGATCTCGTGGCGGCACCGCGACGACCGCTACGTCGAGAAGCTCGCGACGCCGGACACGAGCGTCGCCGACCTGATCGGCGACGTCGACCCGATGAAGGTCGCCGAAGGGCGCAGCCTGGGCGACCCGGAGACCATCCACTTCGGACTCGTCCCCCGCGGCCACCGCGGCATCGTCGCGATCAACGAGCTGCCCGACCTCGCCGAACGCATCCAGGTGGCGATGCTCAACGTGATGGAGGAACGCGACGTCCAGATCCGCGGCTACGTGCTCCGACTCCCCCTCGACGTGCTCGTGGTGGCCAGCGCGAACCCGGAGGACTACACGAACCGCGGCCGGATCATCACGCCGCTGAAGGACCGCTTCGGCGCGGAGATCCGGACCCACTACCCGATCGAGCTCGAGGACGAGATCGCGGTCATCCGGCAGGAGGCGCAGCTCACCGCCGAGGTGCCGGACGCGATCGTCGAGATCCTCGCCCGCTTCACCCGTGCCCTGCGCGGGTCGAGCGCGGTCGACCAGCGCAGCGGTGTCAGCGCCCGGTTCGCGATCGCCGGCGCCGAGACGGTCGCCGCGGCGGCCGTGCACCGTGCAGCACGCCAGGGCGAGCCGGAGGCCGTCGCGCGACCGATCGACCTCGAGACGGCGGTCGACGTGCTCGGCGGCAAGATCGAGTTCGAGAACGGCGAAGAGGACCGCGCGGACGAGGTCCTCGAGCACCTGCTGCGGACCGCCACGGCCGAGACGGTGCGTGCCCGGTTCCGCGGACTCGACTTCGGGGTGCTCGTCGAGGCGCTCGACGGCGGGACGATGGTGACGACGGGCGAACAGGTCGGCGCACGGGCGTTCCTCGAGGGGCTGCCGTCGATCGGCGAGTCCGACCTGTACGACCAGGTGTGCGAACGCCTCGGCGCCACGAACGACGGTGAGCGCGCGGGTGCGATCGAACTCGCGCTCGAGGGGCTCTTCCTCGCCCGCCGCATCAGCAAGGAGTCCGGCGGGGGCGAAGCCGTCTATGGCTAGGCAGAACCGACGACTGACGCGGGACACCCGGTACGGCGCCTACACCGACGGTCCGGACCCGCTCGCGCCGCCCGCTGACCTCGCCGAAGCACTCGACGCCATCGGGCAGGACGTGATGGCCGGCACCTCACCGGAGCGTGCCATGCGGGAGTTCCTGCGCCGAGGCGGCCGGACGCAGCGCGGACTCGACGACCTCGCGCGCAAGGTCGCGGAACGGCGCCGCGAACTCACCGCGAAGAACAACCTCGACGGCACCCTGCAGCAGATCCGCGAGCTGCTCGACCAGGCGCTCCGCGCCGAACGCGGCGAACTCGCCCGCAACGTCGAGCTCGACGACGGCGACCGCGCCCTGGCCGAGATGCAGCTCGACAGCCTGTCCCCGTCGCCGGCCGCCGCGGTGCAGGAGCTCGGCGGGTACGACTGGACGAGCCGCGAGGCCCGGCAGAAGTACGACGAGATCAAGGACCTGCTCGGTCGCGAGGTGCTCGACCAGCGCTTCGCGGGCATGAAGCAGGCGCTCGAGGGCGCCACGGACGACGACCGCGCCGCGGTCAGCGCGATGATGCAGGACCTCAACCAGCTGCTCGAGGACCACCGCGCCGGCACCGACTCGCAGGAGCAGTTCGACGCGTTCATGGCGGAGCATGGCGAGTACTTCCCGTCGAACCCCGCGAACGTCGACGAGCTGCTCGACGACCTCGCGGCACGGGCCGCCGCCGCCCAGCGGATGCGGAACTCGATGACCGAAGAGCAGCGCGACGAACTCGACGCCCTCGCCCAGCAGGCCTTCGGCTCCCCCGACCTGATGGGGCAGCTGTCCCAGCTCGACGGCAACCTGCGGTCCCTGCGGCCCGGCGAGGACTGGGGCGGGTCCGAGCGCATGGAGGGCGACCAGGGGCTCGGACTCGGCGACGGGACCGGGGTGTTCCAGGACATCGCCGACCTCGACGCCCTCGCGGACCAACTCGCCCAGTCCGGCCCCGGCTCCGAGCTCGACGACCTGGACCTCGACGCCCTGACCCGGCAGCTCGGTGCCGAGGCCGCCGTGGACGCCAGGACCCTGCAGCAGCTCGAGAAGGCCCTGCGGAACTCCGGGGCGATGCGCCGCGGAGCGGACGGGCAGCTCCGGCTCACCCCGAAGGCCATGCGGCAGCTCGGCAAGAGCCTGCTCCGTGACGTCGCCGAGCGGATGTCCGGCCGACAGGGTGCCCGCGACATCCGGCAGTCCGGTGCGGCCGGCGAACCCTCGGGCGCGACCCGGCAGTGGGCGTACGGCGACACCGAGCCGTGGGACGTCACCCGGTCGATCACGAACGCGCTGACCCGGACCGCGGCCGACGGGCGGGTGGGCCCCGGCGTCCGCCTGACCATCGACGACGTCGAGGTGCAGGAGACCGAGTCCCGCACACAGGCCTGCGTGGCACTGCTCGTCGACACGTCGTTCTCGATGGCGATGGAGGACCGGTGGGTGCCGATGAAGCGCACGGCCCTGGCGCTGCACACGCTCGTCTCGACGCGGTTCCGCGGCGACGACCTGCAGCTCATCGCGTTCGGACGCGAGGCCGAGGTCGTGGACATCGAGCAGCTCGTGGGTCTCGACGCGATGTGGGACAAGGGCACGAACCTGCACCACGCGCTGCTCCTCGCCAACCGGCACTTCCGGAAGCACCCGACCGCCCAACCCGTGCTGCTCATCGTCACCGACGGGGAACCGACGTCGCACCTCGAGCCGAACGGACAGGTGTGGTTCGACTACCCGCCGGACCCCGTGACGATCGCACTGACCGTTCGGGAGCTCGAGAACGCCGGTCGGCTCGGCGCCCAGACGACGTTCTTCCGCCTCGGCGACGACCCGGGGCTCGCACGGTTCATCGACGCGATGGCGAAGCGGGTGGACGGCTCGGTCGTCGCTCCGGAGAACGACGACCTCGGTGTCGCCGTCGTGGGGTCGTACCTGGGGTCGCGCCGCGGCGGGCCGTCGTTGTTCGACTAGCCGCCGGATCGGTCCCGGCAGGGACTGTTGCGCGGGGTTCCGCAGTCGTATGCTGAGCGCCACCACAGTTGCCCCAGACCCCGGCCGCCGTGATCGTTCTTCCTGCGCCGACGTCGTCGGCGTGCCGGAAGCGGTCGGCCGAGTGCACCTGATCCGTTCTCGACCGGTCGACTCCCGCGGGGTCCCGGAGTGCAACGGCGCACGCCACCGGACGCCACGGGTCTCCGCGTCCACGGATCACGGACGCGGACCGGTCGGTGGGGTCCGGACCCGACGGGCCCCACCGTCCCGGACCGGGGTGTCCACGGCCGGCCGGGTCGCCACGGCAGGCCGAGCCGGGGCGCCGGCTCACGACGGGTGCGTCAGAACAAGGGCCACGGCACCGCGGGGCCGTGCCCCGGCGGTGGCGGGAAGATGCCGACGGCCCGCAGCGCCGCACACCGCGCGCGCACCGTGTCGACTTCCTCCGGCGTCAGGTGCTCGGCGAGTTCGTCGCCCAGGGCACCGCGGAGCGCCTCCGACACCCGGTCGAGCCCCTCGAGTTCGTCCGGTCCGAGCGGCTCGCCGATCCACCCCCACAGCACCGTGCGGAGCTTGTGCTCGACGTGGAAGGCCAGCCCGTGGTCGACACCGAACCGGTGTCCGTCGGGCATCGCCAGCACGTGCCCGCCCTTGCGGTCGGCGTTGTTCACCACGACGTCGAAGACGGCCATGCGGCGCAACGCCTCGGAGTCCTCGTGCACGAGCGTCACCGGCTGGTCGTGCTCGTCGATCGCCTCGAGCACGGGCAGCCACGGCGAACCGTCCGCCTCGGCGGCCTCGGGGGTGACGAGGTCGACGGCGTCCTGGTCCGGGTCGATCGTCTGCCAGCGCTGCACCATGCCGGGGCCGAACGGGCCGTCACCGAGCCACGTCGGTGGCACGATGCCCCAGCCGAACGCCTCGGACACCAGGTGGGCCGCGACCTCGCGGCCGGCGAGCGTGCCGTCCGGGAAGTCCCAGAGCGGGCGTTCCCCCTCGATCGGCTTGTAGACGACCGCCTCGCCGTCCAGCTCGGCCAGGAAGGTCGCGTTCGAGGCCTCGCGGATCCGCGCCGTGATGCTCAGTGAGCCGTCGCTCATGCGTCGCCGGGCGGACGGCCGGCGGCGACGATCTCGCGGGTGCGCTCGACGAACGCGCGAGCGGTGCCGACCGGGATCTTGACCTGGAAGAGCTCGTCGGGTTCGGGGATCTCGACGACCGCCTCGATCTCGAGGCCGTCCTCGCTCTCCTCGGACACGATCTCGACGTCGTCGTCGATCGGGTACGCCTCGATGACCACCTGCGCCGTCGACGGGTCGAAGCCCAGGCTCAGGGCACCGGCACGGAACTCGGGCTCCACCGGCTGGTCGAGCGGCTCCGGGTCGCGGAGCTCGACGGGGGCGGTGTCCGGCACGCTGAAGCGGTTCGCCTCGACCGTGGCGACCTCGTCCAGCAGCTCGTCGATCTTCTCGGCGAGCACGGCGGTCTGCTCCTTCTCGAGGGCGACGCTCGTGACGCGCTTGCCGGAGCGGGCCTGCAGGTAGAAGGCGCGCTCGCCCGGACGGCCGATGGTGCCGACGACGAGGCGGTCCGGCCAGTCGAAGCCGTGGACGATGGAGGGCATACCCGCATTGTAGGAGTGCGGGCCTGCGCCCGTTCAGGGTCTGGCAGGGCCTGCCTCGGACGGGGCCTCCGGATGTCCGGCTCCGCCGCCGACCGCTGCGTCCCCGCTGGGCGCCGGAGCGGTCGCGAGCCACGACAGATCGCCGGACTCGGTGTTCGTCGCGACCACCTCGGGCCGGTGCTCGCCGTACCGCACGACCGACACCGACGCCGGCCCGACGCCGATGCGTTGGAACAGGTCGAGGTGCATGCCGAACGCGTCGGCCAGGACGGACTTGATGATGTCGCCGTGGCTCACCGCGACCCAGACCGCTCCGGGCCCGTGCTCCGCCTCGACCTCGGCGTCGATGCGCCGGACGGCCGACACCGCCCGGGACTGCATGGTCTGCATGGACTCGCCGCCGGGGAACACCACGGCGCTCGGGTTCGCCTGCACCGTCCGCCACAGCGGCTCCTTCGCCAGGTCGGCGAGCTTCCGCCCCTGCCACTCGCCGTAGTCCGCCTCGGTGATCGCCCGCTCGATGGCCGACGCGGGGTCGCCCGGCTGTCGCTCGAGGATCGCCCTCGCCGTCTGCCGGCATCGCTCGAGCGGACTCGACACGACGGCGACGACCGGCACGGCCGCGATGCGCTCCGCGGTGCGGTCGGCCTGCTTCCGGCCGACGGCGTCGAGTCGCACGCCGGCGGTTCGTCCGGCGAGCACGCCCGTGGCGTTCGCGGTGGTGCGTCCGTGTCGGACGAGGAGGACGGTCGCCATGTGCCCGATCCTAGGCGGCGATCACCGACGCCCCGGCCAGCCGACCGTCCACCACCGTGACGAGTTCGTCGAGGGTCCCGCGGTGCACCAGGTCGTGGGTGACCAGCATCGTCGCGGTGTCCCGCTCGCGCGTCAGTTTGGCGATGAGCTCCATGATCGCCGCGCCGCGCTCCTGGTCCAGCGCACTCGTCGGTTCGTCCACGAGCAGGACGTCGGGTTCGTGCACGAGTGCCCGGGCGATCGCGACGCGCTGCCGCTGCCCGCCGGACAGCTGCGCAGGCCGCTTGTCCAGGTGGTCGGACAGCCCCACGGCGTCCAGCAGGTCGTCGGCCCGGTCCCGGAGCCCTCCCGCGCGACGACCTCCGGCGGGGTGCCGGCCGCCGAGGTGCGCCATCACGAGCACCTGCTCCCGTGCGGTCAGCGACGGCAGCAGGTTCGACTGCTGGAACACGATCCCGATGTGCGCACGCCGCAGGGCGGTGGCTTCGTCCCGGGACAGCGCGGCCGCGTCGACGTCGCCGATGAGCACACGACCGGAGTCCGGCCGGATGAGCGTCGCGGCGACCGCGAGCAGCGACGACTTGCCCGATCCGGAGGGGCCGGTGATGCCGGTCACGACGCCGGGCCGGGCGACGAGGGACACATGGTCGACCGCGGTGATCCGCCGGTCGCCGTCGGGGAAGGTCAGGGTGACGTCGTCGAGGGTGATCATCGGTTGCTCCCGAGTGCGGTGAGGGGGTCGGCGGAGGTGACGGTGCGGAGCGCGACGGCGGCGCCGGCGAGTCCGAGGACGGCCATCGCGGCGGCCGGCACGACGGTGGTGACCGGGCTGAGCAGGAACGGCAGTGCACCGCCGGCGAGCGCGCCGAGTCCGACGACGGCCAGCATCCCGACGCCGATCCCCAGGACGAGCACGACGAGCGCCTGTCCGAGCGCATCGCGGACGAGTGATCCGGTGCTCGCGCCGAGGGCCTTGAGCACGGCGACGTCGCCGGCTCGCTGCATGGTCCAGACCGTGAAGAACGCCCCGACGACGAGCGCGGACACCCCGAAGAGCATGACGATCATCAGGCCGAGCGACCCGATCTCGGACCGGAAGGTCTCGAGGGCGGTCAGCGACCCGAGCGGCGACGCGGCGGACGTGCCGGTGGACGCTGCGACGGCGTCCCAGTCCGGGCTGCCGCTGACGGCCAGGACGGTCGGCGCGCCGTCGCCGCCGAGTCGCCGGTCGGCCGCGGCCCACGCTTCCGGGGTCATGGCGAGCACCGGTGTGTGGCTGTACCAGGCGTCGCCGCCGACGACGGCGACGCGGTAGTCCGTCCCGGTGACGGTGATGCGGTCGCCGACCTGCACGCCGAGGTCGGCCGCAGCACCGGACGACAGCCCGACCTGGTCGTCGCGACCGGGTGCGAGATCGGTGACGGGGGTCGACCGTGCTCCCGTCGGCAGCCCGACCAGCGCGACGCCGACGGCCGCGCCCGACGCCGCAGCACCCGACCCCGCGCCCGGTGCCGTCGCCCGGCCCTGGACGATGCCCACCGGCACCACGTCGTCGACCCCGGGGGCCGCCTGCCAGCCGTCCACGGCCCGCTGCCCGATGGTGGAGTCGCCGAACGACGGCTGCCCGGTGGACGGCTGCTGCAGGACCAGGCGGTCGCCGGGCAGGTCGAGCACCGCGGAGACGTTCTGCGACGCGAGGCCGCCGGTGAGCCCGGCGAGGAACCCGACGAGCAGGGTGATGAGTGCCACGACGGAGCCGATGAGGACGAACCGGCCACGGGCGAACCGGAGATCGTGCCAAGCGACGAACACGGGGTTCCCTTCCCGGGTCGCAGACCTTCCGCGACCACGACTCCCAGCCTCGCCGCGGTGCTCCCACCCGGCATCGCCGGAGGGTTCGGTCCTCCGATCGAACTTTCGGTTGATCCCCACCGGCCGACGCCTCCGTACGCTGGGGAGCACATGGCGCACAGCACCCTCACCCCGGTCTTCGTCGGTCTGCGGACCGGCCTGCACGTGCTGTCGGCCGCGCTGCTCGCCCTGGTCGTCGTGCGGGTGCTCGTGGACGGTGGCGCCGGCACGTGGGTGCGGTTGGCCCTGGCTGCGGTGTTCGCGGGCGTGTACCTGCTCGGGGCGGTCGTCGCGCGCGGCGACGGCCGCCGTCGGACGGTCGCCGGTGCGGTCTGGCTCGTCGCCCTGACCCTCGTCTGGATCGCCCTGCTCGTCGGCGTCCCCGAGGCCGCCTACCTCGTCTTCCCGCTCTTCTTCCTGTACCTGCACGTCCTGCCGCGCATCGTCGGACCGGTGGCCGTCATCGCCGCGACCCTGGTCGCCGTCGTCGCCCTCGGACTGCACGGCGGATTCACCGTCGGTGGTGTGGTCGGTCCGCTCGTCGGAGCGGGTGTCGCACTGCTCATCGGACTGGGGTACCGGGCGCTCGCGCGCGAGGCGGTCGAACGCGAGGCCTTGGTCGCCGAGCTCCTCGCCACGCGCGACCGGTTGGCCGTCACCGAACGCGAGCAGGGCGTCCTCGCTGAGCGGGCCCGGTTGGCCCGTGAGATCCACGACACCGTCGCGCAGGGGTTGTCGAGCATCCAGATGCTGCTGCACGCGGCCGAACGCGCGGACGGGGAGCGTCCGGGGACGGAGCACATCCGGCTCGCCCGTGAGACCGCTGCCGAGGGCCTCGCCGACACCCGGCGGTTCATCCGCGAACTCGCACCACCGGCGCTCGAACGCGGACTCGGAGCAGCTCTGGAACGGTTGGCCGGCTCCCAGTGGTCGCGCGACGGCCTCGACGTCACGGTCGACGTCGCGGAGGCCTCGCTGCCGATGGACGTCCAGACCGCGCTGCTCCGCATCGCCCAGGGCGCCGTCGCCAACGTGGTGCAGCACGCCGCGGCCACCCACGTCCGACTGTCACTCACCGTGGACGGTCAGGAGGCCCGGCTCACCATCGCGGACGACGGCGTCGGTTTCGACCCGGTCGCCGTCCACGACCGGTCGGGCACGACGGACTCGTTCGGGTTGCGTGCCACCGAAGAGCGCGTCGAGCAGTTCGGCGGCCGGCTCGAGGTCGACTCGGCCCCTGGCCGCGGGACGACGCTCGTCGCGATCCTGGAGGTCCGGTGATCCGCATCCTCATCGCCGACGACCACCCGGTGGTCCGCGCCGGGCTCCGAGCACTCCTCGACGGCACGGACGGCATCGTCGTCGCGGGTGAGGCGTCCACCCCGGACGAAGCCGTGGACCTCGCCGCCCGGCTCTCGCCGGAACTCGTGCTCATGGACCTGCAGTTCGGGCAGGACCTCACCGGGGCGGACGCGACGCGACGGATCCGCGCGCTCGACGCCGCGCCGTACGTGCTCGTGCTGACGAACTACGACTCCGACGGGGACATCCTCGGTGCGGTCGAGGCCGGGGCGAGCGGGTACCTGCTCAAGGACGCGCCCCCGCACGAACTCGTCGCGGCCGTCCGCGCCGCCGCGTCCGGACAGAGCGCCCTCGCGCCGACGATCGCGGGTCGGCTCATGGCGCGGATGCGCGCCCCGTCGGTGAGCCTGTCGGCGCGGGAGCTCGAGGTGCTGCGCCTCGTCGCCGAGGGGGCGTCGAACGGCGCCGTCGCCGCGCGCCTGCACATCAGCGACGCCACCGTGAAGTCGCACCTGGTGCACGTGTTCTCGAAGCTCGGGGTGTCCTCGCGCACGGCCGCGGTCTCCGAGGCCCGCGCCCTCGGCATGCTCCGCTGACGACCGCACCCTTGACGGGCCGTCGGCGGACCGATCAGATGGTCACATGACCCGGCACCCTCGAGGGGCCCTGTTCGCCACGTCGACGATGACCGGCTTCGGCATCGCCACGTGGGTGACCAGGACGCCCGCCATCCGCGACGAACTCGGGGCGTCGATCGAGGCGATGGGGCTCGTGCTCCTCGGGCTGTCGATCGGGTCGATGATCGGGATCCTCGGCGCCGGTGCGCTCGTCCGACGGCTCGGGACACGACCCTTGATCCTGCTCGGTGGCGCGCTGCCCGTGGTGGGGATGGTCCTCGTCGCCCTGCTCGCCCCGGCACAGGTGCCGGCGGGTGTCTGGGCGGGGCTGTTCCTGATCGGGTTCGGGTCGGGGGTCGCCGAGATCGGGCTGAACGTCGAGGCCGCCGCGGTCGAGCGGCGCATCGGCCACCCGGTGGTGCCGGTGCTGCACGCCTGCTTCAGCCTGGGGACCGTCGTCGGCGGTGTCGTCGGCATCGCGATGACGGCTGCCCGGACACCGGTGCTCGTGCACCTGCTCGTGGGGGCTGCGGTGATGGCGGCACTCGCGGCGTTCGCTGCCCTCAACCTGCAGCCGCTGCCGCGTGCCGGAGTGCAGACGGAGGGAGCCGACACCGCAGACGCCGCCGGCACGTCCCGCGTCACCACGGCCACCCGCCGCTCCGTCATCACCGTGCAGCTCGCGCTCATCGCGGTGATCACGCTCGCGATGGCCTTCGCCGAGGGTGCCGCCAGCGACTGGCTCCCGCTCCTGATGACGACCGACCACGACGCCCCGGAAGCGGTCGGCTCGCTGGTCTTCACCGGGTTCGCGCTCGCCATGCTCATCGGCCGGTCGGCCGGCACCCCGCTCGTCACGCGGCTCGGGCGGGGCCCGGTCGTCCGGCTCTGTGCCGCGGTCGGCGGGATCGGGGTCCTGCTCGTGGTCGTCTCGCCGAGTCCGGTCGTCACGGCGATCGCCGCGGGCATCTGGGGGCTCGGCATCGCGCTCGGGTTCCCGCTCGCGATCTCGGCAGCGGGTGACCACCCGACCGACGGGGACCGCCGGGTGTCGGTCGTCGCGACCGCTGGCTACATCGCGTTCCTGGTCGGACCGCCCCTGCTCGGCTTCGTCGGCGAGCACCTCGGGCTGCAGGCGGCGATGCTGGTGCCCCTCGTGCTGCTCGTCGCCGCCTTCGTCGTCGCGCCCGCCGCACGGGACTCCCACGACGTCGACGTCCGGCGGACCGTCTCCACCTGATCCGCGACGCCGGGCGCGGGTCCGGGCGCGCCGCCCCGCGGATCAGTACGGTCGATCCCATGCCGTTCTTCCGCGACAGCCCCCAGCCGTCCACCCCCTCGAAGATCCAGGCGGCGTGGTCCGACTCGACGGGCCGCCTGGCGACGCGGTGCCTACAGGTGATCATCGTCGTCGTGGTCATCGCCGGCGTCGTCTACGCCGGCAGCGTGCTGAGCGTCGTCACCATCCCGGTGCTCCTCGCGCTCATCATCGCTTCGGCCATGCACCCGATCGTGTCCTGGTTGCGCAAGCACAAGGTGCCGTCGGTCCTCGCGACCCTCGCGGTGCTCATCGGCGTCCTCGCGGTGCTCGGGCTCATCGGGTGGCTCATCGTCGTCGCCGTCGAGAACCAGTGGTCGCAGCTGCAGAAGTCGGCCGTCGACGGGTTCCAGCAGTTGCAGGACTTCGCGAAGAACCTGCCGATCTCGATCTCGGACAAGCAGGTCGACGACGCCGTGGCGTCCGTCACCGACTTCATCACGAGTGCGCAGTTCGGCTCCGGCGCCCTGGCCGGCGCCTCGGCCACCGCGAACTTCCTGACCGGCCTCGTGCTGATGATCGTGGTGCTGTTCTTCTTCCTGAAGGACGGCCCGAGCATCTGGGAGTTCCTGCTCCGCCCGTTCACCGGTGAGCGCTACGACCGAGCACGCCGGGTGGGCGACCGCGTGGTCTCGACCCTCGGCGGGTACGTCCGCGGCACCGCCACGGTCGCCGCCGTCGACGCCATCGGCATCGGTGTCGGCATCGCGATCGTCGGCGTCCCGCTGGCACTCCCCCTGGCCGTCGTCGTGTTCATCACGGCCTTCATCCCGATCGTCGGTGCGACGGCAGCCGGCATCCTGGCCGCGCTGGTGGCGCTCGTCGCCCTCGGACCGGTCCAGGCGCTCATCGTCGTCGGGATCGTGATCCTCGTGAACCAGCTCGAGGGCAACCTGCTCCAGCCGGTGCTGATGGGACGCACCCTGAAGCTGCACGGCCTGGTCATCCTGATCGGCCTGACCGCGGGCACCGTCCTGGCGGGCATCACCGGTGCCATCATCTCGGTGCCGCTGCTGGCCGCCGCGTGGGGCGCGATCCTGGTCTGGGACGGCCCGAACACCCCCGCGCGTCCGTGGCGCAAGAAGCGCAACGAGGACGTCACGGCCCACGAACTCCCCGCCGACTGACACCATGGACCCGTGCTCGTCTCCATCGTCTACATGAGTCGCGCCGTCGTCCCCTTCGACGACGGCGACCTGGCGACGCTGCTGGACGGCTCACGACTCCGCAACGAGGCGCTCGGTGTCTCCGGGCTGCTCGTCGTGAAGGGCGGCCGCTTCATGCAGTTGCTCGAGGGCCCCGCGTGGAGCGTCGACGACCGGTTCGCCGCCATCAGCCGTGATCCGCGGCACGGCGAGGTGAAGTCGCTCATCCGCGAGGACATCGAGCGACGACGCTTCGACGGCTGGTCGATGGCCTACCGCTCGCTCGACGACGCGGACGTCCAGGCGGAGCCGGGCTTCAGTCCGTTCCTGTCCGGCGAGACGGACTTCCCGCGGTCCTTCGACCGCACGAGCGCCGCGTGGCTGCTCAAGTGGTTCCGCGACCGCGAACTCCACGACCGCTGAACGCGTCGTCGACGACCCCGAGCAGCCGGTCGCGGTGTGCCGGGTCCGCCGTGGCCGTCAGGACCACCCGCCACATCGTCGCGACCGCGGGGAACAGGTCGGCCCGCCCGGTGCGGACGTCGGACACCAGTTGCACGCCCGTGAAGTACGGCACGACGGTGGCGCCGAGCTGTTCCGCGGTCAGGTCGGTGCGGAGCTCGCCGCTCGCGATCGCCAGCCGGAACACGTCGACGATCCCGCCGATCCACTGCTCGTAGAAGCTGACCGTCGCCGCGTGGAACTCGCCGCGCTCCAGTGACAACCGGATGCCCGCCCGCACGATCGGGTCGGTCCGCAGCAGGTCCGCGATGGCTCGCGAGGCGCCGACCAGGGCAGCTGCTGGTGACTGCTCGGTGTGGCTCACGACGTCGAAGGTCCGGACGTTCTGCTCGTCGATCACACCGAGCGCGAGGGCCAGCTTGGTCGGGAAGTGGAAGTGCAGCGCCCCCTGCGAGACGCCCGCCCCGCGGGCGATGGCCGCGATCGTCGCGGCGGCGAAGCCGACGCGGTCGAACTCCTCCGCAGCGGCCACCAGGATCTGCTCACGTCGTTCCACGTGACCAGTCTCACGGACGGGAGGCGCGGGGCGGGCCCGCACCGCGCCTCCCGTCCGATCCTGGTCGCGTCAGACCGCGTCAGGCGACCCGCGCACTCAGGTGAGCGCCAGCAGGTTGTTGACCTGCTCGTTGATGCCGGTCAACGTCGAGATCGGCTTGCCGTTCGCGTAGACGTTGTCGAAGGCCGGCTGCAGCAGCGCCTGCACGTCCGCCGGGTTGCGGGTGACGGGGAACAGGAACGTGGTCTTCTCCTCGACCTGCCGGGTGAACGCCGACACGTCCAGCCCGCGTTTCCGGAACGACGCGACCGCCGCCTCGGTACCGGCGGGACGGGCCGGGAACACGACGCCTGCGCGGCCGACGATCTCCTGGGCGGTGTCGCTGCCGAGGAACGCGACCCACTTCGCCGCCGCCTCCGGGTCCTTCGCCTGCTTCGTGATCGAGTCGCCGAGCCCGTTGAACATCGACGCCCGCTTGCCCGTCGGCCCGATCGGCGTCGGGGCGACGGCGATGTCGAGGTCCTTCATGTTCAGGTACGTGCCGATCATCCACGAACCGTTGAACGACAGCGCACACTTGCCCGCGCCGAGCTGCACGTCCGGACCGGTCGTCGTCGAGAAGACGCCGTACTTCGCCATGTAGCCCTTGTCGGCCAGGCGGTAGTACCAGGCGAGGGTGTCCTGCACGGTCTTCTCGTCGTAGCGGAACTTGTCGCCCCACGGGTTCTCGTTCGTGTAGAACCAGTCGGTCGACCCGGTGAAGGGCGACCACTGCGTCTGGCCGAAGCCGTCGCCGCCAGACCCGTTCGACGAGATGCCGTAGACCTCGACGTTCTCCTTGTCGAAGCCGGGCTCGTCACCCCGCCGACCCTTGGAGTCGATGGTCAGGTGCGCGAGCATCCGTTCGAACGAGCCGCCGTCGTCGGGGTTCCACTCGAGCGTGGCGAGCTCGTCGTCGGAGACGCCAGCCTTCTGCATCGCCTTCCGGTCGTAGAACATCCCGATGGTGTCCCAGTCCTTCGGCGAGCCGTAGCGGTGCCCGTCCTGGCCCTTCCACAGCTCGGCGAGGCCGGACTGGTAGTCGTCGTCGCTGATGGACTTCGTCGCGTCGAGCTCGTCGAGCTTGTAGAGCACGTCGAGGTCGGAGAACTGCGGGAACTTCGTCAGGTGGTCGGTGAAGACGTCCGGCGCGGTGCCGGCGATGAACCCGGCCGTCAGCTTGGTCCAGTAGTCGGCCCACCCGAGCTGGGTGATCTGCACCGTGATGTCGGGGTTCTCGCGGTGGAAGGCCTTCGCGACCTGCTGGTAGGCGGGCAGCTGGTTGGAGTCCCAGAGCCAGTAGCTCACGGTGCGGGCGCCGCTCTTGGACGCGGTCCCACGGCTCGGGGACGAGCAGGCGGCGAGCGCACCGAGGGCGAGGGCTGAAGCGCCGCCCGCGAACAGTGCGCGGCGGGAGAGGTTGTTCGTCATGGTGTGGTGGTCCTGTCCGAGCCGGGGCTACTTGATCCCGGAGAAGCCGATGGAGTTGACGATCCGCTTGGCGAAGACGCCGAACAGCACGATCATCGGGAGCGCCGCCACGAGGGTCGCGGACATCAGCCCGGCCCAGTCGGTGCCGGACTGCGGGGACTGCGACTTGAAGACACCGAGGGCGACGGTGAGCACCCGCGAGCTGTCCGTGTACGACACCATGAGCGGCCAGAAGTAGTCGTTCCAGCTCGTGATGTACGTCAGCACGGCGAGCGTCGCGATCGGTGCGGCGGCCATCGGGATGACGAGCCGGAAGAACACCCGGACCTTGCCCGCGCCGTCGATCAGCGCGGCCTCCTCGACCTCCTTCGAGATGCCGAGGAAGAACTGCCGCAGGAAGAACACCGCGAACGGGGTCATGAACATCGTCGGCAACGCGATGCCGAGCAGGTTGTCGACGAGCCCGAGCTGCTTGATGAGCGTGAAGTTCGGCAGCAGCGTGAAGATCGCGGGCACCATCAGGCCGGCGAGGAACACCCCGAAGACCTTGTCGCGTCCGGGCCAGCGCAGGCGGGCGAAGGCGTACGCGGCAGCGGCCGAGAAGAACACCTGGCCGACCGTGACGAGCGTCGACACGATCACCGAGTTGAGCAGGTACCGCCAGAAGTTCAGGGCAGCGCCGGAGCCACCCTGGGCGAGCGCCTCTTCGGTGGACTGCAGGCCGAGGACGCGCTCGAACCCACCCAGGCTGAACCCGACGGGCAGCAGCGACGTGGGGTCGGAGTTGATCGCACCGTTCGACGACAGGGCGGTGCGCAGGATCCAGTAGAACGGGAACAGGGTGACGACGATGACGATGATCATCGCGACCCAGGCGAGGACGCGGCCGACCGACGGACGGCGACGGTGGCCGGCTCCGGGTCGGGGCGGACGCTTCGTGGTGACGGAACGGGTGAGGGTCGTGGTCATGGTGCGGCGCTCCGTTCAGTCCAGGTCCGACTCACCCGAGCGGGTGAGGCGGTACTGGATGATCGTGATGATGCTGAGGACGATGAGGAGCGCGACCGAGACCGCGGATGCGTAGCCGAACTGGAACCGGCCGAACGCCAGGTTGTAGATGTAGTTCTGCACGACGTTCGTGGCGTTCGCGGGGCCGCCCTGCGTGGTGACGGCGACGGTGTCGAACACCTGGAACGACCCGATCACCGTGATGATGAGCACCAGCGACAGGATCGGGCGGAGCAGCGGCACCGTGATGCGCCAGAACATCTTCCACTCGCTCGCGCCGTCGATGCGGCCGGCTTCGTAGACCGTCTCGGGCAGCGACTGCAGGCCGGCGAAGATCAGGAGCGCCGTGTAGCCGACGTGCCGCCACACGTTGATGAGCGCGATCGACGGGATGCCCCAGACGTCGCTCTGCAGGAACGGGATGCGGTCCAGGCCGAGGGCCGCGAGCATCTCGTTGCCGATGCCGAGCTGAGTGTCGAGGATCCACAGCCAGACGAGCGCCGCGACGACGTTCGACACCAGGTAGGGCGCCAGGACGATGCCGCGCACGAAGGTCGACTTCGTCAGGCGGTGCATCATCACGGCGATGAACAGTGCGACGACCGTCTGGATGACGATGTTGATGAGCACGTACTCGATCGTGACGACCATCGAGTGCCAGAAGATCGAGTCCTGCACGAGCCGCGCGTAGTTCTGCAGCCCGGTGAACTCCGGCTCGGTGAGCAGGTTGTAGGACGTGAAGCTCAGGTAGATGCCCCGCACGGTCGGCCAGGCGAGGAACACCACGAAGCCGATCGCGGCCGGCGCGATG
Source organism: Curtobacterium sp. NPDC089991 (assembly GCF_044748425.1). Taxonomy (NCBI): domain Bacteria; kingdom Bacillati; phylum Actinomycetota; class Actinomycetes; order Micrococcales; family Microbacteriaceae; genus Curtobacterium; species Curtobacterium sp. NPDC089991. The sequence continues at coordinate 616,571 of NZ_JBIVGB010000002.1, forward strand.
AACAGCAGCGCGAGCCACAGGTCGTTCCGGGGACGGCGGCGGCGTGGGACGGTGGTGCTGGCGAGCGGGAGGTCGGCTGCCCGACTCCTCCGTCTCGTGCTGGCGGTCGTCAAGGGTGACGACACAGGGCTCTCGGTGGCCATCGCGACTCCTTCGTCTGCGGTGGACTGACGTGCAGCAGTCCGTGAGCCGGGAATCTACACGTGGTGACACCGGGTGGCAAGAGGCTCTTTCACGCTCCGAATCCGGGGTTGTCACGTGTAGACAATCGTGTCAGGATGGCGGTCGATCGCATCGGCGCGACCTGCCCGGCGACGCATCCCTCACCCTGGAAAGGTCACTGATGATCTCTGTCGGAATGGTCGGCGCGGGCCAGTTCGCCCCCCAGTTCGCCAAGCTGTTCAAGCTCCACCCGGACGTCGACCGCGTCTTCGTGACCGACCTCGTCGACGACCGCGCGTCGGAGCTCGTCGAGTCGCAGCACCTCGACGGAACGTTCGCCGACTTCGACGCCGTGCTCGCCTCGGACGTCGACGCCGTCGCGATCTTCACGCAGCGCTGGACGCACGGTCCGCTCGTCGTCAAGGCGCTCCGCGCCGGCAAGCACGTCTACTCGGCGGTGCCGATGGCGATCTCGGTCGACGAGATCCGCGACATCATCGAGGCCGTCCGCGAGACCGGGCTCACCTACATGATGGGCGAGACGAGCTACTACAACCCCGCGACGGTGTTCGCCCGCAAGCAGGTCGCCGACGGCGCCTTCGGCCGGGTCTTCTACTCCGAGGGCGACTACGTGCACGACATGGACCTCGGGTTCTACGCCGCGTACCAGTTCAGCGGTGGCGAGGACTGGAAGCGCACCGCCAGCTACCCGCCCATGCTGTACCCGACCCACTCGGTCGGCGGCGTCCTCGGCGCCATCCCCGGACACGCGGTCAGCGTCAGCTGCATCGGCGTCAAGGACGACCGGGGCGACGGCGTCTTCGACAAGGACGTCAGCCAGTTCGACAACGACTTCTCGAACGCCACCGCCCTGTTCGAGCTCGACAACGGCGGCGTCATGCGCATCAACGAGATGCGCCGTGTCGGCTACCCGTCGCACATCCGCGAGTCCCGCTTCCGCTACTTCGGCACCGAAGCGAGCTTCGAACAGCTCGCGAAGACCAGCGTCTGGCAGGACAAGGAGGACTCGCACGACATCAGCGACAAGATCAACACGCAGGCGACGATGGACCTCGACGACCCGCGTCTCGCCGGCGTCGACCCCTCGCTGCGCGACGCGTTCGTGTCCGGGTACGCCGAGGTGCACGACACCGACCGCCTGCCCGCCGAGTACGCCGGCGTGCCGACCGGGCACGAGGGCTCGCACCAGTTCCTCGCCGACGACTTCGTCCGCGCCGTCGTCGACCGGACGCTGCCGCCGGTGAACGCCTGGACCGCCGCTCGCTTCACGCTGCCCGGCATCATCGCCCACCAGTCGGCCCTGCAGGGCGGCGCACGCCTCGAGGTGCCGGACTTCGGGGACGCCCCGGAGACGACCTCGGCGGTGCCCTCGTCTAGTATCGCCAGCGAATAGCAAGTGGTGTTCGGGTGTCGGTCCACACGGGCCGGCACCCGAACGCGACTTCCGAGCCGACGAAGGTGGCACCCGTGAGCGTCCCGACGACCCCGAGGGCGGTCACCCGCGCCGACGTCGCCCGGTACGCCGGCGTGAGCACCTCCGTCGTCAGCTACGTCGTGCACGACGGCCCCCGCCCCGTCGCGGCGGCCACCGCCGCCCGGGTCCGTGACGCGATCCGGGTCCTCGGGTACCGCCCGAACGCCAGCGCCCAGGCCCTGCGCACCGGGTCGTCGAAGATGCTCGGGCTCATCGTGCCCGAGCTCGACAACCCCTTCTGGTCCGAGCTCGCCGTGGAGGTCACCCACGCCGCAGCAGCCCGCGGCTACGACGTCCTGCTCGCCAACAGCGACGGCGACGCCAGCCAGGAGCGCGAGCGGCTCCGCAGCCTGTCCGCCCGCCAGGTCGACGGGATCATCGTGACGAGCATCATGACCCACCCGGACCTGTCCACCGTGTCGGACCCGGGCATCCCGATGGTCCTGCTCAACACCTTCTTCGAGGTGCCCGAGTACGCCAGCATCGGCGTCGACGCCCTGCGTGGCGCGTACGACGGCACCCGCCACCTGGTCGAGCACGGCTACGGGTCGATCGGCCTGGTCATGGGGCACGCCGGCTCCATGGAGCTCCGCGAACAGGGCTGGATGCGGGCCCTGCGCGACGCCGGGCTGCCGGACGGCCCGATCGTGCGCTGCGACTTCACCCGGCGGGGCGGGTACGAGGCCGGCCTGCGCATGTTCGCGGACGGGACGGGACCCCGCGCCGTCTTCGTCAGCTCGGACATGCAGGCCGTCGGTGTGCTGCGGGCACTGTGGGAACTCGGGCTGCGCGCACCGGAGGACGTCGCGATCGTGTCGTTCGACGGCGGTGCCGAGGCCGACTACACGAACCCGCAGCTCACGACGGTCCGGCAGCCGATCGAGACGATGGCGACCGCCGCCGTCGACCGTGTGCTCGGGCTCGACGCGGACAACCAGTGGCACCGCGACCTGGTGCCCGCCGAGTTGGTCCTGGGCGCGAGTTGCGGGTGCGACGTGCGTCGCTGACGCACCACCAAACCGTCCTGGAGGCGCGGGGCGGGGCCGCCACGGGCCTGCCGTCCGTCAGGTGGCCGGGTCCATGACGGCGGTGAGCCGCTGGAGCGGCACACGCTGCTGGGACTCCTGCGTCACCGCGACCGCTTCGACCGGCTCGCCGGAATCGGTGTCGACGAAGCGCAGGTCCGACGTCAGCTCCGTGGGGCGGTACCGATCCGCCCAGCCGCCGAGCGCCAGGAGCACCAGCGAGAGATCGCGGCCGGCGTCGGTGAGGACGTACTCCTCGCGCGCCCGGGCACCCTCCGGCTTGTAGGTCGTGCGCTCGAGCACTCCCCCGTCGACGAGGGAGGCCAGTCGCGCGGTCAGGACTTCGCGCGGGACGCCGAGGCTCTGCTGGAACTGGCTGAAGCGCGTGGAACCGGCGAGGGCGTCACGCACGATCATGAGCGTCCACTTCTCGCCGAGGACGTCGAGGGACCGTGCGATGGGGCAGCGCTCGTCGCCGCCGAGGATGCCGAGCATGCGTTCATCCTAGCTGGGTTCGATATCCGGACACAACGTGCTAGGTTCGGTTTCCGTACTCAACTTCTCTCGTCTGGAGCCCCTCATGACCGACCTCACCAACGCCATCGTCCTCGTCACCGGAGCGAACGGCGGCCTCGGCGCCGAGTTCGTCCAGCAGGCCCTGGACCGCGGCGCCGCCAAGGTCTACGCGACCGCCCGCACCCCGCGCACGTGGGACGACGAACGCATCGTGCCGCTCGCCCTCGACGTCACCAGCCAGGAGAGCGTCGATGCCGCAGCCCGTGCCGCAGCCGACGTGACCGTGGTGGTGAACAACGCCGGGATCGCCGGCGCCGACCCGCTCGTCGACACCTCCGTCGCGGAGGTCGAGCGCATCTTCGCGACGAACGTCTTCGGCGCGCTCCGTGTCGCCAAGGCCTTCGCCCCCTCGATCGGCGGCGGCGCACTGATCGACGTGCACTCGGCTCTGAGCTGGGTCGCTCTCGCCGGCGCGTACTCGGCGTCGAAGGCAGCGTTCTGGTCGATCACGAACTCGCTCCGCCTCGAGCTCGCACCCCAGGGCACCCAGGTCGTCGGCGCGCACCTCGGCTACACCGACACCGGCATGACGGCAGGGCTCGACGTCGAGAAGTCCGACCCGGCCGACATCGTCCGGCTGATCTGGGACGCGGTCGAGGCCGGTGAGCACGAGGTCCTGGCGGACCAGGTCAGCCGTGACGTCCGCGCCGGGCTCAGTGCGCCGCTGGCGGCGCTGTACCCGGCGCTCGCGACCGCTTGAGGTCCGGTCGCGGGCGCGGCGTCCGCCGTACGGTGGAGGACGTGCAGTTCCTGGCGTCCGCCCTCCGAGTCCCGATCACCGGCTTCGGCGCGCTCGCGCTCTGGCTGCTGGCGACGTCGGACGGCGAGCTGCTGAAGATCCTGCTCGGGGTCGGCTCGGCGCTGCTCGCCGTCGCTGGCTACGTCGGTCAGACCGCGGCGGAGCGTGCCGTCAGGAACCAGCAGCTCGACCAGGCGGTGGCGCGGAAGGACGAGTGGGAGCGCGAACACGGCGACGTCGAAGACCGGGCCGGTTGACGGTCCTGGTTCGGGAACCTCGCGGTTCCCGAACTAGGACCGTCAACCGCGGGCACCGCGATCGGTGATGTCGCGATTGACGGCGGTGATCGCGGCGCGCTCCTCGGCGGAGATGCCCGCCGCAGCCAGGACACGACCGAGCACGCCGCTCTTGCGCTCGATGTAGTCGTCGATGTCCTCAGCCTCGGCAGCCGCCCGGCGCTTCACGGCGGCGTACTCGTCGCGCAGCCCCGGGTCGGCGCGCAGCACGTCACGAACAGCGAGGTGGTTGCGCAGCGAGAGCGATCCGGCGGTGGCGACGTAGGTGTTGCTCGGGGCGAAGCGCTCGGGTGTCCGGAAGGCCTGCCGGTCGGGGACGCCGAGGTCTCCTCGTGGCTCGAAGCCGATCACGGCCAGCGCTGCGACCGCCGCCGCGACGTCGCCGGCACCGACCACGATGTCGACGTCGATCACGGGCTTCGCCGCGAGGCCGGGCACCGACGTGCTGCCGACGTGCTCGATGCTGCGGTAGGGCGCACCGGCGGCGTCGAGGGCTGCGGCGTACGCGTCCCGCAACACCGCGAACCGCACGGGCCACGACGGCTGGTACTCGACGACCTCGATCATCGAGTGCGCCGTGTGGCAGGAGGGGGTGCGAGGAGCTGGAACATGACGTGGTCGCGCCAGGCTCCGTTGATCGTGATGTACTCCGGCGCGAACCCGTAGCGCTCGAACCCCGCGGACTCGAGGGCACGCTGCGACCCCACGTTCTCCGGCAGCGTCTCGGCCTGCACCCGGTGGAGTCGGAGGACGTCGAACGCGTGGCCAGCGGCAGCGGCGACGGCGCGGGAGGCGTGGCCCTGGCGGAGTCGGTCGGCGCGGATCCAGTACCCCATCGCGCACGACTGTAGGGCGCCGCGGGTGATGCCGCTCAGCGTGATGCGCCCGAGGAGCTCACCGTCCGTCGACTCGATCACGAACGGGACCGCGGTGCCCGCGCGCTCTGCAGCGAGCGACTGCACGATGACGTCGTGCTGGCCCTGCTCGGTGAAGTACGCCGGCGCCCGGGACGGCTCCCACGGGCGCAGGTGCTCGGCGCTCGCGGTGATGACGGCGGCGAGCGTCGCCGCGTCGTCGACGCGGAGCGGGCGCAACCGGGTGTCCATGGCGGAGGGTGTGGGATTCGAACCCACGAGACATCTCTGCCCACCTGTTTTCAAGACAGGCTCCATCGGCCGCTCGGACAACCCTCCAGTGACGCGACCACGTGGCGAGACGTGACCGCGTCCCGGGAAGTCTAACGGGCCTCCCGTCCGCCGTGCGCGTCAGCGCATGCCAGGGTCAGCGCGGCAGGGAGTCGAGCGCTACTGCCAGGCCGTCGTCGGACACGCCACCGGTGAGTTCGTTGCCGGCGTCGACGACGTCGTCGGGCGCCTGGCCCATCACGACGCCGCGACCGGAGGTCGAGGCCCACCGCAGCATGTCGATGTCGTTGCGGCCGTCGCCCGCAGCGAAGACGCGCGACCGCGGGATGTCGAGCCACTCGCGCACGCGTTCCATCGCGGTGGCCTTCGTCACGCCCTCTGGTGCGATGTCGAGCCACGCGGTCCACCCGACCGTGTACGAGACCTTGTGCAGGCCCATGTCCTCGACGATCTGCAGGAACTCCTCGAGCCCGTGCTCCGGCGAGATCACGACGACGCGGGTGGCCTCGACCGTGAGCAGCTGCTCGAACGGCACCAGCTCGCCGGCGTTGGTCATGGTGTCGGCGGGGAAGTTCTCGGACAACCGGAAGTGGCCGGTCTCGTCCTCGACGCCGAAGGCCGCGTTCTCCAGAGCACCACGGATGGTCTGCAGGACGTCGCTCGGGTCGAAGTGCTCGACGTGGACACGCTCGTAGGACCCGTCCGGACGACGGGCCAGGGTCAGCGCGCCGTTGGCGCAGACGAGGTACTTCGGCTCGATGCCGAGGGTCTCCAGCAGCGGAACCGTCATGCCCTCGCTGCGGCCCGTGGAGAGCATGACCTCGTGCCCGGCGGCCTCGGCATCGCGCACGGCGGCGACCACGGCCTCCGTGATGACGCCGTCCTCGCGCATCGTGGTGCCGTCGATGTCGAGCGCCACCAGCCACCGCTTCGTGCGGGCGGGAGCACCGGCGCCCGCGCCCTGCGCCGCACCGTCCACGAACCGCCCCTGCGTGCTCATCGGGGCTCGATCACCTCGACGCCACCGAGGTAGGGGCGCAGCACCTCGGGCACGACGACGGAGCCGTCGGCCTGCTGGTGGGTCTCGAGGATCGCGACGATCCAGCGGGTGGTCGCGAGGGTGCCGTTCAGGGTGGCGACCGGGGCCGTCTTGCCGCTCTCGGTGCGGTACCGGATGTCGAGGCGACGGGCCTGGAACGTCGTGCAGTTCGACGTCGAGGTGAGCTCGCGGAACGTGCCCTGCGTCGGGACCCAGGCCTCGATGTCGTACTTCTTCGCCGCGCTCGTGCCGAGGTCACCAGCGGCGACGTCGATCACGCGGTAGTGCAGCCCGAGGTCCTGCAGCATCTGCTCCTGGTACGACACCAGCTTCTCGTGCTCGGCCTCGGCCTGGTCCGGGTGGACGTACGCGAACATCTCGAGCTTGTTGAACTGGTGCACGCGCAGGATGCCGCGGTTGTCCTTGCCCGCCGAACCGGCCTCGCGCCGGTAGCAGGTCGACCAGCCGGCGTAGCGGTGCGCGGTCTTCTCGATGTCGAGGATCTCGTCGGCGTGGAAGCCGGCGAGTGCGACCTCGCTCGTGCCGGTCAGGTACAGGTCGTCGGCCTCGAGCCGGTAGACCTCGGCCGCGTGCTCGCCGAGGAAGCCGGTGCCCGCCATCGTCTCGGGGCGGACGAGCGTCGGGGTGATGAGCGGTTCGAAGCCGGCGGCGATGGCGCGGTCGAGGCCGAGCGACATGAGCGCGATCTCGAGCCGGGCGCCGAGGCCGCGCAGGAAGTAGAAGCGCGAGCCGGAGACCTTCACGCCGCGCGGGATGTCGATGATGCCGAGGTGCTCGCCGAGGTCGGCGTGGTCCTTCGGCTCGAAGTCGAACTCGGGCTTCGTGCCGACGGTGCGGAGGGTGACGAAGTCCTCTTCGCCACCGGCGGGGACGCCGGGCAGCACGACGTTCGGGATGGCGCGTACGACGGAGTTGAAGGTCTCCTCGGCCGCGGTGACGGCCGCCTGGGCTTCCTTCACCCGGGCCGAGAGCGCCTGGGCCTGCTGCACGAGCGCGGCCTTCTCGTCCTTCGGGGCCTTGGCGACGGTCTTGCCGAAGGCGTTCTGCTCGGCGCGGAGCGACTCGAACGCGGTGATCGCGCTGCGTCGGGCGGCGTCGGCGGCGACGGCCTCGTCGACCACGGCGACGGATGCGCGGCGGGACTCCTGCGAGGCCTTGATGACGTCCGGGTTGTCACGAAGCAGCTGGGGATCGATCACCGCTCCATCCTAGAGGCGGCGACATGGGGAGGAACCCGCCGCTCGCAGCGTCCGATCGGTACCGTTGATCGCATGTCGACCCCTTCGGAGACCGCGCCCGCGGACCAGGACGCCCTCCCCACCGAGCACCGGACGGCTGCCGTGGTCTACAACCCGGTCAAGGTCCACCTGCCGACCCTCAAGGCCACCGTGGAACAGCACCAGCAGGAAGCCGGCTGGGCCGAGACGCTCTGGTTCGAGACCACCGAGGAAGACCCGGGCGGGGGCATGGCCCGCGCAGCGCTCGAGGCGGGAGCCGACGTCGTCGCCGCCGCGGGTGGCGACGGCACCGTGCGCGCGGTCGCCGAGGTCGTGCACGGCTCCGGTGCCTCACTCGCGCTGCTGCCGAGCGGGACCGGGAACCTGCTCGCCCGCAACATGAAGCTCCCCCTCGACGACCTGGCGAGCAGCGCGCACACCATCTTCTCCGGCCACGAGCGGGCGATCGACTTCGGCCTCATCGGCATCGAGCGGCCGGACGGTGCCCGCGAGCAGTTCGGCTTCGTCGTGATGGCGGGCCTCGGGCTCGACGCCCGGATGATCGCGAACACCCGGCCCGAGCTGAAGAAGCGCGTCGGGTGGCTCGCGTACCTCGACTCGCTGCTGCGCTCCGTGCGGGACACCGACGGCTTCGAGTTCAAGTACCGGCTCGACGAGTCGGCTCGCAACGGTTCGGTGCGCGCGCACTCGGTCATCGTCGGCAACTGCGGCATGCTGCAGGCGAACGCGATGCTGCTGCCCGACGCCGAGATCGACGACGGCGTGTTCGACATCGTCGTGATGCGACCGCGCGGCTTCTTCGGCTGGGTGCGGATCGGTGCCCGCGTGTTCTGGGAGAACGGGATCCTGCGCTGGTTCCGGCGTTCGGCGCTGTCCGAGACCCTGATCGGTCGACGCATCACCACGGCGGCGAAGCAGGAACGTCCGCTGCGGTACATGCGCGGCGAGGAGTTCACACTGCGACTCGAGAAGCCCGACGAGTTCGAGATCGACGGCGACCCGGTGGGCGAGATCATGGCGTTCCGCGCGCGGATCGACTCCGGTTCACTGACGGTCAAGGTGCCGACGGTGGAGCCGCGGCCGAGCTGGGTGCGCGGCCGCAAGCGCTGAGCGGCGGCGGGCCGTGCGGCCCGTGCGGCGTTGCTCACTCGGTGCGAGGTTGTTCGGGCGCACGGAGTGATCAACCTCGCACCGGGCAGCACCGACCGACGAGCCAGCGCCGCGCGGAAGGACGGCAGAGCGCGTCAGCCCGCGTCAGGCTCGCCGGACACGATCGCGCGCAGCCAGTCCCGCGCCTCGACGAACGCGGCGTCCGAGTAGCGCGCCGGCACCTCGGGCTGCGCGCCGTCGGCCCGCGGGTACGACCCGAGGAACGTCACGCGCGGGCTGAACCGCCGCAGACCGAGCAGTGCGTCGGCCACGCGCTCGTCCTGCACGTGCCCGTCCAGGTCGATGACGAACCGGTAGCGGCCGAGCTCGTCACCGATCGGCCGCGATGACAGCAGCCCCATGTTGATGCCGCGGGTGGCGAACTGCTCGAGCATGTCGACCAGGGCGCCGGGGTGGTCGGCGGGCAGCTCGACGATGACGCTCGTCTTGTCGGCACCGGTCGGCTCGGGCAGCGCCAAGGTCTTGGACACGAGCACGAAGCGGGTCACGGCCGAGGCGTTGTCGCCGATCGACGACGCGAGCACGACGACGTCGTGGTGGTCGGTGATGCCGGGCGGTGCGACGGCGGCGTCGGCGGTGGGGTTCGCCTCGAGCAGGGCGAGCGCGGCGGCGACGTTCGACGACGCCGGGATGTGGCCGTGACCGGGCAGGTTCGCCTCGAGCCAGTTGTGGGTCTGCGCGTAGGCCACCGGGTGGGCGTTCACGGTGCGGACGTCGGCGAGCACGGTGCCGGGGCGCGCGACGAGCACGAAGTCGACCGGCACGAGGTACTCCCCCACGATCCGCACGCCGGGGATCCGGGCGAGGGCGTCTTGCGTCGCGCTGACGCCGCCGTCGACGCTGTTCTCGATCGCGATGACCGCGCCGACCGAGCGGCCGGACATGACGTCGTCGAGCGCTTCACCGACGTTGTTGACGCTCCGCCAGGGCTTGCCGGCCGCGGCCTCGACGAGCTTGAGGGCCGCCTCGGTGAAGGTGCCGGCGGGTCCGAGGTAGGAGTACGTGTCGGACGGCGCGGCGGGGTCGGTCATGGGCCGAGCCTATTGCAACGACCGAGCCCGCAGACGCGGGCGCAGACGCGGGCGCACAGCGCCGTTCAGTCGGTGCTGGCACCGGTCAGCCGGGCCTCGCAGATCGCGGTGTCGTCGTCGTCCCGCGGGTACGTCAGGGCAGCGAACCGCCCCTCGGGGTCGAGCCGTGTGAGCAGTGCGGCCGCGATGCCGTCGAGCTGGACGACCTGCTCGTCGCTCAGGGCGTCGATCACGACGTGGCGTGCGGTGCGGACGTGGTCCGGAGCGGCCTCGACGATCGTGGCGTACCCGGCGTCGGTGAGCCGGACGTCGGTCGCACGGCGGTCCGAGGTCGAGGGGCAGCGCGTCACGAGCCCGCGCTTCTCGAGCCGGGACACCACGTGCGACAGCCGGGGCAGCGAGGCGTTCGTCGCCGAGGCGAGGGCCGACATGCGCAGCGTGCGACCGTCGGTCTCGGAGAGCATCGCGATGACCATGTAGTCGAAGTGCGTCAGGTCCGCGTCACGCTGCAGCTGCTGGTCGAGCGCCGCCGGCAGGAGTTCCATGACGGCCACGAGCTTCATCCACGCGCGCAGCTGCTCGCGGGTGAGCCACGGGGTCTCGTCGGTCATGTCTGCATCCTACCGAATGGTTGTCGCTTTAACCAGTGCCGTCCGCCGCGCACGAACCACTCCGACGACGAGCACCGCCACCACCACGAGCAGCAGCACCCCCTCGACGATCAGCAACCGCGTGCCGTAGTCGAACGGCAGGATCGTGGGGTTCTTCTGCCCGTGCCGCTTCGCCGCGATCTCGGGCAGCACCACGAGGGCGAGCACACTGCCGAGCACGATCACCGTCTGCACCACGACGAGCACCCACGCCCGGAGCGACCGCCCCGCCCGACGCAGGAGCAGTCCGGCGCCGACGACGAACGGCGACAGGATCGCGTCGTGCAGGATCACCGCGCCGAGCAGCCAGGTCGCCAGCCCGCCGATCCGGTTCGGCTTGACCGACGTCACCAGGACGTAGGCACCGAACGCGATCACCAGCACGCCGAGCACGACGAGCACGATCCGCGCGGCCTTCACCGCAGCACCTCGATCTTCTCGATCCACTTGGTCTGCAGCACGCCCGGTCGCCCCGGAGCGATGATCCGCGCCGGGAACCCGTGGTCCAGGTCGAGCGTCGAACCGTTCAGCTCGAGCGCGACCAGGGTGGTCGGGTCCTCGGCGTACTCCGGCCCCATGTCCATGATCCGGTAGCCGCCGTGTCGTTCCAGGCTCGTGACGCGCACGTGCGATCCGGGTTCGGCCTGCACGGCGCCGAGCAGGTCGCGCATCCGCACGCCCTTCCAGCTGCCCATCTGGCTCCACCCCTCGACGCACGAGATCGGCAGGTCGACCTCGGTGCTGCCGAGGGCGACGAGTTCCGCGCGCACGAAGGTCCGGGTCACGTCGGGTCCGACGACGGTCAGCGTCCAGTCCGCGGCGGTCGCGCTGGCGAGCACCCCCGCCGCGCGGGCGGTGCGGTTGACCGGCAGGCCGTTCGCGCCGAGACCGCGCTGGCGCGCGCCGAACACGTTGAACGGTTCAGCGAGCTTCGAGGACTGCCCCGCCGTCAGGGCGACGACGCCGACGACCGCGGCCGTCACGCCGCCGAAGAACCCGCGTCGTGCGATCCGCTGGCGTCGGCCCTGTGCGCGCTCCTCGACCGACCGGGAGGCCCGGGTCGGCTCCGGCGCATCGGCCGCCGGTCCGTCCGGGGCTGCGTCGACCGCCTTGACCGCGTCGACGCCGTCGATCCAGCGGAACACGCGGCCGAGCAGGCCGGGGGCCGTGGACTGGGCCGTTTCGGCACCCGCAGCCGGCGGGGCGGACGCGGGGCGGGCCTCCCGTACCGGGGGAAGCAACTCGCTGCCGGACGCGGGGTCCACGATGAACCGGCCCTGCTCGTCGTAGGAGTCGCGCTTCCGCCAGTAGCGGGCGATCACCGGCAGCTTCGACGCGATGTGGATGATGAGCGACCCGATGATCACGTACGCCATCGCGTTGTGGACCTGGCGGAACGGGAACGGCCACGGGTACCACTGGTACGTGTTGAGCAGGCCGGTCGTGACCTGGATGATCGACGCCGACACGAGCACGGCGATCGACAGCCGCTCGAACAGGTGCAGCACGCCGCGCACCGGCGGGACCTGCACCAGCGCGGGCATGACGGTGTTGAGCTTGGCCAGCAGCAGCGGGATGATCGCGATGCCGGTGGTGATGTGCAGGCCCTGGGTGAACTGGTAGAGCTGCGTCGGCCGGGTCGGGAACCGCATCCAGCCGAGGGGCTCCTGCAGCAGGTGACTGTAGATGCCGGTGCCGAAGCACACCACGAAGGCGATGCCGAGCAGTCGTCCGAGCACCACCGCGGAGCGCGCGTTCCGGTTCGGCGAGGCCAGAGCGGCCCGCGCCTCGAACAGCAGGTGCCGCACGCCCGCTAGCCTCGACGGACCATGAGCGACCGACTGCGTGCCGTCCGACCGTCCTCCGCCGTCGGACCCGGTGCCCGCCTCGCCGTCGTGGGCGCGGTCGTCGGGGTACTGGCCCTCGCGGGCGTCATCGCCTTCGGCGTCACGCATCTGGGGTTCCTCCGATCCGACACTCGTTCGTCATTCGTTGCGTGGACGCTGATCGCTTGGACGGTGTTCGTGATCGCCGTGCTCGCGCTGCGGTTCGTGCCCGCCCGGTGGATGACCGCCGTGGTCATGGTCGGGGCAGTGGTGGTCGGTCTCGCGTCGTTGGCCGGCCCCCCGAGCACGAGCACCGACTCGGCGCGGTACGCGTGGGACGGCATCGTCCAGCATGCCGGAGTCTCACCGTACGCGCACACCCCCCAGTCCACGGCACTGTCCGGTCTGCGGCCGGACTGGCTGTTCCCGGACAAGGTGAACGGCACGTGCGACGACATCAAGCCCCGGTTCCGCGGCCTGGGCGACGGCGCGGACGGCCACTGCACCGCGATCAACCGGCCGGACGTGACGACGATCTACCCGCCGATGGCGCAGCTCTGGTTCGCCGCGGTCCGTGCGTTCGTGCCGGCGACCGCGCAGTACATGCCGTTCCAGGTGGCGGGCCTGCTCCTCTCGCTGGTCGTGACCGTCGCCCTCGTCGTGGTGCTGCGGAAGACGGGTCGCCCGACGTGGTGGGCAGCGCTCTGGGCCTGGTCGCCGCTCGTGGCGTCCGAGGCCGTGACGAACTCGCACGTCGACGCCCTCGGCGCGGCGCTCGCGACCGCGGGTGCCGTCCTCGTCGCGTTCGGTCGACCGATCTGGGGCGGGATCGCACTCGGTGCGGCGACGGCGACGAAGCTCATCCCGGCGATCGTGTACCCGCCGTTGCTCGGCCGGTGGCGTTCCTGGTGGGCGATCCCGGTCGGCATCGCCGTGTTCGGCCTGCTCTACGTGCCCTACGTGCTGACGACGGGGCTCGACGTGCTCGGGTACCTGCCCGGCTACCTGAGCGAGGAGGGCTACGAGGACGGCTCGCGCTTCGCCCTGGTGTCGCTGGTGTTCCGGGGTGACGCCGCGACCGTCGTGGTCGGGCTCGCCGTGCTGCTCGCCGCCTTCCTGGCCTGGCGGCTCTCGGACCCGTCGCGGCCGTGGTCCGGCGAGGTCCTGATGATCGGCGTCACGTTCCTCGCCGTGACCCCGCGCTACCCCTGGTACGCGCTGCTGCTCATCCCGTTCGTGGTGCTGTCGGGGCGGTGGGAGTGGCTGTCGATCGGGCTCGCCATCGCGCTGCGCGGGGTGTGGCCGTCGACGGACGCCTACCGGTGGTGGCTGCTCGCCGCCGTGGCCGTCATCGTGGTGGTGACGCTCCTGCGCACGAGCCGGTCGGACTGGCGGCGCTGGTGGGAACGGCTGTCGTTCCGGAGCGTCGAACACGTACGCTGAGCCGCATGGCACCTGCGACCCTGCTCGGCACGACCGTGGACCCGGCGTCCGCCGGGCTCGTCGACCGCTTCGGGCGTCGTGCGATCGACCTGCGGGTGTCGCTGACCGAACGGTGCAACCTGCGCTGCACCTACTGCATGCCGGCCGCCGGGCTGCCGTTCGCCCCCGACGACGCCCTGATGACCGCCGCCGAGATCGAACGGCTGGTGCGGATCGGGGCGTCGCGGTTCGGTGTGCGCAAGGTGCGGTTCACCGGCGGCGAGCCGATGCTCCGGCACGACCTGGTCGACGTGATCGCCCGGTGCGCCGCGCTGCCCGACGCCCCGGAGCTGTCGCTCACCACGAACGCCATCGGCCTCGCCCACCGCGCCCAGGCCCTGTACGACGCCGGGCTGCGGCGCGTGAACGTGTCGCTCGACACCGTCGACCCGGACGTGTTCACCACCGTGACCCGCCGCCCGTTCCTCGACAAGGTCATCGCCGGGCTGTCCGCCGCCCACGACGCCGGCCTCGACATCAAGGTCAACGCGGTGCTGCTGCGCGGGATCAACGACGACGCCGCGCCGGAGCTGCTGCGCTGGTGCCTCGACCGCGGCTACGAGCTGCGGTTCATCGAGCAGATGCCGCTCGACCCCGACCACGCCTGGGACCGCACCGAGATGGTGACCGCTGCCGAGACCCGGGCGTTGCTGGCGTCGTCGTTCGTGCTGACGCCGGACGAGGCACCGCGTGACGGCGCCCCGGCCGAGCGGTACCGGGTGCACGCACGCGACCACGCCGCTGCGTCGGGCATCGGCGTGCTGCTCGGCACCGTGGGCATCATCGCGAGCATCACCGAGTCCTTCTGCGCCGACTGCACCCGCACCCGGTTGACCGCCGACGGCAACGTCCGGAGCTGCCTGTTCTCCGACGCCGAGACCGACGTGCTCGGCCCGATGCGCGCGGGGGTCTCCGACGACGACCTGGCCGAGCTGTGGCGCCGGGCGATGTGGGCGAAGCCGCGCGACCACGGCGACGACAGCGACGAGCTCGTGCACCCGACGCGCGGCATGAGCGCGATCGGCGGCTGAGACATGACCACGATCCGGTTCTTCGCCGCTGCCCGGGCGGCGGTCGGCGCGGACACGCTGACCACCGCGGCCGACACGCTCGACGAGGCGCTGCGCGAGGCCACCGCCACCGACCCATCGCGCTGGAGTGCGCTGCAGGAGCGGTGCTCGTACCTGGTCGACGGCGTGACCACCCGCGACCGGGCCACCGCGCTGTCCGGGGTCGCGGTCGTCGACGTCATGCCCCCTTTCGCCGGCGGCTGAGCGCCCCTCGCCCGTTCTTTCCCAGAACGCCCGCGATGCCTGGTGTTTCCGGGCATACCGGGTCGAAACTTCCGACCAGGTACGCCCGATCCGACCAGCTACGCCCGATTCGACCAGGTACTCCCGACTCGTCCCCGTGTCTGCGCGCCCTGTGTCCGTTCTTTCCCAGAACGCCCGCGATGCCTGGTGTTTCCGGGCATACCGGGTCAGAACTTCCGACCAGGTACGCCCGATTCGACCAGGTACGCCGCCGCCGCCGCGCCGCCCGGCCGCGGCCGCCGCGCCCCCCTACGGCGAGACGGACAGCACGATGAACGCGGCGAAGATCACCAGGTGCACCCCGCCCTGCAGTCGCGTCGCCCGACCCGGCAGCACGGTGAGCACCGCGGCGACGATCGTCAGCGCGAGCAGCACGATCTGCGACGACCCGAGGCCGAGCAGCAGCGTGCCCGGCATGAACAGCGACGCCACCGCGATGGAGGGGATCGTCAGACCGATCGACGCCATCGCCGACCCCATCGCCAGGTTCAGGCTCGTCTGGATCCGGTTGCGGGCGGCAGCCTTCGACGCCGCGATGCCCTCGGGCAGCAGGATGAGCAGGGCGATCACGACACCGACGAACGACGGCGGGAACCCGACCGCGGCCACGCCGGCCTCGATCGCGGGCGACTCGACCTTGGCGAGCCCGACGACGGCGACGAGCGCGACGACGAGCAGTGCGAGCGAGATCATCGTCGCGCGTCCGGTCGGCCGGGCGGCGTGGGCGTCCTCGGACTCCGTGAGCACGCCGCCGGAGCGGTTGACCGGCAGGAAGAAGTCGCGGTGGGCCACGGTCTGCGTCACGACGAACAGCCCGTAGAGCACGATCGACGCCACAGCCACGAAGACGAGCTGCGTGCCGGTGAAGGACGCGTCGTCGGTGCCAGTGGTGAACGTCGGCAGCACCAGGGTCAGGACGGCGAGCGCGGCCACCGTCATCGTCGCGGCGCTCGCGCCCTCCTGGTTGAAGCGCACGGTGTTGTGCCGGAGCGTCCCGATCAGGATCGCGAGGCCGACCAACCCGTTCATCGTGATCATCACGGCCGAGAACACCGTGTCTCGCGCCAGCGTCTCGGCCTGGGCACCGCCGGAGCTCGACAGCGAGATGATCAGCGCGACCTCGATGATCGTGACCGCCACGGCGAGCACGAGTGACCCGAACGGTTCCCCGACCCGGTGCGCGACGACCTCGGCGTGGTGCACCGCCGCGAGCACGGTGGCGGCGAGCACGACCGCGACGATCGCCACGACCACGGTGCCGAGTCCGTAGCGGCCGTACGAGAACGCGAGCACGACGGCCGCCAGGATCGGGATGGCCACGGGCCACGCCTTGGGGAACCAGGAGGTCATCCGTCCATTGTCTCAACCGCGCGGCGCGTACACCGCCAGTTCGGACGCGGGAACGTCCGCGTGGACCGCATCGCCGGGTCCGATCCCGAGCGCCGTGACCCGCGCCAGGGTCAGGTCCGCGACCAGGTCGCCAGCGCGCACCCGCACCAGACCGTCCCGCGGCTCGAGCGACGTGACGGTGCGCTCCGGTCCGGCGCCGTCCCGCGTGAGCACGGCGGCCGTCGGGTGGAAGGCGCCCAGGGCGGGCCGTCCGGGAGGCACGGCGTGCGTCCCGGACGCCAACTCGCCCCCGCCGTCGGTCGCGATCCCACCCGCGGTGGCGGTCCCGCGCACCAGCGCGAGTCCGGAGAACGCCGCCGCGAAGGCACTCGTGGGCCGTCCGAGCACGGCCGCTGGGGTGCCGTCCTCGACGACCCGGCCGTGCTCGACGACGACCACCCGGTCGGCCAGGGCGACGACCTCGACCGGGTCGTGCGTGACCAGGATGCTCGGACGCCCGCCGATCGCGGTCCGGAGGGCCGCACGGACCTCGTCGCGCGCGGAGACGTCGAGCGCCGACGTCGGTTCGTCGAGCAGCAGGACCGCCGGGTCGGTGGCGAGCGCCCGGGCGATGGCGACGCGCTGGGCCTGCCCGCCGGACAGCGCATCGGGGCTCCGTCCCGCCAGGTCGTCGATGCCGAGGGCCGCCAGGGCACGGAGCGCGCGGGCACGGGCCGCGGCCCGTCGGACACCGGCGGCGCGCGGGCCGAACGCCACGTTGCCGACCACGTCGAGGAACGGGAACAGGTCGGGCCGCTGGGCGACGAGTCCGATGCGGCGGCGGTGGGCGGGGACGGTCCGCCGCTGGTCCGACACGACGGTGCCGCCGAGGACCACCCGTCCGGCGTCGATCGGCAGCAGGCCGGCGAGGGCCTCGACCACGGTGGACTTGCCCGCGCCGTTCGGCCCGATGACCGCCACGCACTCCCCCGTCGCGACCTCGATGGCGACGTCGACCCCGCGTCGCTCGACGACGATGCGTGCGGTGACCCCGCTCACGCTGCCACGCCCCGGGTCCGGAGCGACGAGGCGCCGATGACCACGACGGCGACCACGACGAGCACGACCGCCAGTGCGACAGCGGTGTCCGGGTCGACCTCGCGCTGCAGGTAGATCTCCAGCGGCAGGGTCCGGGTGACCCCCTGCAGGCTGCCCGCGAACGTCAGGGTCGCACCGAACTCGCCGAGTGCTCGCGCGAAGCAGAGCACCAGTCCGGAGACGATGCCGGGCAGGACCCTCGGGGTCGTGACGGTGAGGAACGTGCGGGTGGGACCGGCGCCGAGGGTGGCGGCGACCCGCTCGTACCGGTCCCCCTCGACGCGGAGCGCACCCTCGATCGAGGACACCAGGAACGGCATGGCGACGAACGTCTGCGCGATGACGACCGCCGTGGTGGTGAACGCGATGTGCAGCCCGTGGTCGTCGAGGAACGACCCGACCACCCCGAGGCGACCGAACGCCGCCAGCAGCGCGAGCCCGCCGACGACGGGCGGCAGCACGAGCGGCAGCAGCACGACGGCGCGGGCGACGCCCACCCACCGTGACCGGGACCGGGCGAACAGCACGGCGAGCGGGTACCCGAGCACGAACGCGACGGCCGTGGCGGTCAGCGCGGTGCCGAGGCTGAGCCCGAGGGCCGTGAGCGACGCCGTCGAGGTGACGAGGGCGACGAACGACGACCAGTCGACCCGACCGAGCATCGCGAGCACGGGGACGACGACGAACAGGCCGCCCAGCACCGCGGGCAGCGGGAGCCACCAGGCGACCGGTGGCCGTCCGTCAGCCCGCGAGGCCACGGGTCACGGCTTCCCGAACCCGGCGGCGGTGAGCACCTTCTGGCCGGTGGCGGACCGGACGTAGTCGGAGAACGCCTGCGCGAGCTCCGGGTCCTCGGACGCCTTGAGCACGCCGATCGGGTACGTGTTGACGGCCTTGCTCGACTCGTCGAACGGGACACCGTCGACCTTGCCGTCGGCACCCTGCACGTCGGTCACGTAGACCAGCCCGGCGTCGGCCTGACCGGACTCGACCTTGCCGAGCACGTCGGTGACGGACTGCTCCTCGCTGACGGGCTGCAGGTCGACGCCCGAGGCGGACTCGACCTTCGCCGTTGCGGCACCGCACGGCACCGGGGCGGCGCACGTGACGAGCTGGACGTCGGAGCCGGTCAGGTCGTCGAGGCTCGTGATGGCCTTCGGGTTGCCCGGCGCGACGGCGATCTCGAGGACGTTCGTCGCGAAGTCCTCCGGTGACCCGCTCGCCAGGTCGGTCGCGGACAGCTTCGCCATGTTCGCCTCGTCGGCGGAGGCGAACACGTCGGCGGGGGCGCCGTTCTGGATCTGGGTGACCAGGTCGCTCGATCCCGCGAACGAGAACTCGATCGAGGCGCCGGGGTTCGCGAGCTCGAAGTCCTTGCCGAGCGTGGTGAAGGTCTTCTGGAGCGACGCCGCCGCGAACACCGTGATCGAGCCCGACACGCCTGCGTCCGCGCTCGACGACGACGGCGACGGCGACGACGACCCCGCCGGAGCGTCGGCGGTGGAACACGACGCCAGGCCGAGGGCCGCGACGACGGCGAGGGGCACGAGCAGCGAGCGGGAACGACGGGTCATCGGGGGTCCTCCTGGTGGGTGGGCGCCTCGACGGTGACCATCGTGGCCTTGACGGACGCCACGGCGACGGACCCGACCTCGAGCCCGAGGTCGCGCACCGCCTCGGCGCTCATGAGCGAGACCACGCGGTGCGGGCCGCACTGCAGTTCGACCTGCGCCATGACGGTGTCGACGACCAGGTCGGTGACGATGCCGACGAAGCGGTTCCGTGCCGAGCTCTTCACGCCGGTGTCCGGGGCGGCCAGCTCGGTGCTCCGCGCCCGGGCGTACTCGGCCACCTGTCGACCGTCGACGACGGCGCGACCGGCGTCGTCGGTGGCCCGGTCGAAGGTGCCCCCGTCGACGAGTCGACGCACGGTGTCGTCACTCACCCCGAGGAAGGCAGCAGCATCGCGGATCCGCAGTTGCGTCATGATACGACGATCCTAGCCGCGGAAGCGGCGCTCTGGACCCGATCAGTGTCGGATCAGGACATCAGCCCGTTCACCACGGGCAGCCCTTCGCGGCGCCAGGCCTCGAACCCGCCGTCGAGGACCGCCACGTGCCTCCAGGCCGGTTGTGCGGCAGCCCACGCGTCCGCACGCGGACCACGGGCGCAGTAGACGACCACGTCCGCCGCCTCGGCGTCGCCAGTGACCGCGTCGCCCGTGACGGCTCCGGCGACCACACCGTCCGCCCGTTCGGCGTCGGTGCGCACGTCGACGACGACGACCGGGTCCGCGGGGTCGGCCAGGCGCGCGGCGAGCGCCGACGGGGCGATGCGGTCGGTCCGAGCGGGAGCGACCACGACGGGTCGGCGTGATGCCGGCCCGCGCCGGACGAGGCTCTCGCTCCACCGCCAGCGGCGCGCGTCGACGGTCAGGACGCGTCCGAGCAGCGGTTCGCCGGTGCCGGTGACCAGGGCCAGTACCTGTCCGGCCATCACCGCTCCGACGGCGCCGCACAGTGCCGGCACGACGCCGTCCAGGGCGCAGGAGCCCTCGTCGGGCAGGGCTTCGGGGTGCAGGTCGTGGAAGTCGACGCCGTCCGGTCCGGCGTCGCGGAACACGCTGACCTGGCCGTCGTGACCGAGCACCGTGCCCCAGACGAACGGCACGCCGGCGTCGGCGCAGGCGTCCGAGACCGCCCGGG
Organism: Curtobacterium sp. NPDC089991; assembly: GCF_044748425.1. Lineage (NCBI taxonomy): Bacteria > Bacillati > Actinomycetota > Actinomycetes > Micrococcales > Microbacteriaceae > Curtobacterium > Curtobacterium sp. NPDC089991. The sequence goes on from NZ_JBIVGB010000002.1 coordinate 636,911, forward strand.
TGACCAGGACGGAGTCCGCCGCGTCGACGACCACGTCGTGCCCGGCGACGAGCTCCGGGGTGAAGGAGCCGACCACGGCGACGGCGTCGAGTTCCGGGTCGACGGCGCGGGCGCGGGCGACGGCGACCTCGGCCTTCGACGATCCGACGTCGGCCGCGGTGAAGAGCGTCTGACGTGCGAGGTTCGACGCGTCGACCACGTCGGGGTCGACGACCGTGAGTCGGCCGACCCCGGCGAGGTACGCGACGACGGGCGCGCCGAGCCCGCCGGCGCCGACCACCAGGACGCGTGAAGCGGCCAGCCGGCGGAGCCCGACGCCGCCGACGTCGGACAGGGCAGCGGTCCGCGAGCCGAGCCGTGTCCGCCACGGGGAGAGCGCTGCGACGGGGGCGACGAGGGGGTCCATCCCGTCATTCTGGCCGGTCGCACCGAATCCCTGCATGTGAATGCTCAGCGGGTGGACGCGGCGGATGCTCAGTGCCGCTCGGTACGGTCGCGGGCGTGAGTTCTCCCCGCACCGGCACCGGCACCGTCACGGTCCGACGCACGACGTCGGACGCGTCGACGCGCGCACGGCTCCAGGCACTCGCCCTGTCGACCGTGCGGACCCTGGTGCGTGCGCCGGAGATCACCGTCGGCGTGGTCGGAGTGGTCGTCGCCGCCGCCTTCACGTGGGTGCCGTCGGTCTGGTACGACGAAGCCGCCACCCTGACGAGTGCGCAGCGCAGCTGGCCGGCGCTCTGGGCGGAGCTGCAGAACGTCGACGCCGTGCACGGTCTGTACTACGCGCTCATGCACGTGTGGCTCGCGCTGGTCGGCTACTCCCCGTTCACGCTCCGCTTCCCGAGTGCCCTGGCGATCGGGATCGCCGCCGCCCTCGTGGTGGCGCTCGGCCGGCGGCTCGGCGGTGTCCGGCTCGGGGTCGTCTCCGGTCTGGTCTTCCTGCTGCTGCCCCGCGTCGCCTGGGCCGGCACCGAGGGCCGCCCGTACGCGACCGTCACCACCTTCGCCGCGCTGCTCACGCTCGTCGGCCTGACCGCGGTCCGTCGCACGCGGGTGCGGCACCACGCGACGCGGTGGTGGGTCGTCTACGGCGTGCTGGCGGCCGTGGCCGTGCTGTTCAACGTCTACCTGTCCCTCGCCGTCGTGGCGCACGGCGTCGTGCTCGCGTGGACCGGCGTCGCCGACCGGGCAGCCCGACGGCGGGCCACGGTGACGGATCGCAGCGGCACGGTGCCCTCGGCGATGGTGGACCGCGCCGTCGTCGTCCGCTGGGCCGTCGCCGCCTCCGCCGCAGCCGTGGTCGTCCTGCCGTTCATCGGACTCGCCGCCGGTCAGGCCAAGCAGGTCGGGTGGATCACCGGCATCGGTTGGGCCACCCTGCGCCAGGTGTTCGCGACCGCGTGGTTCGGGGTCGTCTACCCGTACGCCGCCCTCGGGTGGCTGCTCATGATCGTCGCCGTCGTGCTGGCGGTGCGCGCGGCCCGACGCCCGTCGCCGGCCGCCCGCGACGTGCTCCGCATGCAGGCCGTCCGGGTCGCCGTGCCTCTGACGATCGTGCCCACCGCGCTGCTGGTCGCCGCGACCGCCGCCGGCGAGCACCTGTACTCCCCCAAGTACGCGAGCATCAGTCTGCCGTTCGTGGCGCTCCTGATCGGACTCGCGATCACGGCCCTCCGTCCGCGGCGCTGGATCGCCGGCGCGGTCGTCGCGATGCTCCTTGTGTCCGTGCCGACGTCGACGATCGTGCGGCTGCCGCACGCCAAGCAGTCCTCGCACTGGGCGAACGCGGCGGCGATCATCGAACGCGAGCGGAACGTGACCACCGACGCCGACGAAGGGGTGATCTACGGCAGCGTGTGGGAGCACCCGACCGCGACGGCGCAGGTCATCGCCGACGCCTACCCCGAGGCCTTCAGCGGCATGCGGGACCTGGCGGTGGCGAGCACGGGTGCGCAGCGCGGTCAGCTGTGGAACGTGAACGGCGACATCGCCACGACCGTGCCGGCACGCCTGGCCGACATCGACACCGTCTGGTTCGTCGGCGCCAAGTCGCGGAACATCCGCCCCGAGGTCTCCGAGACGCTCAAGGACCAGGGCTTCCACGTGGTGCGGTACTGGCACACCGACACGGTCATCCTGTGGAAGTACAGCCGCTGAGCTGACGGCCGGTCAGCGTTCGTCGTACGGTCAGCGTCTGTCGTACGGTCAGCGTCTGTCGTACGGTCAGTGCACGAGGCGGGCGCCGTGCACCGGACCGGTGGCTCGGAGCGCGACCAGGCCGGCAGCGCTGAGCTCGACCTGCAGTTCGAGCGCGGCGTCACGGTCACCGACCAGGAACGCCACCGTCGGACCGCTGCCCGACACCAGACCCGCGAGCGCTCCGGCCTTCTCGCCGAGTTCGAGGGTCGACGCGAGTCCGGGCTGCAGCCGCATGGCCGGGGCCTGCAGGTCGTTGTGGACGCAGTCGGCGAGCAGGTCGGGGTCGCCGGCACGCAGCGCCTGCAGCACGTTCGACTCCACCACGGGGTGGGACGGCGCCGGTGCGATGTCGGCGCGGTAGCGCTCCCGGTGCTCGTCGAGCGCACGGTACACCGCCGGGGTCGACAGGCCGTCGTCACTCAGCGCGAGGACCCAGTGGAACTCGCCCTTCGCCAGTGCGGGGCTGAGTTCGTCGCCGCGGCCGGTGCCCACGGCCGTGCCACCGGCGAAGGCGAACGGCACGTCCGCGCCGAGCTGCGCGGCGAGACGGAGCAGTTCCTCACGCCCGAGGGCGGTGCCCCAGAGCGTGTCCACGGCGAGCAGCGTGGCCGCGGCGTCCGCCGAGCCACCACCCATGCCGCCGGCCACCGGCACCTGCTTGTCGATCGTCAACCGGACTCCGCCCCGGTGCCCAGCGGCGTCGGCCACCAGCCGGGCCGCACGGATCGCCAGGTTCGACTCGTCGACCGGCACGTTCGACGTGTCGATCGGGCCGGTGAAGGTCACCGAGAAGTCGTCGGCGTGCTCGGCCGTGACGTCCTCGTACAGCGACACGGCCTGGTACGCGGTCGCCACGTCGTGGTAGCCGTCGTCCTGCAGCGCACCGACGGACAGGAACACGTTGATCTTGCCGGGGGCGCGCGTCCGCACGCGGGTCGGGGCGGCCAACGTGGTCATGCCCCCAACCTATCCCGCTGCGGCTGCCGCGAAGCCCCGCGCCAGGTCGGCGAGGACGTCGTCGATGTGCTCGAGGCCGATCGACAGCCGGATGAGCCCGTCGCCCACACCGGCCGCAGCCCGCTCCGACGACGTCATCTGCACGTGGGTCGTCGACGCCGGGTGCACGACGAGCGACCGGACGTCACCGATGTTCGACACGTGGTCGAACAGCTCGAGGGCGGCCACGAACCGCCGTCCGGCCTCGACCCCGCCGTCCAGGTCGAACGCCAGGACCGCCGACGGCCCCTTCGGCACGTACCGCTGCTGCAGGTGGTGCCACGGCGACGACGGCAGTCCCGCGTAGTGCACGCCGAGCACCTGGTCGTGCGCGTCCAGCCACGACGCGACGGCGGCGGCGTTCGACACGTGCCGCTCCATCCGCAGGGAGAGCGTCTGGATGCCTTGCAGCACCAGGAAGGCGTTGAAGGGGGCGATCGCCGGACCGAGGTCGGCGGAGAGCTTCGACCGGGTGCGCTGGATGAACGCGCGCCGCCCGAACTTCGACGCGAAGTCCGTGTTCGCGAACCCGGACTGTTCGGTGGTCGCGAGCTGCGGGAACTTTTCGGCGTGGGCCGCCCAGTCGAAGTTGCCGCTGTCCACGATGAGCCCGGCGATGGCGCTGCCGTGACCGGCCAGGTACTTCGTCGCCGAGTGCAGGACGATGTCGGCACCGTGCTCGATCGGACGGACCAGGTACGGCGTCGCGATGGTGTTGTCGACGATGAGCGGGACTCCGGCGTCGTGCGCGACCCCGGCCACCCCGGCGAAGTCCAGGACGTCACCGCGCGGGTTCGGGATCGACTCCCCGAAGAACGCCTTCGTCTCCGGACGCACCGCGGCAACCCACTCGTCCAGGTCCGTGGGGTCCTGCACGAAGGTGAACGCGATGCCGAGGTCGTGCAGCGTCGACGCGAACAGCGTGTACGTCGCGCCGTACAGCGAGGCACTCGACACGACGTGGTCACCGGCCCGCGCGACGCCGAGGACGGCCAACGAGGTGGCCGCCTGGCCGGACGCCAGCGCGAGCGCGCCGACGCCGCCCTCGAGGTCCGCGATGCGCCGCTCGAGCGCCGCCGCCGACGGGTTGTTCACGCGCGAGTACGTGTGCCCCGGGGCGTTGAGCATGAAGCGGTCCGCCGCGTCCTCACCGGACGGGTAGACGAAGGCCGCGGTCTGGGCGATCGGCGGGACGTTGCCACCGAACCCCGGGTCGGCCTTGAAGCCCGCGCGGATCTGCCGGGTCTCGAACGCCCACTCCTCCTCGGTCGTGCCCATCAGACGACCGCCTCGGACGCCGCGACCACCGACGGGCGGACGAGCGGGATGACCTGTTCGCCGAAGCGGTCCATCTCCTCGAGCTGCGGCGAGAACTGCAGCAGCAGTGTGTCCACCCCGGCGTCCTCGAACTCCTTGATCCGGGCAGCGACCTGCGCCGGCGTGCCGACGAAACCGGGGCGCAGGCCGCGGTTCGACACCGAGTAGTCCTCGAGCGAGGGGACGTGCTCGAGCTGCGACTTCGAGATGAAGTCCTGGTACGACTCGTACGCGTTGCCGTGCTGCACGTCGGTGATCCGCGCGAGCTCGGCCTGTGCCTCTTCCTCGGTCTCGCGGACGATGACGTACGCGGCCATGCCGAACGCCTCGAACGGCGGCAGTCCGGCGTCGATGCGGCGCTGCTTCATCTCGGCGATCTTCGTGCGGAGTTCCTCGACCGTGCCGCCGTGGGTCACGTAGGCGTCGGCGTACCCCGTGATCGCGGCCTTGCCCGCCTCGCTCTCGCCGCCGGCGTAGATGCGCGGGGTCACGCGGGGCTTCGGCTCGAGGTGCGCGTTCTCGATGTCGTAGTACTCGCCCGAGAACGAGTACGGCGTCTCCCGCCACATCCCCTTCATGACCTCGACGAACTCCGCCGTCCGCTTGTAGCGGTCGTCGTGCTCCGAGAAGATGCCGCCGTACTGCTTGGCCTCCTCCGCCCACCACGCGCTCACCACGTTGAAGGTGAAGCGACCGCAGGAGATGTCGTCGATCGTCGCCGCCTGCTTCGCCGTCACCGCGGGCAGGTGGTAGCCGGGGCGCATGGCCGCCATGATCTCGAGGCGCTCGGTCGTCGCCGCGATGGCCGCGGCGAGCGACCAGGCCTCGAGCGACGGCGCGGCCGTGCCCTTGATGTCGTTGAGGTTGAGCTCCGGCACGAGCGTCAGGTCGAAGCCGATCCGCTCGGCGCGCTGCGCCAGCCGCTTCACGTAGTCGAAGGTGACCGGCATGTTCTCGTTGTCGACGTTGCGCAGCCAGCCGCCGAAGAGCGGGGTCCAGTATCCGAATCGCACGGGGTGAGTTCCTTGGGGAGGTGGGGAGTGCCCGGGAAGGGGCGCGGAACGGACGGGAGGCCCGTGGCGGGCCCGCCAGGGGCCTCCTGTCCGGTGGTTCTTGCGTGCTCAGGCCGTGAGTTGCGCCGCGTACTGCGTCTCCAGCAGGCCACCGAGGTAGCGCGCGATGGAACGCGGGCCGGAGGCCGGCGCGGACTCCTCGACGGCAGGGTTGTAGTTCGTGTTCGTGTTGATGTCGTAGACGACCGTGCGGCCATCCGTGGTCTCCATGAACTCGACGCCCGCGATCGTGACGCGCTGGTCGGCGAGGAACGTGCGGAGCTGCTGGACGAGCGGGTGCTCGGCCGTGACCTCGGTCCGGACGGAGAACGCGCTCGGCTGTTCGGCTCCCGGCACGTCGCAGACGGCCCCGGCGATGACCTGGGGGACCTCGCACGCGTCCGCCGGGCACAGCTCGAAGCTGCCGGCGCTCGTGTCGACGCGGACGGCGTACACGAACTCGCCGCCGACGAACTCGACGCGGGTGATGAAGGGCTCGCGGGCCGTCAGGAACTCCTGCAGCAGGGTGATGCCGTCGACCGGCGCCTCGAACTCCGGGGAGTCGACGTAGGCGTCGAACTCGGCGAGCGAGTCGAACCGGCGGACGCCCAGGCCCTTGCCGCCCTGGTTGTGCTTCGTGATGAACGGGACGTCCTGGCCGTTCGTGAAGTCCCGTGCCGCCTGCTTGAGCGTCGTCGTGCCGAACACGGCGGTGGTGCGGGGCACGTCGAACCCGGCGTGCTGCAGCAGCCCGTGCTGGGCCACCTTGGAGACCTCGAGCTCGAGCACGTGGCTGCCGCCGACGACCTGGCGACCCGCTCGTTCGAGCCAGCCGAGGACCGCGCGGGTGTACTCCTTGCTGTGCTCGTGGCCGCGGGTGTGGCTCGACGCCGACATGCGCGACCAGTACACACCGGGCTCCGGCTCGGCACCGAGGTCGATCTGTCCCTCGGTCAGCAGGATCTCCTGCACCGGGACGCCCTCGGCCTCGAAGGCTGCAGCGAGCGGCGGGAACCACTCGGGGTTTTCGTGGATGACGTACACGCGGGGAGTGCTCACCCGCCCACCCTAGGCACGGTATACCGCACGCGGCCAAGTGTGTGACGCGCGGTTGCTCCGTGTGGTGCGCCCGGGTGCGTCTTCGTGGTGCGAGGTTGGTCACTCGGTGCCGGCCTGTAGGGCGGCACCGAGTGGTCAACCTCGCACGAGCCGCGCGGGCCCGCGCCGCGTCAGCCGGCGAAGGCCTGCTGGCCGACGACGCCGAGGAGCTCGAGCTTCTGCGCGTCCTCGGACCCTGGGGGTGCGGTGAAGAGCAGCAGCGCCTGGGCTTGGTCGTCGGTGTGCAGGACCTGGCAGTCGACGGTGATCCGGCCGAGCTGCGGCTGCACGATCGTCTTGTTATCGGACCAGCGACTCGTCACCTCGTGCAGTGCCCAGAGCTCGCGGAACTCGGGGCTGCGGGTCTCGAGCTCGGCGATCAGCTCGGTGGCCCGACGGTCCCCCGGTCCGGCCAGCCCCGCCGCCGCCCGCAGCGACGCCACCACGACCCGGGCCAGTCGCTCGTGTTGCTCCGGCGCGTACTTCGCGAGCTCGTCGCCGGTCACGAACCACCGCCACGCCTGGTAGCGCTCGTTGCCGGGCAGGCTGACGGACGACCCGAGCAGCGCCGCCGCGAGCCGGTTCTCGACCAGCGTCTCGCCCAGGTGGCTGACCACGATCGCGGGGGTGTCCTCGAGCCGGTCGAGCACCCGCAGGATCGCGGGGTCGACGTGGTCGGCCCGGTGCAACCGGGTCGGGGCGTTCTGTCCGGCCAGGTGGAACAGGTGGTCGCGTTCGTCGAGGCTGCAGCGGAGCGCCCGGGCGATCGCGGCGATCATCTGCTCCGACGGCTGCGGTCCGCGCTGCTGTTCGAGGCGTGTGTAGTAGTCGACTGACATGCCCGCGAGCGCAGCGACTTCTTCGCGCCGGAGACCAGGCGTCCGGCGTCGTGGTCCCTGACCGAGGCCGACGTCCTCGGGGCGCAGCAGTTCGCGGCGACGGCGGAGGAAGTCGGCGAGTGCAGCGCGGTCCATGGTCCCGATTGTCGTCGGGTTCCCGCCGCCGTGCCAGGGATCGCCGATCCCCCGATGACCGAGGTCTGGATGGGTTGCCGACGACAGCGCATGGTGGTGGACATGGACATCACGAACTCCACCGTCTTCATCCCCGGCGCGACCTCCGGCATCGGTCTCGCCCTGGCCCAGCGCCTGCAGGCCGCCGGCAGCACCGTCGTCATCGGCGGGCGCCGCCAGTCGCTCCTCGACTCGCTCGCCGCCGAGCACGGCTTCGGCACCGTGCAGATCGACGTGAGCGACGCCGCATCCATCGAGAAGGCCGCCGCCTCCGTCCTCGAGGCGTACCCGTCGCTCGACGCCCTCGTCACCATGTCGGGGATCATGCGCAACGAGGACCTGCGCTCCCCCGACCACATCCACGACGCGCTCGAGATCATCCAGACCAACCTGGTCGGCACGATCCGCCTCATCGACGCGTTCCTGCCGCACCTGCTGGCGCAGCCCGCCTCGACCATCGTCACGGTCTCGTCCGGCCTCGCGTTCGTCCCGCTCACCGCGACGCCGACGTACAACGCCACGAAGGCCGGCGTCCACTCGTACACGCAGTCGCTCCGTCAGCAGCTGCTCGGCACCCCGGTGTCGGTGCTCGAACTCGCTCCCCCGGCAGTGTCGACCGATCTGATGGGCGGAGCGGACTTCGGTGGCATGCCGCTCGACGCCTTCGCCGACGAGGTCATCGGGCTGCTGTCCGCCGGCGATTCGCCCGAGATCCTGGTGCAGAACGTGCTGCCGCTCCGGTTCGCCGAGCGCGACGGCACGCACCAGCAGATCTTCGAGGCGATGGCGTCGCGCGCGCACTGACGCGCGGCACGTCAGTCGGCTGCGCCCTCGGCTTGCTCGTTGCGAGCGATACGCCGGTCGAGGGCGCGGTTCAGCATGGGGAGTCCCGTCGCGATCACCGCTCCGCCGAGCGCCCAGCCGACCGGCACCTGTTGCCAGCGGGTGCCCGCGTAGATCCCGGTGAACACCATCACCGTCAGTGCTGCGCTCAGCAGACGATGTGCTCGGTCACGGTGCATGCGCGGCACGGACCCGACCGCTGTCGTGCCGGGCTCGTCGGTGTTCGGTTCGTCGGTGTTCGGCTCGTCGGTGTCCGGTCCGTCGTCCAAGTACGCGAACGCGACCCCCCACACGACGATGCTCAGACCGAGCACCACCGCGGCCCACGCCCCGTCGCTGGACGGATCGCGGACGATGACCGACACTGCGAAGCAGTCGATGGCGAGCCCGCCGAGCACGGCGACGATCGCGAGCCACTGGGAAAGGGTGATGCGACGCACCCGCCGATCGTAGGGCCGTGACGACCGTGCGCGCGCTCCCCCGTTCGCGGCGTCAGAGGCCGGCGAGCAGTTGCTGCAGTTCGGCCTTGGCGTCGGGCATCCGCTCGGGGCCGGTGAGCCGCTCCCGCTGCACCGAGATGCGGACGGTGTCGGGCTTGGGACCGTCCTCGGTGTTCAGCAGCACGGATTCGCGGTCGGGGAAGGTCCACCGGGCCGACGGGCGCTTGCCGCCGCGGCGCTCGGAGGTCGGCGTGGACCCGAGTGCGGCCGTGAACACCGGGACGATCCGATCGAGCACCGCCTCGCGCTCACCGGGGACCTGCCGTGAGGCCGACACCGCGAAGGTGCCGTCCGAGCGCTGCCCGGGGACGCGGAGCCCACGAGCCTGTTCGTACCCGATGGTGATGCCCTGCGCCCACCATGGCTCGACACCTTGGCCCACGATCCACGACGCGATCGCAGCGTGCCCGATGGTGGCTCCGCCCGCCGTGTCGATCAGCGCGTGCCACTCGTCCGGTGACTTGCCCGTCGCCGCGAGGACACGGTCCGGCGCCATCCCCTGCGCGTGCGAGCGAACCGTTCCGTCGGTCATGCCGTCATCGTAGGCCGGAGGACACCGCCCTCGCGGATCAGCGCTGGGAACCGGTCCGCAGGCGACGCGCCAGCTGCGCACCCTCGGCGTCGATGATCAGCGGGAGGCGCTCCTTGTCGACGACCCGAACGCGGGATCGACCGTCACGAAGCCGTCGACTTCCCAATGGAAAGCCGTGGCGACGTGCACAGCACCCGAGGCAGTCAGGCCGAACTCCTCGATCAGCCCCGGGACTCCGTCGCTGACGTCATCGATCCCGACCCAGTGCAGTTGCGTCGACCGCAGCAGGTCTCGCCATGCAGCCACATGGCGACGTGCGGCCTGCAGTCCCCTGTGGTGGGCCGATTCGAACAGTTCGAACTCGGTGAACGCGCTGTACAGGATCCGCGTGTCGGCCAGGTCGAGGTGGTCCCAGAACGCTGACGCCCCGCCATGCTGCGGCTCCGCACGGTGCAGCACGCATTCGATGAAACTCGTCTCAACGAGGACAGCATCCGGCCTGCTGGTGCATCCGTCGAACTCCAGTACCCGATGCTCGTCGAACTCATCGGATCCGAGCCGCTCGAACACGGTCAGCCCACCTGGCGGATGCGCGCGATGGGTTCAGCCCGGCAGTCCGGATCGATCGACTCGATCGCTCGTCGTCGGCGCTCGCGGCGCTCTTCGAACGTGCCTTCAGGTCGCGGCGTCCGAGCGAACAGCGCTTGCCGTTCGGCTTCGGTGAAGATCCTCGGCCCACGCTGCCGACCGGGGTCCGCACTGAGCAATGCGCGACGACGTCCCGCTGTGAGCTGTTCCTCGGTCAGGCCGCGGCGGTTCGGTCGGCGTGGTTCGGTCGGCTGCATGGTGTCTCCTTGGTCGATGTGATCAACCGTAGGAGCACCGAACGGACGGTACCAAACATTCCGTATTTCGCCGATCCGAGGCGGGAGACGAGCTACTCCGCAGCAGCCAGGACCGTCCGACCGAGCCGCACGAAGTCGTCGACCCCGATCGCCTCGCCCCGCGCCGTCGGGTCGATGCCCGCCGCCGTCAGGACCTCGGAGGCGTGGGCACTGCCGCCGAGCACACCGGACAGGCTCTGCCGCAGCATCTTCCGACGCTGCTGGAACGCCGCATCGACCAGGGTGAACACCCGCGACCGCAGCCGCTCGTCCCCCGGGGGCTCGTGCCGGTCGAACGCCACGAGCACACTGTCGACGTTCGGGACGGGCCAGAACACCTGTCGGCTGACGAGCCCGGCCGTGCTCCACGAGCCGTACCAGGCGGCCTTGACACTCGGCGACCCGTAGACCTTGCTGCCCGGGCCCGCCGCGAGGCGGTACCCGACTTCGGCCTGCACCATCACGAGCGACCGCTCGATCGACGGGAAGGTCGCGAGGAGGTGCAGCAGCACGGGCACCGAGATGTTGTAGGGCAGGTTCGCGACGAGGTGGGTCGGTTCGGTGTCGAGGTCCGATGCGGCGACGGTCATCGCGTCCTGCTGCACGACCGTCAACGAGGCCTCCGGCTGCATCGCGCTCACCGTCGACGGCAACCGCGCCGCGAGCCGCTTGTCGATCTCGACGGCGGTGACGTGGGCGCCGGTCTCGGTGAGCCCGAGCGTCAGGGAGCCGAGGCCCGGCCCGATCTCGAGCACTCGGGACGACGGCGTCACGCCGGCGACCGACACGATGCGCCGGACGGTGTTGGCGTCGTGCACGAAGTTCTGCCCGAGCTTCTTCGTCGGGGTCACGTCGAGTTCGGCGGCGAGCTCCCGGATCTCGGCCGGGCCGAGCAGCGCGCCCACTACTCGTCCACCGTCACGGGCTCGGCGTCCCACGCACCGTAGACGAGCTCGGTGTTCGACGCGATCTGCGCGGCGAGCATCGAGGCATCGGTGCCGAGGGTCTCCGCCATCGACCGCAGGGTGATCGGGATCAGGTACGGGGCGTTCGGCCGGCCGCGGTACGGCGTCGGGGTCAGGAACGGCGCGTCCGTCTCGACCATGATCAGGTGCCGCGGCGCGACGACGAGGGCTTCGCGGAGCAGTGCCGCGTTCTTGAACGTCACGGTTCCGGCGAACGACATGTACCAACCGCGCTCGGCACAGAGCCGAGCCAGGTCGGGTCCGCCGGAGAAGCAGTGGAACACGGTGCGCTCCGGAGCCCCGACGCGGTCGAGCACCTCGACCACGGCGTCGTGCGCGTCGCGGTCGTGGATGGTCAGCGCGAGGCCGTGCTCCTTCGCGATGCGGATGTGCTCTTCGAACGAACGGATCTGGGCGTCGCGCCCGTCCTCACCGGTGCGGAAGAAGTCGAGCCCGGTCTCACCGATCGCCCGGACGCGGGGCAACGCTGCCAGCGCCTCGATCCCGGCGAGGTGCTCGTCGAGCAGCCCCTGCTCCTGCAGCGACGGCGCCTCGTTCGGGTGCAGTGCGACCGCTGCGAGCACGCGGGGTTCACGGGCGGCGATCGACGCGGACCACTGCGAAGTGGCGAGGTCGGTGCCGACCTGCACGACACCGCGGACGCCGACGCTCGAGGCACGGCCGAGGTGCTCGCGGTAGTCGAGCGCCCCGTCGCCACCGTCGGCGATCTCCATGTGCGTGTGGTTGTCGTAGACCGGGACCACGAGCGCCTCGGGCAGGGGCGGGTAGGTCAGGTCGCGCTTGGAGCCGTCCCCGTCGCCACGGGAGCGGAGGTGGGCGTCGGTCACGCGGCGCCCTGCTCCGCCTGCTCGATGCGCGGGAACAGCCCGCTCTCGAGCGCCACGACGTGCGAAGCACCCTGCCACTCGAAGGCACGATCGACTCGCTGCTCGGCGATCGAGCCGCCGGCACCGATCGACGCCCACAGCTTCTCGGTGGCCTTCGGCATCACCGGGGAGAGCAGGACCGCGACGGTGCCGAGCCCACGGAGCGCGGTGGTCAGGACGGTGCCGAGCCGCTCGCGGTTCGCGTCGTCCTTCGCCAGGGCCCACGGCTGCTGCTCGGTGATGTACCCGTTCAGGGCATCGACGAGCTCCCAGACGGCAGCGATCGCCTCGTGCGGGGCGAACGCGGCGATGGCGGCGTCGGCACGCTCGGTGACCGAGACCGCCAGGGCATCGATCGCCTGGTCCGACTCGGTCAGCGAGCCGCGCGCCGGCACTGCGCCGTCGAAGTACTTCTGCAGCATCGCGACCAGGCGCGAGGCCAGGTTGCCGAAGCCGTTCGCGAGCTCGGCCTGGTACCGCGCCGAGATGTCCTCCCAGCTGAAGTTGCCGTCCTGCCCGAAGGTGATGGCGCGGAGGAAGTAGTAGCGGAAGGCGTCGGAGCCGAAGGTGTCGGTGATCTCCGACGGCGCGATGCCGGTCAGCTTCGACTTGGACATCTTCTCGCCGCCGACGAGCAACCAGCCGTGACCGAAGACGCGCTCGGGGACGGGCAGGCCGGCAGCCATGAGCATCGCCGGCCAGATGACCGCGTGGAAGCGGGCGATGTCCTTGCCGACGATGTGCACGCTCGGCCACAGGCGCTTGAAGGCCTCGTCGTCCTCGGTGCCGTAGCCCAGCGCCGTGACGTAGTTGAGCAGGGCGTCGAACCACACGTACAGGACGTGGTCGCTGTCCCACGGGATCTTGATGCCCCAGTCGAAGCTGGACCGCGAGATCGACAGGTCGCGGAGGCCCTGCTTCACGAACGAGATGATCTCGTTGCGGACGCTCTCCGGCTGGATGAACAGCGGGTTCGACTCGTACAGGTCGAGCAGGCGCTGCTCGAAGTCCGACATGCGGAAGAAGTAGTTGCGCTCGGACAGCACCTCGACCGGGATCGAGTGGATGGCACAGACCTGCTGCCCCTCGTACGCACCGGTGCCGGGGACCAGGTCGCTCGGCTGCTTGTACTCCTCGCAGCCCACGCAGTAGAAGCCCTCGAACTCGCCGGCGTAGATGAAGCCGTCGTCGTAGAGCTTCTGCAGGAACGCCGTCACACCGCGCTCGTGGCGCTCGTCGGTGGTGCGGATGAAGTCGTCGTTGGCCACGTCGACGGTGTCGAGCAGCGGCTTCCACGCCTCGGTCACGAGTCGGTCGGCCCACTCCTGGGGCGTGACCTCGTTCGCCGAGGCGGTGCGCAGGATCTTCTGTCCGTGCTCGTCGGTGCCGGTGAGCAGCCAGGTGTCGTCACCCCGCTGCCGGTGCCAGCGCGCGAGGACGTCCGCGGCGACCTCGGTGTAGGCGTGCCCGATGTGGGGCACGTCGTTCACGTAGAAGATCGGCGTGGTGATGCTGAACGAGGACCCGGCGGACATGCGGACCATCCTACGGGCGCGCGGAACCCGGATGACGCGCGCGGCGGTGGACTGTGGAAAACCGGATCCGGGAGGCCCGTGGCGGGCCCGCCCCGCGCCTCCAGACCGGCCGACGCGAACGTGACGAGCCCCGCTCAGCGCGCCGCGAGCGCCCCTTCGTACAGGTCCCGCTTCGACAGCCCGGTCGCGTCCGCGACCGCCGCTGCGGCCTCCTTCATGCGCATGCCGGCGGCCACCCGCTCGAGCACGAGGCGGACCCCGTCGTCGAGCGTCGCCTCCTCGGTGGCCTCGGCGGCACCGGCGACGACGATGCAGATCTCGCCCCGGACCCCCTCTGATGCCCACGTGACGAGCTCGTCGAGCGGACCGCGCCTGACCTCTTCGTACAGCTTCGTGAGCTCACGGCAGACCGCGGCACGACGGTCGCCCCCGAACCCGACGGCCATGTCGGCGAGCGTCTCGGCCAACCGGTGCGGCGACTCGAAGAAGACCATCGTGCGCTGCTCCCCCGCGAGCGCCTGGAACGCGCGGCGACGCTCCCCGCCCTTGCGCGTCGGGAACCCCTCGAACGTGAAGCGGTCCGTCGGCAGTCCGGAGACGGCGAGCGCCATGAGCACCGCCGACGGGCCGGGCAGTGCCGTGACCGTGACGCCAGCGGCTGCCGCTGCCTCGACGAGCGGGAAGCCGGGGTCGCTGATCGCGGGCATGCCGGCGTCGGTGAGGACCACGACGTCCTCGTCACGAGCGAGCTCGACGACCTCGGACGCCTTCGCCCGTTCGTTGTGCTCGTGCAGGGCGATGAGCCGCGGACGGTTCTCGATGCCGAGGGCACGCATGAGGTGGATGGCGGTCCTGGTGTCCTCCGCCGCGACCACGGTGGCGTTGGAGAGGGTCTCGACGAGACGGCGCGAGGCGTCCCCGAGGTTGCCGATGGGGGTTGCTGCGAGGACGATCACGCCACCCATTGTCGTCGCAGCGGGGTCGCAGCGCGGACATGCGGTCGATCCGTAGGATGCTCAACGATGACCAGCGAGCTGACCGACGACCGCACGGCCGTGTCCGACGGGCCGGTCGGCTCGCGCCTCGACGACTGGTGGGGGCGGGTGCTCTCCACCGCCCAGCGCGTCGCGGTGTGGCGCTGGGCCGGACCGATCGCGGTGACGCTGCTCGCCGCCGTGCTGCGCCTGGCGAACCTGGGGAACCCGCACTCCCTGGTCTTCGACGAGACCTACTACGTCAAGGACGGCTGGTCGATCGTCCACCTCGGCTACGAGGGCACCTGGCCGGCGAACCCGAGCAGCGACTCCGCCCCGACGACCGACGACCGGTTCTCGAGTGGTGAGACGGACATCTTCACCAGCGCCGCGGAGTTCATCGCGCACCCGCCGCTCGGCAAGTACCTGATCGGGCTCGGCATGCTCCTGTTCGGGGCGGACAACTCGTTCGGCTGGCGGTTCGCCGTCGCCGTGCTCGGCATCGCGACGGTGTTCCTCACCGCGGTGATCGCCCGGTCGCTGTTCCGCTCCACCCTGGTCGGCACGCTCGCCGGCGGCCTGCTCGCGATCGACGGCCAGGCCATCGTGATGTCCCGCGTCACGCTGCTCGACGGGATCCTGACGTTCTTCGTCGTGCTCGGGTTCGGGGCGCTCCTGCTCGACCGGCGCCGGAGTCAGCGGCGGCTCGACGACTGGGTCGCCGAGCGCGTCGCCGCCGGCCGGGACACCCTGTGGGGGCCCGTGCTCTGGTGGCGTCCGTGGCTGTTCGCGATGGGGCTGACGATGGGGTTGGCCACCGCGACGAAGTGGTCGGGGATGTACTTCCTGGCGTTCTTCGCCGTGTACTCCGTGCTGAGCGACATGATGATGCGCCGCCGTGCCGGGGTCGAGTTCTGGTCGTCGAGCGCGCTGCTGCAGCAGGCCCCCGTGTCGTTCCTGCTCACCGTGCCGATCGCCGCCGTCACCTACGTCGCGTCGTGGACCGGCTGGTTCGTGTCGAAGGACGGCTGGGACCGCAACTGGCTGGCCTCCGGCGGCGAACGCTGGACCGGATTGCTCCGGTGGGTGCCGGACAGTCTGCAGAACTGGTGGCACTACCAGTCGGAGATCTACAACTTCAACATCGGGCTGCACACGCCGCACTCGTACCAGGCGAACCCGCTGCTCTGGCTCGTGATGCAGCGGCCCACGTCGATGTTCTACGTCGGCACCGATGCCGGCCAGGACGGCTGCTCGGCGAGCCGCTGCGGCGAGGCGATCACCGGCGTCGCGAACCCGTTCATCTGGTACGCGGCGGTCATCGCGACCGTGGCGCTGCTCGTGCTCTGGATCCTGCGCCGACAGTGGCAGTACGGCTTCGTCCTGCTCGGCGTCGCCGCGGGCTACCTGCCGTGGCTGGTGTACGTCAACCGGACGGTCTTCCAGTTCTACACGATCGCCTTCGAGCCCTTCATGGTGATGGCACTGGCGGCGGCGATCGGGTTGGTGCTCGGGTCACGGACCGATCCACGGCCCCGACGGACCCGGGCGATCGTGTGGGTCGGCGTGTACCTGGTCGTGGTGGTGCTCGCGTCGGCGTACTGGTACCCGATGTGGACCGCGATCCAGGTGCCGTGGGACTTCATCCGGTCGCACTACTGGCTGCCGAGCTGGCTGTAGCGCGCGTCGGGTGTCGGCCCGGCGCGCTGGTCGCGACCAGACCGCCGGACGGGAGGCACGGGTCGACTCCGCCACGGGCCTCCGGTCCGGGGTCGGCTGGCACCGGAGCCGCGCGCGGTCCACGGGGACGCGTCAGGACTGCGCGTGCAGCGCGCGCTCGATCGACTCGCGGTCGAGCGGGTCGCCGACCATGCTCGGCGCGGTCCGGGTCTGCGGCAGGACGCCCTCGATGAGGAGTTCGGCGTACCGGCGCCAGGCGTTCGGGTCGTGCTCGCGCGTGGCATCGGCCACCGCACCCACCATGGCGGTGAGCATCGGCAGGTCGCGGTAGTCGAAGCCGGCGCGGACCACCCCGGCGGTCTCAGCCCGACCGATGATCGCGGAGACCTGGCGTTCCAGCCGGTCACGCTCCTGCACGATCGACGGACGCGCCTTGCCGGCACGCACGATGGCGTCGGCGAGCGCACGGTCGCGGGCGCGGAACTCGAACACGCCGGTCAGGTAGACCCGCAGGGCCTCGCGCGGGTCGACGACGTCGGCGGCGCGGGCTGCTGCGTCGTTCATCGCCTCGAACTTGGTGGCGAGCAGCGCCTCGATCAGGGAGTCCTTGTCGGCGAAGCGCCGGTACACGGTGCCGACACCGACCCCCGCTTCGTGCGCGATGTCGTTCAGGGTGACCGACAGCCCGCGCTCTGCGAAGCACTTGCGAGCGGTCTGCAGGATCAGCTCGCGGTTGCGTGCCGCATCGGCGCGCAGCGGGCGCTCGAGGTCGGGCGCGGACTCGGTGGTGCTCACGATGCCGAACCTAGTTGAACTTTCTGGGAATAAGTGGATGCGGACCTTCCGTTTCGGTCTACACTGTCGACAAACGGATGCGGTGCATCCGTTTGACACCTCTCCTCTTCGAAACGCCCGACGGTGCGCGCTTCGTGCTCCCCCTCCAACCTTCTCGAAGGAGGCTGCCGTGACGGCAGAACACACCGTGCCGACCCCCACCGGGGCAGCACCCACGACTTCTGGCACCACCCCCGCCAAGAGCAACCACCGCTGGATCGCCCTGGCGGTCATCGCCCTCGCCCAGCTGATGGTCGTGCTCGACGCCACGATCGTGAACATCGCACTCCCCTCGGCCCAGGCCGACCTGGGGTTCGGCACCGACCAGCGCCAGTGGATCGTCACCGCGTACTCGCTGGCGTTCGGTTCACTCCTGCTGCTCGGCGGGCGCCTCGGCGACCTGTTCGGCCGCAAGAACACCTTCATCATCGGCCTGGTCGGCTTCGCGGTCGCGTCGGTGCTCGGCGGCCTCGCCGACTCGTTCGGCCTGCTCGTCGCGGCCCGCGCCCTGCAGGGTGTCTTCGGCGCCCTGCTCGCGCCGTCCGCGCTCGGCATGCTGACCACCACGTTCCGCGACCCGAAGGAGCGCGGTCGTGCGTTCGGCATCTTCGGCTCGATCGCCGGTTCCGGTGCGGCCATCGGCCTGCTCCTGGGCGGCGTGCTCACCGAGTACGCGTCGTGGCGCTGGTGCCTCTACGTCAACGTCGTCTTCGCCGTGCTCGGCGTGATCGGCGCGCTCGTGTTCATGGAGAAGCCGCCGAAGGTCGATCGCCCGCGCATCGACGTCGCCGGCGTCATCACCATCACCGCCGGTCTGGTCGGTGTCGTCTACGGGTTCTCGAACGCCGAGACCAACGGCTGGGACTCCCCCGTCACCATCGCGATGCTCGCCGGTGGCGTCGTCCTGATCGCCGCGTTCGTGTTCATCGAGACCCGTGTGGCGCACCCGCTGCTGCCCCTGCGGGTCGTGCTCGACCGTGACCGCGGCGGGTCGTTCATCGCGATCGGCCTGGTGGCGATCGGCATGTTCGGCATCTTCCTGTTCCTGACCTACTACCTCGAGCAGACCCTCGGGTTCAGCTCGCTGCAGACCGGTCTGGCCTTCCTGCCGATGCCGCTGTCGATCATGATCTCGGCGACGCAGATCGGTGGGCGACTGCTGCCCCGCATCGGCCCGAAGATCCTGATCTTCGCCGGTGGCCTCGTCGCCGCGATCGGCCTGCTCCTGCTGCTGCGCACCGACCTGGACAGCTCCTACGCGGGCACCGTCCTGCCGGCGCTGATCGTCATCGGGCTCGGCATGGGCACGATCTTCTCGTCCGCGATGAACACCGCGACCACAGGCGTGGCCCGAGCCGACGCCGGTGTGGCCTCGGCGACGGTCAACACCATGCAGCAGATCGGTGGCTCGATCGGCACGGCGCTGCTGTCGACGATCTTCGCCGACGTCGTGAAGAACAGCCTCACCGGGCTGTCGGCGGCGCCCACGAAGCTGCAGCAGGCGCAGGCCACGCTCGACGGCTACCACGTGGCGTTCGGCATCTCGGCCGGTGTGCTCGTGCTCGTCGCCCTGGCGGGTGGACTGCTCATCAACCGGCAGTCGGTGCGGCTCGACCGGCTCGCCCACGCCGCGTCCACGACGACCGGGAGCATCCCCGCCGCCGCACACTGACGCGTCAGCTCGTCCGAACGGCCCGTCCTGGTTCTGCCGGAGCGGGCCGTTCGTGCGTGTGTGTGGCGGGGCGCCGGAGCAGGGCGGGGGTGCGGGTGCGTGCGGGGCGGGTGCCGGGTCGCGCGGGTTTTGCGACGTTCCACGAGTCGTTCAACGCGTGGATCGTCGGAACATGCACCCGCAGTCATTGCGTGTGCATGTTGCGACGAACCACCGGTCGAACAACTCGTGGATCGTCGGAACATGTGCACGCACAAGCCACCACACGCGCCCCGGTTGCGCAGTGTGTCGGTTTCCCTGTCACCCGTCAGTGGTCCGCATTATCGTGTGCGGCATGGCCCCCGTCCTGACCTCGCCGCTCGTGTCGACGCAGTGGCTCGCCGACCACCTCGGTGGTGACGAGCTCGTCGTCCTCGACGCCTCCGTGCACACGGTGGGGACCGGCCTCGAGACGATGTGGCACTCCGCGGTCGACTCCTACGAGCAGCGCGGGCACGTCCCCGGCGCCCGTTTCGCCGACCTCGTCGACGCGTTCTCCACGCCGGGCGCCGAGGTCCCCTTCACCCGACCGAGTGCCGAACGGTTCGAGGCAGCTGCTGGCGACCTCGGCGTCACGAACACCTCGACGGTCGTGGTCTACGACGACAGCGTCGGCGAGTGGTCGGCGCGGCTGTGGTGGATCTTCCGGTCGTTCGGCTTCGACTCGGTCGCGGTCCTCGACGGCGGGTTCACGAAGTGGCGCGACGAGGGCCGGCCGGTCCGCGTCGGAGCACTGCGCCAGGCACCATCGCCGGCGAAGGCGCCCGACGACGACAGCGCCTTCCTCGCCGGTGAAGAACGCCCGCTCTGGGCCGACCACGCCCGTGTCCGCCGAGCAGTGACGGGCGAACAGCCCGCGGCACTGGTGTTCGCGGCGCCCGCAGCGGCCCTCGGCGACGACCACCCACCGATCATCCCGGGGAGCACCCCGATCACCGTGGACACCCTGGTCGACCCGGACACCAACGCGTACCTGCGCGGGCCGAAGCTCGCCGAGGCGTTCGCCGCGGTCGTCGGCGAGGACGAGATCGTGACGTACTGCGGGGTCGGTAGCGCCGCGTGCGTCGATGCCCTGGCGCTGACCGTGCTCGGCCACGACAAGGTCACCGTGTACGACGGCTCGCTGCTGGACTGGTGGCGGCACGAGCCCGAGGCCCTGGCGTCCTGACGAGGACGCGCGTCCCGGCTAGCGTTGGCGCATGAGTTCCAGACGCGCGGTCATCCTCGGCGGTACCGGCGGGATCGGTTCGGCCGTCGCGCGTGAGCTCCTCGACGCCTCCGGGCGGGGCGGCGACGACTGGCAGGTCGACGTCCTCGCCCGCCGCGGAGGCCCGGCAGCCGATTCCCTCACCGCCCGCGGCGCGACCTTCACCGCGGGTGACCGCCGCGACACGAGCACCCTGCGCGACCTCCTCCGCCCCGGCGCGGACCTGCTCGTCGACACCGTGGGGCTGACCCGCGACGACGCGACGCAGCTCCTGCCGTTCCTCGACGACGTCGGTTCCAGCGTCTTCGTCTCCTCGCGTGCGGTCTACGTCGACGAGCAGGGCCGGCACGCGAACTCGACGGACAAGCCGGTCTTCGGCGCCGCGGTCACCGAGATCCAACCGACCGTCACGGCGGGCGACGGCGACCCGACCAGCCGTGACGGCTACGGCGCGGCGAAGGTGGCGTCCGAGCAGGTGCTGCTCGACCACGGCACCCCGGTCACGGTGCTGCGCCCGTCGAAGGTGTACGGCGTCGGCATCGGCCGTCCGCGCGAGTGGTTCGTGGTCCGCCGGGTCCTCGATGGCCGCGAACGCATCCTGCTCGCGGACCTCGGCCGCGGCGTGGACCACACGACGGCGGCGAGCGGCATCGGCTCGCTCGTCCGCCTGGTCGCGGACGCTCCGGACCGGCGCATCCTCAACGTCGCCGACGACTCCGCTCCGACGGCGCTCGAGATCGTGCGGACGATCGCTGGGCACCTCGACCACCGGTTCGACGAGGTCCTGCTCGACGCGGACGCCCCTGCCTTCGTCGGCACGACCCCGTGGTCGTCGCCGTCACCGTTCGTCCTCGACACGACGGCGGCACGGGCGCTCGGGTGGCAGCCGCCGACCTTCGCGGCCGCGGTCCTGCCCGAACTCGACTGGTTGGTGGAGACGGCGCAGTCCACACCGGCTGACGGTGACGTGCCGTGGGCCGACGACCCGTTCTGGGAGCGCATGTTCGACTACGGCCCCGAGGACGCTGCCCTCGCGCTCCTGTCGCTGGGCCTCGGGTGACGGTGCCGAGCACGCCCCGCTCCGAGGTCCTGTTCATCGGCGGGCGGTCCGGTGTCGGCAAGTCGACCGCTGCCGAGGCGCTGCACGACCTGCTCGTCGCCGCGGACGTGCGCCACGCGGTGATCGAGGGCGACCTGCTCGACCTGGCGCACCCGGCACCGCACGTCGAGCACCCCGAGGCGCGGCTCGCGGAACGGAACCTCGCCGCCCTGTGGACGTCCTACCGCGAGCTCGGCCACCACCGGCTGGTCTACACGAACACCGTTTCCGTGCTCGAACACGAGCGTCTGGCGGCCGCCATGGGCGACGACCCCGTGGTCACGACGGTCCTGCTGCGCGCGGCGGACGGTCCCACCGCCGAGCGGCTGGCCCGACGGTCGGGTGGCGAGGTCCCGCAGGCGCAGCTCGCGCACAGCACGCGGACGGCCGGGAGGCTCGACTCGGCTTCCGGGGACACGGTCACCCGGGTGGACACCGACGGTCGCACCCCCACCCAGGTCGCACAGCGTCTCGCCGCGTTGACGGGGTGGCTCCCCGCTGACCGTCCCGCTGCGGCCTGTGGACTCCGCGATCCGTCCACAGATCGCGTCCGTCGCTGGCCCGCTCAGTCGCCACGGGGCACGCTGGAGCCATGAACGACAACCGACTCGGCACCTCGGTCAGCCCGTACCTCCGGCTGCACGCCGACAACCCCGTGGACTGGCGCGAGTGGGGCCCCGAAGCCTTCGCCGAGGCACGTGAGCGGGGCGTCCCGGTCCTGGTGTCGGTCGGCTACGCCACATGCCACTGGTGCCACGTCATGGCGCGTGAGAGCTTCGCCGATCCGGAGATCGGTTCACTGCTCCGCCAGGACTTCGTCGCCGTCAAGGTCGACCGTGAAGAACGTCCCGACGTCGACGCCAGCCTGATGGCCGCCGCGAGCGTGTTCACGCAGCAGCTCGGGTGGCCCCTGACGACGTTCCTGACGCCCGAGGGCCACGTGTTCTTCGCCGGCACCTACTTCCCGCCGACCCCCGTCGGTCAGGTGCCCGCGTTCCGGCAGATCCTGGCGGCGGTGCTCGATGCGTGGACCGAGCGGCGGCACGAGGTCGACGCGAACGCCGCGGCCATCGCGACGGCGATCCGGCAGGGGGCCGAGGTGGACGCGACCGCCCGCGCCGGCGAGGCAGCTGGCAGAGCAGCCACGGGCCTCCCGTCCGCCGACAGCATCCGGGCCGTCACCGGCCAGTTGTCGCAAGCAGAGGACACCACCTACGGGGGTTTCGGCGGTGCTCCGAAGTTCCCGAGCACGCCGCTGCTGGAGTTCCTCGCCGACGCGGCACGCGACGGCGACGCCGAGGCCGACGGCCTGCTGGACCGGTCGCTCCACGCGATCCGGGCCTCCGAGCTGACCGATGCCGACGGCGGTGTCTTCCGGTACGCCACCAAGCGCGACTGGACTGTGCCGCACTACGAGCGGATGCTCTACGACAACGCCGGACTCCTCGCGGTCGCCGGTGCCGAACAGGCGCGCGGCATCGCGGACTTCCTGCGCGACACCCTGCGGCAGGACGACGGGGCGTTCGTCGCCGCGCAGGACAGCGAGTCCACGATCGACGGCCAGCGGGTGGAGGGCGGGTGGTACCGGCGGCCGCTGTCGGAGCGCGCGCTCCTCGAGCCGCCACCACTCGACGAACAGGTCCTGACCGGCTGGAACGGCCTGGCGATCCGCGGACTCGCGATCGCCGGTGACCGCCACGACGACCCCGAGATGATCGGCCTCGCCCGGGATGCGGCCGATGCGCTGCTGCGGTCGCACGTGCGTGACGGGCACGTCGTGGTCCGCTCGAGCACGCCTCGCGGCGCGTCAGCAGCACCGGCGACCATCGAGGACGTCGGGCTGCTGGCCGAGGGTCTGCTCCAGCTCGCCCTGGTGACCGGCGAGGTCACCTACGCCGTGACGGCTCGTTCCCTGGTCGACGACGGCCTGGCGAACCGGTTCGACGTCGACGCCGTGCTCGCCGGAGCGGGCACGGCGACCGGGGAACAGCCGCAGACCGCGATGCGCTCCGGCACGGTGGCGCTGGCCGCAGCGGCAGCCGGCCTCGCGGCGTTGACCGGGGACTCCGCGTACCGGACAGCGGCGGCGCGGTTGGTGGCCGACCGCGCGACGACGGGTACCGAGCGACCGCTCGGGCACGCCGACGCCCTCGGTGTCGCACTCGGCCTGCAACGACCCTCGCGCGAGGTCGTGGTCGTGACGTCGGACCAGCACGACCCGCTCCGCGACGCCGTCCGCGCCGCGCGCCGACCCGGCACGGTCATCGCTCGTGTGACCCCGACGCAGGCTGCGGATTGGGCGGCTGCGGGGTTCGAACTGTTCGAGGCACGGGACGCCCTCGACCCGGCTGCGTACGTCTGCCACGACCGCGTGTGCGCCCTGCCCGCTCGATCCGCGGCGGACCTCGCCGCCGGACTCGCAGCACCGGCGGCGTGACGGTATCCTGGAATGCTCATGTCTCCCACGCCGCCAGTCATCACGTACCCGCCCGAACTGCCGGTCTCGCAGCGGCGGGACGACATCGCGGCCGCCATCCGTGACAACCAGGTCGTCATCGTCGCGGGTGCCACCGGCTCGGGCAAGACCACCCAGCTGCCGAAGATCTGCCTCGAGCTGGGGCGTGAGCACATCGGGCACACCCAGCCCCGCCGGATCGCCGCTCGCACCATCGCCGAGCGCGTGTCCGAAGAGCTCGGCAGCGACCTCGGCGACCTCGTCGGCTACCAGGTCCGGTTCACCGACAAGGTGTCGTCGAACACCCGCATCAAGCTGATGACCGACGGCATCCTGCTGAACGAGATCCACTTCGACCGCGACCTGAAGCGGTACGACACGATCATCATCGACGAGGCGCACGAGCGGTCGCTCACGATCGACTTCCTGCTCGGCTACCTCAAGCGGCTCCTGGTGCGGCGCCCTGACCTCAAGCTCATCATCACGAGCGCGACGATCGACCCCGAGTCCTTCTCGAAGCACTTCGGCGATGCCCCGATCATCGAGGTCTCCGGGCGGACTTACCCCGTCGAGATCCGGTACCGCCCGCTCGTGTCCGAGGACGCCGACGACACCGACGAGGACGACGAGACCGACTCGCGTACGGCCGACCGCGGCGGGGCGAACGGCGCCGACGACCGCGACACCCTGCAGGGGATCACCGACGCACTCGACGAACTCGCGCGCGAAGAACCCGGCGACGTGCTCGTGTTCCTGTCCGGCGAGAACGAGATCCGCGACGCGCAGGAAGCGATCGAGGGCAAGCGCTACCAGGGCACCGAGGTCCTGCCCCTGTACGGCCGACTCTCCGCCGCCGACCAGCACCGCGTGTTCGACCGACGCACCACGCCGGGGATCCGCCGACGCGTGGTGCTCGCCACCAACGTCGCCGAGACCTCGCTGACGGTGCCCGGCATCAAGTACGTCATCGACACCGGCACCGCGCGCATCTCGCGGTACTCCCCGCGCGCCAAGGTGCAGCGGCTGCCGATCGAGGCGATCTCGCAGGCCAGCGCCAACCAGCGTTCGGGTCGAGCGGGCCGCACGAGCGCCGGCATCGCGATCCGGCTCTACTCCGAAGACGACTTCGAGCGTCGCGACGAGTTCACCGACCCCGAGATCCTGCGGACGAACCTCGCCGCGGTGATCCTGCAGATGATCTCGCTCGGGTTCGGCGACATCGAGTCGTTCCCGTTCCTGCAGCCACCGGACTCCCGCGGCGTGAAGGACGGCCTGGACCTGCTGCGCGAACTCCGTGCCGTCGACAAGGACGGCCGAATCACCAAGTCCGGACGACAGCTCACCCGGCTGCCGATCGACCCGCGGCTCGGCCGGATGGTGCTCGAGGCCGGGCGCCAGGGCGTCGGTCGCGAGGTCGTCGCCGTCGTCAGTGCCCTGAGCATCCAGGACCCCCGCGAACGCCCGCTCGAGAAGCGCGCCCACGCCGACCAGATGCACGCCCGCTTCGCCGACCCGACGAGCGACTTCCTCACCCTGCTCGCGCTGTGGAACTACATCGAGGACAAGCAGGACGAGCTGTCGTCGAGCGCGTTCCGCCGGCTCTGCAAGGCCGAGTTCCTCAACTACCTGCGCATCCGCGAGTGGCAGGACCTGTACCGCCAGCTCTCCCGCGCCGCGAAGCAGGTCGACGTCCGGGTCGGGCAGTCCCGCTCCGACGACGGCGACGCGGTGCACCGGTCCCTGCTCGCCGGTCTGCTCAGCCAGATCGGGCTGCGCGACCGCGAGAAGCGCGACTACCTCGGCTCGCGGAACACCCGGTTCGTGGTGTTCCCGGGCAGTGTGCTCGCGAAGAAGCAGCCCGACGCGGTGATGGCGGCCGAACTCGTCGAGACCAGTCGGCTGTTCGCACGGACCGTCGGCCGGATCGACCCCGCCTGGGTCGAGCCCCTCGCCGGTGACCTGCTGAAGCGCACCTACGGCGAACCGCACTGGGAGAAGAAGCAGGGCGCGGTCGTCGCCTACGAGCGGGTGACCCTGTTCGGCGTCCCGATCGTGCAGCGGCGCCGCGTGCAGTACGCCCGGATCGACCCGGAGCACTCGCGCGAGCTCTTCATCCGCCACGCCCTGGTCGAGGGCGAGTGGGAGTCGCAGCAGGCGTTCGACCGTGCCAACCGGAAGCTCCGCAAGGAACTCGAGCAGCTCGAGGAGCGCACGCGCCGGCGCGACATCCTGCTCGACGACGAGAACGTCTACGAGTTCTACGACGCCCGCATCCCCGCCGACATCGCGACGACCCGCGACTTCGAGGGGTGGTGGCGGACGACGCGCCGCGACCAACCGGACCTGCTCACGATGCGCCGGGCGGACCTCCTGGACGAATCCGCTGCCGAGGCGGCGGAGGACGACGTCGAGTACCCGACCCAGTGGCGGAGCGGCGACCAGCGACTCGCGATCCAGTACCGCTTCGAGCCGGGCGCGCAGGACGACGGCGTCAGCGTGCAGGTGCCGCTCGCACTGCTCCCCCGCATGCGCGAAGAGGGCTTCGACTGGCAGGTCCGCGGCCTCCGCAAGGAACTCGTGACCGCCCTCATCAAGTCGCTGCCGAAGCAGATCCGCAAGAACGTCGTCCCCGCCGCCGACTGGGCCGAGAAGATCGTCGCCGAACTGCCGGACGACGCCCCGACCGAGCCGACCGAGTCGTTCCGCGCGACCCTGGCCAAGGCGATCCAGCGCATGACCTACGTCCCGGTGTCGGAGTCCGACTTCGACCTGGCCCGCGTGCCATCACACCTGCTGCCGACCTGGGCAGTCGTCGACGAACGTGGCCGACGCGTCGAGGCCGGCAAGGACCTGTCGGTCCTGCAGACCAAGCTCAAGGACCGCACGCAGCAGAGCGTCGCCTCCGCCACGGTGCGAGGTGCGGGACGACCGGGAGGCGCGGCTCGCGTCGCCGCCGCCGGTGGCGGTGCCGGGGTGGAACAGTCCGGCCTCACCACGTGGCCGGCCCAGGACCTGCCGCAGACCCTCGACACCAAGCAGGCCGGTGGTGTCATCCGCGCCTACCCGTCCCTGGTGGAAGAGGGCTCCGGCCCGAAGGCGACCGTCGGCGTGCAGTTGCTCGCGACACCGTCCGACCGGCAGGTGCGCATGCCCGCCGGGGTCCGTCGCCTGGTGATGCTCACGGTGCCGTCGCCGGTGTCGTACATCCAGTCGCACCTGACCGCGCAGGAGAAGCTCGCACTCGCGGCGAGCCCGTACGCCTCCACGAACGCACTCTTCGACGACGTGCTCGCGGCCGTCGTCGACGCGGTGATCCGTCGCGCTCACCCGGACGGGCTCGTGTTCACGAAGGCCGGGTTCGAAGCGGTTCGTGACGCCGTGTCGGCGACGGTCGTCGACACGATGTTCACGGCGGTGTCCGAGCTCGCTGCCGTGCTCCTCGCCCAACGGTCCGCCGAACGAGCACTCAAGCAGGCGAACTCGATGTCCCTGCTCGGTGCGCTGACGGACATGCGCCAGCAGATGGAGCGTCTCGTCTCCCCGGGGTTCGTCTCCGTCGCCGGGACCGACCGGCTCCGGCGCATCCGGGTCTACCTGCAGGGCATCGAGGCGCGCGTGCAGAAGCTGCTGCAGAACCCCGGGCGCGATGCCACGTGGATGCGCGAGGTCACCGTCGCGACCGACCGCTACGTCGACGCCGGCGGGGCCTTCCCTCCGGCAGTCGGTTCGCACCCCGAGCTCGTGCACGCGCGGTGGATGCTCGAGGAGTTCCGCCTCAGCTTGTTCGCGCAGGAACTCGGCACCGCTGAGACGGTGTCGTTGCAGCGGATCACGAAGGCCCTGACCGCAGCGCGCTGATCGGTCTACCGTGACGGCCATGATCGGCACACTCGACATGGTGGTCCTGGACTGCGCAGACCCTCGCGGCCTGGCGCGCTTCTACGCGGAGCTGCTCGGCGGCGAGATCGTCGGCTTCGACGAGGACTGGGCGGAGGTCGCGCTCCCCTTCACCGACCAGCGGCCGCTCCTGGCGTTCCAGCAGGTCGAGGACTACTGCGCACCCGAGTGGCCCGGCCAGCTCGTCCCGCAGCAGAGCCACCTCGACGTGAAGGTCGAGGACCTCGACGACGGCGAGGCAGCGGTCTTGGCGATCGGTGCGACCGCGACGGGCTCGGCGACCCCGACGTTCCGCGTGTACCTCGACCCGGCGGGCCACCCGTTCTGCCTCATCCGCCCGAACGACTGATCAGGCTTCGGTCGCCAGGCCCTCGGTCGCCAGGCCCTCGACGACCTGCACACCCGGCAGCGCTCCGAGGACGGAGCCGGGCAGGAACACCTTCGCACCGCGGCGTCCGGCACCGATCACGGCGTCCGGGGCATCGAGCACACGGGAATCGACGTACACCGGCCAAGCGGAGGGCAGCCCGATCGGGGTGATTCCGCCGTACTCCATGCCCGTCAGCTCCACGGCCTGGTCCATCGGCGCGAAGCTCGCCTTCCGCACGTCGAGCAGCTTCCGGACGACACGGTTCACGTCGAGGCGGGTGTGAGCGAGCACGATGCACGCGGCGAACCGGACGTCCTCGCCGCGCTTGCCCGCGACGACGATGCAGTTCGCCCCGCCGTCGAGCGGGAAGCCGTACGCATCCGAGAACGCGGCGGTGTCGGCCAGGTCAGGGTCGATCGGAGCTGCCTCGATCCGTGCGGCGACATCGGCGGGCAACGCGGCGAGCGCTGCGGCGACGGGTGCGGCCAGCAGTTCCGGGGCGGTCAGGGAAGGAACCCGTTCGAGCGTCGGCATGGCTCCACCCTAGGGAGCACCTCGTGACCATGCTGGCTCCATGTCGACGTACGACACCCACCTCACCGCCCTCGCCGGAGCAGCGCAACGGTTCGACGACGTCCTGCGGTCCGGCGACCGCGCGGCACCGGTGCCGTCGTGCCCTGGTTGGTCCGTCGAGGACCTCGGGGTCCATCTGACCGACGTGCACCGGTGGGCGCTCGGGCAGCTGACCGGTGCGGAGCCCGCACCGCTCGCGCACGACGACCTCGCGGACCGCTTCCGCACGGGAGCCGACGAACTCGTCGCGGCGCTCCGGGCACGCTCCTCGGACACCCCGTGCTCGGCGATCTACCCGCCGGACACGGCCGCGACCTGGGCACGTCGCCAGGCGCACGAGACCGCGATCCACCTGTGGGATGCGCAGCGGGCGCTGGGAGTAGAGCCGGGCCTCCCGGTCGAGCTGGCGACCGACGGCGTTCGTGAGGTCGTCGGTGACCTGTACCCGCGTCAGGTGCGGCTCGGCCGCATCGCGGCGCTGGCGCGGACCGTCGTGTTCGCGTTCTCCGACGCACCCGGCGAGGCCTCGCTCGACGGCGCGGACGGTGGCGACGCCGCCGTCATCGTCACTGGTCGGGCGGAGGACGTGCTGCTCCTCCTGTGGAAGCGACGGGCGCTCGTCGAGGTCGCGTTGACGATCGACGGTGAGCGGGCAGCACTCGACGCCGCACTCGCGACCAGACTGGTGCCATGACGGAGCTCCGACCGATCGACCTGGACACCTGGCCCCGCCGCGAGCACTTCGAGCACTACCGGCAGCGTGTGCAGTGCACCTACGAGGTGACCGTCGACGTCGACGTCACGGCCTTCGTCGCAGCGGTCCGCACGAGCGCGGCGAAGACCTACGCGTCCCAGATCTGGGCGATCGCGACCGTCGTCAACCGCCACGCCGAGTTCCGGATGCAGCTGCTCGACGACGGCTCCCCCGGCGTCTGGGACGTCGTGCACCCGATGTTCACGGTGTTCCACCCGGACACGGAGACCTTCTCGGCGTTGGTCGTGCCCTACGACGAGGACCCCGGCCGGTTCCACGCCGCCGCGGTCGACACGATGGAGCGGTACCGGGACGACGTCCGGATGTTCCCGCAGGACGACCGGCCCCGGAACGTGTTCGACGTCTCCACCTTCCCCCGCACGTCGTTCACCGGGTTCGCGCTGCACGTCCGCGACGGGTACGACCACCTGTTGCCGATCATCACGCTCGGCAGGTACCGGACGGAGGGTGACCGCACCGTGATGCCGCTGGCGCTGCAGATCAACCACGCGGCAGCCGACGGTTTCCACACCTCGCGGTTGGTCCAGGAGCTCGAGGACCTGCTCGCCGATCCGTCGTGGCTGGTGTGAGCGCGCCGCGCTGACGGACGGGAGGCCCGTGGCGCAGGACGCCGTCGTGTGCGCGAGACGCCGCGAAACGGCGCGGCGTCTGGGCGCCACACCACGCGACGACGATCGCGTCAGGACGACCGCGCTGCCAACGCCTGCTGGTTCTCGCGGCGGATGGCGTCGCCGCCCCGGCGACGCCACTCCCGCACGGTCCCCTTCCACGACGACACCTTCGCCCGCCCGAGCAGCACGTCGTTGATCGCGTTCGTCGCGAAGGTGCCGAGGGCCGGCCCGGTCGTCGAGTTCGTCGGCGAGTACAGGCCGTAGGCGGGGTTCGGCAGCCCGCGGTCGACCCACGACGACAGCGACTCGTAGACGGTGTCCGTCATCGTCGGGTTGCCCGAGTAGTACAACGGCAGCGGGCACTCGGTGAAGTACTGCAGCGGGAACTCACCGAGTGCGGTCTCGCTGTTGCCCGTCTTCGTCAGGACAGGGGATCCGTCGCGGTACTCGAAGTCGCGGCCCTCGATGCCGAACTTGCGGTACATCCAGGCCTCGGTGCCGAAGGGCGACGCGCACCAGTTCAGGACCTCGAGGAGCATCTTCACGCGGTCCTCACCGCCGGCGGCGACGGCCGCGATCGCGTTGTTCGGGTCGCCGAGCCACGGCTTCGACTCCGCTCCGGACGGTCCGACGAAGGGGGCGATGGTCAGCTCGAACCCGCTGCCCGGGGTGGCCTGCTGCAGCAGTCCGGGGATGGCGCTGTACGTGTCGGAGAGCATGAGCGCGGAGCCCTGCACGAACCAGACCTTGCCGTTGTAGGCGGTGATGCTGTCCGGGTGGACGAGGTCCTCGGCAACGAGCTTCCGCGACACCTCGAGCAGGTCCTGGTACTCGTCCAGCTCGTACATGTGGGTGAACCGGCCACCCTCGACCTGCCACTGGTTCGGCAGTCCGAGCATCGGGCCGAGGATGTTCGTCGGCACCGAGGCGAGCGCCCAGCGGTTGCTGTGCGGGTCCGAGACGTCGCGGCAGACCTGCACGAACTCGTCGACGCTCGAGAACGCGGGGTCGACGCCGAGGGCTTCGAACCGGTCCTGCCGGCGGTACAGGGCCTGCGACGTCAACGGTCCGCGCGGGACGGGGACGCCGTAGATGCCGCCGGAGAAGACGGTGCCGCGCCACGACGCGGTCGGCAGGTTGGCGAGGTAGGGGTAGTCGCGGACGCCACTGCCGGACAGGTGCGGACTGAGGTCGGCGGCCTTGGCCTCGAGGAACTGCGGCAGGTACGGGAACGACCCGAACACCGTGAACACGTCGCCGAGGGTGTCGCCGGCGACCTGCGTGGCGAACTTGTTGCCGAAGTCGGCGTTCGGCGTGATGGTGAGGTCGAGGTCGATCCCCATCCGCTGGTCGAGCCCCTGCCAGTACGGGTTGCTGCCCTTCGAGGGCGGCACGGGCGAGTTCGTCGGGACGCTGCCGTGCACGGTCGAGCCGTCGCCGGGCTTGCCGTCGGTGGGCACGAGGGCCGCCGGGATCTTCCGGAAGGCGCTCGGCATGAGGGCGCTCGTCTTCGGGAACGCCGGCTCCGGCCCGCCGGCCCACGGCACGTAGTCCGGCAGCGTGACCGCCTGGTTGATCGCCTTGACGTCGGTCGAGCGGGTCACGGTGGAGCAGCTGGCCAGGAGGCCCGTGGCTGCGACCCCGAGACCGCCCGCGATGAGCGCGCG
This sequence comes from Curtobacterium sp. NPDC089991, assembly GCF_044748425.1. NCBI lineage: Bacteria > Bacillati > Actinomycetota > Actinomycetes > Micrococcales > Microbacteriaceae > Curtobacterium > Curtobacterium sp. NPDC089991. The sequence goes on from NZ_JBIVGB010000002.1 coordinate 668,588, forward strand.
GCGGGTGATTCCGTTGTTCGTCACGCTGGTCAGCCCTTCACCGCACCGGTCAGGACACCCTTGGCGAAGTGCCGCTGCAGGAACGGGTAGACGATGAGGATCGGCACGATCGAGACGACGAGGATCGCCATCTGGATCGAGGCCTGGGGTGGGAGGGCATCGGCGGACGCCCCGAGGTCGGCGCCGCCGAGCTGCGCGTTGTTGATCACGTAGGTGCGGAGCACCAGCTGCAGGGGCCACTTCGCGGTGTCGTTGATGTAGAGCAGCGCGTTGAAGAACGCGTTCCAGTAGCCGACCGCGTAGAACAGGCCGATGACAGCGAGGACGGCCTTCGACAGCGGCAGCACGATCCGCCAGAACACCGCGAAGTCCCCGGCGCCGTCGATGCGTGCCGACTCGAGGAGCTCCTGCGGGATCGCCATGAAGAACGACCGCATCACGATGACGTTGAAGGCGCTCAGGGCGGTGGGCAGGATGAGCGCCCAGTACGAGTCGAGCAGCCCGAACTGCTTGACGACGAGGTAGTTCGGGATGAGGCCGGGCGCGAACAGCAGGCTGACGAGCACGAGGCCGAGCACGGCGCCCGACCCGTAGGAGCCCGGACGGCTGAGGGCGTAGGCGAGCATCGCGCTCACGAACAGGCTGATGAGCGTGCCGACGGTGGTGATGCCGATGCTCACGACCAGGGCCCGGGTGACGACACCGCCGGCGAAGATGCTCTCGTAGGCGCTGAGGTCGAAGCCCTTCGGCCACATCACGAACCCGCCGGCGTCGTTCACCTGGCTGGTGGGTGCGAGGCTCGTCGACACGATGCCGACGAACGGCAGGATCACCACGAGGCAGATCACGAGCAGGACCGCTCCGGTGAGCAGCCGTCCGGGTAGCGGAGCCGCGTCCGGGCCACCGCGCTTGCGCTTCTTTGCCCGTGGGACGGTCACGGTGTGCGTGGCGGTCATCGCGACTCCTTCTGGTAGACGCCCGCTTCACCGAAGACGTGCGCGAGCTTGTTGGCGCCGAGCACGAGCAGCACGCCCACGACGCCCTTGACGAGTCCGACGGCCGCGGCGACACCCCACTGCCCACCGAGCACGCCGTTGTTGTAGACGTAGGTGTCGAGGACCTCGCTGGCGGCACGACCGACGGCCTGCTGCTGCAGGATGATCTGCTCGAAGCCGACGGTGAGCGAGTCACCGAGCCGCAGGATGAGCAGCAGGATGATGATGCCGCGCATGCCGGGCAGGGTGACGTGCCACAGCTGCCGCCAGCGCGAGGCGCCGTCCATCTTCGCCGCCTCGTACAGGCTGGCGTCGATCGAGCTGAGGACGGCGAGGAACAGGATCGTCGCCCAGCCGGTGTCCTTCCAGATCACCTGGCTGGTGAGCAGGGCGATGAAGCCGTCGGGGTTGCCGAGGAAGTCGATCGCGTCGCCGCCGGCGGCACGGATCGCGTTGTTCACGAGTCCGGAGCCGCCGAGGATCTGCTGGAACACCGCGACGACGATCACCCACGACAGGAAGTGCGGCAGGTACAGGATCGACTGCACGACGCCCTTGATCCGCTCGGACAGCAGCGAGTTGAGCATGAGCGCCAGGATGATCGGCGCGGGGAACACGAACACGACCTGCACGAGGGTGATCACGAGGGTGTTCCGGAGCGCGCCGAGGAACTCGCCGTTGCCGTCGAACACCACCGAGAAGTTCTCGAACCCGACCCAGGGGCTGCGGCCGAGGGGCACGAACGGCAGGTACTCCTGGAATGCGATGAGGTTCCCGAGCAGCGGCAGGTAGTGGAACCCGAGCAGCAGGGCGACTCCCGGCAGGCCCATCAGCAGCAGCACCCGGTCGCGGCGGATCCGCTGCCACGTGCTCCGTCGGCGGAGCCCGGGGTCGGGTGGTGGTGCGGTGTGCGCGGTGGTCGTCGCGCGGACGTCGAGCTTCGTCACTCGGTGGCCTCCTCCGTTGGATTCCTGCAGCGACCCTGGCGTGCGGAGTTACAACGTGGCAATCCGTTGCCAAACGTTTCCATCGTTGTAACGCTCCAGTGAGCGCACACCCGCAGCCCCGCACGACGACTCCACCGGAGACCGGCCGCGCTACGCTCGTCCCGATGCGCGCAACCGTGCGGGACGTGGCCACCCTCGCCGGGGTGTCGCCGAAGACCGTCTCCAACGTCATCAACGGCGGCGTGGTGGTGCGCCCGGAGACCCGCGAGCGCGTCGAACGGGCCGTCGCCGAACTCGACTACGTGCCGAACCTGTCCGCCCGCGGGCTGCGGAACGGCCGCTCCGGTGCGATCGCCCTGACCCTGCCCGAGATGGGCAGCGCCTACTCCGCCGAACTCGCGCAGTGGTTCGTCGAACTCGCCCGCGAGCGCGGATGGGTCGTCCAGCTCGACCAGACCGGCAACGACCCGGCCCGCGAGCGCGAACTCGTCTCACGAGCCCGCGCCCACCTCGTCGACGGCCTCGTGCTCAACCCGGTGTCGCTCAGCGCGAGCGTCCTGGCCTCGACCGAGGGGCTGCCGCCGACCGTCGTGATCGGCGAGGTCGAACCCGAGCACGTCGACCAGGTGCACGTCGACAGCCGGGCCGCCGCCGAGCAGGTCACCGCCTACCTGGTGTCCCGGGGCCACCGCCGGATCGCGGTCGCCGGTGCCGCCCGGGCGTCCGAGCCCACCGCCACCAGTGAGCTGCGGGAGCGCGGGTACCTCGCCGCACTCGCCACCGCCGGGATCGAACCGGACCCCGCACTGCGGGTGCCGCTGCCGTCCTGGACGACGAGTTCGGCAGCGACGGCGTTCGCGGCCTGGCTCGACGAGCACCCCCTGCCCGACGCCGTGTTCGCCTTCACGGACTCGATCGCCTTCGGCGTGCTGCACGTCCTGGCCGCCCGAGGTGTCCGCGTCCCCGAGGACGTCAGCGTCATCGGGTTCGACGACATCGACGGTGCGGCGTACGCGATCCCCGCACTCAGCACGGTGTCGTTCGACCGGCGGGCGTTCGCGACGGCAGCACTCGACCTGCTGACCCGACGGATCGAGGACCGGAGCCTGCCGCCCGAGACCGTGGTGGTGCCGCACCGCATCGTCGAGCGCGCGAGCGTCGCCGACCGCTGATCGGTGGTCGCTGATCGGCGTACGCTCCGCCGCATGACCAGCGAAGACGCCTCGATGCCGACGCTCGCCGCGACCGTCCTGCAGTCCCCGGAGCCGATCGCCCTCGCCCGGTTCTACGGCGCCCTGACCGGGTGGACCGTGTACGAGGACGACCCGACCTGGGCCCGCATCCGCCCCGCCGAGGGCCCGGGTCTGTCCGTGCAGTACGAGCCCGAGTACGTCGCGCCGACCTGGCCCGGCACCGCCGATGCCCCCGGCATGCAGCTGCACCTCGACTTCCAGGTGGAGGACCTGCCGGCAGCCGTCGCCCGCGCCGAGGAGCTCGGTGCCACAGAGGCCGCGTTCCAACCGCAGGACGACGTCCGGGTGCTGCTCGACCCCGACGGGCACCCGTTCTGCCTGTTCCTGCCCGGGGCCTGAGGCAGGCTGGCCGCGCCCCGAGGTTCCACAACATGCCGGATGAGATCCGTCGAGGTTCCGAACTACGGCAATCCGAGCGCCGACATGCCGAGATTTCGGAACCTCGGGGACGAGGACGGGGAGAGACGGGACGAGGACGGGCGCGCCTCAGGCCGGGTCGGCGGCCGCCAGCACCGCGGCGCGCGTGCGGGCGTCACCGAGGATCCGGAAGTGCCCGCCCACCGGCAGCCGCACGTTCGTCGCCCCGGACAGTTCACTGCCCTCGGGGATGAGCGTGTCGAACACCCCGTAGACCGAGGTGATGCGGGCGTTCGCGTCGAGCTCCCGCGCCAGTCCGGCCAGCACGGGGTCGGCCGCCCGGAACACTCGCAGGTGCCGTACCGGAGCCAGTCGCGCGTAGCCCGACCCGGCGAACGGCGTCGACACGGCGACCATGCGGTCGATGCGGCCGTGATCGTCGAGCTGGGTCATCGCGTACTTCCCGATGAGCCCGCCCTTGCTGTGCGCGAGCACGAGCACGTTCCGCAGGTCGTGCTCCTCGAGGTACGCGAACACGTCGCGCGCCGAGTCCGGCACCGGCCGCAGGTTGTGCCGCAGCACCGGCAGCACGTGCACCGGGTGCCCGCGGTCGTGCAGGGCGTCCATGAGCGGCCGCATGAAGTGCCAGGTCTCGTAGACGCCGGGGATCACCACGACAGGCTGGCCGTCGCCGGTCCGGTAGTCGTCAGCGGTGGTGGGCCCGAGGCTCCGCACCTGCCACGAGATCGCGTACCACCAGTCGAGTGCGGCCCACCTCGCGCGTCGCACCAGCGGGATGCCGGGAGGCACGGGTCGACCCGTGCGCGTCGGCTCCGTGCGGAACGTGGTCGGGTCCGTCTCCAGCTCATCGCGCACGCCCCGAGGGTACGCGGCGGTTCGCAGCACTGCGTCAGGCTCGTCATCGGCTGCACATAGGGGCGCGGTGTGCACTGCCTTCCATGAGCGACACCACTCCCACGAACGGCCACGAGCCGGGCGACGCCGCCCGCACTCCCTCGGCAGCGGCACCGGCCGGCTGGGGTTCGGCCCCGACCCCGACCTCCACGGCGACCCTCGACGCACCCGCACCGAACCAGTACGCCCAGCAGCCCTACCGCCCCGACGCCGGATCCTGGAACGCGGGCGACCCGAACGGCGCCACCCCGTGGTACGGCGCCTCGGCCCCGACGAGCCGGAAGAGCGCACCGAAGCCGCCGTGGTTCTGGCCCGTCCTGGCTGCGATCGTCGGGCTGGCGGCGCTGCTCGTCGGCGGTGGCATCGGCTTCGCCATCGGGCATGCGATCGGTGGGGACCAGTCCCAGTCGACGACGCAGGTGCCCGGCACGAACGGCGGCACGAACCAGTTCCCGGGCAACGGCACCGGGCAGCTCCCCGGGTACGGATCCGGCAGCGGCACGGACGGCAGCAGCAGCGACAGCGGCACCGGCAGCTGATCCGCAGTACGCTCCGGCCATGCGCAAGGTCACCGCAGGGCTGTTCACGTCGGTCGACGGCGTCGTGCAGGACCCGTACGAGTTCCAGTACGACAGCTTCGACGACGAGCTCGGGGCCGGGATGGGCGCGTTCATGGCCCGCACCGACACCGTCCTGCTCGGCAGGAACAGCTACCTCGAGTGGTCCGAGTGGTGGCCGGCGCACCCCGACGACGGCTTCGGGCAGTGGATCAACCCGATCGAGAAGTACGTGGCCTCCACGACGCTCGGCGACGACCTGACGTGGCAGAACACCATCAGGATCCCGGGCGACCTCGACACCTTCGTCCGCGAGCTCAAGGAACGCGACGGCGCCGGCATCGCGGTGTGCGGCAGCGTGAGCGTCGTCCGGCACCTGCTGTTCGCTGGGCTCCTGGACGAGCTCCAGCTGATGGTGCACCCGGCGATCGCCGGCTCCGGCCGGAAGCTCTTCGAGCCGACCGACCCGGCCACGCGCCTGCGGCTGGTCGACAGCACCGTGACGAGCAAGGGGAACGTCGTGAGCACCTACGCACGGCTCGACGCCTGACGGAGCCGAGCCGGGCCTCCCGGTCGGCAGTGGACGGGAGCGGTCCACAGCGCGCGTACCCTCGTGGGTGACCACCTCACGAACCGAAGAAAGCCGGATCAGCATGCCCCAGGACACCCGCCCGCACGTCGTCATCGTCGGCGGTGGATTCGCCGGTGTCGCTGCCATGCGCGAGCTGGCGGACGCTCCCGTCCGGGTGACGCTCGTCGACCGGCACGTCTACAACATGTTCCAGCCCCTCATGTACCAGGTGGCGACGGGCGGACTGAACGCCGGCGACGTGACGTACTTCCTGCGCAGCCTGCGCGCCAAGCAGGACAACGCCGAGTTCCGGCACGGCCTGCTCACCGGCATCCGGACCGACGAACGCATCGCCGAGATGTCCGACGGCGAGCACCTGCACTACGACTACCTGGTGCTCGCGAACGGCGTGAACACGAGCTACTTCGGCACCCCGGGCGCCTACGAGTACGCGTACTCGATGTACTCCCGCTCGCAGGCCCTGCGCATCCGCGACGAGCTGTTCACCCGCTTGGAGGAAGCCGCCGCGAACCAGGGCCCCGACGAGATCAAGATCGTCATCGTGGGCGGCGGCGCGACCGGCGTCGAGATGGCCGGCGCGCTCGCGGAGCTCCGCGACCAGGCACTCGAGGGGGCGTACCCCGAGCTGGACAAGGGTGCCATCACGATCACCCTCGTGCACCGCAGTGGCGAACTGCTCAAGCCGTTCGCCCCGCGCCTGCGCCGGTACGCGGCCAAGGTCCTGCGGAAGCGCGGCGTCGTCCTCCGGCTGAACACCGGCGTCTCCGAGGTCAAGACCGACGGCGTGATGACGGCCGACGGCGAGTTCATCCCCGCCTCGCAGGTCATCTGGGCCACCGGCGTCGCCGCCCACAAGGAGGTCTCGGGCTGGGGCCTGCCGCAGACCAGCGGCGGACGCATCCAGGTCGGCGACGACCTGCGCGTCAACGGCGCCGAGCGGATCTTCTCGGCCGGGGACATCGCGGCGCAGTCCGATGCCCTCGCGCAGCTGGCCCAGCCGGCGCTGCAGGGTGGACGGCACGTCGCGAAGCAGATCAAGCGTCTGCTCGAGGGCAAGCCCACCGAGCACTTCAAGTACTTCGACAAGGGCACGATGGCGACCATCGGCACGAACGCCGCGGTCGCGCAGCTGCGGGGTGGCATCACGCTCGTCGGGCCCGTCGCGTGGCTGGCGTGGGTGGCGGTGCACATTGCGTCGCTGCTCGGCAACGGCAACCGGCTGTCGACGCTGTCGCACTTCTTCGTCCGCTACCTGTGGTTCATGCGGAAGCGTGCCATCCCGATCGTCGGCGACGTCCGGCCCGTGCGCCCGAACGGCGACCGCGAGCCGGAGCCGTGGCAGATGCAGAAGTCCGAGTAGTCGGCGCCGACGCGCTCGCGCGTCGCGCGTCGCTTCGCGGTTCGCTTCGTGAGTAGAAATGGTCGGGTCCGGTGACTGAACCCGGCCATTTCTGCTCACCATGCGCCGTGGTTCGGACCGGCGACGGCCGGGAGGCGCGGGGCGGGGCCGCCACGGGCCTCCCGTCCGTTGCTGGGGCGCGTGGGGCTGGCGCCGACGCGGAACGACGATGTCGACGTCGTGCGACATCGAACTCGTCGTTCCGAGTCGGGCCCGAGCCGCGCCGCCTACGCGACCCGCACGCCGGAGTAGGCGCCGGCGGCGATGTCCTCGAGCAGCCCCGGGCCGGTCGGCTCCCACCCGAGGAGCTCGCGGGTGGCGTCGGACGTGGCGGACATCTCCATGCCGAAGAACCGGCCGATGAACCCGAAGTGCGCGTCCGCGTCCGCCGGGTCGATCGAGGTCACCGGCAGCCCGAGGACCTCGCCGATGGCCTCGGCGATCGCCCGGGTCGGGATCGCGGTCTCGGCGACGGCGTGCAGCCGCGTGCCGGCGGGGGCCTGCTCCAGACCGAGGCGGACGAGCCGGGCGGCGTCGGTGACGTGCACGGCGGACCAGCTGTTCGTGCCGTCGCCGACGTAGCCGGAGACGCCGCGCTGCCGGGCGGCGCCGACGATCGCGGCGATGAAGCCGTGGTCACCGGTGCCGTGCGTGGTGGGGCTGAACCGGGCAGCGATCGTGCGTACCCCCTGGCCGACGAAGTCGAAGCCGCGGTTCTCGCTGCCGCCGCGCATGCTGTCCGGGCCGACGAACGGGTTGGCGTCCGCTTCGGTCGAGGGGCGGCCCTGGGCGAGCCCGGCGACGCCCGATGCGAGGACGAACGGGCGGTCGGTGCCGACGAGCGCTGCACCGATGGTCTCGACGGCGGCCCGCTCGCTGGCATTGGTGGCGGCGGCGTTCGCCCAGTCGTGCTTGTTGGCGAGGTGCAGCACGCCCTCGGCCTCGGAAGCGCCCCGGCGGATGACGTCGAGGTCGTCGAGGTCACCGCGAAGGACGGCGACGCCCTTCGCCTCGAGCGCGGTGGCCGACGCGTCGGAACGCGCGAGCCCGGTGACGGTGTGTCCGGCGGCGAGCAGGTCGTCGACGGTGTGGGAGCCGATCCAGCCGGAGGCCCCGGTGACGAACACGTGCATGAGTGGTCCTTTCGCAGGTGCCCACGGCGGTGATGTCATGAACTGACATCACCGTAGCACTCGATGTCAGCCGCTGTCATCAAGGTGTCCTGTTCAGTAGACTCTCCGCATGGCCCGATGGCAACCCGGAACGCGTGAACGACTGCAGGCGGTCGCGCTGCAGCTCTTCGCGTCCGAGGGCTACGACGGCACCACGGTCGCGCGGATCGCCGCCGAGGCCCAGGTCACCGAGCGCACCTTCTTCCGGCACTTCGCCGACAAGCGCGAGGTCCTGTTCGCCGGCCAGGACGACTTCCTCGCGATGTTCGTCGACCCGATCACGGCCGCCCCGGCCGACGCGGCGCCCTTCGACCTGGTCGGCCGCGCCCTCGACGCCGCCGCCGGGTTCTTCCCCGAGGACCGCCGGTCGTGGTCGCGGGCCCGGCAGACGATCATCGACGCGAACGCAGCGCTCGGCGAACGGGAGCTCGGCAAGCTCGCCACCCTGAAGGCACGCCTGGGCGAGGTCATGCGCGAGCGCGGCGTCCCCGAACCGGCGGCGACGATGGCCGCCGAGACCGCGGTGACGGTGTTCCACCTGTCCTTCGCCCAGTGGATCGCCCCGGGTGAGGACCGCCCCTTCGCTGCGATCGTGCACGAACGACTCGACGCCCTGGCGACGCTGGTGCACCCCGCTCGCTGAGTGCCCCGGAGCACGCCCGACCGTAGGCTCGGCCCGTGACCACGGAGCGCACCGACGTCCTCGTCGTCGGCGGTGGTCCCGTCGGCCTCTTCCTCGCCGCGCTGCTGGCTGCGCAGGGCATCGCCGTGCAGGTGTGGGAGCGTCGCCCCGGTCCACCCGAGGGGTCACGCGCCATCGGCATCCACCCGCCGTCCCTCGACGCCTTCGCCGCGATCGGGCTCGACGTCCCGGTGCTCGCCGAGGCCACTCTCGTGCGCACCGGCGTCGCGCGGAGCCGCGGGCGGACGCTCGGCACGCTGACCTTCGACCGCGCCTCGGACACCCACCCGTACGTCGCGACGCTCGACCAGCACCGCACCGAGTCCCTGCTGCGGGATCGGCTGGCCACTGCCGATGGGGCAGCGCTGCGCACCGGGACGACGGTGACCGTCCTGTCCCGGCACTGTGACCACGTCGACGCGGTCGGCTCCGGCCCAGACGGCGCACCGGTCACCGTCCGGGCGGCGTTCGTCGTCGGGGCCGACGGCGCACGGAGCATCGTCCGTGACCTGCTCGGCATCGGCACCACCGGACGCGACTACCCCGACCGCTACGTGATGGGCGACTTCGCCGACCCCGAAGGCGCCGACGCCCGGACCGCGGCCCTGGTGGACGTCGGCCCCGGAGGCGTCGTCGAGTCCTTCCCCCTGCCGCACAGTCGGCGCCGGTACGTCGCCCTGGTGCCGGACTCGCTGGCGTTCGCCCCGAGCGGCGCGACCCCCGACCCGGAGACGGCCGCACGATTGGCCGCGATCGTCGCCGCACGCACCGGCGTCGTCCCGGATCCGTCGTCCTGCACGATGCTCAGCGGCTTCCGGGTGCGGCGCCGAGCGGCCGACCGCGTCGGCGTCGGCCGGGTCGTGCTCGTCGGCGACGCCGCCCACGAGATCAGCCCGATCGGCGGGCAGGGCATGAACCTCGGCTGGCTCGACGCGGCCGAGCTCGCGCCGTTGCTCGCCGGTGCGGTCCGGACCGGCGTGGCCGGACCGTGGCCCGGCTACGCCGCCCGCCGCCAGGCAGCCGCCCGCCGTGCGGCCCGGCAGGCCGAGGCGAACATGGGGCTCGGTCGTCCGCTCGGTGCCGCCTCCACCATCGGACGGGAGGCGCTGCTCCGGACGGTCCTGTCGCTGCCGACCGCGCACGGCCTGGCTCGGCTCTACGCCATGCGCTGGGCCTGACGGCTCGCGTCGGCGCGCGGCCGGCTCGCGTCAGGCGACGAGTCGCGCCCCGGCGACACCGAGCTCGACGACGAGCACCAGGGACGACGCGATGACGAGCCGGAACAGGGTCCGCGACGCCCGTCCCGCCAGCACCAGCCGGACCCCCACCACGGCGAGCGCCAGCACGACGACCGCTCCGACCACGGCCAGTACGACCCCGCCGCCGCGGACCGGGTCGTCACCGAGCACCTGTCCGCCGAGCACCAGGCCGGCCGCGACGACGAGCGACCCGAACGCGACGATCCCGGCTCCCCGGAGCCCGAGGCGGTGCGGGAACCCGCGGACCCCGGTGGCGGCGTCGTCGACCAGGTCGGGCAGGACGTTCGTGCAGTGGATCGCGACGCCGAACACCGCGCCGGTGGCGATCGCCCACCACGCCGGCCACAGCTGCTCGGGACCGGCGGACACCGCGACCACGGGCAGCAGCCCGAACGCGACGACGAACGGCACGACCGACCACACGGTGCGCTTGAGCCCGGCGTCGTAGGCCCACCCCGCGGCGACGAGCACCAGGTGCGCGACGGCGGCGACGGGCCCGAGGAACAGCGAGAGGACCACGGCGACCCCGGCGGTCACGAACGCCGCCGTGCGGACCGTCTCGACCGCGATGAGCCCGCGGGCGACGGGCTTGTCGCTCCGGCCGACGGCACGGTCGCGGTCGGCGTCGATCCAGTCGTTCGCCAGGCCGATCGACAGCTGGCCGGCGACCACCGTCAGCGCGACCAGGACCACGAGCCACACCGGGTGTCCGACCGCCGCGGCGATGACGGCGGCGAGCACCGTGACCGTGACGGTCGGGCCGGGGTGGGACGAGGCGAACAGCAGTCGCACCACGTGGGGGTCCTGGCCGGAAGTCACCCGGCCAGCGTACGGGCGGGGCGTGCCGGGCGACGCAGACTCCGACGGCCGAGCACCCCCGAGGCCAGCGCGATGCCGAGCAGCACGACCAGTCCGCCCACCGGCTCGTTCCACCGCACGCGCTCACCGAGCACGAGCACGCCGAGCGCCACGCCGACCACCGGCGTCAGGTAGGTGACCGTCGACGCCCGACCGGCGCCCCACGCCTGGACCAGGCGCGTGTTCCACGCGTAGGCCAGCCCCGTGCCGACGCAACCGAGCGCGACCATCGCGGCCACGATCCTCCCGTCCAGCTGTACCGGGCCGGTGGCGATGGCGGGCGCGACCAGCAGGAGCATGCCCGACGCCAGCGTGAGCTGCACCGTCGCGATCGTGACCGGGTCGTACGCGCTGCCCACCGCCACGCGGCGCAGGTAAGCGAGGCCGATGCCGTAGGACGCGGTCATGCCGAGCAACGCCACCTGCCCCGGGACGCTCGCCAGGACGGCCGGGTCGCCGAGCAGGTCCCACGGACCGACGAGCACCAGCACGCCGACGATGCCGACCACGATCCCGGCCACCTGCCGGCCCCGCAGCCGTTCGGAGGGCACGAGCACCGCGAGCGCCGCCAGCGTCATGATCGGGGTCGTCGCGTTGTAGATGCTCGCGAGCCCGGACGGCACGGTCTGCTCGGCCCACGCCATCAACGACGACGGCAGGGCGTTCAGGAAGAACGCGACGACCGCCAGGTGCGCCCACACGCGGGGCTCCCGCGGCCAGCGCCGACGGGTCGCGAGCAACAGCACGACGAGCGTCACGCCGCCCAGGACGGTCCGCACGGTGGCGACCTGCTGCGGTGCGAGTCCGTCGAGGCCGATCTTCGCGAAGAGGAAGCTCGAGCCCCAGGTGAGGGCGACGAGACCGTAGAGGAGGGCGTTCATGTGGCCTAGTGTCGAACCACCAACGCCCATGCGGCAAACGCATGGGGTTCATGCCGACATGAGGAGCACGCATGACCGTCTCGGTCCCCCAGCTCCGTGCGTTCGTCGCCACGCTCGACGCCGGGTCGTTCACGTCCGCGGCATCCGTGCTCGGCGTCGGCCAGTCGGCCGTCTCGCACGCCGTCGCCGGGCTCGAGCGCGAGGTCGGCGGGCCGGTCGTCCGGCGCGGTGCGGTCGCCGTCCCGACACCCCTGGGCGACCGCCTGCTCGCCCACGCCCGCAGCGTGCTCGCCTCGGTCGACGCCCTGGAGGCAGTGGTCCGGCCCGCCACAGCGCGCGGCACCGTGCGACTCGCGGCCGTCCCCACCGTCTGCCAGGGCCTGCTACCGCGGCTCCGCGAGCTGTGGGCGGTGACGTTGCCCGACGTCGACGTGCAGGTCTACGAGGGCGACGACGACGAGATGCCCGATTGGCTCGAGAGCGGCACCGTGGACGCAGCCGTGCTCGTCGACCCCGCGCCGGTGCCGGCCGGGGGCGTCGTCGTCGCCCGGGACGAGATGGCCGCCGTCGTCCGGCGCGACCACCCGCTCGCCGAGCTGCCCGCGCTCACGCTCGACGACCTGCACGAGGACGGCCTGGTCGCGGGCGGCGGCGGGTGCGAGTACCAGATCCAGAAGCTGCACGAGCTCGACGGACGCCCCTTCCGGTACGCCCACCGCGTGCGGGAGATGAGCACCATGTTCGGGATGATCGAACGGGGCGAGGGCGTCTCGATCGTGCCGACGCTCGGCCGGGTGATGCTGCCGCCGGACCTCGTGATGGTGCCGATGGCCCGGCGACTCGAGCGGACCCTGGTGCTGAGCGGCCCGTCGTCGCGCGAGTGGCACCCGCTGGCGAGGGCGCTGGTCGACGCGGTCTGACAGGTTGCACTTGCAAGTGCAACCCCGGTACCGTTGAGCCAGTTGCCCACCAACGGACGCGAGACGGAGACCCGATGCGCCAGACGACGACACGACGACCCCTCCGCGTCGACGAGGTCGCTCGCGCCGAGGCCGTCGACCTCGTCGAGCGCGCCGGCGATCGACAGGTCGCGACCGTCGAGCTCCACCTCGACGACGGCACGGAACTCGTGCTCCCGGAGCGACTCGGGGGCTTCGTCGCGAACCTCGTCCGCAGCATGGCCGACGGGGCTGGCATCTCGACGAGCATCCTCCCCGACGAGATGACGACGACCGTCGCCGCCGACGTCATCGGGATCTCCCGGCCCACCTTGATGAAGGCCATCGGCCGAGGTGAGATCGCTGCACACACCGTCGGGACCCACCACCGGCTCCGGCGCGCGGACGTCCTCGCAGCCCGAGACACACGACGGGTCGCCCGCGCAGCGGCAGCTCGCGAACTGCTCGAGTCCGGTGAGGCCTTCGACTGACACCCGGTCGCACTAGGCTTGATATGTGATGCTTCAGCGGGTCTTCGTCGATGCGAACGTCTTCTGCAGCCGGACGTTGCGAGACTGGACGTGCCTGCTCCGACTGCACACGGACGGCATGTTCCAGCTCCACACGACCGAGGACGTGCTGGCCGAGACCACGCACACCCTCCGCCGACTGCACCCCGACAGGCCCGGGTCGGCCGTCTCCCGGCTGCGAGCAGCGATCCTCGACTCGATCGACGAGCTCGTCGACGACTTCGACGCCACGGTCGAGTACCACGGAACCGATCCCGACGACCGGCACGTGCACGCCGCCGCGATCGCCTGCGGGGCGCACGTCCTCCTCACGCAGGACCGTGGTCTCCGCGCGACGGATGCAGCGATGTACGAGGTGTACCGCTGTGACGAGTTCTTCAGCCTGGTCGACGACTCGGCGCCGTGGATCGTGCGCGACGTCGTGCGCGAGCAGGCGCGGTACTGGTCCAGCCGTCCCCGCGGCGCACGGAAGAGCCTGCCCGGGGCGCTCCGTGACGCCGATTGTCCGACGTTCGCCGGGCGGGTGGAACGACATCTGCGGTTCCTCGCCGGATGACCGTGCGCTGAACGGACGACGGGGACCCCTCGGCAGGATGGACCGGTGGCCGAGACGCACGTGAAGACCTTCACCACCCCGGACGAAGCGGCAGCCGAAGCCGCCGGCCTCGGCTGGCTCGCCGAGGCCGAAGACGCTGGCGGCACCAGGATCGCGCGGGTGCTGGACCGGCCGGCCACGACCGTGCTCGACCTCGAGCTGATCACTGACGGCTCCCCCACCGCCGCACAGGCCGAGCGCTTCGGACGCTCCCTCGCGCACACCCACGCCGCCGGCGCCGACCACTGGGGCGCACCGCCCGCCGGCTGGACGACGGGTTCCGCGCTCCGGATGGGACGCTCCCGCACCCCGTTCGTCGACGCTGCGCATGCACCGAGTACCTGGGGCGCGTTCTTCGCCGAGTACCGGATCCGCGACTTCGTCCGCCGAATCGTCGACGCCGGCGGGTTCGACCACGCCCAGGCGGCCGTGTTCGAGCGGGTCGCAGACCGGGTGCAGGACGGCACGCTCGGGTCGCCGCAGCCCGCACTCGTCGGGGACCGGCCCGCGCGGCTGCACGGCGACCTGTGGGCCGGCAACGTGCTCTGGCCGACGGACGCGTCCGAACCGACCGGCGCGGTGCTCATCGACCCGATCGCGCACGGCGGGCACGCCGAGACCGACCTGGCGCTGCTCGGACTGTTCGGGCTGCCTCGGTTGGAGACGGTGCTCGCCGCCTACGACCGGGAGTCGCGGCTCGCCGACGGCTGGCAGGAGCGCGTCGAGCTCCACCAGCTCGCGCCGCTGCTGCTGCACGTGTTCCTGTTCGGCGGGTCGTACACGGGGGCGGCCCTCCACGCGGCGCAGCGGTACGCCTGACCGCGCACGGTGCAGGCTCGCACCGTGCATCCTTAGACCGCGCACAGCCGGCGCAGTGCCGCGCTCGGGGAACGCCCCCGATGCTCATCGACATGACCACGTACCCGATACCCGTGACCGATCGAAAGGCCTCCGCGCTGACCGACGCGCAGGATCGGCGTCGCAAGCCGTTCGCCCGCCTGTTCCTCGGCGAGCGCGAGGACGCCCGCTGGCTCCGGCCGGCGTTCTGGGCGCTCCTCGCCGTGACCGCCGTGGTGTACCTCTGGGACCTCAGCGTCTCGGGGTACGCCAACAGCTTCTACGCCGCCGCCGTGCAGGCCGGCACGAAGTCGTGGGAGGCGTTCTTCTTCGGCTCCCTCGACTCGTCGAACTTCATCACGGTCGACAAACCCCCGGCGTCGCTCTGGGTGATGGTGTTGTCCGCGCGGCTGTTCGGCTTCTCGAGCTTCAGCCTGCTGCTCCCGCAGGCGCTCATGGCCGTGGGCTCGGTCGCACTGGTGTGGGGCACGGTTCGCCGCACCCTCGCCCGCGTCGGCACCACCACCGCGAACGTGGGCGCGCTGCTCGCCGGCTTCGTCGTCGCGGCCACGCCGGCGGCGGCCCTGATGTTCCGCTTCGACAACCCGGACGCGATGCTCGTGTTCCTGATGACCGCCGGCGCGTACTGCACCGTGCGGGCGCTGCCGCGAGGCAGCTGGAAGTGGATCGCACTGGCCGGGGTCGCCCTCGGCTTCGCGTTCCTGACGAAGATGCTGCAGGGGCTGCTCGTCCTGCCGGCCTTCGGCCTCGTCTACCTGTTCGCCGCCCGCACCACCTGGGGCAAGCGCGTCATCGGGCTGCTCATCGCCGCGGGGTCCCTCGTGGTGTCGGCCGGCTGGTGGGTCGTCGCCGTGTGGTTGTGGCCGGCCGAGTCCCGCCCGTACATCGGCGGTTCGACGAACAACACCGTCCTCGACCTGGTGTTCGGCTACAACGGCCTCGGTCGGATCTTCGGCGGCTCGGGCAACGGCGGCGGAGGCGGCGGCATGACCGGCGGCACCGCGGGTGGCTCCTTCGGTGGCTCGACGGGCCTGAACCGGCTGTTCTCGTCCGAGATGGGGCTCGAGATCTCGTGGCTCCTGCCCGCAGCGCTCATCGCGCTGATCGTCGGTCTGGTCGTCGTCGGACGCCGTCACCTGGCCGACCCGGCCCGCGCCGGACTCGTCCTGTGGGGCGGCTGGCTCCTGGTCACCGGCCTGGTGTTCTCGTACATGTCCGGCACGATCCACCCGTACTACACGGTCGCGTTGGCACCGGCGATCGCCGGACTCGCCGGCACCGGTGGCGCGCTGCTCTGGCACGCACGAGCGCGGTTCGTCGGCCGGATCGGCCTGGCCGCGATGATCGGCATCACCGCCTTCTGGGGCTGGTGCCTGCTCAACGAGAACCCGACGTGGCTGCCGTGGCTCCGCTGGGTGATGCTGGCCGGCGGGCTGCTGTCCGCAGCGCTCGTGGTGATGGGCAGTGTCCCGTCGCTCCGCAAGCTGGTCACGGTCGGCGTCCTCGCCGGCACCCTGTTCGGGCTGTCCGGCACCACCGCCTACGCCCTCGCCACGACGACCGTCGCGCACTCCGGTTCGATCCCGAGCGTCGGTCCGGCGGGCAGCAGCTCCGGTGGGATGGGCGGCGGCACCGGTGGCTTCCCGGGAGGCACGGGCGGACCGGGTGGGTCGACCTCCGGCTCCGACGACGGCGGCTCCGACAGCACGTCCGACTCCCAGCAGGGTCCCGGCGGGACCCCGCCGGAGGGCGCGTCCGGCGAGGCGCCGGAGATGCCGGACGGCACGTCCGGCACGGCACCGGGCAGTGGCCAGGACGGCACGGACGACGCGACCTCCGAGGGTGGGTCGGGGACGGGCCTCCAGACCGGGGGCGGTGGCGAAGGTGCGTCGACCTCGTCGGCACTGCAGAAGCTGCTCGAGGCGTCCGACGCGAAGTGGGCGGCCGCCGTCAACGGATCGCAGTCGGCCGCGCAGCTCGAACTCGACACCGACACCGCCGTCATGGCGATCGGTGGCTGGTCGAGCGACCCGGCACCCACGCTCGCCCAGTTCAAGGCGTACGTCGCCGACGGGGACATCGGGTACTACGTCTCCTCCGGCTCCGGTGGCGGCGGGATGGGCGGCGGGTCGTCCACCGCCTCGGCGATCCAGGAGTGGGTCGCGGCGAACTACGAGTCGACCACGGTCGGTGGGCAGACCGTCTACGACCTGAGCACCGCCGAGTGATCGACGACGAGGGCGCGGTGGATAGGCTCGCGGACGTGACCGGCCAACCGCTGCAGCGCACCGACGGCACCCCCGTCCGCGCCCTCGTCGTCGACGACGAGCACGCCCTGGCCGACGCCGTCGCCCTCGCGTTCGAGGGGGACGGCTGGGCCGTGCGGGCGGTGCACCGAGGACGCGACGTCCTGTTCGCCGCGCGGGAGTTCCAACCCGACGTCATCGTCCTCGACGTGATGCTGCCGGACATCGACGGGTTCGAGGTGCTCGAGCGCCTCCGCGACTCCCGCGACGCCGTCCGTGTGCTCTTCCTCACCGCGCGCGACGCCCCCGAGGACCGGCTCGCCGGACTCACCGGCGGCGGCGACGACTACCTGACGAAGCCCTTCGGCATCGACGAGCTGCTCGTCCGAGCTCGGATCCTCGCACGGACCTCCGCTCGGGTCGCAGCGGTGGGCGGGAGCGCCGAGGTGGTGGTCGGTGACCTCCGCCTCGACGAGGACGCCCGCGCCGTCAGCCGTGCCGGCGAACCGATCGAGCTCACACCGACCGAGTACGAGCTGCTGCGGCACCTGGCGCGGAACGCCAACCGGGTGCTCTCGCGGGAACAGCTGCTCGCGGGCGTCTGGGGCATGGACTTCGGGTCGTCGTCGAACCTGGTCGACATGTACGTGTCGTACCTGCGGAAGAAGCTCGACGCCGGACGCGAGCCGATGCTGCAGACCGTGCGCGGGGCTGGGTACGTCTTGCGGCCGACGACGTGAGCCGATCGACGAAGGCGATCCGGGCCCGTCCGACTCGCGCCGGACGGGTGCCGTCGTTGCGGTGGCGGGTCGTGGCTGCCGTCGCGCTCCTGCTCGTCGCGACGAACGTCGTCGTCGGAGCGGTGACCGTCGTCGCGTTCCGGGGGTACCTGGTCGACCGCCTCGACGCGGAGCTGTCGACGGCGGCGAACCGGACCGTCGGTGGCCGGGACGGTGCGGACGCACCCACCGGCCCGCCGCCCGGGTCGTCGTCGGGATCGTCGTCGGGATCGTCGTCGGACCGTCCGGATCCGGACAACGCCTTCATCGGGGCGCCGGGGCAGTCCGCCGGCACCGTCGTCGCGATCGTCCGCGACGGCACCGTGGTGCTCGGCGGGTACACCGACAGCGACGGCGACCAGCACGGGCTGTCGTCGGCGCAACGGCGGACGCTCACCGCGGTCGACAGCGGCGCCGACCCGGCGACGATCGACCTCGGCTCGCTCGGCACCTACCGGGTGCAGGCGGTCGGGGACGACGGCGACGTGTTCGTCACCGCACTCCCCCTCGGCGACCTGAACGCCGCCATCGCCCGCCTGTTGCTCGTCATCGGCATCGTCACCGTGCTGGGCCTCGTCATCGCAGCGTGGGCCCTCGCACTGCTCGTGCGGCGGTCCCTCCGACCGCTCGAACGCGTCGCCGCGGTCGCCTCCGGGGTGACCGACCTCGACCTCGAACGCGGCGACACCGACATCCCGGTGCGGGTCGCCGACGCCGACCTCACCGCGAACCGCGAGGTCGGGCAGGTCGGCACCGCACTGAACCGGCTGCTCGGGCACGTCGCCCGAGCCCTGACGGTGCGCCGCGACGCCGAGGCCGGCATGCGGACCTTCGTCGCCGACGCCTCGCACGAGCTGCGGACGCCGATCGCGACCGTCCGGGCCTACGCCGAGCTGACCGCGCGCTCGTCGGACCTCGACGCGATCCACCGGAACGTCGACCGGATCGGCCGGGAGGCCGTGCGGATGGGCGACCTCGTCGAGGAACTCCTGCTGCTCGCGCGGCTCGACGCGACGGCCCTGGCGTCCGGGACTCCGGTGTCCCCGATCGTGCGCGAACCCGTCGACCTGACCTCGATCGTGGTCGAGGCGACGATGGACGCCCGCGCCACCGCTCCCGGGCACCGGTGGACCCTGCAGATCGTCGACGACCACCCGCTGACGGTGACGGGCGACGCGGAGCAGCTGCGCCGCGTCGTGACGAACCTGCTCGCGAACGCCCGGACGCACACCCCGACCGGCACCGCGGTGGTGGTGTCGCTGCAGCGGGTGGGACCGTCCGGTGCTGGTGCGGCCGCTCGCCTCGTCGTGGCCAACGACGGGCCGCCGATCCCCTCGGAAGCCCTCCCGACCCTGTTCGACCGGTTCACCCGGGGTGAGGCCTCGCGGACCCGTGCGCAGGGACAGGGGGCGAGCGGCCTCGGGCTGGCGATCGTGCAGGCCGTGGTGTCGGCGCACGGCGGGAGCGTGCGGGTGGCCTCCGGCCCCGGTCGGACGGCGTTCACGGTGGACCTGCCGGACGTGGTGCCGGCGCCCGCTTCGTGACGTCCGCCTCGCCCGCTTCGTGAGCAGAAAAGGTCGCGTGCTCTGGCGCGACTCGACCATTGCTGCTCACGAAGGACGCCGATCCCGACGGCGACGCATACTGGTCGCATGACGAAGGAGTACGGCGAGCTGCCGGGCCGCCCGGACCCGTCGGAACTCGTGGTCGAAGTGCCCGCGTTCGAAGACGACCGTCCGCAGCCCGAACCTGCACCGCCGGCGGCCGCACCGGAGCTCGTCGCAGCGACCGAGTTCGCCCGGAGTTCCCACGCGCCGCCGACGATCCGACGAACCCAGGTCCGTGCAGGGATGTGGATCGCGGGCGTGCCGATCGCGGTCCTCGCGGTCATCGCGATCGTGCAGATCCTCCTGCAACCCTGACGGTACCCGCGTGCTCGTTGCGGGTCAGTCGTCACGGTCGTCGACGTCTGATCCGCAGAACTCGCCGGGAAAGCGCAAGACCCGAGCGCCCAACCGTCCGGATGGGGCCCGCGCCAGAGGATGGCACGCGCCCGGCGCAACCGTCCGCATCATCAGACGATCGTCCAACGTCCGGGCCGAACGCGTGCAACCCGGCACCCGGCGACGCAGGCTGGGTCCTGTCCGAGCTGGACGACCCACACGGGTCACCACCGCAGAGATGGGAACACGATCATGAACTCGTTCAAGCGCAAGTCCGTCAAGCTCCTCGCCGGCACCGCACTGGGTGGCGCCGTCATCGCCGGGGCGTTCGTCGCGGCACCGGCACAGGCCGCCGAGCCCGCACCGAGCACCTCGGCCTCCGTCGGCGGCAACGTAAACGTGAACCTCGACCCGGTCGCGATCGTCAACGCGATCAAGGACGCCGTGAACGACCAGAGCGACCGCGGCGGCGCCGTGCAGGCCGCGCTCGACGTCGGCTACTGGAACGCAGGCAACCCCGACCGCCTCACCGTCGCGGTGGTCAACAAGAACCAGGACATCACGGTGTCCGGCGACGTCGCGGACGCGCAGTCGATCGACATCAAGGGCGGCAACTACGTCATCTACTGGTTCAAGGGCCCCGGCTCGATCACGAACAACGGTGACGGTGGCTGGCTGAACTGGGGTGCGTTCGGCAACATCGAACGCATCGACAACGTCATCCACGTGAACGGCGGCTGATCCGCCCGCGCTGATCCGTCGGCGCCGCACCGACGCCCCCGGGGACCACGGTCTCAGGGGGCGTCGTCGTGGGTGGCGGGACGCTCGGCGGCGGGCTCGATCGCCGGGGGCCAGGTCCGTGCTGCACCGCGGACCTCGCGCCGTGCACGGATCCACCCCTTCACGAAGGCGACCGACACCAGCGCCGTCCGGTTCGGCGCCTTCCACGACTTCATCAGCCGTCCGAGGTGCCACGCGACGGCCTGGCGACTGTAGGCCGTCTCCTTCGCGATCTCGTCGTTGGAGAGCCCCTGCGCGGCGAGCGCGAGCATCTGTTCCTCGGTCTCGTCGAGGCCAGGCGCACGGGCGACGAGGTCGATCTCCCCGGTGGTGACCGCCGCCGCGGACTCGCCCGCCGATCGCCGGCGCTGCTCGGCCCAGGCCTCGGCCCAGCACGAGCCGAGTTCGTGGGCGACGAGCGAGGCGCGGCTCATCGCGAGCATCGTCCGGCCGGCGTGGTCGAGCGTGACGGCGTGGTCGCGGGTGGCCGTGTGCATGACGAGGGCGAAGACCCGGATCGCCGGCAGGGCCCCGCGGAGCACGACCGACACGTCGACGCGGGGGTCCTCGGCGCTCGCGGCCGCCACCGCGCGCAGCTGGGCGAGGCACTCGCGGTCGACGGGTTCACCGCGCTCGACGGCACGCAGCGCGGCGGGGAGCACGAGCGGGACGATCTCGGCGTACCGGCGTCGCAGCCAGTCGTGGCCGTCCGGTCGGATGCCGTGCAGCGGAGGCGTGAGCAGGAGCTCCTCGAACTCCGGACACCGCTCGTCGAGCGCCAGGCCGAGCCGCTCCCCCGGGAGCAGCACCGCCGATCGGTGTGCGTCGTCGCGCTCGGTCGTCATCGTCCGTCGACCGTATCCGCGCGACACCTGTCGTGTTCGGCCGTGACGTGAACGGTCGCCGAACGCCGTTCTTACCGGGAGCACAGCGCACTGCCTCGGTCCGCATGTGCCCGCTGCCGAGCATGAGCGGCATGACGGAGACGAACCAGACCCTCGACATCGACATCGTCGTCCCCTGCTACAACGAGCAGGACACGCTCGCGGCCCACGTGCGACGCCTGCACACGTTCTGCCGGACGTCGTTGCACCACTCTTGGCGGATCACGATCGCGGACAACGCCTCGACCGACGACACCGCGCGGATCGCCGACGACCTGGCCGCCATGCTGCCCGGCGTGCACGCGGTCCACCTGCCCGAGAAGGGTCGTGGGCGGGCGCTCAAGGCCGTGTGGGGTGCATCTCCGGCGACCGTGCTCGTGTACGTCGACGAGGACCTGTCGACAGACCTCGCGGCACTCGAGCCGCTCGTGGCGCCGCTGCTCTCCGGGCACTCCGACCTGGCGATCGGCACGCGGTTGGCGGACTCGTCGCGGGTGGTTCGGGGCAGCAAGCGCGAGTTCATCTCCCGCTCGTACAACCTGCTGCTCCGCACGACGATGGGGGTGTCGTTCTCGGACGCGCAGTGCGGGTTCAAGGCGGTCACGAAACGAGCGGCCGACCAGCTGCTGCCGCTGTGCGAGGACGACGCGTGGTTCTTCGACACCGAGATGCTCGTCCTCGCCGAGCACGCGGGACTGCGCATCCACGAGGTCCCGGTGGACTGGGTCGACGACGTGAACTCGTCCGTGCAGATCGCCTCGACGGCCACCGAGGACCTCAAGGGCATGTGGCGCGTCTCGCGGGGCATCGCCAGCGGGCGGGTACCGGTGGGTGCCGTGTACGAGACCATCGGCCGCCGTCCGTTCACGCCACCGCACGTCGGGTTCCTCGGGCAGGTGCTGCGCTTCGGCGCCATCGGGGTGCTGTCGACCGTCGCGTTCGCGGTGCTGTACGCACTGTTCCGTCCGGCGATCGGGGCGCAGACGGCGGACTTCACCGCCCTGTTGCTGACGGCGATCGGCAACACCGCGCTCAACCGGCGGTTCACGTTCGGTGTGCGGGGGCGTGCCGGAGCCGGGCGACATCACGTGCAGGGACTGGTGGTGTTCGGCATCGCGTGGGCGATCACGTCGGGGTCGCTCGTGGTGCTGCACAGCACGACGCCGGGAGCGTCGCACGGTGCCGAGATCCTGGTGCTGACGGCCGCCAACCTGGTCGCGACCTGCGTTCGGTTCGTGCTGTTCAAGGCGTGGGTGTTCCGCAGCGGCCGCCGTCGCCCGGAGCTCATCCGCCCCGGCACGACCCCCGCCGCCGACGCCAGCACGGCGGTGACGGAGCCGATCACCGTCGACGAACGGACCGGCGAGCGCGCGGCCTGACACCGTGCGGGGCTGGCCACTCGGTGCGGGGTCGTTCGGCCCGCGCGGCCCGTCGCACCGTGCGGTGTGGCCCATCCCGTGCGAGGTTCCACGCTCCGTGCAGCGCAACAACAGCGCACCGAGCGGGCAACCTCGCACCAGCCGAACAGGCGCGCACGGTGCGCCGCACCGCGCGGTGTTGCGTGGGCGGTATACCGCGCCGTAGCATCGCCGTACCGCACCACAACCCCACAGGGCCCGACTGCCAACACCGGTCTGCCCGCGGCGAGCGCTCCATCGATGCAGCCTGGCCGTCCGCTGCCGGCAACGCCCCACTGGACCCGCACACGTGAACCCCACATCTTTCGGTCTCTACGACCCTGCCCGCGAATCGAGCGACTGCGGCGTCGGTTTCATCACCCGACTCGACGGCACGCCCCACCACGACGTCATCCGCAAGGGTGACGAAGCGCTCTGCGCAATCCCGCACCGCGGCGGCAAGTCCGCCGAGGGTGTCGGTGACGGCGCCGGTGTGAGCATCGACCTGTCGGTGGAGTTCTTCAGCGCCATCACCGGCCAGGAGCTCCGCGCCGGACACTTCGGTGTCGCGAACTGCTTCGTGCCGAGCGGCGCAGGTGCGGCGGCGGACGCCGAGCGCGCCCGTGCGCAGCAGACCGTCACGGACGCCATCGAGCAGCAGGGCTTCGAGCTGCTCGTCGTCCGCGACGTCCCGGTGGACCACTCCGTCGCCCGGCCCGAGGCCGAGCAGTACCAGCTGCCGATCGTGCAGTGGGTCTTCCGCGCGCCCGAGCAGTGGGACCGCACCGAGGTCGACGCGGCGGCGAACCGCGCCCTGCTCGCAATCGAGTCGGTGTCCTACGGCGAGGCCGCCGAGCAGCGCGCCGAGCACGCGGCCCTGTACCCGCTGTCGCTCAGCGCCCGGACCCAGATCCTGAAGGGCCGCCTGAACTCGGGTGAGGTCATCGGGTACTTCACGGACCTGCGTGACCCGCGGCACTCGGTGCGGACGCTGTACTTCCACACCCGGTTCTCGACGAACACCGAGCCGCACCCGACGATGGCGCAGCCGTTCCGGCTGATGGCGCACAACGGCGAGCTGAACACCGACCGGAAGAACCGACTGTCGGACGAGGCGCTGGCGCGTGCCCGCACCCGCAGCATCGTCCGCCCGCCCGGGCAGTCGGACTCGAGCCGCCTCGACCAGACGCTGCAGAGCCGCGTGTTCGACGACGGGCTCGAGATCGTCGAGGCCGTGGTCTCGCTCATGCCGCCGGCGTGGGAGAACGACCGCACGCTGACCGCCGACGTGCGGGACATGCTCGAGTACTTCTCGCTGTACGAGGAGAAGAACGACGGCCCCGCCGCCGTGATCTTCAGCGACGGCGACGTGGTCGGCGCGCGCCTGGACCGCCTGGGGCTGCGTCCGCTGCGCACCGTCGAGACCACCGAGTACCTGATGGTGTCGTCCGAGGCCGGTCAGGTCACGTTCGACGCCGACGAGGTCGTGCACCGCGGCCGCATCGAGGCCGGCGGCATGCTCGTCGTCGACCACCGCACCGGCACCCGGATGCGCACGGACGAGGTGCTGCGCATGCTCGCGGCCCGCCGCGACTACGGCACGCTGCTCGACGCCGCGCGTGTGAACCTCGACGACCTGCCCGCTCCGGACTACGAGCGCACGACGACCACCCTGGGCTACGAGGGCGACCTGTCGCTCGCCGGCCGGTACGTGGCGTACTCGCTGAACCAGGAGAGCTTCCGGTTCATGCTCGACCCGATGCTGCAGAACGGCTCGGAGCGGATCTCGGCGATGGGCTACGGCAACGCCATCAACGCCCTGAGCGACACCGAGGGCGGCATGGCGAAGTACTTCTCGCAGCGCTTCGCCCAGGTGACGAACCCGCCGCTCGACTCGATCCGTGAAGCCGACGGCATGAGCATGCGCGTGGCGCTCGGCGCGAAGCCGGACGGCACGGGTTCGACGAGCCGACAGCTCGTCGTGCAGTCGCCGATCCTCGGCCACCTGGACATGGTGCGCCTGCGCGACCAGGACATCGTGCCGCTCGAGCGCTTCGACATGCTCTACGTGCCGGTGCTCGGCGACGAGCAGGCGAACGCGGACGCCGTGCGCGACGCCGTGGACGCCCTGTGCGACGCCGTGGAGCAGTTCGCGGGGACGTCCGGCGGCATCGCCGTGCTGACCGACCGCGAGGTCTCGTCGGCCCGTGCGCCCCTGCCCGTGATCCTGGCCGTGGCCGCCGTGAACCAGCGGCTCATCGAGACCGGGCTGCGCCTGCGGGTGTCCGTCGTCGCCGAGAGCGGTCAGCTGCCATCGTCACACCACGTGGCGACGGCCCTGGGCTTCGGCGCCTCGGCTGTGTACAGCTTGAGCGCGCGCCTGCGTGCCGAGGAGAAGTACCCCGCCGCGCCGGCACCCGCCGGTGAGCTCACCGCGACGGACCTCGCGCTGAAGCAGTTCCGCAAGGCCGCCGAGAAGGCGCTCGCGAAGACCATGGGTCGCGTCGGCCTGTGCACCGCCGAGAGCTACATCGGTGGCGCGTTCTTCGAGCCGAACTACCTGGACACCGGCGACGACGTCCTGGCGCGGGTGTTCCCGCACATGCAGGCGCCGGTCGGCGGTGTCGGCTTCGACCGCATCGCCCAGGCGGCGACGGACTGGCACGAGCGTGCCCGCTCGGTCGCGGCCGAGGGCCAGGTCCCCCTGCTCGGCCTGTTCAAGGAGCGCTCGGACGGTGCCGGCCACTCGTTCGGCGTCGCGAGCGTCCGCGGGTTCGGCGGCATGACCGAGGAGCGTCCGGCCTTCGAGCGCTCCGGCGACTCGGACGCACTGCGCCTGCTGACGCTCGGTCAGCTCGACGACTCGTTCGGCATCACCGACGCCGCGTACCGCAACACCGGCTACGACCGCCTCAGTGACACCGAGATCGACCAGCACCGGATCACGCCGGGCTACGTCACGTTCCTGCAGACCACGCACGACGAGCGGTCGCGCCGTCCCGCTGCGCTCCGCGACGTGCTCGCCCTGCCCGCGGACGTCACCGGCATCGACACGGCCGAGGACTTCGCCCGCGAGCTGGGTCGGTTCTCGACGACCGGCAACGCCAGCGTCACCGTGCGCGGGCTGTCCGGCTCGCGTCCGACGGACGACCAGGACCTGCCGGGAGGCACGGAGCGGTTCCGCCTCGCCCTCGCGTCCACGGGGACCACGGGTGCACTGCGCCACCAGGCCCTGGCAGACGGCCTCGCGCTGCTCTACCCGGGCCAGGTCGACGTCGACGCCGTCGACGCCACCCAGGTGACGCTCCGCGCCACCGGCGCGGCCGTCGGGCTGCTCGCCCTGCTCGAGAGCGCGCCCGACAGCGTCGAGCTCGACGAGGTCCAGCCGGCGCACGAGATCACCCGGACCCTGGCGTCCGGCGCGATGAGCCACGGCGCCCTCGTCGCCACCGCGCACGAGGCGGTGGCGCACGGCACGAACATGGTCGGCGGCATGTCGAACAGCGGTGAGGGCGGCGAGCACCACTCCCGCTACGGCACCATCCGCGGCTCGCGGATCAAGCAGTTCGCCTCGGGTCGCTTCGGCATCTGGGCGGGCTACCTCGCCGACCCCATGCTCGAGGAACTCGAGATCAAGATCGGTCAGGGCGCGAAGCCCGGCGAGGGCGGTCAGCTGCCCGCGCCGAAGGTCACGGTGGACATCGCCGCGGCCCGTGGTGGCACCCCCGGCGTCGAGCTCATCTCGCCGCCGCCGCACCACGACACGTACTCGATCGAGGACCTGGCGCAGCTCATCCACGACTGCAAGGCCGCCCGTGTCCGGGTGATCGTGAAGCTCGTGTCCTCCGAGGGCATCGGCACCATCGCGGTCGGCGTCGCCAAGGCCGGTGCGGACGTCATCAACGTCGCGGGCAACACCGGTGGCACCGGTGCCGCGGCCGTCACGAGCCTGAAGTACGCGGGCCGCTCGGCGGAGATCGGCGTCGCCGAGGTCCACCAGGCCCTCGTCGCGAACGGCCTGCGCTCCAAGGTCACGCTCCGGTGCTCGGGTGCGCACCAGACCGGGTCCGACGTCGTGACGAGCGCCCTGCTCGGCGGCGACAGCTTCGAGTTCGGCACGACCGCGCTCATGATGCTCGGCTGCGTCATGGCGAAGAACTGCAACGTGAAGTGCCCGGCCGGCCTCACCACGAACGCCGAGGCGTTCGAGGGCGACCCGCGTGCCCTCGCGCAGTACCTGCTCAACATCGCCCACGACGTCCGGCAGATCCTCGCTCGCCTCGGTCTGCGCTCGCTGCGCGAGGCACGGGGTCGCACCGACCTGCTGCAGCTCCTCGACCACCCTGCGAGCGTCGGGCGTCTGGACGCCCGCGCCCTGCTCGCGCAGGTGCCGGAGAAGGTCGTGACGGACCCGGAGTACCTGGAGAAGGACTTCCACACCGACGACGCGCTGCTCGAGCGCATCCGCACTGCGCTGGTCGACCACGCCCAGGAGCACGTGCTCGTGCACGGGGTCCTGCTCGGCAACAGCGACAAGTCCGTCGGCGGCCAGCTCGGCATCGACGTCGAGCGCCTGCTCAACCACGAGCTCCGCGCCGAGGACGTCCAGGGGCTGCCCGCCGTGGCGACCGACGACCGCGGGCGCCGCCGGCTGGTCGACGGTGCGGTCACGATCCGTACCCAGGGCTCGGCCGGTCAGTCGTACGGCGTGTTCAACAACGACGGCATCGTGCTCGAGCACACCGGCACCGCGAACGACGGCGTCGGCAAGAGCCAGAGCGGCGGTCGGATCATCGTCCGCGCTCCGGGCGGCGGCAGTGCCGACCAGGGCGGGAACGTCCTGATCGGCAACTTCGCGCTCTTCGGGGCCACCGGCGGCCGCACGTTCGTCGAGGGCGAGGCCGGAGACCGCTTCGCCGTGCGCAACTCCGGCGCCACGGCCGTGGTCGAGGGCGTCGGCGACTTCGGGTGCGAGTACATGACGGGCGGCGCCGTGTTCAACCTCGGCGCGTTCGGCAAGGGGCTCGGCAACGGCATGTCCGGCGGGTTCCTGTACCAGTACGACCCGTCCGGTCAGGTCGCCCAGCGCGCCAGCACCGACTCGCTCCTCGTGTTCCCCGTCACCGACACCGAGCGCGGCGCGTTCCACGAGGCCGGCGCGCGCCTGCTGCTCGAGTGGCACCTCGAGGCGACCGGGTCGGCGCTGGCCGAGCGGCTGCTCGCCGACTGGGAGACCACCCGGCAGCACGTCTTCGTCGGCATGCCGCGCGCCCTGCTGCTCTCGCAGGACGCCGGCGAGATCCTCGCGGCGGCCACCCGCTCCGAGCTGCTCGACGAGCTCGCGTCCTCGATCGCCACGGACAAGCTCCGTGCGTTCAAGGTCGACTACCGCGACCAGCGCACCGTCCTCGACGGCCGGGCCCCGGCCCTCGGCGACCAGGGCGACGACATGTTCTCGCTGCTGTCGTCGTACACGGTGCTCGGTGTCGCCCAGGACGTCGCCCTCGAGCGCGTCCCCGGTGCGGGTCCGAACGACCCCCGCGTCACCGAAGCGGTGAAGAACCTCGTCCTGACCGAGGACTTCTCGGTGAAGCAGCGCGTCGTGAAGTACCTGCGCGGCACGCTCGACCGGTTCGCGGACGACCAGCTCGCGACGCTCATCGCGATCAAGCGGCTCGACGACTACAAGCGTGCGCTCACGCAGCGGAACAACCGCAGCATGGATGCACCGGGCACCACGGGGTGGATCATGCACCAGAACGCCAAGAACGACGGCCGCGTCCGCGAGGCCCGCTTCGACGAGCTGCTCGCCACCGCGGCGCTCGAGGACATCGCCCGCCGTGCACCCCAGGCGCCGACCGAGGCGGTGTCCGCGTGAGCCTGCTCCCCCCGACCGGATCGCTGATCCCCGTCGACGCACCGTTCTCGGCTGCCCAGGAGTCCTGGCTGGCCGGGTTCATCGCGGGCATCGCCGCCGCCGGCAAGAAGGCGTCCGGCGCCGCCCCCACGACGACGATCGACGTGCTGTTCGGCACGCAGACCGGCAACGCGGAGTTCCTGGCCGACGAGCTCGTCGCCGGGGCGAAGGCCCGCGGGCTCGGTGGCCGTGCCGCTGCACTCGACTCCGTCACCCCGGAGCAGCTCGCCGGGATGACCCACGTGCTCGTCGTCACCTCGACGTACGGCGAGGGCGAGATGCCCGACAACGCCGGTCTGTTCTGGGAGGCGGTCCAGGCGTC
Organism: Curtobacterium sp. NPDC089991; assembly: GCF_044748425.1. NCBI lineage: Bacteria > Bacillati > Actinomycetota > Actinomycetes > Micrococcales > Microbacteriaceae > Curtobacterium > Curtobacterium sp. NPDC089991. Next base: position 697,644 of record NZ_JBIVGB010000002.1, read on the forward strand.
CACCGTGCCGCGGCTCGAGGGGCTGCAGTACGCCGTCCTCGGCCTCGGGGACACCAGCTACGACGAGTTCTGCCAGGCCGGCAAGCTCCTCGACACCCGCTTCGAGCAGCTCGGCGCGACCCGGGTGCACGACCGCGTGGACTGCGACGTCGACTTCGAGGACGCCGCCGCACTCTGGAGCGCCGCCGTGCTCGACCGGCTCGCTGCCGAGGCCGGCGCGACGGGCGCACCCGGCGCGACCACGGGCAGTGGTGCCGACGGCGGTGCCACCGCGACCGGCGGGGCGGGCGCGGGTCGTGCCTCCCGGCCGGGGTCGCAGTGGAACAAGCGCAACCCGTACCCGTCGCGACTGGCCGAGAACCGCCTGCTCTCCTCGCCGCGCAGCGCGAAGGAGATCCGGCACTACGAGTTCGACCTCGGCGACTCCGGCATCGAGTACGCCGCCGGCGATGCCCTGGCGGTCGTGCCGGTCAACGACGAGGTCTTCGTCGCGGAGTTGCTCGAGCAGGTCGGCGCGAACGGCGGCGAGGCGCTCGACGGCCGACCGATCACCGAGGTGCTGCGGAGCGACCGCGAGGTCCGCACGCCGTCGAAGGACCTCATCGCGGACCTCGTGCAGCGCGCCCCGGCGAGCGAACTCGCCGCGGTCGTCTCGCACGGCGACAAGCACGAACTGGACCGCTGGCTGTGGGGCCGTGACGTCCTCGACCTGCTGCGCGACGCCGGACCGGCCGCTCCCGGACTCGACGAGCTGCTGCCGAACCTGCGCCCGTTGCAGGCACGCCAGTACTCGATCTCGTCGAGCCCACTGGCGCACCCAGACCGCATCCACCTGACCATCGCGTCCGTCCGGTACGGCGACCCGCACCGGATGTACGCCGGCGTCGCGTCGACGTTCCTGGCGGACCGGGTCGACCCCGACGGTACGGTCGACGTCTACCTGCAGCCGAACGCGTCGTTCGGCGTGCCGGCCGACGCGTCCGCACCGATGATCATGATCGGTCCGGGCACCGGCATCGCCCCGTTCCGCGGGTTCCTGCACGAGCGGGCCGCGGCCGGTGCGACGGGGCGCAACTGGCTGTTCTTCGGCGACCAGCACCGCGACACCGACTTCGTCTACCAGGACGAGCTCACCGAGCTGCAGGAGCAGGGCGTGCTGAACCGCCTCGACCTGGCGTTCTCACGCGACCAGGCCGAGAAGGTCTACGTGCAGACCCGGATGCGCGAGCAGTCCGCCGAGCTGTTCGCCTGGCTCGAGGACGGCGGCCACGTGTACGTGTGCGGCGACGCCTCGCGGATGGCGAAGGACGTCGAGGCCGCGCTGCTCGACGTCATCCGCACCGGCCGCGGCCGCGACGAGGACGACGCGCTGTCGTACCTCGCCGACCTGCGCCGCACGAAGCGGTACGTCCGCGACGTCTACTGAGCCAGCAGCGCCCGCCCGATCCGGGCAGCAGAACGCCCGGGCAGCAGAACGCCCCGGTAGCGGAACCCGAATCCGACTGCCGGGGCGTCCTGTGGAAGGGTGCCGGTCAGTGAGGCCTGACCGACGAGCCCAGTGGCGTGACGCAAGGACCCGGGTGCGATGACCCGGCTTCCTGGACGACGAGTCTCCTGATCCGGGACTCCCGTCGTGCTCGCCACTCGATCGCCGATGGTTGGTCGGCGCCGGGCGCGCACTGCGTCACGGTCATTCGGGTCCCCCTCCTGCCGCGGTTCGTTGCCGTCACCGGCTCCCTGGATGCCGGCCCGAAGGGACGACTCTGATCCGCGGTACAGAAACCGTACGACGATCACCGGATCTTCGGAACCCGTTGACGGGATTCACTCAGCCGTGCTACCGCTCGGTGTCCCCGAAGCGTCGTCGGCGTCCCCCGGTGCGACCGCCCGCGACCACGCCGAGTCGGCCGCCGTGCTCGTGTCCGGCGGTTCCGGCGTCAGGACGAGCCCCGACCCGGACGTGGCCGAGGCGTAGAGGTCCTCGAGCCAGCTGCGGTTGATCGACGGCACCCGGCTGCCGGAGAACTTGAAGTGCAGGCCGACGTTGGGGTTCAACCAGATCGTGCTGCGGCCGTTGCCGTGGACGACGTCGTCCTTCCACGAGAACGCGAACCGGTGATCACGCCGGAGCATGTTCACGATCACGATCTGCAGGTGTGTCATGGCACGGTCGTCGATGCGGAGGTCGAGCGGCTGGCCGTCGTAGATGAGCTGACCCATGGCCCCTTCTACTCCATGGTGCCGGTGTGGTCGAGCGATCTCACCCAGGTCGTGATCGTGGTGTCGAACCAGACGGCGTCGACGTTCCGCTCCCAGGCGTGCTCGGCGGGCTCGCTGACCGCCAACGTCACGGTGTCGGGGTGCGCGTCGGCGAACTCCCGACTGACGGCGAACGGCACGGTGGTGTCCCCCGACGAGTGGATGAGCAGGGTCGGCGGCAGGCTCCGCGGCGTGTGCAACCAGGAGAGCGCGCGGACGTCCACGGGTGAACGGAGCCCGACGAGACGGCACACGAGCGGCAGCGCCATCGCCCGGAGCGCGGCACCGACGACGAACCCGGGGAGCCCGGCACGACCGGCCTGGGAGCGCACCGTGGTCGCCCAGTCGAGCGCCGGTGACACGAGGACCAGTCCGACGAACCGGTCGCGGTGCGCCGACCGTGCCAGCAGTTCGTGGGTGATCGTCGCGCCCATCGACCACCCCACGATGACGAGCCGTTCGGCCCCGTTCGCGACGGCGTGGTCGAGTGCGGCCTCGACGTCGGGCCACTCGCGGGCGCCGAGGTGCGAGGCACGGCCCTGCCAGGGCGCTTCGCCGTCGCCGCGGAACGACGGGACGATCGAGGTCCAGCCGGCCTCGAGTGCCGCCGGCACGGTCCGGAGCGCCGTCACGCGGGTGGTGCGGATGCCGTGCACGTGGACGGCCCAGGTCGCGGCGGGCGCGTCGGTGGCGGGCGCGTCGGCGCCAGGCGCGTCTGCGTTGGCCTGCGCGAGCTCGGCCTCGGGGCCACCGGGCCGGATGACCCACGCCGGCGCCGGGCCCACGGGCGTCGCCAGGTCGACCTCCGCCCAGTCGACGTCCATCGCGGCGGGGTCCGGGTGCACGTGCCCGCTCCACCGCACCCGTGTCGACACGTCGCCCGTCGTCCGGACCACCGCACGCCGCACGGTACCGGCGGCCTCGTCGACGTCGAGCACCGGTCCGACCGTGGTGTGCCCGGTACCGTCGTGCCACAGGCCGTACTCCCCCGGGCGCACGGTGTCGTCGGTGATCGGGAGCCGGATCGAGTCGTCGGTCGTCTCGAGCACCGGGGTCCAGCGGTCGCCGCCGGGCAGCACGATCTTGCCGACGACCTTCCGCACCACGAGCAGGAACGCCGCCGCCAGCACGACGAGCACGCCGAGCACCCACCAGACGATCGTCATCGCATCAGCCTCCGAGACTGCGGGTCAGGGTCAGTTCCGCCGAGCGCACCTGGGCGAGTTCGGCGTCGTCGAGGGTACGGCCCTGCACCTCGGCGTCGCGGATCGCGATGACGAGGTCGTAGGTCCGTGCCTGCACGTCGCCGTCCCGTTCGACGGCGCGCAGTTCGTGGCGCCGGGCGATGCGGCGGAGCCGTCGGTGGTGCCGACGACACGTCACGTCCCGCCACCACCGGCGGAACGTGAGGGACGCCATCGCGACGACGATGAGGACGATGCCCAGGTAGAACGGCGGGTCGAAGCCCAGACGGAGTCCGTCGCGCAGCGGAGCGGGGAACCACCCGAAGTGGTCGGCGGTGAGGGAGAGGAGCTCGTCGATGCTCGCGATGACCACGAGCGACAGGCCCACCCGGAAGACCACGAGCGCGACCGGGTTGCGCAGCACGCCGTACCGGAGCGTCGCGGCGGCGATCACGCCGACACCGACCATGTAGACCGACCCGTAGAGCCACATCGCCGGCTGGTGGATCTCCCGCACGATGAAGTGGAAGTCGGTGCCGCCCCGGTCGCGCACGGCGAAGAACGGGACGGCGAAGGCCACGACCACCACGAGGAGCGCGAGCGGGCTCGCCAACCCCGGCCGTTTCGGCAGGTCGGACGTGCTCGCCCGGAGCATCAGCCAGAAGGCCGCCGTGGCACACACGTTCTGCACCAGGTTGATGAGGTTCGTGCCCCCGAGGGCACCGTCGAGCACGGTCTGCGGTACGACGCTGCCGAGGGTCAGCAGCCCGAGCGCACCGACGCCGGTCGCGCCCCAGGCGGCGCGGCCACGTGGGTTCCGCAACACGTAGGGCGTGCGGGCGAGGAAGATCAGCGCCGCGCACCAGAAGGCGGCGGCGTGCAGGACGGCCATCAGCCGTAGGCCCGCTCGTCCGCGCTCGCGCTGCCGGCGAGCAGCACGGTCGCCAGCTCGTACGCGAACCGCTCGGCGAAGTGCTCGTCGTCGTCCGAGATGCTCACCAGTCCGGTGTCGCCGTCGAGGGCGCGGCGGCACACGTGCCCGCCCGAGGCGAACTCGGCGATCGAGGTGGTGGTCGGGGCTCCGGCGTCGCCGTGCACGAGGTGTCCGAGCTCGTGCAGGACGCAGTGCATCCGGTACAGCTCGGGGGCGCCGGCCGGCACCAGGACGAGGTTCTCGTGCTCGAACTGCGACACCAACGCGGTGAGCGGTCCCCAGCTCGGACCGTCGACGTCGACCACGCGGGTCGGCTTGCCGACGAACCGCCCGACCCCGGCGACGACGTCGGGGAGCCTCGGCGACGGAGGAAGGGTCGCGACGAGGGCACTGACGGTGTCCGACGCGCTCGAGCCCACTGGCATCGCCCCTTTCGATCTCCGCGGACAGACTACCTGCACGTCCCCCTTGCGCACGAGGGTGGACAGTCGTAACGTACAACCAAATGGTTGTACGAATTGCACTGTCCGACGCCGAGGTCGACCGGGTGTTCCACGCACTCGCCGACGCGACCCGTCGTGACATCGTCCGACGCACGCTCGTCGGGTCCTCGTCCGTCAGTGACCTCGCGGACGCGTACTCGATGTCGTTCGCCGCCGTCCAGAAGCACGTCGCCGTCCTCGAAGGAGCCGGACTCGTGAGCAAGGAAGCACGCGGCCGCACCCGCATCGTGCGCGCCGAACCGGGGCAGCTCGCCCGGGTGCGCGACCTGCTCGACGCCTACGGCGACCTCTGGCGGGGCCGGCTCGACCGCCTCGACACCCTGCTCGACACCGACAAGGAGCAATGATGCCCACCACGTCCGTCCACACCGATCCCGAGGCCCTCGCGCTGACGCTCGTCGCCGAGTTCCCCGTCCCGGTCGAGCGCCTCTGGGGCGCCTTCGCCGATCCCCGTCAGCTCGAACGCTTCTGGGGCCCACCCGGCTTCCCCGCCACCTTCACCTCGTTCGACCTGCGGCCCGGCGGCCGCGCCGACTACCGGATGACGTCACCACAGGGCGAGCGGTTCCACGCGGTCTGGCAGGTCACCGAGGTCGACGAGCCACACCGCATCGTGTTCCGCGACCTCTTCACCGACGCGGACGGCGAGGTCGACGACGGGTTGCCGGCCAGCGAGACCGTCCTGTCGTTCGAGACCGTCGGTACCGGGTCGCGGGCGACCGTCCGGTCGTCGTTCGGGTCCACCGCCGACCTCGAGACCATGGTGGACATGGGCATGGTCGAGGGCTACGAGCAGGCCTTCGGACAGCTCGACGCCGTCCTCGCCGACCTGCGCGAGTACGCCCTGGGCAACGGCACCGTCACCGAGCTCGTCGACGACACCCACGTCCGCATCACGCGGGCCTTCGCAGCACCACGCCACCTGCTGTGGCGGGCGCACACCGAGCCCGAACTCGTCCGGCAGTGGTTGCTCGGACCGGACGGGTGGGAGATGACGGTGTACGAGAACGACCTGACGCCGGGTGGCACGTTCCGGCAGGCGTGGGCGCCGACGGGTGACACCGAGGGCGAGCCGTTCGGGTTCGAGGGCGAGAACCTCGTCGTGGAACCGGAGCGGCGGATGGTGTCCACCGAGCGGATGACCGGTGCGCCGTTCCCGCCGAACACGAACGACCTGCAGTTCGACGAGGCCGACGGCGTCACCCTCCTGACGCTGCGCATCACCTACCCCGACCGGACGCAGCGCGACGTGATCCTGGCCACCGGCATGACCGACGGCATGGAGACCAGCTACCAGCGTCTGGAACGCGAGGTCCTGTCCGCCACGTGACCAGCGGACGGACGGGAGGCCCGTGGCGGGGCCGCCACGGGCCTCCCGTCCGTCACGCGGTGCGTCTCAGGACGCCTCGTAGTGGCGCGCGCCGCCGCGCACCCCGGCGAAGCGGTACGGCCCCGCCGTGACGCGCGGACGCTCGACGTCGTCGCTCGTCGCGGCGCCGGTCGCGTGCAGCTCGCGGTACGCGTCCACGGTCAGCGGAACGCGGGCCGAGAGCAGCTGCCGGACGCGGCCGACGCGACGGTGCTCACGGTAGGACGGCTGCACGATGCCGGTGAGGAGCTCGCCGACGCTGCCCGAGCCGTAGCTGAACAGGGCGATGCGCTCACCCGCCAGGTCCTCGTCGAGGTCGAGGAGCGCGGCGAGCCCGATCCAGAGCGACGCCGTGTACGTGTTGCCGGTCTGCTTGTTGTACGTGAATCCGACGAACAGCTCCGACTCGTCGAACGGCACGCCCACGTGCTGCGTCAGCTTCCGGTGGGCCTTGAGCGCCATCTTCGTGAACGGCTGGTGGTGGACGAAGCGCACGATGTCCTCGTACGCCGGTCCGCCTTGCTCGGCGAGGTCGTCCCACGCGCCCACGAAGGCGTCGACGTAGGCGCTGACGGACAGGCGGCCGTCGACCAGCGCGGTGGAGCGGTCGTTCGGACGCCAGAAGTCGTCGACGTCCGCGGTGAAGACGCCGGCGGCCGGCTCGATCTCGATGAGGTCGGGGTCGGCGGACACCAGGATCGCGGCCGCACCGGCACCCTGGGTGGGCTCGGCGGCGGTGTCGACGTCGTAGCGGGCGACGTCGGCGGCGATCACGAGCACACGCTCGTGCGGTGCCCGGGCGATGATGCCGAGGGCGAGCTGCACGGCGGCCATCCCGCCGTAGCAGGCCTGCTTCAGCTCGACGACACGGACGTTCTTCGGCAGGCCGAGCAGGCCGTGCACGAAGACGCCGGCGGCCTTGGACTGGTCGACGCCGGACTCGGTGGCGAACAGCACGGTGCGGATGCCGTCGACACCGTGGCGGTCGATGACCTCCTTGGCTGCGGCGGCCCCCATCGTGACGATGTCCTCGTCCGGGGCGGGCACGCTGAAGGCGTCCTGGCCGATGCCGACGTGGTACTTCGCCGGGTCGACGCCGAGGCGCTCGGCCAGGTCGTCGAGCTCGAGCACGTGGTGCCCGGTCGCGATGGCGATGTCGTGGATGCCGATGCGCGTCATGCTGCGCCTCCGGCCGGCTTCGTGCCGCGTCGCTCCATGGCGACGTGGGCGGCCATCAGCTCACCCGGGTTCGTCTGGGCGGCGAGCAGCGAGAGTTCCCCGCACAGCACCGTGGCGGCGCACAGGGCGGCGAGACGACGGGCGTTCGCACCGGGCTCGCGGTCCTCGCGGCAGCCGAGGCGCACCAGGGCGTCCTCGACGACGGGCAGGTCCCCGCCCTTACCGTTGCCGACCGTGCCGACGATCAGGTGCGGCAGCGAGGTGGCGAAGTACAGGTCGCCGTCGCGGTTCTCGGCACTCGTGATGCCCTGCGAGCCCTCGACGATGTTCGCGGCGTCCTGCCCGGTGGCCAGGTAGAAGCCGAGCAGCATGTTCGCGTAGTGGGCGTTCGCGGAGCGGAGCGCCCCGGCGATGGTCGAGCCGATGAGGTTCTTCGCGATGTTCAGTTCGACGATGCGCTCGGTACTCGACCGCAGGCGCTTCTCGACGATCTCGCCGGGGATCACGATCTCGGCGATGGTGTTGCGGCCACGACCACGGATGCCGTTCACCGCGCTGGCCTTCTTGTCGGTGCAGAAGTTGCCCGAGACGGACACGTAGCGCAGGCCCGGCTGCCACGCCAGGATCGCGGGCAGGAGCTTGTCCGCCGCCTGCGTGACCATGTTGTGACCGGAGGCGTCACCGGTCGTGAACGCGAACCGCAGGAACAGCAGGTCACCGACGATCTCGGGGTGCACCTCGATGAGCTTCGCGAACCGGCTCTGCCCGGCGACCAGCGCCTCGAGCTCGTCCTGTCGCGCGAGGATCTGCCCCGCAGCGACGTGCGCCGCGGCGGCACTGGCCGCGCGGACGACGACCGAGCGGGTCATGCGCTCGTCGACGACGGTCGCGACGATGCCGTCGTCGACCATGCGCGAGATGCGGGCGCCGCGGCCGACGGACGGCCAGAGCGGCGACTCGTACGTGGCGAGCGGGACCTCGTGCTCGTCCTGGACCGCGTTGCCGCTGATGCGGATCGGTCCGACCCACTTGGTCGGGATCGGCGTGAGCAGGTCACTCATCGAGGGCTCCTTCTGGTGCTCGCACCGCGACGCTGAGGTGTCTGATGTCGTGCGCCTCCCAGGCGCGGTGGATGCCGGCGGGGTCGATGTCCGCGGGGACGAGTGCGATGCCGCAGTCGCCGCCGCCGGCGCCGGACGGCTTCGCCGCTCCGCCGGCCGCCTCGACGACGTCGCACAGGGTCGCGAGGCGTTCGGTCTCGATCTTCGACCCGACCGAGTCGCCGAGGCGCTGCATGAGCACCCGGGCACGTCGGAGCGCGTCGAGCGTCTGCTCCGCGTCGCCGGCCTGGAGGCCCGTGGTCAGGTCGTCGACGCAGCTGCGGCTCTCGTCGAGGAACGCCTGGTACCCGCCGTTGCGGTGCCGACGCACCACACCGACGAGCTTCGTGGTCGAGGCCGGCGAGCCGGTCCAGCCGACCAGGAGCTGCAGGTTCTCGGGGGCCGGCAGCCGCTGGACGTCGAAGCCCGCCCACGCGGCGGCGTCGGTGAGGATGTCGGACACGCGGCGCTCGTCGACGAACGACGCGAGGTGGTCGCGGTCCGGGGCGCTGTAGCGCAGCCATCCACCGAAGGTGCTCGCGGCGAGGTCCCCGCCGGAGGCCCGCGGGTTCACCCGGATGGTGGCGAGCAGGGCGACCTGGAAGCGCTGCCGCTGCGTCAGGCCGATGCCGTAGAAACGGTCGAGGGCACCGACGGTCGCGACGGTCACCGCCGCCGAGGACCCGAGCCCGAACTTCCGGCCGCTGGCGTCGTCGAGCTGGCTCTCGATCCGCAGGTCGTGGAAGCGCGGGGCGATCCCCCGCTCGGCGCGGAGCTTCTCGACGAGGTCGATCGTCGCCATCACGTAGTCGTAGGGGTGGTGCTCGCGGTCCAGGGCGAGGCCGTCCTCGTCGCGCGTCCACGTCAGCGGCAGGTGGCCGTACTCCTCCGAGTGCACGCTGCCCGCACCGTGCGCCTCGGACACGCGTGCCGTGATGGCGCGGTCGAGGGCGATGAGGACGGACGGCTGGCCGGGCTCGACGACGGCGTACTCGCCGGCGACGAACAGCTTGCCGTGGGCGCGGAACTCGATCACTGCACGGACTCCTTCTGGTCGGGGCTGTCGCTCGCTGCGGCGACCCCGATCTCTTCGGAGCGGAGCACCCGAGCGGCAGGTCCGGTGCCGGACTCGATGACGTCGCCGAACGACGCCAGCGCGGTGGCCACGGCGGAGCGGTCCTCGGGCCGGCAGAGCACGACCACGTTCGGGCCGGCGTCGGCGGTGGCGTAGGCCTCGAGCCCGGCGGCGCGGAGTTCGCCCACGGCGTCGAACACGGCGACGCTGCGCGCGTTGAGGTAGCGGATGGGCGGGAAGGCGCCCTCGATCGTGGCGTGCATGCGCAGCGCGTTGCTCTCGGTGATCTCGCCGATGCGCGTGAAGTCGCCGGCTGCGCAGGCGTCGAGCATGTCGCCGACGGTCTCGGTGGTCGACGTGACCCACGCCGGGTAGAACGGCGACGTGGCGATGGTGCGGCGCATCGCCTCGCGCGAACCGATGGGCTTCGGTCCGGCGTCGATCGTCACGACCACCATGGCCATCGGCGGTGCCGGGATCGGCTCGGCGAAGGACCCCTGGTCGTCGCCGGCGTGCCACACGGCGACACCGCCGGGGATCGACCGCGTGGCCGACCCCGAGCCGCGTCGGGCCAGGCGGGACAGGTCGCGCGGGGACAGGTCGAGGCCGTACGCCGCCGAGGCCGCGGTGGCGAGCGCCGCGAACCCCGAGGCGCTCGAGGCCAGCCCGGCACCGGTCGGCACGGTGTTCTCGGACACGACGGAGGCGCGGGCGTCGCTACCGGCGAGCTCCCGCACGAGGTCGAGGAAATGCTGCACGCGCACCAGGGCGCCGTCCTCGACGACGTGACCGTTCAGCGTGAACCGGTCACGGGCCTCCTGGCCGGCGCCGGACCCGCCGTCCAGCGTGACGGTCGTCGTCGTCGGGAACACGTCGAGACCCATGGAGACGCTGCCCGTGGCGGGCAGCGCGAGCTGCGCGTCCGCCTTGCCCCAGTACTTGACGAGGGCGATGTTGGGGTGCGCGACGGCGGTGGCGGTCATCAAGCGCGGGCTCCGATCGTGGTGGTCCAGGTGGCTGCGGCCCCTGCGCCGCGGAGTGCGGCCGCGATGCGGTCCGCGTGGTCGTCGTCCGCGGCGAGTGCGAGCACGCACCCGCCCCGCCCGCCGCCGGTCAGCTTCGCGCCGAGGGCGTCCGCAGCACGTGCGGCGTCGACGAGCCGGTCCAGGTCGGCACTCGACACGTCGAGTGCGCTGAGCAGGTCGTGCGCGGCGTCCATCGTGGCACCGAGCCCCTGTGCGTCGCCAGCCTCGAGTGTCCCCCGTGCCCGCCGTGCGAGCGCGCCGATCCGGTCGATGACCGCGTCGACGGCGACCGGGTCCTGGTCGTGCCGTTCCCGCACGGCCGCGACCGCCTGCCGGGTGTGGCCGGGGACACCGGTGTCCGCGACGACGAAGGTGAAGCGGGCCCCGAGGGCGACGGGCTCGATGCGACCGCCCTCGAACCAGACCGGCACCGCGGCGACGACACCGCGGGCGTCGAGTCCTGACGGGCGGCCGTGGGCGACCCGCTCGCACTCCTGGATGAGGTCGTGGTGGGTCTCGGCGTCGAGGGTCTCGCCGAGGGCGTCCGCGACGGCTGCCGTCACGGCGGCGGCGACCGCTGCGCTCGACCCCATGCCCCGGGCGGTCGGGACCTCGCTCTCGACCCGGACGTGGAAGTGCCGGTCGGTCACCCCGAAGTGCCGCAGGGTCGCGGTGACGGCGGTGACGGTCGGCATCACGGCAGCGGGCGCGAGGTCGAGGGGACCGGTGTGCACCGTGGACTCGAGGGTGTGCCCGACGACCGTGCCGGTGGCCTCGTCGACGCCGGCGGTGACCGGGCTCACGGTCGCGACGACCCGGGCGTCGAGCACCGGCAGGACGAGTGCGGGTGCGCCGTAGACCACGGCGTGCTCACCGATCAGGATCGTCTTGCCGTGGGACGACGCGGTCCCGGAGCCGGGGGTCGTGGTGGAGTCGAGGTCGCTGCTGGTCATCGTGGGTCACGTCAGCCTAACCGTCCGGGCCGGAGCACGTGTTGGGTTGTGCACAACCGAGTTGCGTGCGATCCTGGTGGCATGCCCGTGACCGACGAGATGGTGTGCTTCTCCCTCTACGCAGCGAGCCGCGCGACCACGCAGGCGTACCGCTCGCTGCTCGAACCCTGGGGACTGACCTACCCGCAGTACCTGGTGCTCGTGACCCTGTGGATCGAGGGCGACCAGACCGTCTCGAGCCTCGGTGACCACCTGCAGCTCGACTCCGGCACCCTGTCGCCCCTGCTCCGCCGCATGGAGCAGTCCGAGCTCGTCCGCCGCGAACGCCGCAGCGCCGACGAGCGCGTCGTGACGATCACGCTCGGCGACCGCGGCCGCACCATCCGTGCCGACCTCGCGCACATCCCGGCGACGATCGCCGCCGGCATGGGGCTCCCCGACGAGCAGGCCGCCACGGAGCTCATCGCGACCCTGCACCGGCTGACCGAGACGATGCACGCCGCGGCCACGAACGACACCGCCGCGACGCCCGACCGCGCCGCCGCGGACCACTGACCCCACGAAGGAAGGAACACCATGGAAGCCCTCTACACCGCCGAGGCCCTGGCCACCGGCGAAGGCCGCAACGGCCACGTCGCCACGAGCGACGGCACGGTCGAGTTCGACCTCGCCATCCCGAAGGAGATGGGTGGCTCCGGCAACGGCGCCAACCCCGAGCAGCTCTTCGCCGCCGGGTACGCCGCCTGCTTCCACTCCGCACTGCAGGGCGTCGCCCGCAGCCAGAAGGTGAAGATCACCGACTCGTCCGTCGGCGGCCGCGTGCAGATCGGCCCGAACGGCAACGGCGGCTACCAGCTCGCCGTCATGCTCGAGGTCGTCATCCCCGGCCTGGAGCACGACCAGGCCCAGGCACTCGCCGACGCCGCCCACCAGGTCTGCCCGTACTCGAACGCGACCCGCGGCAACATCGACGTCACCATCGTCGTCTCGGAGGACTGACCCATGAGCACCACCACCCCCACCACCATGCGCGCCGTCGTCCACGAGACCTTCGCCGAGCCCGCCGAGGTCCTCGGCGTCCAGGAGCGCCCGGTCCCCACGCCCGGCGCCGGCGAGGTCCTCGTCCGCACGGTGCTCTCCCCCATCCACAACCACGACCTGTGGACCGTCCGCGGCACCTACGGCTTCAAGCCCGAGCTGCCCGCAGCCTCCGGCACCGAGGCGCTCGGCGTCGTCGAGGCCCTGGGCGAGGGCGTCACGAACCTGACGGTCGGCCACCGCGTCGCCGGCGGTGCCTTCGGCGTCTGGGCCGAGTACTACACCGCGAACGCCGCCGGGCTCGTCCCGGTGCCGGACGCCATGACCGACGAGGCCGCAGCACAGCTCGTCTCGATGCCGTTCAGCGCCATCAGCCTGCTGCACTCGCTCGACCTGCACGAGGGCGACTGGCTCATCCAGAACGCCGCGAACGGTGCCGTCGGGCGCATGGTCGCCCAGCTCGGCGCGGCCCGCGGCATCAACGTCATCGGCCTGGTGCGTCGCGCCGCCGGTGTCGAGGAGCTGCGCGAGCAGGGCATCGAGCGCATCGTCGCCACCGACGCGGACGACTGGAAGGACCAGGTCACCGCGATCACCGGAGGCGCCCCGATCGTCGCCGGTGTCGAGTCTGTCGGCGGCAAGGCCGCCGGCGACATCGCCAGCGTGCTCGGCGAGAACGCGACCCTCGTCGTCTTCGGCGCGATGGCCTCGCCCACGCTCGAGATCCCCTCCGGCAAGGTCATCTTCGGCCAGCTCACCGTGAAGGGCTTCTGGGGCAGCGTCGTCAGCAAGACGATGCCGGCCGAGACGAAGGGCCAGCTCTTCGGCGAGCTCATCACCCGAGTGCTCGACGGCTCGCTGACGCTCCCCGTCGCCGAGACCTTCGCGTTCGAGGACGTCCGCGACGCCGTGCGTGCCTCGGACACCGCCGGCCGCGTCGGCAAGGTGCTCCTGCGCCCGTAGCGCGACAGAACGACGGACGGGCGCGCCCCGCTCAACGGCAACGCGAAGCGTTGCGCGGGGCGCGCCGACCGAGCCTGCGAGGGAGGACGGTGCCAGTTGGCACCGTCCTCCCTCGCCGTCTGCACGCGCGATCACCGCGCCACGCGCGCGACCTAGCCGCGCGACGCCTTCTGCGGGACCGTGAAGATGTTGCCGGTGGTGACGCCCTCTTCCACCTCTTCGAGGGTGCGACCGCGGCTCTCCGGCACGAACTTCCAGATGAAGAGCAGCGCGAGCAGACCGACGATGCCGAAGCCGAAGAACGTCCCGGTGATGCCGGTCGCGGCGACGATCGTCGGGAAGTAGAGCCCGAGGAACGCGTTGGCGATCCAGAGGCAGAACACCGAGATGCCCATGCCGAGCGCGCGGATCTGGGTCGGGAAGATCTCCGACAGCACCACCCACACGGCGATGTTGAGGAAGGTCTGCATCGAGCCGACGAACGCGACGACGAGGAACAGGATCACCCACGGGCGAGCCGGGTTGCCCTCGGGCAGTGCGACCGAGGCGATGCCGATCAGGAAGTGGCAGACCGTCGTCAGCGAGAACCCGATGATCAGGGTCGTCCGGCGGTTGATCTTCTCCATGTTGTACAGCGCGATGACGCCACCGACCACGGCGATCACGCCGGGGGCGATGTTCGCGATGAGGGCCGCCGACGCCTGGAACCCGGACTCGATGAGGACGGTCTGCCCGTAGTACATGATCGAGTTGATGCCGGTGAGCTGCTGGGCCACGCCGAGCCCGGCACCGATGAGCACGATGCGGATGAGCCACTTGTTGCCGCGCAGCGTCTGCCACCCGCTGACTCGATCGGCCTTCGCCTCGAGGTCGTTGCTCCGCTTGATGTCGTCGAGCTCGGCGGTCGCACGCTCCGTGGTGCGGACCTGCTGCAGGACGGACAGCGCTTCGTCGTAGCGCCCCTTCGACGCAAGCCAACGCGGCGACTCCGGCACCCGGAGCATGCCGACGAAAAGAGCGATCGCGGGGAGTGCACAGACGGCCAGCATGACGCGCCAGACGCCGTTGCCCTCACCCCACAGGTTGCCGATGATGGCGTTGACCACGAACGCGGCGAGCTGCCCGATCACGATCATGAGCTCGTTGCGGCCGGACAGCGAACCCCGGATCTCGTACGGAGCGAGTTCGGCGAGGAACACCGGGACGACCGTCGATGCACCACCCACTGCGAGGCCGAGGAGCACACGACCGACGACGATGACACCGAACGTCGGTGCGAAGACGCAGATGAGCGTGCCGAGGAAGAACGTCACGGCGAGGGCGATGATCGTCTTGCGCCGCCCCCACCCGTCGGCGATGCGGCCGCCGAGCATGGCACCGATCGCGGCACCGAACAACAGGGAGCTGGTGACGACGCCCTCGGTGAAGTTCGTGAGGCCGAGCTCGGCCTTCATCGGGTTCAGGGCACCGTTGATGACACCGGTGTCGTACCCGAAGAGCAGCCCGCCGAACGTGGCGACCAGGGCCAGGACGCCGAGGCGTCGGCGGTGCGGTCCGGTCCCGATCGGGGGCAGTGCGACAGTCGGGGCTGTCGGCTTGATGTCGACCATTCGGTGACTCCTTCGTCGGTGATCGCGCTTCAGTGCGTGCACCGATGGTAACCCGATTCCATGTCCTGTCAATTGGACATTCTGTCGTCAGGACGATTGGATCGGTCCACATAACGCCTGATCAGGACGGGAGCGGTCCAACGGCCCCCGTTCGACCGTCAGGACTCGTCGGGCGTCGGGCTGTCCCCCAGCACGTCACCGAGCGACGCGATGTCCGCGCCGTGGTCGGTGTAGCGCCGGACGGTCCGTCGGGCAGCTGCGCTCGCGGCACCGGACAGCGCCGGGTTGCGTCGCGCGGCATCGGCCACCCGGCCCGCGTGCCCCGCCGTCGAGAGCAGGACGTTCGCCAGCGCCCGGGCGTCGCCGCGTTCGGGCACCCCGGTGACCGTCCACGCCGTGCGCACCTGGGCGTCCGGCGTCACACCGCGTCGGGTGCCCATGCGGTGCCAGTCGGACAGCACGCCCTCGGTCCGGGAAGCCGCGCGGTCAGCCTCGCCCGCTCTCCGGCGCGCGGCGTCGCGTGCAGCGGACTCGCTCGCGCCCTCGACCGTGTCGTACCGGTCGGTGAGGCCGTCGGCCCGGCGCCGGACACTCTCCGCCCGTTCACGAGCAGCGCCGTCGTCACCGCCTTCTTCTGCGATGCGGGCGGCGTGCGCGGCGGCAGCCGCGGCGAGGATCTCCGAACGCTCCATGGCCTCGACGGTAGCCGTTCCGACCGACACCGGCGACCGCTCAGACGATCGACACGTCCCAGCCGAGGTCGGCGGCCCGGTCACCGAGGACCCGGGCGTTCGCGCCGCACACCGACTCGGTCGACCCGGTCGGGTAGTAGCGACGGATGGCTGCTTCGGGAACGAACCGACCACCGAGCGGATCCGTGGCGGCATCACGCACGCTCCACCACCGATCGGTCGCCTGCGCGATCGCCGTCTCGAGCGGGACCTCCACGGTGACGATGCGCAGCTTCTCGTACCCGGCGTCGTCGAGCTCGGCGAGGAGGTCGTCGAGGTAGTCCACGCTCGACAGGGTGCCGTGCACGACGACGTTCTCGCCGTTGCGGAGGGCGCGGCGGCGCAACGTGTCGGCAACGGTGGTCGACTCGGCGTGCACGAACCCGGCGATCTCACGCAGCTGCACCGGCCGGTCGTCGGCCAGGCGACGAGCCGTCCACCGGTCCACGAGACCGTCCGCCTGTGCGCGCAGGAGCAGCGGGTCCTTGAAGTCGTCGGCGTCGATCGACCGGTAGCCGCACAGCTCCGGCATCCGCTCCAGGGCGGTCGACTTCCCCGACCCCGGCGGTCCGGCCGTCACGACCACCGCGAGCGAGCCGTCGGTGACCGGCGACGGGGTCAGCGCGCGGTGCTCCTCGAGCACGGACTCGTGGAACCGCAGGCGGCTCGCCTGGTACAGGAAGCCGTCCGGTGCGTAGATCGTCCTGGTGCTCGCGCCTGCCGTGTCCGACCAGGGGTTGTCGAGCGAGTCGGCCCGGAGCGCACGGCCCAGCTCGACGGCCACCCGGTCGCGGAGCTCCGTCACCGGGTGCGCTTGCGGGTCTGCCGTTCGGCGATCGCCCGGCGGACGGTCTCGTACTCGACCTCGGACAGGAGGCCGTCCTGGAACGCCGCCGCGAGTTCCTTGGTGGTGCCGGTGGCCGAGGCGGCACCGTCGAACGCCGCACCACGCTTCGGGGTGCGGTGCGTCAACGCCATCGACGACAGCTCGCGCAGCATCGTCTCCGAGTCGATCTGGCCGCCCTCGCGCCGGGAGATGACCTCACGCGGAGACGGCCGCTTGGTGGTCAGGGTTCGACGGGAGAGCCGCCGCGAGACCTCGGGCTGGGAGATCCCGGCGAGCTTCGCGATCTCGCGCTGCGGGACGCCGAGGTCGGCGAGCTTGAAGATCCCGCGCCGCAGTTCCATCTCGGCGTGGTGTTGCTGCTCACGACTGTGCAGGACGTGCTCGACCGCCGCACGGACGGTCGCGGGAGCACTGTCGGTCCGACCGGCCAACGCGCGCACGACGGCTTCCGTGTCGGGTCGACGGGGGTCTGACCCACCGCGTCGCCCGGGGACCACCCTGACGCCCATGACCACCTGCTCTCGTTGATACCGATGGTATCACTCGCCGTCGACGACGGAGGATCCGCGGTACGTCTGCAGACACAGGACGGAGGCGCTGCGTTCGCCCCGGGGACACCGCGCGGCTAGCATCGAGCTGAGGGGGAATCATGAACCGGACGCTCGCGATCGGGGTCGTCGTCGCGGCCACTGTGGCACTGTCGGGGTGCTCGCTGCTGCGCGGGTCGGACCGAGCCCTCCCCGCCCCGTCCACCCCGGCGACGACGCCGACCTCGTCCGCCACGCCGACACCGACGCCGGACGCCGACCCGGAGGGTGACCTCCTCGAGTCGTCGGCGCACCCCCGCACCCCGACCCCGGAACCCACCGAGTCGGCGGCTCCGGCTCCGACGCTGACGCCGATCCCCGCCGGGACCGTCCTCGCCCAGGGCGACGTCGCGTCCCCGAAGGGCAGCGTGCACTTCCGGTTCCGCGTGGTCGCGGTCGGCGACGACACGTTCACCGCGCAGTACTCCGGCTTCACCTCGACCCTGCCGGTGCCGGTCGGGGTCGGCCTGTTCGACCTGCCGCGCGCGGTCGGCGACGGCCTGACCTACCCCGGCGTCGGCGACCGGACGCTCGGTGGGCCGACCAGCACGGCGACCGCGGTGGACGTCCCGCTGAGCGGCTCCGGCGTCGACCCGTCGCACCTCACCACGCTCGTGACCTACTCCGCGGCGGCTCCGGGGCAGGAAGCCCCGGTCGAGATCGGGGCCGGCAAGGTGCTCGCGGTGACGACCGTGCGGTGGTCCGTCCCGGCGCGGCAGACGAACGTGCACCCGAAGGACGCCGGTGCCCGGGCGAACGCGACCGGTCCGGTCACCGCGACGACGGGCGGGGCGCCGCGGTCGTACACGGTCGCGCCGGACGACCTCATCGGGGACGTCGCGGCGCGGTTCGGCATCAGCGTGCGGGCGCTCGTCTGGCTCAACGAGGGCGTGCAGGTGTTCGGGACGGACCAGCACCTATACGAGGGAACGACGCTCAACCTCGACCCGCTCGCCCGCTGACCGCGGCGGTGGCCCCTCCACGAAAGCGACACTCTTCCGCGGAACATCGGCGCACATCTGTCGCTTTCGCGGGCCTGACGGCGCCCCGTGGGGCGCAATTGTCGCTTTGGCAGCGACCGACAGACGGACGGGAGGCCCGTGGCGAATCCGCCACGGGCCTCCCGTCCGTCAGGTGGGTGCGTCGCTACTTGCGCAGCTCCAGGTACTTCGCGATGAGCGCCTTCGTCGAGGCGTCCTGCGCGTCGAGCGCGGCCTGGTCACCCTCGACGGCGGGCGTGACCTGCAGCGCCAGCTGCTTGCCGAGCTCCACGCCCCACTGGTCGAACGAGTCGATGCCCCAGATCGTGCCCTCGGTGAACACGATGTGCTCGTAGAGCGCGATGAGCTGGCCGAGCACGCTCGGGGTGAGCTCCGGCGCCAGGATCGACGTCGTCGGCTTGTTGCCCGGGAAGGTGCGCGCCGCGACGATGCCCTCGTCCGTGGTGCCCTCGGCACGGACCTCGTCGGCGCTCTTGCCGAACGCCAGCGCCTTGGTCTGCGCGAAGAAGTTCGCCAGGAACAGCGTGTGCACGTCGGTGCCGGGTGCGACGCCCTTGCCGTCACCGGTCTCGTCCTTGAGCGGACGGGCCGGGTTCGCGACCGTGATGAAGTCGGCCGGGATCAGGCGGGTGCCCTGGTGGATGAGCTGGTAGAACGCGTGCTGGCCGTTCGTGCCGGGCTCGCCCCAGAAGACCTCGCCGGTCTCGGTGGTGACGGGCGAGCCATCCCAGCGGACGCGCTTGCCGTTCGACTCCATGGTGAGCTGCTGCAGGTACGCGGCGAAGCGGTGCAGGTACTGCGTGTACGGCAGGACCGCGTGGCTCTGCGCACCGAGGAAGTTCGTGTACCAGACGTTGAGCAGGCCCATCAGGACCGGGACGTTCCGCTCGAGCGGCGTGGTGCGGACGTGCTCGTCGATGGCGTGGAAGCCGGCGAGGAACTGCTCCCAGTTCTCCTGGCCGATCGCGACGATGACGCTCGTGCCGATCGCGGAGTCGACGGAGTAGCGGCCGCCCACCCAGTCCCAGAACCCGAAGGCGTTCTCGGGGTCGATGCCGAAGGCCTCGACCTTGTCGAGCGCGGTGGACACGGCGACGAAGTGCTTCGCGACGGCGTTCTTCTTCTCGTCGTCGGCGGCGTCGGTCAGGCCGAGCCGCTCCCACAGCCACTGGCGTGCGAGTCGCGCGTTCGTCAGGGTCTCGAGGGTGCCGAAGGTCTTCGACGCGACGATGAACAGCGTGGTCTCGGGGTCGAGGTCCACGGTCTTCTCGTAGATGTCCGCGGGGTCGATGTTCGACACGAAGCGGGCTTCGAGGCCGGGCTGGACGTACGGCTTGAGTGCTTCGTAGACCATGACGGGGCCGAGGTCCGAGCCGCCGATACCGATGTTGACGACGGTCTCGATGCGCTTGCCGGTGACACCGGTCCACGAGCCGTCACGCACCTGCGACGCGAACGCGTAGACCTTGTCGAGCGTGGCGTGCACGTCGGCGTCGACGTCCTGGCCGTCGACGGTCAGCGGCGCCGCCGGGACGAGCCCCTCGGTCGCCTTCGGACGGCGGAGCGCGGTGTGCAGGACGGCGCGGTCCTCGGTGACGTTGATGTGCTCGCCGGAGAGCATCGCCTGGAAGCGCTCGGCGACGCCGGTGTCCTTCGCGACCTGCAGCAGGGCGGCGAGGACGTCCTCGGTGACGAGGCCCTTCGACAGGTCCACGGTCAGGTCGGCGGCCTGGAACGTGTACTGCTCGGCACGGCCGGGGTCGCTGTCGAACCACCCGCGCAGGTCAGGGGTGAAGTCGGCAGCGATGCTGTCGAGCTTCTTCCAGCCTTCGGTCGATGTGGGGTCGACGGGAGCGGATTCGGTCACTTCGGTCCTCCTGGGATCACGTTCGAGACGTACAGCCCGCAGGTCACCGCACCAGTGCGTCGCGGACCGTCTTCGAGCGTAGTGCCGTCGGCACCGTCGCGCGCACCGCCGGACGGGAGGCACGGGGCGCGTTCGCTGCGCGCGTCACGTCCGGCGGATGGCCGGCCTCAGGGCCGGGGTGCGAAACGCCGCAGCCGCAGGCTGTTCGTCACGACGAACACCGACGAGAACGCCATGGCGGCGCCGGCGAGCACCGGGTTCAGCAGCCCCGCCATCGCGAGCGGGATCGCCGCCACGTTGTACGCGAACGCCCAGAACAGGTTGCCCTTGATGATGCCGAGCGTGGCCCGCGACAGCCGGACGGCGTCGGCGACGACGGTGAGCCGACCGCTCACGACCGTGATGTCACTGGCCGCGATCGCGGCGTCGGTGCCGGCCCCCATCGCGATGCCGAGGTCGGCCGCGGCGAGCGCGGCAGCGTCGTTGACGCCGTCACCGACCATGGCCACGCTCCGTCCCTGGGCCTGCATGGCCCGGACGGCGTCGAGCTTGCCGGCCGGGGTCGCGCGGGCGTGCACCTCGTCGATGCCGACCTGTGCGGCGACGGCTCTGGCTGCTCCGTCGTTGTCGCCGGTGAGCAGGACGGGGTGGAGGCCGAGGGCCACGAACCGCGCGACCGCGTCAGCGGCCTCGGGCTTCACGGTGTCGCCGACGACCACGACGCCCAGCACGCGGCCGTTCCGCGCGACGACGACCGCGGTGCCCCCGTCGGCCTCGGCGGCGGTGACCGCGGCCGAGGCGTCGTCGGGCACGACGACCGCCCAGGACGCTGCGAGCCAGCGGGTCCCGCCGACGAGCACGACGTCGCCGTCCACGACGGCCTGCACGCCGGCGCCGGGGATGGAGTCGAACTGCTCGGCGGCCGGGACGTCGAGTTGCCGGGCCGTCGCGGCCCGCACGACCGCACGTGCCACGGGGTGTTCCGATCCGTGCTCGACGGCGGCGGCGAGCCGGAGCACGGCGTCCGCGTCGAGGGTCGCGTCCGTCGAGGTCACGGCGCGAAGGGTCATCTCGCCGGTGGTGACGGTGCCGGTCTTGTCGAGCACGATGGTGTCGACGCCACGGGTCCGTTCGAGCACCTGCGGGCCGCCGATCAGGATGCCGAGCTGGGACCCGCGGCCGGTGCCGACGAGCAGTGCGGTCGGCGTCGCGAGTCCGAGGGCGCACGGGCAGGCGATGATGAGCGTGGCGACGGCCGCGGTGAACGCCGCCGTGACCGAGCCGCCGAGCACGAGCCAGCCGACGAACGCCAGCACGGCGAGCGCGATGACGATCGGCACGAAGACACCGGAGACCCGGTCGGCCAGGCGTTGGACGTCGGCCTTGCCGGTCTGCGCGTCCTCGACGAGCCGTCCCATCCGAGCGAGCTCGGTGTCGGCGCCGACGCGGGTGACGGCGACCACGAGCCGGCCGCCGACGTTGATCGTCGCGCCGGTCACCCGGTCGCCCGGTCCGACCTCGACGGGGACGGATTCGCCGGTGACCATGCTGCGGTCCACGGCCGAGGACCCGTCCTGCACGAGGCCGTCGCTGGGGATCCGCTCCCCCGGCCGCACGACGACGACGTCCCCGACGACGAGCGCCGACACGGCGACACGCTGCTCGACGCCGTCGCGCAGCACCGTGGCCTCCTTCGCGCCGAGTTCGAGCAGGGCGCGGAGTGCTGCGCCGGACTGCTTCTTGGCGCGGGCCTCCATGTACCGGCCGGCCAGGATGAACACCGTCACGGCCGCGGCGACCTCGAGGTACAGGTCGGCCGCCTCGGGGTCGGTCGCGATCCACGAGAACGTCATGTGCATGCCGGTCGTGCCGGCGTCGCCGAAGAAGAGGGCGTAGAGGGACCAGCCGAAGGCCGCCAGCACACCCACGCTGACCAGGGTGTCCATGGTCGCGGCACCGTGTCGGGCGTTCACCCACGCGGCGCGGTGGAACGGGAGCGCGCCCCACACCGCGACGGGCGCGGCGAGTGTCAGGGCGAGCCACTGCCAGTTCGGGAACTGCAGGACCGGCACCATCGAGAGCAGGACGACCGGCACGGCCAGGACCGCAGAAACGACGAGTCGTCGGCGCAGCGCACCGGCCGGGTCGTCGGCGTCGTCGTCCGGCGCCGTCGTGTCGGCCGGCGGCGCGGGGACGGTCGCACCGTAGCCCGCGGACTCGACGGCGGCGATGAGGGCAGCGGGGTCGGCGGGGCCGTCAGCCGCGACCTGCACCTGCGCCTTCTCGGTGGCGTAGTTGACGGTGGCGGTGACCCCGGGGAGCTTGCCGAGCTTCCGTTCGATGCGGTTCGCGCACGAGGCGCAGGTCATGCCCGTGATGTCGAGCTCGACGATGCCGTCCGTCACGACGGCACGACCTCGTACCCCGCCTCGGCGACCGCACCGCGGAGCGCACCGGCGTCGACGGGTGCGTCCGAGGTGACGGTCACCGACGAGGCACCGCCGGGGACGAGCGCGACGGCGACGTCGGACACCCCCTCGAGTTCGGTGAGTTCCTCGGTCACGCTCAGCACGCAGTGCTCGCAGGTCATGCCCTCGACGAGCAGCAGTTCGGTGGTCACGGTGTCTCCTCCTGTGGTTCGGGTGCGGGCGGCGGTCACGAGCGCACGAGCCGGGCGATGGCCTGGCTGGCTTCGCGGACCTTCTCGTCCGCGGCGTCGCCACCCTCGGCGACCGCCTCGGCGACGCAGTGCTTGAGGTGGTCCTCGAGCAGCGACAGCGCCACGCGTTCGAGCGCCCGGTTCGCCGCCGAGATCTGGGTGAGGACGTCGATGCAGTACGTCTCGTCCTCGACCATGCGGGCGATGCCGCGCACCTGGCCCTCGGCGCGACGGAGCCGCTTGAGCAGGTCGTCCTTGTCGCCGATGTACCCGACGTGTTCGTGCATGGTGGCCTCCACGGTCCTCAATACGGTACCCCCCTAGGGTATTCCCTCCCATGGACGCGCGGACACGAACGAGGGTATTCACCTCGCCGTGCCGTCGATGTCATGATTTCGACCATGACCGATCCGGCGACGAACGGCTTCCGCAGACTGCGGTTCGCCGACGGCGACGGCTCCGACTACTCGGACATCTTCGAGGCGGAGTACCACGGGTCCGACTTCGCCTCGGAGACGTACGCGACGAACGACACCCGCTACGAGTACACCGTGGTGGGCGACGACGACCTGACGCTGCGGACCATGCGCGCCGAGGGTGGTCGGCGCGGCGGGATGATCGGGGCGCGGGAGGACCACGTGGTCTTCTGGCTCACCAGGGGCCGACTCGAGATGCACTTCGCCGACCGCACGCGGGTGGTCGAGCCGGGCAGCCCGTACATCGCGAGTGCGTCCGAGGCGTACCGCTTCGAGTCCGACGGCACGGTCTACAACGGGGTGCACATCGCGGACTCGTTCCTGCGGACCGTCGGGCGCGACCTCGGCTACCGACTGCCGGACGGCCCACTGCTGTTCGAGCAGCAGGACGAGGTCATCGCCCGCCGCGAACCGCTGCGCCACCTCATCGGGGAGCTCGGCCCGGCACTCGTGGACGACCGGGTGGTCGGTCCGATGCGGACGGCCCTGAACCGTCGACTGGCGATCGTCGTGCTCGACACCTTCCCGATCCGCAACCGCGGCGACGACGTCCCCGTCGCGAACCGCCTGCGCGACGCGATCCGCTACGTCGAACAGCACGCGGCCGAACGTCCGGCGGTGTCGGACATCGCCGCCGCGTGTGGGCTCAGCCAGCGGGGGCTGCAGGACGTGTTCGCCCGCACCCTCGACTCCACGCCGCACCGGTTCCTGCGCGAGCACCGGCTCGACCGCGCCCGGAGCGAACTCCTGCGCGCGGGCGACGACCGGGCCCCCGGCGCCGACGGGGTCGCCGTGGTCGCACGTCGGTGGGGCTTCACCAACCCGGGCCGGTTCGCCACCACCTACCGCGAGCGGTTCGGCGAGGACCCCGCCGCCACGCTCCGCACGTCGCTGTCCGCACGCCCCGACAGCGGCCGGGCGTCGTGGCGCGTCCGCCGCGCGGTCGCGTTCATCGAGGAGCACGCCGCCGAGGACCTCTCCCTGCAGGACATCGCCGACGCCGCCGGGGTCCTGCCGCGACGCCTGCAGCAGCTCTTCCGGGCCGAGCGGGGCGAGTCCCCGATGGCGTGTGCCCGGGCGATCCGCGCCGCTGCAGAACGCAACGCGGCGGACGGAACACGCGAAACCGCCTGAGCGGACGGCCAGGGGGTACAGCCACATCCCCGTGTTTCCGCGGATTCCTGGATTTCTGCCGAATCCGAAAAGTCATGTGTGACGAATCTCTGGTGCAGCCCGTCTCATCCGTGAACAGCAACCGCTGGGAACGCCCGGCGGGTCACTCGGAAGGAACGAACCATGGCTGACTCCATCACCACCACCCCGGCAACCACCGCTGCGGCCCGGACCACCTCGCACGCCGGCTCGAACAGCGGCGTCACCGGCAAGACCGTCATCGACGACACCGTCGTGTCGAAGGTCGCCGGCATCGCGGCGCGCGAGGTCAACGGCGTGCACTCGCTCGGCGGCGGCGCTGCCCGTGCGATCGGCGCCCTCCGCGACGCGATCGGCCAGCGCGACTTCGGTCAGGGCGTCAAGGTCGAGGTCGGCGAGAAGCAGGTCGCCGCGGACATCGTCATCGTCGCCGAGTACCCGGTGTCGCTCCAGCAGGTCGCCGACGGCGTCCGCAGCAGCGTCGCTCGTGCCCTCGAGCAGATCGTCGGCATGGAGGTCGCCGAGGTCAACGTGACCGTCCAGGACGTCTTCATCCCGGGCGACGACGACGACAACGACAACGACGAGAAGAAGGAAGCGCGAGTCGCATGAGCAACACACTGATCGGTGCCCTCATCGGCGCCGTCCTCGCAGTCGTCGCACTGCAGTTCGGGTTCTGGGGCTTCGTCCTGGTCATCGTCTTCGGTGCGATCGGGGCCCTCGTGGCTGCCCTCGCCACCGGCAAGATCGACCGTGGCGCCCTGACCGACGTGCTCACCGGGCGCCGGAGCTCCCGGTGAACGCCGGCCCGGACGTCGTCCCGGGCCGCGTCGAGATCACCGCTCGTGCACTGACCTCGCTGGCGCGGGCCGTCGCAGCCGAACGGCTCGGCGCCCCCGCCAAGCGGGTCAGGGTCGGTCTCGGAGACGCGGCCGGAGCGATGGCCCTCGACGTCACCGGCCCGATCGCCGCGGGCGACGACCTCGTCGCCCGTTCGGCCCAGGTCGCCGACGAGGTCAAGCGCCGCGTGAGTGAACTCACCGGCCGACGCGTCGGCAGTGCCCACATCGAACTCACCGGGATCGTGCGCGAGCGCGAGTCCCGAACCCGGTAGGAGACCATCATGAGCAACGGTTCCGTCGAACGACGCATCCGTCGTCGGAGCGTGCACCGCTCCCGCTCGACCGCAGTGGCGGTGGCGCTGGTGGTCCTCGCACTGGTCGCCGCGTGGATCGGCACGGAGTCGGTCCTGCGGGCGATCGGGCGGCCTCCGCTCCTCGCCGACCCGCAGACCGCCGTCGACGCCGCACTGCAGCCCGACGCCGCGTTCGTCACGATCGCCGAGGTCATCGCCGTCGTGCTCGTGGTCCTGGGCATCGTGCTGATCGTCCTGGCCCTGAAGCCGGGTCGCCAGCACCGCTCCGTCGTCCAGCACGATCGTGGCGCCGTCGTCATCGACACCCGCATCGTCGCCTCGACCGCGGCCAACGCCGCCGGGACGGCCGCGGGGGTCCCCGAGGGCAACGCCTCGGCCACCGCCCGCGGTCGCCGCACCGACGTCCGGATCGTGCCCGTCACCGGCATCCCGGTCGACGAGCATGCGGTGCAGGCAGCCGTCCGTGACCGCCTCAGTGGTCTCGACGAGCGGTTCGGCCGGAACATCCGCGTCCGCGTCGACGAGAAGGGGACCCTCGCATGACCAAGAGCAACCGGACCATGAACCGGATCATCCTCTTCGTCCTCGGCCTCGTCGCCGTCGTCGTCGGTCTCACGATCGGCGCGGGTGTGCTGCCCGCCGTGCAGGACGCGATCAAGCCGTACGTCGACCTGCCGAGCAACCTGGACGTCCCCGCGTCCTCGCTCTGGATCGTCGCCGTCGCCTGCGCCGTCGTCATCGTGCTCGCCCTGGTCTGGGTGTTCACCCGCGGCGGGGGCGGCACGTCCGTCGCCGTCCGCGAGCGCTCCGGTGAGGACGCCGTCACGGTGAACGTCGCACTCGTCCGCGACGTCGTCGAGCACGAGCTCGCCGGGGTCCGCGACGTCGTCGGCTCCCGCGTTGACACCTACCTGGTGCGCAAGCAGCGTGCCGCTCGCATCCGCGTCGCGGTCCGCCGCGGCGGGGACGCCGTCTCGGTGCTCGACGCCGTCGACCGCGCCGTCGCGGTCCTCGACCGCACGCTCGGCCGCCAGGTGCCCGTCCTGGTCCACCTCACCGGTGGGACCCGTTCGGCGCTCGCGAAGTCGACCCGCGTCCACTGACACCCGTCAGCCGGACGCGACCCCGGGCCTCCCGGCCCACCGAAGACCCACGCAACACCCACCACCGGGCGAACGCCCGACCGATGAAAGGACCCCTCATGGGACTCGACGACAAGATCAAGAACGCTGCTCAGGACCTCGCCGGCAAGGCGAAGGAAGCCGTGGGCAAGGCCCAGAACGACGACTCCAAGGTCGCCGAGGGCCAGAAGGACCAGGCCTCCGCGAGCGTCAAGAAGACCGGCGAGGACGTCAAGGACGTCTTCAAGAACTAGGACGCTCGATGCGTGTCGGGGCACTCGCGACGTCGAGTGCCCCGATGCGTTCCGCGGACCCGAACGAGGAGGAACCATGCAGCACGACCCCCATGCGCACACGCAGGTCACCGAGGTGGCCCTGCCCGCAGAACTGACGGAGCCGCTGCCCGACGACGCGACCCCCGCGATGCTCATCGCGCGAACCGCGGCGGAGACGGCGCTCGGCGTGCCCGGCGTGCACCACCTCGGCGGGACCGTGTCCCGAGCCGCCGACGAACTGCGGAAGCGGCTCGGCCGCTCCGCCGGGACCGCCGGCGTGCAGGTCGACGACGAGGACGGCACCTTCGCGGTGCAGGTCTCCGTGATCGTGACCTACCCGCGGAACGTCCGCGAGGTCGCCGACGAGGTGAAACGGCAGGTCGCTGCAGCAGCTGGCCAGGTCGCATCCGTGCCGACGACCGTGGACGTCCGCGTCCTCGACGTGCACGGTCCGTTCGACGACGAGCCCTCGCCCGTCGAGCGAGCGGCCACCGCCGTCGGCGATGCCGTGCAGGATGCCGCCAAGGCGACGAGCGAGACCACGAAGCGCGTGGCGACGGCGACCGTCGACGCCACGAAGCAGGCGGCCGACGCGACGGCCGAGGCGACCAAGCGTGCCGCCGACGCCACCGCCGACGTCACGAAGCAGGCGGCCGAGGTCACCGCAGACGCCACCAAGCGTGCTGCCGACGCGACGGTCGACACCGCCAAGCGTGCTGCCTCGGCCACCGCTGAGGTCACCAAGCAGGCAGCCGACGCCACCGCGGACGCCACGAAGCGTGCAGCCGACGTCACCGCGGACGCCGCTGCACAGGCCGTGGACGCGACGACCGCCACGGCTGGCCGTGTGCACGAAGCCGCGTCCGACGCGCTCGACCGTGCGTCCGAGGGCGCACGGGACGCTGCCGACACCGCGCGCGACGCGGCCAGCAGCGCACGTGCGGCCGTCGTCGACGAGGACACTGCGACCCCCGTCGTCGCCTCCGAGACGGCTGCCGACGCAGCGGTGCGTGCCGCCGACTCCGCCGAGGACGCCGCGCAGGACGCCGCCGACGCCGCAGCCGACGCCAGCGAGGCAGCGCGGGCAGCCGCCCGCGACGGCGACCAGCCGACCGACCCGACCACGGACCGACCGTGACCACCGCCTGGTCCGGCGGTCGTCGGCCCCGCACCCGTCGGCCCCGGCCGCGCGGTGTGTGGATCGCCGGTGGCATCGGCGTGGTCCTGGTCGCCGGGGTCCTGCTCGGGGCGTTCCTGCCCCTGGTCGGGTTCCTCGGCGGCGTCACCGCCACCACCGCCGGCCTCGTGCCGTTCCCGTTCGTGCGGGTCACGGTCGTCGCGGTCCTCGGGCTGGTCGTCGTGCTGGCGCTCCTCGCCATGGCCCTCACTCGTCGGCACACCACGACGGCGACGATCTCGGTCGTGCTCGCCGTCCTGGTGAGCATCGCCGTCACGATCGTCCCCGTGGTGCTGGTGGCCGTCGGGTCCGCCGACCGTGCTGGCGACGTGTGGCCGATCGTCACCGAGCTCTGGCAACGCTTCACCGGCTGATCCGCCGGCACCTGCACCACCGACCAAGGAGTCCCACCATGCGCAACCGCATCATCGTCATCGGCCTGATCGTCCTGATCGGGTTCTGGTTCGGCTCCCGCGCGAACCGCCCGGTCATCAAGACGTCCAAGGGCGAGACCGTCCGCAGGGCCTGGAACGACCCGCACGCCCGCAAGGCCCGCAAGAAGCTGGGCAAGAAGATCGCCAAGGCCGCCAAGCGGCACAGCTGACGACCTGGAGGCCCGGATCACCTGCGCCGATCGGCGCGCGTGATCCGGGCCCCGCGTCCGCTACCCTCGCGACGTGAAGCGTCTCTCCCCCGGCCAGCGCTGGGTCATCGGTCTCGGCGCGTTCGCGCTCGTCTGTCTCGTCGTCGGCATCATCGGTCTGGTCGTCGGCGTCACGAACCGGTACGGGTGCCTCTCGGACGGAGACGTCTGGCCGCAGGAGCGCTGCCTCGGCGACGACTCCGGCATTTTCTGGGGCAGCGCCCTCGGCATCATCGGCCTGCTGCACCTCGGCTTGACCGGCCTGGCCGGTGCGCTCGTCTGGACCTCGACCCCGGCCATCGCTCCTGGCCCCGCTGAGCGCCCCACACCGGGCGCCGGTGCGACTCACCGGGTGTTCTCGTACGGCACGCTGCGGCAGCCGCTCGTGCAGGAGTCGCTGTTCGGCGGCCACGTCCCGACCACCCCGGACACGCTGCCCGGGTGGCGGCTCGACTGGGTGGCGATCACCGACCCCGAGGTGGTCCGGACGAGCGGCTCGGACCTGCACCCGATCCTCCGCCGGGGTGCACCGGACGACGTCGTCGAAGGTGTCGCTCTGACCCTCGCCTACGAGTGGCAGCTCCGCGCGGTCGACGACTACGAGGTCGCTGACTACCAGCGCATCCGGGTCGAGCTCACCTCGGGTCTGTCCGCCTGGGTCTACGTGGCGGCCGACGAGGCCTGAGCCGCCGCCAAGCGCGCGAGACCCTCGTCGATCGACACCGACGGGGACCACTGCAGGTCGGCTCGGGTGCGGCGTTGGTCGAACCAGTGCGCCGTCGACAGCTGCTCGGCGAGGAACCGCGTCATCGGCGGCTCGTCCTGCCCCGGACGCACCCGCCACACGGCCTCGACGAGCGACCCCGCGGCCCGGGCCACGACAGCCGGCACGTGCCACCGCGGTGCAGGCACACCCGAGGCCGCGCAGATCCCGGCGAGCAGGTCCGCGACGGGCCGGGGTTCGCCGTTCGTGACGACGTAGGCGTTGCCGTGCACGTCGTCGTCGGCCGCGTGCTCGAGCGCCGCGACCATGGCCGACGCGGCGTTGTCGACGTACAGGGTGTCGATCAGGGCGGCACCGGAGTCGAGCAGCGGCAGGCGCCCGGCCCGTGCCCGCTCGACGATCCGGCCGATCAGCTGCGTGTCCCCCGGCCCCCACACCAGGTGCGGCCGGACGGCGACGACGGCGAACCCAGGAGCGTCGGCGTCGAGCGCGAGGAGTTCGGCCGCGGCCTTCGTGCGGGCGTAGTCGCCTCGCGCGTGCTGCGGTTCGGCGACACCGGCTCCGGCGCCGACGAGCGACGACCCGGTGTGCGCGACCGACGGCGACGAGACGAACACGAACCGCCGGGAACCGGCACGACGTGCGGCGTCGACGAGTGCTCGGGTGCCGTCGACGTTCACACGGACGAAGTCAGCCGCGTCCCCCGCCAAGGAGACCTTCGCGGCGAGGTGGACGACGGCGTCGACACCGTCGACCGCGCGTGCCACCGCGGCGGCATCGGTCATCGAACCGGCGACGTCCTGCACGCCCGCGACCCCGGACGGCCGTCGCTGGAACGTGCGGACCTCGTGACCGGCGTCCCGCACGGCTGCGGCGGTCGCCCGACCGAGGAACCCGCTGGCGCCGGTGACCAGGACCGTCACGGGCGGCCCATCCGTCCACCGGACAGCACCGAGGCGGGTCGGAGATTTGCGCTGAGCGACAAGTCGCGCGTCCGACGGCCCGTGAAGTGTCGCTGAACGCGTGAGAACGCGCCGACCACGCCGGTCACGGGCGGGCCATCCGTCCACCCGACAGCACCGCGGTCGCCCAGCGGGACAGCCGGGCGCGGTCGACCTTCGAGTTGTGCCGGATGTCGGTCGGCAGCACGGGCACGGTCAGCACCGCTGCGAGCGGGACCCCGGCCGCGGCACGGACCGAAGCTGCCAACGCCGGCGGAGCCAGGGCAGGCCGTCGGACACGTCGCCCGCCGGTGGTCTCGACGACGGCCACGACCTGCTGCGTCCCGCGCGGTCCGATCCCTGCGACGCCGGCACGGCCGACTCCGGGTACGCCCTCGATGCGCTGCTCCGGTCCGACCGGGGTGACGACACCGTCCGGGGTGGTGAGCACGTGCTGCATCCGCCCCTCGACCCAGAGGCGCCCGGACGCGTCCAGGTGTCCGACGTCACCGGTGCGGTGTCCGCGCGGGTCCTCGACGCCGAGCCGCGCGACGCGGTTCGTCCGCCAGAGCCGGTCGTAGTGGTCGCGCACGTGTGGTGCCACGACGACGATCTCGCCGGTGACGCCCGCCGCGTCGGTCAGC
Organism: Curtobacterium sp. NPDC089991; assembly: GCF_044748425.1. Lineage (NCBI taxonomy): Bacteria > Bacillati > Actinomycetota > Actinomycetes > Micrococcales > Microbacteriaceae > Curtobacterium > Curtobacterium sp. NPDC089991. The sequence continues at coordinate 728,837 of NZ_JBIVGB010000002.1, forward strand.
CCACCGGTCGCTGCACCCGCGGCGTCGAGCGGCGCGATCCGCACCCGCACGTTCGCCGCCGGGAGTCCGACGCAGATGCCCTCGTCGTCCGAGGCCGCCGCCGAACGGACGCCGTCCAGGTCGACGTCGGTCATGAGCAGCCCCTCGGTCATGCCGTAGGGGGTGTGCGCACTCGCGTTCGGCATCAGCTCGGTCGCCGCGGTCAGCAGCGCGGCCGACACCGGGGCGCCCGCCGACAGGAACAACCGGACGCGCGCGAGTGCCGCACGGTCGGCGTCGGTCAGCACCGATGCCGTCGCCACGACGTTCGCCAACGCCGCCGGCGACAGGAAGACCACGGTCGCGTCGGCCGCGGCCACCGAGGCCGCGACGGCGCGCGCCGTCAGGGTGCGGGGCGCGGTGACGTCCATGTCCGGCGCCACCGACCGGGCACCGAGGGCCGGTCCGAGCAGCGCGAAGGGTGCGAAGCCCGCGACGAGGCCGGTGCCGACACCGATGTCGTACTGGGCCGCCAGGACGTCGCGGACGGCACCGAGCTGTCCGTGCGTGTAGACGACGCCCTTCGCCGGGCCGGTCGACCCGGAGGTGAACAGGATCGCGGCCGGAGCATCGGACGCCGGCACCGTGGGCAGCACGGAACCGTACGCGGGCCGACGGGCACCCCGCCGGGCGACGTCGACGAGCGTGTGCTCGACGCGCAGCGCACGCCGTGCGGGTGCGGGCAGCGGGACGGTCGCGATGCGCCGACCCGGCCAGCCGAGTGCACGAGCGGCTCCGAGTCCGGGCAGCGCGCCGATGATCCAGTCGGGCCGGGCTCCGCGGACCGCACGGGTCAGACCGCGCAGCCCCAGTCCGGCATCGGCCACCACGACGACCGCACCGATCCGCACGCAGGCGTACAGGACGGCCGTCAGGTCGGCTCCCGGGGTGACGAGGAGCGAGACACGGTCACCGCTCCGGACACCGAGGTCGTCCAGCCCGGCGGCGATCTCGTCCACCCGACGGGCGAGCAGACGCCACGTGATCGTCCGGGGGCCGCCGGCCGCGGCCATCTCGACCAGGGCGGGTTCGTCGCTGTCCCGCAGGTCCTCGAGCGCGGCGCCGAGCGGGCGGCTCACGTCGGTCGACTGGTCGGCGTCGACCGGGAGGCCCTTCTCGGCTGGAGCAGGCACGTGTCCGCCCGGCAGACGGTCGCCGATCCAGTCGAACACCGCGCCCGCCACGTCGGCGTCGTCGGGCAGCAGGTGGCCGGCACCTTCGAAGCGGTGCACGTCGGCCTGCGGCAGCCGCTCGGACAGGTCGTCGAGGTAGCGCTCCAGGAACACCGGATCGCGGGGACCCCAGAGCAGCAGCGCCGGGACCTCGAGCGCAGCGACCCCGGCGGCGATCCGGTCGAGCTCGGGCGCACTCCGGTGCCGGGCGTCGACGGGGATGTCCGCCACGAATCCACCGATCCCGCCACGACGCGCGGCACCGCGGTAGGGGGCACGGTAGCCGTCGGCCACGGCACGGTCGAGCTTCGGGTGCGCGATGCCGAGCGTCGTCTCGAGGAACGCCGGCGTCACGACGGTCGCACGGCCGAGCAGCCCCGGCCCCAGGGCGAGCCGCAGCGGCGCCGGGATCGGGGCGTCGTCGGGCTGGTGCACGGCGGTGTTGCACGTCATCACGGCAGCCAGGACGTCGGGGTGGTCGACCGCCCATCCGAGCGACACGACTCCGCCCCAGTCGTGGCCGAGGGTGACGACCGGGCCGGTCAGCCCGAGTTCGTCGGTCAGGGCACCGAGGTCCGCGACGCGCTGCGGCAGCCCCCGTTCCACCCCGGTGCGCTCCGAGAAGCCCATGTCGAGCTGGTCGACGGCGACCACGCGCCAGGCCGGGCCACCGGCCTGGGCGACCTCGAGCGAGGTGCGGAGCACCGACCGCCACAGGTACGACCACGTGGGGTTGCCGTGCACGCACAGGATGGTGCCGACCGGTTCCACGCCGAGCGCGGCCAGGGACCCGGCCGTGTCGAGGAGGTGCCAGGTGCGCGCGGCGCGATCCGTCCCCACGGGCTCGGCCGGAACGTCGCTCCGCAAGCTCCGCGACGCCCCGGAACCGGCCCGCGTGGGCCCACCTCCCGAACGGTTCTCGGACCACTCCGGGACCGTGACCAGGCGTGACCAGGCCGGGTCGAGTCCGGGCAGGGAGGGCGGCTGCGTCGCCGGAGCCGTGCTCGCGGCGACGCGGGGCAGCCGGGACCTCACCAGTGGAGTTCCATCATCGCCGTGTTGATGCCGGAACCGACGCCGCCCAGGAACACGCGGTCACCGCGACGGATGCCGCCGGACTCGACCTCGTCGGCCAGGGTGATCGGGATCGACGCCGGGCCGACGTTGCCGAAGCGCTGGTAGGTGGTGGGGACCTTGTCGCGCGGGATGCCGATGGCCTCGACGAACGCGTTGGTGTGCACGTCGGAGACCTGGTGCAGGACGTAGCGGTCCATGTCGGCCCAGTCGAAGTGGGCACGGGCCTCGGTCCAGGCCGCGACGACGAGCTCCATGCCGCCCTTGAGCAGCATCTTGGCGTCCGTGAACATGCCGTCCACGCTGCCGACGCACAGGTCGTACCACTGGGTCGCCGCGCGGGTGACGCCGCCGACGATCCGGTGCCCTTCGGGGTGCAGGTCCGCCGGGCCGAGCACGGCGGCCGCGGCACCGGACCCGAGGGTCAGGCTCGCGAACTCGCTCATGAAGTCCTTGCGGTTCCGACCGCCCTGGTTCAGGCGGTCGATGGTGTTGAGCTGCACCTGGTCGGCGTCCTCGCCGTCGACGACGAGCGCGTACTTGATCTGACCGGAGTCGATCATGCCCGCGGCGACGCTCATGGCGTTGACGAACCCCAGGCAGGCGTTCGCGATGTCGAAGTTGATCGCGGACGACGGCAGACCGAGCCCGTGGTGCAGGCGCACGGCGACCGACGGCTCGAGGTGCGGACGGGTCACCGAGGTGTTGATCAGCAGCCCGATCTCGTCCGGACGCACCCCCGCCTCGGCCATGGCGCGACGGCCGGCGTCGATGGCGGCGTCCTGGAAGGTCTGGCCCTCGCCCCAGTTGCGGCGCTCGATCACACCGGCGACCCGCTCGAGCAGTCCCATCGGCAGACGGAGGCGGCGGAGCACGCCGCGCAGCTTGGCCTCGATGTCGGCGGAGGTCGTCACGCGTTCGGCGGTCGTCGTCGCCACGGACAGCAGCGAGACGTTGTGGTGCTTCGCCGTGGCGTTGCCGGGCTGCTCGGGTTCACTGCTCGGCGCCCGGTCACTGCTCGCTGCCCGGTCGACCGGCCGTTCCGTCATGATCGTCACCGACACATACTTCCTCATTTCACCTGTGTGTGCAGTCCGGCTCGGCTGGACGCGCGGTGTCAGGCGTCCTTCGGGAGCTTCCGGATCTTGCTGCGACGGCGTCGACGGTCCGGCACCATCGAGCGCATCTCCTCGAGCTTGCCGAAGCAGAGCAGCCGGTCACTGGCCTGCAGCTCGACGCCACTGCGCGGGTTCGGGATGACGGTCGCGCCCCGGTGCAGGGTCAGCACGGTGATGTCCCGGTCCCACAGTCCCGACTCCTTGATCGTCTTCCCGACCAGGTCGGCGTTGGTGTGCACGAGCAGCTCGGCGACGCCGTAGCCCGTCGACACACTGAGCCGCTGGCGCACGTCGATCTCGGGGAAGGCCACCTGGTTGCCGATGAAGTCGATGATCGCGCCGGCGACGTCCAAGCCCGTCGCACGCTCGATGCCCTCGAGCCCCGGTGACGAGTTGACCTCCATCACGAGCGGACCGTCGTTGCCCTCGAGCATGTCGACACCGGCGACCTTGAGCCCCATGATCTGCGCCGACCGGACCGCGACCGCCTCGTACTCCGGCGACAGCGTGACCTTCTCGACGGTGCCGCCACGGTGCACGTTGGACCGGAACTCGTCCCCCGACGCCGTCCTGCGCATCGCGGCCACCACCCGGTCGCCGACGACGAGCGCGCGGATGTCACGACCGCGGCTCTCCGAGATGAACGACTGGATCAGGACGTTCTGCTTCGTCGAGTGCAGCGTCTCGACGATCGACTCGGCGACCTTCTCCTCCGGCGCCAGGATCACGCCGATCCCCTGCGTGCCCTCGAGCAGCTTGATCACGACCGGAGCCCCGCCGACCCGTTCGATCGCGCCGCGGACGTCGGCCCGGCTGTTCACGAACGTCGTCGCGGGCATGCCGATGTGGTGGCGGGACAGGATCTGGTTCGCCCGGAGCTTGTCGCGGGAGTTCGTGATGCCCGTCGCGGTGTTCGGCGTGTACACGTCCATCTGTTCGAACTGCCGCACCACCGCGGTGCCGTAGTAGGTGATCGAGTTGCCGATCCGGGGCAGCACCGCGTCGTAGTCGGACAGGAGCTTGCCGCGGTACAGCAGGTCCGGGTCCTCGCCGGACAGGTCGATCGCGAAGCGCAGCGTGTTCAGCACCTTGACGTCGTGGCCGCGGTCGAGCGCCGCAGCACGGAGGCGCTGGGTCGAGTACGCCTGCGGGGCGCGGGACAGGATGGCGAGTTTCATCGAGGGGTTCTCCGCGGGGTGGGATCGACGGCGACGGTCCATCCAAGCACGCCCGCGCCGCGATGCCACTGACCGCCTTGGAGAGCGAGCGCGTTGTACTCTTTTGACGCTTGTGCGGTACGCTGGATTGACTGATCGGACGGTGGGCGCAATGACGAAGAACCAGTACGGTCTCCGGGCGACCCGGAGCAACCGGACCCCTCGACTCGCAGGGTCCGGACGGTCAACGTCGCGGCGACCCGCGTCGTCCGAGTGGCGTGTCCGATCGCGGAGACCTTCCTCGACCGAGGCGGTCGCGCCACCGACCACCACCTCCACCGGTGCGGCGGACGACCTCCGGGATCGCCTCGTGGCCGCGCTCCTGCGGCACGTCGACCTGATCGACCTCGCCGAGGTCGAGCGGGTGAACGGATCGATGGACGCCGTCGCGGAGCGGATGCTCGCCAGCATCCCCGGCGCCGATGTGCTCGACGAGCGCGTCGGACCGTTCTACGACACTGCCGGCCTGCGGAAGTGGTTCCAGATGAGCCGGCAGACCCTCGACGCGCAGGCCAAGGTCGGCGACGTGCTCTGCGTGCTGTCAGCCGACGGCTTCCGGCTCTACCCGTCGTTCCAGTTCGATGCACGGGGCATCCTGCTCCCACGGTTGCGCGACGTCCTGGCCGGCCTGGACCCCGACCGGGTCGACCCCTGGGGCGATGCCGTGTGGCTGAACGCGCCGGCGGACGAACTCGACGGACTCACGCCGGCCCGGGCGCTCCGGACGGACCGCGCGGACGAAGCAGTCCGTCTCGCCGCACTCGCCGGAGCGTTCCGACTCGGATGACCACCGTCGCACGCACCGACGTCGTCCAGACCGCGCCACCGGCCGGTCTCGACCTGACCGGCTTCCCCGACGGGGGCAGACTCCCCGCCGAGGTGTTCCGCGCGCACCTCGCCGAGTTCGCGCCCTGGTACTTCGCCAGCCACCCCCACAGCCGCTTCAACCTCCGGGAACCGAACGGCACGTGCTGCTTCGCAGCCGCGGCCTCGACCGCTGTCCGAGAGTTCTTCGGCCCGAAGATCCGCCGCAACGAAGTGAGCGCTGCCGACGCTGCCGTCCTCCGCGTCTCGACGATCACCCCGCCGTCCGATGCGAGCTCCGCCCACGTCAGCGGCGCGGGCGCTGCACGCTTCGGGGTCACGAGCGAACTCACGACCATGGGCGACTACGCCGTGACGCAGACATGGGCCGAGCTGTTCAAGGACCTGGTCGATGCGCTCCGCTACGACTCGCGGTTCGACCCGGGGGGCGAGGCGTGGGCACTGTTCGGAACCGCGGGGCCGGCACCGTCGCTCGGCGGCGCGACCGCGGTCATCGACGGAGCACGTGCGGTCGAAGCAGCCGGCGTCTCGGTGCTGCCCGGGCCGCCGCGGAAGAGCGCCGTCCGGATGGTGCCGAACCCACCCGCCTGACCGGCCGGGTCGTGCATGGGACAGGATGGGCACATGGCCCGTGCTCCGAAGTCCCCCGACGGCGGACTCGTCGTCGCCGGCTGGCGCGAGTGGGCCGGCCTGCCGGACCTCGGGCTGCCGTGGATCAAGGTCAAGCTCGACACCGGTGCGCGCAGCTCGGCACTGCACGCGTTCGACCTCGAAGAACTCCCGGGCGACCGGGTGCGGTTCTCGGTGCACCCGTGGCAGGACACCGATGCCGACGCCGTCACGATCGAGTGCGCCGTGCACGACCGGCGCATCATCCGCAGCTCGACCGGGCACACCCAGGAGCGCATCGTCGTGCTCACCACGATCACCCTGGCCGGGCGCGCCGTCGTGTCCGAGGTCACCCTGAGCAACCGCGACCAGATGGGGTTCCGGATGCTCGTCGGGCGCGAGGCCCTGCGACAGGGCTTCCTCGTCGACCCTGCGAGGTCCTTCATGGCTGGTCGGGCGCCGAAGGAGATCCGGCGCCGCAACCGCGGGCGAGCCTGAGCGCTGCTCGCCACGCGGCACGGGCCGTGGGCGCGACCAGTCGACGGCCTGGAGGCGCGGTGCGGGGCCGCCACGGGCCTCCCGTCCGCCTCGGCGACCGCCCAGGGCGCGGGCTGGGTCAGCGACCCAGGTGACGGCCGAGGAAGGCGAGTTGCTGCGGTGCCAGGCGGCGCCAGTAGCCGTGTGTGTGGGCGCCGGGCTCGAAGCCCCCGGCGGGCGGCGTCGGGAAGCCGTCGACGTAGGCGTGCGCCGCCGGAGCGAACCCGTCGCCGTTGCCGCAGTCGACACGGACGGCGACTCCCTCGAGCGCGCGCTGCCGACCGAGGACCGTGTTCGCACGGAAGTCGGCCGCGTCGTCGAAGGCTCCGCGGGCGGTGTCCGCTGCTGCCGTCCAGAGCGCCGGACTGATCGCCGACACGGCGCGGACGCGGGACGCACCGAGCACCCCGCCGAGCCGGAGGGCGCCGAACCCGCCCATCGAGTACCCGGTCAGCGCGAGCCGGTCGGTGTCGAACCCGCGCCGCGCGATCCGGGGCAGGAACTCGTCGACGACCATCGCTGCGGGGCCGTCCCCGTCGGAACGGTGGTGCCAGTAGCGGTTGCCGCCGTCGATCGAGGCGATCGCGAACGGAGCGCCGCCACTCGTGATGTGCGCCGCGAGGAACCGGTCCCATCCGAGCTCCCGCCCGAAGAACGCCGAGTGGTCGTCGCCGTAGCCGTGCAACGCGACGGCCACCGGCAGCGGGGTGTCCGACTCCGGAGCGGCGATGGTCCACCCGACGGTCCGTCCCTTCCGCGCGGTCGACACGAAGGTGCCGGAGACCGAGGGGACCGGGTCGACGTCGGGGATCGTGCCGTCGGCACCGTTGAGCCCGAGCACGCGGTACATCGTCGACCGACCCGGCAGCAGGTCGAGGTTCACCGCCTCGGCGGCTGCACCCGCGGCGACGATGCCGACTCCCCCGATCAGCAGCGACCGACGGGTGATCGTCGACGCACGCGAACGGGTCATCCGAGGGGCACCGTTCCGTCAGGGGTCACGCGCTGCATCACGAGGGTCGGGGAGAGTCGCTGCACACCGGGCAAGATACCCAGCGCAGCGTCGGAGAACCCCGGGGCGCTGACGAGCGGTCAGGCTGCTGCGACGAGCGCCACGGCGACCGCACGCGCCGTCGCCGTGCCGACCGACGGATCGCGCAGGCGCATCGCGAGGTACCCGGAGACGACGAGCAGCAGCTGGTCGGCCAGGGCCCCGGCGCGCTCGCCGACGACGGGCGCGGCACGTTCGGTCAGCCGGGTCCGGAGCGCCCCGGTCTCGCGGTCGAGCACCTCGTGCACCTCGGCGGGGGCGTCCGCGTACTCGGCAGCGGTCCCGAGGAACGCGCACCAGCGTGAACCAGCGGCGGTCGACCGGTAGTCGTCGAGCGCGTCGAACACCGCGAGCAGGCGGCCACGGTCGTCCGGAGCAGCCTCGACCGCGCGGTCCCACGTGGCGAGCCAGTCGTCGTGCCGCCGATCCAGTGCCGCGGCGACCAGGGCTTCCTTGCTCGCGTACCCGCGGTAGAGCGTGGCGCTCGAGATCCCGGCGCGGTCGAGCACGGCGTCGATCGGGGTGGCGGCGATTCCCCGCGTGAAGAAGAGCTCCTCGGCCGCGTCGAGCAGCCGCTGCTCGGTTCCTGGACGCATCGCCATGCAAGCACCCTAGGCTCTCAAAAGTGAAACGATCGTTTTCGTTACGACAGTGGGTGTTCCTCGGCAGCGGGCTGGCCCTGATCGCCGCGACGTACGGGCTGGTCCGCCTGGCGTTCGGGCTCTTCCTGCCCGACGTCCAACGCGACCTCGGCCTGCGCCCGGACGCCGCCGGGTGGGTCTCCGCGGGGGCCTCTGCGATGTACTGCGTCGGCGCGGTGGTCGGGTTCCTGGTCGCCGCACGCGTCCCCCGGGGGCTCGTCGCCGCAGCCGCCGGAGTCGCCGGGGTCGGTGCGCTCGCGATGGCGGCGGCGCCGGGGACGTGGTCCTTCGGGATCGCCGCGGTGGTCGCCTCGACCGGGGCCGGGCTCGCCTCACCGGCCCTCGTGCAGCTCGTGTCGCGCGCGGTACCGGGGCCCGTGCAGGGAACTGCGCAGGCGGTCGTCAACTCGGGGACCGGTCCGGGGCTGGTCGCCGCGGGGGCGCTCGCACTCGTGCTCCTGCCCGACTGGCGGACGGCCTGGGCGTGGTCCGGGGTCTTCGCACTCGTCGTCGGCGTCGTGCTGCTGGTGGTGTCCCGTCGGAGCGGGTCCGGCGGTGGCCGACCAGCCGCACCGGGGACGGCGTGGTTCGCGGCGCACCGACGGGTCATCGCGCTCGCGCTGCTCTTCGGTGCCGGATCGGCGGTCGTGTGGACCTACGGCCGCTCCGCGCTGGTCGACGCGGGCGCGCCCGTCGTGGTGTCGGTGTCGGCGTGGATCGCGCTCGGGGTCGGCGGTGCTGCGGTCGCCGTGACAGCTCGGTGGACGAGCGGACTCCGCGCGCGGACGCTCTGGGCGGTGACCGCGGGCGCCGTGGCGGTGGCTGTCGTCACACTCGGTGTCGCGCCGCAGTCCACGGCGGTGGCGATGCTGGCGTGTGCGGTGTTCGGCTGGGGCTACACGGCGGCGACCGGCGCGTTGATCGCCTGGACGACCGAACTCGACGCTGCGCGGTCGTCGGCGGGGACGTCGGTGCTCTTCGTCGCGCTCGTGCTCGGCCAGGCCGTGGGATCGGCGGCATCGGGCGCACTCGTCGGAAGGGCGGGCTACGCGGCGACGTTCGTGGTCGGGGCGCTCGTCACGGCGGCGAGCGCCGTGCCCGCCGTGGTCGGGAAGCGGAGCGGGCCGAGGAGCGGTACCCGCGTCACAGCAGTGGACGCAGCTCGATCTTCCGGTTGCACGCCTGCGACGCCTCGTGCGCCACACGGAGCGCCGTCTCGGCATCCGGCAGCTCCATGACCCAGAAGCCCGCGACGAACTCGGCGCTGTCGGCCACCAGTCCGGGCGTGGTGTCCGAACCGCCGCCACGGGCGTCGACGACGGTGCCGTCGCCGGGGGCGGACACCCCGGCGGCAAACACGACGGCGTCGCCCAGGCGTTCGTTGAGGGCATCGACCGCAGTGGCCTCGGCTTGGGTGGCGGACTCCGTGCGACCGGCGGCGTCGGCCTGCCCGTCGTCGATGACGTTGACGAGGAACTGCATGGTGACTCCCCTGCTCGATGGCGGGAGGATACTCCCCGACCACCCGGTTCCGTGACGCTCCGTGACGAGCGACGGGACCGCGAGCCCCGGGACGTGCCTACGCTCCCTCCGACGGCGACCCGGCCGCCCACGACCACGGAGTACCCGATGCCCCACGACACCATCGCTCGTCGAGTCGACGAGTTCAACGACGGCTTCACCGCGCAGATCGGCCCCGAGCTCAGCGCCGTGTTCGATCGGGAACAGGCCGACCTGCGTGCCGACGGCGTCCCCGACGGTGTCCTCGCCGTCGGGGACGACGCCCCGGACGCTCCACTGCTGGACGCGACGGGCGCCGCCACGTCACTGGGCGCCGCGCGTGGTGACACGCCGACCGTGATCGTGTTCTACCGCGGCGCCTGGTGCCCGTACTGCAACCTCACGCTCCGCACCTACCAGCAGGAGTTGCTCCCCGCGCTGCAGGGACGCGGGGCACGACTCGTCGCCGTCTCGCCGCAGACCCCCGAGGGCACCGAGCAGTCGATCGCGAACGGCGAGCTGGCATTCCCGGTCCTGTCCGACCCGGAGAACGTGCTCGCCGGTCGGTTCGGCGTCGTCACGGCGCCGAGCACTGAGGCACGAGCAGCCCACACGGAGCTCGGGTTCGACGTCGCCGACAGCAACGCCGACGGAACCGCCGCGATCCCGTTCCCGTCGGTCTTCGTCATCGACGAGCACGGTGTCGTCCGGTTCGTGGACGTGCACGTCGACTACACGACGCGCACCGAGGTCACGGCGGTCCTCGCGGCCCTCGACGGCCTGGACGGGGGCGGCACCCGCTAGCGTTTGCTGCATGGGGACGACAGCGGAGTGGTCACGGCTGCCCGTGGGGCGCCGCGAGCACCGGCAGGACGCCGTGCTCGCCCTGGTGCTCGCCGGCGGCCTGACGATCACCACCGTCCTGTACGGGTCGGCGGGGACCTACGGCGACGACCAGGCGGCCTGGTGGGTCTCGGCCCTGATGATCGTCGCGAACGCGGTCCCGATCGCATTCCGTCGCCGGTTCCCGATGTCCGCTGCCGTGGTGTCCGCGCTGGCGTTCGCTGCCACGCAGCTGCTGCACGTGCCCGAGGTGTTCCTGGTCAACTTCACCCTGTTCATCTCGCTGTACTCCGTCGGCGCATGGTGCGCCGACCGGGTGCGGGCCGAGGTGGTCCGGTGGGTCGTCATCGGCGGGATGTTCGCGTGGCTGTTCCTCGCGATCTCGTTCGGCTGGGCGGTACCGAACGCACTGCCCAACGACGAGGGCGCCCTCATCCCCCCGTACATCGCGTACTCGCTGCTGAACATCGTGATCAACGTCATCTACTTCGGCGCCGCCTGGTACGCGGGCAACCGGGCCTGGGCCTCGGCCGTCGCCCGGCATCAGCTCGACGAGCGCACCGCGGAGCTCGCGGCCGAACGGGAGCGCAGCGCTGCCCAGGCCGTGACGATCGAGCGGGTCCGGATCGCCCGCGAACTGCACGACGTCGTCGCGCACCACGTGTCCCTGATGGGCGTGCAGGCCGGCGCTGCCCGACGGGTCATCGACCGTGATCCCGCGCAGGCGACGGCATCGCTCGGCGTGGTGGAGGAGAGCGCGCGCACGGCTGTCGAGGAGCTCCGCCGGATGCTCGGCACCCTGCGGTCGGCGGACGAACCGGGAACCGGTGACCGCGGTGTCGGGGACGCTCCGAGCACCGAGGGCATCGCACGCATCGTCGAGCTCGCCGAGTCCGCTCGGGTCGCCGGTCACCCGACCGAGTACGTGGTCGTGGGCAACGAGCGTCCCGTGCCGCCGACGGTCGCCGCCGTCGCGTACCGGATCGTGCAGGAGGCCGTGACGAACGTCCTGAAGCACGCTGGGCCCACCGCCCGCGCCGACGTCCGGCTCAGGTACCTCGACGACGGGCTCGAGGTCGAGGTCACCGACGACGGGCACGGTGACCGTGCTGCGCGGAACCCGTCGGGCAGCGGCCTCGGGCACATCGGCATGCGGGAGCGGGTCGCAGCCGTGGACGGACGGATCGAGATCGGGCCACGCGCCCGGGGAGGCTACCTGGTGCGGGCATGGCTGCCGACGACGTGAACGAGACGAACGACCCGAACGGCGCGACCGACCTGACGATCGTGCTCGCAGACGATCAGGAGCTGGTGCGGGCCGGGTTCCGCGTGATCCTGGAGTCCGAGCCGGGGTTCCGGGTGATCGGCGAGGCCCCCGACGGCGCCCGTGCGGTCGAGGCCGTCCGGGCCCTGCGCCCCGACGTGGTCTGCCTCGACGTGCAGATGCCCGGCGTCGACGGACTCGAGGCCGCTCGGCGGATCGCAGCGTTGCCGGACCCGCCGGCGGTGCTCATCCTGACGACGTTCGACAGCGACGACGCACTGTTCCAGGCACTCGAGGCGGGTGCCAGCGGCTTCCTGCTGAAGAACGCCTCCCCCGAACGGCTGATCGACGCCGTCCGGACCGTCGCCGCCGGGGACGCCCTGCTCGCGCCCGACGTCACGCGCCGGGTGATCAGCCGTGCGACCGCCGCACCGGTGGCGAGCGCGCGGACCGCGGACGGCGCGCTGGCAGCCGCCGGACTCACCGAGCGCGAGACCGAAGTGCTCCGGCTGCTCGCCCGGGGCCTCAGCAACGCCGAGATCGCCGCCGAGCTGTACGTCGGTGACGCCACCGTGAAGACCCACGTGTCGAACGTGCTGCAGAAGCTCGCGCTGCGCGACCGCATCCAGGCGGTCGTCTGGGCGTTCGAGCACGGCGTCGCCGGCTGACCGAGGCCGACAGATCCGGCACCGGCAGGACAAGTCCGCACGGTGCCGCGCTCGCACTACGCCCGCACCGTGCGCCCTCGCTCACCCCGTGCGGCGTTGACCGCACCGTGCCCCGCCACGACGACGCACCGAGCAACCAGAGCCCCACCGGCCGAACAACCCAGCACCGTGCCCGCCACCCGCCCGCCGCCCGCAGCCCGCAGCCCACCGACCCGCTCCCCCGCGCGGTGGAGCCAACCACCCGCCCAAGTCCCGCCGGATGGCGGAGGCGCCCCGTGCCTCCCGGCCAATAGCGTCGACGCAGGCGGCGCAGGCCGTCGCGAGAGGGGTACGACATGCTCACCATCGAAGGGGTGACCAAGCACTTCGGCGACCGCCGGGTGCTCGACGACGTGGGGTTCACGGTCGGCAACGGCCGCCTCACCGGGTTCGTCGGCGGCAACGGCGCCGGCAAGACGACCACCATGCGGATCATGCTCGGCGTGCTGCAGGCCGACTCGGGATCCGTCTCGATCGACGGCACCGCGGTCCGGCCCGCCGACCGCCGCCGCTTCGGCTACATGCCCGAGGAACGCGGGCTGTACCCGAAGATGCCGGTGGCCGAGCAGATCACCTACATGGCCCGGTTGCACGGCGTCGACAAGCGCGCGGCGACCACGCGGACCACCGAGTTGCTCGAACGACTCGAGCTGACCGGCCACGCCGACGACCCCGTCGAGAAGCTGTCGCTCGGCAACCAGCAGCGGGTGCAGATCGCCGCGGCCCTGGCTCACGACCCCGAGGTGCTGGTGCTCGACGAGCCGTTCTCGGGCCTCGACCCGATGGCGGTCGACACGGTGCTCGGCGTCCTGCGCGAGACCGCGGCGCGCGGGGTCCCGGTGCTGTTCTCGAGCCACCAGCTCGACGTCGTCGAACGGCTCTGCGACGACGTCGTCGTGATCGCGGGCGGCACCATCCGTGCCGCCGGCCCGCAGGACGAACTCCGCAAGCAGGCCGGGCCCGCCGCCTGGGAGCTGCTGGTCGACGGCGACGTCGCCTGGCTCCGCGACGAGCCCGGTGTGACGGTCCGCGAGTTCGACGGCGGCTACGCCGTCTTCGAGGCCGACCCGTCCACCGCCCAACACGTCCTGCAGCGGGCCGTCCAGCAGGGCACCGTCGGGTCGTTCGCCCCGCGGGTCCCGCGGCTCAGCGAGGTCTTCCGGGAGGTCATCCGATGAACGACTCCTTCGTGCAGGCCGTGCGGCTCGTCTCCGCACGCGAGATCCAGGCACGCATCCGCAGCAAGGCCTTCGTGGTCTCCGCCCTCATCCTGATCGGCATGGTCGTCGCGTCCATCGTGGTCGGCGGCATCGTCGGCAAGGCCACCGCCGACGACACCACGCCGGTCGCCGTGGTCGACAGCGTCTCGCTGCCCACCACGAGCGGGCTCGACGTCACGAAGTCCGGTTCCGTCGCCGACGCGGAACGGCTCGTGCAGAACGGCGACGTCGACGCGGCGATCGTGCCGTCCGACGACCCGCTCGGCTACAAGGTCGTCGGCCTCGACGAAGCCCCGACCGACGTCGTCTCCGCGCTGAGCGTCACACCGCGGATCGAGCTGCTCGACCCGGACGCGCTGCCCGGCGGACTCGTCTACCTCATCGCCATCGCGTTCGGCGTCGTGTACTTCGCCTCGGCCGTGACCTTCGGCCAGTCCATCGCGCAGAGCGTGGTCGAGGAGAAGTCGACCAGGGTCGTCGAGATCCTGATGTCCGCGATCTCGGCCAGGGCGCTGCTCGCCGGCAAGGTCCTCGGCAACAGCGTGATGGCGTTCGCGCAGATCGTCGCCGTGGCCATCGCCGCCGTCGTCACCCTGGCGGTCACCGGGCAGGACAACATGTTCTCGATGCTCGGCCCGAGCATCCTGTGGTTCGTCGGGTTCTTCGCCGTCGGCTTCGTGCTCATCGCGTCGCTGTTCGCCGCGGCGGCCGTGCTGGTGTCGCGTCAGGAGGACGTCGGCAGCGTCACCACGCCGGTGATGATGCTCGTGATGATCCCGTACATCCTGATCATCGTCGCGTACAACAACCCGACGGTGCTCGGCATCATGTCGTACGTGCCGTTCAGTGCACCGATCGGCATGCCGATGCGGATCTTCCTCGGCACGGCCGAGTGGTGGGAGCCGATCCTGTCGCTCCTGATCGTGGTCGCCGCGGTGGTCGTGGTCGTGCTGGTGGGCGCCCGCGTCTACGAGAACGCGCTGCTGCGGACGGGCAGTCGCGTGAAGCTGACGGAGGCGCTGCGCGGCTGACGCCGCGGTGTGGACGGGAGGCCCGGATCACGTGAGCAGATCGCCTCACGTGGTCCGGGCCTCCTGTCCGTTGCCCGGTGCCGGCCCGGCACGCAGCGTCGGTCCGGCACGCAGCGCAGGTCAGGCGCTCAGCGTCGCGAAGGCGGACCGGTGCCAGACCAGCGGGCTGTGCGCGAAGTCGGACATGAGTCCGAGCACCCGGAGCACGACGATGTCGTGGTCGCCGGCCGGGTAGGTGTGCTCGACCGAGCACTCCAGCCAGATCGGCGCCCCCTGCAGGAAGACCGCTCCCGTGTCGGCGACCGTCGTGTCGACCCCGACGAACCGGACCGACTTGTCGCGTGAGGCGAGCTGCCGCGTGACCTGCGCGTGCCCCTCGCCGAGGATCGAGACGCCGATCGTGCCGGCGTCGCGGAGCACCGGCCACGTGGTCGAGGTGTGCTGCACGGCGAACATCACCAGCGGTGGGTCCTGCGAGACCCCGACGGTGAACGACGACGCGACGAGCACGGTCGGTTCGCCGTCCACGACGGCGGACAGAGCGGCGACACCGCAGGGGAAGCCCGAGAACGCCTGCTTGAGTGCGGAGAGGTCCGGGGCCTCGGTGGAGTAGGGGCTGATCATGACGCGGTTCCTTCCTGGTGGCTGGCGGTCGCACCGAGGACGACGTCCCGCCAGCGGGCGAGCCAGACGTCGGTCGATGCGGGGTCCGAGTACTGCTTGTCGTTCAGGTACAGGGCGGGGGCGGGGACGGTCGCGCCGAGTTCGACCAGCACCGGTTTGAGGAAGACCTCCGGGGCGAGCGCGTGGGCCGGGCCGGCACCGAGCATGAGCGGTACCGCGACGACGCCGGCGAGCCCGTCTCCGGTGCCGAACTGGTCGAGGAACAGCTTGAGCACGCCGGTGTAGGTCGCCTTGAACGTCGGCGACGCGACGACCACGAGGTCGGAGCCGGCGACGGTCCGGACGGCGTCGGACACCGCCGTGTCACCCCAGCCGAGCAGGCCGGCGCCGAGGTCGATGACGTCGACGACGTGGTCGGGGGCGCGACCGGTGAGGCGTTCGAGCACGACCGTCGCGGCGTCGAGCGTCCGTGAGGCCGGCTTGGGGTTGCCGGCGACGACGGTGGTGATCATCGGGGTGCTCCTGTCGTGGTGGTTGGTGCTGCGGTCGTTGGTGCTGCGGGTCGTTGGTGCAGTCCACCGCTCGTTCGTTTCGCCGCCGTGCCGGATCCGTATCGGCTGGGTTACGCCAGCGGCCCGCGGACCGGCCACGCCGGAATGTCCCGGTCAGCGCGGCTGTGCGGCCGGGGCCCCTGGGCATTCCGCCAGCCGCCGTGCGCGGCCGTCGCCCGCGAATTGTGAGAGCGCCGTTACCGGAAGTCGCCTCGGATGCGTCCGGCGTGTTTCGCCCCGCCGTCGCCGCCCCGTCACCGCCCGGATCCGCGCGTCCACGGGCCTCGGTGGCGCAGTCGTCCCCCGCGGAACCACGCGGCGGACGCCCCGCGCGCACCATCGCGGCGGGTGGCCTAACACCAGCGAAACAAACGCCTAACAGGACCGTTACCGGGCGACCGCCTGCTGGCTCCCCGCTGCCGTTACATTCGCATCAGCCCCACTGCAGCGGCCGGCGTCACCCCGACGCCCCGCCGCCGGTGAACGTCTCCCGGCTCCCAGCACACGCCACCCCGCGCCGCGGGGTGTTCGTCGTACCCGCTGCAGCTTCCCCGCACCTTCCCTGCTCCACCCGTCCAGGAGGTCCCCGACCGATGTCGTCCCCCGCACCGTCCCGAACGCGTCTCCCCCGCCCCGCGCTCCTCGCCGCCGCACTCTCCGGCGTGCTGTTCCTGTCCGCCTGCTCGGCCACGTCGACCGCAACGACGACCTCCGGTGACGACACCGCCGGGGTCGAGCACGCCACGAGCCAGATCAAGGCGGCCAGCGTCGACCCCGAGTTCACCTTCGAGGGCGAGCCCTTCGACATGTCGGGGATCGCCGGCAAGACGATCTTCAACATCCCGAACTCGTCCGCCGTCCCCTTCATCACCGCGGTCGACGAGGCCGGCGAGAAGGTCGCCGAGCAGTACGGCGCGAAGTGGATCGAGTACACGAACCAGGGCACGCCCACCGAGCACTCCGCCGGCATCGACCAGGCGATCAGCCGCGGCGCCGACATCATCGTGCTGGCGCAGGGCGTCAACGGTGAACTCATCGTCCCGGCGCTGAAGCGTGCGAAGGCCGCGGGGATCCCCGTGCTGATCAGCCACACGTACCAGACCGGGGAGGCGCTGCCGGACCAGCTGCAGGACCTCGTCGCCGCGCAGGTGACCGCCCCGTTCCACGAGGCCGCGAAGCTCAACGCCGACTGGGCCATCAAGGAGACGAAGGGCCAGGGCGACGTCCTGATCATCACGTCCTCCGAGGTCCCCCCGTCCGGCGGCATCGTCAAGGCGATGCAGGACGAGTTCGAGGCGCAGTGCGACGGCTGCAGCGTCAAGGTGACGAACGTGCCGGTCGCCGACTGGGCGACGAAGATCTCGTCGACCGTGCAGTCCGCCGTGCAGTCCAACCCGAACCTCGACTACGTGCTGCCGGTCTACGACTCGATGACCCTCTACGTCGAGGCCGGCGTGACCGCGGCGGGCAAGACCGGCCAGGTGTTCACCTCGTCGTACAACGGCACCCCCGCCGTGCTGAAGATCCTGCAGGACGGCAGCGTCCTCACGATGGACATCGGCGAGAACATGGAGTGGCTCGCGTACGCCACGCTCGACCAGGCCGGCCGCGTCCTGACCGACACCCCGATCATCGAGGACGGTGACGAGAAGACCCCGCTCAAGGTCTTCACGAAGGACAACGTCGACGAGACCGGCACCCCGCCGGCGCCGAGCAAGGGCTACGGCGACGCGTACAAGACCGGGTACGAGGCCATCTGGGGCGCGGCCGAGTGACCGCCGTGCCGGTGCTGCGGATCAGCGGACTCACGAAGCGCTTCGGCGGACTGACCGCACTCGACGACGTCGACCTCGAGGTCCTGCCCGGCCAGGTCCACGCGCTCCTCGGCGAGAACGGCTCCGGCAAGTCGACCCTCATCAAGATCCTGTCCGGCACCTACGCGCCGGAGCCGGGAGCGACGATCGAGGTCCGTGGCGCCCGACTGCCCCTCCCGGTGCCGCCCGGGTACTTCCGCCGCGTCGGGATCAGCTTCGTCCACCAGGACCTCGCGCTCGTCCCGTCCCTGGGCGTGACCGAGAACCTACGGCTCGCGACCGTCGTGGCCGGCCGGGGCCCCTTCGTCCGCTGGGGCGCCGAGCACCGAGCCGCCGCCGAGCTGTTCGCACGGTACGGGGTCGACATCGACCCCCGCGCACGGATCGACGAGCTCTCCGACACCCAGAAGGCGCTCGTCGCGATCCTGCGGGCCGTCGCCGAACTCGGTGACGACCGCGCGCTCATCGTGCTCGACGAACCGACGGTGTTCCTGCCGAAGGAGGACGCCGACCTGCTGTTCCGGGTCGTCAAGGACCTCGTCGCGGACGGCCGCACCTCGGCACTGCTGGTCTCGCACGACATGTCCGAGGTCCTCGAGCACGCCGACCGGGTCACCGTCCTGCGGGCCGGCCGGGTCCAGGCGCACCGTGACACCGCCACGACGACGGCCGACGAACTCGTCGCGCTCATCGTCGGACGCGGGCTCGACGGCGCCGCCGCCAGGACCCCCCGGCCGGCGACCACCGGTGACGCCGTCGTGGCGGTCCGCGACCTCCGGGTCGGTGTCGTCGACGGCCTGTCGTTCGACGTCGCCGACGGCGAGGTCGTCGGCATCACGGGCCTCGCTGGCTCCGGGGTCGAGGACGTGCTGCCCGGCCTGTACGGCGCACGACCCGCGACCGGTTCGCTCACTGTGCGGGACGACGGGGTGCAGGCCGCCCCGATCGACCTGACCCGGGTGTCGCCCGGTTCCTCCATCGCCCGCCGTGTCGTGTACGTCCCCGCCGACCGCAAGCGCGAGGGCGGGGCGCTCACCCTGTCCGTCGAGCAGAACGTCACGCTCCCCGTCCTCGGGAAGCTGCGCGGACTGCTCGGCCTCTCCCCCGCGCGGGAACGGTCGCACGTCGCGGGACTGGTCCGCGACTACGACGTCCGTCCCGCCGACCCGTCCGCTCTGTTCGGCACGCTGTCCGGCGGCAACCAGCAGAAGGCCGTCCTGGCGAAGTGGATGCAGGACGACCCCCGGCTCGTGCTGCTCCAGGAACCGACCCAGGGCATCGACGTCGGCGCCCGCGCGGCGATCTTCTCGATGCTCCGCCGGAGTGCGGAGCAGGGCGTCGCCATCGTCTGCGCCTCCACCGACTACGACCAGCTCGCGAAGCTGTGCGACCGCGTCGTCGTCCTCGCCCACGGCCGCGTGCACGACGTGCTGACCGACGAGCGCGTCGACCGCGACGTCATCGCGGCCGCCGTCGTGGCGAGCCTGGTCGACGCGGCCGAACCCGCTGCTCCGTCCCCCGCTGCTCCGTCCCCTGCTGCTGTTCCCTCCCTCGTCAAGGAGAACGCCTGATGTCCACCACCGCCGACCCCGTCCTCGAGACCTCGATCGTCCGTCCGACCCGCCCGCGCTTCTCGTGGGGGCACACCGAGCGCTACGCCCTGCTCGGTGCCTGGCTCGTCATCGTCATCGCGTTCAGCATCGCGCTGCCCGACACCTACCCGACCCTCGGCAACCTGCAGAACATCCTCGGGTCCCAGTCGGTGCTGCTCATCCTGGCGCTCGGGTTCCTCTTCCCGCTGACCGCGGGCGAGTTCGACCTGTCCGGCGCCTCGACGATGTCGCTCTCCGCCATGACCATCGCCGTGCTCAACGCGAAGATGGACGTCCCGCTCGTGCCCGCGATCGCCGCCGGTCTCGTCATCGGCGTCGTGGTCGGGCTCGTCAACGGCCTGCTCACCGTCGGGTTCCGCATCGACTCGTTCATCGTCACACTGGGCACCTCGACGTTCATGATCGGGATCATCCAGTGGATGAGCGCCTCGTCGTCGGTGACGGGCATCGACCCCGCGCTCGTGCAGGCCACGGTCGGGTGGCGCGGGCTCGCCGGCCTGCCGCTGGCGTTCGTGTACGGCCTGATCGCCACCGTCGTCGTCCTGGTCGTGCTGAGCGCCACCCCGGTCGGCCGACGGCTGTTGTTCGTCGGCACCGGTCGCACCGTCGCCGAACTGTCCGGGCTGAACGTGCGACGGCTCCGGGTCGGTGCGTTCGTCGGCGCCGGCCTCACCGCCGCGGTCGCCGGGGTCGTCTACGCCGGCACGCTCGGCGGCGCGGACCCGTCGAGCGGACAGTCGTTCCTGCTCCCGGCGTTCGCCGCCTGCTACCTCGGCGCGACCGCCATCATCCCGGGCCGGTTCAACGCGATCGGCACCTTCATCGCCGTGTACTTCCTGTTCTCCGGGGTCGTCGGCCTGCAGATGCTCGGCGCGGACAACTTCGTCCAGCAGCTGTTCTACGGCGGCGCCCTGATCGTCGCCGTCGCCGTGTCGCAGACCATCCGGCGGCACTCCGTCGCGACCGCCGCCAAGGCCGCCGCGAAGCGTTCCTGACCCACCTCGTCCTCCCCTTCCCTGCTCGACACCCACCACAGAAAGCGAGTCCCCCATGGACATCGGAGTCTTCATCCCGATCGGCAGCAACGGCTGGCTCATCTCCACCACGTCGCCCCAGTACAAGCCGTCCTTCGACCTGAACCTCGAGATCGTGCAGAAGGCCGAGGCGTACGGCTTCGACTTCGCGCTGTCGATGATCAAGCTGCACGGGTACGGCGGCCCGAGCGGGTTCTGGGACGAGAACCTCGAGTCGTTCACGCTGATGGCCGGTCTCGCCGCCCGCACCGAGCGGATCCGCCTGTTCGCCACCACCGCGGTCCTGACGATCCCGCCGGCGATCGCGGCGCGCATGGCGGCGACGGTCGACTCGATCTCGCACGGTCGCTTCGGCCTGAACCTCGTCGCGGGGTGGCAGAAGGCCGAGTACGACCAGATGGGTCTGTGGCCCGGCGACGACGTGCACTTCAAGCGCCGCTATGCCTACCAGACCGAGTACATGCAGGTCATGAAGGAGCTGTGGGAGCACGGCGAGTCCGACTTCAAGGGCGACTACTTCACGATGAACGACTGCAAGATGCTGCCGAAGCCGACCGGACACATCCCGATCGTCTCGGCCGGCCAGTCGTCGCAGGGCATGGCGTTCGCCGCCCAGTACTCCGACTACAACTTCTCGATGGGCGTCGGCGTGAACGCCCCGACCGCCTACGCCGACCAGAACAAGGCCCTCATCGAGGCGCGGGCGAAGACCGGTCGTGACGTCGGCTCGTACGTGCTGTTCATGATCATCGCCGACGAGACCGAGGAGGCCGCCCAGGCCAAGTGGGCGCTCTACAACGACGGCGTCGACGTCGAGGCGATCTCGTGGATGACGGGCCAGGCGCTCACCGACACCGAGGGTGAGGAGGGCAACACCGCCAAGCGGATCTCCCTGCCCGAGGGCGCCGTGAACATGAACATGGGCACGCTGGTCGGCTCGTACGAGCAGGTCGCTGCGATGCTCGACGAGGCCGCCGTCGTCGAGGGCACGAAGGGCATCATGGTCGTGTTCGACGACTTCCTGCAGGGCATGGACGACTTCGGCACCCGCATCCAGCCGCTGATGCGCACCCGCGAGGGCGTGGAGTCCGTTGCTCCGAGCGCGGTCACCGCATGAGCGCCGCAGGGAGCCGACCGGTCATCGAGGTCGCGGTCGTGCAGGCCGGACAGACCCCGGCCGACGGCGACGTCGCGCTCGACGAGCTCATCGCCCTGTTCGAACAGGCGGCCGAGGGCGCCGACCTCGTCGTGTTCCCCGAGCTCTGCACCACGCCCTACTTCTGCGGCGTGGTCAACGACAGCCGCAAGGCCTGGGCGCAGCCCGTCCCCGGCCCCGCGACCGCACGGTTCGCCGCCGCGGCGAAGCGTCTGGGCACCGCCGTCGCCTTCGGCCTGTACGAGGACGCGGTCGACGCGCAGTACAACAGCGCCGTGCTCATCGACGCCGACGGCACGCTCGTGCACGGCACCGACGTGCACGGCGAGCAGGTGGCGTCATACCGCAAGACCTCGATCCCGACCAACGCGATCTCCGACGTCGACGAGAAGCACTACTTCGCCGCCGGCTCCGGACCGGTCGTGTTCGACGCGCTCGGCACCCGCTTCGGGATGCTCATCTGCTACGACCGGAGCTTCCCGGAGTACTGGCTCGCATCGCGGGCCGCCGGTGCCGAGGTGATGCTCGTGCTCGTGTCGTCGATGGGCTTCCGCGAGACGCTGTTCACCCAGGAACTCCAGGTCCGCGCGCTCGAGACGCAGACGTGGATCGTCGCCCCGAACCGCGGTGGCGAGGAGACCGTCGACGGCAAGACCGTGAGCTACTTCGGTCGGTCGTCGGTCGTCTCACCGCGGGGCGACCTGGTCGTCTCGGCACCGGCCCACCAGGCGGGGCCGATCATCCGGGCCACCGTCGACGTCGGCGAGGTCGCCGCGGCACGCCACGACTTCCCGCTCGGACGCGACCGCCAGCCCGGGGTGTTCCGGTACCTCGCCGACGCCCACGCACCGGCGGCGGTCCCCGCGTGACGGACGTCGCCGCCGTGGTCCGCGGCACCATCGCCCCGCAGCTCGACCGGGCGCTGGCCGCCAGCCGCGCGAACCCGTTGCCGGCCGCCCCGTCGGCGCTGCGCGCGGAACCGGCACACAGTGCGCAGCTGTTCGGTCGGCTCCTGGGCGCAGCGATCGAGGCGGCCCCGGCCGTGGCGGCGACACCGGGCACGGGCGCCGACACGACCCCGGCCCGGCCCGCAGACGCACCGTCGGCGTCCCGCCCCGCCGCCGACCCCGCCGCCGCCTCGGTCGTCGAGCTCCTCGACGCCTACCGGACCGGCACCACCACCCCGTCGGCCGTCCTGGCCGCACTCGCCCCGCACTGGACGAGCGACGACGTCTGGTCGGACGCGGTCCTGCGCCTGGTGGACGGAGCCGAGGCAGCCGCCGCCGAGTCCACCCGCCGCTGGGCGGACGACGAGGCCCGGCCGCTCGAGGGCATCCCGTTCGCCGTGAAGGACATCATCGACGTCGCGGGGACGATCGTCACGAGCGGCTCGCTCCAGACCGGCGACCGCGTGGCCCCGGCCGACGCGACCGTCGTGGCCCGACTCCGCGCAGCCGGCGCGATCCCCGTGTTCACGGCGGCCACGACGGAGTTCGCCTGCGGTGGGCCGCACAACGCCCGCTACGGTGCCGTGCGGAACCCCTGGGACCCCGAGCGGTGGACCGGTGGCTCGTCGACCGGGTCGGGTTCGGCGCTCGCCGCCCGGATCGTCCCGTTGGCGCTCGGATCGGACACCGGCGGGTCGATCCGCGTGCCGTCCGCGCTCTGCGGCACCACCGGGATCAAGCCGACGTACGGCCTCGTGCCGCGCACCGGGGTCGCGAGCCTGTCGTGGACCCTCGACCACGTCGGACCGATGGCCCGCTCCGCCGAGGACCTCGCGCTCGTCCTGGCGGTCATCGCCGGGTCCGACGGCGAGGACCCGACGACGTTCACCGCCGTCCCGCTCATCGAGGCGGAACCGGAGCGGGTCGAGGGGCTCCGCATCGGGGTGCCGCGCGGCTGGTTCACCGAACGCGTCGACACCGCGGTGCTCGACGCCCACGCCGCCGCGACCGAGCAGTTCCGCACCCTCGGAGCGACCCTCGTGCCGATCGAGTTCGACGACCTCGAGTCGATCGACGCGGAGTGCTGGACCGTCTTCTACGGCGAACTCGCCGCGAACCAGGAGGCCAACGCCGCCACGGCCGACCTGTTCGACGCCGGGACCCGAGCCCGGTTCGACGTGTCGTTCCTGCCGACCGCGGCGGACTACCTCCGGGCGCTCCGCCGCCGCCCGCTCGTGCAGGCCGCGATGGTCGCGCGGATGGACGAGGCGGGCGTGGACGTGGTGCTCACCCCCGGCATCGGGGCCACCGCTCCGCGACTCGACGACCTGACGATGTCCGTCGACGGTGAGCGGTTCAACCTGCACGACGTCATCCCCCGGAACACCCGCCTGTTCGACTACGTGGGGTTCCCGGCACTGATGATGCCGGCGGGTACCGCGCCCGACGGTCTACCCGTCGGCGTACAGCTCGTCGCGCGGCCGTGGGACGACCGCCTGGTGCTGTCCGCGGCCGCCGCCTTCCAGCGGGTCACGACGCACCACCGCCTGGTGCCGCCGTCGTCCGCCGTGCGAGGGCCGACCGATCAGTAGCCGCACCATCGACGAGGGCGCCGCCCGACGACGCGCCTGGCAGGTGCTCTGCGCCTCGAGCCTGAGCGTCGTCCTCGTCTTCATCTCCTCGAGCGCCCTGCTCGTCGCGCTCCCCGACGTCAGCCGCGACCTCGACGCCAGCGCGGTGCAGTCCAGCTGGGTGCTCCTCAGCTACATGCTCACCACGACCACCCTGATCCTGGTCTTCGGACGGATCGCCGACCTCGTCGGTCGGCGCCGCCTGTACATCGCCGGCATCCTCGTCTTCCTGCTCGCCTCGCTCGCGTGCGGGTTCGCCCCGGACGCCGCCGTCCTGCTCGGCGCCCGGCTCGTGCAGGGCGTGGGTGCGGCGGCCATCGTCACGAACACGACCGCACTGCTCACCGACGTCTTCCCGGAGTCGATCCTGTCGCTCGGCCTCGGCCTGAACGCCACCGTCGCCGCGGTGGGGCAGGTCATCGGCCCGGTCGTGGGCGGGTTGGTCGCCGAGTCCTTCGGGTGGCGCTGGATCTTCCTCGCCGGTGTGCCGATCTCGCTCGCCGGACTCGTCTGGTCGCTCCGGTTGATCCCGCACAGCACCCGCCCCCGTTCCGGCGAGCGCCTCGACGTGCCGGGGTCGATCCTGTCGGTCGCGGCCGTCGGCCTGCTCGTCGGTGCCGTCTCGATGGGTGGCTCGATCGGCTGGTCGGCGGTGCCCGTCGTGGCGATGGCCTCGGGCGCAGTCGTCCTCGGCGGCGTGTTCGTGTGGACACAGCGCCGGGTCGCGCACCCCCTGGTCGACCCGGCGATCTTCCGCGACCGCGCCACCATCACCCTGTTCTCCGCCGCCGGGCTCTGCGCCCTGTCCAGCTACGCACTGGTGCTGCTGGCATCCCTGTCGTTCCAGGCCGTCGACGGCAAGGACGCCGTCGAGGCCGCCCTCTGGGTGCTCCCGACCCCGATCGGCACGACCGTCGCCGCCGTGACCGCGGGGTTCCTCGCCCGTCGCGTGGCCGCCAGGACCCTGTCGACCATCGGCATGCTCCTCATCGCCCTCGGCGCCGCGGTGCTCGCGGTCTCCCTCGCCGACGGCAGCGCCTACGTCGTCACCGCCACCGGCCTCGGCGCGGTCGGGGTCGGGACGGGCGTGTTCATGACGCCGAGCACGTCCGCACTGATGACCCGGGTCCCGGAACACCGACGCGGCATCGCCAACGCCATCCGCTCCGCCCTGCAGAACGCCGGCTTCCTGTTCTCGACGGCCCTCGGACTCGCGATCGCGACGGGCGGCCTGTCCGCCTCCCAGGCGGCAGCCGCCTACGACGGCAGCCTGCTCGGTCTGCCGGCCGGCGACGTCCAGGTGTTCGTCGACGGCGTCCGCGCCGCAGCGCTCACCTTCGCCGGCTGCGCGGCCCTCGGTGCACTCATCGTCGCGTTCGGTCCGTTCGGACCACCCGACCGGGAGGCACCACTCCGGCCCGACAGGTCGGGTCCGGTCCCCGAGCCGGGGGCGTCCACGTGACCGTCCCCACCCTGGCAACGACCACCCACGACGGAAGCAGGACCCCATGACCGACGACCACCAGGACTACGCGGCGGCCGGGTTCACCGGCGCGCTGCAGCCAGGACGACGCGCTGCGCTCGTCGTCGTCGACCCGGTCCGCGCCTACGTCGACCCCGACTGCGGGCTCTACGCCGGGGTCGAGGAACCCGTCGAGCGGATGCGGGAGCTCACGATCGCTGCCCGCGCCGCCGGGGTGCACGTGGCGATCACCACCATGGCGCTGTCCGCCGACGGGTCGAACGCCGGGGTGTTCTTCCGCAAGGTGCCGGCGCTCGCCGCGTACCTGCCGGGGGCGTCCACGGGGGCGTTCGTCGACGGGCTCGAACCCCAGAGCGGGGACACCCTGGTGCCCAAGCAGTACCCGAGTGCGTTCTTCGGCACCTCGCTGGCCGCCGACCTCGTCGCCCGCGGTGTGGACACCCTGTTCATCGCGGGGCTGTCGACGAGCGGGTGCATCCGCGCGACCGCCACGGACGCCATGCAGCACGGGTTCGTCCCGATCGTCGTGCGCGAGGCGGTGGGCGACCGGTTGCCGAGCGTGCACGAGGCGAACCTGTTCGACATCGCCGCCAAGATCGGCGAGGTCTGGAGCATGGACCGGGTCCTCGAGCACTGGGCCGCGGCATGAGCCCCGCGACGAGCACGGTGACGAGCACCGCGGCGCCGGTCCGCGGTCGGCCTCGGAGTGCCGCCGTCGGCGAGGCCGTCTACACGGCGTGCGTCGAGATCCTGGCCGAGGGCGACCCGCGCGCGTTCACGATCCGGGCCGTCGCCGACGCGGCCGGGGTGGGGGCGGCGACGATCTACCGGCGGTGGTCGAGCAAGGAGGTGCTGCTCACCGAGACCGTCATCCGGTTGATGGAGGAGCACATCCCCACGATCCAGGACGCCCCGATCGCCGAGGGGGTCCTCGGGCTCACCCGGGGGTGGGTGCACGCCCTGGTCGCGACGCCGGTCGGCCGCGCACTCCCGCTCATCGTGGAGACCGCGTCGCACGAGCCGCGCGTCGCCGAGGCCGTCACCGAGTGGCACCTGGACCGGCGGCTGCGGGTGAACGCGATGCTGCAGCGGGCGATGGACGCCGGCGACCTGCGTCCGGACGTCGACCTCGGCATCGCCGTCGACCTGCTCGGCGGACCGACGTTCTACCGACGCGTGTTCGTCTCACTCGACATCCAGGCGCCCGACTACCCGGTGCGCCTGGCCCGGGAGTTCCTGCGGTGGGCCGGCTGGACCGGCGACGTCTCGACGGTGGGGGTGGCCTCGTGACCGGGATCGTGCCGGAGGAGTTCGCCCCGACCGCGGCCTGGACCGACATGGGCGTCGGGACGACCCCGTCGGCGCCGGGGCACTGGATCGGGTTCAACCGACGCTCCGACGCAGCGCGCCAGGTCTCCGATCTGATCCGGGCCGACATCGTCGCCGGCCGGTTCACCGGCCCGCTGCCGTACGAGTGGGAGTTGCTCGACCTGTACGGCACGACGCGGAACGTCCTGCGGGCTGCGCTGACCTTGCTCAAGGAACAGCGACTGCTCACCCGTGCACCGCGATCCGGCACGTTCGGTGTCCGGCCCGTCGCCTCGGTGAGCCTGGCCCGCACGTCCGACGAGGTCACGATCTACGGCGAGACGGCCGGCGGCAGCGTGTTCGAGTCACCCCGGCTCAGCATCGTGCACCTGTGCGTGCAGCAGGTGACCGCGCCGGAGACCGTCCGACGCAACCTGCAGATGACCGGCAGCAGCGCGTTCTTCGTCGAGAGCCTCATCTCGTTCGACGGCGAACCGAGCCGGGTCCGGACGAGCTGGGTCCCGCACGAGCGCTTCCCCGACCTGGTCGCCGAACCGCTCACCGAGTACGTGCCGGACGTGCTGGTCCGGAAGGCCGGTGCGCGTCCGGAGGCTCGGCGGCTGCTGCTGAGCACCGTGAACGCCGACCAGTGGACGGCCGACCTGCTGGACATCGATCCCGGGCAGGCGATCTTCCACATCGAACGGCTGATGTGCCTGGCGGACGGGACGCCCGTCGAGTACGGGTTCTCGCGGTACCGCGGCGACCGGGCGGTGATCGACTCGCGGATCATCTGAACGGTGCGTCCGCGCTCAGTCGATCCGTACCGAGAAGACGTCGCCCGGCTGGCACCCGAGCTCCTGGCAGAGCCGGGTGAGGGTGGAGAACCGGATCGCGCGTGCCCGGTTGTTCTTCAGCACCGACAGGTTCACCACGGTCACCCCGACCCGGTCGGCGAGCTCGGTCAGCGTCATGCCACGAGCGGCGAGCAGCTCGTCGAGGTGGCAGACGACCGCGTGGCCGTCCTCCTGTTCCGGGGGCATCAGACCAGCCCGGACTGGTCGCGCACCATCCGCTGCGAGGCGGTCAGGGCGAACCGGAAGCAGATGACGACGAGCAGGCCGAGGTACACCGGCACGAACTGGTGGTCGACGTCGGGCGTCGGGAGACGACCGTCCCAGCCGAGCCCCGACACCACCCAGTTCCACCCCATCCGGCGGACGAACTGGGGCACGAACCCGGCCACCAGCACCGCAGCCGCGAGCCAGTCGAGGATGCGGGTCGTCGACCGGTCGAACAGCCCGCCGCGCGAGATCTTCCACGCCACCGCGGCGACGAGGGCGATGAGCGCACTGACGAACAGGACCTCGAGCGCGTCACCGACCCGGATGTACCCGATCGCCCCGGCCGGCACGTCCGCGATCGGGGCCCGGAGCACGAGGTGTTCGGCGGTGACGGTCGCACCACCGGGCGGCTGCGGGACCTCGCTCGTCGCGGTCATCCGGACGGGCACCGACACCGTCCCGGAGCTGAGCGAGCGGACGAGCAGGTCGACGTACCGCCAGACGACGAGCGCGATGCCGATCACGCAGCAGGCGACGTAGGCGAGGTAGGAGTTCCGCCCGCGGGGCGGTTCGTACACGGGTGCGGTCATGGCGTCTTCCCCTGTCGATCATCGATACCATCGAATTTCGATACAACGATAAACGATGGGTCGGATCGGTGCAAGACCCCGCCCGGCTCCGACCTACAGCAGGCCGAACACAGCCTGCGCGCCGAGGCTCGTGCCCGCCACGAGCACCCAGAGCGCGATGCCGAGCAGCATCGGACGGAACCCGGCACGTCGCAGCGCCGCGAAGTCCGTCGAGCAGCCGATCGCCGCGAGCGCCACCGTGATGAGGAACGACGCCGCGGTCGAGAATCCCGGAGCAGCGTCAGCCGGCAGCACCCCGACGGTCCGGAGCAGCACCACCACCAGGAACCCGATCAGGAACCACGGGACCAACCGGAACACACGGAACCCGCTGCGCGACCCCGTGTCGGGCGCGAGCTGCTCGCGGGAGGCGCGTCGGGCCTCCAGTCCGGCCAGCCCGATGACGATCGGGATGATCATCAGGGTCCGCACCAGCTTCACGACGACCGCCGTGTCGGTCGCCTGGCGACCGTAGACCGTCGCGGTGGCGACGACGGACGACGTGTCGTTCACCGCAGTGCCCGCGAACACGCCGAAGGCGTGCTGGCTGAGGCCGAGGGCGTGGCCGAGCAGGGGGAAGGCGAACACCGCGGCGATGTTGCAGAGGAAGATCGTCGACATCGCGTAGGCGACGTCCGCGCTGACCGCACCGATGACGGGCGTGACGGCCGCGATCGCGGACGCACCGCAGATGCCGGTCCCCACGCCGATCAGGGTGCGGAGGGCGCTCGACACCCGCAACAGACGGCCGATCCCCCAGGCGGCACCGAGGCACACCACGAGGGTCGTCAGCATGACCGGCAGGGTCTCGCCGCCGATGCGCAGGACCTCGCCGATCGACAGCTGCGCGCCGAGCAGCACCACCGCAAACTGCAGCACACGGCTCGACGAGAACTTCACGCCGGGAGCGAGCACGGCGAGGGTGCCGCCGGTGCGCCGACGGACGAGCCAACCGAGCACCGCGCCGATCAGGACGGCGGGGACGGGTCCGCCCACGACCGGGACGACCGATCCGATCAGGGTCGCGACGAGGCCGATCGCGACGGCGACGGCGACACCGGGTGCGGTGGTGCGGGCGAACTGCATGGGAACAGCATCTCGTGCTCGCGGCCGTCGTGCGGTCCAGCCGGGCAGGATGGTGCGGTGGAGTACTCGGGCGAGCGGTGGGTGCAGCGGCTGCGCGACGGCGAGATGCCGAAGCGGTGGCCGTTCCTGGTCGGCCTCACGATCGTCACGGTGGCCGGCGGGATCGGGGTGTACTTCTCGGCGACCCACCTCGACGGCATCCTGCACTCGGACGCCCGACGCCCCTTCGCCGTGCCGTTGTTCTCGGTGCTGCTGCTCGGGTTCGGGCCCGTGGCCGCGGTGCTGTCCTGGCTGCGCGGGCGGCGCGACCGCGTGGTGCTGGACCGGATCCGCCGGAACGGGACCACAACGCGCTTCCACCTGCCCGTCCTCCGCTCGGGCCCGTACGCCGCCGACGACTTCCCGGACCCGAGGCCGGAGCTGTGGACGGTCGACGCGGCGGGTCTCCACGCGTGGTCACCCGAGCGCGACGATCCCGTGTTCGACCTGGTGTGGGACGACGTCAGGACGATCGAGCTGGCCTCGACGGACGTCCGCGGACAACGCACCGACACCGGGATCTGGATCGTCACCGAGGCGGTGGGCCGGTTCGTGCTGCTGCCGCGCGCAGTCATCGGGCGGCCGTTCGGCGCGAGCGTGACGAGGATCCACATCCTGATGCAGGTGCTCCGGTCGCTGCGGCGGGAGCTCGATCCGCACCACGACACCGGGCGCTCCGGTCGAGCCCCGGCCGATCGATGACGACACCCGACGAGCAGTGGGTGCAGCGGCTGCGTGACGGCGAGATGCCGAAGCGGTGGCCGGTCCTGCTCGTGGCCGCGGTGACGACGGCCGCGGGGCTCGGCGTGCTCGTCGCCGAGTTCGCGTCGCCGGACTTCCTGCGCGGTCTCGACAGCGCCCGCACACAGGCCAACTTCGTCCTGTGGCCGCTGCTCGTCGCCGGGTTCGGCCTGCTGCTGGCGGTGGTGACCTGGAGCGCCGGTCGGACCGATCGCCGCACCATGGCACGGATCCGGGAACGCCGCGCGCCCCGGTTCCACCTGCCGGTCTCCGCGTCGGGGTTGCGGGCAACCGACGACCTGCCGGGCCCCCGACCTGAGATCTGGACCGTCGACGCGTCCGGTCTGCACGCGTGGGCGCCGTCGCGGGCGGAGCCGGTGTTCGACCTGCCTTGGACCCGCATCCGGAAGTTCTCCGTCGCCACGAAGGACGCACGCGGACAACGGGTCGACTTCGGCGTCTGGATCAGCACGACGGTCGGCGAGGACGTCGTGGTGGAGCCACGACCAGCGCTCGGACGCGGGTTCGAGGGCGGCCCGGACGAGCTCGCGACGATCGTTCGGGTCCTCCGCGCACTGCAGCGCGAGCTCGGCGGTCGGGGTGCTGCCGCCGATCAGCCCTGAGCGGGCGGGACCTCGCCGGTCATGTCGACGCGCTCGGTGCCGTCGTTCCAGATGTACGTCGCGGTGGTGCGACCGGAGGCGTCAGCGTTCGCCTCGTTCTCCTTCGCGTACGTGTAGGTGACCTTGATCGAGGCGTCGGCCAACCGCTCGACCGTCGGCTCGAACGCGTACTGCTCGGAGGTCGCGGTGCCGAGGTACCGGCCCTGGTGGAAGAGCAGGATCGCGTACGGCGACCCGGCGGTGCCGAACTCGGGCGCGACGACGGACCAGGACAGTGAGGCGCAGGCGTCGTAGCCGGTGTAGTCGGCGTTCGCAGCGTCCCACTTGGTGTCCTCGAGGCCGGCGGGTGACGGCAGCGCAGCGATCCCCGCTGCTGCTGCTTCGGAGCCGGTCGCGGGACCACAGGTCGGGGTGGGGGTCGGCGTCGGTGTCGGCGTGCTCGTCGGCGTCGGGGTGGCTGCCGTGTCCGTCGGCGCCGCGGTCACGGTCTCGGTGACGGTCGGGGCCGCGTCGCCACCGTCCCCGCCACCGGAGCAGCCGGTCAGCAGGGCGACCACGGCGGCGCCGGTCAAGATCAGGGCAGTCTTCGAGGTGCGCACCACTCCACGGTGCACCGACCGCGGTGTCGGCGCTCGCATCGTTACCGACCCGTAGTCTGCTGGCATGCGGGGAGAGGGCATCGGGGCGTCGGTGGGGACGGTCGACGTCATGGACGACGTGCTCCCCGGCCCGCACGGACCGGTCCCGATCCGGCGCTACCGACCGCAGGATCCGGCAGCCGCTCCGGCCCTGGTCTGGCTGCACGGCGGCGGGTTCTTCCGGGGCGACCTGGACCTGCCCGAGTCGGACGCCGTGGCAGGGGCACTCAGCGCCCGCGGCATCCCGGTGGTCACCGTCGACTACCGCCTCGGTCCGCTGCCCGGCATGCCCTGGATCGGGCGGACGGGTCCACGAGCACGCCGACGTGCACCGCATGCGCGCGACGAGGTCGTGGCGGTGCTCCGCTCCCTCGCAGAGGAGGGTCCGGCCGGGCTGGTGCTCGGTGGCGCGAGCGCTGGAGCGTGCCTCGCCGCCACCGCGATCCCTCACGGACCCGCGCTGGCCGGCACCGTGCTCGTGTACGGGTTCTTCCACGCGCGGATCCCCCGCGACCCAGCGGTGCAGCGTCTCGTGCGCGGGCACCGGCGGATCACGCACGCTCCACTGTTGCTCGACGCCGCGAACCGCACCTACGCCGGGCCGCTCGGCGCCGGAGCGTTCCCGGCACCGGAGGACCTCAGCACGTTCCCGCGCGCCCTGATGCTCGACGCCGAGCGGGACACGATGCGCGCATCCGGCGACCGGTTCGCACGGCAACTCGGTGCCGCGGGGGTCGATCTCGAACGGCACGTCCTGCCCGACAGCCGGCACGCCTTCCTCAACCGACCGGACAGCATCGACTTCGCGGCTGCCGTCGACCTGATCGCTTCGTGGATGGTCCGTCGGCCCGTCTGAACGTTCGAGCGTGTGCGACCGTCGGACATTCCGGTGACGCCACGACGAACCGGACGTATTCTGCTGTCGGAAGCAACGGCGGTTCCGAACACCCTTCGCCACGTTCACCGTCGTGGCGTCCCGCCTCTGTGACGAAGAGTCCTACTGTGACCGAACACCTCATCGAGTACGTCGCCCGTGACCGCACGGGCATCACCGCCGTCGTGACGACCACCAGCGTCATCGACGTCGACACCGTGATCCAGCACATCCGCTCCGGCCACACCGGCTACTACGTGGCTGCCGACTCCTGGAAGCGCACACCGGTCCGGAGCATGTCGTTCATCGGCGGCACCTACCTGTTCGCGAACTGGGACGGCTCGAAGCGGAACATGCTGCACGACCTGGCGTTCCGGTCGCCGACGCGCGCGGTCCCGACCGCGCCGCCGTCAGAGTCCCGCTTCGCGCGGTTCCTCGACGCCGTGTTCGGCCGCCGGCTCCCACAGCGCTGAGCTGCCAGTACCGCCGCTGCCCCTACCCGTTCGCAGGCCCGTGAGAGCATGACGGGCATGCAGAAGGGGGAGCAGATGCTCGCGAAGGACGTGTCCGACAAGCGGTTCCGACCGACGAAGTGGCGGGAGGGCTACGACCAGGGCGAGGTCGATGCGTTCCTCGACCGGATCCAGACCACCCTCGCCGGGTACGAGCAGGGGCGGTCGGTGGATCCGCTCACACCGGAGCAGGTGACCGCCGCCCGGTTCCAGCCCACGAAGTTCCGCGAGGGCTACGACCAGGACCAGGTCGACGACTTCCTCGACGAGGTCGTCGTCGCCCTCCGCCAACACGCGGTGCGCTGAGACCGACACCGACGCAGAACGACATCCCCGTCGTCGTGCGACAACGGGGATGTCGTTCCGGGTCGATCCCGGCAGTCGATCCAGGCCTCAGACCTGCGCGCCCTCCAGCGTCGCCGCGAGCGGGTCGAAGTCCTCGGGCAGCGACGCGATCGGTGCGACGGTCGACTCGACCTCGATGAACGAGCGGGCGGCGACGGACTCCTCGACCGCGACCATGGTGTCGAGCACGTGGTACCCGACCTCACCGGTCGCGATGTGCGAGCCTCCGCCACGGATGGCCCGCGCCATGTCGAGCACGCCGAGCCCACGGCCGACGGTGGGCTCCTCGTCGAGCAGGACCTCGAAGTCCTGCGAGAAGGGGAACGTCGCGTCCGCGGTCAGCGGTCGCGCGATCCGGATCGGGTGCCCGCCACCGAACGTGTTCGGGTCGGGCAGGACGATCGTGCCCTCGGTCCCGTTGACCTCGAACACGCCGTGCCGGAACAGCGGGGTGTCGAACGACAGCAGCGACTGTGCGTTGCCACCCTGCTCGAACGAGGTCAGGACGGAGACGTGGGTCGGCACCTCGACGGGGAACGAGTCGCCCGCGTTCGGTCCGACGACCAACTGCCGCGTCGACCGCGACTGAGACCCAGTCGCGACGACCGAGTCGATCGGTCCGAGCAGGTGCACGAGCGCCGTGAAGTAGTACGGGCCGATGTCGAACAGCGGGCCCGCGCCCTTGGCGTAGAGGAACGACGCGTTCGGGTGGAACACGTCCGGCCCCTGCCACTGCATGCTCGTGACCGCGGTGAGCGGGGTGCCGATCGCGCCCGCCTCGATCGCGCGCTTGGCGGTCTGCCACCCCGGGCCGAGCACGGTGTCCGGCGCGATGCCGAGCTTCAGACCGAGGGAGTCGGCGAGTTCGACGAGCGATGCGGCTGAGGCACGATCCACGCCGATCGGCTTCTCGCTCCACACGTGCTTGCCGGCACGCAGTGCGTCCATCGAGACGGCGACGTGCGTGGCGGGGAGCGTCAGGTTGATGACGATCTCGACGTCGGGGTCGGCGAGCACGGATGCGCCGTCGCCCGAGGCCGCGACACCCCACTTCGAAGCCGACGCCGCGGCGCGCTCCGTGTCGATGTCGCCGATCCGGACGACCTCGACGTCGGGGAACGTCGTGAGGTTCGCCAGGTACTGCTCGCTGATCATGCCGGCGCCGATGAAGCCGATGCCGACGCGTCCGGTGCGGGTCATGCGGACACCTCCGACGCGGACGACGAACCGGCCGGCGCGAGCTGCGCCGCGAGCCACTCGTACGACTGCTGCACACCGTCGAAGACGTCCCCGTCGAACCCGTCGAACTCGATGACGGCGTACTCGAGGGCCGTCGCCGCACGCAGCGCCTCGGCGAGCCGGACGTCGCCCTGGCCGGCCGGGGTCTGGTCGGTGGGGATCGTCGCGGTGGAGATGTCGTCGCGCATCGGACCGTCCTTGACGTGCACGGCGACGATGCGGTCACCGAGCTCCTCGATGAACGCGACGACGTCGATGCCCGCGGCCGATGCCCAGTACAGGTCGAGCTCGAGCACCACGGCCGGGTCGAGCAGCGACGCGAGCACCTGCAGCGCGGGCTGCCCGTCGATCTGCGGCCGGAGCTCGTGGTCGTGGTTGTGGTAGCCGACGCGCAGACCGTGCTCG
Organism: Curtobacterium sp. NPDC089991; assembly: GCF_044748425.1. Lineage (NCBI taxonomy): Bacteria > Bacillati > Actinomycetota > Actinomycetes > Micrococcales > Microbacteriaceae > Curtobacterium > Curtobacterium sp. NPDC089991. The sequence continues at coordinate 764,041 of NZ_JBIVGB010000002.1, forward strand.
GCGGCCTCGACGGCGGCGGCGTTCAGTCGTGCGGCGACGCGCTCGACGCCCTCGCGGGTCGTCCACGCGTCGGGTCCGACGAACGGGTCGATGACGATCTCGAGGCCGAGTTCCTTCGCCGCGGCGAAGGTGTCGGCGTGCGACGGAGCGGTCATCACGGTGCCGTCCGGCAGCGGGATGGTCTCCTCGACCAGGAACGCGTGGCCGGTCTTCGCGGTGATGCCGTGGGCGTCGAACGCGGACTTGAGCTGCGCTGCTCGGTCCACGAACGCGAACGCTTCGACGGTGTCGAAGCCGATCTCGGCCAGGCGGCGGACGCCGCCGTCGAGGTCGGGCTCCAGCGCGGCGTTCACCGTGTAGAGCTGCAGGGAGATGGCGGGAGCCATGTCGGGTCCTTTCCGGGGGTGGTACAGGTGACTGCCTGGAGGCGCGACTCGCGTTGCGGACGCGAGTCGCGCCTCCCGGCCGCTGGTTTGGTGCGTTGCCTACCGGACCGACTTGATCGGCAGGATCACGAGGGCGCCGAGGATGACGGCGACGCCGGCACCCCAGAGCATGAGCGTGTAGTTCTGACCACCGCCGATGCCGAGCAGGAACAGGCCGACGGCCGGAGCGAGCGACTGCGGCAGCGCGTTCGCGATGTTGATGACGCCGAGGTCCTTGCCGGGGCGTTCCGGGTCGGGCAGCACGTCGACGATCAGGGCGGTGTCGATGGCAGCGTAGATGCCGAAGGCGAAGCCGAGGACGATCTCGGCGAAGTAGAAGCCGCCGACGGTGTCGACGTGGGCCAGGATCACGAGGCCGACCGCGGTCAGTGCGGTGGAGCCCCAGACGAAGACCTTGCGGCGCTGGACGCGGTCCGACACCCAGCCGGAGACGGCGGCGCTGACGAGCAGGGCGACCGTGTACAGCAGGACACCGAACGCGACGACCCCGACGGCCTCGGCCTGCGGCAAACCGATGCGGTCCTGCATGTAGAGCAGGCGGTACGTCGTGAACATGAACGTGCCGAAGGTGATGAGGAAGCGACCCCACCATGCCAGGCCGAAGTCCGGGTGCTTGATCGGGTTGGTCCAGAACGAGCTGATCAGGTTGATCCAGCTGAACGGCTTGACCGGCGTCGTCGGCAGTTCGTCGCGGGCCACGAAGCAGTAGACGAGGATCGCGATGATCGCCAGGACACCCGGGGCGATGAAGAGGACCGGCAGGTTCCCGACCAGGTACACGGCGAGGTACAGGCCGGCGAGGATCGCGATGTTCTGCGCCAGGGCGATGACGCTCGAGGCCTTGCCGCGCTGGAACTCCGGCACGTTGTCGGCGAAGCTCGCGGTCAGCGTGGCGAGGACGGCGTTCGCCGTGACCTGCGCGAGGACCCAGGCCAGCGTGAGCTGCAGGACGTTCGGCGAGAACGCGAGCCAGGCGAGCGAACCGACGAAGACGATGACGCCGCCGAGCATCCACGGGCGTCGGCGTCCCCACCGGCTGCGCGTGCGGTCGGAGATCGCGCCGAACAGCGGGTTGGCGAACAGCGCGCCGAGGGCACCGAACGGCAGGACGGAGCCGACCACGGTCTCGGGGCTCGTGGGGTTGAGCTCGGTCGCCTTGATCGACATGCTCACGAAGACCGGCGTGAGCAGGGCGACGAACAGGCCGAACTGGGCGAAGCTGAGGCCCCAGAGGTAGCCGCGGCCCACACGCATCGTGCTGACGGACTGCGTGATCCCCTCGACCGAGAACGCTCGGGGCGCCGCGGCGTCCGAGGCGGTGGCACCGGCGGCTGCGGTGACCGCTGGCGATGCGGTCCCGGCGATGCCGCGGGTGGGTTCTTCCTTCGACGTCGGTGTCGACATGACTCCTCCTCGAGTCATAGGGGGCTTCGGGGCCCTCGAATACCTAGTGCTGCTAGGTGATCGGGACTGTAGCACCGGAAACCTCCGACCGGAAGTTTTTGTCCCGATTGTTGCGCCGGTACATTGGCACGCGTGACCTCCAACGATGGAATCGGCACCAGGGGCCCCTACGCCAAGGGCGTGCAGCGTCGGCGGGAGATCCTCGACCAGACGCTCGACGTCGTCGCCTCGCGCGGGATCGACGGCACCTCGCTGCGCGCCATCGGCGATGCGATCGGGGTCTCGCACGCGGCACTGAAGCACTACTTCTCGTCACGCGAAGCGCTGCTGGTCGAGGTCCTGCGGGAACGCGATGCCGCCTCGGACCGGGCGCTCGGCGACACGGCCGGGGTCTTCACCCGACTGACCTTCGTCGCCGACCGGAACGTCAGCGAGCCGGCACTCGTGACGCTCTACACGACCCTCCTCGGGGCGTCGGTGGAGTCCGGCAACGAGACGGCGCGGGAGTTCTTCGCCGCACGGTTCGACGAGGCGCGGGGGAACCTGGTCGCCCAGCTGCACGACGAGCTCGCGGCGTCGGGGCGGCACTCGGACGCCGACCTCGAGCAGGTGGCGTCGCTCATCATCGCGGCGTTCGACGGGCTGCAGGTGCAGTGGCTGCTGGACCGGAACGTGGACATCGCGGGGACGCTGCGGTTGCTGGAGCGGGTGTTGTAGGGGACTTTCGGGCGGTCGGGGGTCGACTCAGAACGACACCGGGCCGACTCGTAACGACACCGGGTCGACTCGGAACGACGTCCTCGTCGTCGTACGACAACGAGGACGTCGTTCCGAGTCGACGAACGACCCCTACTCCTCGCCGTCCTCTTCCGGGTTGAAGTGCGAGTCGTCCCCGACGTGCCCAGCGGCGAGGCCGTCCGGGTCGTTGGGGATGGTGTTGTCGTCGCCGAGCCCGCCCGGCTTCTCGGTGCCCTCGGAGTCGTTCACGGGGGCCTTGGCGTCGTCGTCGTGCGTGTTGCTGCTGTCGGTCATGGTCTGCTCCAGTGCAGTGGTCGAACCGGGGGCGACGCCCCCGGCAGGTGCTGACCTCGGACGCTACGTGCCGCTGCTCGGAATCCACCCACCAGCCGCGTGCCCCGATCGGTCGACAGCGGAGTCGCCGCTCGGTAGATTGTTCAACAACCCGCGACGACAGGGAGTCCCCGTGACGACGATCGACCTGAACAGCGACCTCGGCGAGGGGTTCGGCGCCTGGACGATGGGCGACGACGCCGCGATGCTCGACGTCGTGTCGAGCGCCAACATCGCCTGCGGATTCCACGCCGGCGACCCGACGATCATGCTCGCCACCGCCCGCGCTGCCGCCGAGCGCGGGGTCGCCATCGGAGCGCACGTCGCCTACCGCGACCTCGCCGGCTTCGGGCGCCGACCGGTGCACGTCACCCCGGACGAACTCCACGCCGACGTCGTGCACCAGCTCGGCGCGATGGCCGCCACCGCGCGGGTCGCCGGCACCGCGGTCACCTACGTCAAGCCCCACGGCGCCCTGTACAACACGGCGTGCGCCGACCCGGTCCAGGCCGAGGCCGTGGTCCGGGCGATCGCCGACGTCGACGGCTCGCTCGCGGTGCTCGCGCTGCCGGGTTCCGAGCTCCTGCTCGCTGCCGAACGCCGCGGGCTGCGCGCGGTCGCGGAGTCCTTCGCCGACCGCGCCTACGAACCCGACGGTTCCCTGGTGTCCCGCAGCACGCCGGGTTCGGTGCTGCACGATCCGGGCGAGGTCGCGGCTCGCGTCCTCCGGATGGTCACCGACGGGGTCGCAACCGCCGTCGACGGCTCCGAGCTGCGGGTCAGTGCCGACTCGGTCTGCGTCCACGGCGACTCCCCCGGTGCCGTCGCGATGGCCCGCGCGATCCGATCACTGCTGACCGAGCACGGCGTCACGATCGCGCCGTTCGCACCGTGACCGTCCTCGACCTCCGGCCCGCTGGGCGCACCGGCTTGCTCGCCACCTTCGACTCCCTGCCGCAGGTCGCCGCGTTCCGTGCCGGGCTGACCGCGGCTCGGCTGCCCGGCCTCACCGAGGTCGTGTCCGGCGCGCGGACGCTGCTGCTCCGCTACGACCCGGCGACGACCGACGCCGCGAGACTCCGCAGTGCACTCGAACACGTCGTCCCGTCCGCCGACGCCGATGCGGCGAGCGCCACGGACCCGCTCGTCATCCCGGTGGTCTACGACGGCGAGGACCTCGACCAGGTCGTCGCCCTGACGGGCATGCGCCGCGACCGCGTGATCGCGTGGCACACCGGCCAGCTCTGGACGAGCGCGTTCTGCGGCTTCGCCCCGGGCTTCAGTTACCTCACCGGCACCGAGCCGTCACTCGACCTGCCTCGCCGGAGCACGTCGCGCACCGCCGTGCCGAGCGGTGCCGTCGCACTGGCGGGCGAGTTCAGTGCCGTCTACCCGCGCGTCTCCCCCGGCGGCTGGCAGCTCATCGGCCGCACCGACGTGCCGATGTGGTCGCTCGACCGGCAATCGCCGGCGCTGGCACCCGCTGGCACACGGGTCCGGTTCGTCGACGCGGGTGTGGCATGAGCGCGCTGACCGTCCTGCAGGTCGGCTACGGCGCGGCAACGCAGGACCTGGGGCGGCCGGGCTTCAGTGACATGGGCCTCGGCGCGGCGGGCGCCGCCGACCGCGGGTCCGCAGCACTGGCCAACCGGCTGGTCGGCAACCGTCCCGATGCGGCCGTCCTGGAGGCCCTGCTCGGCTCCGTCACGCTGCGGACCGACGCGTACGTGGTCGTCGCCACCGCCGGGGCCGCCTGCCCGGTCGAGATCGAGCGGGCGGACGGCCGGGTCCGCGGTGAGGCCTCGCACGAGGTCCTGATGCTCGCACCGGGTGACACGCTCCGGATCGGCACGGCCACCGCCGGGCTGCGCTCCTACATCGCGGTCCTCGGCGGGTTCGCGGTCGAGCCCGTACTGGGTAGTCGCTCGTGGGACTCACTTGCACGCCTCGGGCCTCCGCCGTCGTCGCCGGGTGACGTCCTGCCGATCGGCGATGCGCGCGCTTCGTGGCCCATCGTCGACGCCGTGCCGCAACCCGACGAGCACTGGCCGGACGACTCGGTCGTCCTCGACGTCACCGCCGGCCCCCGCGACGACTGGTTCACGCCGGACTGGCGCGACACCCTGACCCGTCAGGACTTCACCGTCGGGTCGGACAGCGACCGCGTGGGGGTCCGCACCACGGCTCCGCAGCCACTTGTCCGCGCCGTGACGCACGAGCTGCCGAGCGAAGGGGTGGAGACCGGTTCGCTGCAGGTCCCGCCGGAGGGCTTCCCGGTGCTGTTCCTCGCCGACCACCCGGTCACCGGCGGCTACCCCGTCGTGGCGGTCCTCACGCCGGAGTCGGTCGACCGTGCCGCGCAGCTCCGCCCGGGCGACGCCATCCGCTTCCGGTTCGTCCACTGACGACCGGCTCGCTGACCGATCCGGAACAGGTCGGCGCCGCTGCGGGTTGAGTCGGACACTGCTGACGAAAGGTGCACCACATGTCGATCACCGTCCTGCTCGAGGTCCAGTTCCGGAGCGACGTCCCTGCCGACACCGTCGAGGCGGCGATCCGCGAGACGCTCGCGCAGACCCGGGCCTTCGACGGCTGCGAGTCCCTCGAGGTGCTGGTCGACGACGCCGACCCGACGCGCATGGTCGTCGTCGAGTCCTGGACGAGCGGGGCCGCCCACGACGCCTACGAGGCATGGCGGGCGACCCCGGACGGTGCCGCAGCGATCGGACCGATCGTCGCCGCTCCGCCCGTCGCACGGACGTTCGCCCGGACGATCGCGATCAGCTGACCTGCTGTGGGTCAGCCCGTGTACTCGTAGGTGCTGACCCAGTCGATGTCGAGGTGCCCGGCGGCACCCCAGTTGCCGACCTGGAACATGTACCGGTGCGCGGTCTTCGGCACGTTCGACGTGACCGTCTTGATGACCTTGCCGTCGAGCAGGTACTGCACCGACTTGCCGGGGATCCACTCGACCGAGTAGACGTGCCAGCTGCGCCAGGTCACCCCGGTGCTCATGCTCGTCGAGTTCGCTTCCTGCCCGGCGACCATCGAGTGGTGGTGGAGCATCGGCGACCCCTCGAAGTTCGCCTCGGGGTAGTCGATCTCGCCGTCCGACCAGACGTTCGACGACGGCCACAGCATGAACGCTGCACCGTTCCCGTCGCCGCCGGTGGCCTTCGCGCGGACGCTGAACTTGCCGCCCACGTGCGACCACGCGCCGTTCGGGGTCCCGAAGGTCCCCGCGGCTCCGTGCTTGCCGTCGAGCGTGACGTCCATGTAGCCGTTGCGGGCGCTGACCTGCGAGCCCGAGTAGTACGTGCCGCCCGTCCCGTCCGGGTAGGGCTGCCACGAGTTCGCGTAGGTCTTCGCGAACTGGCCGTTGGCCGAGGCCGTCGTGCTGAAGTTCTCGACGAAGGTCTGCTTGAACTTGCCGACGTTGCCGACCGGGGCGGTGACCCCCGCGTAGGCAGCGGTTCCCGCTCCGAGCGGTGCCGCCACTACGACGGCTCCGATGAGTGCGGCGATGAGTGCTGTCCGCCTGATCCTGCGGTGCTGCATGTGTCACTCCCTGGTGTGACTGGTGGCACCCGTTCCCCTCGGGCACCCAGCCGGATCTCGGCTGCGCACCGAGGGTAGGTGCATTCTGCAACCGATGCAGGGGGTTGACAGCAGCACGCCGGACCGGCGACCATGCCCCTCGTTCGAGGGTCAGCGCGCGGCGTGCTCGCGTGCTTCCATGGCGTCCCAGGCGAAGCTCGCGAGCCAGTGCGTGGAGTAGTACTCCTCGCCGACGCTGGCGGCCAGACCCGAGGCCAGCAGCCGGTCCGCCGCCTCGTCGAGCAGGCTCGCGAGCCCGTCGTCGTCGAGCTCACCGGCGCGCAGGGCGTCCGCGATGCGCCGGGCCGATCCCGCTCGCGACAGGTCGAGCCCGAACAGGTGCACCTGCTGCGGGTCGTTCTCGTCGCGGACCACGGTCGACTGCAGGATCGCGTCGCCCGACCGCACCTGGGCGAAGAAGCCGTCCGACCACGTCGCGAACTCGGCCGGGGTCAGCACGGCGCGCATCAGGTCGGCCTCGGCCAGTCCGGCGGACAGGAAGTCGTGTCCGCTGCGCTCCCAGGCGAACGGCCACCCGGCGTCCTCGCCGAACCACTCGCGCGCCGCCCGCTCCACCGTCGCGGCGAGCTCGTCGCGGCCGAGCGCCCGTGCGGCCTCGAGCACGAGCAGCAGCCCGAACGCCGAGTTCGAGTGCACCCCGTGCCGCACCGGGTGGGCAGCGCCGTCGACCCAGCGTGTGACGAGGTCCTCGAGCACGTCGACGACGGGCGCGAACCCGGGGGCGAGCTGCCGGATGGCCGCCACCTCGGACGCGGAGACCTCGGCGGCGAGCTTCGCGAGCCAGGCCCACCCGTAGGGGCGCTCGTAGTGCGGCGTCGTGTGGAAGTAGGCGGCTTCCGTGGCCAGGTGATCCGCACTCAGGTGGGCCTGCAGGATCGCGGTGAGCCGGGCCTCCAGGTCGGCCGGCAGGCCGTGCGCGACCAGACGCGCTGCGAGCCAGTGCATGTGCACGGACGAGTGCCAGTCGTACGACGTGGCGAAGGCGGGGTGCAGCTCGACCGGCAGCGCCCGGTCGTCCGGGCCGGACGTCGTGTGGTGCGCCGCGTACGGGTACTCGCGGGTGGTGTTCTCGGCGGCGACGGCCGCGAACCGGTCGGCCCACGCGGCCCGGGTCAGGTCGAGCGGGGCAGCATCAGAAAGCGACAAGGTACATGACTCCTATGTTGACGACGAGCAGGATGGCGGCGGTCGGGATCTGCGCCTTGATCGGACCGTACTTGTCCCGCATCTCGAGCAGGGCAGCCGGCACCAGGTTGAAGTTCGCGGCCATCGGCGTGACGAGCGTGCCGCAGAAGCCGGCGAGCATGCCGATGGCGAAGATCGCGGCGGGGTTGCCGTCGAAGCCCTGCACCAGGACGGGCCAGCCGATCGCGGCCGTCATGATCGGGAAGGCGGCGAACGCGTTGCCCATGATGATCGTGAAGAGCGCCATGCCGAGGCAGTAGACGACCACCGCGGCGAACAGCGACCCGCCGGGCAGGATCGACTTGATGATCGTGCCGACGGCGTCGCCGACCCCGGCCTGGGTGAACACGATGCCGAGGGTGGAGAGCATCTGCGGCAGCAGCGCTGCCCACCCGATGGCCTGCAGCAGACGACCGCCCTCGCGGATGGGCGTGGCGATCCTCGGCGGGCGCAGGACGAACACCGCGACGACCACGGCCAGCACCGAGCCGATGCCCAGTCCGGTCAGGGTCGCGCTGCCCTCGGCGAGCAGCGGCGCACCGCCGATCGAGACGAGCGGACCGAGCGTCGCCACGAGGACGGCGACCACGGGCACGACCAGCGCCGGGATGAAGAGCTTGGTGCCGAACCGGGTGGCGAACGCCGCGCGCTCGTCGGGGCTGGTCGTCGCGAGGACGCTCGTGCTGGCGGATGGCTTCGTGGCCGCAGCGGTGGGTTCGGCCGGGCCGGTCTCCGCCCCCGTTCCGGCACCGGGGATGCTGGCGACCCGCGTGCGACTGGTGGTCCCGGTGAACCCGAGTCCGGCGAGCGCGACCATCACCAGGACGGCGATGCCGAGCACCCACGACGGCGCGGTCTTCGCGGCGACGAAGGTGCCGTAGAAGAACGAGACCCCGAGGATCCCCCAGAACGCCGCGTTGCCGAGTCGCTTCGCGTGCGAGGTGTCCGTGACGATGAGGACGGCGACCGCGATGAAGAACGCGCCGATGAGCCAGTAGAGCCATTCGCTGGTGATCACGCTGCGGCTCCCTGCGTCGGGGCGTCGACGCGTGCGTCGGCGGCCATCTTGTCGAGCGTGCGGTCGAACAGCAGCAGTCGCGTGCCGTGGACCAGGAGAGCGGCGATGCCGGTCGGGATCGCCCACAGCGCCAGGTCGATGGGTTCGAGCGACAGACCGTAGGTGGCATCGACGAAGGTCGTGATGAGCAGGATCGAGCCGACGGCGACGAAGACGTCCTCGCCGAAGAAGACCCCGACGGTGTCCGACGACGCCGAGTAGCCCTTGATCTTCTCGCGCATCCGCTCGTCGATCCGGCCGTACTTCTTGATCGCCGCCCCTTCGGCCATCGGGTGGACGAGGGGCCGCACGGTCTGCGCCGGCCCGCCGATGCTGGTGAGGCCGACCGCGGCCGTGACCTGCCGGATGGCCAGGTACCCGGCCAGCAGACGACCCGTCGTGAGCTTGTCGAGCTTCGCGATCAGGCGCTTGGCCTGGTCCTGCAGCCCGTAGCGCTCGATCAGACCGATGACCGGCAGGACGAGCGCGAAGGTCGTGACGGACCGGCTCGACGCGAAGCCGTCGCCGAACGCGGTGAGGATGCCGACGGGACCGATCCCGCCGATGGCCGCGGTGACGATGCCCGCGACGGTCACGACGAGCAGCGCGTTGATGCGCAACGCGAACCCGATGATGACGACGGCGACGCCGATGAGGACGAACATGCGGGACAGTCTGGACCGCATTGTTCAACAATCGCAAGGGGGTGTTCTGCTCTGTAACACGACGGTCACACGGTGCGGGGTTCGCACCTGCGATGCCCGAGGCCGTGTCAGGATCGGGACATGACCCGAACCGTCAGTGGTGCCGACTCGACGGCCGACCGGCTGCGCACCATGATCGCGGCGGGCGAGTTCTCCCCCGGGGCACAGCTGTCGGAGAAACGGTTGAGCGACCAGCTCGGGGTGTCACGGAACACCCTGCGCGAGGCCTTCCGGCTGCTCGCGCGGGACCGGCTGGTCGAGCACGTGTTCAACCGTGGGGTCTTCGTACGACGGCTCTCCGCCGAGGACGTCACGGACTTGTACGCCGCCCGGCGGGTGCTCGAGGAAGCCGCGGTCCGCTCGTGCTCGCCGACGTCACCGGCCCTCGATGCAGCAGCTGCGGCCGTCACGGCTGCACGGGACGCTGCCGCCGCGGGCGACTGGGGCGCCGTGGGCACCGCGGACATCCGGTTCCACTCCGAGCTCGTCCGAGCGGTCCCGAGCACGCGGATCCACGGCCTGATGGACGGGCTGCTCGCCGAGATGCGGCTGGCGTTCCTGACGACCGACGACCCGGGGTCGTTCCACGCCGAGTTCGTGGACCGGAACGACGCGATCGTCGCGGCGTTGCGCGCCGGCGACCAGGCACGAGCGTCGGCGCTGTTGGCGGACTACCTCGACGATGCGGAGCGGACGCTGCGGGTGGCCGCTGGCGCGGTGGGCTGACGGGAGGCCCGGTGCGGGTCCTGCCTGTGCGCTCGGATCGCCTCGACTAGCGCTGGTACCGGCCGAGGCCGCGCTTCCTGTCGCGGAGTGCGACGGCGAGCATGCTGCCGCCGAGCACGAGCCACACGACGGCCATGATCGTGCGGAAGACGTCCGGTCCGATCACGGCCATGACACCCCAGAGCACCCCGACCGCGAGCCACACGACACCGACCCAGACCAGCGGACGTCCGAAGGTCGCGCGGAGGAACCGGTTGTCGCTGCTCATGGGCCGAACCCTACGCCCGGCCGTGCGCCACGTCAGCCCCCGACGAGCGCCTTCACCGCGTCGATCACGATCTGCCGACGCCGCGCAGGTGCGACCGCCGCGACCAAGGAGCCGTACTCGGGAGAGGCCGAGCTCCAGAACGCGGCGAGGTGCATCACCAGGCCCAGCAACACTGCCGGCCGGTAGCTGCGCGGCAGGACCCCGGCGCGCTGGGCGTGCTCGACGGCGGCGACGGCCTCGGCATTGCTGGCGATGACGGCTTCGAGCGCACCGTCACTCCCCCGCTCGAGGCGGTGCCACGTCGCGAGCCGTTCGGCCCACGGACGCTGAACGTACGAGTCGTGCAGGCGAGCAGCCCACTCGGCGAGGTCGTCGGTGTCGACGGGGACCTCGTCGAACGTCTCGGCGACGGTCTGGGCGAGGAGCGCGTCGAACAGCCCCTCCTTGCTGCCGAAGTAGTGGAAGATCTGCGCCTTGTTGCTCGACGACGCCGCGGCGATCCGCTCGATCTTGGCGCCGACGAGCCCAGCCGCGGCGAACTCGTCGCGTGCTGCAAGCAGGAGTCGTGCGCGCATCGCGTCGGCGGCTGGGGGCGTGAAGCGTGCCATGCAGACAACCGTATCGACCGAGTCGGCACCGCGGAGCCGAACGGCCACCATGCCGCACGCGTCAGGCGCGCTGCCGCCGAACAACACCCCACACACCCAGCCCCACCGCCAGCAGGACGCCGGCGACCACCGATCCCTGGACCAGGTCGGAGAAGCCCTGGCGCACGTCGGAGTTCCAGAAGAGGACCACAGCGATGAGAGCTGCGGTCAGGCCGAGCACGATCGACCGGGCGCGCAGTCCCCCGCCGGAACGACTGACAGCGGCGTCGATCGCCACGAGCGGGACCGGGAGCAGCGCGGCGAGTGCAGTCGATCCTCCGAACACCGCGGTTCCCACGAGGGCGCCCGCGCCGAGTCCGATCGCTGCCCCCAGCCAGTTCGCCCGGCGCACGCGGAGGGTCGTTGGAACAGCGCTCCTGCGCGACGCGAGCAGGAGGGCGAGGAGCCCGAACACTCCCACGACGAGCAACGTCGAGCCCACGTCCCACCAGGCAAGGTCCGGGCCGCCGACGATCGTGACTCCGAGGCCGAGGGCACCGAGGCAGGCGAGTGGCACCCACGATTCGTCGATCGTGCGGTCGCGCGGTTCCTTCTCTTCCACCTGACGAACGTACCGCCGAATCCGACCATGCGGCGTGTGAAACATCAGTACTGTAGCGAGCGAACGAGGCCCCATGTCCGAGAAGTCTCGTGTCCGCCGCATCGTCAGCACCGGGCTCGCGGTCGGCTCAGTCCTGCTCGCCACAACCTGCGTCGTACTCGTCGCTGGTGGCTGGCCACTTGCCGTCGCAGCCGGAGCAGCCGGACTTTCCGCTTCGGGGTTCGCGGGCACCGTCGACCCGAAGAGCAAGGCCGCCCCGGCCGCCTTCTTGATCTGCGTCGCAGCGATCGGCCTGGCGCTGCTCCTCCACCAGATCCGCGCCTGAGCGGTGATGCGTTGCGCAGGGGATCGACTTTCCCGCGCGGAGAACGGCGCCGCGCACGAAACCCCCGCGGATGGGCAAGAATGCGTCCCCCGATCCTCCCTAGGCTCATGACAAGCGCACCACCACGCCGCAGATCCGCGGCCGGCCCAATGATGGGAGATTCGACATGTCACAGTTCGTCCAGGAGTTCACGCAGGGCGCCATCGTCGGAGAACCCGAGGTCGTCGAGGACCGCCCGTCGGTGCGCGAGGTCGCCGAGTTCCCCGCGTGGACGCGGCTGAAAGCCGCTGTCGTGTCGTTCCGTGCGCTGCAGACAGCCGACGGCTCGATACCCGACCAGTCGGACCACGCGACCGCTTCGGAACACCTGGCCACGATCCTCCCGGCCGTTGCCGAACTGGCCCCGTTCTTTCCGCACGATGCGGCGTACCTCGCTGCACTACAGCGCGATTTCGCACGCTGGGAACGCGACGGTTTCGGCGTTCCCGACTTCCTCGACGCACTGAACGCATTCCAGCCGCAACAGCACCGCATCGACGGACTCGGCCACCTGGTCGTCTTCCCGATGGTGACGCAGAACGGCAGTTCCTCGCGGTTCGTCGAAGCCGTCCTGGTCGAGGTCATCTGGCCGGAGTTCATCGCGGAACTCGAAGCGGGCGACTACAGCAACAAGCTCTTCGTCGCGTTGCGGTTCGTCGACTTCACGCCCGGGTACGACACGAATTCTGCGGTGCTGTTCCCCGAGACGGTCGCGATGCGCGAGATCCCGACGTTCACGTGGGGCGCGATCTTCCAGGATCGCGAAGCCGCTCGCTACCGCCGAGTCGTCCGTGCCGCTGCGGAGATCACCAAACTGGAGTTGCCGGACGACGCTGCAGCAATGCTCGACGACCAGGAGCTGACGGAACGGGTCTTCGTGATGTGGGACATCATCCACGACCGATCGCACATGCGCGGGGATCTGCCGTTCGACCCGTTCATGATCAAGCAGCGGATGCCGTTCTTCCTCTACTCACTGGAAGAACTCCGCTGCGACCTGACGGCGTTCCGGGAATCCGTGCGGCTCGAACGCGCGCTCTCCGCGGTGCCGGATGCAGATCTCGACGAGGCGCAACGCGCAATCCGCGACCACGCCCACCTGGTGCAGTACGCCGTCGTCTTCGACCGCATCTTCCGGTTCGCGATCACCGGCAGCCGCGTCCGGAACTACGACGGACTCGGCGGGCAGTTGTTGTTCGCGTGGATGCACCAGCACGATGTCCTGCACTGGACGGACACGCAGCTCACCATCGACTGGGATGCCGTTCCCGATGTGATCATCGCGCTCAGTGATCAGATCAACGAGTTGTACCGGCGGTCGATCGACCGGCCGAAATCGGCGCACTGGCTCGCTGCGTACGAGATGCTGACCCGGACGCTCACGCCGCACCCGGCGTCGAGATGGGCGCGGGGACTGCCGGAGGAAACGCTCGCCGGAATGCCCAAGGGCTACACCGACGCCGTGCTCGACGACGAATTCCCGCTGTCGATGTTCTACGAGGCGCTGAACAAGAAGATGGCTGCGGTCATCGCTTCGACGGCCGGCATCACCGGCTCGTCGTCGGTTGCTCCGTCCGCTGTTCCGTCTGTTCCGGACGTCGCCGCGTGAGCGCTGGCTCCCTGTCCGGTCGCACGGTGCTGGTCGCGGGCGCGACCAGCACCAGCGGCGCGGCGGTCGCGCGCGCACTCACCTCCGCCGGGGCGGCCGTCGTCGCGGTCGGCACCAGACCAGACGCACTGGAGGCCCTTCTCGCTTCCGTCCCGGGCGTCACGACCCACACGTGCGACCTCGCAGACCTCGGCGCGGTCACCGCGCTCGCGGCTGCGGTCCACGAGACGGCGGGTTCGGTCGACGGGCTGGTGCACCTGGTCGGTGGGTGGCGCGGGGGCGGCGGCATCGCCGGCCAGTCGGACGACGACTGGGACTTCTTCGACCGGGCGTTCCGCACCCTGCGGAACACCACACGCGTGTTCTACGACGACCTGGTGGCGTCGCCGGCCGGTCGGCTCGCGTTCGTCTCGTCCACCGCCGTCGACACCCCCACCGCGAGTGCCGCGAACTACGCGGCCGCCAAAGCCGCCTCCGACGCGTGGGTCCGTGCCGTCGCCCAGGGCTTCCGGAAGGACGCACCGGACTCGGCGGCAGCCACCGTGTTCCTCGTCGGCGCCCTCGCCGGTCTCGAAGAGCGGCTCGGCGACGAGGTCGTGCGGCTCTGGACGGCACCGCCGGCCGACGTGAACGGCGCCCGTCTCCCGCTCTCGGCCGCTCCAGCTGCGGCCTCGAACCTAGGATGAACCAGTGACCCTTCGACTCCACGACCTGGACCTGCGGGGCTTCGCCTCGGACAACTACGCCGGTGTCCACCCCGAGATCCTCGACGCGATCGCCGCGGCCAACGACGGCCACCAGATCGCCTACGGCGAGGACGTCTACACGGCCCGTCTCAACGAGGTGATCGGCGACCACTTCGGCTCGCAGGCGCAGGCGTTCCCGGTGTTCAACGGCACCGGCGCGAACGTCGTCGGGCTGCAGTCGATGCTGCCGCGGTGGGGCGCCGTCGTGTGCACCACGACCGCGCACATCCACACCGACGAAGCGGGTGCTCCCGAGCGCATCGGCGGGATCAAGCTGCTGCCGGTCGAGACCCCCGACGGCAAGCTCACCCCCGAGCTCATCGACAAGGAGGCCTGGGGCTGGGGCGACGAGCACCGCGCCCAGCCGCTCGTCGTCTCGATCACGCAGACCACCGAACTCGGCACCGCCTACACGGTCGACGAGATCCGGGCGATCGCGGACCACATCCACCCGCTCGGCATGACGCTGCACATGGACGGCGCGCGCATCTCCAACGCCGCTGCGACCCTCGGCCTGCCCCTGCGCGACTTCACCACCGATGCCGGCGTGGACGTGCTGAGCTTCGGCGGCACGAAGAACGGCATGCTCTACGGCGAGGCGATCGTCGTGCTCAACCCCGCGGCGTCAGAGGGGCTGCACTACCTGCGCAAGATGAACATGCAGCTGTCGTCGAAGATGCGGTTCGTCTCCGCGCAGCTCATCGCGCTGCTGTCCGACGACCTGTACCTGCGCTCCGCCGGGCACGCCAACGCCATGGCCGCCCGACTCCGCGGCGCGCTCGAGGCCCGGATCGCCGACGGCAGCATCCAGGGCGTCGGGTTCAGCCAGGAGACCCAGGCGAACGGGGTGTTCGCGACGCTGCCCGCAGGGGTGGCCGAGCGGCTGCGCAAGCACTTCCGGTTCTACGACTGGGACGCCAGCCGCAACGAGGTGCGGTGGATGTGCGCGTACGACACGTCGGAGCAGGACATCGACGACTTCGTGGCGGCGTTGACGCGGGAGCTCGACGCGGCCTGATCCAACGTAGAATCCCGTGTGATCTCCGAGCACCCCGAACCCAGCGGCATCCTCCCCGAGGACCTCGACGCCACACTCCGGGTGCTCGAGCAGATGAGCGACATCGACGAGACGCACCCCGACTTCGTAAGGGTGCGTCAGGCCACGGCGAAGATGTTCAAGGCCGTGAAGCGGGCGCACCGACTCGAGAAGCGCGCGGTCATCGCCGAGGCCGACCGCCTCGTGATCGCCGCGACCGCGACCGGCGCCGCCGACCGGATCGACGACGAGACCCGCGGCGTCCCCATCAGCACCTCGACGACGGCGTCCACCGCCGGCACCCTGCTGAAGTCCCGCCCCTGCTACATGTGCAAGCAGCAGTACACGGTCGTGGACGCGTTCTACCACCAGCTGTGCCCCTCGTGCGCGGCGATGAGCCACGCGAAGCGTGATGCCCGGACCGACCTGACCGGCAAGCGGGCGCTGCTGACCGGCGGCCGCGCGAAGATCGGCATGTACATCGCGCTCCGCCTGCTGCGCGACGGCGCCCACACGACCATCACGACGCGGTTCCCCCGCGACGCCGTGCGCCGGTTCACGAGCCTGCCGGACTCCGCCGACTGGATCTCGCGCCTCAAGGTCGTCGGCATCGACCTGCGCGACCCGGCCCAGGTCATCGGTCTCGCCGAGGACGTCGCCGCTGCTGGCCCCGTCGACATCCTGATCAACAACGCCACACAGACGGTCCGCCGGTCGCCCGGCGCGTACCAGCCCCTCGTCGACGCCGAACTCGCGCCGCTGCCGGACGGCCCGCTGCCCGAGCTCGTGACCTTCGGGCACACGAACGACCAGCACCCGCAGGCGCTCGCCCGGTCGGTCACGGCGCACCCGATCCTCGCGGCCGCCGCAGCCAGGGCCGACGAACTGACCGAGCAGGCCATGGCTCCGGGGTCGAGCTCGCTCGAGCGTCTGGCCATGGGCACCGCGATCGACGCTGGTGGCCTCGTGCCCGACCTGCACGACGTGAACTCGTGGACGCAGGCCGTCGACGAGGTCGACCCGCTCGAGATGCTCGAGGTCCAGCTCGCGAACACCACCGCGCCGTTCATCCTGATCTCGAAGCTCCGTCCCGCGATGGCCGCGAGCGAGGCGCACCGCACCTACGTGGTGAACGTCAGCGCGATGGAAGGTGTGTTCGGCCGGGCCTACAAGGGACCGGGGCACCCGCACACGAACATGGCGAAGGCCGCCGTGAACATGCTCACCCGCACGAGTGCGCAGGAGATGTTCGAGACCGATCGCATCCTGATGACGAGCGTCGACACCGGGTGGATCACCGACGAGCGACCGCACCCGACGAAGGTCCGGCTGGCGGAGGAGGGCTTCCACGCGCCGCTCGACCTCGTCGACGGGGCTGCCCGCGTGTACGACCCGATCGTGCGGGGCGAGGCGGGCGAGGACGTGTTCGGCGTGTTCCTGAAGGACTACAAGCCCAGTTCCTGGTGAGCTCGGCGGCCGGAGCCGCTTCACTGCGGTCCAGCAGCGCTGCCATACTGACGACGTGACGAAGGCGCAGCCCGTCATCGGGCGTGAGCGGGAGACCTCGGCTCTCCGAGACGCGGTCGGTCACGTGGACAGCGGTGGTTCCGCGTTCGTGATCGACGGCGAAGCGGGCATCGGCAAGTCGTCGCTGGTCGCCGATGTACTCGAGCACGCGAGCCTCCACGGACTGCGAGTGCTCACGACGACCGGCACCCTCGCCGAGTCGGCGGAGCCGTACTCAGCGCTCCACATGCTCCTGTACCCGTTGCGCGGCGGCATCGCGAACCTGCCGTCGCCGCAGCGACGGGCGTTGGACGTCGCGTTCGGGGTCGCCACGGGAATCCAGCCGTCGCCGCTCCTCGCCGGACTCGCCGCGCTGACCCTGCTGTCGGACGCGGCGGCCGAACGTCCGCTCCTGATCGTCGCCGAGGACCTGCACTGGATGGATGCACCCTCCGAGTGGGCGCTCCGCATGATGGCCCGTCGCGTCGGCGAGGACCCGGTCGTCATCGTCATGACAACGCGGAACACCGATGCAGTGGAGAACCCGGGCATCCGACGCCTGCACCTCCGTCCACTCGACCAGTCCGCTGCCGACGAACTGCTCGACGGAGTGCCTGGAGCGCCGACGGGGCAAGCGCGACGCGACCTCGTGCTCCGCGCCGAGGGCAATCCCCTGGCACTGCACGAGCTCGGCCGGTCAACTGCGGCGGCCGAGCGCACGCGGGAACGACCCGTCGTCGGACGGGTCGAGCAGGAGTTCGCGGATCGGTACATGGAGCTCGACCAAGGGGTCCGGTTGGCGATCCTCGCCGTGGCACTGTCCGGTGGCACCGTCGCCGAGGAAGCCGCCCGAGTCGCCGCACGCGCAATCGGCAGGTTCCCGACGCCGACCTGGACCGAGCAGGCATCAGCGGCCTCGCTCCTCGAGTGGGTCGCACCCCGTGCAATCCGGTTCCGGCACCCGCTCGTGCAGTCGGCGGTCCTGTCGGTGGCGTCACCGCCGGAGCGCACCGCTGTCCTCCGGTCGCTCGTGCTCGAGCACCAGGACGACCCGGCACGGACCATCTGGTGGCGCGCCGAGCTCGCCACCGGTCACGACGATCCCCTCGCGGACGAGATCGCCGCGCTCGGCGACGAACGGACCGCGATGTCCGACACCTTCGTCGCGAGCCGGGCGTACGAGCGTGCCGCCGAGCTGACGTCAGACGTGGCCCGACGCGTCGAGCGTCGCATCGTCGCGGCGGAACTCGCCGGGCTGTCCGGCAGGACCTCAGACGCGTCGCTCTTGGTGCAACAGGCTCGCGGCGAGGCGCCTCCCGGGTTGCTCGCGGCGCGCGCAGCGTGGGTCGCCGAGACCCTGCCCACTGGTCGGACGGGCCTGGCAGTCGGCGACCTCGGACCGGCGCTCCACGCCGTCTCCGAGATGCAGCTGGCAGGCGGGGTCGAACACGCCACCGCCGCACTGCTCCACCTGGCCGCGATCGCCTGGGACCACACTGCCGAGGCGGACCCGGGCGACCCGATGCTCGTCGTCGTCGAAGCCCTCGCGCTTCCAGAGGACGACCCTCGGTCGATCCTGCTTGCCGCCCGGACCGAGCCGCTGGCCCGGGGCGATCGTGTGCTGGAGCTCGCGTTGGCGGCGGCGCCCGCGGCCCTGGACGAAGAGACCGCGTGGCTCCTCGGGTACGCGCTCAACCTCGTGGGCGAGATCGACACGGCTCGTGTCCTGCTCGACCGTGCCCTCGCGAGCATGCAGACGCGTGGCGAGTTGCGGACGTTCCCGCAGGCCCTCATGGGGACCTCGATGACCACGTACCTCGCCGGGGACGTCGCCCGGGCGCGCGCCCTCGCGCAGCAGGCCGCGTCGCTCGGACGGGACCTGGGCGACGCCGGGTTCTCCGCCGCGGCGCGGTGCGCGCTCGCCTGGTTCGACGCCCTCGAGGGCGAACAGCCCGACACCGAGCGGATCGCCGGCGGGACCGAGGCGGGCGCGCAGGTGCTCCGCTCGAGTGCGATGCGCGCAACGCTGCTCGGCGCGACCGGATTGGCGCACCTGGTCTCCGGCCGGGCAGCGGACGCACTCGAGCCCCTGCGAAGTCTCTTCGACCCCGACGACGACGCGTTCAACCCGACCTTCGCCGTGCTGACCTCCCACGACTACGTCGATGCCGCGTTGGAGTCCGGCAACCGACCGGACGCCGAGCAGCGGTTGGCGGACCTCGAGCGGCTCCACGAGCGGTGGCACGCTCCCCTGGTGCGCACGGCCGTCCACTCCGCCCGGACCGCGCTCCTGTCGGACGACGACCTCGAGTCGGCGTGGGCGACCCTGCAGCACGATCGTTGGCCGGTCCCGTACGTGCAAGCGCGAGCGCTCCTCCGACTCGGTCGCCGTCTGCGTCGCGCAGGGCGGAGCACCACCGCCCGAGCAGTCCTGCACGCAGCCCTGGACCTGTTCGAGGCGATGCCCGCACCGATCTGGGCAGAGCGGACACGAGACGCCATCCGGGCCACGGGCGAGCGCCTGCCGACGACGGGGCAACGCAGCATCGACCTGCTCACCCCGCAGGAGCTCCGCGTCTGCACGCTCGCAGCCCAGGGCCTGAGCAACCGCGCCATCGGCGAACACCTCTTTGTCTCCCCCAGGACGGTGGGCGCCCACCTGTACGCGGCGTTCCAGAAGCTCGGCATCTCGACCAGGCAGCAGCTGCCGTCGGTCCTGGCACCCGGGGCGACCGCGGCGGACGACTAAGTCACACGACGCCACATCTCGGTCATCGTGACCGATGTGCACCGCCGGCCCGCGGCCCTAGCGTCACGGACGGAAGCAGACGCTTCCACCACCGACGGAGGTCCACGGCACCGGCTGCGGACCGGGACGGACCGCACCGTGACCGAATCGCCCACCATCGTCCTCATCCACGGAGCCTTCGCCGACGCCGCCAGCTGGGCGCCCGTCACGAAGCTCCTCCTCGATCAGGGGCACGAGGTCCTCGTTCCGCCCGTGTTCAACCGCAGCCTGTCCGGCGACGCGGCCTACATCCAGTCGTTCGTCGAGCAGATCGACGGACCGGTCCTGCTCGCCGGGCACTCCTACGGCGGTGCGATCCTCACCGTCGCAGGCGTCGCCGAGAACGTCGTCGGGCTCGTGTTCGTCGCCGCCTACGCGCTCGAGGAGGGCGAGAGCCTCGGTGCCCTCCAGGGCGGGTTCCCCGACAGCGACCTCGCGGCGAACCTCGTCTACGCGCCCTACCCCGTCGACGGCGCCGAGCCCGGCACCGACGTCTCGGTGGCCATCGACGCCTTCCCCGCGGTCTTCGCGGGCGGCCTCGACCTCGAGAAGGCCAAGGTCCTCGCAGTGTCGCAGCGCCCGCTGTCCGCGGTTGCGTTCGGCGAACCCGCATCCGTCGCGGCGTGGAAGACCAAGCCGTCCTGGGGCATCGTCTCCAGCGCCGACCACACCATCAACCCGGACGTCGAGCGTTTCGGCTACCAGCGCGCCGGGGTCCGCAAGGTGGTCGAGATCGACGGACCACACCTGGTGATGCAGACGCACCCCACCGAAGTCGCGGCCTTCATCACCGACGCCATCGCCGAACTCGGCTGACCACCCACCGACCGCCACAACCGAACACCAGCCACAGGAGACCGACCATGGGTTACGTGACCACCGACGACGGTGCAGAGATCTACTTCAAGGACTGGGGCAACGCCGATGCGCAGCCGATCGTGTTCCACCACGGCTGGCCGCTGTCCTCCGACGACTGGGACGCGCAGATGCTGTACTTCCTGGCCGAGGGCTTCCGCGTGATCGCGAGCGACCGACGGGGTCACGGGCGCTCCTCGCAGATCGGCACCGGCCACGACATGGACCACTACGCCAGTGACGTGTCCGCCGTCGTCGAGCACCTCGATCTGCACGATGCGATCCACATCGGCCACTCCACCGGCGGTGGCCAGGTCGCCCGCTACGTCGCGAAGCACGGTCAGCCGCAGGGCCGGGTCGCCAAGGCCGTCCTCGTGTCCGCCGTGCCGCCCCTGATGGTGAAGACCGACGCGAACCCCGAGGGCACGGACATCGCGGTCTTCGACGGGTTCCGCCAGGCACTCGCCGCCAACCGCGCCGAGTTCTTCCAGGCCGTCGCCTCCGGCCCGTTCTACGGCTTCAACCGTGACGGCGTGACGCCGTCCGAGCCGGTCATCGCCAACTGGTGGCGTCAGGGCATGACGGGCAGTGCCGTCGCGCACTACGAGGGCATCAAGGCGTTCTCGGAGACGGACCAGACCGAGGACCTGCGCGCGATCACCGTGCCCGTCCTCGTCCTGCAGGGCGACGACGACCAGGTCGTGCCCTACGCGGACGCCTCGCTGAAGCAGGCCGAACTCCTCAGCGACTCGACCTTGAAGGTCTACGAGGGCTACCCGCACGGCATGCTGACGACCCACGCGGACGTCATCAACCCCGACATCCTCGCGTTCATCCGCGGCTGACGTCACAGACGCTGCGTTCGCAGCGACCCGGACTGGAGGCGCGGTGCGAGTGAGTCGATCGACTCACCTGCACCGCGCCTCCAGTCCGTTGCCCACCGTGCGTCGGCGGACCAGCCGGCCGTTCAGAACAGGTAGCCGCCGGACGCGACGTCCGTGACGAACTCAGCGACGACGAAGGCCGCCAGGAGGCCGGCGAGCGTGCCCAGGGCGGCGAAGGACCCCGGCTGCCACCGGCGCCGACGGGCGACGGCCCAGCACGTCCCGACGACGGCGATGACACCCGAGACGAGCGGATACGCGATGAGGACGACCGAACTCGCGTCGTCGTTGCAGTTCCTCGCGGTGTCCGTGCACCCGACGAAGGCCATCTGGCTGAGCACGACCCAGAACCAGGCGAGGGGCGCGGCGACGTAGGTGACGGCCAGCGTGACAGCGGTCACGACGAGGTCGATCGCGCCGGGCTTCGTCGGGACGTACGGTGTCCGAGGCTGCGCTCGTGCCGGGCGGAGGTACGCGTCCTCATCGGGGCCGAGCCACTGGTGGTTGCGTTGCTCCCCCATGCGCTCACGCTAGTGGATCGTCGCACCACTCCGGGGAGCGGCAGCACCATCGCCTGAACCGGACCACGCGGCGGACGGGAGGCACGGAGCACGCTGACGCCGCGCCTCCCGCCCGTCCGCCCCTCAGTCGCCCTCGTGCGCAGCCAGGGTGGCGAGTACGAGCTTCGTGATCCAACGCTGCCCCTCGTCGTTGGGGTGGATGCCGTCCGTCGAGTAGATCCCCGTCCCGGAAGTGTCGGCCTCGGGGAAGGTGTCAGCCATGCTGACGTACGCGGCTCCGCCCTTCGCTGCAGCACGCTTGATCTCGACGAGGTAGCTCGACCACGGCTCCGCCATACCGTCCGTCATGCTCGAGGCCGGGGTGAACTCGCCGATCACGAGCAGCGAGGGCTTCGTGGGCAGCGCCTCGAGCGCCTCGAGGAACGCCATGTACTGGGCGCCGAGCTCGTCGGGTGTGAGGTTCGCCGCGTCGTTGCCACCCAGCGTGACGGTGATGAGGTCCGGAGCAGCACGACGCATCGCCGTCAGGAAGCCCTCCTGGTCATCGGTGAACGTCGCGATCGTCGATCCCGAGTGCGCGGAGTCGTAGCGGTGGATCCCCTTGTCCCGGTCACCGTCGTAGATCGTGAACCCCAGCAAGGAGAACGGCGCGACGGCGGTGACGGTCACCGTGTGCTCCCCGCTCGACAAGCCGTCCACCTTCGTGATCGTCCCCGTACTGGCAGTCCCGGTCGTGGCGACGGTCGTCGGTGCGGCTCCGTCGACGCTGTAGGTGAAGTCACCGGACCCGGGGTAGCGCGCCCACCAGATGTCGATCCCGGTGCCCGTGAAGCCGTAGCTCCGCGAGGCGCCCGCCTGCATGCCGACCGATCGGTAGCCGAGGTCGGGGGTGGTGATGTCGAACTGGCTCTCCCCCGTGCGCGCCGTCGCCCAGTCACCCCAGGTCGAGTCCGGTTCGTACACGGCGAACTGCGCCGGGAGGTACCCGGCCCCTCCGGTGACCCCGTCCGTCGGGTGCTCCGTGCGCAGCTGGTCGAGCGTGAGGTCCATCCACCGGGTGGAGCGTGACGAGGCGCCCTGCCCCTCGGTGATCGAGTCCCCCAGGGCGACCCAGTTCGCGGGCGCCTCGGTCCGGTCGGCCACGGCGGCGTTCCAGGTCGCGAGCGGCTCGGCGACCTCCGGGGTCTTCGCCGCGGAGCACCCCGTCGCGACGATCGACACGATTGCGACGACCAGGCCGGCGACGAGCCGGGGCGCCCCGCGACGCCGACCGCGATCGGTGGTGCGCTCGTGGCCGTTCA
Organism: Curtobacterium sp. NPDC089991; assembly: GCF_044748425.1. Taxonomy (NCBI): domain Bacteria; kingdom Bacillati; phylum Actinomycetota; class Actinomycetes; order Micrococcales; family Microbacteriaceae; genus Curtobacterium; species Curtobacterium sp. NPDC089991. Next base: position 787,339 of record NZ_JBIVGB010000002.1, read on the forward strand.
CGTTGTCTCCCCTGGGTGGGATGTGGTCCGCGACCGGGCGCCGGGTCGGGCAATGCTAACCGCGCAACCCTGGTGAACTACCGTCGTCTCCGTGCCCTCCTCCACCGGAACTCCGGACCCGACTGCCGGTCCAGCGACCGCGCCGCACTCCGTCAGACGGACCATCGCGGTCGGTCTGGCGATCGCCGTGTCGGCAGCAGCGCTGGTCGGCATCGATGCGGTCGTCGGATCAGCGGACACCGCAGCGTCGCCGGTGACGGTCACCAAGGTCACCGCAGCGTCCACCGTCACCTCGACCGGCAGCGCCGTCCGGACCACCCTGAAGGTCGCGAACACCACCTCGGTGCGGAAGCCAGCTTCGTCGGCCTGGCTCTCCCTGTCGACCGGCACGAAGAAGTACTCGCTCGGCCGGGTCGCGGTGAAGCCACTCGCCCCGGGCTCGAGCACGACGGTCAGCGCGGTCCGCACGACGCCTTCCCGTGCCGCGGCCGGGAAGTACTCGGTGCTCGCCTGCGTGGGTGCGTACTCCGGGCAGCACTGCCGCACGTCCGCTTCGACCGTCACCACCAAGCCCACGTCCCGCGCACGTCCCCAGACCGGCGTGATGCTCGACGTCGCTCGCGCCTACTACCCCGTGGCACTGATCAAGCGGTACATCGACCTGCTCGCCGACGACGGCGGCCGCTTCCTGCACCTGCACCTCACCGACGACCAGAACGTCGGGATCGAGAGCAAGGTCCTCGGCCAGACCCTCGCGAACGCCGATCTCGACCACGGCGTCTACACGAGCCGCGTGACCGGCCGTCCGTTCCTCAGCGCCGCACAGGCACGCACGATCGCCGAGTACGCGGCGAAGCGGGGCGTGGCGATCGTGCCCGAGATCGACACTCCCGGCCACATGGCGGCCGCCTTCGCCCTGCTCGAGGTGCAACACGGCACGAAGTGGGTCGACCGCATCCGTTCGGGCGAGAGCGAGCTCGACCCGTCGGCGCCGGGCAGTCTCGCGCTGGCGACCAAGCTGTACGCCGAGGTGCAGCGGACGTTCCCGTCCAGCCGCACCGTGCACATCGGTGGGGACGAATGGGGCGGCGACGTCACCGCCGCCCAACGCGTCGCGTGGATGAACGCGATGGCGGCCGCGCTCGGCAACCGCGAGGTGTGGGCCTGGAACGACGGGATCGACCAGGCCGCGGTCGGGCGACTGGACCCGCGCATCCACGTCACGTACTGGAGCTTCGACGGTGACACCGAGGACGCAGCCGAGCGCCGCGAACGCCGAGCACGCCGGGCCAGTGCGGGCGACCTGCAGCAGGCCGGGATCGACCTGCTCAACTACAACTCGTACTACCTGTACGAGGTGCCGACCGACCTCGACCCGGCCGACAGCGAGTACACCGTCGCCGATCTCCGCGAGCACTGGTCGCTCCGGACGTGGGACAGCGACTCCGGAGCTCGTCTCGCTGCTCCGATGTCGGGCGCGGCCGTCGCGATCTGGGGCGAGGACCTCGAGAGTCCACCTGCTGACGCGCTCCTGCGGTGGAGCGCGCCGCACGTGAAGGCGATGATCGAGACCGCAGCCTCCTGACGGACGCGTGACGGGCCTCCAGGCCGACCGCCGGAACAGCCAGACCAACCGGACCCGCCGGATCCACCGGATCCACCGGATCCACCGCCTGCCTACCCGAGCGGCTCGACGCCGTAACTGGTGACCACCGCGCGCAACTCGTCCAGGTACGTCTGCGCCTGCACGGTGAGGGGAACCGAGGCGTGCGCGATCCAGCCGATCTCGATGCGTTCGTCGACGTCGAGGGGGATGGCGACGATCTCGGGGTCGAGGTCGTCGCTGATGAGCCCGGTGGAGATCGTGTACCCGCCGAGGCCGATCATGAGGTTGAAGATCGTCGCCCGGTCCGAGACGCGGATCTCCCGCTTGCTCGACATCGTCGACAGGATCTCCTCGGCCAGGTAGAAGGAGTTGTTCGCGCCCTGGTCGAACGTCAGCCGAGGCAGGTCGGCGAGGTCCTCGAGGGTCGCGCGCTCCCGTGATGCGATGGGGTTCCGCCGGGCCACGAAGATGTGCGGCTCGGCGACGAACAGCGGCGTGAACACGACCCCGGCGTCCCGCAGCAGCTTGCCGAGCACCTGCTTGTTGAAGTCGTTGCGGTAGAGGATGCCCACCTCGCTCCGCAGCGTGCGGACGTCCTCGATGATGTCCCAGGTGCGTGTCTCGCGGAGTGAGAACTCGTACTCGTCCGCGGCCGCGCCTTCGACCATGCGGACGAAGGCCTCCACGGCGAACGAGTAGTGCTGGGAGGACACCCCGAGGAGCCGACGCGACCGCTGCCGGCCGACGTAGCGCTGCTCGAGCAGGGAGACCTGCTCGATGACCTGCCGGGCGTACCCGAGGAACTCGACGCCGTCGACGGTGAGCACGACTCCCCTGGCCGAGCGTACGAAGAGGGGACGCCCGATCCGGGTCTCGAGGTCCTTCATCGCCGCGGACATCGTCGGCTGCGACACGTAGAGCAGATCGGCGGCGGCGCTGATCGAGCCCTCGGTCGCGACCTCGATGAAGTACCGGAGCTGCTGCAGGGTGATGTCGTTCGGGACCCGAGCCATAGGCCGAGGCTATACCGCCGCATAGCGTCTCGGTATTACCTGATGGCCCGCGGTTCCCGTCATGATCAAGGAACCCCTTCCCCAGTGCCCTCGGGCGCTCGACGAACAGATTGCCGACCATGGCGAACGACCTCACCTTCAGCATCACCCGGACCCACTTCGACGAGGACTACTCCCCCGCCGACAGCTCCCGGCTGACCACGAACTTCGCCAACCTGGCGCGCGGCGAGCACCGTCAGCAGAACCTCCGTGCTGCGCTGGCGATGATCGACGGGCGCGCGAACGACCTCGCGGGGGCTTCTGCTGGCGGTGCCGGTGATCGCTACCGCCTGGAGCTCGACATCGTTTCGGCCTCGCTGCAGTTCTTCGACGGTGGATCGGACGCCGAGTTCCCGCTGCTCGAGATGCTCGACGTCACGATCGTCGACCAGCACACCGGCGAGCACCACCACGGCATCCTCGGCAACAACTTCTCGTCGTACCTGCGCGACTACGACTTCTCGGTGCTGCTGCCGTCATCGCCGGGCTTGCCGTCTGACTTCGGGGCGTTGCACGGGGCCCTTTTCCAGCGTTTCCTGGAGTCCTCCGCGTTCCGCTCGGACTTCAGTGCCGAGCCCGTCGTCTGCATCAGCGTCTCGACGAGCCAGACGTACCGCCAGAACGGGTACGTCCACCCCGTCCTCGGCGCCGAGTACGACCACGAGCACTCCTCGCTCACCGACGACTACTTCGGCCGGATGGGCATGCGGGTCCGGTACTTCCAGCCCGCCGGAGCATCGGCCCCGCTCGCGTTCTACACGCGCGGCGACCTGACCGGGGACTACACGGACCTCCAGCTCATCGGCACGATCGCCACCATGGAGACGTTCCAGAAGATCTACCGCCCGGAGATCTACGCCGCGAACACCCCGGCCGGGAGCACCTACCGCCCCACGCTCGACCACACCGACTTCACGCCCACCCCGGTCACCTACGACCGTGAGGAGCGCAGCCGCCTCGGGATCACCCAGGGTCGGTGGACCGAGGAGCACCTCGTGACGCCGCACCACGCGCTCCTCTCGCAGTTCGCTGCCGACTCCGTCCCCGCCCGCTGACCGTCTGGATCTTCACCTCCATGAGTTCTCTCCTCCCCACCGCGATCGTCGGCAGCCTGCCGAAGCCGTCCTGGCTCGCCGAGCCCGAGCAGCTCTGGTCCCCCTGGCTGCTCGACGGCGCAGCGCTCACCGAGGGCAAGCGGGACGCCCTCCGCTCCGCTGTCCACGAGCAGGAGCGCCGCGGCATCGACATCGTGAGCGACGGCGAGCAGACCCGCCAGCACTTCGTCACGACGTTCATCGAGCACCTGGACGGCGTCGACCTCGAGCGCAAGGAGACCGTCCGCATCCGTGACCGGTACGACGCGGCCGTCCCGACCGTCGTCGGTGCCGTCAGCCGCCGGGCACCTGTGTTCGTGGACGACGCTCGCTTCCTGCGCGCCCAAACGGACCGGCCGATCAAGTGGGCGCTCCCCGGCCCGATGACCATGATCGACACGCTCTCCGACCAGCACTACAAGAGCCGCGAGAAGCTGGCGTGGGAATTCGCCACGATCCTCAACCAAGAGGCCCGTGAGCTCGAAGCCGCCGGCGTCGACATCATCCAGTTCGACGAACCCGCCTTCACCGTGTTCCACGACGAGGTGCAGGACTGGGGCGTGGCCGCACTCGAACGCGCGACCGAGGGCCTTCGTGCCGAGACGGCCGTGCACATCTGTTACGGCTACGGCATCGAGGCGAACAACAAGTGGAAGGAGACGCTCGGGGCCGAGTGGCGGCAGTACGAGCAGTCGTTCCCGCTGCTGCAGCAGTCGTCGATCGACATCGTCTCGCTGGAATGCATCCACTCCCACGTGCCGCTCGAGCTCGTCGAACTGATCCGCGGGAAGAAGGTCATGCTCGGGGCGATCGACGTCGCGACCGAGACCGTGGAGACGCCGGAGGAGGTCGCGGAGGTGCTGCGGCGGGCGCTCGAGTTCGTCGATGCGGACAAGCTCATCCCGAGCTCCAACTGCGGGATGGCTCCCCTTGCGCGTGGCGCCGCGCTGGACAAGCTCGGCGTGCTGTCCGCTGGTGCGGACATCGTGCGGGCTGAACTCGTCAGCACGGCGGTGCCGGCTGCGCGCTAGCGTCCCGGTCCGGCCGGATGGCTCGCCTCGGCAACGGGGCGGGCCGTCTTCCATGTCACGCCCGGCAGGGGCTCGCGCCTCGGGCCGGTTTGGAGGCGCGGCTCGGTTCCGGTGGTCAGGCTGCGGTCGTCACTCCTGACTGTCGAGGCTCATCTTCTCGAAGTCCCCCGCGATGCACTGTGAGCTGCCATCGATCGTGTACCCACGGGGATCCGCGCGGAAGTCAGAGGAGCTCACCGGGCCACCCCTGCCCCGGACGCCGAGGATCGGGTCCTCGCCGCCGGTCTGGTACCGCTCGGTCGTGACCCCGAGCTCCTTCCAGTGCTGTTCCACCGCCTCGACGTCGGCCTTCGGGTCAGCGCTCGCGGAGCGGACCTTGGCGTAGACGTACTGGACGCCCTCTTGCCCAAGACCCCGGCCGCACTTCCCAAGCCCCGGACCGTCGCTGACTTCCCAGCCGTCACCGACCACGTCGGTTGAACCCTCGACGAACGTGACGATGGACTGCTTCGCTTCTTTCGTGTTCATGCCAGACCCTTCGCTGCAACCAGTGAGAACGGCGACAGCGAGCAGTACGGCTCCTGTCGTCCGGAGGACGGAGACGGCTTTCGCCCGTGGTGGTTTCATCTGGGAGTTCCTTCCAGATCACTTTGCTTCCGCGAAATCGGCATGATCAGTTCGTCAATCGTTCGGGCTGGCCGGTCGTGGCGTATGCGACGTTCTGCAGCGACTGCGTGTCTTCATCGAGGTAACCGCCGCCGTACCAGGTGTGCACGCCGTGATCGCGGACGGGCTTGAGGCCGGGCGCCCCGTCAGCGCCAAAGCTCGTCGCGCCGAACTCCGGAGCAGTCGGATCCTGATGATGGTCAGAGCTGAAGTCACGCCCGACCGCCGCCCATTCGTCGCCACTCCAATGTTCGATGATCGGCTTCACCACTTCTGCTTGCCCCGCGTACATCGCATCCGCGTGGATCTCATCTGCTTTGTGGATGCTGTCCGGGATCCCAGCCGAAGCGATGGTGGTGAACGAATCCACCTGCACGCCCTCGGTCGTGAGCGCGTAGGACGCGGTCGTGGTGCCGTAGGAGTGTCCGAGGACGTTGACGATCGGCATGGTACCGGCTCTCGTCGCGTCGAGGCCCTTGATCGACGCGGCCAGCTTCTCGCCGCCGGCCTTCGCGTAGTCGCTGCCGAACACGGCGGTGCTCGCCGGCGGGACGGGCGGTGCTTCGTACCCCATCCACGCGACGACGGCATTCGTGGTGCCGCGTCCTGCGGGAGCGGCCTTTGCCTGCTCGCTGTAGACGTTCTGAGCGGCATCCGCCCAATCGGTCATGCTGCCCGTGCTCGATCCCATTCCCGGCACCGCCCAGGTGACGTTCGTGGCTTCGTCGAGATCTCCGATGGACACCGCAGCCAGGGGTGGATGGTCTGCGCTGAGTACCGTGAGGCTTCGCTGGCCCTTGCGGCCGTTGGGGTTGAGTGATGCCTTGATCGATTCGAGTGCGGAGAGGTCTTCCGCGTTCTTGCGCGCCTCCGCGCTGTAGGTGCGGTCCGGGCGGCCAAGGTCGTCCAGGAACTTCTTCGCGGAGGCGATCCGGCGGTCGAGTACGGCGACGTTCGCAGCTCCGCGCGCCCAGTACGGCGCCCCTTCCAGATTCCCCAGAGTGGTCAGCACCGAGGTCGGGAGGAGTGCGAGGTCCGCAGCGTCCGCCCTCGTCAGACCGAGATCCGCCCACCTCGCCGCGACCTGGGTCGGGGTCAAGTCGTCAGCGAAGAGCCGCTGAACATCGCGGATGAGCTCGTCGTCGGTCGCCTTGTCGATCCTGGCGTTCGTCAGCGACCCGCCGCTCCCGGCTTGCTCGAACGCGTCCGCGATGCGGTCGATCCATGCGGCATCGGCTCGGTTCTCCTCGAGGAAGCGATCGAACCCAGTCACGAAGGTGCACCCCTCGATCAGCACCCAGGAACACGAAGCGGTGAACGCCGTCCATGCACTGGCGAGCGTTGCGGCCTTTGACTCGGCAGCCGCGTCGTTCGCCCGGCTGACGATACTGAAGTCGCGCAGTGGTGCCAGGTCCGCTGAGCTTCGACCGTGTCCCGTGCCACCTCCGGACCGCCTGCGTTCCCGAGGTGCGAACGCCGCATGGATCGACGGCGGTCGGACCGCAACCTCCGACGGTTTCGGCGCACGGATCGCGACTGGGGGCAGAGTGGTGGTGGCGAGCAGGGAGGTCGCTGCGGCGTGCTGGCGTTCGCGTTCGGCTTCGTTCCAAGCATCGAGTGCGTCCAGCCGTTCCTCCTCAGCCTGCGCGGAGGACTTGGCGTCGCGCACCTGACCGACGAGGTCATCCAGGACGGACGCCAACTTGCCCCGGTCGGTCGACTCAGTCGAGGCGGACTCGGTGAACCGGTCCGCGTAGGCTCCGGAAAAGTCAGCCGCTGCTTCCTCGACGGCGGACCGACGAGCCCCCGACTGAGCGCGGAGCTCGTCCTTCGCCGACGTGGCCGCTCTGACGACGGCGTCTGCCGCGGCCGCGTCGAACTCGATCTTCCCCATGACGTCCCCCTCAGGCCCACCCCGGTCCGATCTCTGACCCTACCCCGAAGCGTCGCCGAAGCATGTGTTCTACACAACAGTGAGCTGTCGAGAGCATCGTTCCGGTGCCCGGTGCTCACTAATACGCGATCTCGACCGCGATGTGCAGTGTCTCAGTAGCCTCGCTCACGCCACCATCAACCAAGAAGGAAAGCTCACGAAGTGAACCCCGCATCAGCAAGTCCTTCGAGCTCTCTGATCACGAGCAGCGACTCGGCTCGACGCATGATCCAACGGATTCCCCAGCTGCTGGCCGTTCGATCGTCGGCCACCATCGCCGTGATCGCCACAGCGGTTTTTTCACTGACCGGATGCGACGGAGGAACCGCCGTGGAGAGGGAGCAGACCCCGGCCCAGGCAAAGGAGGCCGTCGTGGCGATCGTCGACGACACCGCGAATGCGGTCGGTGGTGCGTGGTCGGTGGCGAGCGGACCGGCAGTGCAGGGCTGCAATCGCGACAGCGGCGGACGCGGCGCTGCGTACTTCACCACGAAGATGCGGGAGCAGCGCAGCGGCGATCCCGCCGAAGACGTGGCGAACGTCGAACGGCTCTGGAAGGAGAAGGGGATAGAGACCGAGCGATACAAGAGCGGCGGCGCGGAACCGACGCTCGGCCTCCGAGGTGTCGGTGGCCCGATGAAGAGCATCGACTTCCTCGCCGACGAACGCGGGTACAGTCTCGACGCCGTTTCTTCCTGCACCGCTGGCGACGCGGAGGAGCTACAGCGCAACGGGGAGTGATCCAAGAGGCGCGAGCTGTCTTCCTCGACGAAGTACAGGACTGGGGCGTGGCCACACTCGAACGCGTAGCCGCTCATCAGCCGTCGCACTTCTCCCGCACCTTCCGCTCGATGAGCGCCGTTGCGATCGCATCAGCCGCGTGCGGAGTCTTCGCGAGCGCATGGACCACCGCAGTGACTTCGGCCGCGTTGGCGATGACCGCTCCCGACGCTCGCACTTCTCCGTTGATCCAGATCGATGCTCCTCTCCGCTGCCAGCTCACGGTGCGGGACGCTCCGGCGCCTGGCTCAAGCGCCCAATCGGCGTAGCGACAGAGATCGTCGAATGTAGACCAGACGACGCCTGCCGCCGCAACGACGATCCTCCGAGCGCCCACGGCTTGATCGCACGACCGAAGAGCTTCGGCACCACGCGATCTGCCGGAGCGGGCACGAGGGCCGCAGAGCTCATCCCCGCCGGCTCGAGGACGTGCTGGCGCACAGCGTCGAACCAGTCGCCGTGCACCTCGTCGAGTACTGCGCCGAGGAGCGCGTATCCCAGGTTCGAGTACACGAACCGGCCTCGGGGCGCCACCGGTACCGCGACTGCGTGATCGAGGGGGATGCCAACGGCCTCTCGGTACGGGTCGCGGAACAGTCGGTCGCGCATCGTCGCCGGAAGCCGGGACAGACCGGAGGCGTGGTGGACGAGGTCAGCAACGGTCATCTCGACATCGGGCACACCGGGGAGGTAGTGCACGACCGGTCGGTCGACCTCGAGTGCGAGCCGGGCCGTCGTGCCCACGAGTCCCTTCGTGATGCTCCCCCACTCGAGCATCGAGGCGGTGGCGTACGACTCGCGGGGCTCACGGACGGTTCGCCAGCCGTCAGCCGTGCGAAGACTCGCACGGCAGAGCCCTCGAAGTTCACACGGGGTCCGCACCTGATCTCTCCCTCCGCAGAAGCGTCGTCAGGGCGTCTGCAGCGCCGTTCCGCCACGACCGGACTCGGGACTGGCGGCTCGGGACATCACCGCTCACCATCCGGTGAGAATCAGGCGTCGTCATCGAGGTTCTGGAACCTCTGTCGACTCCTACGGAACCGAACGGCGAACCACGACACCGGACCGACGAAGGGGACGAAGAGGACGACGAGAGCCCAGGCGAGCAGATGCCGTCCCGTCAGCGACGCGGCTCTGATCAGCGACGTGAGAGCTGCAAGGGCAAGCAACAGCCCGAGGATGCAGACGCTCATCGCGGCACCATCCAGCGCCGTCGGGACGAGAGGACTCACGCCCAGTCCTCCGTCGGCGGATTCGACATTCCGTCCGCTATCGTTCTCAGCGACGAGGCCGTGGCGACCGCAACATTGCCGTTCATACTTCAGCACACTAGCGTCGAACTCATGGATGGAGCAATGGTGTTCGCGCTGGCTCTCGAGGTCGGTGCCGCGGTACTCGTGACCTGGCTGACCTGGAGAGCCGCGAACGGGTCGCTGGCTCGGAACGATCTCGCCGGCGTCCGGACCCGGATCACCATGTCCAGCGATGCGGCCTGGCGCATCGGGCATCATGCGGCACTGCGTCCCACGCTCATCAGCGGGACGATCACCGCGGCTTGGTGCCTGGCAAGCATCGGCCTTGCTCCGCTCCGCCATCCGGTCTCGGTACTCGTGGCCGCAGGAGTGCTCGTCGGCGGCGCACTCTTGTCGATTCCGGTGGCGCACCGTGCCATCCGCCGAACCTCCCTCGAGGACTGATCGCGAAGTCGTCTCTCCCGGCGTATGCGTGCCACGCGCCGGACGGGAGGCGCGGTTCCGGCTGGCACCGCGCCTCCTGTCCAAACACGCGTTGCCGCGAAGCGTCAGGCGCACGGCGTTGACTACGGCCATGATCTCCAAGAGCCTCATCCATCAGGTCGAGAGCGCGACGGTCCGGGATCGCGACAGCGCGACGGTCGGCAAGGTGACGCAGGTGTTCCCCTCCGACGAGGACGGAAGCGCTGCCTACGTCAGCGTCGCGACGGGAATGCTCGGGAGACACCAGGCGCTCATCCCGGTCGAAGACGCCACCTTCGACGGCACGGATCTGCACGTCGGGTACACGAAGAACGCGATCAAGGGCGCGCCGTCCCTCGGAGTCGGACAGACCCTGTCCCCTGCCGAGGCGAACGCCGTCCGCGAGCACTTCGGGCTCTCCCCCGCCGGCAAGGCAACCGGCGACATGGGCGACGCGCACGAGAACCTCGATCAGGCCGGCACCGGCCCGGCGGGCGCGGACGACACCGAGGGCGCCGGGACGACGCCGCCGGCGTGAACGGTGCCTGAGCGATGACATCCGCCCGCGTTCCTTCCTCCCTACAAGCGGACCTCGGCGCGCCCCGCCCACGTGCCAATAGGAGTCTTGAGCCGAGCGTGCGCCAGCGGCTCAACAGACGATCTGATACCGGCGGGATCTAGCAGGGCTCGGGGTGGCGGTGGACGAGAGCTCTGGTTGGGCACCCTTCGCCGATCGCCGTCGTGCAGGGTGGCCGCTAGAGGACTACGGCCAGGACGACCCATCCGACGATCGCTGATGCCACTACCAACAAGAGCGGGGAGACCGACACTGGTCGTCCCTCAGACGGTCCTCGCCGTTCTCGCACGACGACGAAAACGACGCTGGCTGCGAGAACCCCAAGTACGACGGCCCATACCGCCCACCAGGCACCCCCACGTCCCAATGCGAACGCAAGCCAGCCACCCTGGGCCGGAAGTAGGAGGGCTCCGCCAACTCGGTCGGCCACCTCACGTCGTCGCCGGCCACGGTTCCGCCACGCGCCGAGCTCACGATCACGGACCATCCGCTCAATCTAGCGAGCGAGCGGGCTATGACCCGATTCTGTCAACCGCTGTGGTTTCGGAGCATCCAGCGCGTCCGGTCGACGATCGCCGGTCGAGACGAGCTTCGAACGCCCCGACCACGTCACGTGGTCGGGGCGTTCGTCGTCGCGCCGTAGTTATCCCACGGTGACGGGGACGGAGTACGACGCTGTCCCCTTCCCGGCGGCGTTCACCGGGGTGACGTAGACCATGTCGTTCCCCGCGGGCAGTCCGGTCAGTGTCAGCGGGCTGGATGTTCCGGTGACGGTGTGGCGGTAGTCGGAGAGAATGTAGCTAGTGATGGGCAGCCCGCCGTTGCTGGTTGGGGGTGTGAACGTGACGGTCACGGAACCGCTCCCAGCTGTCACGTTGGTGATGGTCGGCCGGCCGGGGGCTGTGACGGTCACCGGCGGAGTGCCGAACCGGGCGAAGGCAGGCTTGCTGACGTTTCCGGTGGTGTCCACCGCAAACAGCGCCACCGTGTACTGCTGACCGGACGGAACGGCCGGCACTGTCGCTGAGGTGCCGGACACGGTGAGCGGTGTTCCGCTCTGCAAGGTCGCGCCGGCACCGCTGCCTTGCACGAGCCGTGCCACGACGGACTTCGCGTCCTTCGACGTGGACGCCTTCCAGGTGACCTTCCGCGGCGAGGTCGCCGTCACCGTAACTGCGGTCGGCGCTGCCGGTGCGGTCACGTCGGCGCGTGCCTGCCACTGCAGCGCACCGGTCTGCGCGTTCTTGTCGACGCAGTACTGGGTGAACGACAGGTTCACAGCGTCGGGGAGCCCGGTGACCGGGTCGAGGGTGAACTGCTTCACGGTTTCCGTGCCGGTGGTGTCGCAGCCCATGGAACGCACCGTGGTGAGCAGGGAGTACCCGTTCCCCTGCCCGTGGATGTAGGTCTTTCGCGTGCCGACGGGGATAGGGCCGTCGCCGGGCCCCTCGAGGAAGACTCTGAGAACGCTTCCACTGCCGTCGAGGTTGTCGGCGTTGAACGTCCAGCCTCCGAAACCCGCTCCGACCGTCATCGCCGAGTTCGCGCCGGTGACCTTCGTTGTCTTCCCGTTGTTGACGATGTCCTTCCCGGATGAGGAGATACCCGTCGTGCCGAGGAACGCGGACCCGGTCAGCGGCACCGACCTGGTCGCCGTGCCGACCTTCATGCTCAAGGCCGCGTTCAAGGGTCCAGCAGCTTTCGGCGCGAAGCCGACCTTGAACGTGCAGGTGGCGCCGGCGGCGAGGGTTGCCTTGCACGTGCTGTTGCTGGCGGAGAACGACGTCGCGTTCACCCCGGTGACGGTCGGAGCTCCGAGTGTGACCGCGGCGGTCCCCGTGTTGTGGAGCGTCTCGACCTGCGTCGTCTTCGGCAGGCCGATGAACGTCTTCGCGAAGACGATGTTCCGAGCGCCGAAGACGACGGATCCGGCCGGGTCCTCCCCGAACCGGAACTCTCCGATCCCGGGTACGACCGCGTCAAAGCGGGTGATAGCCCCGTTGGTGGGGTCGGATGCGAGGTCGAGGATGTTGAAGTCGCCGTAGATGTACTCGCCGTTGACGGTCAACGTTGGCACTTTCGCGAGGTCGGACTGCTGCGTCCCGACGAGGCGGTAGCTGCCGGTCGTCAACGGTTTCCCGCTCGGCGGCGTCAGGATGAACGACGCGCTGCTGGTGCTCGAGACCGTCATCCGCGCGTCGATGCCGCGGGTGGTGTCCGCGATGAGCCGTCGCACGTTCGCGCCATCGGCGAACTGTGGCAGGCCACGCTCCGAGTAGTACGGGGAGAGGATTTGCAGAACCCCGCCGGTAGGTGGAGGTGTCGGTGTCGCTGCGGATACTGCTTCGAGCCCGACGAATCCGATCGCGCTGGCGGTGAGGAGCGTGGCAGCTGTCATCGCTGCCGCGCGTGTGAAGCGCTGCATGTGTCGTCCGTTCTGGTCCCCGCGTCAGTCCCACCCCGGGACGACGCCGCTGACGCTACTCGCGACGTACCGCTCTGGAACGAGCGGTGCGGGAACCCGCAACGCGGCGCCGGTGACCAGGCATCATTACCGTCCAGCCCACGCCTCAGAGCAGCATCAACCGGTCCGCGTGCAAAAAACGTGACGCGATCGGCCGGAGCAGAAGGCTGGCAGCATCATGAAGGGAAATCATCACGCTCGACCCCGGTGGGACCGTCCGAACCCTCGCGCTCGTCGATGAATCCGAGCACGCCCATCAGCTCATCATTCGAAGTGACCCACCCGTCCGGTTCGTACAGGACGGCCGAGCCTGGTGCGCCACGGAACTGCCGCACGTTCGGTTGACTGCTGAGAGGTAGGGGCGGCGGCTCCTGAGAGACAGCCCGTTGATGGATCGATCAACGGACAGGAGCGACGCTCGGTGCGGGCGAGCGTCCCGATGATCTCGGGCGCTAGCTTCGAGTGGTGGACGAGATCTTGGAAGTGTCAGAAGTCATCGCCCTGCTGCGGCCGATGTTCCACGTCATGCTCACGACCCCCGAACTCGCAACGCTCACGGTGGAGATCGTGTCGATCCACGACGTCACCGGCCCAGCGCTGGACGGGGACGATCTCGTCGAGCAGAACAGTGCCGTGGTCCGCTGGCGCATCCTGCACGAACGCGGTTGGTCCGGCGGCTTATGGGTCGAGGACGGCCCTGACGCCCTCGTTCGCAATGTGCAGAGCGATCTCCAAGACTTCATTGCGGAGAGCGAATTCGGGTGGGGTCAGCTCAGAGGGCCTCGCGCCTTACCATGATCTCGACCTGATCGTCACGGTGGAGCCGACAGCCCGTCCGGTAGCGGATCCGCTACCGGACGCTGAGCTCGATCGCAGTTCGAAGCAGCGCGGCCCGACGGCCGGATCCCGTCCACGCTCGTTCCGCCCACACGTCGCCGGTCAGGTCATCCCCGCTGTACAAAACGTGGCCGTAACGGACAGCCCGGAACCGCGCGACGGCCGCGAGCGAAGCGGCCTCCATCTCGACAGCGACGCAGCCTTCCTCTCTTCGGCGAGCCGTTCGTCCGCGGGTCTCGCGGAAGTCCGCATCGGTGGTCCAGGTCACACCGGCGGCGGCCGGTAGCCCCGCTTCGACGCACCCGTCGACGAGACGTCGAACCTCGCCATCATCGAACTCCAGTAACCGACTGGCCGGGACGTAGTGGAACGACGTCCCCTCGTCCCTGACAGCAGCCGAGACCACCAACACGTCGTCCTTCCCGAATGACGGAGCAATCGCTCCCGCTCCCCCTACCGCGATCGCTGCACGCACCCCGGACGCGATCGCCCGTTCGAAGCAGTGGGCGCTCAACGGACCACCCACGCCTGGATGGAATACGGCCACGTGCTGGTCAGGAGTGGCGTAGATCGCCATCCCGCCGAGCTGGGCGCTGAACTCCCCGATCCGCTTGAGTTCCCCGTCGCGCTGCATCTCGTCGATCGCTTCCGGGAAGAAGCAGAGAACCGCGAAGGGCGGAAACCGCCCGTTCACGCGAACAGGAGACGGCCGCACGATCGCGTCGTCCTCGTCGAACTCGTTCAGCGGCAATCGCGTGAGGCGCACCGTAGCCGATCAGCTATCGAGGCGCGTCATCAGCGCAGATGGATGAGCCCTGCGTGGGTGGGAGCAAAGCCGCAAGCCTTCTCGTAGAACGGCACCATGTCCTCGCCGTAGTCGACGAACAACCACTCGCAGCCGGCAGAGCGGACAGCTTCCACGGCATACCTGACGACCGCAGTGCCGAGGCCCTGATGCTGACGTGCGGGATGCGTCTTCGTGTCGATGAGGAACGCGTGGTCCGCGCCATCCCAAGCGACGTTCACGAAGCCAACAAGGGCTCCCTGCGGGTCTCTGCCCGCAACCCATCCGAGGGAGTGTTGGCTGACCCGATCCCACCAGCCGATCTCAGGCGAACCTCCGTGTGCCGCGGTGAGGTCCGCAAGCTCTTCGTCACTGATGGCTGAACGCCAGGTCAGCGCCACGTCGTTGTGCTGCATCGTCCCAAGTTCCCACGAGGGCGGGTCATCAGTAAAGCGTCCGATAGCCGGTGGAGAACCGGACGCTCTCCGCGATGAGCAGTCCCCTCGTGTGAGCAGCCTCGCTCTGTGTCGTCGTTTTCGCTGCGATCGGTGTCGGGTCAGGTGGTGCCGATGACGAGGGTGCTGCGGGCGGCCTCGACGACGTCGTTGGTGATGACGTCGAGCTCGTTGATCTTCAGGACGCGTTGGATCTGAGGGAGGAGGCGCTCAAGGAGCCGGAAGTTGCCGCGGGTGATGCGTTCGACGGCGGCGATGGCTTGCGCGTCGGTGAAGTCGTCGGGGTCGAGCGTCTTGCCGAGCTTGCGCCATTGACGTTCGAGGACGAAGAGCAGCTCGTCGTGGCCGACGGGACGGTACTGGTGGGCGAAACCGAGGCGGCTGTAGAGCTGCGGGTAGTGGCTGAACTGCTTCTCGATGCCGGGCATGCCGATGAGGATCATCGCTATGCCGGTGCGGTCGTACTGGTCGCGGAGCCACTCGATCGCGTTGCCGGTGAGGCGTTCGGACTCGTCGATGATGATCAGCTCGAGCAGGGACGGGTTGGGGCCGTGTGCGTGGTCGAAGTGGCGACCCTGGAGCAGGAGGTGTTCCTCGATGCAGCGTTCGGTGCGGAGCATGTCGTGCCGGAGGTCGTCCTGCAGGGCGCGCATCGTGGCGGAGACCTCGGGCGTGTAGAAGACGGTGCGGGCTCGGTGGGCGGCGGCGTAGATCTTCGTGTCGTCTTCGCTGCGTGCGGCCCATCTGGCGATGAACGGGCCGATGCTGTCCCAGTGGGCGTAGCGGCGTGCGGAGAGGGTCTTGCCGACGCCAGCGGGGCCGAAGCAGACGCCGATGGTGTTCTGCTTCCGGACGGCGTCGGCGAACTCCGCGAACCGACGGTGTTCCTTCGTGATGATGAACTGGCTCGTCATGACCGGTCCTCCTCGTAGGTCATCAGTCGCGGTTGATCCGGTGCCGGTGCGGGTGCTGGTGGGGTGTGATCATCGGGTGTGGGGCGGACGATCGCGATGCGTTCGCGGATCTGCCCGCGCAGGGCTCTTCGTTGCGCGTTCCGGGCGGCCTGGATCTGCTTGAGACTGATGGTCTCGGTCTGATGCGCGGTACTGATCGCGGTGCACAGGAACGCGTCGCGGTGAAAGACACGGATCTCGGTGACGTCGCGGGGGTCGTACCGGACGCTGACGGTGCTGCCCACGAAGGGTGCGAGAGTGGTTGCGGTGTAGCGGAGCCCTTCGAAGTGGATGCCGTCTCGTTGCACGACACGCGTGGTCGGGACGGTGAGCAGGAACCCGTCGAGCTGCTCGAGGGAGTCCGGCATTCGTGGCAGCCACCCGTCTGCGATCCACGCTTCCAGTGGGCTCTTCCGGAGCTCGCGGTGGATGCGGGCGTTGTAGCGGCGGATGAACGTGTTGATGGCACTGTCGACACCGGCGAGATCCAGCGCCGGCGTCGGCGCCGGCGCCGAGGATCCGGGTGCGAGGTGGCCGGGGAGCGTTGGGAGCAGCTCGGTGTTGATGGTGCCGAAGAACCGCTCGATCTTCCCGCGGCCCTGGGGGCGAGCGACCTGCGAGTGGATGATGCGGAGGTGCAGCACGGCGGCGGTGTCGCCGATTCGGTGGCTGGTGAAGTCGGACCCGTGGTCTGTGTAGAGCACGTCTGGGATCCCGCAGACAGGCCAGTCCGGTTCCGGCTTGTGCCAGATCGCTTGCCGGAGCGCGAGCGCGGTGTTCGCGGCGGATGGGGCGCCGAGGAACACCATGTACCCGCAGACCGCGCGGGAGTAGTCGTCGAGGATCACCGTCAACCACGGCCGTTCGGGCTTGCCGTCGGGTCCGACGATGAGCAGATCGAGCATCGTGTGGTCCGCCTGCCAGATCGCGTTGGGGCGATCCGCACGACGTCGGAGCAGCAGTTCGTGCTTGTCCCGATATGACGCGGGCCCCTCAAGCGCGAGCGTCACCATCCCGGGATCAAGCCCGTTCACGATCGACCGCACAACGGAGTACGACGGCGCTGAGAGACCTCGTTTGGTGCAGTAATTGTCGACCTGGCGGTGAATCGTGGCGATCGAAGGTCGTGGCTTGGTGAGTGCGAGCCCCTCAATCAGGCGCACCAGTTCCGGTGCCGTCCGTCGGGCGCCGTGATCGGTGCGGGTGCCGTCGGCGAGAGCCGGGTATCCGCCGGTTCGGTAGCGGGCCAACCAGCGTTGCAGGGTGCGCTCAGCGACGCCCGTGGTGCGGGCCAGGGTGGCGAGCGGGATGGCGTCCTCGACGTGCAGTCGAAGGATGCCCCACCGCTCGCTCGCGTCCATAGCCAGCTACATCGTTGGGGAAGGCTTGGTTCGTCGCGCCGCGACGGGCTCGGCGTGCTTCGCGAGTGCACGGTAGATGGTGGTGCGGCTAACGCCGAGCACGTCGCCGATCTGCGCGACGGTCATGTCCTGCTGTTCGTAGAGCCGGCGTGCGGTGCGCACCTGGTCCGCGGAGAGCCGAGATGGTCGGCCGCCGGTGCGGCCGCGGGCTCGAGCGGCGGCGAGGCCGGCGTTGGTGCGTTCCTTGATGAGGTCCCGTTCGAACTCCGCCAACGCGGCGAAGACGTGGAACACGAGCCGGCCGCCGGGCGAGGTGGTGTCGATGGTCTCCTGCAGGGACCGGAACCCGATGCCGCGCTCGGCGAGAGCGTGCAGCTGATCGATGAGGTGCCGGATGGACCGGCCGAGCCGGTCGAGTCGCCAGACGACGAGAGTGTCGCCGGGGCGGAGCTGGTCGAGGAGCTTGTCGAGCTCGGGCCGGTGTTGGAGCGACCCGGACATGGTGTCGACGAACACGCGGTAGCAGCCAGCGGCGTTGAGCGCGTCGATCTGCAGCGACGCGTCCTGGTCTGTGGTGGACACGCGCGCATACCCGAGAAGGTGACCCATGAAGAGAACGTAGCGAAACTCGACCAGGAGGGGTAGTGGCGGCACGTAGATTCTGGGACTGGGTTCCGCTACAAGACACGGCGCCTCGCACCCGGACTGAGCGCCGGTACGGATAGTTGTAGCGGAATCGTTCGTATTTGTTACGTCTGCCGCGCTCGCGCGGCGAGCCGGAGTGCTTGCACGGAACGGAGGTGTTGTTCCGATCGGTGGCGGCCGTTGGCGGGAGACGGATGTGGTGCTGCGATGACCGGAAGGAGTCGGGGGTGCTCGTCCAGGGTGAAGTGTCGCATGACGCCGTCGAGGGCAACGGCCCCGTACGTGACGATCGCAGTGAGAGCGGGGAGGGCCGCGAGCAGTGTGGCGAGGGCATGCCGCCCCTCGTCGATGTCCTCGAGTCGCACGCGGTCGGGCAGTTCCCATGGGACAAGGTTCCAGCGGACGTACTCGCCGCGTGCGAGTCCGGACTCGATACGGGCTGCTCGGAACGCGGCCGCGGTCGGGCCCGGGTTGTCCTCGCTGCAGATCGCTGCGTGCGCTGCGGCGATGGTCTGGGGGCCAGGCGACTGCATCAGGACCAGGACACGGCTGAATCTGCCGCCGGATCGTGGGTCGAAGCTCGGGACGAACCGTCGGCTGCCGTCGGGCGCGGTCCGCCACGTCTCCGCGAGACCGTTCAGCGATCGAACGTCAGCGAGTTCCTCGGGGGTACTCATGCCGGCTGTGGCGGTGCCAGCAGGGTGCCACGGATGACGGATCCGTGAAAGGTGCGAAGGGCAACGGTGATCCATGCGGCGACGAGGCCGGCGTAGTAGATGACGGCGAGGACGGCAACGACGGTCAGGCCTGAGTGCAGGGCGAGCCCGTTCAGGCCGGTGACGCAGGTCCCGACGGGGAACGTGAAGGACCACCAAGTCAGGCTGAACGGCAAGTGTTCGCGGGCAGTGCGGATGGTGATCGCGAGGGCGATGACGGTCCACAGCAGCGCGAAGCCGAGCATCGCGAACCCGTACACCAGCGCCACGACCAGCAGGGCATGCGCGGTACTCGCATCGACAACGGTGGGGGCGTTCGATGCGAGGAGGTTCACCGCGGTGATCGACTGTCCGACCGGCCCGAGGACGATCCACAGAGTCGGGACCATGCCGGCGGCCCCGACCTTGTGCTGCGCGAGACGGTTCCAGATCAGCGTGATCACGACCAGCGACGTGATGAGGCTGAGGCCGAAGAAGCCGTAGCAGGACCACAGCAGCGTCTCCCGCGCCTGCCCGGCGGGGGCGTACGGCAGCAGGAGCGCACCGGTGGAGGCGGACACCATCGGCGGGACGATCGGCATCAGCCAGCCGCCGAACGCGGAGTCGGGCTTGTTCTCGTGGCGGGTGAACGCCAGGTACGGCACGAGCACTGCCGTGAGCAGTCCTCCGATGGTGCCGATGGTCCACAGGACCCAGTCGATGGTGACGGCGGCGGGCAGGCCGACCCAGTCCTTGCCGAGCAGGAGTGTCCCGGCGCCGACGGTGAGGAACGCCATCGGTGGTGCGCCGTAGAAGTGCGAGATCACCGGGTTGAGCTGGTGCCCGGCTGCAGTGCTCCGGTAGCGGATCCAGTGCAGCACCGTCGCGGTCGTGAGGGCGACGAGGAGCACCGCGGCGATCGCCCACACGACCGTCGCCGCGAGGCGCAGCCCGGGGAACTGCAGCGGCAGTGACGCAGCTGCGACAGCGACGATCCCCGTGCCCATGATCGACGCGAACCAGTTCGGTGTGAGATTCGACACGATCAGGCCTGGCCGCTCCAGGTCACGGAACAACGCCGTCTGCGGCCGTTGGGGCAGCTGGCTACCGTTCGCGGGTGCAGGGTCCGTGCGGAGCGTTGTCATGGGCCAAGCCTGCGCGAATCCTGCCTCTGGCGGTACCCGGAACCTCTTGGCAGGGCACAATCAATGATTGTGGCACTACGGCGACTCACGGACCGAACCCTCGACCTCGACACACTCGACGTGCTCGCACGCGTCGCCGAGACCGGCTCCCTCTCCGCTGCCGCTGGAGCGCTCGGCGTCACGCAACAGGCAGTGTCTGCTCGGATCCGGGTCGCCGAGCGCATGGTCGGTCACTTGTTGGTGCACCGCTCGACCACGGGGTCGGTGCTGACCGAGACCGGCAGGCTCGTCGTCGGGCTGGCCGGACCGGTCCTCGACGCGTCTCGCCACCTCGAAGCAGGAGTGGCTGCGCTGCGGACTCCCACGGGTTCGCTCGTCGTCGCAGCGTCACAGACGATCGCGGAGCTGCTGCTGCCGGGCTGGCTGCTCGAATTCCGCCGCCGCGAACCCGACGTGCGGGTGCGCCTGATCGCGGGCAACTCCGCCGCGGTGACGGACCTCGTGCAGTCGGGTGGCGCGAACCTCGGGTTCACGGAGACCCCGGTGACGGCGGCAGGTGTGTCCGCGCAGGTGATCGCGGACGATGAGCTCGCGGTCGTCGTTGCGCCGGAACATCCCTGGGCTCGGTCGACCGGGATCACTGCGGAGGTCCTGGCGGCGACGGCTCTGCTCCTGCGGGAAGAAGGTTCCGGAACTCGCGCGACCCTCGCCGCATGGCTCAGGGAGGCCGGTTTGAGCATGTCGGTTCCGGCCGCGGTGCTGGAGACCACGAGCATCATCCGGGCGAACGCGCAGGCTGGAATTGCACCGGCGGTGATGAGCCTTCGCACGGTCGCCGCCGACATCAACGACGGGTCGCTGGTGCGGGTCCCGCTCGCTGGGCCGCCACTTGCCCGGCCGTTGCGGGCGATCTGGTCGGGAGAGCCTCAGCCAGCTGGTTCTGCTTTCCTGCGCGTCGCCCACGAGGTGACCGGTCGGGGTCAGCGCAGCCCGTAGGGCAGCTCCGGATTGTTCTCCGCGATCTCGGTGAGCCGGTTGTACTTGGCGACGCGTTCTCCGCGGGCGGGTGCGCCGGACTTGATCTGTCCGGTTCCGGTGCCGACGACGAGGTCCGCGATGAACGTGTCGGTGGTCTCGCCGGACCGGTGCGACACCATGCTCCGCATCCCGAGCGAGCGTGCGACGCCGATCGCGTCGAGGGTCTGGGAGACGGTGCCGATCTGGTTCGGCTTGATGAGCGCCGCGTTCGAGAGCCCGTCCTTCCCACCGTCGCGGATGCGCTGCGGATCGGTGACGTAGAGATCATCGCCGACGATCTGGAGCATGTCGCCGAGCGCGAACGACATCGCCTTCCAGCCGCCGTGGTCATCTTCGGAGAAGCCGTCTTCGATGCTCCGGATCGGATACCGGCTGATGAGGTCGCGGTAGTAGTCGACCATGCCTGCGCGGTCGAGCCGGCGGTCCACGACCCGGTAGCTACCGTCACCGAGCGCGAACTCGTTCGCCGCCGGGTCGAGTGCGATCGCGACGGTGTCCACGCCGGGCTCGTAACCGGCGGTACTGATCGCGGCGACGAGGAGGTCGAGGGCCTCCTCGGGCGCGGCGATCGACGGGGCGAAGCCGCCTTCGTCCCCGAGACCGAGACTGCCGAACCGTTCCCGGACCAGTGCCGCCAGCGCGTGGTAGACGTCCGATCCGATCCGAACCGCGTCGGTCATGGTCTCGGCGTTCACCGGGGCGATCATGAACTCCTGGAAGTCGAGCGCGTTCGCTGCGTGCGCTCCGCCGTTGAGCACGTTGAAGTGCGGGACGGGCAGGCGGGGCGTGCTGCCGGTGACGTCTGCGATCCAACGCCAGAGCGGCAGCTCCGCTGCGGCGGCGAGAGCGCGTGCCATCGCGATCGAGGTCGCGACGACACTGTTCGCGCCGAGCCGGCGGTGGTTCGGGGTGCCGTCGAGGGCAGCGAGGGCGGCGTCGGCCTGCCCGATCGAGGTCCACGACTGGCCGGTGATCATCGGTGCGACGTCCGTCGTGATGAGGTGCAGTGCCTGGCTCACGTCGCGGCCGCCGTAGCTGCTGCCGCCGTCGCGAAGCTCGACAGCCTCATGCGCGCCAGTGGATGCGCCTGCGGGGGCGTCACCGGTGACGACGGTGCCGTCCTCGAGCTCGAGACGCACCTGGATCGTCGGGTAGCCGCGGGAGTCGAGGATCCGGGAGCCGTGCAGGCTGCTGATGGTGACGGGGCGGCTGGTGTGGGTCACGTACTCGCCCTGATGGTGGGTGGTGTGGTGGACGTTGCTGATGTAGTCGTTCACGGCGGTTGTCGCCTTTCGGGTTGGTCGTGCGGGTGTGGGCCGCGGGGAGGCGGAGGGACGACCTCCTGGCGATCACTGGGCGCCAGTTGCCTCCCCACGGCGGTTCAGGGCGCGCACTGGATGGTGTCGGGTGCGCGGGTGCCGGTCAGGGGTGCGGGGTGAACCGTTCCTGTGCGGCGCGGATGATGGCTTCGGCGTCGACACGGTTCGCCCACCCGTTGGTGGTGACGTGCTTGCCGTGCTCGATCTCCTTGTAGTGGGCGAAGAAGTGCTCGATCTCCGCCAGGACCGGCTCGGCGACGTCGGAGATGTCCTGGACGTGGTCGAAGCGGACGTCTCCGGCGGGGACGGTGAGGATCTTGTCATCGCCGCCGTTCTCGTCGACCATGCGGAGCATCCCGACCGGGCGGACGTCGATGACGACGCCGGGGAACGTGGGCCGGGGCAGCAGCACGAGCGCGTCGAGGGGGTCGCCGTCATCGCCGAGAGTGTCGTCGATCGAGCCGTAGTCCTGCGGGAACACCATGCTGGTGAACACCGCCCGGTCCAGGCGGATCCGTCCGGTGGCGTGGTCGACCTCGTACTTGTTGCCGCTGCCGCGGGGGATCTCGATCGTGATGTCGAAGTGCATGAGCTGTTCGTCTCCCAGTCGGATGGTCAAGTGAGGGTGCCGAGGGTGACGCCCCCGGCGGCTGCGGCGACGGAGACGACGAGCATCCCGAGCCCGTTCACGGCAGCCGCGGTGGTGCGGCCAGTGCGTGCGAGGCGGACGGTCTCGAAGCTGGCGGTGCTGAACGTGGTGTAGCCACCCATGAGCCCTGTTCCGAGCACCGCGACGGGGGTGGCGCCGAGGTGACCGGCGGCGCCGGTGATCAAGCCCAGCAGGAACGAGCCGGTGATGTTGATCGTCAGCGTCCCGACCGGGAGCCGGAACTGCCGACCCCGGTTGATCGCACCATCCACGAAGAACCGTGCGGCCGCGCCGACACCGCCAGCGACCGCGACGCTGAGGAAGGCCAGGGCGCTCATGATGTGGCCCCGTTCGGTCGGACCAAACCCGCGATCGCGAGGCCGCTACCGGTGGCGATCGCGCCGGCGAGGACCGTCAGGAGCGCGTACCCGGTGCCGGCCAACCCGCGGCCAGCGAGGAACAACACCGCGGTGCTGGTCGCGAGGGTGCTGTAGGTGGTGAACCCGCCGAGGACACCGGTTCCCAGAAGCAGGCGCAGTGTCCGGCGGCGACCCTCGTCAGGTCCGCGATGCGCGAGGTGTTCCAGCAGCACACCCAGTAGGAGCGCGCCGGCGATGTTGATCCAGAAGATCGCCCAGGACACCTCCTGCTGAGCGGGGAACGCGGTGCTGAGTCCGTCGCGTGCGGCGGTACCGATGGCGCCGCCGAGTGCGACGACACCGAGGTACCGCCACCGCAGATGCACTGGCCGGTCGATACGTTCCGGGTCGTTGGCGTCGATGTCTGGGTCGGGCGGGAGCTGCCCATCGGGCAGGTGCGTGTCCGTTCGGGAGGTCATGTTCCACCTTCCGCAGCGACCGCTGCCGCTGCTGCTCGTGCTGCCGGATGCAGGTACTCCCCACCCCGCGGACAGAACCCACCGTCGCCGTCGAACCGGTAGATCAGGGGTTCGCCCGTGGGGAGGTTCAGGTCCGCGAGCTCACCGTCAGTTAGGCCGTCCATGCAGGCACACAGTGCCCGCAGTGAGTTGCCGTGCGCGACGACGAGCACTGTCTGCCCGTCGCGGAGTGCCGGGGTGATGCTGTGCGACAGGACGGGTTGGACCCGGCGGATGACGTCGGAGAGTGTTTCGGTTCGACGAAGTGCCGCCCACGGCAGTCCACGAAGCGCCGGCGTCCGCCGGAGCGCCAGCCACGCGCGGATCGACATGCGTGGTGGCCGTCCCGTGCGGGTCCGACGAACAGCGAAGAACTGCTCCGCCCCCAACGCCGCTTGCGCATTCTGCTTGGACATGCCGGTGAGGGCGCCGTAGTTCCGCTCGTTCAACCGCCACGTCGACTCGATCGGCGCATCACGTCCGAGGACGTCGGTGACGAGCTCCGCCGTGTGGAGCGCCCGCTCGAGCGTCGACGTGAGCACGAGGTCCGGTCGGATGCCGGCATGCAGAAGTAGCAACCCAGCCCGATTCGCTTCGGCGCTGCCCTGTTCGGTCAGCGCGACGTCTCGCAAGCCGGTGAAGGTACCGGCAGCGTTCGCAGTGCTCTGTCCGTGGCGGAGCAGAACAAGCTGGCCGGTCACGGGGTGTCCCACGGCAGTGGGGCATCGAACCCGACCGGATCAACGGGCACTACGAGCACTGAACGGTGCTGCTGATGGGTCAGCCGTACCGCGACCGACCCCGTGAAGAACTCCGCGATTCGACCCGCTCCCGTCCTGGCCCCGACGACCAGCATCGCCGCGTCGCGGTCTTCGGCCACCTGCGACAGTGCCCGGCTCGGATCCCCGACACCCGGGACGAACGTGACGTCGACGCCGTAGGTCGTTGCGGCAGCACGTACTGCCGCCTTGTCACTGTCCGACAAGCCCTGCGGTGTCGTGTCAGCGGTGTCAGGGTCGATCGGTTCCACCATCACCGACCCGTCCGAGCGCGTACCGGCATCGAAGAGCGATGCATCCACGCTGACGCACACCAGCGTCGTACCGAAGCGCCGCGCGATAGACGACGCAACCTCGATGACCCCCGGAGCGAGGCCGGGCAGGACGCCGACGACGACCGGTCCGGAACCGATTGGTGCTGTCATGACACTCCCTACCTCAGGCGCGCAGAAGCGCGACCAGCTGAGATAGGGACTGTTGTCGACAACTGTCGAGGTTGGGTCCGGCAAGCCCCACTACCGGGTCCGAAGACACCACCATTATGCACCCGAACCCCAAGTCACGCGGGCCGTCTCGCGCACCCGCGACGTCCCGACACCGAAGGAAGCGATTCCGACGACACGGAGCGAAGCTGCCCACAGTCCCCTCGGTCGGCCATAACGAGGGTGGCGTCTCGGGCCCCTCTGCCATGATCATCAAGTGGTGAAATCGATCGAGGCACTGCGGATGCCTCGGCCAGGCGAACGTGCGATCGTCGATGCGCTTGCTGACGTAGCCCAAGGCGAGAGCATGAACGCTCTCCGTCAGCAGGCGGCGACGATGCTCGTTGCTGCGAATTGCGGGTGCGGATGTGGAAGCTTCAACGTGTCGTTGACTGGGCCGGTTCCGGCTGCCGCCGCTGAGGAAGTCCCTACTCTGGTCAGCAGCGAGCCTGCGATCGAGGTCTTGCCTGTATTCGGTCACAGCGGCAGGCTGGCGAGTGTCGAGGTCACCTACTTCCTCGATGAAGCGAGCGGCGTTCCGGCTCCAGGCTCGTTGATACCGGGTCCGAGCGGCTGACGCGGGGCCCGCGGAACGGTGGGTTCAAGGCCGCTCAACGATCGGTGACCGGGTCTTCGAGCTACCGCTTGCGGCGCGCGAACACCACAACCCCGATGACGACGATCGCCGCGACAGCCGCAACGATCAACCAGATCGGCGCTGAAACGCCATCTTGAGAGTTGGCGCCGCTTGTGGCCAGGAAAGCGAAGGCGTTCACAGCGCGAGCCTACCGATCGGAGGCGCGGCTGGATCCGATGCCCGTAAGCCGGTCTCTTAGTGAGACAGCGAAGCCGCAGCAGCCTCTTCTAGCTGAGAGAACAAGGCCCGAAGAGCCTTTAGTCGATCGTAGGCGAGTGCTCGACTCTCGCCTGAATCACTCCCTGACGCGTGCAGACCCTCGAACACGGCTCCGTCCTTCATCACTTCTTTGGCCTGCGCGAGGGGCGCCAGCAGTACCGGATCATCAGTCAGCAACCGAATGCTTCTCGTGCGGTCCTCCATGTTCTGCGCATCGATGGCCATCGCTTTGCCGCTGTCGGTGTTGACCCATTCGATCCAATCCTTCTGGGTCCACTTGTCGCTTGAGGTCGCCATGATCAGGACCTCAGCGGCGTTCGCCCAACGGGTCGCCGCTCCGACAACCTCTCCCACGAGTTCACGGAGTCGATGGTCCCGTTCAGCACGTCGTGCAGCTTCAGCCTGCACTTCGGTGCCCTCCAGGAGACGGTCCTGAAGCATCTCCACATCCAGCCGCGTCGCCCGATTGGTTGCTCCTGGCTGCCGGACGAAGATCGTTCCCTCTTCGACGAGTGGCTTCCTACCTGACGGCTGGTAGCTCTTGTTCAAAAGCGCAATCCGGTCGCCCGAGCGCGGAGCTTCGACCGTGACCACGAGGACCTGCTGCCCATCTACTTCGATGCTTCGAGGATCCCACAGCGCCGTGGAGTTGCCGGCGTATCGGCGGATGGCGTTATGCAGTTCTGCGCTGTCGGGTACCCCCTGACCATGCAGGCTGCCCGGCTCGACGCCAACGAGGACGTACCCCACGCCATCGAAAGCGCTTCGGGCAACGTTTACGGGGCGATTTGCTAGGCCCAGGATTGCCCTGGCGATGACGAACGATGCTTCGGGCGAGGTCACATCGTCAAAGTGTGACTTCCATTCCACCGCTCGACTTTCATCCTCAGGACGCGCATCAAGAACGCTGCGGACAAGCGCCACCAACTGGTCAGGAGTACGGAGGGCACGTGAGGTGTCGATGTTGAGAGGCACCGAGCCAGTCTCGCCCACCGAGAGGGTGTCCAACAGGCGTCAATGCCCCAGCCCGAGAATTCAGAGGCGTACCCGGGAGCGATGCTGTCGGTCCACGAATCTCTGAGCGCGGACGTGCAGCGTCTCGATCGCCGGTCGGCTACCGGACGTTGCAGGAGCGCTGTGTGGTCTAGCGTCGCATCATGAGCAAGTTCTTCGTCGCGGGCAGCTGGCGGAATCGAGCAGCGGTCCTCAACGTCGTTGAAGCGCTGGACAGCATCGGGGTGTCGTCCTACTCCTTCGTTCGGACTGGGTACGACGAGGACGCGGCAGCACTGGCAGTTCCAGGAGGAGCAGATAACGCTGCGCTGGACTCGACGGGGGTGCGGAAGGCTTTCGAGCAAGACCTCGCCGAGCTTCGAGCGGCTGAGCAGTTCGTGCTCGTGCTTCCGGCTGGCGCAGCGGCGCACATCGAAGCAGGGATTGCGTTCGGCCTGGGCAAGAGGTGCTGGGCCGTTGGTCCTGTTGACCGATCCGAGACTCTGTACCGGATCTTTGAAGCGATGCCTGCTGACGCGGCCGGTCTGGTCAAACGCATCAGGGCTCTGTCAGCAGTCCGGTAGCCGATCGTTCATCGGCACGCCGGCCGTTGCAACTTCGCTGGCATGCTCATCGTGTGACAAACAACTCACCCTCTCGACGAGTCCACCGCTTCGAGGTGGTCGCGGCGAACGAGCTGCCTGAGATGAACCGTTTGCAGCGATCGTTCTTTTCGAAGCACTACCAGCCAGGGTTCCTTGCGGGCGATGCGATCGACGTTGACGGGCAGTTCGGCTACCCCGTCGTCATGCTGCACGAGTTGCTGGCTGAGTGGGATGTTGAACCCGAGACGGCGATGGAGGGAGCGGCTCGAATCATCGACGCATACCCGAAATCCGTGGCCCAAAGCGAAGCACGACAGTGCCTCGCCGACATGCACTACCTCCGGGAGGAGTGGGCCGATGCGTTGAAGCTGACGTACGGTTTCCGACGGCTCGTTGCCTTCGTCGGTCTCAGCGACCTGCTGCAGCCACGTGCGGAAGCGTGGGAGGTCATGCGGTGGGGATCCTCAAACATCACCAAGGCGGGCTGGCAAAACCTCGACGCGGCCCTTGAAGACCTTCAGGGAACGCTCGATAGCTTCCACGACGAGCACGGCATCAGCATCATCGGACAGTTTTGGAGGCGACTGCATGCAAACGAAGCCACAGAAGCGATAGCGCAAAGCCTTTACGACCTGATCGGTACCGACTACTCGGTCGACCAGATCGTTCAGCTTATCGATCACGGCCGTACCGTCGGTCCGTACCGTCTGACCGCGTTCGAGGGCTTCGAAGTCTACGAGCGTCCCATCCCAGCAACCTGGAACCGCAGTAATCCGTACGCCTTCGGGGGCTTGATCCGAGCGCTCTGCAGGCCCCTGTTCCGCGAATCGGAGAACCGCGCGCGTGAGGCCGCTGGGCTCCCACGCGTCGGCGAGGGCCTGGTGTCCGAGATACGTCTGCTGCATCAACTACGTGCTGCGTTCCCCGACGAGCGAATCGACCACCAGGTACGGCCATCGTGGCTTGCGCCACAGTCCCTCGACATGGTGATCCGCGGGCAAAACGTCGCAATCGAGTACCAGGGCGCCCAACACTCACGCCCGGTGGAGTTCTTCGGTGGACGGGAGGCTTTCGAGCGGCAGCAGCAGCGCGACGCTACGAAGCGTTGGTTGTGCGCTGAGCACGGGATGACCCTGCTCGAGGTCCACCCCGATTACCTGCTAGATGACATCGTTGGAACGGTACGCCGCGCTCTCGAGTAGTCACACCACTCAGGACGGCCGCCTAATCCGGACCCCCAATATGTCGCTGTGTGAACGGACTCAGTCGTGGTGCGGTAGCCGATGGACTATCGGGCACGCCTATCAGTGGCTCATGTTCGCTTCGTTCACTCACGCTCGGTTCGGGTGGACCCGTGTCGGGCGAAACCGATCGCACCAACGATTGCCGCCAGCAGTCCCATCGCAGCCATGACCAGCCCGCCGGCTACGAGCCCGACGTAACCAACGCCGGCGCCCAGGAGAGCTATGACGAGTCCCGCAACCAGCGCCCCGACGCCGATCGCAAGGCCGAGCACGCGAGGCTGGATACGGGACAACATGCTTGCATTGAACTCCCCACTAGCGGCGTCCGGTGGCTCATCGGCCAGTGGGACGCTGACTGAGGCCAGGAACTGCACGAGCTCGGTTGTGAGAGTCCAGCTACCGACGTGTTGCGCGTGTGCAGCGCGAAAATGGCTGCAATGAGCGCGCCAGCCCCGATCGCCACCGCGACGGGTACCAGAATCACGCGAGACCACGGCATACTTGGCTTTCACCTGCCGCCTGCCAGTGCCTCGAAGGGAATTCGCATTCGATGACAATAGACAGTTTGATCTCGCCTGCTTCAGATCCGGCTAACTGGCACCCAGAGGTCGCGGCGGCACACCGTACCGCGTCGATCCGTATTCGCCAGGCGATGCGGCGGCACCATGAGATGTTCGAACTCATGAACGCGTGGCGAAAACTCGACCCGGTAACGTGGCATCCGACGATCGCGGATGACGCCATGTCGTGGGACCTCCGTATTGAGGTGCAGCAGGCTCCTCCGCTCGAGGAAGCATCTATCTTATTCGCGGAAGCTATTCATCACCTGCGGACGGCGCTGAACATCGCGCTTCAGGAAGTCGCTCGGCGAGGTCGATTTCCAATCAAACCAGCCGCGTTGCAATACCCTCTCGCGCTGACGAGTAAAGAGTTCAAGTCTCACGAGCGGCGCTTGCTCGGGCTGCCAAAGTATCTGAAGGACGCCATCCTGTGGCGGCAACCGTTCCAGCTGAACGCGGCTAATCCGGCCGCGCATACATTGGCAATCCTTGCTTCGCTCGACAACGAAGCAAAGCATCGAACGAACCTCGCTGGTGTTGCGGCAGTGGAGAACATTGACAGCATGCTGGTGCCGGTTCTGGAAGCTGGCGCTTCGCTGCCGACACCTCGAAGGATCTCCTACGAAGTCAACGCATCAGAGAATTGGCTCTTCGCCAGGGAAGACACTTCCCCGCACCATATCAACGACCTCTCGGGCTCCGTCGATATAGTTGTGGATCTCAGCTTTACCGATTCCTCGGGGAATGCGCATCCGGCGACCTCCTTTTTGCAAGCCGCCTTCGAAGAGACCTCAACCTCGATCGGCTACCTGCTCGCGCCATGGAATGACAGAATGTCGAATCCTGAATCACAATTCAGGGTAAAGCCAGGCGCGTCATTTGTCAGACCTCAGCCGCAGGAGGGGGACTGACGCCACGCATCCGTCCGACGAGAATGGACGCCCTGGGCGGCAGATACTAGGCCGCACATAGCTCCTGAAGGGGTGGCAGTGGCAGCATTTGTCCTGGCCTTCGTACTGCCACCAGCGGCGCTCGTCTTCGGTCTGTCCGCCCTTCGCGAGCTCAGGGCTGCCCCGCAACAGGTTCGGGGCCTTGCGACAGCCGCTGTCTTCGTCGGCGCTGTTCTGGCTATCGTGATCGGCGTTCATCGCAGCGCGACGCGGGTGCATCACGTAAACCGGTAGGGGAGCGGCTAAAGGACGTCGGTCCAGTCGGTATCAGACCCTGGCGACAAACGCCCCGGCCGACGGATCAAGTTCGAGGCGCCGCTTAACGGCCGCCGCCTCGGCGCCAAGCTCGAGGGCGACCCATGCGCGGACTACGGTTACGGACTCCCGCCACCGATTGAGTAAGTCCAGGTCATCGGGCAGCTTCCGGTTAGCGTGCTTGATCCCGTTGTATGCGCGGGTCGTCGTCTCCGCCCAAGTTTCGGCATCGAACGGCACCGCTCCGGCAACGGCCGCTGCGATCCGGTCCAAGCGTTGCCTAAGCTGGGAGTTCTTCGCCGCCTCTGCCCCGACTCCATCCCGATTTTTGAGCAAGAGGTACCCCAGGGCTTCAAGTCCTGGACCGACCTGCGCGAGGTGCGTCAGCGCAGGAACTTTCTGCAAGTACCGATCTGAGACGATCGGGTCCAGTGCTCGGCCGAATTCCTCTCGCAGTTTTAGCCATCGCGCAACTCCCGCAGCTCCGCCGATCTCGTCGTACTCCATTACGTACGGCCGGTACCCGGAGACTGTTGCGGGCGCTTCTTCGCGGTTGGCGACAACGACATCCCGCCACTGCCTGCCGTGCTCCTTGCCATCGAGCGTGACCAACGGGTCGTCGTCCCTGGTCACCATCGTCACAGTGCAGGTTTCCGCCCGCCATCGCGCGAGCACGAGCAGGTCCCGAATGCCGCGGTGCGCCGCCGCTAGGTCGTCCCACCCCGCCGGTGTGGTGGACATGGTCTGACAGTCCACGTAGTCGCGGAGCACGATGGAGTCCTCGCCGTCCGGTCGCTCCGTGGACCACGTTGGAACCAACACAAGGTCCGAAGAGATGATGATTTCGTCCGCTGGCTTACCAACGACTGTGATGGTTCTCGACGGCGGGTCAACGTCCTCGGAGACACTGCTAACACCGAGCCATTCTCTTAGGCCAGATACCTCCGATCGGATGCCGTCAATCTGCTGGAAGTCGATGTCGTCGCGTACACCCATTACAGCAAACCGTGCCCACATGCGCCCGGTGCCGGAGGCCAATGTTGAATGGAACCCTCGCGGCCAGCAGTTCACCAGCTGGAGCGCTCCGTGTGAGTCGGCGAACATTAGCCGCCTGGGGATCGGTTTGCTGGCGACCGGAAGCCCCTGCAGGCCGTCGCGAAGAAACCAGGACGCGTAGTAGTCGTCCGGTGCGGACCACGGCACCTCGACGCTGATTCCGTCCTCGGACCAGTCGAGGAGCACCTTCACCTCCGGGGTGTCCGGGTCGAAGTCGATAAGATCGCCGGTTCGGCGGGTGCCGGGTTTCAATTCGTTTGGCAACAGTGCCCCCTGGTTTCGCGGTCCGGATTTGTCCATCGTGTTGTCGCCGCAGAACGGCGTTCTCGAATGGGATCAGTCTGCTGGCAATGACGGGCGGGCGCCACCGGTTCGATCACGGAGCTGGCAACTTCGTACTGTCCCGGCAGCCGGTCGCCCACCGGACGAACTGCTGCACACTCCAGGGTGCCGACAAGCCATGTCTCACATAGCCCGTCCGCGCTCCATTTCGTGGACGGGCGACATACGGACACAAGAACGCCCCGCCAGCCGAAGCCAGCGGGGCGTTCCCCGGTCGAGCGGAACCTAGAAGTCCCAGTCCTCGTCCTCGGTCTTCTCCGCCTTGCCGATGACGTACGACGACCCCGACCCCGAGAAGAAGTCGTGGTTCTCGTCGGCGTTGGGCGACAGCGCCGACAGGATCGCCGGGTTCACGTCCGTCGTCTCCTTGGGGAACATCGGCTCGTAGCCCAGGTTCATCAGCGCCTTGTTGGCGTTGTAGTGCAGGAACTTCTTGACGTCCTCGGTCAGCCCGACCTGGTCGTAGAGGTCCTGCGTGTACTGCACCTCGTTCTCGTAGAGCTCGAACAGCAGGTTGAACGTGTAGTCCTTGATCTCCTGCTTGCGCTCTTCGGAAGCGCCTTCGAGGCCCTTCTGGAACTTGTACCCGATGTAGTACCCGTGGACGGCTTCGTCACGGATGATCAGGCGGATCAGGTCAGCCGTGTTGGTGAGCTTGGCGCGCGAGGACCAGTACATCGGCAGGTAGAAGCCGGAGTAGAACAGGAACGACTCGAGCAGCGTCGAGGCGACCTTGCGCTTCAGGGGGTCGTCGCCGGTGTAGTAGTCGAGGACGATCTGGGCCTTCTTCTGCAGGTTCACGTTCTCGGTGGACCAGCGGAAGGCGTCGTCGATCTCGGGCGTCGAGGCCAGCGTCGAGAAGATCGACGAGTAGCTCTTCGCGTGGACCGATTCCATGAACGCGATGTTCGTGTAGACGGCTTCTTCGTGGGGGGTGATCGCGTCGGGGATCAGGCTGATCGCGCCGACGGTGCCCTGGATGGTGTCGAGCAGCGTCAGGCCGGTGAAGACCCGCATGGTGAGCTGCTGCTCTGCCGGCGTCAGCGTGTTCCACGACTGCACGTCGTTCGACAGCGGC
Organism: Curtobacterium sp. NPDC089991; assembly: GCF_044748425.1. NCBI lineage: Bacteria > Bacillati > Actinomycetota > Actinomycetes > Micrococcales > Microbacteriaceae > Curtobacterium > Curtobacterium sp. NPDC089991. The sequence goes on from NZ_JBIVGB010000002.1 coordinate 820,215, forward strand.
ACCTTCTCGGGCAGCCAGAAGTTGTTGACCAGCCGGTTCCAGACCTCGACGTCCTTGTCGTCCTGGATGCGGTTCCAGTTGATGGCACTGACCGAGCTGATCAGCGGGATGGACTTGCCCGTGGCGTGGACCGGGTCGGTGAGGGTCATGGGATTGTCTTCCGGATTCGAGATGGTGATCTGATGACGGACTGGAGGCGCGGGGCGGGGCCCGCCCCGCGCCTCCAGGAAGAGAGCGGCAGCTCTACAGCATGCAGCTGACGCAGCCCTCGACCTCGGTGCCCTCGAGGGCGAGCTGGCGCAGACGGATGTAGTAGATCGTCTTGATGCCCTTGCGCCATGCGTAGATCTGCGCCTTGTTGATGTCACGCGTGGTGGCGGTGTCCTTGAAGAACAGCGTCAGGGACAGGCCCTGGTCCACGTGCTGCGTCGCCGCGGCGTACGTGTCGATGATCTTCTCGGCACCGATCTCGTACGCGTCCTGGTAGTAGTCCAGGTTGTCGTTCGTCATGAACGGCGCCGGGTAGTAGACGCGGCCGAGCTTGCCTTCCTTGCGGATCTCGATCTTCGACGCGATCGGGTGGATCGACGACGTCGAGTGGTTGATGTACGAGATCGAACCGGTCGGCGGGACGGCCTGCAGGTTCTGGTTGTAGATGCCGTGCTCCTGGACGGACGCCTTCAGCGCCTTCCAGTCCTCCTGCGTCGGGATCGTGATGTTCGCGTTGTCGAACAGCGAGGCGACACGAGCGGTCGCGGGGGTCCACGCCTGGTCGGTGTACTTGTCGAAGAACTCACCCGACGCGTACTTCGAGTCGCGGAACCCGTCGAAGGTCTCGCCGGTCTCGATGGCGATGTTGTTCGAGGCGCGCAGGGCGTGGAACAGCACCGTGTAGAAGTAGATGTTCGTGAAGTCGATGCCCTCTTCGGAGCCGTAGTAGACGCGCTCACGAGCCAGGTAACCGTGCAGGTTCATCTGGCCGAGGCCGATGGCGTGCGACTTGTCGTTGCCGTCCTCGACGGAACGCACCGAGGCGATGTGCGACATCTGCGACACGGACGTCAGGCCACGGATCGCGGTCTCGATGGTCTTGCCGAAGTCCGGCGAGTCCATCGTCAGCGCGATGTTCAGCGACCCGAGGTTGCAGGAGATGTCCTTGCCGATCTCCTTGTAGGACAGGTCCTCGTTGAAGGTCGTCGGGGTGTTGACCTGCAGGATCTCCGAGCACAGGTTGGACATGTTGATCCGACCCTTGATCGGGTTGGCCTTGTTCACCGTGTCCTCGAACACGATGTACGGGTAGCCGGACTCGAACTGGATCTCGGCGATGGTCGTGAAGAAGTCACGCGCCTTGATCTTCGTCTTCTTGATGCGCGAGTCGTCGACCATCGCGCGGTAGTTCTCGGAGATCGGGACGTCGCCGAACGGGACGCCGTAGACCTTCTCGACGTCGTACGGCGAGAACAGGTACATGTCCTCGTTGTTCTTCGCGAGCTCGAACGTGATGTCCGGCACGACGACGCCGAGGGACAGCGTCTTGATGCGGATCTTCTCGTCGGCGTTCTCGCGCTTGGTGTCGAGGAACTTCATGATGTCCGGGTGGTGGGCGCTGAGGTAGACCGCGCCGGCACCCTGACGCGCACCGAGCTGGTTCGCGTAGGAGAAGGAGTCTTCCAGCAGCTTCATCACGGGGATGATGCCCGAGGACTGGTTCTCGATCTGCTTGATCGGGGCGCCGGCCTCGCGGATGTTGGAGAGGAGCAGGGCCACGCCGCCGCCGCGCTTCGAGAGCTGCAGCGAGGAGTTGATTCCGCGCGAGATCGACTCCATGTTGTCCTCGATGCGGAGGAGGAAGCAGGAGACGAGCTCGCCGCGCTGTGCCTTCGCCGTGTTGAGGAACGTGGGGGTCGCGGGCTGGAACCGGCCGGCGACGATCTCTTCGACCAGGTCGATGGCGAGCTGCTCGTTGCCCTGGGCCAGGCCGAGGGCGGTCATGACGACGCGGTCCTCGAAGCGCTCGAGGTAGCGCTTGCCGTCGAACGTCTTGAGCGTGTAGCTCGTGTAGTACTTGAACGCGCCGAGGAACGTCTGGAACCGGAACTTCTTCGAGTACGCCAGGTCGTTGAGTCGCTGGATGAAGTCCAGCGAGTACATGTCGATCGTGGCTTTTTCGTAGTACTCGTTCTCGACCAGGTAGTCGAGCCGCTCCTTCAGGTTGTGGAAGAAGACGGTGTTCTGGTTGACGTGCTGCAGGAAGAACTGCTTGGCGGCCTCACGATCCTTGTCGAACTGGATGTTGCCGTCCGCGTCGTAGAGGTTGAGCATCGCGTTGAGGGAGTGGTAGTCCATCCCCGTCTGCGGCGACGTCAGATCGACGTCTGCAACTGCTGCGTCCAAAATGCATCCAATCCTGAGTTGACCGCCGACACGTCGTCAGGGGTCCCGAAGAGTTCGAATCTGTAGAGAAGGGGGACGTTGCACTTCCGCGCGATGACGTCCCCTGCCAGGCCGTAGGCCTCGCCGAAGTTCGTGTTGCCGCCGACGACCACACCGCGGATAAGCGAGCGGTTGTGCGCGTCGTTGAGGAACTTGATGACCTGCTTGGGGACCGCACCCTCGCCGTTGCCGCCACCGTAGGTGGGCAGGAACAGGACGTAGGGCTCGTCCACGTGGAGGAAGGGTTCGCTCGGGTAGAGCGGGATCCGGTCCGCGTCGCGGCCGAGCTTCTCGACGAAGCGCGCGGTGTACCCGGACACGCTCGAGAAGTAGACCAATCGGCTCATGGCGCGCTCCTCGATGGAAGGTGCGGACAGACGGACCGGGTGTGTCCTGTGGGCGGCGATCCGGGCCTCCTGAGCGGGTCCGGGGTGACCGTCCACAGGACGGGAGACGACTACGCCAGTTCGGCGCTGAGCGTCGCGATCTTGTCGGGGCGGAAGCCCGACCAGTGGTCGTCGTCCGTGACGACGACGGGGGCCTGCATGTAGCCCAGGCTCTTGACGTGCTCGAGGGCTGCCTCATCGGTGGAGACGTCGTGCACTTCGTACTCGATGCCCTTGTTGTCGAGGGCCCGGTACGTCGCTGTGCACTGGACGCAGGACGGCTTGGTGTAGACGGTGACGGCCATGTTCTCCCCTGGTTTCTGGGCCTGATTCCAGGTCCGAAGTTCGTGTGCGGTGCTGAGGACGACGCTACTACATGTTGTGCCCGGCGGACCCGTCGACCACAAGAGAAAGTGTTACACGCCTGTAGTTTCCACAACCCGATCCACAGACTGTGGATTCCCGGAGGCCCGGTTTTCCGCCACTCTCGCACCCACCACCGACACTCTCCACAAGCTGTGGACGGAAGTTCTCGACACCTCCCGTCGGCGTGTCTGAGAACGGTGTCGACGAGGACCTCCTCCACACCTCCCCCGGACGGGTGACACCCCGATCCGTCCGGTCCGTACACTCGTCTCGTGAGCACGTACGGCCCCCTCCTGAAGACCCCCGGCGTGGGTCGTGTCATCGCTGCACAGCTCACCGCGCGCTTCCCGTTCGGGATGCTCTCGCTGGCGTACCTGCTGCACGTCGAGCACGTCTTCCACTCCTACGGCGCCGCCGGCCTGGTGCTCGCGACGACGAGTGTCGGGCAGGCACTCGCGGGCCCGCTCACCAGCCGGTGGATGGGCAGCTGGGGCATGCGTCCCGTCCTCATCCTGACGAGCATCGTCGCGCTCGTGAGCATGGGCGTCATCGGCTTCGTGCTCATGCCGCTCTGGGGCTACGTGGTGGTCGGGTTCCTCGGCGGTCTCGCGGTCCCGCCCGTGCAGCCGGCGGTCCGCACCATCTACCCCAAGATGGTGACCTCGTCGCAGCTCACCCCCTTGTTCTCGCTCGATGCCAGCGCCCAGGAACTCATCTGGGTCGCGGGCCCGGTCATCACCACCTTCGTCGCGACCCAGGTCGGCACGGTCGAGGCGATCGTCGTCGCCATGGTCTTCCTGGTCGTCGGCGGCATCTGGTTCATCGCCTCCCCCGAGCTCGGCCGCGTCCGCATCCCCCGCTCGAAGCGCGCGTTCGGCGTGGTGCTGAAGCGGCCGTCGGTCGTCGTCGCCACCCTGACCGGTCTGCTGCTCATCGGCGCGTGCGCGGCGGTCGAGGCCAGCGTCACCAGCGTCTTCGGCGAGGGCAGCCCGAACGCCGGCATCGTCCTGGCCGTCTTCGCGGTCGGGTCCCTGTTCGGCGGCCTGGCCTTCGGCCACCGTCCGATCTCCCCCAACACCCTGTGGACGCGCATGGCGATCGTCTTCGTCGGTCTCGCGCTCGCCCTGGGCGGCACGAACTTCTGGTGGCTCTGCATCGCCCTCGTGATCGCGGGCATCGGCATCGCGCCGGCACTCGCGGTGATGTTCGGCTCGGTCTCCGCCACCGTCAAGTTCTCCGACACCGCCGAGGCCTACGGCTGGATGGGCACCGGTCAGCTCATCGGCGCCGCCGGTGGGTCCGCGGTCGCCGGCTTCCTGATCGACAGCAGTGGCCCGGTGGGCGGCTTCACGGTCGGTGCGGTCATGGCCGGGGTGGGCGTCGTCGTCGCGCTCGGGGCGAAGCGCTGGCTGCCCGACCTGCGCGGCCGTGACGCCAGCCCCATCCCCGACACCGAGCCGGTGGTCCTGCCGACCTGAGCGCGGGCGGCGCTTTCGGCGTACCTAGTCGAATCGGGCGTACCTGGTCGGAAGTTCTGACCAGGTACGCCCGATTGCATTTGCCATCGCGGCCGGTATGGGAAGGAACGTGCGTCCGGCGGGCGGGTCGCGTTCTCCACAGATGTCCGGGAGGCCCGGCGCGCGCCCGCCACGCACCGGCAGGATGGGTGCATGGTCAGTTCACTTCCCCTGCGTGACGGCGCCGCGATCCCCGCGATCGGGTTCGGCGTCTACAAGGTCGACGACACCGAGGCCGAGACGGCGGTCGGTCTCGCGCTCGAAGCCGGCTACCGGCACGTCGACACGGCCGAGATGTACGGCAACGAGACCGGCGTCGGGAACGCGATCCGGGCCTCCGGGCTCGACCGTGACGACGTCTTCGTGACGACCAAGGTGTGGAACGACCACCAGGGGCGCGACGCGACCCTGCGTTCGTTCGACGGCAGCCTCGAGCGGCTGGGGCTCGACGCGGTCGACCTCTACCTGATCCACTGGCCGGCCGCGGCGAACGACCGCTACGTCGACACCTGGCGCGCGCTCGTCGAGCTGCGCGACTCCGGCCGGGCGCGGAGCATCGGGGTCTCGAACTTCCAGGTGCCGCACCTGCAGCGGCTCGTCGACGAAACCGGTGAGGCGCCGGTGCTCAACCAGGTCGAGCGGCACCCGTGGCTCCCGCAGCGCGAGCTCATGGAGTTCCACCAGCAGCACGACATCGTCACCGGAGCCTGGTCGCCGCTCGGTCGCGGTCGGCTGATCGACGAACCGATCCTCACCGGCATCGCTGACGCACACGGGGTGAGCGTCGCGCAGGTCCTCGTCCGGTGGAACGTGCAGCAGGGGGTCGTGGTGCTGCCGAAGTCGGTGACGCCGTCGCGGATCCGGTCGAACCTCGACGTCGACGGCTTCGTGCTCAGCGACGACGAGCTCGCGGCGATCGCCACGCTCGAGTCCGGGCAGCGGACGGGCTCGCACCCCGACTCGGTGTCGTGACGGGAGCGCCGTGGTGACGTGGTGCTCGCGTGACGGCGTAGGTTCTTCGGGGTGAACGATCCTCAGCAGACCGCACGTGAGCACCTCGGGCCCGACGAGCACCTGTACTGGGCCGGCACGAGCGAACCGGCGAAGCTCTTCACGGGGCGGGACGGCTTCCTCATCCCGTTCTCCCTGCTGTGGACCGGCTTCGTCGCGTTCGCGGTCCTCGACGTCGTGCGGAACGGGTACCTCGGCGTGGGAGCGATCATCCCGATCGTGTTCTCGATCGTCGGCGTGCACCTGGTGGTCGGCCGCTTCTTCGTGAAGGCACACCGCAAGCGCACGACCGTGTACGCCGTCACCGACCGCCGCGCACTGATCATCACGCCGAACACCACCCGCGAGGTTCCGGTGGGACGCACCGATCGCACCATCACCTGGACCAGCGGCCGACGACACTGTTCGGTGGAGTGGAACACCGGCGATCCGAGCGGAGTGGCGGCGTTCTTCGCCGGCGGAGCGACCGCCAAGATCTACGCGAACACCGGACTCGACGGGCTGTTCGGACCGCAGCTGTTCGCCTTCTGGGACGTCCGCGACGGCGAGGAACTCGTCCGCGAACTCGACCGCGTGGCGCGCTAGCCCCGGCGGTCCTCCTCCGACTGCCACGGCAGGTGCAGATCGCCCGGTGCGGGTTCCACGTCGCCGGCGTCGTCCGCGCCTCCCGTTCCCGGTGCGGCGGTGATCTTGGACGTGTCGATGCCGTCCGCTTCGAGTTCGGCGTCGCTGCGCTGGTTCGTCTGCGACGCCTCGGTCTCCCGCTCGCTCGACGGGCTGTACGTAGTGTCGGTCGAGTCGGGATCCGGCGTCTCCGGGATGCTGTCGCTCATGACCCGGACGGTAGTCCGTGTGCCCCGAGTACCAGTTCGGTCACGACCATCGATCGGGCTGGACCCCGGCGGTACGCTCCCTGCCGTGGGGGAGATCGAACGACGACGAACACGAGCGCGGACCGCGGCGAGCGCAGTAGCCGGCACCGCACTGGTGGGGTTGCTGCTGACGGGCTGCACGGTGTTCGGAGGGGACGACACCCTGCCGAAGCCGACCCGACAGGCCACCGAGCGCACCGCGGAGCCGATCCCCGATCCGACGCTCACGACCGAGCAGGTCGGCGGCAACGCGGACGAGGTCGAGCAGGTCCTGCCGACGGGCACGGTCGCGGCGGAGACCGACGTCACATCCCCGAGCGGTGACACGAGCATCCACGTGCGCATCGTGGCGAACGACATGGGTACGTTCACCGCGCAGTTGTCCGGCTACCGCACGACCAACCCGCAGCAGATGAGCCTGCAGTTCCGGCACCGGACCGCCAGCCCGCTCGATGGCGGTGACGCCTCGGCGCGGGACACGACCGAGTGGACCGCCGCCTCCGGGCCGCCGAAGACCGTGGTCATGAACGACGCCGGTGCACGACCGGACTACTTGCGCAGCGTCGTCCTCGTCCCCGCCTCAGTGCCGGACGAAGACCCGTCGAAACGCCCGTGGGTCGGATCGGTGCTGGCCGTCGGTGCTCTGGACTGGAAGATCCCGAACCCCTACCCGGACTTGCGCATCACCGTGGGCAAGGACCGACCGGGGGCGTACGGCATCGTCACGGACGCCGACGGACGACCGGCCGACTACCTGGTGGCGCACGGCGACGAGCTGACCACGGTCGCTCAGCGGTTCGGCATCACGCCGGCCGAGGTGCAGTGGCTCAACCCGTACATGGAGACCCGCGCCGACGACTGGTTGCTCGAGGGCAGCACGCTGAACCTCGATCCCGCACGCCGCTGACCTCGGCGCGGACGGCACTCGACCGTCCGTTACGCTCGACGGGCACCAGCCCCGACCAGGAGGTCCCCTCGTGACGATCGTCGCCGCAGCAGACGGCTCAGCCCTCGGCAACCCCGGCCCCGCTGGCTGGGCCTGGTACGTCGACGACGACCGCTGGGCCGCCGGTGGCTGGCCCCGGGCAACGAACAACATCGGCGAACTCACGGCCGTCCTGCAGTTGCTCCGCGCGACGAAGGACACCGGCGAGCCGCTGCACATCCTGTGCGACAGCCAGTACGCCATCAAGGCCTGCACCGAGTGGCTCGCTGGGTGGAAGCGGAAGAACTGGCGCAAGGCCGACGGCAAGCCGGTCATGAACGTCGAGATCATCAAGGAGCTCGACGCCGAGCTGCAGGGCCGCAAGGTCACGTTCGAGTGGGTCCGCGGGCACGTCGGCCACGAGATGAACGAAGCCGCCGACGTCCGCGCCCGTGGTGCCGCCACCGCGTACCAGAACCACACCGACGTGCCGCACGGTCCGGGCTGGCCCGGAGTCGAGGTCACCGAGCCGTCCGCACTGCCCGAGGCGACCCCGCCGGCCACACTCTTCTGACCGACGAGCTCGGTCAGCCTGGGTCTCGGAGACCCAGGAACACCGAGGTACTGGTCCGCATCCGACCCCGAGACGATGCTGGGCGCATGGAGAACACCGAACACGTCCTGGTCACCGGCGGCTCCGGCTTCATCGCCGGCCACCTGATCCTGCAGCTGCTCGACGCCGGGCACCGCGTCCGCACCACGATCCGGTCCCTCGACCGGGAACCCGCGGTCCGTGCGGTCCTCGCCGAAGCCGGCCTGACCGCCGACGACCGGCTGGAGTTCGTCGCCGCTGACCTGACGTCCGATGACGGATGGGCTCAGGCGGTCGCGGACATCCACGTCGTGCACCACGTCGCCTCGCCGGTGCTGCCCGGCCACGTCGAGGACGAGGACACCGTGATCCGTCCGGCGGTGGAGGGGACGCTGCGGGTGCTGCGCGCCGCACACACGGCCGGAGTCGATCGGGTCGTGCTGACCTCGGCCTTCCATGCGGTCAGCTGGGGCCACCCGCACTCCGACCACGTGTTCACCGAGGCCGACTGGACGGTGCTCGACGGGCCCGGAGTCGACGCCTACGGGAAGAGCAAGACCCTCGCCGAACGCGCCGCGTGGGACTTCGTCACGTCCGAGCCCGGTGCGCCGGAGCTCGTCACGACGATGCCGGTCGCGGTGATGGGCCCGGCGATGGGGCACGCGGTGTCGGGCGCGAACCACATCCTGCAGTCCATGCTCTCCGGAGCGATGCCCGCGACCCCGCGGCTGTTCATCCCCATCGTCGACGTGCGTGACGTCGCCGCGGCGCACGTCACCGCGACGACCGCCCCGGATGCAGCGGGCAAGCGGTTCCTCTTGTCGAACGGCCCGGCGCTCGAGATGGCCGAGATCGCCGCCACCCTGCGCGAGCACCTCGGTGACGACGCCCGGGCAGTCCCGACGCAGACGCTGCCCGACGACGTCGTACGGACCGCAGCCGAGACCCAGCCGCAGTTCCGTGCGATGGTGCCCGACCTCGGCTACGCCAAGCGCACCTCGAACGAGCGAGCGCGCACCGTGCTCGGCTGGACCCCTCGTGATCCGCACGAGGCGATCGTGGCGGCGGCCCGGAGCCTGGTGGCGAAGCGCCTGGTCCACCCCTGACCCACGAGGATCAGACCGCCCGCTCCCAGAGCGCCACCGTGCTCTCCAGCCTGTCGTACCGGTACGGCTTCCGCTCCCCCGTCGGTGCGTACCCGAGCGCCCGCCAGAACGGCTCGGCACCGGCCGCGTTCGTCGCCACGATCCCCAGTCGTAGTCGGTCGGCGCGGGCATCAGCCGCCAGGGACACGACGGCCTCGTGCAGGACTCGTCCGAGGCCGGAACCCTGCCGATCGCCGCGGACGACGAGCAGTCCGACGTACGCCGTGGTCGGTGCCGGGTACCCGAGCAGCACGTCCGCGAACGCCACGAGCGATTCGCCGTCCCACAGCCCGATCCCGTGCTTGCCCGCCGGCTCGAAGCCGTCCGGCACCGACACGAGTGCGCTCAGCCCGTCGGACGGCCCCGGCGGGTACCCGGTGATCCGCTCGGCGTAGTCCGGCACGGTCTCGAGCAGCACCTGCAGCGCGTCGACGTCGTCCGCACCGAGCGCTCGCACGACGAACGAACCAGCACCGGCCGGCATCAGTCCACGTCCACGTCGGCCCACCCGTCGAACCGACCGATCTCGGTGACCCGGACCACGGCCTCACCGGCTTCGTCCGAGGCGTCGAGGTCGATCGTCGCCGAGAACCCGAAGTCCTTGTCGCCTGACGGGTCCGCGAAGATCTGCCGGGCACGCCACACACGCGCCGAGCCTGCAGCCCCAGAGCCGGACGCCCCCACACCCGTCGCCCCGGCACCCGTCGCCCCCGCCTGGTCGAGCACCAGGTAGGACATCGACCGCGCCTCGGCATCGGTGCCGATGGTGTCGTGCTCCTCGTAGTACTCCTCGAGCACCGCGTCCCACGCGTCACCGTCGAAACCGGCTGCTGCGTCGAGCGCCCCGAGTCCGTCGACGTCGTCGCGTGCAGCGAGCAGCACCCGCTGGAACAGTGCGTTCCGCACGAGCACGGTGAAGGCCCGCACGTTGCCGGTGAGCCGTGCCGGCTGCGGCGGCGCGATCTCCTGCTCTTCGGCGAGGGCGAGCAGCACGTCGCCGTTGAGCAGCGCTTCCCACTCGTCGACGAGCGAGGAGTCGGTCTGCCGGACGACCTCGCCGAGCCACTCGATCAGGTCGTCGAGCTCCTGGTTCCGCTGTTCCTCGGTGATGGTCTGCCGCATGGTCCGGTAGGCGTCGGACAGGTACCGGAGCACGAGCCCCTCGGACCGGGTGAGCTGGTAGAACCGCACGAAGTCGCCGAAGGTCATCGCGCGCTCGTACATGTCACGGACGACGGCCTTGGGTGAGAGCTGGAAGTCGAGGACCCAGGGCTGTTCCGCCGCGTACGTCTCGTACGCCGCCTCCAACAGCTCGGACAGCGGGCGAGGCCAGGTGACCTCCTCGAGCAGCTCCATCCGCTCCTCGTACTCGATGCCCTCGCGCTTCATGCGGGCGACCTCTTCGCCGCGCTCCTTGAACTGCTGCTGCGACAGGATCGCTCGCGGGTCGTCCAGTGTCGCCTCGACGATCGAGACCATGTCCAGGGCGTACGTCGGCGAAGACGGGTCGAGCAGCTCGAACGCGGCGAGCGCGAACGGCGACAGGGGCTGGTTGAGGGCGAAGTTCGACTGCAGGTCCACCGTGAGCCGGTAGGAGACCGGAGGCCCCGGCACCCGCTCGATGACCTGCGCGTTGATGAGCGTCCGGGCGATGACGAGCGCACGTCGGGCCATCGCGAGCTGGCGGGAGCGCGGTTCGTGGTTGTCGAACACCAGCGAGCGCACCTCGTCGAACGCCGAACCGCCGCGGGCCACCACCGACAGCACCATCGCGTGCGTGATGCGCATGCGTGACACCATCGGTTCCGGTTCGGCACCGATGAGGCGGTCGAACGAGGCCTGGCCCCAGGACACGAACCCCTCCGGCGCCTTCTTCCGCTTGATCTTGCTCTTCTTCTTCTGGTCGTCCCCGGCCTTGGCGACCGCACGGGCGTTCTCGATGTCGTGCTCGGGGGCCTCGGCGACGACGTCACCCTCGGTGTCGTACCCGGCGCGTCCGGCGCGGCCGGCGATCTGGTGGAACTCGCGTGCGGACAGCTGCCGCATCTTGGTGCCGTCGAACTTCGTCAGTCCGGTGAACAGCACGGAGCGGATCGGCACGTTGATGCCGACGCCGAGGGTGTCGGTGCCGCAGATGACGGGCAGCAGTCCGCGCTGTGCGAGCTGCTCGACGAGCCGTCGGTACTTGGGCAGCATGCCGGCGTGGTGCACGCCGATGCCGGCGCGGATCAGGCGGGACAGGGTCTGTCCGAAGCCGGCGCTGAACCGGAACCCGGCGATGGCATCGGCGATGGCATCGCGCCGCTCGCGCGAGGCGACCTTCGCCGACATCAGCGACTGTGCCCGTTCGAGCGCGGCCGCCTGGGCGAAGTGCACGATGTAGATCGGCGCCTTGCCCTCCTCCAGCAGCCGTTCGACGGTCTCCTGCACGGGCGTCATCACGTACTCGTACTCGAGCGGCACCGGTCGACTGACGCCGGTCACGCGGGCGGTGGGTCGACCGGTGCGTCGGGACAGGTCGTCGGCGATGGTGGTGACGTCGCCGAGGGTGGCCGACATGAGCAGGAACTGCGCGCGCTCGAGCACGAGCAGCGGCACCTGCCACGCCCAGCCGCGGTCGGGGTCGCCGTAGAAGTGGAACTCGTCCATCACCACGACGTCGACGTCGGCGTCCGGACCTTCGCGCAGGGCCAGGTTCGCCAGGATCTCGGCCGTGCAGCAGACGATGGGGGCGTCGCCGTTCACGCTGGAGTCGCCGGTGACCATGCCGACGTTCTGCGCGCCGAACAGCTCGACGAGCTGGAAGAACTTCTCGGAGACGAGCGCCTTGATCGGTGCCGTGTAGTAGCTCCGCTTGCCCTCGGCGAGCGCGGCGAAGTGCGCGCCGGCCGCGACGAGCGACTTGCCGGTGCCGGTCGGGGTGCTCAGCACGACGTTCGCGCCGGACACGAGCTCGATGACCGCTTCGTCCTGCGCCGGGTACAACGGCCGGCCACCCTCCTCGGCCCAGGCCGCGAAGGCCTCGTAGACCTCGTCGGCGTCGACGACGCCGTCCACCGCCGCCGGGATCGCGGCGACGAGCGGGGGCACGGTGGTGACGTCGGTCATGTCCCCATCCTCCCAGGCTGCGGTGACGAGGTGGTCGGTACGGACGACCGGGAGGCCCGGCTCCATACGCGCGCATAGACTCGCGTCATGCGCGAACTCGGCTTCCTCACCTTCGTCCCGAACCACGGCGGCACTGCGGGTGCGGCAAGCGCCCTGCAGGACGGTCTGCGGCTGTTCGAGACGGCCGAGACCCTCGGCTACGGCACGGGGTGGGTCCGTGGCCGCCACTTCGAACCCTTCCTGACGAGCCCGATGACGTTCTTCGCCGCCGCGGCCCAGCGCACGAGCACCATCGCGTTCGGCACCGCGGTGCTCGGCATGCGCTACGAGGACCCGGTGCGCCTCGCCGAGGACGCCAGCACGGTCGACCTGCTGAGCGGCGGGCGGGTGCAGCTCGGCATCAGCACGGGCATCGCCGGGTACGGGCCGATCCTCGACCCGGTGTTCGGCTCCGTGGACCGCTCGTTCCGCGACGAGGCCGAGGCCCGGGCTGCCCGACTGCTCGAGGTGCTCGACGGCGACGCACTCGGCAGCGCGGGCTCTGGCTACGAGAGCATCCCGGCCGGTGCGGACCTGACCCTGCAGCCGCTCAGCGCCGGCCTGCGCGACCGCGTCTGGTGGGGCGGCGGCAGCATGGGCACGGCGGTGCGCACGGCCGAGAAGGGGCTGCTCCTGCACTGCTCGACCTTGAACACCGAGGACACCGGTGCACCCTTCGCCCAGGCGCAGGCCGACCAGATCGCCGCGTACCGGGAGCGGTTCACCGAGCTGCACGGCGGGACCGGCCGCACGTCGAAGGTCGCGGTGGGCCGCATCGTCGTGCCGCTGCTCGACGACCACGACCGCGCGGTCCACGAGGAGTTCCTGACCGGGTACTCCTCGGGCATGGACGACGAGGGTCGACCGCTCTCCGGTCCGCCGTTCCGGTTCAGCAAGGTGCTGTCCGGCGAGCCGGCCGCCATCGTCGACGCGCTGCTCGCCGACCCCGCCGTCACCGCGACGGACGAGCTCGTGATCACCCTGCCCGCGAACGGGGACGTGGCCGCCCACGAGCGGATCCTGCGCATCGTCGCCGAGGAGATCGCTCCGGCACTCCGCGCCTGAGAACGGATCAGGACATCCGGCGGGGCTCAGATCGAGTCGGTGATGCTCGAGAGCCCTGCCGGATGACCATCTCGTCCCTGATCCGCACGGGATGGTGGGACCATCGTTCCACCTACCGAGCGGTTTGTCACACTCAGATGCGCCCTCAGGACGAGAAAGTTGATCATCCGTCACCCGTTTTGCCCGGATCGCACGAAGTCCGTCAACCGGTTCGCCGAAGCCCTTCCGGACCGGAAACACTCGTGACGAACGAATGCGCCCCCGCGCGGACGCGGGGACGCATTCTGGACGCACCGGGGAAGCTGGGGCATCGTCAGCCGGATCAGGAGGCTGAGTCGCACACCCAGCGACCCCGTAGTCGGTGCGTGCGCCGACGGTAACCAGCCGACTGGCGCACATCGATGTTACTCAACAGGCGTCGTCCGTGCGCGGAAACCGGACGAACTGGTCACTCCAGTTCGAGGGCCGCGCTCCCGGACTCGTCGGTGACCGAGGCTCCGACGTGCAGCGTGAAGGTGCCGGGCTCGTACTGCCAGGCTCCGTCCCAGTGCGCGAACGCCCGGGCCGGCACCTCGATCGAGACCTCGGTCGACTCCCCCGCGCCGAGGCGGACCGGGGCGAACCCGACCAGCCAGCGCGCCGGACGGTCCACCGCCGAGGACTCGCGCGACGCGTAGACCTGCACGACGTGCTTGCCGGCGCGCGGTCCGGTGTTGGCGACCGTCGCCGTGACGATGACCGCGTCCCCCTCGGACACGGTCGGCGTCGCGACGACGCCGCCGATGGTCCACGAGGTGTAGCCGAGGCCGTGCCCGAACGGGTACGCCGGCGTGGTGCCGGCACGGAGCCAGGCACGGTACCCGATGTGGACGCCCTCGTCGTACGACACCTTGCCGTCGACGGGGGTGACGTCCAGCACGGGCACGTCGGCCATCGCGACCGGCCAGGTGGTGGGCAGACGGCCGCCGGGCTCCTGCGCGCCGGTCAGGACATCGGCGAGCGCGTTGCCGTACTCCTGCCCACCGAACCAGGTGAGCAGGACCGCGGCGACGTCGTTCCGCCACGGCATCTCCACGGGCGAGCCGGCGTTCACGACGACGACCGTGTTCGGGTTGGCCGCCACGACCGCACGCACCAGGTCGTCCTGGTGGCCGGGCAGCGCGAGCGATGAGCGGTCGTAGCCCTCGGACTCGACCTTCGAGTTCGTGCCGACGACCACCACGGCGACGTCAGCCGTGCGGGCAGCCTCGACTGCGGCATCGATGAGCACCGACGGGTCCTCGTCGGACGGCTCGGTGCCGAACTGGTACGCGAGCACGCCGCCGAGGGTCTCGTCCTGGATGACGTCGTACTCGATGCGGATCGCGACCTGCTGTCCGGAGGTCACCGACACGGGCACCGAGCGGGCCGGCGGGTTGAGGAACGCCGCGCCGAGCTGGTCGCCCTTGAACGGCACGTCCTCGTCGAGCACGAGCTCCCCGTCGATCCACATCCGCGACCGGCCGGCCGCCCCGATGCCGATCCGCACGGTGCCGGTGGACGGCGCGGTGTAGGTCGTGGTGATGTCGAGCCGGTCGGCCTCACGCGTGGGGGCGTCGCCGCCGAACCAGAACAGTGCCGTGGCGCGACGGTCCTCGACGTACAGTTCCTCGCCGTCCTTGACGAAGGCGACGCGGGCGCCGGGCTCGCCGGTGCCGGGGTTCGTGATGGTGGACAGCGGGAACTCCGCGATGCCCTCCTGCACGACGGCACCGATCGCGTAGTCGACCGTGGCACCCGGGAACGCCGAGCGGATCCCGTCGAGCGGCGAGACGACCTGCGACGGCACGACCGTGGCCGAGCCACCGCCCTGCGTGCGGGCCTGGTCGGCGTTGTGGCCGATGACGGCGATGCGGGAGACGGCGGGCGCGTCGAGCGGCAGCACGCCGGTGTTGCGGACGAGGACGGTGCCCTCGGCCTCGGCTTCGCGGACGAACGCGACGCCGTCCTCGACGTGCACCGGCTGCGCGGCCACGGGCTCGAAGCCCTCGAGTGCGCCGACGCGGGCGGCCAGGGTCAGGATGCGGCGGACCTTGCGGTCGATCGCCTCGATCGGCACGGCACCGGACTGCACCGCGGCGAGCAGCGGACCCTCGCTCCACCACTGGTTCGGGCCGGGCATCGCGACGTCCTGCGACGCCTTCGCCGAGTCGACCGAGCGCACGCCGGTCCAGTCGGACACGACGATGCCGTCGAAGCCCCACTCCGAGCTCAGCGGCGTCTCGAGCAGGTCGTGCTCCGACGCGGTGACGCCGTTGATGGAGTTGTACGACGACATGATCGCCCAGGCGTGCGCCTCGGTCACGGCCTTCTCGAACGCGAGCAGGTACAGCTCGCGCAGGGCCCGGTCCGAGACCTCGGTCGACGCGGTGAAGCGGTCGGTCTCGTAGTCGTTCGCGATGTAGTGCTTCGGGGTCGCGGCCACGCCGTTCTCCTGCACACCGTCGACGTACGACGCAGCCAGGTCACCGGTCAGGACCGGGTCCTCGCTGAACGCCTCGAAGTGCCGGCCGCCGAGCGGTGAGCGGTGCAGGTTGATGGTCGGGCCGAGGACGACGTCGACGCCCTTGCGGCGTGCCTCGACGGCTGCTGCGGCGCCGTAGCGCTTCGCGATCGCGCGGTCCCAGGACGCCGACAGCGCGGTCGCCGAGGGCAGGTTCAGCGACGGGTCGCGTTCGTCCCAGACCTCACCACGGACGCCCGACGGGCCGTCGGACATCAGGATCCGGCGCAGCCCGATCTTCTCGATGGGCCAGGTGGTCCAGAAGTCGCGCCCGGTCAGGAGCTGCACCTTCTCGTCGGTGGTCAGCTGGTCGACGAGCGCGTCGATGCGCTCGGCCGTACTGGAGGCAGTGGTCACGTCGTTCACGGTAGTCACGGTGGTCGGTCCTTTCGTTCAGAGCCTGGGGAAGTGTGGTCAGCGCACGCCGCGGATGCGGGACACCGAGACGATGCCGAGCAGTCCGACGACGGCGCCGGTGATGAAGAAGCCGCTGTACCCGCCGGTCAGGGCGATGACGCCCGGGGCCGCCGCGGGCACGATCGACTGGGGCAGGGCCTGCGCGATGTTGACGACGCCGAGGTCCTTCGCGTTGTCCTCGTCGGACGGCAGCACGTCGGTGATGAGCGCCAGGTCGACGGCGTAGAAGACGCCCATGCCGGCACCCATCACGAACTCGCCGACCAGGACCATGCCGAGCGACGGCGCGAGCGCGATGATCACGAGCCCGACCACGCCGACGATGCCCGCGATCGCGACGAACAGCTTGCGGCGGCCGAGCTTGTCCGACAGCCAGCCGGCGATGAGCGACGTGAGCACGATGCCGACGACGTTCCACAGCGTTCCCTGGAACACCGCGTTCGCGACGTGGTCCGGGTCCACGCCGATGTCGTCCCGCAGGAAGTACGTCAGGTAGCTCACCGCGGTGTACTGCGCGGCGACCATCAGGAACCGGGTGAGCCAGGCCCAGCCGAGGTCCGGGTGCTTGACGGGGTTGAAGACGAACGAGCCGAAGACCTGCCCGATGCCGAGCTTCGACGTGGGCCGGTTGGTGAGCACGCGGTCGCGGAACACGAGCGCGTAGAGCACGACGACGATCGACCCGATCGCACCGGGGATGATCATCTGCGTCGCCGAGGTCGAGAAGAGCTGCACGAGGAACGTGCCGCCGACGAGCGCGAGGTTCTGGGAGAGCCCGAGCAGCGCCGCGACCCGGCCGCGCTGGGACCGCGTGACGTGGTCCGGCAGGACCGCGGTCATGGCGGCGATCGTGGCGTTGTAGGCGATCTGCGTGACGCCCCACGCGAGGACCAGCACGACGGTCGAGGTGGTCGTCGCGACGACCACGAGGCCCGCGAAGCCGACCACGGTGCCACCGATGATCCACGGACGACGCATGCCGAGCCTCCCGGCCGTCCGATCGCTGAAGCGACCGGCCAGGGGGTTGGCGACCATCGCGGCGAACGCGCCGACACCGAGTGCCAGGCCGAGCACGCCCGCTTGGTTGTCCGGCGCGATCTCGGCGACCTTGAGCGCCATGGCGACCAGCACCGGCGGCAGCAGCGCGATGTACAGGCCGAGCATCGCGATCGGCATGCCGAGCGTGTACATGAGCGGGGCACCTCGGCCGCGCGTGGGTGCGACTGCGGTCGGGGTGTCGTTGACGGTCAGGGCGTCGTTGGCCACTGCAACCTCTTCTCGGGTACGCCACCTGCACCGGTGACTCGCACGCCTTCGTCGGCGGCTCCGCCCACGGTAACACCAAAACCAAGTGAGGCTAGGTTTTCTGTGTCCACTCCGAGCGGTACAGTCCTGCCATGGCACGACGGGGTTCGTACGCGAAGGGCATCGCGAAGCGCGAGGAGATCCTCACGGTCGCGCTCGACCTCGTCGCCTCGCAGGGGTTCCGCCGCACCAGCATCAAGGACATCGCCGACGCCGTCGGGCTGACCCAGGCCGGCCTGCTGCACTACTTCGACTCCAAGGACGAGCTCTGGGTCGAGATCCTGCGACGACGCGACGAGCTCGACCTCGCCCACGACTGGCAGGCACCCGACCCCGCTGCACTGCTCGCGGCGATCGTCCGGCACAACGCCGAGGTCCCCGGCCTGGTGCAGATGTTCGTCAACCTCTCCGCCGCAGCTGCGACCGACCCCGAGCACCCCGCGCACGCGTACTTCCAAGAGCGCTACGAGCGCAGCCGTCGCGACCTGTCCGCCGACTTCCGCACCATGCAGCAGGACGGACGGCTCCGCGCCGACGTCGATGCCGAGGAGCTGACGAGCGTGCTGCTCGCGGTGTCCGACGGCATGCAGATCCAGTGGCTGTTCGACCCGTCGCGGGACATGGCGCAGCACGTCGAGCTCGTCGCCCGGCTCGCGATCGCCCAGGTCGCCCCCACCGCCTGACGCTCCCCCGCCGGACAGCGGGGTACGGACAGGGCCTGGTCGGGTCAGGCGGCGCCGGGCAGGATGGGGCGTGCCCGGAGGGCGACCCGACGACGATGTGGAGTGACGCGATGACGCGTGTAGTGGTGACCGGCGGCAGCGGCAAGCTCGGACGAGCGGTGGTGCGCGACCTCGATGCGCACGGGTACGACGTGGTGCTGCTCGACCGCGTGCCCTCCCCCGACCAGCCCGAGGGCGTGCAGTTCGTCCGGATCGACCTGACCGACTACGGCCAGGTCCTGAACGCCCTGCTCGGCATCGACGACCGGTACGACCACGTGGACGCCGTCGTGCACCTCGCGGCCGTGCCCGCTCCGGGGCAGGTCCCCGACGTGGCGCTCATCACGAACAACGTGACGGCGTCGATCAACGTCTTCCACGCCGCACGGGCCGCGAAGATCAAGAACCTGGTGTGGGCGTCGAGCGAGACCCTGCTCGGCATCCCGATGGGCGAGCACCACCCGCCCTACCTGCCCGTCGACGAGGAGTTCGCGGTCCGCCCGCAGTCGTCGTACTCGCTCGGCAAGGCGGTCGAAGA
Source organism: Curtobacterium sp. NPDC089991 (assembly GCF_044748425.1). Classification (NCBI taxonomy): domain Bacteria; kingdom Bacillati; phylum Actinomycetota; class Actinomycetes; order Micrococcales; family Microbacteriaceae; genus Curtobacterium; species Curtobacterium sp. NPDC089991. The sequence goes on from NZ_JBIVGB010000002.1 coordinate 839,201, forward strand.
GGAGATGGCCCGCCACTTCACCCGCTGGGACCCGGAGCTCAAGATGATCGGCCTGCGGTTCTCGAACGTGATGGACGAGACCGACTACCCGGCGTTCCCGTGGGACGCCACCCCCGAGGCGAAGACCTTCAACCTGTGGTCCTACATCGACTCGCGTGACGGTGCCCAGGCGGTCCGAAAGGCCGTCGAGGCCGAGCTCACCGGGTTCGAGGCGTTCGTCATCGCGAGCCCCGACACCGTGATGGACACCCCGACGATCGAGCTCGTCGAGCGCTACGTGCCCGACATCGAGCGTCGCGCGGACATCGACGGCGTCAGCTCGCTGCTGTCGTCCGAGAAGGCTCGCGAGCTGCTCGGCTACGCCCCGGAGCACAGCTGGCGCGACGGCCGCTAGCAGCGCCCGCGTCCGCCGCTGAGCAGCCCCTTCGCTAGGCCGGCAGCAGCAGCCCGTCGAGCACCAGGTCGCGCGCCGCCGGCAACAGGTCGGCGGCGAGCACCTGCTCGTCGACACCTGTGATCTGAGCCAGTGCGCCGACGATCGCTGCGACGGACAAGTCCCCGTCGCAGGCTCCGACGAACGCAGCGAGCGCCGTGTCCGCGTCCACCCGCCGTCCGAGTCCGCCGCCCTGCACGAGCGTCATCACCGTGGGGTCGTCGTTGCCCGGCCAGTAGTAGCGCTCCTCGGTGACGTCGCCCGCCACCGTCAGGTGTGCCGTGGCGAGCGCGGCGTCGTCGTGCGCGGCGAGCCACGCGGCCGCGTCGAGGACGCGAGCGACCGTGGCGCCGAGCCCGGCGGGGTTGGAGCCGAGCGTCTCGGGGACGCGCTCGAACCGGCGGAGGCTCGCCGTTCCTCCTGGCAGGGCTCGACGCACCACGACGTACCCGAAGCCGACGCCGGTGACGCGGCGGTCCGCGAAGTCGTCGAGCCAGGCGCCCATGAGCGTGTCGAACTCGGGCGTCCCGGGCTTCGTGCCGCCGTCGCGGATCCAGGTCTCGGCGTACGACGTCGGATCCTGGCGCTCACGCTCGATGACCCACGCGTCGAGGTCGGTGTCCTCGAACCAGCTGCGCACGCGGTCGAGGCCGTCGACGCCCCAGTGGTACTCCCAGTTGCCGAGCAGCTGCGCGGTCCCACCGGGCTCGAGGTGCTCGGACAGGCCGCGGAGCACGGTCTCGACGAGCGCGTCGCCGACCATGCCGCCGTCGCGGTACTCGTACGAGGGGACGCCCGGCCGACGGGGTGTGATGACGAACGGCGGGTTCGACACGATGCGGTCGAACCGCTCCCCCGCGACGGGCTCGAAGAGCGAACCGTACCGGAAGTCGATCCCGTCGATGCCGTTGAGCTGCGCGTTGAAGCGGGCGATGTCGAGGGCGCGGCGCGAGATGTCGGTGGCGACCACGTGCTCGGCGAAGCGCCGGGCGTGCATGGCCTGGATCCCGCATCCGGTGCCGAGGTCGAGGACCGTGCGGACGGGGACGGGGACCTGCAGGCCGCTCAGCGTGGTGGTGGCGCCGCCGATGCCGAGGACGTGCTCCTCGCTGATCGCGTGGCCGAGGGCGAGTTCGCCGAGGTCCGAGACGATCCACCAGCTGCCGGCGCCGAGGTCGTCGACGAAGGCGTAGGGGCGCAGGTCGACCGTCGGCTCCACGACCGCGGCGTCGGTGTCAGTGCCACAGACCCGCAGCAGCCCTGCCGCGACCACGGCGTCGAGCCCGGCGGTCGGGAACGCGGCTGCGGCGTCCGCGCGGGACGTCGGCAGCCCGAGCACGAACAGGGTGGCGAGGGTGCCGAGCGGGGATGTCTCACGAGCACCCAGGGCACGGAGGGCCGCCACTCGCGACCCCCGGTGCAGCGATGCGGCCGCTTCGGTCCCCCAGAGTGCGTCGACCCGGTCGACGGTGAAGCCGGCGGCGTCGAGGTCCGCGGCGAGCGCCGTCGTCGCGGCCGGGTCAGCACCGATGTCGGGGAGCGTGTGCACGGACTCCCCGGCGCCGGCACCCGCGCCGGCGCCGGGTACCGTGCTCACGACTCGATCCCGTCGCGGAGCAGCGCCGCGGGCACCTGCCAGTCGAGCACCAGGTCGAGCAGCCCCGGGAACCGCTGCTGCACGTCCTCGATGCGGACCCGGCTGATGCGGGTCAGGCCCTCGAGGTGCTGTTCGAGCAGTCCGGCCTCGCGCAGGACCCGGAAGTGGTGGGTGAGCGTGGACTTCGGTCGGTCGATGCCGACCCAGCCGCAGCTCCGTTCACCACCGGCGGCGTCGACGAGGTAGCGGTGCAGGATCGCCAACCGGATCGGGTCGCTCAGGGCGTCCAGGACGACGGGGAGGTCCATCTCGGCCACGGACGGCTGGGGCAGCCGCTCGGGGGCATCGACGTGCGCGGGCATGGACGGGACGCTACCACCGTTCGGCTTGCTGTACGACTTGCGTCGTACTGCGGACTGCGGTACGAATGCAGTCGTACAACGGACCATCGGAAGGATGCTCATGCAGCAGTCAGCTCGCTCGGTCGCCGGGTTCTGGATCCTCGCGGCGATGCTCCTGGTGTCGGTCGCGTCGTCCGCGGTCCCCTCGCCGATCTACCCGGTCTACGCCGCCGAGTGGCACCTCACGCCGCTCATGCTGACCGGCGTCTTCGCCATCTACGTCGCCGGGTTGCTCGCGAGCCTGCTCATCGCCGGGCGGCTGTCCGACCACGTCGGCCGCAAGCCCGTGCTCGTCGCCGGAGGCCTGGGCGTCGCCCTGTCGCTCGGACTGTTCGCGATCGCGGACGGCGTCGGCGCGCTCATCGTCGACCGCATCGTGCAGGGCGTCTCCGTCGGACTCCTGATCGGTGCGCTCGGGGCGGCCCTCATCGACAACTCGCTCGAGCGGCACCCGACCCTGGCCGGCGTGCTGAACGGTGTCATCCCGCCGATCGCACTCGCCACCGGTGCGATGTCGAGCGGTGCACTCGTGCAGTGGGGTCCGGCGCCGGAGCAGCTCGTCTACCTGGTCTTCGGAGCGCTGCTCGTGCTCCTCGTGCTGGCGCTGTTCGTGGTCCCCGAGCAGGTCCAACGGCGCCCCGGAGCACTCCGTTCGCTGCGTCCGACGATCAGCGTGCCGCGGAGCTCGCGTCGACTGTTCCGCGGGGTCGTCGGTTCCCTCGTCGCCAGCTGGGCCCTCGGCGGCATGTTCCTCTCACTCGTCCCCTCGGCCCTCGGTGCCGTGTTCGGCATCACGAACCACTTCGCGGCCGGCGCACTCATCGCCGTCGTCACGGGCGTCGGTGCACTGACCGGACTCGCGACGCAGCGGATGGACGCTCGCCGCGCGGTGCTCGTCGGGCTCGTCGCCCTGGTGCTCGGCCCGATCGTGACCGTGGCGTTCGTGATGGCCCACTCCCTGCCCGGCCTCGTCGTCGGCAGTGCGATCGCCGGTGTCGGCTTCGGTGCCGGGTTCCAGGCACCGCTGCGGATGCTGCTCGCGACCGCGGCACCGACCCACCGCGCCGGACTGCTCTCGACGATCTACGTCGTCAGCTACCTGGCGTTCGGGGTCCCCGCCGTCATCGGTGGGCTGCTCGAACCGTCGATCGGACTCGTCCCCGTCATCGCCGGGTACGGCGGGTTCATCGTCCTCGCTGCCGTCGTCGCGCTCGTGCTGCAGCTGACGTCGAAGGACGCGGCCGCCGTCGAGGAGCAGGCCGCCGAGGTCATCGAGCGCACCGCCACCGGCTCGATCCGCGTCGCGGCGGAGTAGCGGCCGGCGCCCGGCACCCGCTTGGTGCGAGGTTGGCCACACGGTGCGAGGCCACAGCACCGCACGGAGTGATCAACCTCGCACCAGCTGACGGCTAGTGGCCCGGGTGCGCCGAGTTCGCGCCGCGCGCCCGTCCACGAGCACGCACCCCGACCGTCCGAGCAGCACCCGTGTGGGCGGCGTCGACGTCGGCCTTGCCCCGGTCGGCAGCATCACGCAGGCGCTTCGGTCCGTGCCGCTTGGCCCAGTCCCAGAAGCGGTGCAGCTGCGCCTTGAGCCACACGATGATCTTGTGGAAGAAGTGGAACTCGCTCGCCAGCACCGTGAGTCCGATGAACACCACGAGCCATCCCGGCCCGGGCAGCGGCACCAGGATGAGTCCGATGATGACGACCAACCCGCCGACGATGCCGACGAGCACCTTGTAGAAGAGGTGCAGGTGCGGCCTGGCGTGGATCCAGGTCCGCATGTCGTGGAACCACTGGAAGCGCTGACGCGGCGCACCGTCGGTCCGGCTCTCGCCGGGTCCGTCGTTCGCGTCGCCGTCCATGCCGAAAACGTAGGGCGTGCGGCTGGGAATCCGCGGCGCACGCGGTGGACGCGCGGTGCGCGTGACGGAGGACGTGTGGCGGGGATGCGCCGTGCCTCCCGTCCGTCAGCGGGTGTCCGCCGGGAGGCCCGTCACGCGTGGGCGACGCACGTCGCGGCCCACGGGACGGCGGCCAATCGGGCCGCTGGGATCGGTTCGCCGCCGACCGCGCAGGTTCCGTAGGTGCCGGCGTCGAGCCGCGCGAGCGCGGCGTCCACCTGCTCGATCCGCTGCCGGGCCGCGTCGCGGACGGCGCCGAGCGAGCCGCGCTCCCACGCGAGGGTCGCGCCCTCGGGGTCGTGCTCGTCGTCGGAGTTGGCGTCACGGCGGGCGTCACTGACGTCGCGCATGCTCCGCTCGACGTCGGCGAGCAGCCGTTCGTTGCGGGCGCGTTCCGCGTCGAGCGCAGTGCGGGGGTCGTCCATGGCGGACACCGTAGTCGTGACGGAATGCCCGACTCTCCGGATGCGTTTGCATCGACATGACGAAGATCGGGTTCCTGTCGTTCGGACACTGGCGCGACGTGCCGGGGTCGAAGGTGCGCAGCGGGCGTGAGTCCCTGGTGCAGGCGATCGACCTCGCGGTCGCTGCCGAAGAGGCCGGCGTCGACGGCGCCTACTTCCGCGTGCACCACTTCGCACCGCAGCAGGCGGCACCGTTCCCCCTGCTGTCCGCGATCGCCGCGAAGACCAGCCGCATCGAGATCGGGACCGGCGTGATCGACATGCGCTACGAGAACCCGCTCTACATGGCCGAGGAGGCCGCGGCGACCGACCTGATCTCCGGCGGACGACTGCAGCTCGGCGTCTCCCGTGGCTCACCCGAGACCGCCCTCGCCGGTTACCAGCAGTTCGGCTACGTGCCGGATGCGTCCGACGAGAACGGCGCCGACATGGCCCGCGCGCACACCAGCGTGTTTCGTCGCGCGATCGCCGGCGAACCGATGGCCAACGCCAACCCGCAGATGACCGGCTCGGTCGGATCGCTGCCCATCTCCCCGCTCTCCGACTCGCTCGGCGACCGCATCTGGTGGGGCGCTGGCACCCGGGCCACCGCCGAGTGGACCGCCGAGCAGGGCATGAACCTGATGTCGTCGACCCTGCTCACCGAGGACACCGGCGTGCCGTTCGACGAACTGCAGGCCGAGCAGATCGAACGCTTCCGACGAGTCTGGGCCGAGTCGGGCTGGGAGCGGACCCCTCGGGTGTCGGTCTCCCGCAGCATCATCCCGATCATCGACGACGAGTCGCGGCACTACTTCGGCGTCCGCGCACAGGTCGAGGGGCAGGACCAGGTCGGGCACCTCGACGGCGGTCTGGCACGCTTCGGCCGCTCGTACATCGGATCGCCCGAGGACCTCGTCGCGGAGCTGGCGGCCGACCAGGCCGTCCGCGCTGCCGACACCGTGCTCGTCACGGTGCCGAACCAGCTCGGCGTCGACTTCAACGCGCGGCTGCTCGCCGCCGTGAAGGACGTGTTCACCGAGGTCGACGCGGCACCCGTCCCGGCCTGATCTGCTCGGTCAGGCGCTGACGGTCGGCGGCTGCGTCGGCGTCGTCGGCGTCGTCGGCGTCGGCGCCGTCGGCCAGATCAGCCGGAAGCGCTCGCAGACCACCGGCATGTCCGGTTCGAAGCCGCGCGGGTTCTCGGAGTGCTCACGCCAGTACGCCTCGTGCACCGTCCGCCAGTGCTCGAGAGTCCGGTCTCCTTCGCCTTCGGCGCGCGCGTGCTCGGCCCCGACCGCGTCGAACGGGACGATCCGGACGTCCGTCGTCTCGATGACGGCCCGGGGAACACCGGCACCGTCGGTCACGATGCTGCACTCACCGGTCGCGGGGAGCGGGTCCCCCGTCGCCTCGTAGTCCCAGAGCGCTGACGCTGTGCCGTCCTTGACCCCGCGGAGCACCAGGCCGAGCAGCTCGTCTGCCTGCTCCGGAGCGGCACCGAACGACCACGCCTCCGGCACCTCGGCCGGCAGTTCCGGAGCCTCGTCGCGCCGTTCGTTCCAGAAGTCGTCCAGGCTCGCGGTCACCAGCCGACCGTAGCGCACCGCCGGGTGTCCGCACTTGTGCCGACACCCGCCTTGGGACTGTGGCGGCGGGGCGGCGTCCCCTACCGTCGAGGAGCACCATCCGCCGCACCTCGAGGAGTCCCCGTGACACTGCCGGCCGCAGGCTGGTTCCCGGACCCGCAGGACGCCAGTCGTCTCCGCTGGTGGGACGGTCACGCCTGGGGTGCCGCGACCCGTGTCCTGCCGAGTGCTCCGGAACCGGTCCTGCCGATCGTCGTCGCACCTGTCGGTCCCTCGTTCTCCGTGCACACGGCATCGATCCGGACCCACGCGTGGGCGTCCGGCGGCGGTCGCGACCGCCGGCTGTGCGTGTTCACGGTGCTCGCGGTGCTGCTGTCTCTGACGTCGATCCTCATCAACCCACTGGGTGTCTGCAGCGCGTTCGCCCTCGTGTGCGGGCTCGTCGGTGTCGTTCGCCCCGGTGCGACCGGCGGGTGGGCGGTCGCGGCGAGGAGCGCGTCCTCGAGCGCCTTGGTGGTCGCGGTCGCGACGGGCGCGGTGGCGGCGTCGACGCAGTTCCACCTCTTCTGACCGGGGCGTCGATCAGTCTCACCGATGGCAAAGGATTGCCAGGGGTTGAGGACTCTTAGATCCATCATGCAGTATTCCAGTACGGCACTGACGCCGTACTGGAGGGAGAACCATGAACAAGCTCGGGACGCGCGGGGCATCTGCTCTCGCGGCCATGTCGTCGGTCGTGCTGGGGTGTGCGCTCCTGTCCGCAACACCAGCCGCAGCGGCTCCCCTCGGAGAGGATCAAACGATCCGGGCCGTCGAGGCTGCGGAGCGCGCGCTTGGCCTCGCCGACGATTTCCTTCCGGACAGCCCTGCGGTGCTCGCATCGGGTGCCCCCTCAGCGGCCCCGGGCACATCATCGGGTACCACCATCACCCCCGGCCCGAACTCGGACCACGAGGCCGGCGTCCAGTACACAGCGGACCGGCTCGATGAGAACTCGACACGGTACGCAGCGGTGATGAGCGCTCCGGCATCGTCCAGTGCGAGCTGGGCGTTCAACGACGATGTCGAACTGGTGCTCCTCGAGGACGGGCGGGTGAGTGTGAGCGACGGCAACGGTGGTCTGATCGCCGGAATCGACGCACCGTGGGCGGTCGATGCGAGCGGACGAGCTCTGCCGACGAGCTACCGGGTCGACGGGGCAACGTTGGTCCAGGACATCCAAGTCGATTCGCGGACGGCCTATCCGGTCGTCGCCGATCCGCGCTACAGCACGTTCCCCGGTTACTGGACCGTCACCTTCAACCGAGCAGAGAGCGCCACGGTCGTCGGGACGGTCGCGAGCTGCGCCGCGCTCTTCTCCAAGTCACCCGTACCGATACTGCGGGCACTAACGGTCACCTGCGGTGTGCTCGCCGCGTTCAGCACGGCACAGCTCGCAGGGGGCAAGTGCGTGAAACTCCACCTGGCGGGGCTCCCCGGCGTCATCGCCCAGTGGTGGCCGACGTTCCCGAAGTGCTGAGCCGATGATCGCGCCCATGTTGGTCGGACTCTTCGTCGGGTTCGCCTTGTCCACGGCCGGGGAATTCACCGATCGCTGGACCTCGAGGCTCCTGCGTGTCCTGCCGATCGTCCTCTGGTTCGGATGGCTGGTCAGCGTGATGCCGGACGGGATCTCCGACGTCGAGCTGCGCCTCCTCGGTGTCGGGATGTTCGGTCTCCTGACCGGGATGTTCCTCGCCTGGGCCTCGTTCGGCCATCGGACGCGTCGCCGCCGGGGGCACTCGAACTGATGCGTGGCGGAAGGGTCTCGCCTTCGTGGGCGAGACCCTTCCGCCGCGACGAGACCTACCGCCGCGCCCGCGGATGCGCCGTCTGGTAGACGTCCCGCAGCATGTCCGCCGTGACCATCGTGTAGATCTGGGTCGTCGCGACGCTCGCGTGCCCGAGCAGCTCCTGCACCACGCGCACATCGGCACCGCCCTCGAGCAGGTGCGTCGCGAACGAGTGCCGGAACGTGTGCGGCGACACATGCGCCTCGAGTTCCGCCGCCTCGGCCGCCGACTGGATCACGAGCCACGCGCTCTGCCGTGACAGCCGGGCACCGCGCGCGCCGAGGAACAGTGCCGGCGTCGAGGCCCCTCGTGCCGCGAACACCGGCCGCGCCCGCACCAGGTAGGCATCGATCGCCGCCCGCGCGAAACTGCCGAGGGGCACGACCCGCTGCTTGTTCCCCTTGCCGGTGACCTTCACGACGGCGAGACCGTCGGCGTCGGGGGCTGAGTCGTCGGACAGCGTGGTCACGTCGTCCACCGACAACCCCACCGCCTCGGAGATCCGCGCGCCGGTGGCGTAGAGCAGTTCGAGCAACGCCTTGTCCCGCAGCCGCACGGGGTCGTCCACACCGGAAACGCCGTCTGCGGAGACGTCCGTCGACACCGCGCCGAGCAGCCGCTCCATGTCCTCCACCGAGATCGCCTTGGGCAGCCGCATCGGGGCCTTCGGCGGCCGGACGGCGGTACCGGGGTCGAGCGGCAGCCAGCCCTCCCCCGCCGCGAAGGCCGTGAACGACCGCACCGAGCTGAGCATCCGGGCGATCGACCTCGGTGCCAGCGGACCGTCCGGCTTCGTCGCCAGGTAGGTCACGAACTCCGAGACGTCTGCCCGAGCGAGCCGCCCGACGTCGTCGATCGCAGATGCCCCGCCGGCCCGGTCGGCACCGTCGGACTCGACGACCGAAGCCGTCGCCAGCCACGAGGTGAACACCGCCAGGTCACGCCGGTACGCCGACAGCGTGTGCTGCGACAGCCCGCGCTCGATCGCGACGTGCCGCAGGTACGTCTCCGTGGCACGGTCCAGGGGAATCACGACAGCGGGCGCACGGTCAGTGCAGTGCCTCGTCGGGGGCCCCGACCCGGTACCCGGTGAACGTCACGGTCAGGCCGGCTCGCGTCGGAGCTGCACACAACAGTCCGGCCGACACGGCAGCATCGGGATCGAGGTACGCAACCCGCACCAGCCGGGGTTCCTCGTCGTCCGCCCACGCCCGGACGGTCACGGCATCACCGTCGCGGCTGGCCCGGACGGTCACGACGCGTCCCACCCACTCCGGCACGGGCGCCACCGACCAGTCCGAGAAGTCACGGGTCACCACGGCGCCGAGCTGCGGCGTCCCGTCGGAGAACTCGACACCGGCCTTGATCCAGTTCCGCTCGTCGACGCGCAGGAAGAGACCGGCCTGGTCGAACTGCTCCGTGTAGTCGAGGACGAACGATGCCTCGACCGAGAACGATCCCTCGAGGGGCTGCACCAGCGCGTGCTCGGAGTCGTGGACGAACCCGTACGAGGTGGTCCGCCAGGCGTCGCTGCCCCGGGCCGCCGTGACCCGCAGCACGTCGCCGTCGAGTTCCACGGCCTCGGGCTCGTGCGTCCACGTCGCCGCGTCGACCAGTTCTCGCAGGCTCATGCGCGGCCTCGCTCGAGCGCATCCACCGCGAGCACGGCCACGACCAGCCCGGAGTTGTGCAGCCGACCATCGAGGATCGCCTCCACCAGCGCGGCCCGCGGCACCCACCGCTTCACGATGTCGGCTTCCTCGGCCTCGCGCTCGAACGCCGTGGTCGTGGGCCGCACGCCCCGGGCGCGGTAGACCTGCAGGAACTCGTTGCTCCCGCCCGACGACGTGTTGTACCGGACCAGCGGCTCCCAGGTGTCCGCTTCGAGGTCGGCCTCTTCTGCCAGCTCTCGGGCGGCAGCAACCTGGAGGTCCTCGCCCTCGACGTCCAACAGCCCAGCCGGCAGCTCCCAGTCGCGCACCCGAACCGGGTGCCGGTACTGCTGGATCACGAGGACACGGCCCTCGTCGTCCTCGGCGTAGACCGCGACGGCACCGGTGTGGTCGATGTACTCACGCACCATCGTCTCGTCGTGGTACGCGATCGCGTCGCGGCGCACGTCCCAGACGGCGCCCTCGTACACGACGGTGGACTCGGTGACCTCGAACGAGGCGGCTTCGTCAGCGATGGGTGCGTCAGTCACGGAACCATCCAAGCACGCGCTCCTCGCGGAACCAGGTTCCGGACACAGCACCGCGTCGTTCCGCGGTTCCGTGTCCGGAACCAGGTTCCGTGGGCGCGACCAGACGACGGACGGGAGGCGGGGGGGCCCCGGGGCCCCCCCCCCCCCGCCCCCCCCCCCCCCCCCCGGGGCCCCGGGGCCCCGGTGTCGGGGGGGACAAGGCTGGCGCCCCCGGGGGGGCCCGAGCGGCCGGCCCCCCGCCCCCCCCCCCCCCCCGCGCCCACCCTGGGGCCGCCCACCCCCCCGGGTGGGGGGGGGTTGGGGGGGGCGGGGCGGGGGGGGGGGGCCCCCCCCCCCCGCGGGGGGGGGGGGGGGGGCCCCGCGGCCCCCCCGCCTCCCGTCATCGACAACGCGCGTTACGCGACCTGCTCCTCGTTCTGCGGGTCGAACAGGCTGGACGCCTCGTGGCGCTCGATCGCGGCCGCGACGAGCCCCGCGAACAGCGGGTGCGCGTTCGTCGGACGCGAGCGCAGCTCCGGGTGCGCCTGCGTGGCGATGTAGAACGGGTGCACGTCGCGCGGCAGCTCGACGTACTCGACCAGGGTGCCGTCGGGCGACGTGCCCGAGAACACCAGGCCGGCGTCCGCGATCTGCTGGCGGTACGTGTTGTTGACCTCGTAGCGGTGACGGTGGCGCTCGGACGCCTCGGGCGCACCGTAGAGCGACTCGGCCAACGACCCCGACGTGAACGTCGCCGGGTACAGGCCGAGGCGCATGGTGCCGCCCAGGTCGCCGCCGGCGATGATGTCGACCTGCTCCGCCATGGTCGCGATGACCGGCGTCGAGGTCTCCGGGTCGAACTCGGTGCTCGACGCGTCGGTCAGGCCGGCCTCGTGGCGGGCGTACTCGATGACCATGCACTGCAGGCCGAGGCACAGGCCGAGCGTCGGGATGCCCTGCTCACGGGCGAAGCGCAGCGCACCGAGCTTGCCCTCGATGCCGCGCACGCCGAACCCGCCGGGGATGCAGATGCCGTCGACGTCGCCGAGCTGCTTCGCAGCGCCCTCGGGCGTGGTGCAGTCGTCCGAGACGACCCACTTCAGCGTCACCTTCGCGTCGTGCGCGAAGCCACCGGCACGGAGCGCCTCGGTGACCGACAGGTAGGCGTCCGGCAGGTCGATGTACTTGCCGACCAGGGCGATCGTGACGTCCTTCTTCGGCTCGTGCACGGCACGGAGCACCGGGGTCCACGCGGTCCAGTCGACCGGGCCGGCCTCGAGCTTGAGCGCGTCGACGATGACCTGGTCGAGGCCCTGGTTGTTCAGCAGCGTCGGCAGGTCGTAGATCGACGGGACGTCCACGGCGTTCACCACGGCGTCCTCGTCGACGTCGCACATCAGGGCGATCTTCTTCTTGTTCGAGTCCGACACCGGGCGGTCCGACCGCAGCACGAGGGCGTCGGGCTGGATGCCGATCGAGCGGAGCGCGGCGACCGAGTGCTGCGTCGGCTTCGTCTTCTGCTCACCCGACGCGTTCATGAACGGCACGAGCGACACGTGCACGAAGAACACGTTGTTGCGGCCGAGCTCGTGGCGCACCTGGCGCGCCGACTCGATGAACGGCTGCGACTCGATGTCGCCGACGGTGCCGCCGACCTCGGTGATGATGACGTCGGGCTGCGGGTCGTTCTCCGCCTGCTCGCGCATCCGACGCTTGATCTCGTCGGTGATGTGCGGGATGACCTGCACCGTGTCGCCGAGGTACTCGCCGCGACGCTCCTTGGCGATCACCGTCGAGTACACCTGGCCGGTCGTGACGTTCGCCGACTGCGCCAGGTTGATGTCGAGGAAACGCTCGTAGTGCCCGATGTCGAGGTCCGTCTCCGCACCGTCGTCGGTCACGAAGACCTCGCCGTGCTGGAACGGGTTCATGGTGCCCGGGTCCACGTTGAGGTACGGGTCGAGCTTCTGCATGACGACCTTGAGGCCGCGAGCCGTCAGGAGATTGCCGAGGCTGGCTGCCGTCAGGCCCTTGCCGAGAGACGAGACGACCCCGCCGGTCACGAAGATCTGCTTCGTCACCTTCGGGGTCGGGGTGTTTGCCTGGGTACCGCTGCTGAGAGTGTCCGCCACGGGATTCCATCGTACGTCAGAACTGCCGGGAGGCGCGACCCGGGTTCGCCGTGGGCGTTGCGCGAGGTGGGTGGCCGGGTGTTCGGGCCGTGCGCGCGTGGGCGTGCTTGCTTGCTTTCTTGCTTGCGGCCGCGTGGCAGGTCAGGCCGTCTGGCCGGCCACGTCGAGCAGTTCGCGGGCGTGTTCCACGCCGCTCGCGCTGTCGCCGAGTCCCGAGAGCAACCGCGCCATCTCCTGCAGTCGGTCCTCGCCCTCGAGCCGTCGCACGCTCGACGAGGTCACGGCGCCGCTGGCGTCCTTCACCACGTTGAGGTGGTTGTTCGCGAACGCCGCGACCTGCGCCAGGTGCGTGACGACGATGACCTGCGTGCGCTCGGCGAGCTTCGCCAGCCGACGGCCGATCTCGATCGCCGCGGCACCGCCCACGCCGGCGTCGACCTCGTCGAAGACGAACGTCGGCACGGTCGTGCTGCCGGCCATCACGACCTCGATCGCGAGCATCACGCGCGAGAGCTCGCCGCCCGATGCCCCCTTGCCGATCGGTCGGGGATCCGTGCCGGAGTGCGGCTGCAGCAGGATCGACACCTGGTCGCGTCCGTGTCGGCGGTACTCCCCCGCGTCGGTGACCTCGACCACCAGGGTGGCGCCGGCCATCGCGAGCGTCTTCAGCTCGGTCGTGACGCGCTTCGCGAGGTCCGCTGCCGCCTTCGTGCGGGCACCGGTCAACGCGGCCGCGGCAGCCCCGAGCGCCTGTTCGTCCTGTTCGACGGACTGCTGGAGCGCCGCGATGCGGTCGTCGTCGCCGTCCAGCTCGAGCAGGCGGTCGCTCGCCCGCTGCCCGTAGTCGATGACGTCGTCGACGGTCTCGCCGTACTTGCGGGTGAGGCCGGCGAGCAGGGCGCGCCGTTCGTTGATGAGCTCGAGGTCGTGACCGGCCTCGGGCTCGAGCGAGCCGAGGTAGCTGGAGATGCTCGCCGAGGCCTCGGCCGCCTGGATGCCGAGCTCCGTGAGCTGTTCGAGCACGGGCTGCAGGGCGGCGTCGGAGTCGGCGACCCGCTCGACGGCGCGTCGGGCGGACTCGACCAGGCCGACGACGTCGGAGACGCCGTCGAGGGACTCGCTGGACAGGGCCTCGTGCGCCAGGGCCGCGGACAGCCGGAGTTCCTCGAGGTTGCCGAGCCGGTCGGCGCGCTCGGCGAGCTCGACGTCCTCGCCGGGCTGCGGGTCGGCCGCTTCGATCTCGTCCGAGGCAGCGCGGATCCGGTCGGCTTCGGCCACCCGCTCGTCGCGGTCGCGCGTCAGTGTCTCGAGTTCGCCCGTGTGCTGCTGCCACGCGTCGTACGCGGCGACGTACCGGTTCAGGGCCTTCTCGAGGGCCGCCCCGCCGAAGCCGTCGAGCGCCGCACGCTGCGCGGTCGACGAGGTCAGTCGGATCTGGTCGGACTGGCCGTGCACCGTCACGAGCTGGTCCGCGAGTTCACCGAGCACGGCGACGGGAGCGCTGCGGCCCCCGACGGTCGCACGGCTGCGCCCCTCGGCCGAGACCGTGCGCGTGAGGATCAGTTCGCCGTCCTCCACCGCGCCGCCGGCGTCCTCGACGCGTTCGGCGACGGCAGCGTGCTCGGGGACGTTCCACCGGCCCTCGACCACGGCGCTCGAAGCACCACGGCGGACCGAACCGGCGTCCGCCCGAGCACCGAGCAACAGCCCGAGGGCCGTGACGATCATGGTCTTGCCGGCACCGGTCTCGCCCGTGACGACGGTGAACCCCGGACCGAGTTCGAGCGTGGTCTCGCCGATGACCCCGAGGTCACGGATCGCGATCTCCTCGATCATCGGTGGTGCTCCTCGCCTCGGCCGGTCACAGGTGGTCCTCGTCCTCGTCGGTCTGCGGCCCGCGCCACCCGGTGACCGGGAGCCGGAACTTCGCGACCAACCGGTCGGTGAACGGAGCGTCCTTGAGGCGCGCGACCCGCACGGGGTCCGGCGACCGTCGGACCTCGACGCGAGCGCCCGGCGGCAGGTCGTGCGTCCGGCGACCGTCGCACCACAGCACCCCGACACCGCTCGTGCGCCGCAGGACCTCGATCGCGAGCGTGCAGTCCGGGCCCACCACGATCGGGCGGGCGAACAGGGCGTGCGCGCTGAGCGGCACCATGAGCAGAGCGTCGACGTCCGGCCAGACGATCGGGCCGCCGCCGGAGAACGAGTACGCCGTGGACCCGGTGGGGGTCGACACGACGACGCCGTCGCACCCGAACGAGGACAGCGGGCGACCGTCGACCTCGGTCACCACTTCGAGCATGCGCTCGCGCGAGGCCTTCTCGATGGTGGCCTCGTTGAGCGCCCAACTCGAGTAGACGATCTGGTTGCCGACGACCACGTCGACCTGCAGGGTGACGCGCTCCTCGACGTGGTACTCACCCGACAGGGCACGCTCGACGGTCTCGGCGAGGGCGTCCCGCTCGCTCTCCGCCAGGAAGCCCACGTGCCCGAGGTTCACGCCGACGATCGGCGCCCGCGTCTCGCGCACGAGTTCGGCCGCACGAAGGATCGTGCCGTCGCCGCCGAGCACGATGACGATCTCGAGCTGGTCCGCCTGGACGTCGACCCCCAGGATGTCGACCTGCCCCACCGAAGCTTCGGCCCGCCGGATGTCGGCGTACTCGTCGAACGGCATCACCGGGATCAGACCGGCGGCGTGCAGGAGGTCGCAGACCTCGACCGCAGCGTCGATCGAGTCACGGCGACCCGTGTGGGAGACGAGCAGGATGTGCCGGTCGTCGCTCATGCGGTCCCCTCTGTGAGTTCGGTTGCCCGGACTCTCCATTCTGTCGGATTGCCACCGACACCACGCTGGAAGCGCGCGAGGTACTCGTGGTTCCCGTGCGTCCCGATGATCGGCGACGCCGCGAGCCCGGTGGTCCCGAAGCCCAGGTCCCACGCCGCCCACAGCACGTTCATCAGGGCGTCGTCGCGGAGTGCCGCATCGTGCACGATGCCCTCGCGCACCCCACCGCGGCCGACCTCGAACTGCGGCTTCACCAACAGGACGAAGTCGTCGGCGGGGACGGCCTCGGCCAGGGCGGGCAGCACGAGCCGGAGGGAGATGAAAGACAGGTCGCCGACCACCAGGGTCGTCTCGGCTGCAGCGCCGTCGAGCGCGAGGTAGTCCGACCGGGTCAGGCTGCGGGCGTTGGTGCCCTCGACCACTGCGACACGCTCGTCGACGGCGATCGTGGGGTGCAGTTGCCCGTGCCCGACGTCGAGCGCGATGACCCGGCGAGCACCTCGGGCCAGGAGCACCTGCGTGAAGCCACCCGTGCTCGCACCGACGTCGAGCACCACACGGCCGGACGGGTCGACGCCGAACGCATCGAGCGCCCCGACCAGCTTCTGGGCAGCGCGGGAGACCCACTCGTCGGCCGCGTCGACCACGATGTCGGCAGCCGGCGAGGTCGGGGTGGAGGGCTTCACGACAGGACGACCGTCGACCGTCACCCGGCCGTCCTGGATGAGCTTGGTGGCAGCGGTGCGCGAGCGCGCGAGGCCACGTGTCGCGAGCAGGGCGTCGAGGCGGACCGGGGTCGCGTCGGGCACGGCTCCGTCCGGTTCAGGCACTCGCGGTGCCGCCGCTCTCGAGCCGCGTGCGCAGCTCGTCGTGGAGTGCCGAGAACGAGTCTGCACGTTCGACGAGCGGCAGGGTCTCGGCCGCCGAGGTGCGCGCGGCGAACTCGTCCTGCGGTTCCAGGTCGGCGGACGGCTGCTCGGGGTTCGGCACGTCCGACACGCTACTCGCCGCCGTACAGCTGCGGGTCCACGTCGAGGCCGTAGATGGCCAGACCGGACTCCCAGATCAGCGCTGCGCCGGCACGGAGCCGATCGATGTCGCTGCCGGCGTCGAGCACCCGCACCACGTGCCCCCGCATCGCCACGGTGGCGCTGCCGACGGTGACGTACCGCGTGCCGTCGTCGTCCTGCCGCCGGACGGTCACCGGGTAGGGCTCGGACAGGCCACGGAGGTCCTCGAGCACGAACAACGGACGCGAGCGCTGATCGGCCGCGAGCACCTGCTTCGCCTGGTCGATGCCCGTGAGCACGAGGACGCTCGGGATCCCGACGTCGTTCGCTCCCTTGATGTCGGTGTCGAGACGGTCGCCGATGAACAGTGTCTTCCCGCCGCCGAACCGCTCGACCGCGGCGTCGAAGATCGGGCGCTCCGGCTTGCCGGCGACCACGGGCATCCGCCCCACGGCCTGGTGGACCGCGGACACGAGCGTGCCGTTGCCCGGGGCGATGCCGCGCTCGACCGGGATCGACCAGTCCATGTTCGTGGCGACCCACGGGATCGCCGGGTCGGCCAACGCGAACGACGCCTCGGCCAGTTCCTTCCACCCGAGGTCCGGGGAGAAGCCCTGGATGACCGCGGCCGGGGAGTCCTCGGCACTGGTCGTCACCGTGAAGCCGGCGGCCTCGACGATGCTCGACAGTCCCAGCCCACCGGTGACGAGCACCGTCGCGCCGGCGGGCACCAGCGTCGACAGGAGCTGCACGCCCGCCTGCGACGACGTGACGACGTCGTCCTCGGACACCTCGAGCCCGTAGCGCTCGAGGTGCTCGGCGACGTCGATCGGTCGTCGGGACG
Organism: Curtobacterium sp. NPDC089991; assembly: GCF_044748425.1. NCBI lineage: Bacteria > Bacillati > Actinomycetota > Actinomycetes > Micrococcales > Microbacteriaceae > Curtobacterium > Curtobacterium sp. NPDC089991. The sequence continues at coordinate 856,359 of NZ_JBIVGB010000002.1, forward strand.
CGTTGTTGGTGATGTACCCGACCCGTGCGGTCAGCGAGGCCCGTGTGAGCGCCTCGACCGCGTGCGGGATGGCGTTCCGCCCCCGGTAGACGACGCCGTCGAGGTCCGTGAGCACCACGTCGACGCCGTCCGTCGGCGCGGTCGGGACGTCAGTCGGCTGCGGAGCCGTCGACGTCGCGCGGGTTGTCGTCGTCGAGCTCGCCGGGCTCGTCGGCATCGCCGGGTTCGCCGACGACGTCGGGCTCGGCGAGGGCTGGTTCGTCGTCGTCGTCGAGGTCGGCGTCGTCGTCGTCGAGCTGGTCGGTGTCGTCGAGCTCGCCGGCGTCTCCGTGTTCTTCGACTTCGAGCGTTTCCTCGACCACATCAACTGTCTCCCAAGCGTTCTCGTCGGCGGCTTCGGCGAGAGCCGTTGCCGCACGGTCGACACGGGCCCACCACTCGTCGGCCTCGTCCTGGCGGCCGAGCTCTTCGAGCGTGGCCGCGTAAGCACTGTAGAGCGCCGGTGACCACGTGTAGGCCGTGGACGGGTCCAGCTGTGGAATCTCCAGCTCGCCCAGGGCAGCTGTGGGGTTCCCGAGGTCGATGCGTGCGCCGGACATCGCGATCGCGAGTTCGACCTGCACCGCGGTGTCGAGCGCGGCACGCTCCACCGAACGGCCGAGTTCGAGCGCACGCTCGGGGCGGCCGAGGCCTCGTTCGCAGTCCACCATCATCGGGAGCTGGTCGTTGCGGCCGGAGATGCGCCGGTAGGTGCGGAGCTCGCGCAGCGCGGTCGCGAAGTCCCCCAGGCGGTACGCCGTGATCGCAGCGGTCTCGCGGACGACACCGACGCGTCCGGCACGGCGGGCGGCGCTCAGGGCGTGCTCGTTCGCCAGAGCGGGGTCCTCGTCGACGAACAGCGCCGCGGCCACGAGGTGCCGGGCGACCCAGTCGGCGTTGTCCTTGCTGAGCGTCTTCAGCTCCATGCGCGCCGCGGGGTCGAGGTCGCGCGCATCGATCTCGTCGGGGATGTCCGGGTCGTCGTGGCGCGGACGGATCGACTTCGTGCCGTACGGGTCGCGGTCTTCCCAGTCGTCGCGGGCTGCCTCGCCGAACCGTGCGCCGGCGTGACGCGTCCCGTCGCCGAAGCGGCGTCGGTCGTCGCCACCGTCCTGACGCGGGCGGTCGCCACCGCGGGCCGGACGGTCCGAAGCACCCCGGAAGGACGGACGGTCGCCGTCACGACGCGGACGGTCGCCGTCGCGGGCCGGACGGTCGCCGTCGCGAGCCGGACGGTCGCCGTCGCGGGCCGGACGGTCGGAGCCACCGCGGTATGCGGGACGGTCAGAGCCGCCGCGGTACGCGGGACGGTCGCCGTCACGACGCGGACGGTCCGATGAACCGCCACGGTACGACGGACGGTCGCCATCACGAGCCGGGCGGTCAGAGCCGCCGCGGTACGGGCGGTCTCCATCGCGAGCAGGACGGTCAGAGCCGCCGCGGTACGCGGGACGGTCACCATCACGACGGGGACGATCCGAACCGCCCTGGTACGGGCGGTCGCCATCACGACGCGGACGATCCGACCCACCACGGTGAGCAGGACGATCGCCATCGCGGGCGGGACGGTCGGAGCCGCCGCCGTACCCGGGACGGTCGCCATCACGGGCGGGACGGTCGGGACGGTCGGGACGGTCGGGACGGTCCGAGCCACCGCGGTACGCGGGACGGTCGCCATCACGACGCGGACGATCCGAACCACCACGGTAGGCGGGACGGTCGCCGTCACGCGCGGGGCGGTCCGACCGGAACGGACGGTCCCCGTCGCGGCGCGGACGCTCAGCACCGCGGGGGCCGTCGCCGCGCGGCGGACGGCCGGAGTCGCCGCGATCGCTCCGCCACGACGGACGATCGTCACGGTCTCCGGAGCGGAACGGACGGTCGCCACCGCTCCGCGGCGCACTGCCGCGACCTGCAGCGCCGTCGCGGAACGGACGGTCGGAGCGCTCAGGACGGTCACGGCGGTCGCCCTCACGGCGTTCGAAGTCACGCGGACCGGACGACCAACGACCTCCGCCCGCAGCGTCTCCGCGCGGACCTCCGTCGCGTCGAGGGGCTCGGTCGTCCCGTCGGGGTCGGTCTCCCCGGTCGCCGTCGTTCCGCCGCTCGTCGTCGTTCGCCACCGTTGCTCCTCATCGCGTGCCCGAGCCGAAGGCCGGGCGTTCGTCCGCTGTGTCGTTGTGTTGGGTGCCGCGTCGGTCGGACCGACGTTCGAGCTCCAGTCCATCACGAACCGGAGCCGACGTCGAGCGACGAGCGGCAAAACAGAAATGGCCACCGGCCACCACCGTGAACGAGGGTCTCCCCTGCGAATTCACGATGGAGGGCCGATGGCCACATCTTCTTACGTTAAGTCCGGCGGCGTCCTACTCTCCCACAAGGTCCCCCTTGCAGTACCATCGGCGCTGAGAGGCTTAGCTTCCGGGTTCGGAATGTGACCG
>NZ_JBIVGB010000003.1:0-602071 GCF_044748425.1 Curtobacterium sp. NPDC089991
GCCGAACGCGGCACCGCCGAGCACGAGGGCGCCGGTCGTGGCGAGGGTGATGGAGGTTTTCAGGCTCTTGCGCATGGTGATCGTTTCCTTTGCTGAGGTGTCGCGCTCGGCGCGGCTGCTGTGTGCGCGCCGAACACACCCTGGTGCAGGGTGGAGAACCAGCAATGTGCGGCTGGTGAGCGCTCCGGGTGTTTCCCGGTCTGTGCAGGTGATTCGGGGGCCTCCGGCAAAAGGTTTGGACCGATCTGTCCTCGTTACCGGTCTGTGACCTTCGCGCCCTGGACGCGACCAGCGGACGGACGGGAGGCCCGGTGCCAGCTGGCACCGGGCCTCCCGTCCGTCGTCCACGTGGGTTCAGAACGCCTTGCCGGGATTCAGGGTGCCCTCCGGGTCCAGGGCGTCCTTGACGGCACGGTGCATCGCGAGGACCCGCTCGCCGAGCTCCTGCCGCAGGCCCGGCAGCTTGAGCAGGCCGACGCCGTGCTCACCCGTGACGGTGCCGCCGAGTGCCAGGCAGTCCGCGACGATCTGGTCGAACGCCTGCTTCGCGCGGGCCTTCGCGGCCTCGTCGCCCTCGGGAGCGATGATCAGCGGGTGCAGGTTGCCGTCGCCAGCGTGCGCGATGTTCGCGATGGTGACGTCGTGCGCTGCCGCAGTCGCCTGGATCCGTCGGAGCATCTCGGGCACCGCGCTTCGGGGCACGCAGATGTCCTCGGTGAGCACCGGGCCGAGCCGCTCGAGTGCCGGGTACGCGAGTCGCCGTGCCTGGAACAGTCGGTCGATGTCGTCGGGGTCCGTGGCGCGCTCGACGTCGGTGCCGCCGGCCTGCGCGAAGACGGCTGCGACCTGGTCGGCGAGCTCGTCCCCCGCGGCACCACGCTCGTCGACCCGGGCAAGCAGCAGGGTGTCGACGTCGGACGGCAGCCCGAGGTGCATCCAGTCGTCGACGGCCCGCAGGCAGGTCCGGTCCACGATCTCGAGTGCGGCGGGGATGATCCCGGCACGCGAGATCGCGGCGACGGCGTCCCCGGCGGTGCTGAGCGAGGGGAAGTACCCGATCACAGCACGTTCGTCGCGTCCGGCCAGGGGGAGCAGCTTGACGGTGACCGACACGACGATGCCGAGCGTGCCCTCGGACCCGACGATCAGGCCGGCCAGGTCGTACCCGGCGACGCCCTTCGCCGTGCGGCGCCCGAGCTCCACCACGGAACCGTCGGCCAGCACCACGGTCATCCCGAGCACGTAGTCGCGGGTGACGCCGTACTTCACGCAGCAGATCCCGCCGGCGTTCGTCGCGACGTTGCCGCCGATCGTCGAGATCGCCGAGCTCGCCGGGTCCGGCGGGTACCAGAGTCCGTGCTCCGCGACGGCAGCCCGCAGTGCGTCGTTGACCACACCGGGCTGGGCGATGGCGTAGCGCTCGTCGGTGTTCACCTCGAGCACCGCGTCCATCAGCTCGAGGGACAGGACGACCGATCGGGCCATCGCGTTCGCCCCGCCGGACAGCCCGGTCCCGGCGCCGCGCGGCACGACCCGCACGCCGGCGGCTGCCGCCCACCGGACGGTGGCGACGACGTCGTCGGTGCTGCGTGCGAGGACGACGGCGAGCGGTGCGGTGGAGTCGGCCCACTCGGCGTCGTCGTGGCGGTACCGCTCGAGCGACGCCGGGTCGCGGAGGACCTGGTCCGGCTCGAGCAGGTCGTCGAGGGCGGCTGTGTCGACGGCGTGACTGACGGTCATCGGTTCGGGGGTCCTTCCGGGCGCGGCGGTGCGGCGCCGACGACGATACCGCGCTGAGTGGACGACCCGTGTCGCCTGCCAGGGACGCCGGACGACGGTGAGGCACGCGGCGGATCCGTCGCGGTGAGCAAGGAGGCCCCATGTACTTCCACGCACAGACCTGGATCAACGAGATCGCTGACGGCGAGCCCGACCCGACAGCCGCCAACGCCCTGCAGGAAGGGCTCGGCGGGCAGTTCGGCGAGATGCGCACGATGATGCAGTACCTGTTCCAGGCGATGAACTTCCGCGGCCCGGCGGCCAAGCCGTACCGCGACCTCATCCAGGGCGTCGGCACCGAGGAGATCAGCCACGTCGAGCTCATCGGCACCACGATCTCCCGCCTGCTCGACGGCTCGCCCGAGTACACCGGCAAGCTCACCGACCCGCTCGACAAGCCGGGTGCGAAGGGTGCGACGCCGCTCAGCATCGCGCTCGACACGAGCAACATCCACCACTACCTCGTCGGCGCTCAGGGCGCCCTGCCGGTCGACTCGGCCGGCAACCCGTGGAGCGGCAGCTACGTCTACAACTCCGGCAACCTGCCGCTCGACCTGCTCTACAACCTGATGCTCGAGTCCACCGGTCGCCTGCAGAAGTGCCGGATCTACGAGATGACGGACAACCCCACCGCGCGCAGCACCGTCGCGTACCTGATCGTCCGTGACCAGGCGCACGAGAACGCGTACGCGAAGGCGCTCGAGACCCTCGGCGTCGACTGGAAGACCCTGCTGCCGATCCCGAAGACGAACGCCGAGCGGTTCCCGGAGGTCAAGGAGCTCCTCGACCTCGGGCTGCAGAGCAAGCAGTACAGCTTCGACCTCGACGGGGCGTCCGAGGCTGGCAAGATCTTCCGCGGGGCGTCCCCGTCGAAGGACGGCACGGACCTGACGGCGACCGAGCAGGCCCCGGCCGGCGTGCCGTCGTTCATCGCTCCGGAGCGACTCGAGGAGTTCGCTCCCGGGCTCGACGCCGACCTGCTGGCACTCATCCAGCAGACCGCCGAGCTCGAGCTCGACGCCGTCGAGGTGAGCACGTACGGGCCGGTGGCCTGAACCTGCGCGGGCTCGCGGATCAGTCGAGGCAGAACTCGTTGCCCTCGACGTCCTGCATCACGATGCAGGACTCGTTGACCTGATCCGCGAGCATGCGGCGGAACTGCGTCGCGCCGAGCGCGACGAGGCGAGCGCTCTCCGCATCGAGCGCTGCGAGACGTTCCTCGCCGACAAGACCGGTGCCGACCCGGACGTCCAGGTGCACGCGGTTCTTCACCGTCTTGCCCTCGGGCACCCGCTGGAAGAACAGCCGCGGCCCGACGCCCGTCGGGTCGACGCACGCGAAGGCGGAGTCCTGGTGCTCGGGCGGGAGCGAGGCGTTGAACGCATGCCAGTCGTCGAACCCGGGCGGGGGAGCAGGGACCTCGTAGCCGAGGACCTCGCACCAGAACCGGGCGACCCGCTCCGGCTCGGCGCAGTCGAACGTCACCTGGACCTGTCGCACCGTTGCCATGCGCGCCAGGGTAGGCGCGCGGCGCGGGTCGCGCGCACCCGTTCTGCGACGCTCCACGAGTCGTTCGACGCGTGCACCGTCGGAACACTCGTGTTCCGACGCCGGAACAGAAGTGTAAGTCAGTGCTTCCCGCGGAGGCGACCGATGCCGAGGACGATCGCCACGACGACCATGCCGAGGACGACACCGGCGACCGCCGAGACCGCGGTGTCGACGATCCACGTGATGACCGGGCCTGTTGCCTCGATCGCGTGCTCGATCGTGTGCAGCAGGTCGTACGGGCCGTGCCAGAAGGTCTCGGCGAGGTTCGCGATGACCAGGTGCCCGCCCACCCAGAGCATGGCCACGGTGCCGATGACGCTGATGACCCGGAAGACCGTCGGCATCGCCCGCACGATCCGCGCTCCTGTGCGACGGGTCCGGCGGACCGAGTTCTTCATCATCTGCAGACCGACGTCGTCGATCTTCACCAGCAGGGCCACCGCGCCGTAGACGACCGCGGTCATGACGAGCCCGATCACGATGAGTGCACCGAGTGTCGGCCAGAGCCCGAGGTCGGGGTCGAGACCGGCCAGGGCGATGAGCATGATCTCGGTGCTCAGGATGAGGTCGGTCCGGATGGCGCCGAACACGAGCTTCGGTTCGGTGACCGAGTCGGTGGAGCCTGCGCCGTGGTGGACACCGAACCACTCGGTGACCTTCTCCGCACCCTCGAAGCACAGGTACGTCCCGCCGATGAGCAGGAGGTACGGCAGCACCCAGGGCGCGAACGCGGTGAGCAGCAGCGCCAGCGGGATGATGATGATGAACTTGTTGAACAGGCTGCCGAGCGCGATGCGCCCGACGACCGGCAGTTCCCGGGCCGGCGCGAGTCCCTGCACGTACTGCGGAGTGACCGCGGCATCGTCGATGACGACCCCGGCGGTCTTCGCGCTCGCCTTCAGGGCCGCGGAGAGGATGTCGTCCACCACGGCGAGCAATCCGACTGACATGACTTCGTTCTCCGCTCGTCCGGGCCTGTGACGGTGCTCAGCGTAGTGGGCGCGGCCGACCCTGAACGCCGCCGGGGCACCGTCCGTAGGCTGAGGCCATGGCTGACTTCACCGCTGCACAGGCCGCCGTCGTGCGGATCGAACGCGCCGAGGAGGGGCGTTGGGACCTCACGGTGATCAGCGACTCGGGCGTGAAGATGGGGCACGGCGTGTACCTGTTCGACGCTGCGCACGACGACGCCGAGGACGAGCAGGCCGCCGCACTCGACTTCGTGCGCGACTACGGCTTCCGCTTCGAGCGCGACGCCGTGCAGGCTGACGGCCCGGATGCCCTCTGGGCGCCGCTGCTGCCGTCCGACCAGCAGTAGCCGACTACAGGGACGCGATCAGCCGCTCGACCCGCATCCGGATGTCGTCGCGGATCGGGCGGACCTGCTCGATCCCCAGCCCGGCCGGGTCGTCGAGGTCCCAGTCCTCGTAGCGCTTGCCGGGGAACACCGGGCAGGCGTCCCCGCAGCCCATGGTGATGACGACGTCCGACTCGCGCACGGTCTCGGCCTCGAGCACCGCCGGCCGGGCGTCGGCGATGTCGATGCCCTGCTCGGCCATGGCCTGCACGGCGACGGCGTTGACCTGGTCGGCGGGCTCGCTGCCGGCGGAGAACACCCGGACGCTGTCACCGGCGAGGTGCTGCAGCCACCCCGCGGCCATCTGCGAGCGTCCGGCGTTGTGGACGCACACGAACAGGACGGCGGGGCGGTCGGTCATGCGCCCATCATCCCAGCGCTGACGCCTCGAACCCGATCAGCCACGTGACACCGAACGCGTCCCGCACGGTGCCGTCCCAGTCGCCCCACGGCCGTTGCTGCAGGGCGTCGACGACCGTGCCGCCCTCGGCGAGCGCGTCGAACCACCGCCGCAGCACGTCGGGTTCGTCGGCCCCGAGGAGCGAGAACAGCAGGCCGGTCGCCGCGAACGGCTCGTCGGTCTCGCTCGCGTCGGCGGCGAAGAGCTGCAGCCCGCCGGTGAGCTGTCCGTGGGCGACCGCGTCGGCGGGGCCGTCGGTCCGTGAGAAGTCGGCGTAGGTCGCGATCTGGACCTCGCCGCCGAAGACACCCTGCCAGTGCTCGAGTGCCTGCCTGGCGGTGCCGGCGAACTGGAAGTACGGCGACGGTCCGGTGACGTTCATGCCCGGACGATACCGCTGGACGACGGCGCGCGTCCGCTCGTCAGGCGCTCGGTGCGATGCCGTCGAACGCGCGTCGCAGGATCGCGGCCGCGTCGGGGTCGTTGCCCGTGGCCCAGGTGGTGATCGCCACGTCGAAGCAACCGAGGGCTGCCTGCACGAGGACCCGTGCGCGCAGGTCGGCGTCCGGCCCGTGGAGCTGCTCGACGACGAGGGGCGTCAGGACGTCCGCCCAGGCCTGGTGCTTCTCGAGGTTCCGTGCGCGCAGTGACGCCGTGCTCGTCATCACGCGGACGGACCGTCGACCGGTCTCGGGGTCGTCGGTGCTGCCGCGCTCGAGCATCTCGGCGAAGGCCTCGCGCAGCGCGGGCCACACCGGTTGGGTCGTCGACAGTGACCGGAACGCCTCGGCGAGGGCGTCCCGGTGTCGCGCGGGGTCGCCGATGACGGCGTCCTCCTTCGCGGGGAAGTACCGGTGGAAGCTCCGCGCCGAGATCCCCACCTCGGCGGCGACCTGTTCCACGGTGACGTTGTCGAACCCGTCGGTGTCGAACCGCTCGAGGGCCACGGCCGCGATGCGCGCGCGGACGGCATCGCGGGTGATGTCCCGCAGGCCGGTTCGCACGTCGCTCACGGGGCCGATCGTACCGCGACGTCACCTTCGGTCCAAGTTGTCAGACTCTGACAGTAGTGGCGTACAGTGCCACTCGCATGACCACCACACGTCACGAAGGGACGGCACCATGCAGCAACGCACCCTCGGCCGACAGGGCCTCACCGTCAGCGCCATCGGCTACGGCGCCATGGGCACCACGTTCGCGTACGGACCCGGCGACGACACCGAGTCCGTCGCCGCGATCCGGCACGCCCACGAACTCGGCGTCACGCACTTCGACACGGCCGAGCTGTACGGCTGGGGGACCGGCGAGCGGCTCCTCGGCGCGGCGCTCGCCCCGATCCGCGACGAGGTGACCATCGCCACGAAGTTCGGGTTCACGCCCGAGGCCTACGCACCGGACTCCCGACCGGAGCACATCCGGCAGGTGGTGGACGCGAGCCTGCAGAACCTCGGCACCGACTCGATCGACCTGCTCTACCAGCACGTCCACGACCCGGCTGTCCCGATCGAGGACGTCGTCGGCGTGATGCAGGAGTTCGTGCAGGCCGGCAAGGTCCGGTACCTCGGCCTGTCGAACACCGATGCCGACCAGATCCGCCGTGCCCATGCGGTCCACCCGATCTCGGCGTTCCAGACCGAGTACTCCGTCTTCTCGCGGGAGTCCGAGGCGCTCTTCCCCCTCGTCGACGAGCTCGGCATCGGCGTCGTCGCCTACTCGCCGCTGGCGCGCGGGTTCCTGAGCGGTGCCGTGCAGCCGGCGAGCGCCTACGCGGCCGACGACATCCGCCAGCAGCTCGAGTGGTGGGCGCCGGAGCACTTCGACGCGAACGTCGCCGTCGTCGCCGCACTCACCGAGATCGCCGACGCGAAGCGCGTCTCGCTCTCGCAGCTCGCGTTGGCCTGGATCCTGGCGAAGCGCGCCGACCTGGTCCCGATCCCCGGATCGCGCAACCCCGGACGCGTCGCCGAGAACGTCGCCGCCGCCGACGTGCGGCTCACTGACGACGAGGTGGCGCGCATCGACGCGCTGTCGCGCGACGTCCGTGGGAAGCGCGCGATGGGCTGAGCCCGGCCGGGTGCCGGACGGGAGGCCCGTGGCACGCCCGCCACGGGCCTCCCGTCCGTCCGGTGGTCGTGTCCAGGGCGCGTCTCAGGCGAGCAGGGCGAGTGCGCGGTCCACGACGTCCTCCGGTCGGCCGTCGCCGTGCAGCGCCCACCAGGTGAGGGCCGCGCTCGCCGCGGCCGCCAGGGCGTGCGCGCGCACCGACACCGCGAGGTCGTCGGGCGTCGCGCCGTCCCGCTCGGCCACGAACCGGACGATCGCGTCGGTCAGGGTCGTGACCGTGGCCGCGCCGACGTGCTCGAGCGAGGGGTTGGCGCGGATGACACGGAGTCGGTGGCGGGTGACCTCGACGGCGTCGTCGGGGAAGGTCGCGCCGATCCGGTAGGCGGCACGCAGGGCGACCGACGACGACTCCGTGGACGGCCGCTGTCGGAGCGCGTCACCGAACCGCGAGGCGAACTCGTCGAGCCCGCCCCAGACGAGCGTCGCCTTGTTCGGGAACAGCCGGAACAACGACCGGCGGCTCACGCCGGCAGCTGCGGCGACGTCGTCCATCGACACGGCGTCGAAGCCCTGCTCGTCGAACAGCCGGAGCGCCACGAGGGACACCGCGTCCGGGTCGATCGTGCGGGGGCGTCCCGTCGGTCGATCGCTCGTCGGCCGGTCGCTCGTCGGGCGCATGGAGTCCTTTCGGCACTGAGTGCTATAACCATCGTGGCGCAGCGAGCGCCTCTCAGTGAGGAGACGACATGACCGACACCACCGCCGGACGTTTCACCGGCAGGACCATCATCGTCACCGGGGCGGGTTCCGGCATCGGACGCGCCACGGCGACGCGCATCGCGAACGAGGGCGGGCGGGTGATCGCGACCGACGTCGTCGCCGACCGCCTCGACGCGCTCCGCTCCGAACTCGAGGGCCTCGAACTCGAGACCGTCGTCGGCGACGTCGCCGCCACCGAGACCATCGACGCACTCATCGCGGCAGCGGGCGATCGCATCGACGGACTGGCGAACGTCGCCGGCATCATGGACGCCTTCCTGCCGCCGAGCGAGGTCGACGACGCCACCTGGGACCGCGTCTTCAGCGTCAACGTCACCGGACCGATGCGCCTCACCCGCGCCGTCCTGCCGCACATGATCGCCGCCGGCCGCGGCGCCGTCGTGAACGTCGCCTCCGAGGCCGCACTCCGTGCCTCGGCAGCGGGTGCCGCGTACACGGCGTCGAAGCACGCGATCGCCGGGTTCACCAAGAGCGTGGCGTTCTTCCACGGGCCGCAGGGCATCCGGGCAAACGCGGTCGCGCCGGGCGCGGTCGCGACGAACATCGAGGCGCCGATGCGCAGCGAGTACGCCGCCAGCCGGGTCGGCCCCATCATGCAGGTCGCCATCCCGCCGGTGGCGCAGCCGGAGCAGCTCGCAGCGGCCATCACCTGGCTGCTCAGCGACGACTCCGCCAACGTGAACGGCGCCGTGCTGCCGAGCGACGGTGGGTGGTCGGTCGTCTGAGGCGGGACGCGCCGCCTACACTGCCGACATGACCGAGGTCCCCGTCGCGCGCTCCGAGTGGGGCCGGTTCGCCCCCGACTCCGTCGAACGCCGGATGCTCGAGCACACCGGCACCGCCCTCGGCCTCGTCCTCCGCCCGCGCACCGTCGTGCTCGACCGCGCCCGCGTCGAGGTCGAGGGCATCGACGCCGCCGACCGCGTCGTCGTGCAGCTCGTCGCGAACCAGGGCGCCTACAAGCCCGCCTGGCGCAACAAGGTGATGGCGGACCTGTTCAAGCTGCTGTGGCTGCGGCAGTCGGTCCCCGGCGTGGAACGAGCAGTGCTCGTCGTCGCCGAACCCGCGGCGAGGGCGCTCGCCGGGTGGGTGGCGGTGGCCGCCGAGGACCTCGGCGTCGAGGTGCTCGTCTGGGACGGCCAGACCGCGGTGCCCTCGCCGCGCTGAGCCCAGTCGACCCGACCCGCGCACTCGTTCACACGTTCGCAACACATGTGGTCCGACTCCGTAACACGGGCGCCCTAACCTCATCACCAGCAGCGGATTTCCGCGTCGCAGACCAACCCGAGCTCGCGACGCACGCTCTCCGCCATACGAGACCGAGCCTGCGTGCTCGCCGACGGTATGGAGGAACGGATGACCACATCAGCGGTCCGCGTGGACGCGGTGCGCAAGGTGTACGGCAGCGGCCCGAGCGCCATGGTCGCGCTCGACGACGTCGAGTTGACCATCGAGCCCGGGAAGTTCGTGTCGCTCATCGGCCCGAGCGGCTGCGGGAAGTCGACGCTGCTCCGCCTGGTGGCCGGGCTCGAGCCCGCCGACCGCGGTGACGTCCGGGTGCACGGTGTCACGCCGGCCCAGGCCTGCGCGGCGAAGCTCATCGGACTCGTGCCCCAGGCACCGGCGCTGCTGCCCTGGCTCACCGTGCTGCAGAACGTGTCGCTCGCCGGGCGCGTGAACCCGGGTGCCGGTCGCCGCCGCGCCGCCATCGAGGACCTCGAGGAGCGCAGTACCGGCACCGGCCCGGACATGCGCGAACTCCTGCGGATGGCGGGACTCGGCGAGGCGATGGACAAGCTCCCCGCACAGCTGTCCGGCGGCATGCAGCAGCGTGCCGCGATCGTCCGTGCCTTCGGCCTGCGCCCCGACGTCCTGCTGATGGACGAGCCGTTCTCGGCGCTCGACGAGTTCACCCGCGAGAGCCTGCAGGACCAGCTGCTCGACCTGTGGGACGAGCTGCGCACGACGGTGCTCTTCGTGACGCACTCGGTGTCCGAAGCCGTCCGGATGTCGGACACCGTCGTCGTGATGGCGCCGCGCCCCGGCCGGATCGTCGACGTCATCGACATCGACCTGCCCCGCCCGCGCAACCAGCGGCTGTTCGAGGAACAGCGGTTCCACGAGTACGAAGACCTGGTCCGGACCCGGTTGCACAGCGCCTGGCGCATGACCGATGCGGCCTGAGGGAGACGGGACGATGAGCGCCACCACCACCTCCACGCCCGCCGCGACCGCCACCACGGCCGACGCCGAGCGACGCACCGCCCGCCGACCGGTGCCCGGTTGGCTCCGACCGACCGTCTGGTTGCCCCTCGTCGTGATGCTCGCCGTCCTGTCGGTGCTCTGGCAGATCGGCGCGACGGCGATGCCGTACCTGCTGCCGCCGCTGCCCGCGGTGGGGGAGACCTTGGCCACGCAGCTGCCCTACTACCTGCAGAACGCCGGCATCACCCTGGCGGAGTCGCTCGTCGGCCTGGCCATCGGGTTCCTCGCCGCCTTCGTGCTCGCGGTGCTGACGAGTGAGCTGCCGATCGTCCGCCGTGCGGTCATGCCGATCGCCATCGTGCTGAACGTCACGCCCCTCGTCGCGATCGCCCCGGCCCTGGTGGTGGCGTTCGGGTTCGGGCCGCTGCCGAAGCTCGTCATCACGGCGCTCATCTGCTTCTTCCCGATCCTGATCAACACCGCCGCAGGCCTGCGGTCCGTGCCGCAGCCCGTGCTGCAGGTGTACAAGACGATCGATGCCTCCCGGTTCGAGATGCTCGTGCACCTGCGGATCCCGAACGCCCTGCCGTTCGTGTTCGCGGCACTCCGGATCGTGTTCCCGCTGTCGATCATCGGCGCGGTCGTCGCGGAGCTGTCCGCCTCGGGTTCGACCGGCGGCCTCGGCACCGTGATCAGCACGGCGTCGTCGATGAACCAGCTCGACGTCGTCTACGCGGCGATCGCGATCCTCGCGGTGATGGGCGTGGTCCTGCTCGGACTCATCACGGTCGTCGAGCGCCGTGTCCTGCACTGGCACCGCACCGCGAACGACTGACGCGCGGTCCGCCGGCCGCACCATGCGGCCGCCCCGCGGCCCTGCCGCACCACCCGCCGGCGCGAGCCTGCCCGCGCGACGTCAGCCGCGCCTCCAGGCCGACGTCCGGCGACCCACCGACCCACCCGCACCCGCCCTGCACCACCCATCCCTTCCCACAGGAGTGACCATGCAGCACAGCACCATGCAGCACCGCACCAAGGCCGCACTCGCGGCCCTCGCCACCGCCGTCGTCGCCCTCGCGCTCACCGGCTGCAGCACCGGCTCGAGCGCCGGCACCACCTCGTCCGAGGGCAGCGCGATCTCGGCCGAGCGGTGCAAGGAGAACCAGGACGCCGGCAAGATCACCTACCTGTCCGGCTACCAGTACCAGTCGTCGGCGTCGATCCTCGAGTACATCGCGGCGGACGAGCTCGGCTACTTCAAGGACCTCTGCCTCGACGTGACCCTGAAGCCGGGCTCGGGTGACACCGCCCAGAACACGAAGCTCCTCGCCAGCGGCCAGGCCACCGTGTCCGCCGTCGCCGAGCAGGACCTCATCCAGGCCCGCGCGAACGGCATCGACATCACCGGGATCTCGTCGTACTCGAACGCCGGCCTCGACGTCCTGATGACGAACAAGGACATCACGAAGCTGCCGCAGCTCGACGGCCAGGTCGTCGGCCACAAGGGCTACGTCCCCGCCTCGGTCCGGGCGATGATGGAGAAGGCCGGCGTCGAGTGGGACTCCCTCACGCTCGTCAAGGAGGGCTACGACCCGTCCGTCCTGCCCCGCAAGCAGAACGGCCTCGAGGCGCTGACCGGCTTCGTGTCGAACGAGCCGAACCTGCTCAAGGCCGCCGGTGACGACGTCACCGTCTGGCAGCCCGTCGACTACGACATCCCCTCGTCGATCGGCGCGATGGCCGTCAACCCCGCCTTCGCGAAGGCGCACCCGACCGCGGTCGAGGACGTCCTGCGCGCAGCCCTGCACGCCTACGACTTCTGCTCCGCGAGCGAGGCGAAGACCAAGCAGTGCGTCGGGTACGCCGCGAAGCTGTCCGGCGCCACCTACGACACCGCCCAGAACACCAAGATCTGGACCACCGAGACGAAGGTCATCGCGGACAACCCGACGCCGGACCAGCCGCTCGGCGGGATCGACCCGGAGAACGTGACGAAGCTCGTCGACATGCTGCACCAGTTCGACATCGTCAAGAGCTCGGTGACCGCCGACGACGCGAAGAGCTGGTTCACGAACGAGTACATCGACGCCATCACGAAGGACGGCGAGACCGTGTGGCCGGCACCGTGAGCGCCATCGTCACCGAGTGTTCCGCAACGACCAGAAAGGCGGCGTGAGATGCCCGCGAAGGAGTACGGGATCTTCCTCCCGATCGGCAACGGCGGGTGGATGCTCTCCACCACGGCACCCCACCCCGAGGCGACCTACGCGTGGAACAAGCGCGCGGCGCTGCACGCCGAGACGATCGGCCTGGACTTCGTGATGTCGATGGCGAAGTGGCGCGGCTTCGGCGGCTCCACCGACCACTGGGGTCGCTCCCTCGAGTCGATGACGATGATGGCCGGCATCGCCGAGGCCACCGAGCGGGTCAAGATCTGGGCGACCATGCACGCCAACGTCCACAACCCGGCGGTCGCCGCGAAGATGTACACGACGCTGCAGGACGTCTCCGGCGGCCGGGCCGGCATGAACATCGTCAACGGCGCCTACGCGGCGGAGTTCGAGCAGTTCGGGATCTGGGACGCGGCCCTCAGCCACGCCGACCGGTACCGGATGACGGAGCTCTGGACCGAGGCGGTCACGCGCCTGTGGACCGAGGACAGCGTGACGATGCACACGCCGTACTTCGACCTCGACGCGTGCGAGTCCCGCCCCCACCCCGCATCGCGGCCGACCATCATCAGCGCCGGCAAGTCCGAGGCAGCCCGGGCGTTCCAGGCGAAGCACGCCGACGGCGCATTCCTGGCAGCGGACAGCCTGGACGAGATGCGCGACCTGTCCCGCGACGTCCACGACCGTGCCGCCGCCGAGGGACGCGAGTGCCGCACCTACTCGATGCTCACGGTCGTGCAGGGCGAGACCGACGCCGCCGCGCAGCGGAAGGTGCGCGAGTGGGGTGCCGGCGTCGACCGCGAGGCACTGGCCTCGATGCGGGCGTCGTGGGGCGTCCCCGCCGAGCAGGCGCGTGCCTGGGCGGACGGTGCTGCCGGTGAGGACGCGTTCCAGACCGCGTACGTCGCCGGGTCCGCCGAGACCGTCACCGAGCACATCGAGTACATCGTCGACCGGGGCGAGCTCGACGGCCTGATGCTGATCTTCCCCGAGTACGACCAGGACATGGTGCTGTTCGGGGAGACCGTCCTGCCGGCGCTCCGCCAGCACGACGCGGCGGTCGTCCGGTGACCGGGGGACCCGACGCGGGTCGCGACCCGCGGCTCGCGCAGTTGCTGTCTGCTCCGCTCCGCCCCGCGCTCGTCGTCGTCGACGTGCAGTGTGACTTCGGTGAGCCGGCGCGGATCGCCCCCTACGGACTCGACGACCGCGCGTCCGTCGCGGTGGACGCCGCCGTCACCCGCATCGGCTCGCTCGTCGACGAGGCCCGCGCAGCGGGCGTCCCCGTCGTCTGGGTCGAACTCGGCAGCGACCCGGCGCGGCCGTGGCGCTCCAGCACGTGGCTGCGCGGCGGTGACCCGGACGGCCCGATGCCGGACGACGAGCCCTGCCGGATCGGCACGGAGGGCGCCGAGTGGTACCGCACGGCGCCCGCCCCCGGCGAGACACGCGTCGTCAAGCGCGGCTACAGCGGGTTCCTGGGCACCGACCTGGAGGCCCGGCTCACCGCCGCAGGGATCGGCTGGGTCACCGTCGTGGGACTCACGACCGAGTGCTGCGTCCTCGCCACCGCACAGGACGCGATGCAGCTCGGCTGGCCCGTGGTGGTCCCGCAGGACGCCACCGCCGCGTACGACACCGACGTGCACGACGCCGCACTCACCCTGATCGACCTCAACGTGGGCGTCGTGACCGACGCCGACGAGACGGTCGCGCTGTGGCGCGCGGCGGCTGACGCTGCTGCGTCTGCGTCTGCGTCTGCGTCCGGGTCCGCGTCTGCGTCTGCGTCTGCGTCCGTTTCGCCGGTGGGTGCCCGATGAGCGGCATGCACCTGGCCTACGACCTGTCCTTCACCCACACCGAGGGGCGGTGGGCAGCGGCCGGCAGCTGGGTCGGCCAGGACTTCCCCGACGTCCGCATGTACATGGAGGTCGCCCGGACCGCCGAGCGCGCAGGCGTGGACATGCTGTTCTTCGGCGACGGGTCCGGTGTGCCGAGCACGTGGCGCGGCAGCATCGACCCGGCCGTCGAGTGGGGCATCCAGTGGCCCCGGCAGGACATGTCGCCCGTGATCGCCGCGATGTCCACCGTCACGGAGCACATCGGGTTCGGGCTCACCTACTCGTCCACGTTCACCCACCCCTTCTCCGTCGCCCGACTGCTCAACTCGCTCGACCACGTCACCGGCGGGCGGATGGCGTTCAACGTCGTCGCCTCGTCGCGGGGCGCGGACGCGGCGAACTACGGGTCCGACCACCTGATCGACCACGACCTGCGGTACGAACGGATGGAGGAGTTCATCGGCGTCTGCCGTGCGCTCTGGGACTCCGTCGCCCCCGACGCGATCGTCCGCGACCGCGCGACCGGCCGGTTCGCCGACCCGGCCGGGGTGCACCCCATCGACCACGACGGCCGCTTCTTCAAGGTGCGCGGCCCGCTCGCGAGCGTCCCCAGTCCGCAGCGGCACCCCGTCGTCGTGCAGGCCGGCAACTCGCCGCGCGGCATCGCCGCCAGTGCGTCGTTCGCCGACCTGGTGTTCGGGTTCGGGTCGAGCGTCGCCGGACAGCTCCGGCACCGGAACGCCCTCGACGCAGCGCTCACCGACGCCGGTCGGGACCCGTCCGGCGTCGGGATCCTCTGGGCGACCCAGGTCATCGTCGGGGCCACCGACGCCGAGGCCGCCGCCCGCCGTGACTCGCTGCTGTCGTTCTGGAACCGCGAGGCCGTCGGCACCTTCATCTCGCACAACGCCGGGTACGACTTCTCCACGCTCCCGGAGACGTTCCGCCTCGGCGAGCTGCGCGACGAGATCGTCGCCGCGCAGGCGAGCCCGGCCGGCCTGGTCGGCAGCCTGGTCGCCGAGTTCGGCGAGGACCACACCATGGACCGCGACGACTTCTTCGAGCACGGCTGGCGTGCCGCGACGGGCCTCGACCACATGCTGGTCGGCGACGCCGCGGGGGTCGCCGACGCCCTGCAGGAGAACTTCGCGGCCACCGGCGGACGCGGCGGCTACATGCTGTCCAGCCCGCTCGGCATGCCCACCGGGTTCGCCGACCTGAGCGAGCTGCTCGTACCGGAGCTGCGTGCCCGAGGTGCCCTGGCACCGCGGTACCCCGGGTCGACGCTCCGCGAGAACCTGGCGGTGTGAGGTGACCCCGGCCCGTCGGTGGCTCGCGCTCGGCGGGCTCTGCCTCGGCTTCTTCATGCTGCTGCTGGACAGCACGATCGTGTCCGTCGCCCTGCCGGACATCGGCAGCGACCTCGGCACCGACGCGTCACTGTCGGTCTGGGTGAACAGCGCCTACCTGTTCGCGTTCGCCGTGCCGCTCCTCGTCGCCGGACGGCTCGGCGACCGCTTCGGGCACCGCCGGGTCTACCTGCTCGGGCTCGCGGTGTTCACCGTCGCGTCGGTCGGGTGCGCGTTCGCACCGGGGATCGGCGCGCTCATCGTCTGGCGCGCCGTGCAGGGCGTCGGTGCGGCGCTGCTGACACCCCAGTGCCTGACCGTGATCCGCTCGTTGTTCGAACCACCCCGGCTCGCCGTCGCGCTCGCCGTCTGGAGCGCCGGTGGCGGTGCGGCGACCGTCGCCGGCCCGATCGTCGGCGGCGTGCTCGTCGAGGCGTGGGGGTGGCCGTCGGTCTTCCTGGTGAACGTGCCCGTCGGCATCGTCACCGCCATTGCCGTGCTGCGGTTCGTGCCGGTGTCCCGGCGCATCGCGGTGCCCCTGCCGGTACTCGCCGTCGTCGGGGTGACCGCCGGGGTGTTCGCGGTGGTCGTCGGTGTCCAGGGCACGGGCGACGGCGTCCTCGCCGCACCCCTGCCGCGGGTCGGTCTGGTGGTGCTCGGCGCACTCGTCGTCGCCGCGGTCCTCACGGTGCAGCGCCGCGCGGGGGACCGGGCGCTCGTCCCGCTCGGGCTGTTCCGCGACCGCGGGTTCGTGACCGGCTCGTGGGGCGCGACCGCGGCGTCGTTCTGCGTCGGGTCGGCCCCGATCCCGCTCATGCTCGACCTGCAGGACGGACGTGGTCTCGGACCCGGCGCCGCGGCCCTCGTGCTCGTGCCGATGGGGGTCGCCTGCCTGGCCGCCGCACCGTTCGTCGGCCGCACGACGAACACCGCGGGCCCCCGTGCAACGGCGACCATCGGCGCCGTCCTGCTCGTCGTCTCGGTGGCACTGACCGCCGTGCTCATCGGGACCGCCGCACCCCTCTGGGCAGTGGCGACGGCGTTCACCGGCTTCGGGGTCGCGAACGCGTTCGTCTGGTCCCCGTTCTCGCTCGCGGCGGTGCTCGGCGCCGGATCGGCGACCATCGGTGCGGCGTCGAGCACCTTCAACACCGTGAAGCAGCTCGGTGCCGTCCTGGGCAGCACGGTCACCGCCGTGCTGCTCGCGGTGTCGACCGACGCGGTGGCCCTCGGTGCCCTGGCGCTGGCGGCCCTCGGGGCACTCGTGGCGGCGGCGTCCCTGCCAGGGCGAGCGCCGGCGGTCCTGACCGGCGCGGTCGTGCACGGCGCCGGGGTCGGGCACGGGCTCGGGTTCCCGACCGCCAACCTGCTGCCAGACGACGCGGGCGCTGTTCCGTCGGACGGGGTCTACGTCGGCTGGCTCACCGCGCCGACCTGGTCCGGTGCCCGTAAGGCGCTCGTGTCGATCGGCAGCAACAGCACCTTCGCCGACCGGCCGCGCACCGTCGAGATCCACGTGCTCGACTTCGACGGCGACCTGTACGGCACCCCCGTCGAGCTCACTGTCGGCCGTCGGCTCCGGCGGCAGCGCACGTTCCCCGGGCCGGACGCCCTCGTCGCCGCGATGCGTGCCGACGAGCGCCGTGCCCGCACCCTGCTCGCCCGCTCCTGAACGAAGGAACCACCATGCAGCACGACTTCACCGACGACCCGTTCGACATCCGCGAGGCGATCGCCGAGGTCCCCTCCGTCGTGGCCGCCATCGCCGCGCGGGTCGACGGCGTGCCGGTCGTCATGGTGGTGACGTCGTTCACCGTCGGGGTCTCGTACGACCCGCCGCTCGCGACGATCGCCGTGCAGCACTCGTCGACGACCTGGCCGGACCTGGCCGGTGCGCCGGTGCTCGGCATCTCCGTGCTCGCCGAGGGCCACGCCGAGCAGACCCGTCAGCTGGCCTCCCGCGATCGGTCGCAGCGACTGGTCGGCGTGCCGTCCACGGACACCGGGGCGGGAGCGATCCTGCTCGACGGCGCGCACTCGTGGCTGGAGTGCTCGGTCGAGGCCGTCCACCGTGCGGGCGACCACGACATCGTGGTGCTGCGGGTGCTCCGCTTCGCCCGCGACCGCGCCAACGCCGCGCTCGTGTGGCACCGGCCAGCTCGGCGGCGAGCAAGCGTCGCCACCGCCTGACGTTCTTTCCCAGAACGCGTGCGATGGGAAGCGGAATCGGGCGCACCTGGTCAGAAGTTCCGACCCGGTACGCCCGAAACGACTCGGTACGCTCCGCGCGGCGGCCCGCACGACCCCGTCAGGAGGCCAGCGCCGCCATCTCGCGCACCACGGCCCGGAGCCGCACCGCGAGCTCGTCGTTGTTCCGCACGGAGTCGCGGTGGGCGGCCTCGCTGAGCGCCGACATCACGAGCGTCACCGCCGTGCGAGCGGTCTGGTCGTCGGTCCTGGTGCCCACGACGCTGAGCAGGGACTGGCGCGACTCGGCCATCCACTGCATCACCATCGACGACATCTCGGGCCGGAGGACCAGCAGCTCCTTCATCCGGCGGCGGTCCTGGGACAGCGGTACGGTCGCCGCGACGAGGGTGCAGAGGTCGTCGACCAGGCCGCCACGAGCCTCGGTGAACCATGCTGCGGAAGGCTCCGGGACCTCGACGGAGTCGAGTCCGAGGGCGGCGTGCGCCTTGGACGAGAAGTAGTTGAAGAAGGTGCGAGGCGAGACGTCGGCATCGGCGCAGATCTGCTCGATGGTGACGCCGTCCAGCCCGTGCGCGGACACCAGCGTCAGGGCCGCGTCGTGCAGCGCCTGCCGGGTCTGCTGCTTCTTGCGCTCCCGCAGGGTGCACGGCTCCGTCGCCACTGCAGCTGCCGGGGTGGTGATCACGTGGACTCCTGGTGGTGGTGGGGGTTGGTGGGCCGCCCGTGCCGGAAAGGGGGCACGGCACGGACGGCCCGGTCGGTCACCGACGGTGCGTCGGTGTGGATCCGGTCGAACCCGATCCGGTCGGCACGGACCCGGTCATCGGACCGGTGAACGAGCCGGCGTCGGCAGCGGCAGCGCCGGCTTCGGCCTCGAGCTGGGCCTCGGCGGACAGGTCGGCACGCTCCTGCAGGGCGGAGCGCTGACGCAGCGGCGGCACCCGGAAGAACCAGGTGAGCACGAACGCGAGCAGGATCACGCCGAGGCCGACCCAGTAGATCGTCACCGACGAGGCGTTGAAGCCCGCCATGAACGGCCGGGTCAGGCGGCTGTCGGCACCGGTCAGGAACGAGGTGTCGTTCGTGCTGGTGGCGCTGTCGCTCGTGGTGTTGCCGTCGTCGATCTTCTTCGCGAGCTCCGGGGTGAGCTCGTCGACCCAGTACGAGCGCTGCGAGGCGTTCGACCAGTCGACGGACACGGTGCCGTCCTGCACGCTGGCGTGTGCCTGGTCGGCGACCTGCTCGAGCGCGGACTGCTCGGCCGCCGGCGTCGCCGCTGCGACCTGCTGGTCGATGACGGACTGGGCCGAGGCGGCGGGGACCGCACCGGCGGCGACCTGCTGCTGCACGGCTGCCGTGACCTGCTCGGTGACCGCGGCGTCGGCGGCCTGCGTCGCCTTCGCCGAGGCAGCGTCGAGCTGCGACTGCACGGTCTTCGTGAGCGGGGTGACGACGGGCGTCCAGATCTTGTCCATGGCGCCCTGGTTCGCCTTCGCGCTGGCGACGGTGGGGTTGAGCGCGGCGTCGAGCGCCGGACCGAGGTCCTTCTCGTTCGCCGTGGCCGTCAGGATGTTCGCCGGCATCACCGAGAACAGGATGGAGAGCAGGACCGCGGTGCCGAGCGTTCCACCGATCTGCCGGAAGAACGTGGCGGACGACGTGGCGACGCCCATGTCACGGGCCTCGACGGAGCCCTGCGAGGCCAGGGTCAGCGACTGCATGACCGACCCGAGGCCGAGGCCGATCAGGAACATGCCGATCATCAGGAACCAGAGCGGCTTGTCGATCGACATGAAGGTCAGGACGACGTAGCCGGCGGACACGAGCGCGGTGCCGATGACCGGGAAGATCCGGTAGCGGCCGACGCGGGCGACGATCTGACCACTCGTGATCGAGGCGATCATGAGTCCGCCGACCAGGGGCAGCGTGGCGAAGCCGGACTCGGTCGGGGTGAGCCCCACGACGATCTGCAGGTAGAGCGGGATGGTGAGCATCGCACCGAACATCGCGAAGCCGACCAGGAACCCGATGACGGTCGCCATCGAGAACGTGCCCGAGCGGAAGAGCTTGAGCGGGATGATCGCCGCGTCGCCCATCTTCGACTCGATGAGCAGCAGCCCGACCAGGCCGACGACCCCGACGACGTAGCAGGCGATGGCGGCGGGGGAGCCCCAGCCCCAGATGCGCCCCTGTTCGGCGACGAGCAGCAGCGGCACGAGGGTGACGATGACGGCGGTCGCGCCCCACCAGTCGACCTTGGGCTTCGCGTCGTCGGCACTGTGCACCTTCGGCAGGTGCAGGAAGACGATGACCATGAGGAGCGCCGCGACGCCGATCGGCACGTTGATCAGCAGGACCCAGCGCCATCCCGTGATCCACAGGATCTCGGAGGAACCGGCGAGCAGCCCACCGATGAGCGGCCCGATGACGGACGAGATGCCGAACACGGCGAGGAAGTAGCCCTGGTACTTGGCACGTTCGCGCGGGGCGAGGATGTCACCCATGATCGCGAGCGGCAGCGACATGAGCGCACCGGCACCGATGCCCTGCACGGCGCGGAAGGCCGCGAGCATGAGCATCGAGGTGGACATCGACGACAGGACGGCGCCGAGGATGAACACGACGATGCCGAAGATGTAGAGGGGCCGGCGGCCGAAGATGTCGGAGAGCTTGCCGTAGATCGGCGTCGCGATCGTCGAGGTGATCAGGTAGGCCGTGGTGACCCAGGCCTGCTGGTCGAGGCCGTGCAGGTCGTCGCCGATGGTGCGGATCGCCGTGCCGAACACCGTCTGGCCGAGGGACGACAGGAACATGCCCGCCATCAGGCCGTAGATCACCAGGAGGATCTGGCGGTGGGTCATCAGGGGCTGCGGGCCGGTCCCGCCGGAGGCTGCTGGGGCCTCGGCGGTGTGCCGACCGTGCTGCACCTGGACGGGTGCGGTGGCGGTCATCGAACTCCTTTTTCGTGCTGTGTAACTTTGCAGACCGCGCAACGATACATCTGTTGCTTCCAGCAAGCAACTAAATGTGCCCACTACGCTGGCCCCATGTGCGACGACCGGCGTGCCGCCGAGCGACTCCTGCGATCCCAGCTCGACCGGCTGTGGGTCCGGCAGACCCTGCGTTCCTCGCTCATCGAGTCCAGCGGCGGCCTCGACCCGACCGCGCGGGTGATCCTGCGAGCCGTCGCCGGTCACGGACCCGTCCGTGCGACCGCGATCGCCGACGCGACGGGCCTGTCCCGCCCGGTGATCAGTCGCCGGGTGGCGTCGCTGGTCGAGGCCGAGCACCTGGTCGGCTCGCCGGACCCCGCCGACGGCCGAGCGACCCTGGTCTCGCTCGCACCCGCGGGCAAGCAGTTGCTCGACCAGCTCGACGCCGCCGGCGCCGAGGTCTTCGACGACCTCACCGAGGAGTTCGCCTCGGACGAGCTGCGCTCGCTCGCCGAGATGCTCACGCGACTGAACGACCGGGCCGACGCGGTCCTCGGGATCGGCACCACGCGCCCGTGACGTGACCAGCAAGAGGACGGGAGGCGCGGGGCGGGCCCGCCTCGTTCCTCCCGTCCGCACGCCCCCCGGTCACTGCGGAGCGTGCATTCGAGATACCGTTGGTGTATGAGCACGGACACCGCCACCACCACCGAGACCACCGACGAGGGGCCCGTGGTGACCTTCGCCGATCTCGGCCTGAGCGATGCTGTGCTCAAGGCCGTCAAGGACATCGGCTACGAAACCCCTTCCGCCATCCAGGAAGCCACCATCCCCACGCTGCTCGACGGCCGCGACGTCGTCGGCCTCGCGCAGACCGGAACCGGCAAGACCGCCGCCTTCGCGCTGCCGATCCTGTCCCGCATGGAGCCCGGCAGCAAGAAGCCGCAGGCCCTCGTGCTGTCCCCGACGCGCGAGCTCGCCCTGCAGGTGTGCGAGGCGTTCGAGCAGTTCGCGTCGCACATGAAGCACGTCCACGTCCTGCCGGTCTACGGCGGTCAGGCGTACGGCGTGCAGCTGTCCGCCCTGCGCCGCGGCGTCGACGTCATCGTCGGCACGCCCGGTCGCATCATGGACCACCTGGCGAAGGGCACGCTCGACCTGTCCGAGCTGAAGTACCTCGTGCTCGACGAGGCCGACGAGATGCTCAAGATGGGCTTCGCCGAGGACGTCGAGACGATCCTGGCGGACACCCCCGACGACAAGCAGGTCGCCCTGTTCTCCGCGACCATGCCCGCCCAGATCCGCCGCATCTCGCAGCAGTACCTGACGGACCCGGCCGAGATCACCGTCAAGACCAAGACCAAGACCGCCGCGAACATCACGCAGCGCTACCTGATGGTCTCGTACCCGCAGAAGGTCGACGCCCTGACCCGCATCCTCGAGGTCGAGGACTTCGAGGGCATGATCATCTTCGTCCGCACCAAGAGCGAGACCGAGACCCTGGCCGAGAAGCTCCGGGCCCGTGGCTACGCCGCAGCCGCCATCAGCGGTGACGTCGCCCAGGCCCAGCGCGAGCGGACCGTCAACCAGCTGAAGTCCGGCAAGCTCGACATCCTCGTCGCCACCGACGTCGCCGCCCGTGGCCTCGACGTCGACCGCATCACGCACGTCGTGAACTACGACATCCCGGTCGACATCGAGTCCTACGTGCACCGCATCGGCCGCACGGGTCGTGCCGGCCGCTCGGGTGACTCGATCAGCTTCGTCACCCCCCGCGAGCGTCGCCTGCTCTCCGCGATCGAGCGCCACACGAAGCAGCCGCTCACCCAGATGCAGCTGCCGACGATCGACGACGTCAACGAGACGCGCCTGACCCGCTTCGACGACGCGATCACCGCGGCGCTCGAGGACCAGGGTCGCATCGCTGCCTTCCGCGACGTCATCGCGCACTACGTCGAGCACCACGACGTCCCCTCGGACGACGTCGCCGCCGCCCTGGCCGTCGTGGCGCAGGGCGACTCGCCGCTGCTCCTGACCGCAGCCGACGACGCACTCCGGACCCAGATGGAGCGCGACGCCCGCCGTGGCGAGCGCGACGACCGCGGTGCACGTGACGACCGTGGGCCGCGCGGCGACCGAGGTGGCGACCGTGGTGGCGACCGGGACCGTGCGCCCCGCCGTTCGCAGCCGATGACCGCCTACCGCATCGAGGTCGGCCGCCGCCACCGCGTCGAGCCGCGCCAGATCGTCGGCGCCCTCGCCAACGAGGGCGGCCTGCGCCGCGACGACTTCGGTGCGATCCGCATCCAGCCGGACTTCTCCATTGTCGAGCTGCCCGCCGACATGGACGGCGGCGTGCTCGACCGCCTGACCGACACCCGGATCAGCGGCAAGCTCATCGAGATCAAGCCCGACCGCCGTGGTGGCGGCCGCCGCGACGAGCGTCCGGAGCGCAAGCCGCGCTACTGACGCGAGTCGCGTCGTCGACGCGAGTGGCGTCCTGAACGCGACCCCATCCTGACGGGAGGCACGGTGCCAGCTGGCACCGTGCCTCCCGTCCGTCGTCCGGTCGCGTCTCCCGCCGCGGCCGCCCCGCGTGCCGGCGGTGCGTCACCAGCCTTGCGGTGCGGGGAACCGCAGATCACGCTCGGATCCGTTCCCCTGGCGTCCGAGCGGTGCTGTGATACCTGGAGCCGTGACGCAGGGAGCCGCGGAGAAGGCAGGGGAACGAACGTGTACCGAGCACTCATCACCGTCGCAGCAGCGGCGGCGCTCGTCATCGGGGGAGTGGCGCCGGCGACGGCAGCCCCCTCGTCCTCGGCGCCCGGAGCGCCCACCACCGTCCGGGTCACCGGAGCCGGCGACAGCGCGACCGTGACCTGGGGCGCCCCGAAGTCGGGCGCGAAGGTGACCGGCTGGAAGGTCACGATCGCCCCCGCGCAGCACCAGCCCGGCAACGGCGTCGACCGGCTGCCGGCGAAGGCGCGGTCCGACCGCTTCGGTGACCTGACGCCGAAGACGACCTACAAGTTCTCGGTCCGAGCGATCGGCGCGAAGAAGTCCGGCCGCACGATCCTGGTCCGCTACACCACGCCGTCCGTGGTCGACACGACGCAGTCGCTGTTCGCCCTCGACGCATCCGGAAACGTCGTGCGCTTCGCCGAGGACGGTTCCGGCGCCGGGAAGGTCGTCGCGGCCAACGGGACGGGCTTCGCCGCGGACGACGTCGGCGACGTGTTCACCCCCTCGGCGGACCTGACCTCGATCCTGTTCCACCCCGCCGACGGCAGCGCGACGCGGACGCTGGCGACCGGGCTGCACCTGACCCCCGACCTGCGCTCCGACGTCGCCGGCAACCTGTACTGGATCGACTCGGTGACGGGGGCCGTGCAGAAGCTCGCCGTCGGCAGCTCCACCGCGACGACCGTGCTCGACCTGACTGCCACGGGCAGCGGCCAGCGGTTCTGGACCGTCACCCCCGACGGCAAGGTCGTCGCCGTCGGCGGTTCGCAGATCTCCCCGATCGTCGTGGGCACCGGCACGGCCGCACGGGCGATCACGCTCCCCGGCAGCTCCGGCGTCGGGTACCCCGCAGCGGTCCTCGCGGACTCGCACGGCAACGTGTACGTCGACATCCGTTCTCCCGGTGGCGCCGGCTCGTGGGCCTGGTACCAGCTGAAGCCGGGCGCCACGGCGCTGACGCGGATCGAGCCCCGGCTGGCGTTCGAGTACGCGGCCGCCAACGCCGACGGGTTCTCTCTGCTGCAGTCCGCCGAGTGGTGCAGCGCCCCCGCCGAGTACCCGACCAGCCCGGCCGGCTGCAAGGTCGACCGCACAATCCCGGACAAGCTCGTGGTCGGCTCCAGTGGGAAGTCCACCGTGGCGGTCTCCGGCATCACGGCGGGGTCGCGCGGGGCGAACACGGGTGCCGCCTCCGACGACGGCGACGTGTTCGCGAACGTCGACAGCGGGCCCTCGGCCGGGCTGTGGCGCGTGCCGGCCTCCGGCGGGGCTGCGCAGCAGCTGTCGTCGGCGCAGTACTCGCGGCTGCTGGTGATCTGACCGGCAGGCCGAGGCAGGACGGGGTGGGACGCAACGGCGCGTCCCACCCCGTCCTGTGTTCCGGGCGGGGGGGGGGGCGTCGTGCGGCGGGGTGGGGCGGGCGCGGGCGTCGTGCGGCGGGGCCCGCGGTTCCGAAATCTTGGAGTGTCGGCGCTCTTTCTGCCGCTCCGTGGAACCTCGGCGGCACACCGGCGGCGTGTTGTGGAACCTCGGCGCCACCCGGTGTCGCGGGGTGGGGGCGCGGGGTGGGGTGCAGGGTACGAGGTCCGAGGTTCCGAGATCTCGGAACCTCGGCGCGCTCTCGGCCGCTCCGTGGAACCTCGGCGGCACACCGGCGGCATGTTGTGGAACCTCGGCGGCGCCGCAGCCCGCCGCAGCCTGCAGCCCGCCCCCGCCGCCCGCCCCCGCAGCGCCCCCCAGCCCGCCTCACACCACCCCCACCACGGTCCGGCGACACACCTCGTCCCACGGGGTCGGCTCGATGCCGAACACCGCGCGACTCTCGGCATCGTCGACCACGTACGGCGCAGTCCACTGGTAGCTCATCTCGGCGAGCTCCCGCATCATCGGCGACACGAGCCCGAGCGCACGGATCGCCGCAGCGGGCATCCGGTGGACGGGCACGGGTGGCTTGCCGGCCGCGGCCAGCACCTCGGTCAGCGCCTGCCGCTGGGTACGAGGAGCGTTGCTCGGCACCATCCACGTGCGGCCGTGCGCGCGCTCGTCCGAGGCCGCCGCCACCAGGGTCCTGGCGACGTCGAGCACGTCGGTGAAGGTGTGTGGCAGGTCGGTCCTGCCGATCATCGTCACGGCCTTCCCCTGCAGTGCGGCCGGCAGCACCCGCGTGACGTGTCCGTTCGCCCCGATGCCCGGCCCGACGTAGTCCGAAGCGCGGACCTCGACCGTCCGGATGCGTCCGGCACGGTGCGCGGCCAGGGCGTCGGCCCACAGCCGTGCGCGGAGGATCCCCTTGTGGTCGGTCGCCGCGTCCGGTGTGTCGGCGCGCATCGGGCCGTCGACCGGGCCGTACGGGTACAGGTTCCCGGTGATGGCGTAGACGGCTCCGGTCCGCTCGGCAGCGGTCAGCATCGACGCCGCGAGCGGTGGCCAGGTGCGCTCCCACTGGGTGTAGTCGCCGGGGTTCGCGCAGTTGTACAGCACGGCGGCGCCGTCGGCTGCCCGGGTGAGGGCCTCGGCGTCGGAGGCGTCGAGCGCGAGGTGATCGACCCCTGACAGGCCGGTGTCCCGACCCGAGCGGGTGGCGACGGTGACGTGCTCACCGCGTTCGGCGAGCAGCGCGGCGACGTGGCGGCCCACCGGGCCGGCGCCGATGACGAGGTGGTTGTGCGACATGGTCCCTGCTTCCGTTCTGGTTGCGAGAGCGGTGCTCTCGCAACCAGGATGCGCGCTCGGACACGAAAGAGCAAGAGCACTGCTCTCATTTGTGTGCAGTGCTCTCGTGTGGCATGGTGACCGGATGGCACCGACAGCACGCGAGCTCGCCCGGCAGACGATCCGGGCGGACATCCTGGCCGCTGCGCGCACCCGCCTCACCGACGAGGGGCCCGCAGCGCTCAGCCTCCGAGCCGTTGCCCGCGACGTCGGCATGGTGTCGTCCGCGGTGTACCGGTACTTCCCGAGTCGCGACGACCTGCTGACGGCGCTGCTCATCGTCGACTACGACGAACTCGGCGCAGCGGTCGAGGCTGCTGACGCCGCGGCCGGCCCGGAACCGGGTGCACGCTGGGTCGCCGCGTGCCGCGCGATCCGATCGTGGTCCGTCGCGCACCCGGGCGACTTCGCGTTGCTGTTCGGGTCGCCCGTGCCGGGCTACGCTGCAACGCGCGAGACGGTCGTGCCCGCCGCGCGGACGACGCTCGCGCTGGTGCGGGTGGTGGCCGATGCGGTCGCGCCCCGCGGGGACGTCACGTCGGCGTCGGGGGCGGACGGGAGGCCCGGATCACCCGCCGCGCCCACGGCGGCTCCCGGGGCGGCCGGCCCCGCAGTCGCGGACGCAGTGACCACCCTGCGGTCGCTCGGCATCGCACTGCCCGACGAAGTCCTGGTCCGCACCCTGATGGCCTGGTCGATGGTGTTCGGGACGATCTCGTTCGAGCTCTTCGGCCACTTCGTCGGCTCGGTGTCCGACGGCGCCGGCTACTTCGACCAGGTGATCGCGCGGCTCGCCGACGACCTCGGGTTCGCCGCCGCGTTCTGACCCGGTCGTGCGGGTCTGCCCGGGCCGTTGTCCACGACTCGCACTCGGGGCCTGACAGAGTGCCGGTCACTGCGGTAGACAGGTCCCTACGCCGAGGTCGTGCCCGACGACCGGAGCGGACGGCCGGCACGGTGTCCCCTGGGCGGCGGCCGGACGGCACCACACCCGGGCGTGCGCTGCGGCCGGGGTCCGCGCGGATCAGGAGGCACCCTTGCGACGCAGCTCGGCCGGCGACCCCGCAGTCGGAGCGACCCGGTGACGGCGCTCGACGTCAGCCGCCAGGACCGCCGCCGGCTCACCACCGGCACGGCTCGCCGACGACTCGTCACGGTGCGCACGGTCGCGCTCCTGGCGTCGATCGCCGGCGTGAACTACGTCGTCTGGCGCTGGGCCGCCTCGGTGAACTGGCACTCCTGGTGGATCGCCGTGCCGCTCATCCTGGCCGAGACCTACAGCGTCATCGACTCGCTCCTGTTCGCGTTCGGGGCGTGGCGCCTGCGCGAGCGCGGTGAGCCCCCGACGAAGCCGTCCTCCGACGTCACGGTCGACGTCTTCATCACCACCTACAACGAACCCGTCGAGATGGTCGTGCGCACGGCCCGTGCGGCGCAGGCGATCACACACCCGCACACGACGTGGATCCTCGACGACGGCAACCGCCCCGAGATGCGTGCGGCCGCCGACTCGCTCGGCATCGGCGTCATCACCCGCGGTGCCGACTGGATCGACCGTCCCCGGCACGCCAAGGCCGGCAACCTCAACAACGCCCTGCTCGCGACCCAGGGCGAGTTCCTGCTCATCCTCGACGCCGACCAGGTACCGGAGCCCGGCATCCTCGACCGCACGCTCGGCTACTTCAAGGACCCGCGGATGGCGCTCGTACAGACGCCGCAGTGGTTCGAGAACGTTCCCGAGGCGGACCTGCTCGGCAGTCAGGCGCCGCTGTTCTACGGGCCGATCCAGCAGTCGAAGGACGGCTGGAACGCCGCGTTCTTCTGCGGGTCGAACGCGATCCTGCGGCGCGAGGCACTGATGCAGCTCGGCATCTCCCGCTACGTGGTCGAGGTCGAAGCCTCGGTGCAGCGCACGATCACGACGTCGCGGAAGCTGCTGGCCCGTGCGCGTGAGACCGAGACGGACCCGCGGGTGCTCGGCGCCCTGGACGAGGCCGAAGCCGTCGTCGACCGCGCTCGCGACCAGGTCCGGGCCGGCGAACCGCTCGGCGACGTCACCTACGCGTTCCAGCGGGGGATCGACACGATCGCCTTCCGGTTCGCCGCCGCCGACCTCGAGTCGGTGCGGAACGACCTGCAGGAGCTCGCCGCGATGTCGACCGACGCGAACACCTTCGCCGGGCTCGACGACGCCGCGCTCGACGTGCTCGGGCGGCGCGACGCATCGCCCGTGGCGGCCATCGAGTCGATCGCGGTCCTCGCACGGGCACTCGACGTCAACCGCGACGACGAGGCGCAGCCGATCATGCCGCTGGCGACGATCTCGGTGACCGAGGACATGGCCACCGCCATGCGGCTGCACGGGCTCGGCTGGAAGTCGGCGTACCACGACGAGATCCTGGCGAAGGGCCTGGCGCCGGAGGACCTGCCGACCATGCTCGTGCAGCGGCTCCGTTGGGCGCAGGGCACCATGCAGGTGTTCTTCCGCGAGAACCCGCTGGTGCAGAAGGGCCTGTCCTGGGGGCAGCGCCTGATGTACTTCTCGACGATGTGGAGCTACCTGTCCGGGTTCGCCGCGATCGTGTACATCGCGGCCCCGGTGCTCTGCCTGTCGTTCGGCGTCGTCCCGGTGCAGGCCTACAGCGTCGACTTCTTCGCCCGGCTGATCCCGTTCCTCGTGCTCAACCAGCTCCTGTTCTGGGTGGTGGCCGCCGGCAGGCCGACGTGGCGTGGGCAGCAGTACTCGCTCGCGCTGTTCCCGGTGTGGATCGAGGCGGTGACGAGTGCGTTCGAGAACGTGTTCCGCGGCAAGCCGCTCGGGTTCCGGGTCACGCCGAAGGTGCGCGACGACACCGAGCAGAAGCCCCGGTGGGACCTCGTCAAGCCGCAGCTCATCGCGATGGGGGCGCTGGTCGCGGCACTGATCCTGATCGGCATCCGCTACCTGACCGGGCAGGCGTCGGGCATCGCGCCGCTCGTCAACACCGCATGGGTCGTCTTCGACCTGTTCATCTTCAGCATCGTGATCCGGGCCGTGCTCTACCGCGGCCCGGGCACGGGAGTCCAGTCAGAGCACGAGTCGAGCACCGCCGGAGGACCACTGTGAACGCCGAGACCACCTTCGACGTCGCCGCGACGCCCGTGTCGCTCGACGAGGTCCAGGACCGCTTCGGCGTCTGGTGGGACGGCCTCGGCATCGACGACGCCCGGCTCCGCTTCGCGCTGGAGACCGCGCTGGCCGAGGTCGCGGCGAACATCGTGGAGCACACGATCCGTGCCGACCAGGAGACCGGTCGGCGCTACACCGTGCGGCTCGAGTCGACCGAGCGGGCGCTCACCGCGGAGCTCACCGACAACGGTCTGCCCGTGGACATCGACCTGAGCGCCGTCAC
Source organism: Curtobacterium sp. NPDC089991 (assembly GCF_044748425.1). Taxonomy (NCBI): domain Bacteria; kingdom Bacillati; phylum Actinomycetota; class Actinomycetes; order Micrococcales; family Microbacteriaceae; genus Curtobacterium; species Curtobacterium sp. NPDC089991. Next base: position 29,488 of record NZ_JBIVGB010000003.1, read on the forward strand.
GATGGCCGACGTCGAGCAGGAGAGCGGACGCGGTCTGGCGCTCGCGATCGCCGCCCTCGACCGCCTGGAGCACCGGCACGAGCACGGGCACAACGTCTGGACGCTGGTGTGCGACCGGTGAGGCTGCTGGCGGCCCGCGTGGTCGCCGTCCTCGTCACGATCGCGACGCTCCTGCTCGGCGGTGCACTGCCGGCGTCCGCGGTGACGGTGCACACGGCCGCGGCGACGGAGCCGGCGAGCGGGACGACGTGGTTCGGCCCGGACCTCGACTGGGGCGACGACTCCCCGGCGGGGTACGAGGGACGGCTCGGTGCGACGCCGTCGATGTACGGGGTGGAGATCGACTACCCGCTGGACCGCTCGGCCAGGCGAGAGCTCCTCCGCGCGACGCGTGCCGCGGCGACGCAGGGCGCGGTCCTCGTCGTGAGCCTCGAGCCCGGGCAGTCGCTCCGGTCACTCGACGCCGCCGACGCCCGCGCCGCGAACACCGCGTTCCAGGAGATCCACGACCAGTACGACACCCAGGTGCTCGTGCGGTTCGCGCCGCAGATGAACGGCACGTGGGTGCGCTGGGGGCAGCAGCCGACCCAGTTCGTGCAGGCGTTCCGGACGCTCGCGACCGCCGTGCACGGCGGCGACTCCGACGCGCGCATGGTGTGGTCGCCGTCGTACGGTGCGGGGTACCCGTTCGGCGAGTCCGCGGGACGACTGGCAGACCTCTCCGCGACCGACGTCGCGAAGCTCGACACCAACGGCGACGGCGAGCTGACCGCGGCCGACGACCCCTACGAACCGTACTGGCCGGGCGACGCCTCGGTGGACTGGGTCGGCTTGTCGATGTACTACTTCGGCAAGGGCAAGTCGACCGAAGCCGCCGGTCGTGACGTCCCCCTCACCCGCAACGACGTGCCGGAGCGTGGCGAGGTCGAGTCCCGGTTCGACGAGACGTGGGGCTACGAGCAGCAGCAGGCGGACAGCTTCTACGACCGGTTCGCCGTCGACGGCGACCGGTCGATGCTGCTCGACACCGGTGCACTGTACGACCACACCCGCCGGGGCGACGCGGAGCTCCCGGTCAAGCAGGGCTGGTGGCGGCAGGTGATCGCCTCGGTCCAGGACCGCCCGTTGATCCGGGGCGTGACCTTCCTCGAGACGAACCGCCGCGAGCCTGAGGCCGGGAACCGTGTCGCCGACTGGCGCGACACAGCGGTGCCCGGGATCGCCGGGTCGTTCCGCACCGACCTCGAGCGCGGCGACCACTTCGCCTTCGGGCCCGTCACCGACCGCATCACCACGCAGCAGGGCAACGCCGCGACCGACCAGCAGTACGACACCGGCGGCGACCAGATGGCGTGGATCGTCTGGGTCGCGGTGGGCCTGGCGGTGGTGTTCCTGCTGAGCGGGCTGTTCGGACGGTTGCTGCCGAGCTGGCGCTACCCCGACGACGGCAAACCCGGGCGTGACCTGCGTCTCGACCTGTTCCGCGGGTTCATCATCCTGGCGGTGGTGATCACCCACATCGAGATCGGCGGGCCGTACTCGTACCTCACGCTGCACGCGGTCGGTGCGATCACCGGTGCCGAGATGTTCGTGTTCCTGTCCGGCATGGTCCTCGGCATGACCTACCCGTTCGCCATCAAGAAGTTCGGCGAGTGGGCGGCCGCGATCGGGGCGTGGAAGCGTGCCCGAAAGCAGTACCTCGTCACGCTCGTGGTGATCGCGGTCGTCTTCGCGCTGAGCTTCGTCCCGTTCCTGAACACCGACGCGATCACGACGTTCACCGACCGGGGGACCGGAACCGGGGGTGTCGGTGCCGAGGGCCGGGTGTACGACCTGTACCCGAACGCGATGCAGCTGCTCGGCTACCCGCCGCCGTGGTACGCCATCCGACAGTTCCTGCTGCTCGAGATGGGCCCGTGGCCGTTCAACATCATGGGCCTGTTCGTGGTGCTGAGCCTGTTCATCCCGCCGCTGCTCTGGCTGATCCGGCGTGGCTTCTGGTGGGTGGTGCTCGTCGTGAGCTGGGCGCTCTACGTGTTCCAGGCACTCAACCCGGAGTTCCGCCCGCTGAACTCGCAGTTCGAGGCGGTCTTCCCGCTGCTCACCTGGCAGGTCGTGTTCACCCACGGGCTCGTGCTCGGGTACTACCGACGGCAGATCATCGGCGCGCTCACCGGGCGTCTCGGCAAGGTGCTGGTCGGCATCGGTGTCGGCGGCTACGCGGCGTTCCTGGTGTACGTCTGGGCGGCGAACCACGCCGGGTTCACACCGGTCCCGTTCCCGGCGTCGATGTACGAGGACCTGTACAACACGGCGTACCAGCGGGTGGACCTGCAGTGGGGCCGACTGGTCGACATCGCGTTCTTCGCGATCGTGTCGTACGCGATCCTGACGGTGTTCTGGAAGCCGATCTCGACGGCGATCGGCTGGCTCTGGATCCCGATCGGGCAGGCCAGCCTCTACGTCTTCGTGTGGCAGGTGTTCTTCGCGCTGGCGATCGCGTCGATCCCCGGCGTGCCGTGGGGCGACTTCTGGATCGGCTTCGTGGTGCACTCGGCGTTGATCCTGCTGGCCTGGTACATGGTCCGCAAGAGGTTCCTGTTCTCGGTCATCCCGCGTTGACGTGACCGCGGGACGGACGGGAGGCCCGTGGCGGCGTCGCCACGGGCCTCCCGTCCGTCCTCGGTCGCGTCCACCGCACGCGCCGCGCTCGACAGGAGCGGTCGCGGTCCCGCGACTCGCCGCTCACGTCCGCCGAGGTTCCGATCGGGAGCCTGACGGCCGCCGACATGCCGAGATTTCGGAACCTCGGGGGAACACGCGCGGGCGTGCCGGGGCGCCTACGGCGTGGGGACGGGGGCGCTCAGTGCCTCGCGCACGGGGCCCCAGGCGGCCAGGCGGTCGCGGACCGCGTCGTGCCGCTCGGCGGCGAGTGCCTCGACGTGTGCGCGCTCGAGCACCTCGTCGATGACGATGCGCTGCCCGGTGCGGGTCGACGCGATCGCCGCCTCGACCATCGCGAGGCTCATGACGTTGCCGTGCACCTCACCGTCCGGGGTCTCGCCGGAACGCACGGCGTGCACGAACGACGTCAGCGCCCCGGCGATCTCGTGCCCCACGCTGGCAGCGGGCGACGGCGTGCCCAGGGTGCCGTCGAGGTCGCTGGACGGGTCGTGGTCGCCGTCCCACAGCGCCGTGCCAGCCGCACCCGAGGCTCGCCAGTCGCCGTTCCACGAGGTCTCGGCCCCCGGCGCGCACCACGAGCCGTCGTACACGTACCGGACGTCGTCCTCGAAGGCGAAGACCGCTGCCGCCGCCGCGTCGCCGCGGTACCAGGACCACGACGGGTTCCACGACTCGCAGTACACCGACACCGGGTCCCGTTCGAGCACGTAGCGGGCGGAGTCGAACGCGTGGATCGCCATGTCGAGCAGCAGGACGTCGTCCATCTGCTCGCGGAAGCCGCCGAAGTGCGGGGCCTTGGCGAACCGGGTGCCCAGGCCGCCGATCGCGCCCAGGCCGCGCACGTGCTGGCGGAACGCGACGAGCTGGTCGTTGTAGCGCCGCGACTGCGACACCATGAACAGCTTGCCGGTGGCCTCGGCGGCCGCGGCGAGCGACAGTGCCTCGGCGACCGTCTGCGCTGCGGGTTTCTCGCCGAGCACGGGGAGCCCGGCGTGCAGGGCCTGCAGCGTGACGGGGTGGTGCGCGACCGGGACGGTGATGTCGAGCACCGCCTGTGCACCGGTCTCGGCGGCGAGCACGGTCAGGTCGGTGCCGACGGGGATGCTCGGATCGCCGGCGTGTTCGGCACCGGCCCGGGCGGCATCGAGGTCGAGGTCGACGATGCCGACCAGCTCGACGTCGGGGTCGGCGGCGACGGTGCCGAGCCAGGCCCGGCCCATGCCGCCGGCACCGACCTGCAGGACGCGGAGCGCGGTCACGCCTGCGCCCCGGCGTGGTCGTCGACGGGGGCGTCGTCGACAGAGGCGTCGTCGACGGGCGCGTCGTCGAACGGGCCGCGGTAGTGCTGGCCCTCGAAGTACTCGCCCAGGTCGTAGCGGCGGAGCGTCGGGATCTCCCGCTCGCGCTCCGGCCGCGCCCACTCGGTGGCGTTCGCGATCACGCGGCGGACGTCCTTGTGGTGGTACACGGGGAAGTCCTGGTCGCCGGGCGAGAAGTAGAAGATCTTCCCCATGCCGCGGCGGTACGTCATGCCGCTCCGGAACACCTCGCCGCCGGTGAAGCCCGAGATGAACACGAGCTCGTCGGGGGTCGGTACGTCGAAGTACTCGCCGTACATCTCCTGCTCGGGGATGACGATCGGGTTCGGGACGCCGCGGGTGATCGGGTGCTGCGGGTTGACGGTCCAGACGAGTTCCTGGTCGTGCTCGCTCCGCCAGCGAAGAGTGCACGTGGTGCCCATCAGCTTGCCGAAGATCTTCGACCAGTGGCCGGAGTGCAGGACGACCAGGCCCATGCCGGACAGGACGTGCTTGTGCACCCGGTCGACCACGGCGTCGTCGACGTCCTGGTGCGCGGCGTGCCCCCACCAGGTCAGGACGTCCGTCGCGGCCAGGACCTCGTCGGTCAGGCCGTGCTCGGGTTCCTGCATGGTGGCGGTCCGGACGACGGCGTCGGGCAGGTTCTCGCGGATGCCGTCGGCGATCGCGCCGTGCATGCCGTCGGGGTACCGCTCGGCGACGTGCTGCTCGACCTGCTCGTGGACGTTCTCGCCCCAGACGGTGATGCGCAGCGGGGTGGTGGTCATGGTGTGCCTTTCTGGCTGGGGTACGTGGTGGCGTCGGTCCGGGGCCGTCACTTGACGGCACCGCCGAGGGCACCAGCGGAGATGTACTTCTGCGCGAAGATCAGCAGGACGGCAGCGGGCAGGGAGGCCAGTACCGAGGTCGCCATGACGGGTCCCCAGTCGGTGACGTTCGAGCCGATGTAGTTGTAGATGCCGAGCGTGATCGGTCGGACCGCGGTCGTCGACGTCAGGGTCAGTGCGATGAGGAAGTCACCCCACGCGCCGAGGAACGTGAAGAGCGCCGCGGTGACGATGGCGTTCCGGCTGATCGGCACGACGATCGACACGAACGCCCGGAAGTCGCTGGCGCCGTCGACCAGTGCGGCCTCGACCAGGCTCGGCGGGATCGACTCCATGAACGCGCGCATGAGCAGGATGGCGAACGGCACCTGGACCGCGCTGTCGGCCAGGATCAGCCCGACGTAACTGTTGAGCAGCCCGATGTTGTTGAACAGCGTGTACAGCGCGTTCGCGATGACGATCGCCGGGATCATCTGGGTGATCAGCAGCACGAGCAGGAACACCCGGCCGCCGCGCATCCGGAACCGGGCCAGCCCGTAGGCGGCCGGCGTCGCGATGGCCAGCGTCAGCAGGACGGTGCCGAGGCCGATGATCATGCTCGACAGGAAGTTCTGCCCCTGCTGGGCGAACGCGGCCTCGTACCCCGCGAAGGTGGGGGAGAACGGGAACCACGTCGCCGTAGCGGCCCCGGACGTCGCCTGCAGGCTGGTGTTCACCATCCAGTAGACGGGGAACACCATGATCGCGAGGAACACGCACCCGAGGATCGTGAACGGGATGCCCTTGGCGGAACCGCGCGGGCGGGGTGCCCGGGTGGTCCGCTTCGTCGTGATCGCGCGGGTGGCGGTGACGGTCTGGTTCGCGAGTCCGACGCTCATTCGTCGACCGCCTTCCGGGAGATCGCGATGTAGACCATCGCGAAGACGAACGAGACGACGATGAGCACGTTGCTCACCGCGGCTCCGATGCCGAACTGGAAGTTGATGAACGACTGGTGGTACGCGTTCGTGGCGAGGGTCTGCGTCGAGTTCGCCGGCCCGCCGCCGGTCAGGCCGAGGATGATGTCCACGACCTTCAACGTGTAGACGACCCCGAGCACGACCACGACGCTGACCACCGACCGGATGCTCGGCCACGTGATGTACCAGAACGCCTTGAACCCGGTGGCGCCGTCGAGCGACCCGGCCTCGTAGAGCTCCGGCGGCACGGACTGCAGGCCGCTGTAGAGGATCGTCGTGTTGAACGGGATGCCGAGCCACACGTTGACGCCGATGACGGCGATGAGCGCGAGGCTCGGGCTGACCAACCACGGGACCGGGGCGATGCCCACCACACCGAGGAGCTGGTTGAGCGCCCCGCTGTCCTGGTCGAGCAGCCACTTCCACACCGCGCTCGAGGCGATGAGCGGCAGCAGCCACGGCAGGAGCAGGAGCCCCCGCAGGAAGCCCGACAGCGGGAAGTGCCGACGGAAGAACAACGCGAGGCTCAGCCCGATGACGAACTGCAGGATGATCGAGCCGGCCGTGAACAGGGCGGTGTTCACGAGGCTCGTCGTGAAGACCGAGCTCTGGAACACGGAGATGTAGTTGCCGAGTCCCACCCAGGGGGCCTCGCCGGTGAAGAAGGTCGCCGTCGTGTAGTCCTGGAAGGACATGATGATGTTCTTCACCACGGGGTAGCCGAAGAAGACGGCCACGAAGACCGCCGCTGGCACCACGAAGAGCCATCGGGTCACGCCGGATCGGAACCGGGCTCGTCGTTGCCCGGGTCGGGGTGTCGTCACGGGCGGGATCGTCCGTGGTCGTGTCTGTGTCGAGGCGCTCACGCCGGGGTCCTTTCCTGCACGCCGGAGGGAGCCGACCGGTCGGCCGGCTCCCCGTGGACTACTGCTCTTGCGACTGCGCCTGCTTGAGCGCTGCCTCGGGGCTGGCCTTGCCGGTGAGGGCGAGCTGGACGGCGGTGTAGATCTTCGTGGCGGCCTTGGGCCAGTCGGGTCCGAGCTCACCGGTGCGCGCGCGAGCGGTCTGCACCGTGGTGACGAAGGACGCGACCTGCGGGTGGTCCTTCGCCCAGGCGGCGCCGGCCTCGAGGTTGGTCGGCACGTTGCCGCTGACCTCGGACAGGGTCTTCTGCATCTTCTGCGAGTGGAGGCAGCCGACGAACTTGCCGGCGAGCTGCATCTTGTCCTTGTCGCCGGTCTGCGGGACGGTGAACGCCTCGCCGCCGAGCGGTGCGACCGTGGCCTCGCCGGTGCGCGTCGGGATCGGGACGCTGTCGAACTCGAGGCTCTTCTTCTCGTTGAGCGCCGGCAGCTGCCAGGGACCGTTGATCATCATCGCGGCCTTGCCGGCCAGGAACTGGTTGTTGACGTCCGCCTGGGCCCAGTTGATCGAGCTCTTCGACATCGAGCCGTCATCCTGCAGGTCCTCGACGAGCTGCAGCGCCTGGGTGGCGTCCGCGGTGGCGATGTCCTTCTCGTCACCGCCGTTCGACCAGAAGAACGGCAGGAACTGCCAGGTGCCCTCGTACGTGTTGATGTTGCTCATCGCGAAGCCGTAGGTCGAGCCCTTGGTGAGCTTCTTCGCCGCGGCCTTGAGCTCGTCCCACGTCTTGGGCGGCTGGACGCCGGCGTCCGCCAGGAGCTTCTTGTTGTAGTAGAGCGCGATGGAGTTCGTGTTCGACTGCAGGCCGTAGAGCTTGCCCTTGTAGGTGCTCGCCGCCTTCACGCCGGGGACGTCGCCGTCGGCGTCGAGACCGTAGTCGGACAGGTCGGACAGGGCACCGGAGGAGGCGATCTGCTGGACGTCGGGGTTGTCGAGCATGAGGACGTCAGGCAGCGTCTTCGACGATGCCTGCTGCAGCACCTTCGCGATCAGACCGGCGCCGGCGACGTGGTTGATCGTGACCGTCGCGCCGACCTCCTTCGCGCAGGTCTTGTAGACCGGGTTGTAGTTCGCGTCGTAGTAGTCCTCGATCGTCAGGGCCTTGCTGCCGCCCGATGAGGCCGATCCGGAGCCGGAGCAGCCGGACAGGACCAGGGGGATCGTGGCGACGACGGCGACAGCGCCGACGAGGGCGCGCGTCCGGCGGGACATGGAGGGGAATCTTTGCTTCATTGCAGAGCTCTTCTCTTGACGGGTGCTGGGGCAGGCACGCATCGACGAGGCCGCTGACGTCATCGTCGCTGTGCTCCTGGGGCGAGAAGCTAACAGATAAGCGCTTCACCTGTAAAGCGCTTTTCTGACTTCGTGCGCGCTAAGATCAGCGCCATGGCCACGATGCAGCAGGTCGCCGATCGGGCGGGGGTCTCGATCGCCACCGTGTCCTTCGTGGTGAACGGGACGAAGTACGTGACCCCCGGCACGACCGCGCGGGTGAAGACCGCGATGCGCGAGCTGAAGTTCCGCGGCAACGTCGTCGCCCGGGCCCTGGCGAGCCGGCGGACCCGGATCATCGCGCTGCTGTTCCCGACCACCGGCAACCGCTTCAGCCCGACGACCTCGCAGTTCTTCATGAGTGCGGCGGAACGGGCGTCCGAGCGGGGCTACCACCTCGTGCTCTGGCCGGTGGACCCCGCTGGTGACGACCTCGACGACCTCGTGTCGGGTGGGCTCGTGGACGGCGTCATCCTGATGGAGGTGCGGATGGACGACCCCCGCGTCGCCGTCCTCACCGACCTCGGCGTGCCGTTCACCCTGATCGGCCGGACCCGCGACAGCAGCGGTCTGCCCTTCGTCGACATCGACTTCGAGACGACCATCGAGGACAGCCTCGACCACCTCGAGACGCTCGGGCACCGCCGGTTCGGACTCGTGCTCGAGGACCTCGAGGGCACCCCGATGGCCGGCTACGCCCCGCACCTGCGCGTCGAGGCGACCTTCCGGCGCGCGATCGCCGAGCGCGGGCTGGCCGGGACGGTCGTCACCGCCGGGCCGGGCAGCGACGGCGGACGGCAGGCCACGAGCGACCTGCTCGCGGCGGACCCCGACGTCACGGCGCTGCTCGTGATGAAGGACGACTCGTCCGCCGGTGTCCTCGTCGGCCTCTACACCGCCGGGCGGCGGGTCCCCGAGGACGTCTCCGTGCTCAGCATCGCGTCGTCCGAGGCCAACGCTGACCAGCACTACCCGCGGCTGTCGACCATGGTCGCCCCGGGCCAGGAGCTCGGGATCCGGGCCGCCGACGCCCTCATCGAACAGCTCGACGGCACCTCCGACGACCTGCCGCACTTCCTGCTGCCGTGCACGCTCCGCACGGCGGAGTCCACGGCCCCCGCCCCCGCCTGACCACCTGCCGGACGGGAGGCGCGGTCCGGCGCCGCCACGGGCCTCCCGTCCGCCCGTTCCCACGTTTCGGGCTGAGCGACAGTTCGCGGGGCCGCGAACCCGTGAACTGTCGCCCAGCGCGAAAGCTCGGCACCGCGCCCCGCCCGCGCCCGCGCCCGCCGCCCGCGCCCGCCGCCGCGCGCCCACCGGGCGCTCAGGGTCCGTTGGTTGTGTGGACGCACAGGTTCGCAGCACCACACGTCGAGGAGGACGGATGGCCATCGACCGCAGGATGTTCCTGCTCGGGGGAGCGGGGGTGCTGCTCCTCGCGGGTTGCTCCACGCGCCCCGAGCGCACGCTGGTCCAGGACTGGCCCACCGACCCGCCAGAGGGCGAGGCGACGATCAGCTGGTGGGCGGGCCAGGTCGCCTCGAAGGACGGCGGTGACCTGCGGCGCCGGCTCATCGCGGAGTTCCAGAAGGAACACCCGAACATCCGGGTGCGGATCGTCAGCGCCCCGAGCGACACCGACACGAACCGGACGAGCCTGACGACGCAGATCGCGGCCGGCAGCAGCACGCCGGACGTCTACCTCGGTGACGTCGCGTGGCCCGGGCAGTTCGCGAAGAACAAGCTCGCCACCCCCGTGAACCAGCTCGTGGGCGAGGACTTCTTCGACCAGTTCCCCGAGGGCCTGCGGCAGGCGGCGAGCGTCGACGGGACGTACTACATGTTCCCGCTCTACATCGACGAGTCGTTCTTCCTGTACCGGAAGGACCTGCTCGCGAAGCACTCCCTGCAGGTGCCGGGGTCGTGGGAGGAAGTGCGCGAGACGGCCGCGAAGCTCGTCGACACCGGTGACGTCAGCTACGGGTTCGCGTTCCAGGGCGACGTGTACGAGGGCCTCACCTGCAACGTCACCGAGTTCGTCGCGGACGCCGGCGGCTCGCTGCTCAACGACGACCTGACGAAGCCCGAGACGACGAGCTCGGAGACGAAGCGCGCCTTCGAGTTCATGCGGTCCCTGATCACGGACGGCGCGAGCCCCCGGGCCACCCTGACGTACCAGGAGCAGGACACGAACGACGCCTTCTCGGGAGGCCGGGCGGCGTTCCTGCGCAACTGGTCGTACGCGTGGGGAATCGCCAACGGGCCGGACAGCCAGGTCGCGGGCAAGGTCGGGCTCGCCGCCCGTCCCACGTTCGACGGGCAGGACGAGCACCACTCGACCATCGGCGGGTGGGGGAACTACATCAACCCGCACACGCAGCAGCCCGCGGCGGCACTGACGTTCGCACGCTGGATGTCGAGCGAGACGGCGCAGCAGTTCCTGACCCGCGAGGGCGGCGTCCTGCCGGCCCGCAGCGCGTCGCTCGTCAGCGAGGACGCGAAGCAGCAGCAGCGCCCGACGTACGACACCGCTGCCGGCATCACGCTCGTGCCCCGTCCGACGTCGACCGCGTACTACCCGAAGGTCTCGCAGGGCGTGTACCAGAACGGCAACAGCATCCTCGGCGGACAGGCGTCCGTCGACGGCGGCACGAGCACGATGGCCTCGGCCATCGCGCTCGCCCTGCAGGGGGAGGCGCTGTGAGCGCCGGCACGGCCACACGGTCGGGCACCAGGCCGGGAGGCACGGGTCGCCAAGACCCGCCGCCCCGCCTGAGCGGGCGGTCGCGTCTCGACCGCATCCGCGCGCGGGGCGCGTGGGGCTTCGCGGCCCCGGCGCTCCTGGTCGTCGCGGCGGTGACGATCTTCCCGGTGGTCTACTCGATCGTCCTGAGCTTCGCGGACGTCGAGGTCGGCTACGAGGGGTTCACGATCCAGTCGTTCGGGCTCGGCAACTACGCGGCCCTGCTGCAGAGCGCGGACTGGTACCGAGCCCTCGGCTTCACGGTGCTGTACACGGTCGTGACCGTCTCGGTGGAGCTCGTGCTCGGGATGCTCGTCGCCCTCGTGCTCGAGCGGCTCGGGGCCACGCGCGGCTGGATGCTCGCGCTCATGCTCATCCCGTGGTCGCTCGTCACCATCGTCAACGCGCAGCTGTGGAAGTACATCTACGACAGCACCTACGGCGTCGCGACGTGGTTCTTCGGCCTGTTCGGGGACGCCCCGGTGATCCTCGGCGAACCGGTGCCCGCGATCACGGGCCTGATGGTCGCGGACATCTGGAAGACGACGCCCTTCGTGGCGATCATCCTGCTCGCCGGGCTCGTGCAGATCTCCGAGGACCACTACGAGGCCGCGGAACTCGACGGCGCGAGCACCTGGCAGACGTTCTGGCGGGTGGTGCTGCCGCAGCTCACCCCGACGCTGACGATCGCGGTGCTGTTCCGCATCCTGCAGGCGTTCGGCGTCTTCGACCTGCCCTTCGTGCTGACGAACGGCGGACCGGGCACCGCCACCCAGTCGCTCGCGATCATGGGCTACAAGGTCCTGTTCCAGGACATCAACATCGGCCCGGGCGCGGCGATCGCGACGTCCACCGCGATCATCGTCGCGGCCGGGTGTCTTCTGTTCCTCCGGGCCTTCCGGAACCAGGCGAAGGGAGGGGATGCCTGATGCCCCGTCAACGTGTGCGCAAGGGCTGGCGCAAGTGGGTCAACACCGTCAACGTCAGCGGCGTCGTCATCGCGGTACTCACGGCGCTGCCGCTGTACTGGCTCGTGTCGACGTCGCTCAAGCCGGCGTCCGAGATCGGGCAGTCGCCGCCCACCGCGTTCCCGCAGGCGTTCACCCTCGACAACTTCGTGGTGGCCTTCCGCGACAACGCGCTCGGGCAGTACATGGTGAACAGCGTCATCGTGTCGGTGTCGACGACGGTGATCGTGCTCGCGCTGGCGTTCCTGGCGGGCTACGCGCTCGCCGGCCGGTGGATCAAGGGCCGCACGGCGATCATGACGTCGCTGCTCATGCTGTCGGTGTTCCCGGCGATCGCGGTGCTCACGCCGCTGTACCTGCTCGAGCGCAACCTCGGGCTGCTCAACTCGTACCCGGGACTGATCGTGCCGTACGTCGCGTTCAACCTGCCGTTCGCCATCTGGATCATGCGGAACTACCTCGTCGGGATCCCCTCGACGATCGAGGAAGCGTCCGAGATCGACGGGGCGGGAGCTTGGCGCACCGTGCTCAGCGTGATCCTGCCGATGGCGAAGCCGGGCCTGTTCACGGTCGGCGTCTTCACGTTCACAGCGTCGTGGAGCGAGTTCCTGATGGCGCTGACGTTCAACAGCGAGAACTCGTTCCGGACGATCCCGGTCGGCATCGCGCTGTTCGGCACGCAGTTCACGGTGCCCTTCGCGCAGATCTTCGCGGCGAGCGTCGCGGCGACGGTGCCGATCGTGATCCTGGTGCTCGTGTTCCGCCGCTCGATCGTGTCGGGGCTCACCTCCGGTGCCGTCAAGGGGTGACGCGTCCATTGATTCCTGAGGGATAGTCCGCCAGGATCGGAGCAGACGTCGACGGCGACGGCCAGGACCAACCACCCCGGCCGTCGCCGCCACCGATCGGCGTCACGGATCAGGAGACACGTCATGGCTGACAGCACTGCGCCCCCGCGCGCCCGGAACCGTGGCCGTCGCGCCGCGGACGACACCGCCCGCCGCTCCCGGCGTCGCAACCGGGTGTTCGCGCTCGCTGCCGGCGGGGTCCTCGTCATCGGCGGCGCGGGCTACACGCTCGCGTCGTGGACGGACACCGAGTGGGTGTTCGGCGGCAACGGCTCGGGTGGGCCGGGCGTGGGGACGTCCGGGTTCGAGGTCGAGCAGAACGTCACGGCGCCGTTCGCCGCGGCGGGCTTCACCTCGGACGAGACGAACCCGGGCCAGGCGCTCCGGTTCACCGTCGACGCGCTCGCCCTGTCGCCGGGCACCGCGACCTACGCCCCCGTCGCACTCCGCACCGCCGCCGACTCGATCGCCGGCGACCTGGTGCTCCGGGCAGCGGTGCCGGCGACCGGGGTCACGGTCTCCGACGCCGACGACGTGCTGTGGAACGCCCTGCAGGTCCGGGTCGCCGCGATCACGGACACCACCGCCGTGTGCGACGCCACCGCGTTCGACGTGCCGTGGACGAGCGTCGCGTCCGGGCCGCTCGGCACGGCTGCCGCGACGATCGCGCGGCCCCTCGCCGCGGCCGGCGGGTCGACGCAGGTGTACTGCTTCGAGGTCTCGCTGCCGGAGTCGCCGACGCTGCCGGCCGGCACCACGGTCGACGCGCTCCAGGGGCGGACGGCCGCGCCCGCGTGGCAGTTCGCCGCCGAGTCCGACTGAGCGCGGCCGTGCGCGGCTCCACCGCGCCGACGTCCTCCGACGAGGGCGCGGCGCCGCCCCGTCGTCCCGCCGACCGCATCCGTACCGTCGTCCTGACGGTCGTCGGCGCGGTCGGGCTCACGTGCCTGCTCGCCTGGGCCGCCGTGGCGTTCACCGGGCTGTCGTTCGTCGTCGTCACCACCGGGTCGATGGCCCCGACGATCCCCGCGGGCGGGCTCGCCATCACGCACCGCGTGCCCGCGGCCGAGATCACCGACGGGGACGTCGTCACGGTCCCACGCGCGGGGGCGGCCCTGCCCGTCACCCACCGGGTGGTCGCGGTGGACCGGGTCCCGGGGGACTCCGCGGCGCGGTCGCTCACCCTGCGGGGCGACGACAACGCCTCCGACGACCGCGACCCGTACGTCGTCCGGCACGCCGGACTCGTGCTGGCGCACGCCCCCGGCCTGGGCTCGGTGCTCGTCGTGGTCACGAGTGCCCCGGCCCGTGGGCTGGCGGTCGCGCTCGTCGGCGTGCTCGTCGCGTGGGCGTTCTGGCCGGCCCGGCGGGAGGACTCGTGACCCGCGTCCTCGCCACCTCCGCGGCGGTCGCCGCGGTGCTCGCCGGTGCGGCCGGCATCGGCACGACGGCGGTGGCGGTCGCCGCGACGGACTGGAGGCCCGTGGCCGAGACCGGCACGCCGGGCCGGTTGGTGCTGCACACCGGTCCGGAGCCCCTCGTGCTGCCCGGGGCGGGGAACGACGCGGACGTCACGTGGCAGGTGCGGACGAGCGTCGACGAGCCCGGCCCGGTCACCCTCGACCTGCAGCTCACGGGGCGGGGCGGCCTGCCGGGCGGGACCGACGGCGTGCTCGTGACGGTCGCGACGTGCGACCAGCCGTGGGGGGACCCGTCGGGAGCCCCCACGTGCGGCGGACAGACCGCCGCCCTCGTCGACGCCGTCCCCCTCGTCGACTGGGCGACCACCGCGCCGTCGGTCCGTGTGCCCGACCCGGACGGCGACGGCTCGGCGTACCTGCTCGTCCGGTTGTCCCTCGGTGACGCCGCGACCACGGTGCCCCGGACCGCCGAGGTCGGCGTCGGCGTGACCGCTCGCGGCGGGGACCCCGTCGTGCCCGGACGCCCGACGCACGGCGACGGCAGTGGCGACGGCGGTTTCGACGACGTCGGTCCGGTCGTCCTCGCGATGACCGGTGGCGGGTTCGCGGGGCCGGTGCTCGTCGCGGTCGCGGCCGTGCTCGCCGGCGTCGCCCTCCGGCTCCGGCGCCCCGGGAGCCGGTCGTGACCCGGCGTCCGCTGCACCTGCGCCGTGGCCGGATCGCGGTCGTCACCGGCATCGTCGTCGCAGCAGCCCTGGTCACGCCCACCGCCGTCCCGAGCACCGCGTCGTGGTCGGACCGCGAGTGGGCGCACGGGGCCGTGGGCACGTCGTCGTTCGACTGCGGCACCGATGCCGACTACACGTCGACGGCCTCGAGCCGGTTCCTGGGCGGGAGCATCGCCGGCATCGACCTCGACGACGTCGCCACGGTGCGCGGGGTCGACGTCGCGAAGACCGGAGCCGCACCGGCATCGGTCGAGCCGGCCACCGCGCCCGAGCTCGGCACCGGCGGCCGCCCGTTCACGCAGGCGTTCGGCAACCCGCTCGACGTCGGGCTGCTCGGCGACGTGGCGGGCATCGACCTCACCGGTCTCGGCCTCGGGCTGCCGGCCGGTTCGGCGGGCGCGGTGAACCAGGTCGCGACGGCGTCGGGCACCGGTGACGCGGTGGCGGCATCCGGGCTCGTCGCGGACTCCGGTGGCGTGCTCGTCACGCCGACGACCCCGTCCGGCGACCTGCCCGACCCGGCGTCGATCACGCTCGGCCGCGCACTGCCGGGCATCGCGGACGTCACCGACGTGGGGCTCGACGTCGGAGCCGTCGGTGCGAGTGCGCAGCTCGCCGGGTGCGACGCGATCAGCGACGACGTGTGGGGCGGGGTCGTCCAGCGCACGCTCGCGACGAACCTGCGTGCCGCGGTGCAGCAGGTGGCAGCCGACAGCGGGCCCGCCGGGCTCGATCGCGACTACGGCATCGCGAGCCTCGACCTCCGTGTGGACAGCCCGCTCGTCGGTGCGCTGGTCACGGCCGTGAACGACACCGTGGTGCAGCTCGACGCCACGGTCGACGCGCTCGGTGGCACGGACGGGGTGCTCGCACGGACGATCAACCAGGGCGTGCTCGGGGTACTCGGCGGGCTCATCGGCAGCCTCGGGCTCGGCACCATCGGGGGCACGGTCGAGATCACCGGGCCGGACCTGGCGGGCGCGGTCGCGCCGCTGCTCGCCGAACCTGTGCAGGACGCCGGCGGAACGTTGTCGCTCGACCTGTCGGCCGGATCCGTCCGGGTCGACCTCGCGCACCTGCTCGGCGACGACGAGCACGGGCTCAACGACCTGCCGCCGAACCACGAGGTGGTGCTCGACGCCGTCACCCTCGGTGCGCTGGCCGACCGGCTCGGGCAGGTGGTGGACGCCTGGGCGGGGAAGATCACGACCGCCCTGACGACCGCGCTCGGGTCCCTGCACGTCCGGATCGCGCTCGCCGCCGACCTCAGCGCACCCCTGGTGCTCGGCATCCGCGTGAAGATCGCCACGCTGTCGATCGGCGTCGACACCGGGGTCGCGGCGCTCATGGCGGGGCAGACGAAGCTGTCGGTCGGGGTCGCGCTGCTCGGACTCGACCTGGGTGGCCTGCTCGGCGTCGTGACCGGCCTCGCGACGTCGCTCGTGAACCCGTTGACCCAGGCGGTGGTGGGGACGCTCACGACCCGGTTGTTCGCACTCGTCGGGACGCTCGGCACGACGCTGACGACGACGATCGGCGGCCCGGTCGTCCGTGCGCTCGGGACGGTCCTCGCACGGCTGCCCGGGGTGCTCTCGCTCCGGGTGAACGTGCAACAGGACCTCGCGGCCGCCCCGACCCCGGCCGGCCGTGCGACGACCGGGCAGTACACGCAGACCGCACTCCGCCTGTCGATCGCGGACGCCCTGGTGCCCGGGGGACTGGCCCGCGTCGACCTGGCCAGCGCCGTGGTGGGGCCGAACTCCGTGTCGCTCCTCGATGCCGCCCGCGCCCGAGATAGGTAGCATCGTTACCTAGCTGCGCATGGTGGACAATCACCGGAGCCGCATGCTGACCGCCCGTACCCTGCCGTCAGGGGCTCGGGGCGCCGAGGTCGACGGCCGCGATGATGCGGTCGACGATCCGGACGAACCGGACCCTGTCCCGTTCCGAGAAGGAGGCCAACAGCTCGTGCAGGTGCTTGTTCGTGCCGTCCATGGCGATCGAGTAGTCACGCCTGGCGGTCTCGGTCAGCTCGATGTGCCGACTCCGCCCGTCGGCCGGGTTCGGCACGCGGCTCAGGTGTCCGCTCTGCTCGAGTCGGTCCACCATGCCGGTCACCGCCGGGCCGGTCAGGCCGAGGTGCTTCGCGAGGTCCTTCACGCGGACGGTCCGGTCGGCCGCTTCGGCGCGGGACACGAACTGCAGCACGGTCAGGTCGCTGCCCGAGACGTCGAGCTGGTCGCGCAGCCGCGCCCGCAGTGCGGACACTGCTGCTTCGAGTCGGGTCAGCGCCGCCACGAGGTCGAGATCGCTCACGAGCGCGCCCCCTTCGGACCGATCGGGTCCGCGCCACCGTACGCCGTGCTCACCGGGTCAGCGTATCCACATAACGAGTTGCACGGTCAGGTTCGGGTGTCCGGCACGGGGGCGATGCACCGTGACTGACACGTACGATTCCCCACGTGCCGGCGGACGCGCGAGCGAGTCGGTGCGCTTCGAGGTGTCCGGCATCGATCCGGAGTCGGCGGCGCGTGACCTGGCCATGGTGCACGGCGCCGAGCAGTGGTCCGCCCAGCAGACCGGCAGCGAGTTCCTCTACCGCTACACCGCGGTCGGCGACACCGAGATCAGCATCCGTCGGTCCCAGATGCGCGGCGTCCTGCGCGGTGCGATGCCGATCAGCACCGACTACATCGTCGCGTGGATGACGAGCGGCAGCGCCCACCTCGACGTCGGCGGGCAGCGGGTGGACCTGCACCGGAACGTGCCGACGCTGCTGCCCTGCGACACCGCGTTCGTCTTCGCGGCCGAGGACCACGACCAGCGTCTGGTGCACCTCGACCGGGAGCTCGTGCACCGGGTCGCCAGCGAACAGCTCGACCTGGGCGACCGCCCGCTGCGCTTCGACCACACGCGCGAACCGGACAACGCGATGTACGGCCGGTGGCAGGGTGCCCTCGCCGCGCTGTCCCGCGCGCTCCGTGTCGGCGGTCCGGATTCCGACACCTGGGTCGCGGCGAAGTCGCTCGCGATCGCCGCCTTCCTCGAGACCTTCCCGCCGCAGCTCGACGACCTGCCGGCCGAACTGGCCCTGCCGCGGAACGCCCGGCTGCGCGCCGCCGTCGAGTACGTCCACGCGCACGCGTCCGAGACCGTGACCATCGCCGACCTCGCCGCGGTGGCCGGCCTGAGCGTGCGGTCGGTGCAGGAGTCGTTCCGTCGGGTGTTCGACGTGTCGCCGCTCACCTACCTGCGGGACGTCCGTCTGGACCGCGTGCGCAGCGAACTCCTCGCACTCGACCCGCAGGTCGGAGCGATCGGGGACGTCGCCCGACGCTGGGGGTTCGCGCACCTCGGCCGGTTCTCGGCGTCGTACGCAGCCAGGTTCGGCGAGTACCCGAAGCAGACCCTGCGCCGCTAGCCGGGGGTCAGGGCCGCGGCGCGGGGCCGGTGCTGGAACGCACCCGCAGTGTGGTCGACAGACGGACGTGGTCCGACGCGGCTTCACCACGGAGCATCGTCAGCAGCATCTCGACCGCACGGGACCCGAGTTCGGCCAGCGGTTGCGACACGGTGGTGAGCGGCGGGGTGGTGATCGACGCCTGGGGGACGTCGTCGAACCCGACGACGGACAGGTCCTCCGGCACCCGCAGGCCGAGCTCCGCCGCGGCTCGCAGCACACCGACGGCCGACGAGTCGTTCGCGGCGAACACCGCGGTCGGTCGCTCGTCCATCGTGAGCAGGTCGCGCGCGACAGCCGCGGACTGCTCCTCTTGGTAGTCGCCGTCGCGGACGAGCCGCTCGTCGATCGGGAGTCCGGCGGCGGTCAGTGCGGAGCGGTACCCGGCCTCGCGCAGCTGGGCGGACGCCAGATCGACGCGGCCGCGCAGGTGCGCGATCCGGGTGTGCCCGAGCGCGAGCAGGTGCTCGACGGCCTGGACCGCCCCGCCCTCGTTGTCGGCGTCGACCGTCGCGTGGCCCTCGGGCCCGGTGTGCGGGTCGATCGCGACGACCGGGATCGACGAGCTCGACAGGGCCGTGGTCGGGGTGACGACGATGGCGCCGTCGATGAGGGTGCCGGACAGGCGGGACAGCGACCGGCGTTCCCAGCCCGGGCGGTCGGCGCCGGTCATCAGGCCGGCGTAGGCGAGCAGCTCGTAGCCGGTGCCGGTCGTCGCGCTCGAGATGCCGCGCAGGAGCTCGGTCGAGAACGGCTCGAACTCGGGCACCAGGATCCCGACGACCCCGGTGCGGGAGCTCCGCAGGCTGCGGGCGACCAAGGACGTCTCGTAGCCGAGGTCGGCGACGACCTGCTGCACGCGGATCATCGTGGCCGCGGCGACGCCGTCGCGCTGGTTGATGACCTTCGACACGGTGGGGATCGAGACCCCCGCGACCCGTGCGACGTCGCCGATCGTCACCCGGCCGGCACCGGGACGCGCGCCGAGTGCCGAGTCCATGTGCTCACCGTACCGCTGATGGCGTGTCGAAACGGTGTAGAAAACGTTATCGATATCGATTGACAAGCGGCAGGAGCACCTGGCACGCTCTCCGCAGCGGCAGTGGATGTCGCTGCATGTCAACGACGACACGAGGAGTTCCACGATGACGAGGAAGATCCGTGCCGCGGCAGCCATCGCGCTGATCGGGGCGACAGCACTGGTGGCCACGGGCTGCTCGGCAGGCGGCAACGCGGCCGACGACGGCAACGGGAAGGTCACGATGACCTTCTGGCAGAACTCCACCACCGGACCCGGCAAGGCCTACTGGGCCTCGACGGTCAAGGCGTTCGAGGCGAAGTACCCGAACGTCACCATCAAGACGCAGGCCATCCAGAACGAGGACCTGGACGGCAAGCTGCAGACCGCGCTCAACTCGGGCGACGGGCCGGACGTCTTCCTGCAGCGCGGCGGCGGCAAGATGGACGCGATGATCGCCGCCGGGCAGCTCATGGACATCTCCGGCTCCATCAGCGCCGACGCGAAGAAGTCGATCAGCGCCGGGACGTTCGCGGGCTACGAGAAGGACGGCAAGACCTACGCCATGCCCGGTGCCGTGCTCCCCGAGGGCATCTGGTACTCGAAGGACCTGTTCCAGAAAGCCGGCATCGACCGTACCCCGACGACGATGGACGAGCTGAACGACGACATCGCGAAGCTCAAGGCCGCCGACATCGACCCCGTCGCCGTCGGTGCGAAGGACGCCTGGCCCGCCGCCCACTGGTACTACAACTTCGCGCTGCGCGAGTGCAGCCAGAAGACGCTCGAGGGCGCGGCGAAGTCGCTGAAGTTCGACAACGCGTGCTGGACGAAGGCCGGCGAGCAGCTCGAGGACTTCACCGCGACGAAGCCGTTCAACGACGGCTTCCTGACGACCGCTGCCCAGCAGGGTGCCGGCAGCTCCGCCGGACTCCTGGCCAACCACAAGGCCGCCATGGAACTCATGGGCGCGTGGGACCCGGGCGTGATCAGCTCGCTCACCCCGGACGGCAAGCCGCTGGCCGACCTCGGCTGGTTCCCGTTCCCCACGATCGACGGGGGCAAGGGTGACCCGAAGTCGATGATGGGCGGCGTCGACGGCAACTCCTGCTCGGCGAAGGCTCCGAAGAAGGCCTGCACGGACTTCCTCAACTTCATCGTGCAGAAGGACAACCAAGAGGCCTACTACACGGCGTTCCAGGCCATCCCGGTCAACCAGGAGGCCCAGTCGGTCGTCGACGCGGACTACCTGAAGTCGGCGCTCGCCGCCTACCAGGACGCGCCGTTCGTCTCGCAGTACCTGGACACCCTGTACGGCCAGAACGTCGGCAACGCGCTGAACACCAGCGTCGTCGACCTGCTCGCCGGCAAGGGCAGCGCGAAGGACATCGTGGACACCACCAACCAGGCTGCGGCCAAGGGCTGACCATGACCCTCGACACCTCGCTCGGCACGACCCCGGCCACCGGGTCGGACACGGCCGCGGGGACGTCCCTGGCGGGGAGCGGTACGCCGCTCCCCGCCGGACGGCGGTCCACGCGCCGCATCGCGGACTGGCGGAAGCGCGTCGAGATCGCGGTGCTCGCCGGCCCCGCGGTCATCGTCTTCGTCACCTTCGTGATCCTGCCCGTGGTGCTCGCCGCCTACTACGGGTTCTTCAAGTGGCAGGGCTACGGCCCACCCACCGACTTCGTGGGGCTGCAGAACTACCTGATCATCTTCCAGGACAAGGCGTTCCACGCGGTCCTGATGCACAACGGCTTCATCGTCGTGCTGTCCCTCGTGCTGCAGGGGCCGATCGCCATCGTGCTCGCGCTGCTGCTCAACCAGAAGATGCACGGCCGCGGGCTCGTCCGCGTGCTCGTGTTCGTGCCGTACGTCATCTCCGAGGTGATCGTCGGCACCGGCTGGAGCCTGATGCTCCAGTCGAACGGCGCGGTGAACGACCTGCTCCAGGGCATGGGCCTCGGCGGGCTGCGGGCCGACTGGTTGTCCAACCCGGACATCGCCATCTGGACCCTGCTCGTGATCATCTCGTGGAAGTACATCGGCTTCGCGGTGATCCTGTTCCTGGCCGGCCTGCAGAGCATCCCCGAGGAGCTGTTCGAGGCCGCGGCCATCGACGGCGCCGGTTACTGGCAGATCCAGCGGCGGATCACCCTGCCGCTGCTCGGCCCCACCATCCGGATCTGGGCGTTCCTGTCGATCATCGGCTCACTGCAGCTGTTCGACCTCGTCTACATCATCTGGGGGCAGTACATCTCGTCGACCGCCGGCACCTCGACGATGGCGACGTACATGGTCGCCAACGGTCGCACGTCCGGCAACTTCGGTTTCGGCAGCGCCGTCGCTGTGGTCATGTTCGTGATCTCGCTCGCCGTCGCCCTGATCTACCAGCGCTTCGTGCTCCGCCGCGACACCGCGGGTGCACTCACCGAGAGGAAGAACTGATGGCCACCACGAGCATCGTCGCCCCCGGGCGGCGGGCCACGCGGGAGCGGCGGTCCAGCGCGGCCATCGGTCGCGCGAACCCGCTCACCTACCTGGTGGCGATCCTGTTCGTCGCCGCGAACCTCGCCCCGGTGCTGTACATCGTGCTGGGCGGCTTCCGGACGAACTCGCAGATCACCACGAGCCCGGCCGGGCTGCCAGCGCCGTTCGAACTCGGCAACTACGGATCCGTGCTGTCCAGCGGCATCTTCTGGCAGCAGCTCGCGAACTCGACGATCAGCGCCGTGACCACCACCGCGGGCGTCGTCGTGCTCGGACTGATGGTGAGCTTCGTGCTCGCCCGCTACCGGTTCGCCGGCCGCGGTGCGCTGTACGCCCTGTTCGCCGCCGGTCTGATGTTCCCGATCACCGTCGCCATCACGCCGCTGTACCTGCTCGTGAAGGACCTCGGGCTGACGAACAGCCTGGCCGGCGTGATCCTGCCGCAGATCGCCTTCGCCCTGCCGACCACGGTCATCATCCTGGTGCCGTTCCTGCGGGCGATCCCGGACGAGCTCGAAGAGGCAGCGTCGATCGACGGCGCCAGCCGGCTCGGGTTCTTCTTCCGCATGGTCGTGCCGCTGTCGCTGCCGGGCGTCGTCACGGTCGGCATCCTGGCGTTCATCGCGAGCTGGAACAGCTACATCCTGCCGCTGTTCATCCTGAACAACGAGGGCAGCTACACACTGCCGCTCGGCGTGCAGGCGTTCTCGTCGCAGTACTCCGTCGACACCGCCAAGGTGCTCGCGTTCACCTCGATGTCGATGATCCCGGCGCTCGTGTTCTTCACCATCTTCCAGCGCCGCATCGTCGGCGGCCTGACCGGGGCGGTGAAGGGGTGACGACGACGGACGCGACCCGGGACACCGGACGCCAGCCGCGCCTCCAGGACGACAACGACGCACCCGACGCACCCGACGCACCCGACGCGACCGGACCCGACCGCGCCACCGCCCTGCTCGCCGCCATGACGCTCGACGAGAAGGCGGCGCAGCTCGTCGGCTACTGGCTCGACCAGACCGGCGTCGTCGCGCCCATGCAGGGTGAGATGGCGGCGGCCGCCGACGGCCGCACCCTGGCGGACATCACCCGCGACGGCATCGGCCAGTTCACCCGCGTCTACGGCACCCGACCGGTCGAACCCGACGACCGCGCGGCGTGGCTGTGGGCGGAACAGCGGCGACTCAAGCGCGAGACCCGGCTCGGGATCCCTGCGCTCGTGCACGAGGAGTGCCTGACCGGGCTCGCAGCGTGGAAGGCCGCGACGTTCCCCACCCCGCTGGCGTGGGGTGCGGCCTTCGACCCGGAGCTGGTCGAGCAGGTCGGCGCCGCCATCGGTGCGTCGATGCGGCAGCTCGGCGTGCACCAGGGCCTGGCACCGGTCCTCGACGTGATCCGCGACCCGCGATGGGGGCGGGTCGACGAGTGCATCGGCGAGGACCCGTACCTGGTCGGCACCGTGGGGACCGCCTACGTGCGCGGCCTGCAGGCGGCCGGCGTCGACGCGACGCTCAAGCACTTCCTCGGGTACTCGGCCTCGCAGGCGGGGCGGAACCACGCACCCGTGCACGCCGGACCGCGCGAGGTCGCCGACGTCTACCTGCCGCCGTTCGTGATGGCCCTGCGCGACGGTGGCGCCCGGAGCGTCATGAACTCGTACGCCGAGATCGACGGCGTGCCCGTCGCGGCGAACGGTGAACTGCTGACCGGACTGCTGCGTGACGAGCTCGGCTTCGACGGCACCGTCGTGGCGGACTACTTCTCGGTCGCGTTCCTCGAGGTGATGCACGGCATCGCCGCCGATCGTGGTGAAGCAGCGGCGCTCGCGCTCGAGGCGGGCATCGACGTCGAGCTGCCCACCGGGGACGCGTACCTCGCGCCGCTCGTCGAGCGGGTGCGGGCCGGTCTGCTCGACGAGGCCCTGGTCGACCGCGCCGTCCTTCGGGTGCTGCGGCAGAAGGAGCGACTGGGGCTGCTCGACCCGCAGGCGTTCGAGGACGAACCGCCGACCGGCATCGACCTGGACACCCCGCTGCACCGGTCGTTGGCGAAGCAGTTGGCGGCGCGGTCGCTGGTGCTGCTGTCGAACGACGATGTGGGCGCTGGTGCTGGTGCTGGCGCTGGTGCTGGGGCTGGCGCTGGCGCTGGTGCTGGTGCTGGCGCTGGCGCGCCGGCCGCCGCGCCCGTCCTGCCGTTGCGGCCCGGGGCGTCCGTGGCCGTCATCGGCCCGAACGCCGACCGCGCCGAGGCCCTGCAGGGCTGCTACTCCTTCGCCAACCACGTGCTCGCCTCGCACCCCGACCTGCCGCTCGGCTTCGCCATCCCGACCGTGCGCGAGGCGCTGGTCGACGCCCTCGGCGACGACGCCGTGCGCTTCGCCGCGGGCTGCGCCGTCACCGGCTCCGACCGTGCCGGGTTCGCGGATGCCGTCGCCGTGGCCGCCGCGTCCGACGTCGCGGTCGTCGTCGTCGGCGACCAGGCCGGCCTGTTCGGCCGCGGCACCGTCGGCGAGGGGAACGACACCGAGTCGCTCGACCTGCCGGGTGTGCAACGCTCGCTCGTCGAGGCGGTCGTCGCCACCGGCACGCCGACCGTGGTGGTGCTGCTGACCGGGCGGCCGTACGCCATCGGGTGGGCGCTCGACGGCGACGACGACGGCGTCGTCGCCGCTGGCCCGGCCGGCGCGAGCCGAGTCGCTGTTGGCGCTCGACGACCCGCGGCGGTCGTGCAGGCGTTCTTCCCCGGTGAGGAGGGCGGCACCGCCATCGCCGAGCTGCTCACCGGCGCCGCGTCACCGTCCGGTCGCCTGCCCGTCTCGCTGCCGCGGGCCGCCGGCGCCCAGCCGTACACGTACCTGCACCCGCGGCTCGGGGGCCCCTCGGACGTCACGGCCGCCGACTCGACGCCGGTCCGTCCGTTCGGCTTCGGCCTCGGCTACACGACGTTCGCGTACGAGGAGCTGACGGTCGACGCGTCGGTGCCTTCGGACGGGCTGTTCGACGCCTCGGTGAGCGTCCGGAACACGGGCGCACACGCGGGCGAGGACGTCGTCCAGCTCTACGGGCACGACGTGCACGGCAGCGTCACCCGACCGGAGGTCCAGCTGCTCGGCTACGCGCGCGTCGCGCTCGCCGCGGGGGAGTCCACCCGGGTCCGCTTCCGCGTCCCCGTCCAGCGGTTCGCGTTCACCGACCGTCGCATGCGCCGGGTCGTCGAACCCGGGGACGTGCAGGTCTGGGTCGCGTCCCACGCGGCGGCGTCACGACCGGGAGGCCCGGTGCCGGCAGGTGGGATCGTCGCGTCCGGTGGCGGGCCGGTCCGACGGCCCGTCCCCGGCTCCGCCACAGAGCGTGCCACGGTCATGGTGACGGGGCCGGTGCACGAGGTCACGCTGGACGACCCGCGGATGGTCGAGTGGACGGTGGGCTGAGCCGGGCCGCGCCGACGGGGCGGGCCGTGCGGACGGTTCAGGATGCACGGCCCGTCGCCGCGGTCAGTGCTCCTTGACGAGCGCCTCGACGTCGTTGCCGTCGGGGTCGCTCACGAACGCCGTGTCGGCGCGGTACTCGGGCCATTACCGGGGCTCGTGGCGCGAGACCCCGCCGGCTGCGACGGCCGCCCGGTGGAACGCGTCGACCTCGGTGCGGCTCGCGGCCTCGAACGCCAGGTGCAGACCGCGGGTCACCGTCGTCGTCGTGGGTGCGGTCTCGAGCGAGACGCTCGGGGTGTCCTGGCCGGTGACCCAGTACTCCGCGATGGAGTCGGTGCGGTAGGCGACGACCGGGCACGGAAGTGACGGTACCCGGGTCAGCTCGTGGCGGAGGTCGCCGACAGGCTGCCGAGCAGGGTGAGACGTTCTTCGGTGGGGGACCCGACTGTCGCCGTGCAGGCGTACATGGTCCACCCGGGGCTGTCGGGCAGGTCGAACGCCTCGTACGTGAACTCGAGGTCGCCGACGTCGGGGTGGTGGATCCGCTTCGCGCCGGTGCGGTGGAACCGGACGTCGTGGGCAGCCCAGCGGGCCCGGAACTCGTCGGACCGGGTCACGAGCTCCCCGATGAGTCCGGTGAGGTCCTTGTCGTGCGGGTGTTGTCCGGCGGTCTGTCGGAGCGTCGCGACGATGCTGTTCGCGCCCGCCACCCAGTCCGGGTAGAAGGTCCGGGCCGCAGGGTCGAGGAACGTGAAGCGTGCGTTGTTGCCCTGCGCGCCCGGGGCGTCGAGGACCGGTGCCAGGAGCGCCCGGCCGAGCGGGTTCGTCGCGACGATGTCCATCTGCCGGTTCCGCACCCACGTCGGTGTCCCGGTGACCGTGTCGAGGAAGCGCTGGAGACTCGGACGCACGACCGGTTCCGGCGTGGTGGTCCGCCGACGGATCGGGGCCGGAGCCGCGCCGCGGGCGAGGTCGTGCAGGTGCTCGGTCTCGGCGTCGTCCAGTTGCAGCGCACGGGCGATCGCCTCGAGGATCTCGGTCGACACCCCGGAGAGGTTCCCGCGCTCGATCTTGGCGTAGTAGTCGATGCTCGTCCCCGCGAGCATCGCGACCTCCTCGCGACGGAGCCCGGGGACGCGCCGCCGACCGCCACTGATGAGGCCGGCCTGCTCGGGCGTGATGCGAGCACGCCGGGTGCGGAGGAAGTCGCTGACCTCGGCCTGGTTGTCCATACTCCTCACCGTACGACGACGCGCTGTCGTGAAGGAGTGACTGCTGGTACACGGAAGAGCCCGCCCTCCCACGCACGCCGCCGCGGGAGTCTCATGGAGTCATGGCCAACACGACTCCCACAGTGACCCTCAACACCGGTACGACGATGCCGCAGCTCGGCTTCGGCGTCTACCAGATCCCCGCCGACGAGACCGAGCGGGCCGTCACCGATGCGATCACGGCCGGCTACCGACTGATCGACACCGCAGCCTCGTACGGCAACGAGGAAGCCGTCGGCCGGGGCATCGCCGCCAGCGGTGTGCCCCGCGAGGAGCTGTTCATCACCTCGAAGCTGTGGATCCAGCGCCGCGGCGAGGACGGCGCCCGTGACGCGATCACCACGTCGTTGCAGAAGCTCGGCCTGGACTACCTCGACCTGTACCTGATCCACCAGCCGTTCGGTGACTACTACGGCGAGTGGCGTGCCCTCGAAGCGGCGCACCGAGACGGCCGGCTCCGCGCGATCGGCGTGTCCAACTTCGCCGCCGACCGACTCGTGGACCTCATCGCGTTCGCCGACGTCGTGCCCGCGGTGAACCAGATGGAGACGAACCCGTTCCACCAGCAGGCCGACTACCAGGAGCTGCTGCAGAAGGAGGGCGTGCAGCTCGAGGCGTGGGCGCCGTTCGCCGAGGGCAAGAACGACCTGTTCGCCAACCCGGTCCTGTCCGAGATCGGTGCGGCGCACGGCAAGTCGGTCGCGCAGGTCGTGCTCCGGTGGCTCGTGCAGCGCGGCGTCGTGGTCGTGTCGAAGTCCGTCAAGCCCGAGCGCATGCAGCAGAACCTCGACGTCGTCGACTTCGAGCTCACCGACGAGCAGATGGCGACGATGGCCGAGCTCGAGGCCGGTGAGTCGCAGTTCTTCTCCCACGTCGACCCCGACATGGTCCGCTGGCTCACCGGCCGCGCCGAAGCCTGATCTGCGTGCCCGGCCGGCAGCCCACCCGCCGCCAGGTGCTGCGGACCGCCACAGCGAGCACGCTCAGTGTCGCCGTGGGTGGGCTGTTGGCCGCGTGCACCACCGCGCCCACTCCGTCCACCACCCCGAGGAGCACCGTGTCCCCGACCGCGCGCGACGACCGCGTCCTGCTGGCGTACTTCTCCCGACCCGGCGAGAACTACTGGAACGGCGGTCGGCGCACCATCGACACGGGCAACACCGAGGTCCTCGCCGGTCTGATCGGTGACCGGATCGACTGCGACGTCGTCCGCATCGAGGCCGCCGACCCCTACTCCGACCGCTACGACGCCACCGTGGCGCGCAACAGCACGGAGCAGGACGACGACGCCCGTCCGGAGATCGCGAGCGAACTGCCCGATCTGCGCGCCTACGACACGGTGCTGCTCGGGAGCCCGATCTGGAACGTCCAGCCGCCGATGATCATGGCGACCTTCGTCGAGGCCGTCGACCTGTCCGGCAAGCGGCTGCTGCCGGTCGTCACGTACGCGGTGAGCGGTCTGGGCTCCACCGAGTCCTTCTACCGCGACCTCGACACCGGGGCGACGCTCGGCGAGGGGCTCGCAGTGCGCGGCGAAGACGTCCGCGAGCGCGCTGCCGGAGACGACGTCGACCGGTGGCTGCGGAACGTCGGGCTCACCTGACCGTCACGGGGCCGCAGCGATCGCTGCCCGGGCCGTGTCGATGACCCGCATCACGCCGACGACATCGTCGTGCGTGTGCACCGGCGACTCGATCCGCCCCTCGGCTGCGAAGGACGCGAGTGCGGTGGCCTGGTAGGCGAGCCCGTCATGCAGCACCTCGAGTCGCTGGTCCGTCCAGGTCGCGGACTCCGACGCCGCGAAGTTCCCACGAACCGCGGTGATCGACGAGGGCCCGAAGAACGGGCTGCCGACGTCGATGCGTCCCTCGGTGCCGACGACCGAGGCTCGCACGGGCAGCGCGGTCTCGAGCGACGTCGACAACATCGACCGGGCTCCGCCCGCGTACGAGAGCAGCAGGTCGGCGCGCACGTCGACGCCGCCCGGACCGCTCGCCCCTTCGACCAGCACGCGGTCCGGGGAGCCGAGCACCGAGGCGGCGAACGAGATCGGGTAGACGCCGGCGTCCAGCAGCGCGCCGCCGCCGAGCTCCGGCGCCCACAGGCGGTGCCCCGGGTCGTACGGCATCACGAACCCGAAGTCGGCGGTCACGAGCCGGACGGTGCCGATCGTGCCGTCGGTGAGCAGTCGCCGCATGATGTCCGACTGCGGCAGGTACCGCGTCCACATCGCCTCCATGACGAGCACACCGGCGGCCCGTCCCGCACCGGTGATCTCCTGCGCCTCGGCAGCGGACATCGCGATCGGCTTCTCGATCAGGACGTGCTTGCCGGCGGCGATCGCAGCGAGGGCCTGCTCGCGGTGCAGCGGGTGCGGGGTGGCGACGTAGACGACGTTGACCTCGGGGTCGGTCACGAGCGCCTCGACACTCGGCACGGTCCGGTCGATACCGTGCTCCTTCGCGAACCGTGCGGTCTTCGCAGCATCACGGGCGGTCACGGCGATCACCCGCTGCGGCGTGTGCCGGTGGATCGCGGTGACGAACTTGCCGGCGATGCCAGTGCCGATCACGCCCCACCGCAGGGCCGGAACGGCGTCGGGGTCGGGCAGCACCGGGGTGGGCAGCGTCAGGGTCATCGTCGTCCTCTCGCAGGGATTGGCTCGTGCCATCGCAGCCTACGCGTCCTTCGCACGTGCCAGACTGGCCGGGTGACGACGGGGACCGACGACCTGCCGGAGCGGCGCCCCACCGGCGGCCGCCTGCCGACGATGCGCGACGTCGCCGAGCACGTCGGGATGTCCCGGCAGCTCGTCTCGCTCGTGCTCCGCGGTGCGCCCGGACCCAGCGCGGAGTCCCGCGACCGGATCCTCGCGGCGGCGGCCGAGCTCGGCTACCGCCCGCACACCTCGGCCCGGCTGCTCCGCGAGGGCCGCACGCGGCTCATCGGCGCGGTCTTCAGCATGCGCAACCCGTTCCAGGTCCGGTTCGTCGAACGGCTCTTCGCCCGTGCCGCCGAGCAGGGCTTCGGCGTCGCCCTCGGCCCCGCCGGTGCCGAGCGCTCGACGGACCAGGTGGTGGCCGACCTGCTCGGCGAACGCGTCGAGGCCCTCGTCGTGTTCAACCCCGACCCCGACGCGACCGCGCTCGAGGAGGCGAGTCGCCTCGTGCCGGTCGTGCTCCTCGGCGAGTGGACGGACGCCCCCTACGCCGACAACGTGCACGTGGACGAGACCGGTGGGCTCCGCGCCGCGGTCGAGCACCTGATCGGTCTCGGTCACCGCCGCATCGCCTACGTCGGTGGCGAGGACGGGCTGGTCGGCCTCGATCGTGCGACCGCGTACCGTGCCGCGATGCAGGGCGTCGGACTCGCAGCCGAGACCGACGTCGTCCCCAGCGGCTTCAGCGAAGAGGATGGCGCCGCGGCCGCCCGCACGCTCGTCGCCCGCGACACCCTGCCCACCGCCGTGGTCTGCTGCGGTGACCAGTGCGCCACCGGCCTGCTCGCCGTCTTCGCGCAGCACGGTGTCGACGTGCCGGGACGGGTGTCGGTGGTCGGCTTCGACGACAGCTACCTCGCGTCGCTCAGCTACCACCGCTTGACGTCGGTGCACCAGGACGTCGAGGCGACGGTCGACGCGGCGCTGGCTGCCGTCCTCGACCGGACCTCGGGGAACGGTGGGGAGCGACGTCGTGTCGCGACACCGACCGGGTTCGTGGTGCGCGCGTCGACGGGTCCTGCCGAGCGCTGAGCGTCGAGCGTTGACCCGGAACGACGTGGTGGACGTCGTGCGACGTCGACCACGTCGTTCCGGGTCGGGGTCGCTGCCGCTCAGCGCACGCTGCGGATCGGGATCACGACGAGTGCGCCGACGAGTGCCACGATGCCGGCGCCCCAGAGCAGCACCGGGTAGTTGTCACCAGCGCCGACCCCGAGCAGCAAGGCACCGAGTGCCGGCGCGAACGACTGCGGCAGGGAGTTCGCGATGTTCATGACGCCGAGGTCCTTGCCGGGCTTGTCCTTGTCGGGCAGGACGTCGACCACCAGGGCGTTGTCGACGGCCACGTAGATGCCGTAGGCGAAGCCCATGATCACCTCGGCGACGTAGAACACGGTGACGTCCTGCGCGTAGACGAGCACGACGAGGCCCACGCCGAAGAGCAGGGTCGAGCCGCCGACGAACACCTTGCGGCGCCGCAGCCGGTCGGACAGCCAGCCCGAGAACGCCGTGCCGATCATGAGTGCGATCGTGTAGAGGAGGACACCGAACGCCACTGCCGAGGTGGCGCGTTGCGCGGTCATGCCGAGGTGGTCCTGCATGTAGAACAGCCGGAACGTCGTGAACAGGAACGTGGCGAGGATGATCAGGAACCGCGACCACCACGCCAGTCCGTAGTCGCGGTGCGTGATCGGGTTCGTCCAGAAGGTCTGCACGATCGTGAGCCACGAGAACGGCTTCGGTCGGACCTCGGGGATGCGGTCGGGGGTGACGAACGCGTACACCAGCACGCAGAGCACGCCGAGGATGCCGGGCAAGATGAACAGCAGCGGCAGGTTCTCGACCAGCAGGACGGCGGCGTACGTGCCGGCGAGCACGGCCAGGTTCTGCGCCAGCCCGATCACGCTCGAGGCGCGGCCGCGTTGCAGCTCGGGCACGTTGTCCGCCCAGCTGGCCATCATGGCCGAGTAGGCGGCGTTCGACCCGAGCTGGCAGATGATCCACGCCACGGTGAGCATGCCGACGTTCGGCGAGTACGCCACCATGGCGAGTCCGCCGAGCAGCACCAGGATGCCGCCGAGTAGCCACGGGCGGCGGCGCCCCCACCGCGTCCGGGTTCGATCACTCAGGGCGCCGAACAGCGGGTTGCCGAAGATCGCGCCGAGCGATCCGAGCGGCAGCGCGACGGCGATCACCGAGGCGGGGTCGTCGGGGTTCAGCGCCTGGGCCTTCAGTTGCATGCTGACGTAGACCGGCGACAAGATCGCCACGTAGATGCCGAACTGTGCCAGTCCGAGGGCGGTCAGGTACCAGTTGCTGACGTGGTTGGTCGGGGTGGCGGTGGTGAACGGGTGCGCCGGCAGCCTTGTCGACATCGACTCCTCCTCGGGTCGTGTGCACGTCGTCCGGTCGGAAACCCGGTCATCGGTGACGCGCGTTTGGCTCGTGCTAACCTGACGACGTCGGCGATGTTATCTCGTGCCAAGCGCAAATGCCACCGCCCGACGACGAACCACGGAACCGAGAGCACTGGAGCACGATGATCCCCACCGCCCTGCCCGAACCCGAGCTCTTCACGACGGCGTCCGGTGAGCCGTCCCTCGGCTGGGGGATCGTGGGCCCCGGCTGGATCGCCGGCGAGTTCGCCACCGCGGTGCGCGCTTCGACCGCCCAGCGCATCGTCGCCGTCGCGTCCCGGTCACTGCCCCGCGCATCCGCGTTCGCCGCCGAGCACGGGATCGAGGCAGCCGTGGAGGGTGTCGACGCCCTCGTCGCCCGGCCCGACGTCGACGTGGTCTACATCGCGACACCGCAGAGTGAGCACGCCGCGGTGGCCCTGGCAGCGATCGCCGCCGGCAAGCACGTGCTCATCGAGAAGCCCTTCACCGTCACGGCTGCCGAGGCCCGCACCGTCGCCGACGCCGCACGCGCCGCCGGGGTGCTCGCGATGGAGGGCATGTGGAGCCGGTATCTGCCGCAGGCCTCGGTGCTCCGGACCCTGCTGGCGGACGGAGCGCTCGGCGAGGTGCGCAGCGTGCTCGCCGACCACGGTCAGGCGATCCCGTTCGGCCCGGACCACCGGCTGTTCCGTCCGGAGCTCGGCGGGGGAGCGCTGCTCGACCTCGGCATCTACGCCGTGCAGTTCGCGTCGATGGTGCTCGGCACCCCGGACCGCGTCACGGCACGAGGCCGGATGACCGAGTCCGGCGTCGACGCCTCCGGCTCGCTCGTCCTCGAACACGGCGCCGCCCAGGCCGTCCTGCACACGACCATCGCCGCCCGCACGCCCACCACCGCGTCGATCGCCGGCACCGAGGGCACGATCGACTTCGCCGGACCGTTCTACAACCCGACGACCTTCACGATCTCGGCAGCAGCGCACGGTTCGCCCGTCCTGCACTGGCAGGACCCGACACCACTGCGGGGCTTCGCCGCCCTGGCCTGGGAAGCCACCGCCCTGGCACGCTTCGTCGGCGAGGGGCGGACGGAGTCCCCGCTGCACACCCTCGACGAGACGATCTCGATCCTCGAGACCGTCGACACCGCCCGCGCGCAGATCGCCGCGGGCTGAGCAGGAGACGACGATGTCCGACCTCATCACCACCCTCGAACAGCAGGAGCGCGACCTCGTGCTCGACGCCTTCACCCACGACGACGCCTGGGAGCTGGGCTCCCTGATCCGCGGCATCGCCCACGAGGCCGGCCACGCCGTCGGCATCGACATCCGTCGTCCCGGCCTCGGCCTGTTCCGCGCGGCGACCCCGGGCATCACCCCGGACCAGCACGTCTGGATCGGCCGCAAGGCCGCGGTCGTGCTCCGGATGGAGCAGTCGAGTGCCCTCGTCGACGCCCGGCTGTCCGCCGCCGGGGTCGATCCCGCGGCGATCGGGTGGCTCGGCGCCGAGTACGCCGTGACCGGAGGGTCGTTCCCGATCCGGGTCCGCGGTGCCGGTGTGGTCGCGGCCGCGACGGCCTCCGGCCTGTCCTCGACGGAGGACCACGACCTCGTCGTCGCCGGGCTCCGTGCGTTCCTCGAGGGACGCCGGTGATCGCACTCCGCGTCGCCGTGATCGGGACGGGCATGATCGCGGACGCGCACGTCCGGGCGGCCCGTGACGCCGGCGCGGTCGTCGGCGGGGTGCTCGGCTCGTCGGCGTCGCGATCCCGGCAGGCCGCCGAACGGTGGGGCGTGCCGACCGGGTACGCGTCCGTCGACGAACTGGTCGCGGATCGGCTGGACGTCGTGCACGTCTGCACGCCGAACGACACCCACGTCGACTACGCCCTGGCCGCCACGGCGGCCGGGCTGCACACCGTCGTCGAGAAGCCGGTCGCGATGACGCTCTCGGAGGGCCGACGGCTCGCCGATGCCGTGCGCGCCGCCGGCACGGTGAGCACGGTCCCGTACGTGTACCGGTACCACCCGATGGTCCGGGAGCTCCGTGCCCGGGTCGCCGCGGGCACGCTCGGCCGGGTGCTGACCGTGCACGGCTCGTACCTGCAGGACTGGATGGTGTCGCCGGACGCCTCGACGTGGCGGGTCGACCCGGAGCGGGGCGGTCCGTCGCGGGCGTTCGCGGACATCGGGACGCACTGGACCGACCTGGCCGAGTTCATCACCGGAACGAGGTTCACGGAGTTGACCGCCCGGACGTCGATCGCCTACGCCGAGCGCCCCGACCCCACCTCCGCCGGCGCATCGTTCGGCGGACCCGGACCCGGAACCGGAACCGGAACCGGAACCGGAACCGGCACCAGCGCCGAAACCGGCACCGGCACCGTCCCGGTCCGCACCGAGGACACCGCCGTCGTGACCTTCGCCACCGCCGACGGCACCCTGGCCAACACCGTCGTCTCGCAGGTCGCCGCCGGCCGGAAGAACCGCCTGTGGATCGAGGTCGACGGCTCGCAGGGGTCTGCCGTGTTCGACCAGGAGCACCCCGAGTCCGTGTGGTTCGGCGGCGAGCACGGCTCCACGACGGTGCACCGTGCCGAAGGATCCGTCTCCGCCGGCCAGGCGCGGCTCAACCGGACACCGGCCGGGCACCCGCAGGGCTGGACGGACGCCTTCGCGGCGTTCTGCGCCGACACCTACGCCGCGGTCCGTGGCGAGACACCCGAGGGACTCCCCACCGTCGAGGACGGTGTCCGCTCCCTCGAGGTCGTCGACGCCGTCCTGCGCGGAGCCGCGACCGGACGGTGGACGAGCACCAGCACGGAGGAACGATGAGCACCACCACCAACCCCGTCACCCTGTTCACCGGGCAGTGGGCCGACCTGCCCTTCGAGGAGGTCGCCCGCCTGGCCGCGGAGTGGGGCTACGACGGTCTCGAGATCGCAGCGTCCGGCGACCACCTCGACCTCGCCCGCGCGGACGAGGACGACGCCTACCTCCGGAGCCGGCTCGAGGTCCTCGACCGCCACGGCCTCGGGGTGTGGGCGATCTCGAACCACCTCGCAGGGCAAGCCGTCTGCGACGACCCGATCGACTTCCGCCACCGCGCGATCCTGCGCGACACCGTGTGGGGCGACGGTGACGGCGAGGGCGTCCGGCAGCGCGCCGCCGCCGACATGCAGCGTGCGGCCCGCGTGGCCCGGAAGATGGGTGTCGACACCGTCGTCGGGTTCACCGGATCGAGCATCTGGCAGTACGTCGCGATGTTCCCGCCCGTCGGGCAGGACGTCATCGACGCCGGCTACCAGGACTTCGCGGACCGGTGGAACCCGATCCTCGACGTGTTCGAGGCCGAGGGTGTCCGGTTCGCCCACGAGGTCCACCCGTCCGAGATCGCGTACGACCACTGGACGAGCGTGCGTGCCCTCGAGGCGATCGACCACCGCTCGGCCTTCGGGTTCAACTGGGACCCGTCGCACATGGCGTGGCAGGGCATCGACACCGTCGGCTTCATCACCGACTTCGCGGACCGCATCCACCACGTCGACTGCAAGGACACCCGCATCCGTTCCGCGTCGGGCCGGCAGGGCATCCTCGGATCCCACCTGCCGTGGGGCGATCCACGCCGCGGATGGGACTTCGTCTCGACCGGGCACGGGGACATCCCCTGGGAGGACGCGTTCCGCGCGCTCCGGCACATCGGCTACGCCGGCCCGATCTCCGTGGAGTGGGAGGACGCTGGCATGGACCGCCTGCACGGCGCCGCGGAGGCGGCCGCGTTCGTCCGCTCCCTGCTCTGGCCGCAGCCGAAGGCTGCGTTCGACGCCGCCTTCAGTAACCAGTAGCGGTGGTGGTCACCGCGTGACGGACGGGAGGCCCGGTTCCAGCTGGCACCGAGCCTCCCGTCCGTCACCTGGTCGCGTTCGCGACCCGCACTCGCTCAGGCGGGCAGGGGGACGAAGTCGAACTCCTGGAACGATGCGACCTCGTCCGCCCAACGGGTGGCGACGAAGCGCTGGTGCGCGGGGTGTGCGTCGTACGCCGAGTAGGTGTCCTGGTCGGCGAACGCCATCGAGAACTGGAACCGGAAGTCGCTCTGTGTGGACACCTGGCGGGACACCGTGAAGTCCTGCACGCCGGGGATCGCCGGCAGGGTGTCGCGGGCGGTCTCGAGGAACGCTGCCTCGTGCGGGGAGCCGGCGGCGTGGACGAGCGTGAAGCAGACGGTGTGGACGATCATGCGGGTTCTCCGGTGGGGTAGTCGACGAAGGCGAAGGCGGACCCGTCGGGAGCCCACCCGTTGACGTTGAGGGTGCCCTGCCCGCCGTCGAGCTCGACGATGGTCTCGGCTGCCTGCCAGACCTCGGGTCCCCAGGCGCTGACGGATCCGTCACCGGTGACGAGGCGCAACCGCACGCGCTCGTCGGCCGGGTGCCCCTCGGTGCCGGGCGGGAAGGACAGGTAGACGGCGGCGTCGTCGGTCGGGGCGGGGTGCGGGAACCAGTTGACGTGCTCGTCGACCGTGAGCTGCTCGATCCCGGTGCCGTCCGGTCGGACCCGGGCGATCTGCGCGTGCCCCGGTGCGGACTCGAACTGCTCGGTGTTGAACAGGATCCACGCGCCGTCGGGCGTCCACTCCGGGCCGTCGGCCGCGGAGGGGTCCGTCGTCACGGCGCGGTCCGAGCTGCCGTCGACGCCCATCACCCGGATTGTGCCCGAGGCCCAGACGGCGTCACCGGACGGGTCGAGCCGGACGTAGGCGAGCTCGGAGCCGTCGGGGCTGACGCCGTGCAGGAAGTGCAGACCGCCGTCGTCCGCGGTGACCCGGGTCGCTGCGCCGCCGGCGAGCGGGGCACTCCAGATGTGGAAGTCGTTCGCGCTGACGTGCACGGTGACGCCGTCGGGATCGAGCACGTGGTCGTTGTTCAGGGGCGGGACGCCCTCGATCGCGACGTGCTCCGGAGCTGCGGCGCCGTCGGCCGGCATCGTCCAGAGGACCCCGTCGCCGTTCAGCACGAGACGGCCGTCGGTGGTCCAGTTCGGCGCTTCGTAGAGCCGCTCGGCGGACTCGTGCACGGTGGTCACGCTGCGATCGGCTCGGTGCCAGATCCGGATCCGGCAGGTCTGGCCCGGTGCGAGCACGCGACCCGGGGCTTCATCGTCGAGGGGCATGACACACCTTCCGCAGTGAATGTTGGCTCGTGACAACCCTAGCCGATGTGGATCGTGATCCACCCCCCGCGTTGGGGATGATGACATGTCCTCGCTTCCAATAAGGTGAAGGGGATCGTACCTAGACGAAAGCTCACGTTGCCGCACTCCCCGCGCCCTTCCCGCCTGCCCTTCATCGCCGCCACCACCTCGGTCGTCGTCATCGCCGGAGCATTGCTCGCCGCGATCCCGAACACCGCCACCGCCGTCGAGGCACCGATCGCGACGCCGACCGCCACGCCGACCGCGACGGACGCGCCGGCCCCGACCTCCGAGCCGACCGCCTCGACCCCGGTTCCCGTCACGCCGTCCGCGCCCGCGGTGCCGACGGCATCCCCGAAACCCACGGCTACTCCGAAGCCCACGGCGACCCCGAAGCCCAGCGCGACGCCGAAGCCCACGCCGTCGACGATCTCCGTCACCTACGCCGGGGACTCGCTGACCGCGATGGACGGCTCGTGGATGCGGCAGATGAACGACAAGACGCTCACGAACATCGGCGGCACGGCCATCGGCGGTGCCACGACGCCGCGGATCCTGACCCGGTCGTCGGCGAAGGACGCTGACGTCCTGGTCGTGATGGCCGGCACGAACGACCTCCGGTACGCCTACAGCAGCAAGAGCATCCAGCAGAACATCGGCAAGATCGTGACGAAGATCGGCGCCCGGCACGTCGTCATCGCCGCGATCGCTCCGTCCAACATCACGAAGTACGGCAAGAAGCGCATCGACCGTCGCAAGCAGGGCGAGATCCTCAACCGTGACCTGCAGAACTACGCACTCACCCACGGCTACCTGTTCGTCGACCCGTGGGCGGCGGACCGGCAGCTGAACGGTGGATGGCCGTCGAGCCGTACGTACGACGGTGTCCACCCGACGGTCGCGATGTCGAAGAAGGTCGCGGTCCGTATGCAGCAGGCCATCCACATCGCCGTGGAGGGTGCGAAGGGCTAGCCTGATCGGACGGCGCACGTCCGACCATCACACCGGAGTCATGGCAACGCAGAACTGAGCCAGCGCACCCGCGCAGGCAATCGCATCGCGAGCGACCCGCTCGCGATCCTTCTGCACGCCCGCGACGGCTCTGCGTCGCGATGACTCCTGGGATCCTTCGTGTTCTTCGCCTCTGCCCGACTCCGGGCTGCACGCTCAGCACTCTCCGAACACCGCTTCGTCACGTTCGCGGTGCTCATCGACACTGTCGGCGCCGGCCTGACGCTGCCGCTGACGATCGTCTACTTCACCCTCACCACCGACCTACCGCTCACGGTCATCGGTCTGCTGTCGACGGCGGCATCCCTCGTCGCGCTGCCGATCGGTCTCCTGGGCGGGGTGGTGACTGATCGCCTCGGCGCGAAGGTGTCGATGATCGTCAACAACCTGATGTCCGCCGCGGGCTTCGCGGTCTATCTGATCGCGCACGACCCGGTCTTGGTGTTCGTCGCGATCTTCCTCGCCAACGCGTCCGAGCGCCTGTACTGGACGTCGTGGACTGCCTACGTCCACGACCTCGCGGACGGGCGACCGTTCGAACGGTGGTTCGCGTTCCTCGAAGCGAT
Source organism: Curtobacterium sp. NPDC089991 (assembly GCF_044748425.1). Lineage (NCBI taxonomy): Bacteria > Bacillati > Actinomycetota > Actinomycetes > Micrococcales > Microbacteriaceae > Curtobacterium > Curtobacterium sp. NPDC089991. Next base: position 67,735 of record NZ_JBIVGB010000003.1, read on the forward strand.
CAAGGCGGCAGCCCTCGGCTCAGGGGCGATCCTCGCGGCGGTCACGCTCGCGCAGGGGCAGGACGGACTCCGCTGGCTCATCCTCGCGAACGTGGTCACGAGTGTCGCGGCGGCGGTCGTCTTCGCCACACAACGAACCGGCGAACGGGCACGTCACCCGCAGCCGCCACGCGGTGCGGACGAGTCGTCCGGCACGATCCGGGAGTTCTTCGCGGACCGCTCGATGCGACTCATCACCCTCGGGCAGTTCCTCATCGGCCCGGCGATGGTCCTCCCGAACGTCGCCCTCAGTGTGTTGTTCGTCCAGCAGTGGCACATGCCGCTGGCGGTGGCACCCATGCAGTTCGCCATCGCCACCGCGCTCTGTGCCGTCTTCCAGACCTCGGTCACGCGGTGGGTCGTCGGGTTCCGGCGCGGGACCTTGGTCGCGGTCGGCGCCCTGCTCACTGCGCTGACCGCGCTTCCGCTCATCGTCCTCCCGCCGCTGGACGGTGCCGTGGCTTGGTCCTACGTCGCCGTCGTTGGGGTACTGCTCGCAGCGGCGGACATGATCGCGTTGCCGGCCGCCAACGCCGTCATGGCCGAGGCTCCGCATCCGCGCGTGCGGGGTCGCGCGATCGGCGTGTTCCAGACCGCGAGTTCGATCGGGATGGCTCTCTTCCCGCTCGGTCTCGGACTGCTCGACACCGATGTGCCGTGGCTGCTCTGGGTGATCACGGTGCTGGTGTTCGCGGGGGCGGCGTGGAGCTGGCGCGCGGCCGTGAACTGCCTGCCTGCCCGGGTGCAGATCGCCTCACCGGGTGACGCAGACAGCTGAGGGCCCGGAAGAACTTGTACCGAGCTGTTGACACAGAGGCGCTCCGGCTTGTACCTTCTGGACAGTACATTGGAGGGGTCATGGAGTACGTCGTGGGATTCGCAGGAGTGCTGGTCGCAGCACTCGCAGTCGGTGGGCTGGCCGGATGGCTCCGGCTCCGCCGGTCCTCGTCGAGTGAACGAGGCGCAGCGGTGGTGGTGGCGCAGCGGGCACTCCTGGTCCGGGTGGTCGTGAGCCTCGTCGTCGGCTTGGCCGTGTTCGTCGCCTGTGCGGTCGCGGGGACGAACGCACGAGCGCTGCAAGGCGTGTCGTTCTTCGTGGGGCCCAGCGCCGGCGCAGGGGTCGCACTCCTCGTCTTCGCCGCGATCCCCGCCGTCGCGATCGACGGCGCGACGGCGCACCGCTCCGCGTCGTTGCACGTACGGTCCGCACGGAGTGCCCTGCTTCCGCAGCAGTGGCGGCGTCTCTGGTGGGCGGTCGGATGTGCCGTCGGCATCGTCCTGGTTGCGGGGCTCGGATCGGCTCCCGCGCCGGACGGGCGGTGGCTGTGCACGAGCGTGTTCCCGATGCAGTGCCCCGCCGGCGACGGGCCCTACCTCTTCCCCGGCTGGTACTTCGGCCTTCCGGCGCTCCTCGGCATCGCGCTGCTCTCGGCCGGGGTGTGGGCGTCGCTCTGGCGGATCGCGGTGACCCCGGCGGCGGCCTGGCCGGATCTCGATGCAGCGGACGGAGCGCTGCGCCAGCGTGCGGGGCAGGTCGTCGCACTGGTCGGGACTGCCGCTGCACTCCTGACCGCGGCGGTCTTCCTCTCGGCGGCCGGTCTGCCGTTGATGAACGCGCTGCACCTCGACTCCGGTCTGGCCGGAGGGGCCGCAACGGTGGTGGCGCGGCTGGGGATGGTCGTGGTCCTGGCTGGAGTCGTCGTCGCGTTCGCGGGCGTCGTCACGGCCGTCGCGGCGGTCGTCCGAGCCGTGACGGCAGCCCGCCTGATCGCGACGGGGGCGGTCGCCGCGTGATCACCCTCAGCGCCGATGACCCGACGCCACCGTTCGAGCAGGTCCGCAAGCAGCTGGCCGACGCGATCCGGTCCGGTGAGCTCACGGCCCACGAGCGGCTCCCGTCGATCAGACAGCTCGCCGGCGACCTCCGCGTCGCCCCGGGGACGGTCGCGCGGGCCTACCAGCAGCTCGAGGCAGACGGCTTGATCGCCACCGGCCGCGGGCGCGGGACCACGGTCCGTGAGACGCAGGCAGTGTCCGATGCAGTCGTCGCGAGTGTCGCGCAGATGGTCGAATCGGTGCGGGGCGACGTCGGACTCGACGCGCTCCTGGCGACCGTCGCGTCGATGTGGGAAGGACGTCGGCGCTGACGGTGCCGACACGGTGCGCCGTGCCTTCGGGCTGCTCCCTCGCCCGGGTCAGCTGACCCGCGCCACGCGCCGACGTGCCCACAGCACGCCGACGGCGGCGAGTGCCCCACCGACCACGGCGCCGATGGTGTTCGTGATCCAGTCGCTCGTGTCGCACGCCCGACCGATCACGGGGAGGACCGCCTGGACGACCTCGATGAGGACGGAGAACGCGCTGGCGCCGACGGCCGCGAGGACCGGGCGCCGCCACCGCACCCCGGCCAGGAACGCGACCGGCACGAACAACAGCACGTTGGCCGTCGACTCGACCGCGGTCGGCGCCAGGTACGGCAGCCCGACGTTGCAGGTGACGTCGGACCGGGGAGCGCCGTCGGGAGACATGGTGAGCGCGAGCGCCACGACCACGGCGAGGCCGAACAGCACGGCGGTGAGCCGCGGCAGGCGCGCCAGCCAGACGCCCACGACGGGCGCGACGACGATGACCGCGATCAGCACGCCGAACGCGAGCCACGGTACTTCGATGAGCAGGGTCGAGAGCATGGATCTCCGGACGGGAGGCCCGGTGCCAGCTGGCACCAGGCCTCCCGTCCCTCAGGGGTGTCGGATCAGAGCGCGGCGCGACGACGGCGCACTGCGCGTGCGCCGATCAGGCCGGCGCCGACCAGGACGAGGCCGACCGCCCACGGCAGGGCGCCGGTGGCGTCCGAACCGGTGTAGGCGAGCTGCCCCGTGGTCGGGGTCGTCCCCCCGACGGCGACCGTCGGTTCGGTCGACACCGTCGGCACGGTGGGGCGCACGTCGACCGAGAACGAGGTGCTCTGCAGCCCCTCGCCGCCGACGGTCAGGGTGTGCGTCGAGGCGTGCGGGAAGGTGACGCCGACAGCGCTCTCGGCGTCGAACTCGGTGTACGGCGCGATCACGTCACTGGCGACGTCCGAGCTGACGATCGGCGTCCAGACGGGGTTGCCGTCCGCGTCGGCGGGGTCGATCGGGTTCCCGAAGCGGTCGACCAGGTTGCCGGAGACGACGAGTGTTCCGCCCTGCGCGACGGTCGGACGTCCACCGTCCACGACGTCGAGACCCCCGAAGGAGCCGTCCTCGTCGATGGTGAGCTTCACGGTCAGGACGGTGCCGTCCGTGCCGATGATCCACATCGTCTTCTTCGGCGCGTCGATCGACGCCGCGTCGAGGGTGAAGACCTGGACGCCGTACGCGGCGGCCGGGTCGACGGTCAGCTCGACGTACTGCGTGACCGACTCGGTACCGCTCGTGGCCGTGATCGCGAACTGGTACCAGGACGCCGTCGTGGCGGTGCCGCTCAGCTCACCGGTGGCGGCGTCGAAGGTGATGCCGTCGGGCAGCTGGATGTCCGGACCGAACTCCTCGTCCGTGTCGTCCGGTTGGAACCCGAACCCGATCGTCCAGCCGGAGTCGCTGGCGGTGCCCGCGGAGAGTGCTGCTGCCTGCGACTTCGTCATGACGACGTCGCCGTCGTCGTCGCCGTCGTACCAGGCGAGCGCGTACGTCGGGGCGGGGGAGCCCTGCGCCCGGAAGGTGTACGAGAACGGGTCGCCAGCGGTCGTCTCGAGGGCGAGCGGGTCTCCGGCGTCTGCCCCTTCGGCGATCGGCGTGCCCGCGGCGTCGACGAACACCGGGTCCTGCGTGACGGGGGCCGAGGTCGCCGTCACGGTCGCCGTCGATCCGTCGGGCAGGGCACCGGTGACCTGGACCGACACCCGTTCCCCGGCCTGCGCCGCATCGATCGTGTACGAGCCGCTCGTCGCCAGGACCGTGGTGGAACCGGCCTGGGTCCAGACGTACCGGAACGCCCCGTCCTCGTCGAAGCCGACGGGGACGGCGGTGAGCACGGAACCGACCTCCGTGTCGCCGGTGATGGTGACGGCGGGGTCGACGGCCTGCTGCGCGGTCGGCGCCGAGGTCGGTGACGGCGTGGCGGTGGGCACTGCGGCGGAGGGATGGGCGGCGGCTGTGGGGTCCGGTTCGGACGCCGTGGGCGTCGAGGCGTCGCTCGACGGCTCGGTGGTCGTCGGCGCAGCATCGGGCGACGGCGTCGCGGACGTCGGGGCGGACGGCTCCGCAGCGGCCGGCTCGGACGGATCCGCAGTCGGCGAAGCGGTCGACGCCTGGGCGTCGGTCGCCGCGGGAGCGGACGTCGCGGTCGACGCCGCCGGGTCGCTCGCCGGCTCGGCGTGGGCGGCCGTCGCGGTCACGAGGCCGAGGCCCGTGGTCAGCGCGACGAGGGCTGCGGTGGTGCCGACGGCGCAGGCGCGTCGGACGGTGGAGGCGCTGTGGCGCACGGGTCCCCCTGGATCGTGTCCGGTCGGGTGCCGGATCGTGTGGATCAGCCGAGAAAGCTCAGGCGTCCTCGGATCGTAGGGCCTGGGACCGCTTCAGACCGACGGGGAGTCCGGATCGTGACCATGACTGGGGGCGGCGGTCGTCGCGCAGAACCCCCGGTCGAGGAACGCGATGATCCACTCGAAGCTCGCATCGACGTCGGTGCGCATCTGGAACCCACCGGACGTCTCGATGGTCGCGAAGCCGTGCAGGACACTGCGCAGCAGGCGGAGCGCGTGCACCTCGTCGGCGGGGTCGAGCCCGTAGCCGCGCAGCGCCGCTGCGAACGAGGCGAGGGTGCGCTCCAGGGCGACGGCCAACGGGTCGTCCGGCCCGGTGGGACGGATCCCGACCGTCGCCTCGTACCGACCGGGGTGCCGCTGCACGTACCGGCGGACGGTCTGCGCGGCCGCCTCGACGGCATCGCGCCCGGCGAGCCCCTGCATCGCGTCGCGCAGGTCGTCGCCGAGTTCGTTCGCGGCGAGGATCGCGATCCGGCGGGTCAGGTCGGTGAGTCCGTCGACGTGCTTGTACAGCGACGGCGACTTCACGCCGAGCCGTTCGGCGACGACGCTCATGCTCAGCCGTGCGAGCCCGATCTCGTCGGCCAGCCCCGCCGCGGCGGTGGTGACGGCGGCGGGGTCGAGTCCTGCCCTAGCCACGGTGGCCGCCGACCGGCGCGAGCGTGCGGCCGAGGAAGGGGAGCACGAGTGCGAGGACCTCGGTCGGGCTCTCGGTGTGCGGGTAGTGGCCGGCACCGTCGATGGCGGCCAGCTCGCCGAGCCCGTCGGGCAGGTCGGCCAGGACCCGCTCGCCCTCGGCACGCGGGACGGCCCAGTCCGGGTCGGCGCTGCCCTCGATCACCAGGACGGGGCACCGCACGTCCGCCAGCCGTGCACCGGCGTCGGCGGGCGAGGTCTTCGTCATCGCGCGCAGCACCGCCATCCGCTCCGGCTGCTGCAGCGTCGACTCGATGCGGCCCAGTTCCTCGGTCCAGTCGGTCGGCTTCGTCGGCACGGCGAGGTCCAGGTAGGCCAGCCAGCCGGTCAGGCTCCCGGTCGTCATCACTTTGGCGAGCTGGAGCGTGCCGGCGCGGTGGTGGCGGTTCCGGAGCAGGCCGCCGAGGTCGAACGACTGCTTCCGCGTGAACGGTGCCAGCTCGACGATGCCGGTGACGACGTCGGGGGCATCGGCGGCGGCGATGGTGGCCGCCCCGCCGCTGATCGACTGCCCGACGATGACCGCGGGGCCGCCGAGGTGCCGGACGACGGCGACCAGGTCGCGAGCGATGTCGGCGCGCTGGTACGACGCCCATCCCGTGCTCGAGTCGCCACACCCGCGGATGTCGACGTTCGCCACCCGGTAGCCGGCGGCGACGAGTTCGGGGACCAGGAACCGGTAGGCGTGCCGGCTGTCGCCCATGCCGTGTGCGAGGACGACGAGCGGTCCGTCGCCGCTGACGTCGTACGCGATGGTGCCTTCGTCGGTGCGCAGGTGTTCGAGCATGACTGCCTCCATGGCTAAGTGTGTTAGCTAGAAGCTAAGACCATTAGCCGACGCTGTCAAGCCCGCCACGGCAGTTGCGTCGTGCGGCGGCGGACGGGAGGCCCGTGGCGGGCCCGCACCGGGCCTCCCGTCCGCTCGTCGGTCGCCGTCAGTGCACCGTGTCCAGCGCGTCCGACAGGTCCAGGGACCAGACGGCGACCCCGGTCAGGCCGAGCCGCTCGGCGAGGGCCACGCGCTCGCGCAGCGACCGCGCGTCGGACCACCAGAGCACCTCGTCGCTGGGCAGGGTCGCCGTCCACTCGCCCGCTGTCGCGTTCCAGGTCGGGGTGATGCCGGCCTTCCGGACGCGACGACGGGCCTGGTCGTCGGACAGCTGCCCCGCCGGTCGCGGCCCCTTCCAGTGGTAGCCGTACCCGGCGACGCCGAGCACGATCTGGTCGGCGGGCGCGAGGGTGGCGAGCGCCCTGGCGGACTTCGACGCCCAGGGCAACGACCCGACCGGCCCCGGTGCGTCCGGCTCCCACGGGCCGTGCTGGTCGTAGGCCATCAGTGTGAGGTGGTCCAGCGGAGCGCGGAGTGCGCGGACGTCGTACCCCATGCGCGCGTACCCGGCCGCGGTCGTCGACGCCGACAGGGCGATGTCGAGCCGGACGTCGTCGCCGACCGCCGCACGGAGCTCCCGCGCGAAGGCCGTCAACCCCGCCGTGTCGGCTGCGGTCAACGCCTCGAGGTCGATCATGACCGAGTCCCACCCGCCGGATCGCACGTCGGTCGCGAGCGCGCGGACGACGTGGGACCGGTTGGCGGGGGACCGGAGCATCCTCCGGGCGATCGGCTCGCTGAAGTCGCCGTCGGCGTAGTTGCTGACGAGCAGCTGCGCCTCGAGCCCGCTGGCGTGCGCCCGGTTGCGTTGCGTCCTCGCCTCGCGGGAGGGGGTGCTGACGCGCGTGCCGGTCCGGCTCAGCAGCAGCCCGTCGACGCCGACGACGTCCATCGCCGATGCGTTGGCGTCGATCAGCGCGGGGTCCGCCCCCTCTGGCTGGAAGCCCGTGACGTCGAACCAGTCGGGTGTGCCGGACTCGGCGTTCGCGGGGCCGGTGCAGCCGGTCAGGACGAGGCCCGCGGTCAGGACAGCGGCGAGGAGGGCGGAACGCGGCCTGGTGATCACGCTCCGAGTGTGTCAGGCCGGAGCAGTCGCCGCGTCGACCGGTGTGCTGAACTGCTCGACCAGCGTCCGCTTCAGGACCTTGCCGCTCGGTCCGAGCGGCAGGGCGTCGACCACGTGCACGACCCGCGGGAACTTGTACGCCGCGATCTCGTCGGACACGAAGCGGACGAGCGCGTCGGGGCTGACGGTCGCACCGGCACGGAGCACCACGGCGGCCTCGATCTCCTGGCCGTGCAGCTCGTGCGGGACGCCGAAGACCGCCGCCATGGTGACGTCCGGGTGCGTCGCCAGCACCTCTTCGACCTGCCGCGGGTACACGTTGTAGCCGTTGCGGATGATCATGTCCTTCGTGCGGTCGACGATCGTCAGGAACCCGTCGTCGTCCTTCGTGCCGAGGTCGCCCGTGCGGAACCACCCGTCGACGATCGCCGCGTCGGTGTCCTCCGGCCGGTCCAGGTACCCGTTCATCAGGTTGTGCCCGCGGATGACGAGCTCGCCGATCTCGCCGTGCGGCAGCAGCACGATCGCGTCCGGGGTGGCCGGGTCGGCGATCTCGACGTCGACACCCCACACGGGCGTCCCGATCGTCCCCGGTCGGGGCGCTCGGCCGACGTGGTTGAAGGTGGCCACGGGTGACGTCTCGGTCAGGCCGTAGCCCTCGTGGATCGGCGCGTCGAACACGGACTGGAACCGCTCGAGGACGGCCAACGGCAACGACGCCCCGCCCGAGATCGCGTAGCGGAGGTCCGGGCGGGCGTCGTTGCGGGTCGCGGCGTCGAGCAGTGCCATGTACATCGTCGGCACCCCCATGAAGATCTCGCAGCCGTGCTCGACCATCGCCGACAGTGCTGCGTCGCCGTCGAACTTCGGGAGCATCACGATGGTGGCACCGGCGCGGAACCCGGTGTTCATCGTGCAGGTCTGACCGAACGTGTGGAACAGCGGGAGTGCCCCGAGCAGGACGTCGCCGCGGTGCATGTCGAAGGTGCTCATCAGGTTCGTGTTGACCTGTTCGAGCAGGGCGAAGTGCGAGCCCTCTGCACCCTTCGGCTTGCCGGTGGTCCCGCTCGTGTACAGGATCGTCGCGGTGTCGAAGGGGTCGCGGGGGACGTAGGTGTCGAGGGGTTCGGCTGCCGCGGCCAGGGCCTCGAGGCGGTCTGTGCCGTCGTGGCCGTCGTGGTCGTCGTGGTCGGCCGGTGCGAGCACGGTGATGACGTCGACGCCGGCGAGCTCGGCACCGGCTGCGCCCTCGGCGAGCAGCGGGGCAGCGCAGACGAGCAGCATGGCGCCGCTGTCCTGCAGCAGGTACTCGATCTCGCGCCGCTTGAGCAGCGCGTGGACGGGGACGACGACGGCGCCGAGTGCGAGGGTTGCGTAGTAGACGCGGGCGAAGTCCGCGACGTTCGGCACGAGCATCGCCACGCGCGATCCCTCGGTGACCCCGCGGGCCCGGAGCGCTCCGGCGTAGGCGAGGGTCTCGGACCACAGCTCGGCGTAGGTGGTGCGGTGGTCGCCGACGATCACGGCGACGTCGTCCGGGTACCGCGCGGCGGACTCGGCCAGGATCGCGGCGACCGAGGCGGTGGCTCGGGTCGGTCTGGGGGTGCCGTGGTGAGCGGCGGTGGTGGGCTCGGTGCGCGTCATTCCGGTCTCCGTCTTCGGTGACGAGTGGTTCCCCGGATCATACGTCCGGCCGCCGGTCAGAACGTCGTGCGCTCCTCGAACACCGACATGATCATGGCCGCACCGAGCCGCGCGCTCCGGGCGGGCTTCGCCGAGCCCTGCACGGCTGACTCCACCCGGGCTCCCTCGACCAGCAGCGACAGGGTCTCGGCGATGTGCGCCGGCATGTCCGCACGGGTGCACAGCAACGTGAGGTGGCTCTCGACGTCGCGGAAGTGCTCGGCTGCGAGCGCGGCGATCTCCGGGTCCTGGCGTCCGAGCTCGGCGTGTCCGTTGATGAACGCGCAGCCGCGCCACCCCTCGTCCGCGAAGCACTCCTCGAGGTAGTTGAAGATGCCGAGGATCTCGTCGCGGGGATCCGCTGAGGTGGTGGCGATGTGGTCCAGGGCTCGACGCCACGCGCCGTGCCAGCGTCGCAGGACCGCCACCACGAGCGCCTGCTTGGACGGGTAGGCCGCCGTCAGCTCGTCCACGCTCATGCCCGCGTGCGCGGCGACGTCCTCGAAGCGCACCGGGATCACGCCGTGTGCCGTGAAGAGGTCGTCGGCGGCCTTGGATGCGGTGCGCTGCGCGGTCGTCTCGACGGCCGGGGGCGTGAGTGTGAGGAGCGTCATGGGGAAGTGTGGATCACCCTATCGATCGGTTCGGACGGCGGTCGAGAGCTCAGGATGCGAAGAAGTCCGCGTAGGACGGGTCGGCGTGACCCATGTGCGCACTGAGACGGGCCTGCACGATCTCGTCGAGGTCGGCGGGCGGGGTCAAGCCCCGTCGGCGCCACTCGACCGGGTTGCTGCGGAGCTGCTCGAGCGTGCTCTGGTCAAGCATCGTGGCGTTCCTGTTCTGCGAAGAGTGCGGTCATGTCGATGGCCTGGGTGCGGACGTCCTCGAACGTGGATCCCTCGCGGATCACGCGGAGAGTCCGAGCACGGCGGCGGCGGACGCGAGGACGCTCACCGAGACGATGCCGGTGCTCACCGCGGCGATCTGCAGCGTGCGCTGTCGCTGGGCGTCCCGCAGTTCGCTGAAGCCGCCGCGGTGGCGGTTGCGTCGGCCGGACGCCGACGTCGCTTCGAATGCCTGCTTGGGTGCGCTGATCGGGTGGACCGGAGTTGCGGTCACGGCGGTCATGTCGTCCTCGTGTTCTCCTGAGCGGCCCGTTGCCGCTGGATGACACGACCGTACGAGCAGCGGGGTCGTCGGTGCGCGCCAGGACCGATGACTCGACGGATCGCGGATGTCGGGAGCGGCCCGGCGGTCGAAATCCGGACATCGTCCCGTCGCCAGGAGCATCCGGTCCACGCGACGACGATCGTCGGTAGCGCTTCTCGGACAGCGACACGGACGACGCGTGTCCGTTCGGTCACACTGCTCTCGGTGAACCGATGACAGACGAACGAGCTCGCGTGCAGGACGACGTCCGGTCCGCCGACGTCGACGAAGCACGCGACTTCCTGGTCGGGGCGTACGACGCCTCCGAGTGGCGCGCCGAGACGACCGCGCAGCCCTTCACCTTCCGGTACTCGGCGGTCGGCGACTCGACGATGACGCTGCGCGCGATCCGGTTCGACGGGCACCTCGACGGCGTCATGACGCCGTCGGACGACTTCGTCGTGCAGTGGATCACCCGGGGTACCGGCTTCATCGGCGAGGGCGACGACCGCCTCGTGAGCGCCGTGGGCCGGCCGCAGCTGTGGCCGCAGGACGGCGCCGCGTTCACGTACCAGGACTACGACCAGCGTCTCGTGCAGATCAACCGGGCATCGCTCGAGGAGGTCGCCGGCGAGCGCGGCGCGGCGTCGGGCGGCGTGCAGCTCGACCACACCGTGCAGCCCGACGACCGGGCCGTGACGATGTGGCGGAACACCGTCAAGCTCATCTCGCACACGGTGCTCGACCGGCAGGTCTCACCGCTGCTGCAGGCCGAGATGGGCCGGCTGGGGGCACTGGCGCTGCTCGAGCTGTACCCGGTCGTCTCGGCCACGTTGCCGGACGAACTCCTGCTCCCGCGCAACGCGCACATCCGCCGGGCCGTCGAGTACGTGCACGAGCACGCCCACCTGCCGATCACGAGCACCGACCTGGCCGAGGTGGCTTCCCTGAGCCTGCGTGCCCTGCAGCAGGCGTTCCAGCGGCAGCTCGGGGTGAGCCCGAACGGCTACCTGCGCGGGGTCCGTCTCGACCGGGTGCGCGACGAGCTCGTGCACGCCGACCCGGCGGGGACGAGCATCGCCGACGTCGCCCGGCAGTGGGGGTTCGCCCACGCTGGTCGGTTCTCGGCCGCCTACCTCGAGCGCCACGGCGAGTACCCCCGGGACACGATGCGGCGGGCGTGACACCCCGACGGCCATGATGGGTGCGTGCTCGACGACGACACCCACCGCCACCGTCTGGACGCGGTGCTGCGCGCCGTCGGGAGCTCGGACGACCAGGCCGAACGGCTGCTGGGCGGATCCGTGAACCACACGTACCGGGTGCGGCGAGCGGTCGGTGCCGACGTCGTCGTGCGGTTCCCCGTCGACCCCCTGCGCTCGGACGAGTTCCCCGTCGAGGCGTGGGCCGCGCGAGCGGCTGCCGCAGCGGGCATCACCGTCGCTCGTCCGATCGGCCACGGTGTCCAGGACGGCGTCCCCTTCATCGTGTCCGAGTACGTCGAACCCGACCCGCGGCCGATCGAGCACCCCTGGACGTGGCTCGGATCGTCCGCCCGCACCGTCGCCTCGATCAGCCTGGCGGAGGCGCCGCCGTCGTTGTACACCCGCTTCGGCACCGACCTGGCTCGGGCGTGGTCGGCGCACCTGGCGTACAACAGCGCAGCGCTCGTCGCGGACGACCCACTCCGCCACGACGGCGCCTACACCTCGGCCGGCGCGCTCCGGAGGCACTTCGAGCGGCTGGCCGCGGAGCGATTCGCGTTCGGACTCGCGCACGGCGACCTGGCACCGCGGAACCTGATCGCACGGGGACCGGGTCGCGCGCCCGTGCTCATCGACTGGGGTGCTGCCGAGACCGGTCCGTCACCGTGGACCGACGCTCGTCGGGTGTTCGAGTGGGCGTTCGTCGACGCGACGATCTCGAGGGCCGAGTACGACGAGTTCACCGCCGCCGCCGGGCTGGCCAGCCCGGCTGACCACGCGACCCTGGCGTCGCTCACCGCGCTGCACCTCGTCGACGTGACCCGGTGGGCGCGGGAGCAACGGCCGGACCTGTACGCCGAGTACGTCGACCGGTGCCGGGTCGGTCTTGAGCGCATCGAGCGCATCGAACGTCTCGAGCGGATCGAGCGCGCTTCGGGGGAGTGAGCGGCGAGCGACCGCGGCGGCCCGGGGGCGTCGGTCACGCCCCGAGCAGGCCGCACCGCCGCAGGATCTCGTCGACGACCGCCGACAGCGGCCGGGTCGCGTCGATCGGCGTGCCGGGAGGTGTGTCCGCACCGGACGCGTGGAGCTGACGGACCAGGGCCCGCTCGGCCGTTCGGCCCCGCCCCGCCCACTCGTCGCCGGCGCGCGCGTCGAGCCGGTCGTCGAGCGTCGCTGCGTCGACGGTCAGGACGAAGACCTCGTCGAACAGGTCGAGGAACGCGCCGACGTTCCGGGATCCGCCACAGAAGAAGGTCACCGGTTCCGAGCGGTCCGCCGCCCGCTCCCGGACCAGCTCGGCGTTCCAGAGGTGGTGGGCGTGCACGTCGAGGCCGGACAGACCGTCGACGGCGGCGCCGGTGCGGGGATCACCCTGGTACGCGAGTTCGCGGTCCCCGTTCACCGCCGGGAAGCCGCGCCGGCGCAACTCGAGGCAGACAGCCGTCTTCCCGGTACCGGAGACGCCCTCCACGAGGTGGTTCCTGACGCCCATGCGTGGCACGCTACGCCGAGGTGCGTCGACCGGCGAGGTACCGGTGCGATCAGGCGTCCCAGACCAGGCCGTCGACGTGGTCGTGACCGGCGAGCAGACGAGCGACGCGGCCCGCCGCGAGTTCCCGGACCTCGGGGTCGGGATGGTGCGCGAGGATCGCGAGCTCGACGTACATGTCGTAGCACTGCAGTCGTTCGCGCAGATCCGCACGTTCGAACAGCTCCGGGTAGGTGCCGCGCAACCATCCGGGGACCGGTGCGAGGGTCGACACGTCGAGTCCTGGCTCGCCGGGTCTCGGCGGGAACTCACCTGGCCGCGCGCACCACCGCAGGATCGTGTCGAGCTCGGCGTCCGCGGGCTGCGCCAGGGCCTCGGCGAAGTCGATGATCCCGGTCACGCGCCCGTCGTCGACCATGATGTTGGACCCGTGCAGGTCTCCGTGGACGAGGACGGGGCGGTCCTCGGCGAACAACGCGGTCCGGTCCTCGATCCAGTCCGCGACGTCGTCGAGCAGACGGGCATCGTCGAGCAGACGGGCATCGACCTCGACCGACCGCCGCGCGGCATCGACCAGCCCGCGCAACGAACCGATGACGGGCGGGTGGTACGCAGGCCAGGGGCCGCCGGCCAGCGCGTCGGCGAGCCAGGGCGGGAGCAGGCCGTCCGGTACCGGCACGCGGTGGAGTGCACGCACGGCGGTGCCGAGGCTCTCGATCACCGACCGACGCTCCCCGGTGTCGGCCGACGGCCAGGCGTCGTGCAGGGTCCGGCCCGGCAGCCGTTCGGAGACGTACCAGGCACCGTCGGGTCCGTCGCCGTGGGCGACGTGCCGCGCGTGTGGGACGTCGGTGCCGTCGAGCACGTCGACCACCGCGGCCTCGTGGTCGTACGCGCCGCGGATCAGTCCGGTGCTCAGGCGGACGACGAACTCGTCGCCGACCCAGGCGCGACTGACCCAACCACCCGTCGGCACGAAGTGCCCGGTGGCCGGCAGGCCCGCGGCGAGCAGTGCCCGGGACAGTGCCGGGTCCATCAGGTCGACTGTCGAGGAACGAGGAAGCACTCCGCGGTGCGGACGCCACCGGCGACCTCCTCGCCCTGGATCGTCCGCATGAGCAGGGCCGCGGCCTGCCGCCCGACCTCGCGGAGGTTGAGGTCCACCGAGGTGATGCTCGGTCGCGCCGCATCGGTGATGACGCTCCAGTTGTCGACACCGACGACACCGACCTGGGTCGGCACGACGATGCCGTTGTCCCGCAGGCAGTCCACGACACCGCGGGCGATCTGGTCGCTCGCGCAGAACACGCCGTCGAAGTCGGTCCCGAGCAAGCGGGTGGCCGCTTCGTACCCCCACCGCTCGCTCCACTCGCCGTACAGGGCGTCTCCTCCGGCGAGGGTCGCGCCGGCTGCGGCGACGGCCCGCTTCGCGCTGTCGACGCGGTGCGCCGTCGCGGTGTGCCGCCGTGCACCCGCGACGACCGCGATGGAGCGCCTGCCGGAGCCCACGAGGTGGTCGATCGCCCGTGCCGCGCCGGCTTCGTCGTCCGGCACGATCGAGACGTCGTCCGGATCGAGCGAGGGCGCGAGCGCGTACACGGCGGGGACACCGAGCAGCCCGGTGATCGAGGGACGCGGGTCGCTGGAGCGACCGGTCACGACGATGCCGTCGACGCGCTGGTTGAGGAACGTCTGCACGTAGTGGGCCTCGCGGATCGGATCGCCGCGGCTCTCCGCGAGCAGCATCGACACCTCGCCGGGTCCGAAGGTGTCCTCGGCTCCGGTGAGGATCGGGATCGTGAAGCGTCCGTAGGCGTCGGTGGACAGAACGCCCACCAGGAAGGACCGACCGGGAGGCGCGGCTGGCGTCGCGGCGCGCACGCTCAGTCCCAGCTCGGTGGCGGCTGCTGCGACGCGTTGCCGCGTCCCTTCGGCGATCTGTCCGCGGCCGTTCAGGACCTTCGAGACCGTCCCGACGGACACGCCGGTCTGTGCGGCGACGTCGGCGAGCGTCACTTCACGTCGATTGACCACGGCGTCCTCCTAGCGATCCGAGCGTACGGCACCCGGCAAACCTTGCCGTACAACGATTCCGACGTCAAGCATTGACACGGCTGTTGTCCCGTTCTACCTTCGGCAAACACAGCAAAGCTTGCCGCAACGATGCGGCAAGGAGTGATTTGGAGATGACGATGAAGACATCCACGATCCGGCGGACCGCGACCCTGGCCGCCGCCCTCACGGTCGCGGCACTCGGGTTGGCCGGGTGCTCATCGAGCGGGACGGCCGACAGCGGAGGTTCCGCGAAGGGCACGGTGACGCTTTGGCAGCGCGACGGCGGCGTCGACCTGACCGACCAGGTCAAGGCCTACGAGAAGGCACACCCGGACGTCACGGTGAAGCTCTCCACGATCCAGGCCGACCAGTACCTCACGAAGCTCGCCAACTCCGCGCGGGCCGGATCGGTCCCGGACCTCGTCAGCTACGACATCGTCAACACGCCGCTGCTCGCAACCCAGGGGCTGCTCGCCGACGTCACCGACAAGGTGAAGGGTCTGTCGAACAAGGGCGACCTCGCGCCGGCCGGTGTCGAGATCGGCACGCTCGACGGCAAGAACTACGCCCTGCCCGTGGCGCTCACCGGCTCCCAGATGTTCTGGAGCAAGTCACTGTTCACGAAGGCCGGCCTCGACCCGGCCAAGCCGCCGACGTCCCTCGCCGAGGTGAAGGCCGCGGCTGAGAAGATCCAGGCGCTCGGGGGAGGCGTCACCGGGTTCTCGACCCTCGGCGGCGTCGGACAGGCGTGGACCGGGTTCCCGAGCTCGTGGGCGAAGAGCGGCAGCGTCCTGACGGCGGCGGGCAAGAGCCAGAAGGCGGAGTTCACCAGCCCGGAACTCGTCGGGATGGTCGACTGGTACCAGGAGATGTGGGAGTCCGGGCTCATGCAGAAGACCGACGAGCCGAACCAGGACCCGGGCAACGTCGGGCAGCAGAACGCCCTGAACGGCAAGGTCGGCATCCTGTTCGGCGGCGCGAACACCCTCACCGCGAAGAAGGCCGACTTCGGCAGTGCGGTCGGCATCCCCGGCGTGGAGGGCGGCTCCGGCTCGTTCCTCGGTGGTGACGAGATCGGCATGACCGCCGGCGCGAAGAACGCCGACGGCGCGTGGTCGCTCATGGAGTGGCTGGTCAGTTCGAAGGAAGCCGCCGAAATCGACCTCTCGCAGGGGTGGATCGCGCCGGACCTGGCCGTGGCGAAGAGCCTCGCGACGGACGACTGGTCGAAGGACATCGTCGACACGCTCGCGATCGGCAAGCTCCCGAAGAGCATCGCCTACAACGCGGTCATCAACGACCCGAACGGTCCCTGGGCGCAGCAGTCCCAGAAGGTCATCTTCCAGGGCGCCGACGCCGACTCCGCGCTGGAGAGCGCCGAGCAGCAGGCGAACTCGCTCATCGAGCAGGCGTACAGCCAGGTCGGGCAGTGACAGCCGTCACCTCCTCGGCGCTCGCCGGCGTCGCGGACGGGGGTGCGCGCTCCCGTCCGCGCTCCGCGAGTCGTCGACGCCAGACGCTGGCGTGGGTGCTCGTCGCTCCCGCACTCGTCCTCGCGGTCGTGTTCTTCGTCGTGCCGATGGTGCTGCTCGTCGGGATGTCGTTCGCGAACTGGCCGCTGCTCGGTCGGGTCAGCGGGGCAGGTGTCGCGAACTACGCGCAGGCGTTCCAGGACTCGGCGTTCTGGCGCTCGCTGGTCTTCTCGCTGCTGTTCACCGTCGTGGCCGTACCGCTCGGGATGGCGGTGAGCTACGGGGCCGCGACGATGGTCCGCGGCGAGGGTCGGTTCGTGTCCTTCGTCCGGACGGCGTTCTTCATGCCGGTCGTCATCGGGTTCACCGCCGCGGCGTACATGGCGAACGTGCTGCTCGTGCCGGGGACCGGGGCGATCAACGTCCTGCTGCGGTCGATCGGGATCACGAACGGTGACACCGCGTGGTTCACCTCGCCCGACACGGCGTTCTGGGCGGTCATCGTCCTGACGGTGTGGAAGTCGATGGGCGTCGCGATGATCCTGCTCATGGCCGGCATGCAGGCCGTGCCGACCGAGGTGATCGAGGCGTCGAAGATCGACGGCGCCGGGTGGTGGCGCCGCGAGGGCTCAGTGGTGTTCCCGCTCGTCCGGCGGCAGTTCGCACTCTGCATGCTGCTCGCGGTGTCGGGCTCGATCCTCGTCTTCGACCAGTTCTACGTCCTGACCAAGGGCGGCCCGAGCGGGTCGACCACCACCACGGTCATGTACACGTACCAGCAGTCGTTCGTCCGCTACGACCTCGGCTACGGCGCCGCGCTGTCGATGATCCTCACCGTGATCATCCTGGCGATCGCGGTCGTCCAGCTCCGGGCCCTGCGTTCGACCGGAACGGAGGACGACCGATGAGCGCCACCGACGTGACCAGGCGGACGACCGCAGCTGCTCGACGCGACGCGAGCCGCGCCTCCCGACCGGACGGGACGGACCGGACCGACGTGCCGGGCGCGACCCCGCACGGACCACCGCGTCGTCGACGGGTGCACGCCAGTGGTGTCGCCTACGTCGCCGTGGGCACCGTGCTCGCGCTGCTGTTCATCGCACCGGTCCTGTACATCCTGTTCCGGTCGTTCCTGCCGGCGGACGCCGACGCGCAGGGGATCGGGTTCGAGTCGATCGCCACGCTCACGCTCCGGAACTACACGAAGGTCTTCGACCCGTCGGTGGACCTGCGGCAGAACATCGTCAACTCGTTCGTCGTCGCCATCGCAGTCGCGGTGCTCGTCGCCCTCGTGTCGACGCTCGCTGCGTACGCCCTGTCGAAGATCCGGTTCCGCGGCAGCGCGATCGTGTTCGTGCTCCTGCTGGCACCGCTCGTCGTGCCGTTCCAGGGGCTGCTCACGCCGCTCTCGATCGTGCTCGGCAGACTCGGGCTGCTCGACTCACTCGCCGGGGTGGTGCTGGTGCTGGTGACGCTCCAGCTGCCGTTCTCGGTGTTCGTCATGCGCAACACGTTCGACGGGATCCCGTCGGAGCTCGAGGACGCCGCGGCGATCGACGGCGCGGGCACCGGACGGATCCTGCGTTCGGTGATGCTCCCGCTGGCGTGGCCAGGACTCGTCACCACCGCACTCTTCGGCTTCATGGCCGGCTGGAACGACCTGCTCAGTTCCGTGACGTTCCTGTCGACCGACAGCAAGTACACCCTGCCGCTCGCCCTGTCGAGCATCAGCACGTCCTTCAAGATCCCCGGCGTGCCGGTGATCGATCCGGGGCTCCTCACCGCCATCGCGTGCGTCGCGACGGTCCCGGTGGTCGTGCTGTTCCTCGCACTGCAGCGGTACTACACCAAAGGTCTCATCGGAGGATCCATCAAATGACCATCACGGACACCGGCACCGCCACCACGACCAGCACCGACGCTGCCACCGTGGGGCGTCCGCACCGCCCACTGGCACTCGGCACCATCACGCCCCGCGGCTGGCTGCGCGACCAGCTCCGGCTGCAGGCCGACAACATCACCGGGCAGCTCGAAGCGATCTGGCCCGACGTCGGCCCGGACAGCGGGTGGCTCGGCGGAACGGGCGAGAACTGGGAGCGCGGGCCGTACTACCTCGACGGCCTGGTGCCGCTCGCCCACGTGCTGCAGGACCAGCGGCTGCTCGACCTCGCGACGCCGTGGATCGAGTGGATCCTCGGGTCGCAGCGCGAGGACGGGTTCTTCGGACCGACCGGCAACGACGACTGGTGGCCGCGGATGGTGGCGCTCAAGGTGCTCACGCAGCACGCCGACGCCACCGGTGACGAGCGGGTGGCGCCGTTCCTCGAACGCTACTTCCGTCACCAGCTCGACCACCTGCCGGGCCGGCCGCTGACCTCGTGGGGGCGGGCACGCGGTGCCGACAACGCGCTGTCGGTCTGGTGGCTGCACGAGCGGACGGGCGACGCCTGGCTGCTCGAACTGGTCGACCTGCTCGCCGCCCAGACCATCCGCTGGGACGACTACCTGGCCGACGAACTGATCACCGGCCCGGCGCGCACCTTCTCGCACCGGACCCACGGGCCGAACGTGGCGATGGGCCTGAAGACCGGCGCCGTCGACGCCCTGCGCGACCACGGCCTCGCCGCGCACGCCGCACGCACGGAGACGTCGTTCGCGGCACTCGACCGGTGGCACGGGCAGGCCAACGGGTGGTTCTCCGGCGACGAGTGGCTCGGCGGCCGCGAAGCCACCGCGGGCATCGAGACGTGCCAGGTGGTCGAGATGATGTTCACGGCCTCGGTGCACGCGCAGGTGTACGGACGTGGCATCGACGGCGACCGGCTCGAGGAGCTCGCCTACAACCTGCTGCCGGCGTCGAGCGACCCCGAGATGCGCGGACACCAGTACCACCAGCAGACGAACCAGGTCGAGGTCTCCGTCGCCCGACGCGAGTGGAGCTTCTCGTCCGACGACGCCGGGATCTTCGGGCTCGAACCGCACTTCGGGTGCTGCACGGCGAACCTGCACCAGGGGTGGCCGAAGTTCGTGTCCCACCTGTGGCTGCGCGACGACGACGGACTGCGCGTCGTCGCCTACGCACCCTCCGCAGTGCAGACCACGGTCGACGACGACGACGTGTCGATCACCGTGGACACCGAGTACCCGTTCGACGAGACCGTGACGATCCGCGTCGACACCGCCCGCACGACCCCGTTCGCCCTGCGCCTGCGGATCCCGTCCTGGGCACGTGACGCTGCGTTGTCGGTCGGCGGCGACCGTGTGCCGCTGGCGGCGCAGGGTGGTGATCCGGGCCTCCAGGTCGTCGACGGGTACGTGACCCTGGAACGCGACTGGTCGTCGGCGGGCGCGGTCGTCCTCGTCCTGCCGATGCGGGCGCGGGTGGTCCGGCGAGAGCGTCAGGCTGCAGCGGTCCGACTCGGGCCGCTGACGATGGTGTACTCGCCCGGCGAGCACTGGGTGGAGCACCACGGTGCGCCCGGAATCGGCGAGTGGGAGGTGCACGCCCGTGGGTCCTGGAACTGGGCGCTCGCCGAGGTCCGAGACGCCGACCGCTGGCGGATCACCCGCGGTGCTGTGCCGGCTGCGCCGTGGTCGTTGCGTGACCGCCGGACCGCTCCGGTCGTGCTGCACGCTCCCGGTGCGCGGGCGACCGGGTGGCGGATGGCCGGTGCGCAGGCAGACCTGCCGCCGTTCAGTCCGGTGCTCGACCACGTGCCCGACGGCGACCTGCGGCTGGTGCCGTACGGGTCGGCGCGGCTCCGGGTGACGGAGTTCCCGGTCGCGGGGAGCTGGCAGGACGTCGACGACACCGAGGAACCGACGCTGGCGGGGGCGTAGCTGGCGGGCGTAGCTGGCGGGGCTTACCTGGCAGGAACGGGCGTACCCGGTCGGAAGCTCCGACCAGGTACGCCCGTTCCTGCTGGGTGGACGACCGGTCAGCGCGCCGCGGCGCGGTACTGCTCGAGCACCTCGGGGTGCGGGTCCGCCGGCACGGTCGTCGTCGCGATGTCCCACGACGGCAGTGCGCCGGTCAACGCCCAGGCTGCCTGACGCGCGGCCCCGGACGCCACGTACTCGCCGGGTTCCGGGATGAGCACGTCGCGCCCGAACACCTGCGCCGCGACGGTCCGGACGGCCTCGTTCCGCGCGGCCCCGCCGATGAGCAGCAGTCGTGACACGGTCACGCCGGTCCCCTCGACCGCGGCGAGCCCGTCGGCCAGGGCACAGAGCATGCCCTCCACCGCGGCGCGCGCCAGGTGCGGTCGGTCGGTCGTGCCCGGGGTCATCCCGAGCAGTGACGCGGTCGCGTCCGGCCGGTTGGGCGTGCGCTCGCCGACGAAGTACGGCACCAGCACGAGGCCGTCGGCCCCGGCCGGCGCCTGCAGCGCCAGCTCGCCGAGCGCGTCGTGGTCCACGCCGAGCAGGCCGCCGATCACCTCGAGCACGCGGGCTGCGTTGAGCGTCGTGACGATCGGGAGGCGCGACCCGGTCCCGTCGGCGAAGCCCGCCACGGTCCCGCTCGCGTCCAGGACCTCGGTCGCGGTGACGCCGAAGACGGTCCCGCTGGTCCCCAGGGACACCGCGATGTCCCCGGGAGCGAGTCCGAGTCCGAGCGCCGCACCGGCGTTGTCGCCGAGTCCGGCGGCCACGACCAGTCCGGACGGTGCGACCGAGCCGTTCGGCAGCGTGACGTCGACGTCGAGCGTCCCCATCGCCTCGTCGTGGGTGACCACGCGCGGCACGACGACCGTGTCCGCGGTCGGCTCGGAGCCGGCGACGCGCATCGGGCGACCGAGCGCGAGTTCGAACAGCTCCGGGTCGTACTCCCGGCGCACCGGGTCCCAATAGGCCGTGCCGCTGGCGTCCGAGGCGTCGGTGGCGAGTGCGTCGAGGTCGGGGCCGAGCGGACTCTCGTCGGCCGGGCCGTACCCGCGCAGCCGCCACGACAACCAGTCGTGGGGGAGCGCGACGGCTGCGACGCGGCCGGCGTTGTCCGGCTCGGCGTCGCGGAGCCACCGCAGCTTGGTACCGGTGAACGATGCCACCGGGACCAGTCCCGTCCGGGCGACCCACGCCTCCCGTCCGATCTCCTCGACCATCTGCGCGGCCGCATCCGCACTGCGCACGTCGTTCCAGAGCAGGGCGTCGCGGACCACGTGACCGTCGGCGTCGAGCGCGACCATGCCGTGCTGCTGCCCGGCGATCGCGACGGCGCCGACGTCGGTGAGCCCGCCGGCGTCCGCGACCGCGGTGCCGAGGGCGTCCCACCAGTGGCGGGGATCGACGGACGTGCCGTCCGGGTGGGCGGCACGTCCCTCACTGACGACGGCACCCGTCGCCGCGTCGCGGATCGTGACCTTGCAGGACTGGGTCGACGAGTCGACGCCGGCGACGAGCTGTGTCATCCCCGCAGCCTGTCAGCGCGCGCCGAGCAGGTGCTCGATGGCGAGCTGCTGCAGTCGGACGAAGCCGAAGCCCTTGCCGCCGAAGTACGCGTCGGCGTCGAAGTCCTCGTAGGCCGAGCGGTCGGACAGGAAGGCGTCGTAGGACTCGCCGTCATTCAGGGTCGGCGTGCTGAGCTCCCCGACCTTCGAGGCCTCGAGCGCGGCCTGCACCTCGGGGTCGGCGCGGAAGGCCTGCGCGCGCTCCTTGAGGAGCAGGTACATGCGCATGTTCGCGGCCGCCGAGTCCCAGACGCCCGTGATGTCCTCGGTGCGGCTCGGCTTGTAGTCGAAGTGGCGCGGGCCGTCGTAGGCCTGGCCGCCCTGCGGCGAACCGTGCTCGAGCAGGTCGACGAGCGAGAACGCGTTCTGCAGGTCGCCGTGGCCGAACACCAGGTCCTGGTCGTACTTGATGCCGCGCTGACCGTTGAGGTCGATGTGGAAGAGCTTGCCCTGGTAAAGCGCCTGGGCGATGCCGGCCGTGAAGTTCAGGCCCGCCATCTGCTCGTGGCCGACCTCGGGGTTGATGCCGAACAGCTCGGGGCGCTCGAGGGTCTCGGTGAAGGCGATCGCGTGGCCGAGGGTCGGCAGCAGGATGTCGCCGCGCGGCTCGTTCGGCTTCGGCTCGATCGCGAAGCGGATGCCGTAGCCCTTGTCGGTGACGTAGTCGGCGAGCAGGTTGACGGCCTCGCGGTAGCGCTCGAGTGCGGCCTGCACGTCCTTCGCGCTGTCGTACTCGGAGCCTTCGCGGCCGCCCCACATCACGAACGTCGACGCACCGAGCTCGGCGGCGAGGTCGATGTTGCGCAGGACCTTGCGGAGCGCGAAGCGGCGGACCTGCCGGTCGTTCGAGGTGAAGCCGCCGTCCTTGAACACGGGTGCGGAGAACAGGTTCGTCGTCACCATCGGCACGATGAGGCCGGTGGAGTCGAGCGCACCCTTGAGGCGGTCGATCTGCGTCTGCCGCTCGGCGTCGGTCGAGCCGAACGCGAACAGGTCGTCGTCGTGGAAGGTCAGGCCGTAGGCGCCGAGCTCGTCGAGCTTCTCGACCGCCTCGACCACGTCGAGGGCCGGACGGGTCGGCCCGCCGAAGGGGTCGGAGCCGTTGTAGCCGATGGTCCAGAGACCGAAGGAGAACTTGTCTGCACGGGTGGGCGTCGTTGCCATGGTGGTCACCGTTCGTCGTCGAAACAAAATGTTGCCGCGCCCAACATAAGCGGTAGTGTTGGCTGTGGCAAGGACGTGATCGCAAAGGAGCGAGCGGATGGCAAGTGTTTCGACGGCGCAGCAACGACTGCGGATCGCCATGGTGGGGCACGGCTTCATGGGAGCCGCACACTCACAGGCGTGGCGGACCGCCCCCAGGTTCTTCGACCTCGGGGTCGAGCCCGAGATGGCGGTGATCGTCGGGCGCGACCCGGAACGCACCGAGGCGGCTCGCGTGCAGTACGGCTGGCAGTCGGCATCCACCGACTGGCGTGCCGTCGTGGCCGACCCGGACATCGACGTCGTCGACATCGTGTCGCCCGGGTCGTCGCACGTCGAGATCGCGATCGCCGCGCTCGAGGCCGGCAAGCACGTCCTGTGCGAGAAGCCGCTCGCCAACACCGTCGAACAGGCCGAGGCGATGACCGCCGCTGCCGCAGCCGCCCGGGCGCACGGGGTCCGCGCCATGGTCGGGTTCAGCTACCGCCGGGTGCCGGCCATCGCCTTCGCCCGACAGCTCGTGCAGGACGGCCGGATCGGCACCGTGCGCCAGGTCCGCGCGCTCTACCTGCAGGACTGGCTCGCCGACGAGGACGGCCCGATGACCTGGCGCCTCGACAAGGAGCTCGCCGGTTCCGGTGCGCTCGGCGACATCGGCGCGCACGCGATCGACCTCGTCGAGCACGTCACCGGCGCCGAGCTCACCCGGGTGTCGGGCCTGCTCGAGACCTTCGTGACCGAGCGCCCCCTGCTCGCCGACGGCGTCGGACTCTCCGGCACGGCGTCGAGCGAGCGCGGGCAGGTCACCGTCGACGATGCCGCGTTCTTCACCGCCCGACTCGGCGGCGGTGCGGCCGACGGCGCGATCGGCACGTTCGAGGCCACGCGCTACGCCACCGGCCGGAAGAACGGCCTGACGCTCGAGATCAGCGGGTCCGAGGGAGCGATCCAGTTCGACCTCGAGTCCATGAACGAACTGCGGCTGTACGAGTCGTCGGCACCCGCGGGAGAGCAGGGCTTCCGCCGCATCCTGGTCACCGAACCCGAGCACCCCTACATGGCGGCGTGGTGGCCCACCGGACACCTCATCGGGTACGAGCACACCTTCAGCCACCAGGTGAAGGACTTCGTCGAATCGATCGTCGCCGGCACCGACCCGTCGCCCTCGTTCGAGGACGGCCTGCACGTGCAGCGGGTGCTCGACGCCGTCGAACGCAGTGCCGCCGACGGCAGCAGCTGGACGGTGACCGCGTGACCGCCGCCGACGGGACACGCCAGGCGCTCGTCGTCCGCGGGGGATGGGACGGCCACCAGCCCGTCGAGACCACCGACCTGTTCGTCCCGTTCCTGCGCGACAACGGGTTCGCGGTCCGGGTGTCGGACTCCACGGCCGTCTACGCCGACGCGTCCGTCATGGCCGAGGTCGACCTGATCGTGCAGGTCGTCACCATGTCGACCATCGCCGACGACGAGTTCGCCGGGCTGCAGCGCGCGGTGCTGAACGGCGCCGGACTGGCCGGCTGGCACGGCGGGATCGCGGACGCGTTCCGGAACACCGCCGACTACCTGCACATGGTCGGCGGCCAGTTCGCCCACCACGCCGGCAAGCACCCCGACGAGCGCGTCGGGGAGCAGTCCGACAACTACATCCCGTACACGGTGCACCTCACCGACCTCGGACGATCGCACCCGATCACGCAGGGCATCGAGGACTTCGACCTCGTCACCGAGCAGTACTGGGTGCTGTCCGACGAGTACAACGACGTCCTCGCGACCACCACGCAGGAAGCGCGCGACTTCGACGCCTGGAACCGTCCGGTCACCGCCCCGGCGATCTGGACACGGCAGTGGGGTGCTGGTCGCGTGTTCGTCTCCGCACCCGGGCACCGCCTCGAGGTCGTCGAGTCGCAGCCGCTCCGCACCATCATCGAGAGGGGCCTCCTGTGGGCAGCACGGTGAACGAACCCGTCCTCCGCGTCGGGGTGGTGGGCGTCGGCGTGATCAGCCAGCAGTACTTCGAACACTTCCCGGCCCTGCCCGGCCTGGCGCTCGTCGCGGTCGCCGACCTCGACGTCGACCGGGCGCAGGCGGTCGGCGCCGCGCAGGGAGTGCGCGGCACGAGCGTCGACGAGTTGCTCGCGGCCGACGACGTCGACGTGGTGCTCAACCTGACGATCCCCGCCGCCCACGCCGACGTCGCGACCCGGGCGCTCGCCGCGGGCAAGCACGTCTACGGCGAGAAGCCCCTGGCGATGTCCACGGCCGAGGCCGAACCGGTGCTCGAGGCCGCCCGAGCCGCGGGCCTGCGGGTCGGCAGCGCCCCGGACACCGTGCTCGGCACCGGCATCCAGACCGCGCGGGCCGCCCTCGACGACGGCCTGATCGGCACCCCGGTCGGAGCGGCCGTCGCCTGGAGCGCCCCCGGCCACGAACTCTGGCACCCGGCACCCGCGTTCTACTACCAGCCCGGTGGCGGACCGCTGCTCGACATGGGGCCGTACTACCTGACCAGCCTCGTCAGCTTCTTCGGGCCCGTCGTCCGGGTGAGCGGCAGTGCCACGCGCTCCACCCGCGAGCGGACGATCGCGACCGGACCGAACGCCGGCACCGTGATCCCCGTCGACATCGACACCCACGTCGTCGCGATCCTCGAGCACGAGGACGGCGTGGTCTCCACCGTCACCGTCTCGTTCGAGGTCTGGGCCACCCGAGCACCGCTGTTCGAGGTGTACGGCACGGCCGGCACCCTCGGTGTGCCGGACCCGAACCGGTTCTCGGACCCGGTGTCGATCGCGACGGCGGACGACCGCGAGTGGCGCGAGCTGCCGGTCTCCGCCGGGTACGCCGACGCCGGTCGCGGCTACGGGCTCGCCGACCTGGCGCACGCGATCACCACGGACCGTCCGCACCGGGCCTCCGGCGACCTCGCGTTCCACGTGCTCGAGGTCATGGAGGCCGTCTCGGCCGCGGCCCGTGACCACACGGTCGTCGACGTGCGCTCGCGCGTCGACCGCCCCGCCACCGTCCCCGCCGGGTCCGCACCCGGGTCATGGTGACGGACCTCGACCACAGCACGCAGCTCGAACACAGCACGGACCCCGACCACCGCACGGAAGGACGACGACGATGACGACGACGGACGCGAGCGACCAGGCGGAGCCGACCCGGGCCTCCAGGCCGGTCACGCTGTTCACCGGACAGTGGGCCGACCTGCCCTTCGAGGAGGTCGCCCGGCTCGCCGGCGACTGGGGGTACGACGGCCTCGAGATCGCCTGCTGGGGCGACCACCTGGACGTCCGGCGCGCCGCGACGGACCCCTCGTACGTCGCCGAGCGGAAGGCGATCCTGGAACGCAACGGGCTGCGGGTCTGGACCATCGCGAACCACCTGGTCGGCCAGGCCGTGTGCGACGACCCCATCGACCAGCGGCACGAGGACATCCTGCCGCCGCACGTCTGGGGCGACGGCGAGGCCGAAGGTGTCCGACAGCGTGCCGCCGAGGAACTGCAGTGGACCGCACGCGCCGCAGCGGCACTCGGGGTCGACACCGTCACCGGGTTCTCCGGGTCGTCGATCTGGAAGACCGTCGCGGGCTTCCCGCCGGTCCCGCCGAGCATGATCGACGCCGGGTACCAGGACTTCCACGACCGGTGGTCGCCGATCATCGACGTGTTCGAGGAGGTCGGGGTCCGCTTCGCGCTCGAGGTGCACCCGTCCGAGATCGCCTACGACTACTGGACCGCCAAGCGCACGCTCGAGCTCTTCGCGGACCGGCCGGCGTTCGGGTTCAACTTCGACCCCTCGCACTTCGTCTGGCAGGACCTCGACCCCGCAGCGTTCCTGCTCGACTTCGCCGACCGGGTGTACCACGTGCACTGCAAGGAGTCGGTGAAGCAGTTCGACGGGCGCAACGGCCGGCTCGGTTCGCACCTGCCGTGGGGCGACCCGCGCCGCGGCTGGGACTTCGTGACCGCCGGACACGGTGACGTGCCGTGGGAGCGCGTGTTCCGCGTGCTGAACCACATCGCGTACACCGGCCCCACCAGCGTCGAGTGGGAGGACGCCGGCATGGACCGACTCGTCGGAGGACCCGAGGCGCTGGCGTTCGTGCGGCAGCTCGGCACGATCGCGCCGCCGGAGGCCTCGTTCGACGCCGCGTTCTCGCGTTCGCGGTGACCGGCGGTTCCGGGCGTACCTGCCGGATCCGGGCGTACCTGGTCGTTCGTTTCGACCAGGTGTGCCCGATCCCGCTTCCCATCGCGGGCGTTCTGGGAAGGACCGAACACGCGAGGATGGGCCAGCACACACGGAGCACGACCGAGAGGACCCGATGGCTCGCCTGACAGCGGCACCCGTCGTCGCGCAGACCCCGACACGCGGCAACGCTGCGCGCGTCCTCCGCCTGGTGCACGAGGACGGTCCCATCACCCGCGCCGAGATCACCCGACGCACCGGTCTCAACCGGTCGACCACGCTCACGCTCGTCGGTGAACTGGTGGAGCGCGGACTCGTGCACGAGGACGTCCCCGCGACGGGCAGCACGAGCGCCGGTGTCGCGGGCAGTCCGAGCCCTGGCGTCGGCCGTCCGAGCCCCGTCGTTCGTGCTGCCGCCGAGGTGGTCGCCGTCGCCGTCACGGTCGAGGTGGACGCCGTCACCGTCGCGTTGGTCGGGCTCGACGGCAGCGTGCGCGACCGTGCGGTGGCGTCGAGTCGCTCGGCCCCGACCGCTGCCCAGGCAGTCGAGACCATCGCCGGACTCCTGGACGGGTTGGTCGCCGGGGACGCCGCACCCGCCCGGATCGCCGGCATCGGCGTCGCCGTGCCCGGGACCGTACGGGTCGAGGACGGCGTGGTCCGCTCCGCGCCCCACCTGGGCTGGCACGACGAACCGATCGCCCGTCCCCTCGCCGAGCGCACCGGCCTCCCGGTCCGTGCGACGAACGACGCGAACTCCGGTGCCTGGGCGGAGCGCCTGTACGGCAGCGGCCGCGGAGTCGACGACCTGATCTACCTCAACGGCGGCGCGAGCGGTATCGGCGGCGGTGTCATCAGCGCCGCCCGGCCCCTCAGCGGCGCGGACGGCTACGCCGGCGAGCTCGGCCACACGTTCGTCGCGGCGAACGGTGTCCGCTGCCACTGCGGGGCCGTCGGGTGCCTCGAGACCGAGGCCTCGCGCGACGCCCTCGTCGCGGCGGCCGGTGTCGCCCCGGACGACCCGTCCGCGCTCGCCGCGGTGCTCGCGCAACGCCGACCCGAGGTCGAGCGGGTGGTCGACCGCCAGGTGACGGCGCTCGCCACCGCGCTCCGCAACGCGATCCACACCGTCAACCCCGAGGTGGTCGTCCTCGGCGGGTTCCTCGGGGTGCTGCTCGAGCACGTCGGCGACCGCATCGAGGTCGAGGTCCGCGCCCAGTCGATGGCCGCCGTGACCGAACGGCTGCGGATCGCTCCGGCGGCGCTCGGTGCCGACGTGCTGCTCCGCGGTGCCGCCGAACTCGGGTTCCGTGACCTGCTGCGCGACCCGACGGCAGCCCGGCTCGTCCCGAGGCCAGCTCCAGCCGACTCCACGACCACCCCCACGCCCGACCACTCCACCACCCCCACGTCCGACCGCGACGCCGCGGCCGAGGAAGCGAGAACCCCATGACCTCCATCCAGCGCCAGCGCACCAGCGTGCTGCTCGGGACCCAGGACCTGACCGTCGAGGACCGCCCCGTGCCCGAGGTCGAACCGGGCGACGTGCTCGTCCGGGTCGCCGCCGTCGGGGTGTGCGGCTCCGACGTGCACTACTACCGCCACGGCCGCATCGGGGACTTCGTCGTCGAGGAGCCCCTCGTCCTCGGTCACGAGCTGTCCGGCACGATCACCGCTGTCGGCGCTGGCGTCGACCCCGCCCGCGTCGGGGAGCGCGTCGCCGTCGAACCGCAGCGCCCGTGCCACCGCTGTGCGCAGTGCCTGGCCGGCCGCTACAACCTCTGCCCGCACATGCGCTTCTACGCGACCCCGCCGGTCGACGGCGCCTTCGCCGAGTTCGTCACGATCGAGGCCGAGTTCGCCCACGTCCTGCCCGACTCCGTCTCGTTCGAGGCCGGTGCCCTGCTCGAACCGCTGTCCGTCGGGATCGCCGCGGTCCGCAAGGCCGGCATCGTCCCCGGGTCCTCGGTGCTCATCGCCGGTGCCGGTCCGATCGGGATCATCTGCGCCCAGGCCGCGCGGGCCTTCGGCGCCACCCGGATCGTCGTCAGCGACCTGGTCCCCGAGCGCCGGGAGCGTGCGTTGCAGTACGGCGCCACGGAGGTCGTCGACCCGACCGTGGTGTCCGTCGCCTCGGACATCGCCCCGGTCGACGCGTTCATCGATGCCAGCGGTGCTCCCCGTGCCGTGTCCGACGGCATCAAGGCGGTCGGACCGGCCGGCGCCGCGGTGCTCGTCGGGCTCGGCAACTCCGAGATGACCCTGCCCGTCGAGCACATCCAGAACCTCGAGGTCACGGTCACCGGGATCTTCCGCTACACCGGCACGTGGCCCGTCGCGATCGGCCTGGTCGCGTCCGGGCAGATCGACCTCGACTCGCTCGTGACGGGTCGGTTCGGCCTCGACGAGGTCCGCGAGGCACTCGAGAGCGACACCGACCCGGACTCCCTCAAGTCGGTCGTCTACCCCGGCGGCGTCCCCGCCTGAGCGCGCACGGTGCGCGGTTCGCCGCCCCGTGCCGCGTTGCGTGCCACGTGCGGGGTTGCGACCGGACACGGTGCGCGGAAGCTCGCACGGGGTGACGGCGCTCGCACGGTGCGGACGGGAGGCCCGTGGCCAGGCCGCCACGCGCCTCCCGTCCGGCTGGCGGCTGGCGCACGGTGCGAGGTTCGTCGTTGTGTCCACGGTCGTCGGCATGGTGTCGCCCTGTGGGCGGGCACGGTGCGCGGAAGCTCGCACCGGGTGACGACGCGCGCACGGTGCGGACGGGAGGCCCGTGGCCAGGCCGCCACGCGCCTCCCGTCCGGCACGTGACCCGGAACGGGGCCACCGGCGCGTCACCGGGACGCGCTACGGTTCGCGCATGACCGCTTCACCGGCCGCCGTCGTGCCGCAGCGCACCGACCGGCGTGCGCTCGTGTCCTGGGCGCTGTGGGACTGGGGGTCCGCGGCGTTCAACGCCGTCGTCACCACGTTCGTGTTCAGCACGTACCTGGCCAGCCGGGCGTTCGTCGACCCGGCGAAGGTGGCCGACACGTCCGCCGCGGGCACGGCGTTGGTGGAACGCGAACTCGCCCACAACGCCGCGGTGGTCTCCACGGCCCTGACGATCGCCGGCATCGTCGTCGCGCTCGTGGCCCCGGCGATCGGACGCCTGGCGGACTCGTCCGGGCACCGGCGCCGGTCCGTCCTCATCGCCACGATCGGCATCGTGCTGTCCATCGGCGGCATGGTCTTCGTCGCACCGAGCCAGCCGTACCTCGTTCTCGGGGCGGCGCTGCTCGGCATCGGCACGGTCGCGTACGAGATCGCGAGCGTGGGCTACAACGCCATGATCGGGCAGGTCGCGTCGGGGGAGCGCACCGGACGGGTGTCCGCGATCGGGTGGGCCGCCGGGTACTTCGGCGGCATCGTGCTGCTCGTGCTGCTGCTCGTGCTCTGCATCCAGGACTTCCGCGGCGACGGCGTCGTCGGCGGACTGCTGCAGCTGCCGGCCACCGTCGCGACCGGGCAGTGGGACGTCCGCGTCGCCATCGGCATCGCCGCCGTGTGGCTCGCGGTCAGCTCGATCCCGCTCTTCGTCGTCGTGCCCGAGGCCGCGCCCGACCACCGGCACACCGGCGGCGTGCTCGGTGCCTACCGCGACCTGGGTCGGGACATCGCCCGGCTCTGGCGCGAACGGCGGAACGTACTCGCGTTCCTGGTCGCCAGCGCGGTGTTCCGCGACGGCGTCGGCGCGGTGTTCACCTTCGGCGGGATCATCGCGGCGCAGGTGTTCGGGTTCAGCGCCTCGCAGGTCATCCTGTTCGCCATCGCTGCGAACGTCGTCGCCGGCGTCGCCACCTTCGTGTCCGGACGGCTCGACGACCGCTTCGGCTCGCGCGCGCTCATCATGGTGTCGCTGATCGGCCTCGCTGCCTGCGGGCTCGGCGTCCTGGCGGTCGGCAGTCGGACGGAGTGGTTCTGGGTGCTGGGGCTGACCCTGGCGTTGTTCGTCGGACCGGTGCAGTCGTCGTCGCGGGCGTACCTGGCGCGGCTGGCGACCCCCGGCCGCGAGGGCGAGCTCTTCGGCCTCTACGCCACCACCGGCCGGGCGGCGTCGTTCCTGGCGCCGGCACTGTTCGGTGTCGCGGTGACGGTCGGCGGCTCGACGCGCTTCGGGATCCTCGGGATCGTGGTGGTGCTCGTGGTGGGGCTGGTGCTCATGGCGTTCGTGAAGGCCGAGCCGCGGGTGCTGCGCGGGTAGGTGTTCGGGTGTAGCTGGTCGTTTCGGGCGTAGCTGGTCGTTCTTTCCGGCCAGGTACGCCCGATCCCGCTTTCCATCCCGAGGTCGATGGGAAGGAACGTCCCCGGTGCGGTTGTGCGCACGGTTCTGCACAGGGCCGCGGTTCCAGCGGACTCCGCAGCGCGGGTGCGCCAGGATGGACCCATGACCGACCAGCGCATCGCCGTCGTCGTCCTCGCCGCCGGGCAGGGCACGCGCATGAAGTCGTCCACCCCCAAGGTGCTGCACCGGCTCGCCGGGCTGCCGCTCATCGCGCACGTCCTGCGGACGGCGTCGTCCCTCGGGCCGGAGCACGTCGCAGTGGTCGTGCGGCACGAGCGTGACCTGGTCGCAGCGGAGATCACCGAGCGCGCGCCCGACGCCATCATCGTCGACCAGGACGACGTCCCCGGCACCGGCCGTGCGGTCGAGGTCGCGGTCCAGGCGCTCCCCACCGACTTCGACGGTGCCGTCGTGGTGCTCTCCGGCGACGTCCCGTTGCTCGACGCGGCGTCGCTCCGCCTGCTCGTCGACGCCCACGCCGGCGGGGGAAACGGCGCGACCTTCGTCAGTGCGATCGCCCCGGACCCGACCGGCCTCGGACGGATCGTGCGGGATGCTGACGGCGCGTTCGTCGGTGTCGTCGAGCACAAGGACGCGACAGCCGAACAGCTGGCCATCGCCGAGGCGAACGCGGGCATCTACGCGTTCGACGTGACGCGCCTCCGGGCGGTCCTGCCGTCGCTCACCACGGCGAACGCGCAGGGCGAGAAGTACATCACCGACGCCCCCGCGCTGATCAGTGCGCGAGGCGGGCGCATCGACGTCGTCACGCTCACCGACCCGTGGCTCGTCGCCGGCATCAACGACCGCGCGCAGCTGTCCGACGCCGCCCGCGAGCTCAACGCCCGCATCGTCCGCCGACACCAGCTCGCCGGCGTCACCGTGCAGGACCCGGCCACCACCTGGATCGACCTCGACGTCTCGATCGAAGCGGATGCCGAGGTCCTGCCCGGCACCCAGCTCCTCGGCGCGACCGCCATCGCCGCCGGTGCCGTCGTCGGGCCGGACACCACGCTGCGCGACACCGAGGTCGGTGCCGGCGCGACGGTGAACCGGGTCGACGCCACCCTCGCGGTCATCGGTGACGGTGCCTCGGTGGGGCCGTTCGCGTACCTGCGTCCGGGCACGATCCTGGGCGACCAGGGCAAGATCGGCACCTTCGTCGAGACGAAGAACGCGAAGATCGGGCGCGGCAGCAAGGTCCCGCACCTGTCGTACATCGGCGACGCCGAGGTGGGCGAGGACTCGAACATCGGCGCGAACACGATCACCGCGAACTACGACGGCGTGCACAAGCACCGCACCGAGGTCGGCTCGCACGTTCGTACAGGCTCGCACAACGTGTTCGTCGCCCCGGTTAGGATTGGTGACGGTGCGTACACGGGTGCCGGAACGACGGTCCGCAAGGACGTCCCGGCCGGATCGCTCGCGATCAGCTACGCCCCACAGCGCAACACCGACGGATGGGTCGAGGAACACCGACCCGGCACACCGGCGGCCGAGGCTGCTCGGCACGCGAACGGCGAATAGATCCTGGCGACCACCGGTCGTCGACATCGACCCCACACGGGTCAGGGAGTGAGCACCGCACTTGTCCGGAATCAAGACAACCGGCCAGAAACGACTCGTCCTCGTCTCGGGGCGAGCACACCCGGCGCTCTCCGCCGAGATCGCAGAGGAACTCGGTGTCGACCTGGTCCCCACCGATGCCCGGACCTTCGCGAACGGTGAGCTGTACGTCCGGTTCGACGAGTCGGTCCGCGGGTGCGACGCGTTCGTCATCCAGTCGCACACGGCGCCGATCAACGAGTGGCTCATGGAGCAGCTCATCATCGTCGACGCGCTGAAGCGGGCCTCGGCCAAGCGCATCACCGTCGTCGCGCCGTTCTACCCGTACGCCCGTCAGGACAAGAAGGGCCGCGGCCGCGAGCCGATCTCGGCCCGCCTCGTCGCCGACCTGTTCAAGGCCGCGGGCGCGCACCGCATCATGAGCGTCGACCTGCACGCCGCCCAGATCCAGGGCTTCTTCGACGGCCCGGTCGACCACCTCTTCGCCATGCCGGTGCTGCTCGAGCACTTCCGCGAGATCCTCGACCCGTCGATGCTGACGGTCGTGTCTCCCGACATGGGGCGCGTCCGCGTCGCCGACATCTGGTCCGAGAAGCTCGGTGCACCCCTCGCCATCATCCACAAGCGTCGCGATCCGCTGGTCCCGAACCAGGTCACGGTCCACGAGATCGTCGGCGACGTCTCCGGCCGCTGGTGCCTGCTCGTCGACGACCTGATCGACACCGGGCGCACGATCGCCAAGGCAGCTGAGGCGTTGAAGGCGGCCGGCGCGATCGGCGTCGTCGTCGCCGCGACCCACGCCGTGTTCTCCGACCCGGCCACCGAGCTGCTGCAGAGCGAGTTCATCGACCGTGTGGTCGTCACCGACACCCTGCCGGTGCCCGTCGAGAAGCGCTGGGACCGTCTCGAGATCCTGCCGATCGCCCCGCTCCTGGCCCGCGCCATCCACGAGGTCTTCGACGACGGGTCCGTCACGTCGATGTTCGACGGCGCAGCGTAGCGGAGCCGTCGAACCATGGGCACAGCCGGCGGCGCCTCACCGTCTCGTCGACGTGACGTGTCTGCGGACCGTTGGTGACCCATCCCGCGCGTGACGCCCTCGCGGCCCGGCTCCGGGCCGCGGGGAGCGTCTTCGCCGAGGACGAAGCCGACCTGCTCCTCGAAGCAGGCGACGGTGAACCAGTCCGGCTGCGTTCCCTGGTCCAGCGTCGCCTCGCCGGTGAGCCGCTCGAGTACGTCCTCGGCTGGGCCGCCTTCGACGGACACCGCATCCGGGTAACCACTGGGGTGTTCGTCCCCCGTGCCCGGACGACCGTCGTCGTCGAGCAGGCTGCCCGTCGGTTGCAGCGCTACGACCGCGTGGTCGACCTGTGCTGTGGCGCCGGTGCGATCTCGGTGGCGTTGTTCGGCCGGGTCGGCGCGCTCGACCTCGTGGCGACGGACATCGACCCGGATGCCGTCGACGTCGCGGCCGAGAACATCGGCGACCGCGGGATCGTCGTCGCCGGCGACCTGTTCGCGCCGCTGCCGGACCGGTTCCGCGGCGCCGTCGACGTCATCGCGGTGAACGCCCCGTACGTCCCGACGGCGTCGATCGCGATGATGCCGGTCGAAGCGCGTGAGCACGAGCACCGCGTGGCCCTCGACGGTGGCGCGGACGGCCTCGACCTGCACCGGCGGATCGCCGCAGGAGCGGGGGAGTGGCTGCGCCCCGGTGGTTCGGTCGTGATCGAGGTGTCGGTGGCGCAGGCAGATGCGTCGGTCGCGGCGTTCGTGTCCGCCGGGTTCACGGCCGTAGTCGAGCAGGACGACGAGGTCGACGGCACCTGCGTCGTCGCGACGCTCCCCGTCTGACCCGACGAGTCAGAGCCGACGACCCGACCCGCGCGAGTCCGGCCGGCACGGGCTCGACCCGCGCGAGTTCGGCCGGCGCCTGGTTCGCCGACTGGTCGCGACACGCCGCTCAGTTCCGCCGAGGTCGCACAGACGGCCGTTCGGACGCTCGACATGCCGAGATCTCGGAACCTCGACGACCAGCGGACGGCGTGCCGCGCGGCCCCACCCGACGCCCCCGAACCGCGCCGGCCAGCGCTACTTCGCGTCGACCGTCACCGACGCCCAGCCCGAGGCCCCGTTCGGCGCGGGCGGCCGCTCGACGCTCGTCTGCACCTCGCCGTCGGCGCTCACGGCACGGACCTCGATCCGGTGCGACCCCGCGGTCGGCGTCCACCGCAGCACCCACTGGCGCCAGGTGTCCGCGGACACCGACTCGGCGAGTTCCGCCTGCTGCCACGCACCCGAGCCGACCCGGACCTGCACGGCCTTCACCCCGGTGTGCGGCTGCCAGGCGACCCCGGCGATGGCGACCTGCTCACCGACGGTCACGGTCGTCCCGTTCCGAGGGGTGTCGATGCGCGACTCGAGCTTCACGGGCCCGCGTTCCGACCATCCGCGCGGCGTCCAGTACCCCTGTGCATCGGCGAAGCGCGTGACCTCCATCTCGGTCACCCACTTCGTCGCCGACACGTACCCGAACAGCCCGGGCACGACCATCCGCGCCGGGAACCCGTGCTCGGTCGGCAGCGGTTCGCCGTTCATGCCGATGGCGAGGAGCGCGTCGGTGCCCTCGTCCTGCAGGACGTCCAACGGCGTCCCGGCGGTGAACCCGTCGATGCTGCGGGACAGCACCATGTCGGCGTCCCCGGTCGGCTTCGCGCGGGCCAGCAGCTCCCGGATCGGGTACCCGAGCCAGAGCGCGTTGCCGATCAGGTCGCCGCCGACCTCGTTGGACACGCAGCTCAGGGTGGCCATGTGCTCTTCCAGCGGCAGGGCCAGCAGCTCGTCCCACGTCAGCGTGACCTCGTTCTCGACGGCGCCGTGGATGCGCAGGCTCCAGTCACCCGGATCGATGGAGGGGACGCGCAGCGCGGTGTCGATCCGGTAGAAGTCGGCGTTCGGTGTGACGTACGGCGTGATCCCGTCGACGTCGAGCGAGGCGCCGCCCGGCACGGCCGGTGCGGGCGTCGCCGCCGCGGGCAGGCGCACGGCTCGTCGGGCAGCGGCGACCGCCTGCATCGCGGACGACCCCACCCGGGAGGCCGTGCCCACCACGACCGCGACCGCTGCGGTCGTGACACCCC
This sequence comes from Curtobacterium sp. NPDC089991, assembly GCF_044748425.1. Lineage (NCBI taxonomy): Bacteria > Bacillati > Actinomycetota > Actinomycetes > Micrococcales > Microbacteriaceae > Curtobacterium > Curtobacterium sp. NPDC089991. The sequence continues at coordinate 103,889 of NZ_JBIVGB010000003.1, forward strand.
AGACCAGGAACGCGCGGCGCTCGGTCGAGGCAGGTCGCGGTGACGCCGACGGGACGGCCGCTGCGGCCTCCCAGAGCCGGAGCCGGCGGAGCAGCAGCCGCAGGGTGATCACGGCGGCCGCCACGCCGAACACGGTGGGAGCGCCGTCGAACGTACCGCTGCCGGAACGGGTGCTCACCGCGATGAGCGCGAGCACGCCGCCGACGGCGAAGACGAGTGCCCCGAAGGGCGGCCGAGCGCGCTCGAGGACCCCGGCCCCGGCGCTGATCGCGGCGACGATGACGGTCATGAGCGCGAACAGTGCGACCTTGTCGCCGGTGCCGAACAGGGCGACCATCAGGTTCTTGGCCCCCGCAGGTGCGAGGTCGATCACGGCGGACCCGACGGCCACCAACGGGCTGCCGGCACCACCGAGGAGCAGCGCGCCGAACTCAGCGATCCCGAGGAAGGCGGCGGCGGCCACGAGACCGACGGCCGCAGCGAGGACCGCGGGCCGGCGGAGCGGGGCTCCGGCCGGGTGTTCGTCCGTCGATGGGTCGTCCGGCGTCGGGACGTCCGTGGTGCGTTCGGTGGTCACCGCCCGAGCGTAGGTCGCCCGGCCGCTCGTCGGCTGTGCGTGCGGTTCCCCGGGCGTTCACCGACCCCGGCCAGCACCTGCCGATCGGGCCGTGCGAGGATCGGGGTGTGCCGAGGCGTCCAGATCCAGTTCCGCGCCCCGGCCGCGCCCGCCGATCCGACCGCACGCCGATGTCGGCTGCACAGCGCCTGTCCACGTTGCGGTGGGTGATCGTGGGCATCTGGGCGGCGCTCCTCACCGCGCGGATCATCGTCGTCGCGACGGCACCTGACGTGGACCTGTCCTGGTTCGGGATCGTCGAGTTCGGTGCGATCGCGCTGGGCGTCACGGTCATCGTGGTCGCGGTCTTCCGTGCCGCTGCGGTACGTCGCCGGCACGCTGACGAGGCCCTCGCGCTCGCCATCCGCCGCATCGACCCCACGGTCTGGCTCGTGCCGGCGGCTCCGACGACCGAACTGCGCGACGCGATCGCCGAGGTCCGGCCGGAGGTGAGCCTCGGTGCCCGTGTGACGTGGGCGTTCGGGGCGACCGAGGCCTCCCTGTGGGAACTCGACGACCGCAAGGCCACACGGTTGCTCGTGGTCCGGTGGAGCCGGGTGGTGCACGTCGGGATCGAGGACGTCCACGGCGACGGTGACCGCGCCGATGCCCGTCGGGCGTGCGCGGTCGCGATCCACTACGTCCGGCCGGACGACACCCCGGCGGTCGCGACCTTCTTCGTGCGGACGGCTCCCGGCTCTCGTCGGCTGCTCGGCCGCGGACAGCGGCTGGACCGGCTCGTCGCCGACCTCGCGCGCGAGCGCATCGTCGCCTGAACCGAGCACATCGTCGTGACCGAGCGCACTGCTGTCGGACGTGGGAAGGGCCCCGCCGATCGGCAGGGCCCTTCGAGGGTGCGGTCGTGCCGCGGTCTAGTGGGTGGACGGTTCCTGGTCGACCTCGCGGCGGTCGTCGTCGGACCACAGCGTGTGGAAGGTGCCGTCCTTGTCGATGCGCTGGTAGGTGTGCGCGCCGAAGAAGTCGCGCTGCCCCTGGATGAGCGAGGCGGGCAGCCGCTCGGAGGCGAGCGAGTCGAAGTAGGACAGCGCCGACGAGAAGCCCGGCGCGGGGATCCCCGACGCGGCGGCGATCCCGACGATGCGGCGCCAGGCGGCTTCACCCTCCTGCACGGCGTTCGCGAAGTACGGGTCGACGAGCAGTGACTCGAGCTCCGGGTTCTTGTCGTACGCCTCGACGATGCGGTTGAGGAACTGGGCACGGATGATGCAGCCACCCCGCCAGATCTTCGCCACGTTGCCGAGGTTGATGTCCCAGCCGTACTCCTTCGCCCCGGCGATGATCAGGTCGAAGCCCTGCGCGTAGGCGACGACCTTCGAGGCGTAGAGCGCCGCGCGGACGTCGTCCTCGAAGCCCTCGGGGACCTCGGCGATGTCGGGCCGGTCCGGGAACGCCTGCTGCACCGCGGCACGCTGCGACGGCTTCGACGACACTGCGCGGGCGAACACCGCTTCGCCGATGCCGGAGACCGGGATGCCGAGTCCGACCGCGTTCTGCACGGTCCACACGCCCGTTCCCTTGGACCCCGCTTCGTCGCGGATGACGTCGACGAGGGGCTTGCCGGAGTCGGCGTCGCGCTGCTTCAGGACCTCGACCGTGATCTCGATCAGGTAGGACTCGAGGTCGCCGCCGTTCCACTCCTGGAACACCTTGACCAGGTCCTCGACGGAGAGCCCGCCGACGCGGCGGAGCAGGTCGTAGGACTCGGCGATGAGCTGCATGTCAGCGTATTCGATGCCGTTGTGCACCATCTTGACGAAGTGGCCGGCGCCGTCGGTGCCGATGTGGGTCACGCAGGGCTCGCCCTCAGCGACCGCCGCGATCGACTTGAGGATGGGGCCCAGGGTCTCCCAGGCTTCCTTCGAGCCGCCGGGCATGATCGACGGCCCCTTGAGCGCGCCCTCCTCACCACCGGAGATGCCCGTGCCGACGAAGTTGAGGCCCTTCTCGCGCAGGTCGTGCTCACGCCGGATCGTGTCGTGGAAGTTGGCGTTGCCGCCGTCGACGATGATGTCGCCTTCCTCGAACTTCTCGGCGAGCTGCGAGATCACGGCGTCGGTGCCCTTGCCGGCCTGCACCATGATGATCGCCGTGCGCGGCTTCGAGAGCGAGGCGACGAAGCCGTCGATGTCCTCGGACGCGATGAAGCCGGCGTCGCCGTGCTCCTTGATGAGTTCTTCGGTGCGGGCGTAGGTGCGGTTGTACACCGCGACCGTGTTGCCCTCACGCGACGCGAGGTTGCGCGCGAGGTTCGACCCCATGACGGCGAGGCCGATGACCCCGATGTTCGCCTGACCAGTGCTGTCTGCCACGTCGTCTCCTTTGTCCGGACGTGAGACCAACCTACGGTCGGCGCCCTGGGACCGCACGGGTGTTACGGCAACTGGGGACCACTGTTCACCCCGTCAATACTGTGGAGGGATGACCGACACCGCTGCCCTCCCACCCGTCCTCGTCATGGGCGTCTCCGGTTCCGGCAAGTCCACGATCGGGCAGGCGCTCGCCGACGCGCTCGCCGAGCAGGGCCAACCGACCGTGTTCGTCGACGCCGACGACCTGCACCCGGCCGCGAACAAGGAGAAGATGCGGCAGGGCGTCCCCCTCACCGACGACGACCGCTGGCCGTGGCTCGACGCCTGCGCCGCGCGGATCGCCGTCGTCGAGGCGTCCGGGAGCCGCTGCGTGATGGCCAACTCCGCCCTCAAGCGCGTCTACCGCGATCGGCTCCGGCAGTCGGCGCCGGGCCTCGTCATCGCGTTCCTGGACGGCTCGCACGACCTCATCGCCGAGCGGCAGGCGCACCGGCACCACGAGTACATGCCGTCGTCGCTGCTCGACTCCCAGTTCGCGACGCTCGAACGGCCGCAGGCCGACGAGGCCGCCGTCGACGTCTCCATCGACGGGTCGGTCGACGACACGGTGACGACGATCCTCGCAGCGCTGTCGGTCACTTCCGGCTGAGCCTCACTTCTCCACAGTGAAGTCCTCGCAAGGGATCGTCCACAACCTCTCCCAGACCTTCCCCCGGCGGAGGAGCGACCGCGCAACACTCGGATCATGACAGTGAACAATCCAGTGACAGGTCGCATCAAGCCGCCACGCGTCGACCCCACCATCGAGATCGACGTCGACGCCTCGAGCGAAGGGACGCCGGTCGGTGCTGCTGATCGATGACCGTGGTATCAACTGTGATACCGTCCTGCGCATGGCCATGACCCTTCGACTGGACGATGCCGAGGCGGCTGCGCTCCGAACCCGGGCCGACCTCGAAGCCCGATCGATGCAGGACATCGCGCGGGAAGCGATCCGCGAGTACATCGAGCACCACAGCCGACGTGACCTCATCGACGGGGTCCTCGACCGCGAGTTGCCGAACTTCGCCAAGGCGCTCGAGCGACTCGGACGATGATCCACCTGACGATCGACGAAGCGCTGCACATCGCTCGGCGGACGTTGGGGCCGGACTTCGTCATCCGAGATGCTGGACTCCTCGAGGCCGCGGTGGCCCGACCAGCGACCTCGGTCGGTGGACGCGACGCCTATCCGTCGTTGCTCGAGAAGGCGGCAGCGCTCGTGCACTCCGCGGTTCGGAACCATGCACTCGTCGACGGCAACAAGCGCCTGGGGTTGATGCTGCTGGTGGTGTTCCTCGGGGTCAACGGGCTTCGGTTGCGCGCGACGAACGACGAGGCGTACGAACTGATCATCGCCATCGCCGAGGGGGAGTTGGACGCGGTTGCGGACATCTCCGCGGTGCTGCAATCGCTGGTTGCTGAAGCCTGAACGACGGCTGCAGCGGATGGCACCGCCGGCTGAGGAACCTCACCGCCGCTTCGCGCGGATGGCAGCGTGCGGCCGCTGTCCCTGATCGACCCGGGCCCGGACGTCCACCACGTCGAACCCGTGGTCCTCGAGGACCTCCGCCAGCGCGCCCGTCGGCCACCGGTACGCCGTGACGACCGCGTGGTCGAAGGACTCGATCGAAGGCCCCTCGAAGAACCCGACCAGCAGGCCGCCGCCCGGCCGGAGCACCCTGCGGAACTCGTCGAAGACCTCGCCGACGCAGGACGGATCGTGGTGGATCACGGAGTACCAGGCGAGCACCCCGTCGACGCTGCCGTCGTCGAGACCGGTGGACTCGAACGCGCCCAGGCGGAAGTCGACGCCGTCGTGCGCACGTCGTGCGTGCTCGACGAAGGGTGCGACCGCGTCGATGCCGATCACTGCGTGCCCACGATCCGCCAGGTGTGCGGCCCAGTGCCCCGGCCCGCACCCTGCGTCGAGGATGCGAGCACCGGATCCCGACGCCCAGGCCTCGACCTGTGTCCGGTCCTCGTCCTGGACGGCCGACATCGATCCGAGGACCTCCGCGTACTCGCCCGCACGGTCGCCGTACGCAGCGGTGACGTCGAGGTCCATCGTCCGACCGTACCGGCGCCGGTGGCAACGGACGGCAACAGTCGCCGTCGGGACCTCGGACGAGTTGCATGGACCGCATGTCGTCCAGGGGACTCGGCGTCGTGGCCGGGGCAGAACTGACCGAGGTGGTCCGCCGCGCGGGCGCCGACCACGTGGAGCCGACGATCGCCGGCAACCTCGCGGTCCGCGACGGAACGGGGTGGCGGCGGAACGAGGTCTACGCCGGCCAGCGGTTCCCGTCCTTCGCCATCCTGGTGCCCGGCGACCTCCCGCTGCTGACCACGGAGCTCGGGACGGTCCGGTCGTACTTCGAGTCGGTCCTGCCGATCGTGCGGTCGGTCGCGGAACCGGGCGCGACGATCGTCTTCGGGTCGGGGACCGCTCGGAACGCTCCCGACGGCATGGCGGGCGACGACGCCCTTCGCCGGTTCGGCGAGGTGGTCCGGACCGCGCGTGACGTGGCCGCCGCGAACGACCTGCGCATCGTGGTGGAGCCCCTGAGCCGCGCGGAGACGAACGTCCTGCACACAGTCGATGCGACGGTGTCGTTCCTCGACGGTGCAGCCCTCGACGGCGTCGGCGTCGTCGCCGACCTGTTCCACATCCGGAACGAGGGCGAGTCGTTCGAGGTCCTGCGGCGCCACGGCGACCGGATCGGGCACGTCCACCTCAGCGATCCGGACCGTCGGCCGCCCGGCACGGTCGACGACGTCTGGCGCGAGTTCCTCGCCGCCGTGCACGACGGCGGGTACCGGGGCGCCGTCTCGCTCGAGTGCCGGTGGGCGCCCGACGCCGAGACGGCCGAAGCCGAGATCCGTTCCGCGCTGGAACGCGTCCGCAGCGTCACGGCCCCGGCCCACACGGCTACAGCTTGAACGCCGCCCGCGGGATGTCGGACACGATCCGCCCCGCGGTGCGGACGGCGTCCTCCTCCGAGATCTCGTGCGTGACGACGAGTGAAGCCAGGTACGCCGCGTCCGCTCGCCGCGCCATGTCGTGCCGCGCGGGGATGGAGCAGTACGCCCGGGTGTCGTCGATGAACCCGGAGGTCTTCGTGAACGACGCCGAGTCGGTGATCGCGGAACGGTAGCGGCCGATCGCCGCCGGGGTGTCGATGAACCACCAGGGTGCTCCGGCGTACACGGCGGGGTAGAAGCCGGCGAGCGGGCCGATCTCGCGCGAGAAGACGGTCTCGTCGACGGTGAACAGCACGAGGTGGAAGCCCGGCGCGGTGCCGAAGGACTCCAGGAGCGGCCGCAGCGGCGTGGTGAAGGAGCCGACGGCGGGCAGGTCGTGGCCGGTGTCCGGGCCGAAGCGTTCGAGCGTCGGTGCGTGGTGGTTCCGGATGACGCCGGGGTGCAGCTGCATGACGAGGCCGTCCTCGACGCTCATCTCGGCCCAGCGGTAGAGCATGTCGTGCCGGTACGCGGTGGCGTCCGCCTCGGAGACGGAAGACGGGTCGCGGAGCGCCTCGGCGTGGATACGCTCGCGCGACGTGGCGGACAACGGCGACGATCCGGCGTCGAGCACCCCGGTGTCCGTGGCCGTCGCGCCGTGCTCGATGAAGTACTGGCGACGTGCGCGGAGTGCTGCCAACAGCCCTGCGTGGGTGCCCGTGTCGATGCCGGCGGCCTGCCCGATGGACGCGACCACGGGCCTCCAGTCCGGCCGCGACGGGTCGAACACGGCGTCCGCGCGGAACGTGGGGACCACCCGGCCGGTGAACGTGGGGTCGGCGGCGAGCTGCGCGTGCGCGGCGAGGTCGTCGGCGGGGCCGTCGGTGGTGGCGAGGACCTCGATGCCGAAGGTGTCGAACAGCGCGCGCGGGCGGAAGGCGGGCGACGCCAGCAGGCCGGCGATGTGGTCGTACTGGGCGTCGGCGTTCGCCGCCGACGGCTGCTCCGTCAGTCCGAAGACGTCGTGCAGCTCGGTCTCGAACCAGTAGCGGACGGGGGTGCCGAGGAAGTCGTCCCAGTGGTCCGCCAGGTTCCGCCAGATGGCGCGACCGGGAGGCACGGGGCTGGTCCCCGACGGGTCGGCGCGTCCCAGCGCGGCCAGGTCCACCCCGTTCGCGTGCAGCAGGCGGAGCACGTAGTGGTCGGGCGTGATGAGCAGCGACGCGGGGTCGCTGAACGGCTGGTCGGCGGCGATGAGCGCCGCGTCGACGTGGCCGTGCGGGGAGATGATCGGTGCGTCCTTGACCGCGTCGTAGACGGTCCGTGCCACCTGGCGCGCACCGGGGTCGGCGGGGAGCAGCCGGTCGGGGTGCGGGGCGAGACGGGTGGCGGTGCTGGTCTGGGTCATCATCGACTCCTTCGAGAACGGTACGGACGGCGGGGCGCGGCAGGGCCGGCGGGTGCAACGGGCTCGCGCCGGTGTCAGGCGGGCGCGGGCCCCGTCGACTCCCGGACGGTCAGGTGGGTGGGCAGTGCGACGGCGCCGGTCATGTGCTCACCGGGCAGCTCGTCGGCGGGGATCGCACCGAGGCGGCCGAGCAGCATCCGGATCGCGACCCGGCCGGCGCGTTCGATCGGCGAGGTCATGGTGGTGAGCGGCGGGTTGCAGAAGTCGGCACCGAAGATGTCGTCGCAGCCGACGATGCTCATGTCCTCGGGGACGCGGACGCCCCGTTCCCGCAGCCGCGCGAGCATGCCGATCGCGATCAGGTCGTTGAAGGCGATGCAGGCGGTGGCCCCGGCGTGCACGGCGGCGTCGGCGGCTGCGGCTCCGGAGTCGACGAACGGCGCGTGCGGCCCGATGCGGGCGACGCGGACGCCGAGGCGCTTCGCGACGCGCACGAGCGCCTTCCACCGGCGTTCGTTCGACCACGAGCTGTCCGGACCGGCGACGTAGAGCACGTCGCGGTGGCCCAGGGAGACGAGGTGCTGCACGGCCTGCTCGACGCCGCCGGGGGTGTCGATGAGCACCGAGGGCACCCCGGCGGGGCGACGGTTGACGACGACGAGGGGGATCCGCTCGGCGAACCGGGCGATCTGCGCGTCGGACAGGCGTGAGGCGGTGAGGACGACACCGTCGGCCTTCGCGCCGATCGAGCTCAGGGTGGCGAGTTCGGCGTCGGCGGACTCCTCGGTGTCGACGAGCAACTGCGTCCACCCGGCGCCGGCGAGCTGGTGCTGCGTGCCACGGATGACGTCGAAGTAGAACGGGTTCGTGATGTCGGAGACGAGCACGGCGACGGCCCGGGTGCGGCCGGACGTCAGGGCCCGTGCCTGCGAGTTGGCGACGTAGCCGAGTTCGCGGGCCGCTCGTTGGATGCGCTCCTGCGTGGTGTGGTTCACGCGGTCGGGCAGCGAGAGTGCGCGGGACACGGTCGACGGGGCCACTCCGGTCGCGTCGGCGATGTCCCGGATGGTCACGCGCCGGGCGGCGCTGAAACCGGCGCCGACGCTCGTGTCGGCGCTCGCGTCGGATCGCGTGCCGAAGCCGCTGCCGGCGCCGGAGACGTCGATGTCTGTGTCGCTCACGAGGCCGAACGTATTCGCGTCTGGCAACAAGTGGCAACCGGTTGCCGGATGTTGCCAACGGCGGAACAGTGGTGCCACCGGGCAGCGCCGCCCGGAGGAGGTCTCGAGGAGGAAGCCCCCGGATGAACAGAACACGGCTGAAGCCCCGCACCCTCGTCGGTGCCGTCGCGGTGATCGCCCTCGCCGCTCTCTCCCTGCAGGGCTGCGCCGTCGTGAACGGCAGCGGCGACGACCCGAACACCCTCCGCGTGATGATGGGCGCGGACACCACGTACCCCAAGGAGCGCAAGCAGTGGCAGCAGGACACTGCTGCCGAGTTCAAGCGCACCACCGGTGCGGACATCCAGTGGGAGACCTACTCGTCCGCGCAGGAGGAGTTGACCGCGATCCAGACCAGCGTCATCTCCGGCCAGGGCCCCGACGTCTACGCCATCGGCACCACGTTCACCCCGACCGCCTACGCCACCGGTGCCTTCGTCGAGATGGGATCGAAGGAGTGGCAGGCCATCGGCGGCAAGGACCAGTTCGACCCGGCCTCGTTCGGCATCTCGGGTCCGAGCGACTCGAAGCAGATCGGGATCCCGTTCGCCAGCCGTCCGTTCGTGATGGCCGTCAACAAGGACCTCCTCGCGAAGGCCGGCATCACCGACATGCCGACCACGTGGGACGAGCTGACCGAGGACGCGAAGGCCACCACCGGTGACGGCCGGCACGGCCTGGCGATCGCCTACGCCGACGGCTTCGACCCGTGGAAGTTCGTGTGGGGCATGGCGCAGAACGCCGGCAACACCATCGTCTCGAAGGACGGGAAGGCCGAGATCGACAGCGACGCCGTCGAGAACGCGTACCGGACCTACTTCGACTGGGTCACGAAGGACGGCGTCGTCGACAAGGCCGCGATCGGCTGGAACAACGCCCAGGCCCTGGCCCAGTTCACCGAGGGCAAGGCCGCGTTCTTCCCGATGACGACCACCACCGCGATCAACTCGTTCAAGGACACCAAGGTCGACGGCAAGTACGAGTTCGCCCTGCTCCCCACCGTCCCGCCGGGGGCCAGCGAGCGCCCGGCCGACGGCATCGAGGCCGCGAGCATCCTGTCCGGCGACAACTGGGTCGTGGCCGACTACGGCACGAAGCAGCAGCTGTCCTTCGACTTCGTCAAGCAGCTCAGCGCACCGAAGGCGCAGCTCGAGTACTACGACCTGTTCGGCAACCTGCCGACCAACGCGTCCGCTGCCGCTGACCTGGCAGCAGACAACCCGCAGCTCAAGCCGATCATCGACGCGGGCCGCCTGTCGAAGCCCACCGCCTTCACCGGCGCCTGGTCCGACATCCAGCTCGCCCTGGTCGACGTGGTCGTGCAGTCGATCCCGTCGCTCAAGAGCGGCGAGGTCACCGACGACCAGCTCCGCAAGCGTCTGCAGGACGCCCAGAAGGACGCCCAGTCCACCCTCGACCGTCAGAAGAACGGAGGTCTGTGATGACCAGCACCCAGACCAGACCGCCGCAGCGCACGGAGCCGACGGTCCGCCCGCACGGCACGACGCCGCTGTACAAGAAGGAGCGTCCGCTCTGGATGCTCATCCCCGGCGGGGTCCTCATGCTCGCCGTCATCGTGGTGCCGCTCCTGGTGGGCTTCTACATCGCGATGCTCGACCTGGACCAGTACACGCTGCGGCAGTGGTTCAGCGCCCCCTTCATCGGCTTCGCGAACTTCACCGAGGCCTTCACGAACTCGCCCCTGCTCCACTCGATCTGGATCTCGGTGTCGCTGTCCGTCCTGGTCACCGCGGTCACCGTGCCGATCGGCGTCGCGGCCGCGATCTCGACGCAGAACCGGTTCCCGGGGCGCGGCCTCGTCCGGTCGATCTACCTGATCCCGTACGTGCTGCCCGCGTTCGTCGTCGGCACGTTCTTCCGCACGATGCTGCAGCCGCAGGGCGTCGTGAACTCGATCCTGCACACCGACGTGCTCTGGCTGAACGGCTCCGCGTCCTACTGGGCGCTGGCCGGCGTGATGATCTGGACGAGCTGGCCGTTCGTCTACCTGCTGTCGCTCGCCGGACTGCAGGCCGTGGACAACGAGGTGCACGAGGCCGCCGCGCTCGACGGGGTGACCTGGTGGGCGAAGCTCCGCTACATCATCTTCCCGTACCTGCGCGGGCCGCTCAGCCTGGCCGTGATCATCGCGATCCTGCACAACATCAACAACTTCACCCTGCCGTTCGTGCTGTTCGGCATCCCGCTGCCGTCGAGCGTCGAGGTCATGCCCGTCCTGACGTACATCGCGAGCTTCCAGTCGTTCCGCTTCGGTCTGTCCGCAGCCATGGCGATCTGCTCGCTCGTGATCGTCGCCATCCCGCTGTTCGTCTACCTGCGAGCCGTCAAGCTCGACACCGGTGACGACGCGGGCCCCAACCGGAAGCAGCGCCGCGCCGACCGCGCCACGCTCGCCGCCGCCCCGACCGCCGCCGACATCGACGGAGCACGAGCATGAGCGCCCAGAGCACATCCTTCGCCGGCACCACCCGGACCCGCCCGACGTCGACCCTGACCGAGAGCATCACCGCACCCGGTCGACGCCACAAACGCCCCTACGACACCGACGTCACCCGGCTCCTGCCCCGCTGGCTGCTCATCGTGGTGATCGCGATCATCATCGCGTTCATCGCCGTCCCGGTCCTGTACATCCTGTTCGGCTCGGTGAACTCGGACGTCGCGGTCGCCCGCGGCGAGTACTTCCCGTCCGAGTTCACGCTGTCGAACTACGTCGAGATCTGGTCGACGGTCGCCCTCGGCGAGGGGCTGGTCAACTCGATGCTCACCGCCGGCGCGGTCGCCATCGCGAGTGCCGCGCTCGCCGTGTCCACCGCGTACGTGCTGGTCCGGTTCCGGTTCCTCGGCCGCCTGACCATCCTGCGTGGGCTCCTCGCGCTGCAGTCGATCCCCGGCACGCTCCTGCTGCTGCCCGTGTTCGTGGTGTTCTCGAACATCGCCAGCGCCACGGGCGTGCAGATCATCGGCACCCGCTGGGGTCTGTTCGTCACCTACCTGACGTTCGCCCTGCCGTTCTCGACCTGGGTCATGGTCACCTACCTGCGTGGTCTGCCCAAGGAACTCGAGGAGGCCGCCCGCATCGACGGCGCCTCGAGCACGAAGATCCTGACGAAGATCGTCCTGCCGCTGTCGTGGCCCGGCATCGTCGTCTCGGCGATCTTCGCCTTCCTGCTCGGCTGGAACGACGTCCTGTTCTCCACGATCATGACGACCCCGAACACCCGGACGGTGGCCGTGGTCCTGCAGGTGCTCGGCACCGCGCAAGAGGGCGGTGCTGTCCCGATCTACGGCCAGATGATGGCCGCCTCGATCGTCTGCGCCGTGCCGGTCGTCGCCCTGTACCTCATCTTCCAGCGCTACCTGGTGGGCGGTCTGACGGCCGGCTCCGTCAAGTGAGCGCGGCAGTCACCGCAACCCAGAACCGGACTGGAGGCCCGTGGCGGCCCCGCCACGCGCCTCCCGTCCGACACGAAAGGACACCATGACCGACCAGCCCACGTGGGAACTCTCCGGCTTCGGCGACGAGATCGACGCCGACCCCGTCGTCCAGGTCGCGGTCCTGCAGGCGCTCGGCGCGAGCGCCATCGAGGTCCGCAGCGCCTGGGGCGCGAACGTCGTCGACCTCGACGAGGACCAGCTCGCCGGACTCCACCGCCTGCTCGAGGAGCGCGGACAGACCGTGTCCGCCATCGCCTCGCCGATCGGCAAGGTCTCCGTCGACGAGCCCGTCGAGCACGAGGTCGGACGGCTCGGTCGCGCGATCGCCGCCGCACACGCCCTCGGCACCACGAACATCCGGATCTTCTCGTTCTACTTCGAGGGCCGGCAGCCGGAGGACGTCCGCGACGACGTCCTCGTCCGGATGCGCGCCCTGGCCGACCTCGCCGCACGCGAGGGCGTGACCCTGCTGCACGAGAACGAGAAGGACATCTACGGCGACGTCCCCTCGCGCGTGCTCGACATCGTCGAGAGCGTCGGGTCCCCGGCGCTCCGACTGGCCTGGGACAACGCGAACTACGTGCAGTGCGGCGTCAAGCCGTTCACCGACGGGTGGGCGCAGCTCGCGCCCTACGTCGACTACCTGCAGGTCAAGGACGCCCTGGCCGCCGACTCGTCGGTCGTCCCCGCGGGTGAGGGCGACGGCGAACTGCTCCAGACCCTCACCGCGCTGCGCGACGCCGGCTACTCCGGCTACGCCTCGCTCGAGCCGCACCTCAGCGACTTCACCTCCCTCGGCGGGTTCTCCGGCCCCGCGGCCTTCGGTCGCGCCGGTCGTGCCCTCCGCACCCTCACCGACCAGATCGGAGTCACCCTGCGATGACCACCCCACTGAAGTTGGCAGTCGTCGGCGCCGGCGTCATCGGACGCCACCACGCCACGGTCGCCGTCCACCACCCGGACCTGCAGGTCGTCGCCCTCGTCGACGCGATCCCCGCCGCCGCCACGAGCGCCGCCGACGAGATCGAGGCGTTGGGCGTCACCCGCCCCGTCACGACGTCCACCATCGAGGAAGCGATCGCGCAGACCGACATCGACGTCGTCGCGATCTGCTCGCCCTCCGGCATGCACGTCCAGCTCGCCGAGGCCGCCCTGGCCGCCGGCAAGCACGTCGTCATCGAGAAGCCCCTCGACACCACGATGCCCCGGGCCCGGCAGATCGCCGCGCTCGCCGCAGCGGCACGCGAGCGTGGACTCGTCACGAGCGTCATCAGCCAGCACCGCTTCGACCCGGCCTCGGCCGCCGTCGCCGCAGCCGCCCACGACGGCGGGTTCGGCACCGTGACCTCCGGCCTGGCGAGCGTCGCCTGGTACCGGTCGCAGGGCTACTACGACTCCGGCGACTGGCGCGGCACCTGGGCGCTCGACGGTGGTGGCGCCGTGATGAACCAGGGCGTACACACCGTCGACCTGCTCGTCTGGGCGCTCGGCCGTCCGGTCGAGATCTCGGCCCAGACCGGGCTGCTCGCGCACGACCGCATCGAGGTCGAGGACACCGCCGTCGCCACCGTCCGGTTCGCCGGCGGCGCGCTCGGTGTCATCCACTGCACGACCGCCGCGTACCCGGGCCTCTCCGCCCGCTACGCCGTGTACGGCACGCACGGGTCGGCGATCGTCGACGACGACCGCCTGGCCTACTTCCACATCGCACCCGACGCCGCCACGCTCGAGTCCGCGTCGACCACCTCGAACGCCTCGGCGGTCGCGGGCGCGGTCGACCAGAAGGACGACGTCGTCCCGCCGGAGCACGTCGTCGGCGGCCCTGCCGAGCCCGACCACTTCGCCGCAGGGCACGGCCGGCAGTACACCGACATCGTGGCCGCGATCCGCGAGGGCCGTGCGCCCGGCGTGACCGTCGACGCGGCCCTCGTGTCGCTCGCCACCGTCCGCGGGCTGTACGTCAGCGCGACGCTCGGGCAGCCCGTCCGGATCGACGACGTGATCGACGGCAAGTACGACGACGTGGTGCCGGTCGTCGGCGCACCCGCAACCGCCACCGCGACCGAAGGAGCCACCCGATGAAGTTCTCCGTGTTCACCGCCTCCACCCCCGACTGGACCCCGTCGCAGGCCGCCTCGACGCTGGCCGAGCAGGGCTGGGACGGCGTCGAGTGGCGCATCGTCGACGACCGCCCCGCGGACGGCACCGTCGTGCCCGCCGGTCGCTCGTTCTGGGCCGGCAACAACTCCACGTGGCAGTTCACCGGCATCCAGGACCAGGTCGGCGAGATCGCGCGGATCACCGACGCCGCCGGCCTCGAGTACTCCGGCATCGGCGGGTACCAGCAGGCGTCGGACCACGAGGGCGTCGAGACGATGCTCCGCGTCACGAGCGAGCTCGGCGCCCGCCAGGTCCGCGTCTCGATGCCGATGTACCGGCAGGAGAAGGAACGCACCGGCGAGACGTACGGGCAGATCTTCGACCGCACCCGCGCCGACCTCGAGTGGGCGGTGACCCGGGCGACCGAGCTCGGTGTCAAGGCGCTCGTCGAGCTGCACCACATGACGATCACGCCCTCGGCCTCGGCGGCGCTGCGGCTCGTCGACGGCCTCGACCCGGAGCACCTCGGCGTCATCCACGACCTCGGCAACCTGGTCATCGAGGGGCAGGAGGACCACCTCGCCGCGTTCGAGCTCCTCGGCCCGTACCTCGCGCACGCCCACGTGAAGAACGCCCGCTGGGTCGACACCGGCGACACCCGCGCCGACGGCAGCACGATCTGGCAGAACGAGTGGGCGCCGCTGCGCACCGGGCAGGCCTCCGTCTCCGAGTACCTCGACGCCCTCCGCCAGGTCGGCTACGACGGCTGGGTCACCATCGAGGACTTCTCCACCGACCTGCCCCTCGAGGCCCGGACCGCCGACAACCTGGCGTACCTGCGGTCCCTTGTCGCGGTGACCGCATGACCGATCGCCGCCCCGGCATCGTCCACCTCGGGGTGGGCGCGTTCGCGCGTGCCCACCTCGCCTTGTACACCGCCCACACCACGGGGGAGCCGTGGGGCATCACGGCCTTCACCGGCCGCTCGCCCGCGGCGGCGGACGCCCTCACCGCGCAGGACTGCCGGTACACGCTCATCACGCGTGCTGCGACCGGCGACGACGCCGAGGTGGTCGACACGATCGTGGCCGCCCACCCGGGCAGCGACGACACAGCCTGGAGGCACGTGGTCGCGCCCCCGGAGACCACCATCGTCACGCTGACGGTCACCGAGCAGGGCTACCGGTCCGGTTCCGACGTCCCGGCCCGGTTGGTCGCGGGGCTCGACGCCCGGCGTGCCGCCGGCTCCGGACGCATCGCGCTCGTCAGCCTCGACAACCTGACGCACAACGGCGCGGTGCTGCGCGAGGCCGTGCTGGGCGCCACCACCGACCCCGACCTGCGCGCGTGGATCGAGGCGAACGTCTCGTTCCCGTCGTCGATGGTCGACCGGATCACCCCTGCGACCACCGACGCCGACGTCGAGGGCCTCGCCGCCCTGCCGGGAGCACTCGCCGGGGACCGGGTGCCCGTCGTCACCGAGCCCTTCGCGGAGTGGGTGCTCGAGGACGCCTTCGACGGGATCGACCGCCCCGCGTGGGAGACCGCCGGCGTGCGCATCGTCGACGACGTCACCCCGTACGAGCAGCGGAAGCTCTGGCTGCTGAACGGCTCGCACTCGCTGCTCGCGTACCTCGGGCTCCAGCTCGGGCACGAGACCGTCGCCGCGGCCATGGACGACCCGGTGTGCCGTGCCGCCGTCGAGCAGCTGTGGGACGAGGCCGCCCGCGAACTGCCCCTGCCTGCCGACGAGGTCACCGACGCCCGTGCCGCCCTGGTGGACCGGTTCCAGAACCCCCGCATCCGGCACACCCTGCGGCAGATCGCGTCCGGCGGGTCGCAGAAGCTCCCCGTCCGGGTCGTCGACGTCGTGCGGCACCGACTCGAGCGCGAGCCGTCCGCCGGCATCGGGCCCGGCGCCGCGACCGCGATCGCCGCGTGGTGGCTCCACGTCACGACGCAGCCCGACCTCGTGGACGACGACGGAGCCCCCGGGGCAGACTCGGACGTGCGCGACGTGCTGCGCGTCATCGCCCCCGACCTCGACACCACCGCCGTGGTCGACGCGATCACCGCAGCGGCCGACGACATCCGGGCGGCGAGCACCGCCGCACGCACCACCACCAGCACCGCCCGAACGAGCACCGACGAAGGAGTCCACGCATGACCGACACCACCACGAACCCCGCGGCCCCGGTGCCGGGCGCCGCCGACACCGGCGCGGCGACCGGGCACACCTCCGGGCGTCCGGACACGTGGGCGTCGGCCGACCGCGGCCAGCTCATCGAGCGTGCCGAGGTCATCGTCACCAGCCCGAACCGGAACTTCGTCACGCTGAAGATCACGACCGCCGACGGTGTCACGGGCCTCGGTGACGCGACGCTGAACGGCCGCGAGCTCGGTGTCGCCGCGTACCTGTCCGAGCACGTCGTGCCGCTGCTGATCGGCCGCGACGCCAGCCGCATCGAGGACGCCTGGCAGTTCCTGTACCGCTCGTCGTACTGGCGTCGCGGCCCGGTCACGATGGCGGCGATCGCGTCCGTCGACATGGCGCTCTGGGACATCAAGGCCAAGGTCGCCGGCATGCCGCTGTACCAGCTGCTCGGTGGTGCCTCGCGCACCGGGCTGATGGCGTACGGGCACGCCTCGGGCAAGGAGCTCCCCGAGCTGTTCGACTCGATCCGCGAGCACCAGGAGGAGGGCTACCGCTCGATCCGCGTGCAGACCGGCGTCCCCGGCCTCGAGAGCATCTACGGCATCGCGTCGAACAAGACCACCGAGGGCAACGAGGGCGTCCGGTACGACTTCGAGCCGGCCCAGCGCGGAGCCTTCCCCGCCATGGAGGACTGGGACACCCGCGCCTACCTGCGCCACGTGCCCACCGTGTTCGAGGCCGTCCGGAACGAGTTCGGACCCGAACTGCCGCTCCTGCACGACGGGCACCACCGGATGACCCCGCTACAGGCCGCGAAGCTCGGCAAGTCCCTCGAGCCGTACGACCTGTTCTGGCTCGAGGACTGCACCCCCGCCGAGAACCAAGAGGCACTCAAGCTCGTCCGGCAGCACACCACCACGCCGCTCGCGATCGGCGAGGTCTTCAACACGATCTGGGACTTCAAGGACATCATCCGCGACCAGCTCATCGACTACGTCCGCGGAGCCGTCACGCACATGGGCGGCATCTCCCCGCTCAAGAAGACGATGGACTACGCGGCGATGTACCAGATCAAGTCCGGGTTCCACGGGCCGACCGACATCTCGCCCGTCGGCCTGGCCGCCCAGATGCACCTCGGGATGGCGATCCACAACTTCGGCATCCAGGAGTACATGCAGCACGGGCCGCAGACGAACCAGGTGTTCCGGCAGACCTTCACCTTCACGGACGGCTACCTGCACCCCGGTGACGAGCCCGGCCTCGGGGTCAGCCTCGACGTCGACGAGGCCGGCAAGTACCCGTACGAGCAGGCCTACCTGCCGTTCAACCGCCTGGCCGACGGAACGGTGCACGACTGGTAGCGGCAAGCTGTGGGTGTGGAGTTCGCAGAGGTCGCCCGGGAGCTGCTGCTCGTCGCGCCGGGGGACTTCGTCGCCGAGCGCACGGCTCGCCAACGCGCGGTCCGGAAGGACGACCGGTCCCTGGCGGCGGCGATCGGGAAGCTCCGGAAGCCGGCACCGGCAGCGTGGGTCGTGGACCTGCTCGCGCACGACGGCGCCCTCGACGACGCGGTCGACCTCGGGCCAGCCCTCCGCAAGGCCCAGGCCGACGCCGACCCCGGCGAGATCCGGACACTCCGACAGCACCGCTCCGAGGTGATCGAGGCGTTGACGCAGGCCGGCGCCGACCTCGCCTCGGACGCCGGACACCCGGTGACGGCGGCGGTGCTGGCACAGGTGCGGGCGACGATCGAAGCTGCGATGGCCGATCCGCACGCAGGCGCCGCTGTGCGTTCGGGGCTGCTCGTGACGCCCTTGGAGAGCGTGGGGTTCGACGCGGTCGACCTGGACGGGGCGCTCGCGGATCCGGACGCGGTGCCCGACGCCTGGTCCGGCAGCGATGCCCCACCCATCCCGATCACCCAGGCGAGGGGCGCGCGGAAGGCGAGCCGTGCCTCCCGGTCGACGGAGACGGAACCCCAGGACGGACCGCAGCCGGACGCCCAGCCCGAGCCGAAGCGTGACCCGGCCGCTGAGCGGAAGGCCGCACGCCAGGCGGAGACCGCCGCCCGGAGCGAGTCGCGCGACGCCGATGCCGCACTCGACGCCGCGGAGGCGGACCTCGAGCAGGCCGAGGACCGCCGGGCTGACCTGCAGCGTGAGCTCGATCGGGCGATCGCGGAGATCGAGGCCCTCGAACGGGCGCGCGACGCCGCCGAGGCGACGAGCAACGACGCCCGCGAGCTGCTGGCGGCTGCCCAGGAGCACCGGCGCAGCCTCGGCCGCTGAGCCTCGCGGAGCGTTCCTTCCCATCACGCGCGCGATGGAAGGTCGAATCGGGCGTACTCGGCCGAAAGGAACGACCACCTATGCCCGGAACGACCCACTACGCCCGGAACGACTCCCTCCGCGCGGCACGACCGCCGATCGTTACACAACAGTTGTCGTTCTTGACGAGTGGCGTTGGAGCGGTCTAACGTCGGACACCATGCTTCGGGCCGGCGATGGTCCGCCGGGATCCGTCTCCGCATCAGCACGGGGCGCCCCGGGTACAGGACTCGCATCATCGCCGACGCCCCGACCGCCCGCAGCCACTGCGCGGGCGGTCGGGTGCGTGGCGCGCGGCGCACCCCGGAGACATGCCGCGATGCCGGGTCGAGCACTCCGGGGCCCCTCCAGGAGAGACGACACATGTCGGAACCCCGCACCAACCGCACCACGACCCTGACCCCGCCGAACGGCGTGACGACCGCCCCACCTGCCACCGCACCACCGGCTGCCGGGCGCGAGGGCTTCATCGCCCGCCTCGGCATCCCGCACCCGCTGCGCTGGGGCTTCCTCGGTGTCCTCGTCTTCATGACGGGCGACGGCATCGAGTCGAACTTCATCGCTCCGCACATCGCCGCGGCCCTCGGCTCGGGCGGTACGGACAGCGCCGCGATAGTGATCGGCATCTACGGCGTCGCCGTCCTGGTGGCGTCCTACTTCGCCGGCGTGCTCTCCGAGCTGTGGGGCCCGCGCCGCGTCATGACGATCGGGGCCGTCCTGTGGGTGGTGTTCCAGGTCGCGTTCCTCGCGGCACTGCCCACCGGGTCGGTCGGGCTGATCGCCCTGACGTACTTCCTGCGCGGACTCGGCTTCCCGCTGTTCGCCTTCTCGTTCCTCTGCTGGGTGAACCACACCGTGGCGCGCGACCGGAACGCCACGGCCGTCGGCTGGTTCTACGTCGTCTTCACCGGCGGCCTGCCGACGCTCGGCTCGCTCATCGCGATCGGCAGCATCCCCGCGTTCGGTGGCGGCCACACGGGTGAGACGTGGTCGATGGCCCTGTCGCTCGTCCTGGTCGTGGCCGGCTGGGTGATCGTCCGGTTCGGCGTGCACGAGCGGACCGGGCTCGGCCGCATCGCCCCGCGCTCGCACTCCGCCGCACGGGTCATCGCCAGCGGCATCGAGGTCTGCATCACGCGCCCCAAGGTCCTGCTCGCCGTCCTGATCCGGCTCGTCAACACGGCGCCCGAGTTCGGCATGTTCGTGATCATGCCGGCGATCATCGGCACCGAGCTCGGGTGGGGCCAGTCGAAGTGGCTCACGATGACGGTGATCGTCTACGCCGGCAACATCCTGTTCAACGCCTTCTTCGGCGCCCTCGGCGACCGCATCGGCTGGATCCGCACCGTCAAGTGGTTCGGCATCGGCGCCTCGGCGATCGGGCTGCTGGCCTGGTGGTACGTCCCGCACCTGGTGCCGGCCGGTTCCGAGTGGGGCTTCTGGCTCGCCACCGCCGCGGGCACGGTGTTCGGCATCATGCTCGCCGGGTTCACGCCCATGGGCGCGATCGTCCCTGCCTTCGCCGGCGAGGAGCGCCGCGGCGCCGCGATGGCCATGTACGCCACGGCGGCCGGCGGTGCGACCTTCCTCGGCAACGCCGTGGTCAGCGCCGTCCTGCCGTGGGGTGGGCCCGGTGGCGTGGTCTGGACGTTCGTCGGCCTCTACGTCCTCGCCTTCGTGGTGCTGTCGTTCCTCAAGGTGCCGAAGGAGGCGGTGGCCGCTGGGCACTGAGGCACGACACGCCCGGCGGGTGCTGGTAGAGTCGGTGATTGACTTCGGCGAGGGCCGCGACAGCGGCCGTGATCGACGCGGTGGGAGACCCGGCCCAGCCCAGGGAACGTTCCTCACGCGTGCACGCGTTCGAGTTGCAACACCACAGACCCCCACGATGCCGGACCGCCGGTGTCGACCCCCGAGACCAGGAGGCACCATGGCCGACTACACGAAGCTCGCAGCGGACGTCCGCACCAAGTTCGGCAAGGGTGCAGCGCGCAAGCTCCGCGCCGCCGACAAGATCCCGGCAGTGGTCTACGGCCACGGCACCGAGCCGAAGCACATCTCGCTGCCCGGTCACGAGACCATGCTGCTCGTCCGTACCGCCAACGCGGTCGTCGACCTCGACATCGAGGGTGCGGCCCAGCTCGCCCTCGTCAAGGACGTCCAGCGTGACCCGGTGCGCCAGATCATCGAGCACATCGACCTCGTGGTCCTGCGCCGCGGCGAGAAGGTCACGGTCGACGTGCCCGTCGTCATCGAGGGCGAGTCCTTCTCCGGCACGATCCACGTGCAGGACCTGAACACCGTCTCCCTGCTGGTCCTGGCGACCGACATCCCGGAGCACGTCGTCGTCAACGTCGAGGGCCTCGAGGACGGCGTGCAGATCCACGCCGCCCAGCTCGAGCTCCCCGAGGGCGCCGAGCTCGAGACCGACGCCGAGGCGCTGGTCGTCGCGATCGTCACCCCGCGTGGCACCGCTGACGACGACGCTGCGGACGAGGCCTCGGCCGAGGCCGGTGCCGAAGCCGGTGCCGAGGGCGGCTCCGAGCCGGTCGACTCCGAGTAACACCCCTTCGAAGGCATCTGGTCGACGCTGTGGCGGATCGAACGTTGGTCGTGGTCGGACTCGGGAACCCCGGGCCCGACTACGCCGGCAACCGTCACAACGTCGGCCAGATGGTCCTCGACGAACTCGCCGCCCGCATGGGTGCGCGGTTCAAGAAGCACAAGACGCCGAACCAGGTCGCCGAGGGGCGCCTGGTGCCCGGCGGTCCGCGCCTGGTGCTGGCGAAACCGGGCTCGTTCATGAACACCTCGGGCGGACCGGTCTCGTCGGTCCTCGGGTTCTACAGCGCCACCCCGGCCGACCTCGTCGTCGTGCACGACGAGCTCGACCTGCCGTTCGACACCGTCCGCCTCAAGGGCAGCGGGGGTCACGGCGGGCACAACGGGCTGCGCGACATCATCAAGGCCACCGGCACGAACGAGTTCACGCGCGTGCGGGTCGGCATCGGTCGTCCGCCCGGTCGTCAGGACCCCGCCGACTACGTGCTGCGTGACTTCTCCGCAGCCGAGAAGAAGTCGCTGCCCATCCTGCTGGCCGACGCCGCGGACGCGGTCGAGGCGATCGCCGAGGTCGGACTCGTCGCCGCGCAGCAGCGGGTGCACGCGCCGTCCTGACCGCGCTGACCGATCCCGGCCGTGTTCGCCCGTCGCGCACCACGCGGGCGGTGTCGGTGGGGGCCGGTACCATCTCCTGAGTGACGATCTCGGGCATCATCCCTGCGCTCTCGCGCGCCTCCGCGTTCGATCGCGTGCTCCGCGCCGCGCCTCGTGACGCCGACTTCTCGGTCGTCGACGGCCTGCGGGTCCCACTGCTCGGGGCGCTGCTCGCCGAGCGGAACGGGCCGCAGTGCGTGCTCGTCATCACGGCGACGGGGCGTGAAGCCGAAGCGGTCCGCGACGCCCTCGGCAGCTACGTCCCCGACGCCGACGTCCTCGAGTTCCCGGCGTGGGAGACCCTGCCGCACGAACGGCTCAGCCCGAGTGCCCAGACCGTCGGCACCCGCATCGCGACGCTCCGCAGGCTCGCGTCCTGGTCCGCCGCCGCCGCCGACGCCGCCGACCGCCGCACCACCATCGTCGTGGCGAGCGTCCGCGCAGCGCTGCAGCCGATCGCCGCCAACCTGACCTCGCTCGCACCCGTCGTGCTGCGCACCGACTCGCGCGGCAACGACCTGGCCGCCATCGCCGCGAAGCTGGTCGACATGGCCTACGCCCGCGTCGACCTCGTCACGCGGCGCGGTGAGTTCGCGGTGCGCGGCGGCATCCTCGACGTCTTCCCGCCCACCGCGGACCACCCCGTCCGCGTCGACTTCTTCGGCGACGAGATCGAGGCCGTCAAGGCGTTCTCGGTCGCCGACCAGCGCACGACCGAGGACGACCTCGGCTCGGTCGAACTCACGGCCTCGCGCGAACTCCTGCTCAGCGACGACGTCCGGCAGCGGGCGCGCGAGATGCTCCACGAGTTCCCGAACCTGTCCCAGATGCTCGCGAAGATCGCCGAGGGGATCCCGGTCGAGGGCATGGAGTCCCTCGCCCCCGCGCTCGTGCAGGACCTCGTCCCGATGACGTCGTACCTGCCCGAGGACGCCACCATCGCGGTGTTCTCGCCCGAGCGGGTGAACGGTCGCGCGAACAGCCTGGCCGAGACGAACACCGAGTTCCTGCAGGCCGCGTGGAGCGCCGCGGTCGCCGGGGCCCAGGCGCCGATCGACCTCGACGCCGGCAACTTCCTGACGGTGCAGCAGCTCAAGAACACCCGCGGCCAGCGCACCTGGTGGACGGTGTCGCCGTTCGACTCCGGTCTCGACGAAGGCGACACCGCGCGCGTGCTCACCGACGCCGAAGCAGCAGCCGAGGCGGGGGAGTACATCCGCGTCCGTGCCGAGGCAGTACCGAGCTTCGCGGGCAGCGCCGACGGCGCGATCGCGCACGTCAAGGCGCTCACCGATGACGGGTGGGCGGTCGTGGTGACCGCCCAGGGCCAGGGTCTGGTCGAGCGGGCGGTGCAGGTCCTCGCCGACGCCGGGGTCGCAGCCCGTGCCGAAGCCCTGCCCGCGCCTCCCGAACCGGGTGTCGCCATCGTCACGACGGCCACCGTCGAGCACGGCTTCGCCATCCCGGATCCGCGCATCGTCGTGCTCAGCGAAGCGGAGTTCTACGGCCGGAGCGTCCAGCAGGGCGCGCGCACCGTCAAGAAGCTCGCGAGCCGTCGCAAGAACGTGGTCGACCCGCTGCAGCTCAAGCCGGGCGACGTCGTCGTGCACGCGACCCACGGCATCGGCAAGTTCGTGGAACTGGTGAGCCGCGAAGTCAGCTCCGGCGGCCGCAACGCGGTGAAGACGCAGCGCGAGTACCTCGTGCTCGAGTACGCGCCGTCGAAGCGGAACTACCCCGGCGACAAGCTCTTCGTGCCGACCGACCAGCTCGACCAGCTCTCGCGGTACGTCGGTGGCGAGTCCCCGACCCTGTCGAAGATGGGCGGTTCGGACTGGTCCGCCGCCAAGTCGAAGGCCCGCAAGGCCGTCCGCGACATCGCCGTCGACCTGGTGAAGCTGTACTCGGCGCGGATGGCGTCGAAGGGGCACGCGTTCGGCCCGGACACCCCGTGGCAGCGCGAGTTGGAAGAGGCGTTCCCGTTCGCCGAGACGGCCGACCAGCTCACCACGATCGACGAGATCAAGCGGGACATGGAGCGGCCCATCCCGATGGACCGCCTGCTCTCGGGCGACGTCGGCTACGGCAAGACCGAGGTCGCGATCCGCGCCGCGTTCAAGGCGGTGCAGGACGGCAAGCAGGTCGTCATGCTCGTGCCGACGACGTTGCTCGTCCGCCAGCACATGGAGACGTTCCAGGAGCGCTTCGCCGGGTTCCCCGTGCACCTGCGCGCCCTGAGCCGGTTCCAGTCCGAGAAGGAGTCGAAGGAGACCATCGCCGGGCTTGCCGACGGCACCGTCGACATCGTCATCGCGACCCACCGGATCCTGTCGCAGGGCATCACCTTCAAGGACGTCGGGCTCGTCATCATCGACGAGGAGCAGCGGTTCGGCGTCGAGCACAAGGACCAGCTGAAGAAGTTCAAGACGAACGTCGACGTCCTGGCGATGTCGGCGACCCCGATCCCGCGGTCACTCGAGATGGCGGTCACCGGGATCCGCGAGATGTCGACCCTCGCGACCCCACCCGAGGACCGCCACCCCATCCTGACCTTCGTCGGGCCGCAGTCCGACCTGCAGGTGGCCGCCGCGATCCGCCGCGAGCTCCTGCGCGAGGGCCAGGTGTTCTACGTGCACAACCGCGTGCGGGACATCCAGGGCGTCGCCGCGCACCTGGCCGAGATCGTGCCGGACGCCCGCATCGCCGTGGCACACGGGCAGATGTCCGAGAGCACCCTCGAGCAGGTCATGGTCGACTTCTGGGAGCGCCGGTTCGACGTCCTCGTGTCGACGACGATCATCGAGACCGGCCTCGACATCGCGAACGCGAACACGCTCATCATCGACAAGGCCGACAAGTACGGGCTGTCGCAGCTCCACCAGCTGCGCGGTCGTGTCGGCCGAGGGCGCGAGCGCGGGTACGCGTACTTCCTGTACGACTCCGAGAAGCCCCTGTCCGAGACCGCACAGGACCGCCTCGAGACCATCGCGGCGAACAACGAGCTCGGCGCGGGCATGCAGGTCGCCATGAAGGACCTCGAGATCCGCGGCGCCGGCAACCTGCTCGGCGGCGAGCAGTCCGGGCACATCGCGGGCGTCGGGTTCGACCTGTACCTCCGGATGATCGGCGAGGCCGTCTCGCAGTTCCGCGGTGACGTGGCCGAGGGGCAGACCGAGCTGCGGCTCGAGATCCCGGTGGACGCGCACATCCCCGAGGACTACGTCGAGTCCGAGCGGCTCCGGCTCGAGGCGTACCAGAAGCTGTCAGCGGCCTCGGCTCCGACGGCCCAGCGGGACGCCATCGACATGGTGCTCGACGAGCTCACCGACCGCTACGGGCAGCCGCCGCAGGCCGTGCAGACGCTGGTCGAGGTCTCCCGCCTGCGTCGGATGGCGCAGCAGGTCGGCCTGTCCGACGTGGTGGTCATGGGGTCGAACCTGCGCGTGGCGGGCAAGGAGCTCGCCGACTCGTCGCAGGTGCGGCTCAAGCGGATGTTCCCGGGCGCGAAGTGGTTCCCGCAGCAGAACGCGGCGAGCATCCCGATGCCGCGGCCGCACGACCAGGCGCTGCCGGACGACGCCCTGATCCAGTGGGTCGAGAGCATCCTCACCGCCGTGTACGGCGCGACGACGCCGGCGGAGGCGCCGGCCGCGTAAGGAGCGCAGTGGTCGCGAGCGGCGACGGACGGGAGGCACGGTGCGGGCTGGCACCGTGCCTCCCGTCCGCTCGTGGGCGCGTCCACCGCGCACACGCTGTTCGCGACGATCCACGCGTCGGTCGACGCGTGGATCGTCGCAAAGGTGGTGCGCGCCCGCGCCGGCCCGCGCCCGCTACTCGGTCGCCTCGGCCTCGGACAGCTCGCGCCGCCCGCGGTACGCCCGCGCCCGCAGCGTGACCACGACCGCCGACGCGACGATGGCGATGCCCGAGCCGACGAGCACGGCGAGCACGCCCTCGTCGAGGATCTCCTCGTTCCGGGCGAACGCGAGCTCGTTCATGAGCAGCGAGACCGTGAAGCCGATCCCGCCGAGCACCCCGACGGTGATGATCGAGAAGAACGACAACGACGACCGCCCCGGTGAGCGGAAGATCCGCGTGGCGACCGCGCCGAACAGCGTGATCCCGATGACCTTGCCGACCGGCAGCGCGATGACGACCGCCCAGAACGTGGGGGAGAGCTCGCCGATGCCGACGGCGGGGATGACCACCGCGGCCGACGCGAACGCGAACACCGGCAACACGATGGCGTTCGACCACGGCTCGACGTTCTCGTGCAGGGTGTGGCCCGGACGCCGGGGGAGCACGAGCCCGAGCGCGACGCCGGCGATCGTGGCGTGCACGCCGGAGTGGTAGACGAGCCACCACGTCAGGAGCCCGACCACGACCATCGCCACGATGAGCAGCGTCTGCCCGCTGCGCCCCGGACGGAGCATCCGGCCGAGCAGCCAGAACGCCGCGAGCGTGACGACGGCACCGGCGAGGGCCAGGAAGTCGGTGTCGTGCGCGAACACGACGGCGATGATGATGATCGCGATGAGGTCGTCGAGCACCGCGAGTGCGAGCAGGAACACCCGGATGCCGCTCGGTAGCCCGCGACCGAACATCGCCAGGACACCGAGGGCGAACGCGATGTCGGTCGCCGTCGGGATCGGCCAGCCGTGCGTGTACTGCGTGCCAGCGGTGACGAGCAGGAAGATGCCCGCCGGCACGAGCACGCCGCCGACCGCCGCGATGGCGGGGATGATCGCGGTCTTGGGGTTCGACAGCTCACCGTCGACGAGCTCCTGCTTCAGCTCGATCGCGACGAGCAGGAAGAACACCGCCAGCAGGCCGTCGCTGATCCAGTGCGCGATCGACAGGTCGAGGCCGACGGCACCGAGCGGTAGGTGCGCGTCGAGCAGCCGTTCGAGGCCGGGGCCGACCGGAGAGTTCGCGACGACCAGGCCGAGCACGGCGGCGGTCAGGAGCGCGATGGCACTGAAGCGGGGGGAGCGGACGAGGGACGACATGGATCTCCGTCTCGAGGGGTCGGGTGGTAGTCCGTCGACCAGACTTCCCGACACACCACGACCAGCATACGTGGGTGAGACGATGGCGCGATGACCGCCGTACCGGACCTCGTGACCGTCGTCGACCGCCTGCTCGCCGAGGACGGGGGCTGCGTCTGGAACCGGGCGCAGACCCACGCCACGCTCGCGCGCTACGCGGTCGAGGAGTCCTACGAACTCGTCGACGCCATCGACGACGGCGACCCGGACGACGTCCGCGAGGAGCTCGGCGACGTCCTGTACCAAGTCGTCCTGCACGCCGGGATCGCCGAACGCGCGGGGGAGTTCACCCTGGAGGACGTCGCCGCCGGGGTCCGCGACAAGATGGTCCGTCGACACCCGCATGTGTTCGGCGACGAGACCGCGGACACCGTCGACGACGTGGTCCGGGTGTGGCGCGCGGCGAAGGCGGCGGAGAAGTCGGCCCGGACGAGCGCCCTCGACGGCGTCCCGCGTGCGATGCCGCCACTGGAGCGGGCCGTCAAGCTGCTGGAGCGCCTGGACGAGCACGGTGCGGCCGACACTGCCGTCGCGTCGGTCGTGGCCGCCGCGCCCGTCGCGCCCGTCGAGTCCGTCGAGTCCGTCGCGTCCGCCGCGTTCGGCTCGGTCGCTGACCGGGAGGCCGGCGGCACGTCCGCCACGTCGGCTGCGGCACCCGGAGCGGGGACCGCTCGGGCATCGGTCGGGTCGCCGGCACCGGCCGACGGTGCGGGGGCGGTGGACCCGGCGTGGGGGATCGCGATGCTCGAGGAGGTCGCCGGAGCGGTGCGGGACGGGATCGACCCGGTCGCGAGTCTCCGCGTGGCGGTCGCTGCGCTCGAGGAAGCCGGCCGCGCCGCGGAGTGAGTGCGCGGGGAGCCGCAGGGTGTGTGCGCGGGCAAAGAGAAGGGCGCCCTCCTAACCCGAAAAAGGAGGGCGCCCGTGAGCGGGTGGGCACACCCCCAGGGAGAGGTGTGCACGCAGAACCCGCTCGGGTCGCGGGGCACACTGCAGCACGGTGCCCACGCGATCGGTCCGGAGAGTGGATCAGGCACGCTCCGAACCGAGGTACTGAATGCAGTATGCCAGTAGGACGCATGCCGCGCAACTCGTCGATGCGCATCTGCCAGACTTGACGCCATGGCGACGACCGTGACGGCACCCCGTGGCATGCGCGACTTCCTCCCGGCGGACAAGGCCCGACGCGAGCACGTGCTCGGTGTCGTCCGTGACGTCTACTCGCGGCACGGGTTCGACGAGATCGAGACCCCCGTGGTCGAGGACGCCGCGCGGCTGCACTCCGGGCTCGGCGGCGACAACGAGAAGCTGGCGTTCGCGGTCATGAAGCGCGGGCTCAGCACCGAGGACCTGCAGGCTGCCCAGGCGCCGCTCGACCTCGCTGACCTCGGGCTCCGGTTCGACCTGACCGTGCCGCTCGCCCGGTTCTACGCCTCGCACCGCGCCGAGCTGCCCTCGGTGTTCCGATCGGTGCAGATCGCGCCGGTCTGGCGCGCCGAGCGTCCACAGAAGGGGCGCTACCGCCAGTTCGTGCAGTGCGACATCGACATCCTGGGGGAGCCCGGGCAGCTGGCCGAGATCGAGCTCATCCGCGCCACGACCGCCGCGCTCGACGCGCTCGGGGTGACCGGCACCACGATCCGCATCAACGACCGGCGGATCCTGCTGACCCTGCTGGCGTCGTGGGGCATCGCGGACCCCGCTGCCGCCGACCGCGCACTCATCACGGTCGACAAGCTCGACAAGATCGGCCCGGACGGCGTCGCCGCCGAGCTCCGCAGCACCGTCGGACAGGAGCTGCCGGGGCTCGAGGACACCATCCGTTCGCTCGAGGCCGCGGACTGGACCTCGGTCGAGGGGGCTGCGTGGCTCGACGCCGAGGCGTTCGCCGACCTGCTGCGCCTGCGGGAAGCGCTGCCCGGCGTCGACCTGCGCTTCGACCCGACGCTCGTGCGCGGCATGGGCTACTACACCGGCACGATCTTCGAGGTCGCGCACCCCGACTTCGGCTACAGCCTGGGCGGCGGCGGTCGGTACGACGGCATGATCGGTCGGTTCCTCGGGCAGGACGTCCCCGCGGTCGGCTTCTCGCTGGGCTTCGAGCGCCTGGTCGACCTCGTGACACTCCCGGAGTCCGCCGAGTCGGACGCCGTGGTGCTCGTCTACGACAAGGACGTCGACCCGGTCCGGCTCGCGGCCCTCAAGACCGAGGCGCTCGCATCGCACCGGCGCGTGCGGCTCGAACGGCGCACCAAGAACACGAAGAACCTGCTCGCCGGTCTGGCCGCGCAGGGGTTCTCCGCCTTCGCGACCGTCGGCGCCGACACGACGTCGCTCGAGGGTGTGGAGTTCCGCCCGCTCGACTGAGTTGTCCACACCGGGCGTCACGGTCGACGTCGTGTTCACCTCGGCTCGCTAGGATCGGTCCCGCAAACACCACAACCAATGTGTAGGGAGTACCCCGTGGCCCTGATCGATGCCGTAGGCGCACGCGAAGTCCTCGATTCCCGAGGCAACCCGACGGTCGAGGTCGAGGTCCTCCTCGACGACGGCGTCGTGTCCCGCGCGCTCGTCCCCTCCGGTGCCTCCACCGGCGCGTTCGAGGCGTACGAACTCCGCGACGGCGATGCCTCGCGCTACGGCGGCAAGGGCGTGCTCAAGGCCGTCGACGCCGTCCTCGACGAGATCGGCCCGGCGCTCGAGGGCTTCGACGCCACCGACCAGCGCCTCGTCGACGCCGCGCTCATCGAGCTCGACGGAACCGAGAACAAGTCCCGTCTCGGCGCGAACTCGATCCTCGGTGCCTCGCTCGCCGTGGCCCGTGCCGCTGCCGACTCGGCTGACCTGCCGCTGTTCCGCTACCTCGGCGGCCCGAACGCGCACACGCTGCCCGTTCCGCTGATGAACGTCGTCAACGGCGGTGCCCACGCGGACACCAACGTCGACATCCAGGAGTTCTTCCTCGTGCCGTACGGCGCCGAGTCGTTCTCCGAGGCGCTCCGTTGGGGCGTCGAGACCTACCACGCCCTCAAGGGCGAGCTGAAGAAGCAGGGCCTCGCGACCGGCCTCGGCGACGAGGGCGGCTTCGCGCCGGAGCTCGCGTCGAACCGTGCGGCGCTCGACTTCCTGCTGACCGCGATCGAGAAGGCCGGCTACACCCCGGGCAAGGACATCGCCGTCGGCCTCGACGTCGCGTCCACCGAGTTCTTCCACGACGGCAAGTACTCGTTCGAGGGCAAGCAGCTCTCGAGCCAGGAGTTCACCGCGTACTTCGCCGACCTCGTCGCGAACTACCCGCTCGTCACGATCGAGGACCCGCTGGCCGAGGACGACTGGGAAGGCTGGTCGCACCTGACCGCCGAGCTCGGCGACAAGGTCCAGATCGTCGGCGACGACCTGTTCGTCACCAACCCGAAGCGTCTGCAGCGGGGCATCGACGAGAAGGCCGCGAACTCGATCCTGGTGAAGGTCAACCAGATCGGCACGCTCACCGAGACCCTCGACGCGGTCTCGCTCGCGCACCGTCACGGCCTCACCTCGATCCTGTCGCACCGCTCCGGCGAGACCGAGGACACCACGATCGCGGACATCGCGGTCGCGGTCGACGGTGGTCAGATCAAGACCGGTGCACCGGCTCGTTCGGACCGCGTCGCGAAGTACAACCAGCTGCTCCGCATCGAGGAAGAGCTCGGCGACGCCGCGGTGTACGCCGGTCGCTCGGCCTTCCCGCGCGCCGCTGCCCTGTAACCACCCGGGCCAGTAGCACCAGCACCACCGAGACGCCGTCCTCCTCCGGGAGGACGGCGTCTCGTCGTGTGCGGACCTCGATCGCGTCCCTCCGTGCCGGGGTCAGGACCTGCCGCGCGCGCTGCGTCGAGTGGTCACGAGTCGTCGGCTGGCCCGGGCTTGGCCGACAGGACGTGGCCGCCGGACGCACGCCGGGCGGTGTGTCGTGACCACTCCCGGCACGGGCCGGACGGTGCGGACCGGAGCCGCGCCTCCCGGCAGCATCGATCGGACGACGCGAGTCGCTGAGAGGCCACCGAACGGCCGCGTGCCGGGCGCTCCCACCGCGTCGGTCGGGTTATCGTCGGGACGTGCCCAGCCAGAAGCCCCGCGTCCGCCGCGTCCCCGTGGCGATGCCCGACGGCAGCACGTCGGCGCAGCCCTGGTACCGCTCGATCCACTTCTCCGGGTTCAGCCTGCTGATGCTCGCGATTATCGTGCTCTTCGTCGTGGTGCTCGCCCCGTCGCTCCGCACGCTCATCCAGCAGCAGGAGCAGATCGCCCAGCAGCAGCGTGAGGTCGCGAGCCAGAAGGCCGACGTCACGCAGAAGAAGAAGGACGTCGCCCGCTGGGACGACCCCGCGTACATCGAGGCGCAGGCGCGCGACCGCCTGCTCTACGTGTACCCGGGCGAGGAGAGCTACCTCGTGATGGGCGCCGAGGACCGGAAGGCCGAGACCACGCCGACGACGGACTCCGGCACGCCCGTCAGCACGAAGGTCCAGACGCCGAAGGTGGACTGGGTGCAGGCGATGCTGTCCTCCGTGCTGCAGTCGGGGCTCACCGACGAGACCGCCGCCGACCTCGTGGCCCCGGACGTCTCGGGCACCGGCGAGAGCAAGTAGCTCCGAGCCGGACCCGTCCGGCACGACGGTGCGCGGGGTACCGGGTCTCCGGTAGGCTCACGTTCCCGTGACGACCCCTCCCTTCGACCCGCCCTCCGACCGCGACGTCCAGGTCGTGTCGGCGCAGCTCGGCCGACCGGCACGCGACGTCATCGGGATCGCGGCACGGTGCGTCTGTGGCAACCCCACGGTCGTCTCCACGAAGCCCCGACTGTCGAACGGCACCCCGTTCCCGACGTTCTACTACCTGTGCCACCCCGCGGCCACCGCCGCGGTCAGCACCCTCGAGGCCAACCAGGTGATGCCGGAGCTGGCAGCACTGCTCGAGGACGACACCACCGCGGCCGCGTACCTCGCGGCCCACGAGTCCTACCTGGCCGATCGCGAGTCGATCGAGCACGTCGACGAGATCGTCGGCATCAGCGCCGGTGGCATGCCCACCCGTGTGAAGTGCCTGCACGCCCTCGTCGGTCACGCCCTCGCCGCCGGACCCGGCGTCAACCCCATCGGTGACCTCGCGCTCGAGCGCGCGGACTGGTCGCCCTCCCGGTGTGAGTGCCGGGCGTATGATGACGGTGCAGACGCTGGAGTCGGGGCGGGTGGCGGCGAAGTCTGACTCGACTCCGAAACCCCCATCCAAGGAGATCATCCCCCGTGCCCAAGATCCTCGTCGTCGGCGGCGGTTACGCCGGTTTCTACACCGCATGGAAGCTCGAGAAGCACCTTCGCCAGGGCGAAGCCGAGGTCGTCATGGTGGACCCGCTGCCGTACATGACGTACCAGCCGTTCCTGCCCGAGGTCGCTGCCGGTTCGATCGAGCCGCGTCACGCGGTCGTCTCGCACCGCCGCCACCTCAAGAACACCCGCGTCGTCACCGCGAAGGTCACCAAGGTCGACCACGCGACGAAGACCGCCACGATCACGCCGACCGAGGGCGAGGCGTGGGAGGAGTCCTACGACCAGATCGTCATGACCGCCGGCGCGGTGTCTCGCACGTTCCCGATCCCGGGTGTTGCGGACGAGGCCATCGGCCTCAAGACGATCGAGGAAGCCGCGGCGATCCGCGACAAGATCCTCACGAACTTCCACAAGGCGGCGAACCTGCCGGCCGGTCCCGAGCGTGACCGCCTGCTGACCGTCGTCGTCGTCGGTGGTGGCTTCGCCGGCATCGAGGTGTTCGCCGAGCTCCGCTCCTTCGTCACCGACCTGCTGAAGAGCTACCCGCAGCTCTCCTTCGACGAGACGCGCTTCCACCTGGTCGAGGCGATGGGCCGCATCATGCCCGAGGTCTCGCTCGAGACCTCGCACTGGGTGCTCAAGAACCTGGCGCAGCGCGGTGCGAACGTGCACCTCGAGACCCAGCTGGCCTCGGCCGTCGGTGGCGTCTGCGAGCTCAAGACGAGCGACGGCGCGATCGAGAAGATCGAGTCCGACCTCATCATCTGGACCGCCGGTGTCATGGCGAACCCGATGGTCAAGGGCACCGACTTCCCGCTCGAGCAGCGCGGTCGCATCCGCGTGCAGCCCGACCTGCGCGTCGTCGACGACAACGGCGTGATCGCGGACGCATGGGCCTGTGGCGACGTCGCAGCCGTGCCGGACCTCACCGGTGGTGGCGTCGGCGGCTTCTGCGTGCCGAACGCCCAGCACGCCGTCCGTCAGGCGAAGCAGCTCGCGAAGAACCTGGTCGCGACCATCCGTGGCGAGGCGACGACCGACTACAAGCACGAGAACCTCGGCGCCGTCGCGGGCCTCGGTCTCGGCATCGGCGTGTTCCAGTCCGGCAAGTTCGCCATGAAGGGCTTCCTGGCGTGGGGCGCGCACCGCGGCTACCACGGCATGGCGATGCCGTCGTGGGAGCGCAAGTGGCGCGTCATCGGCGACTGGGTCGGTGGCTTCTTCCTGGGCCGCGACATCGCGTCGCTCGACGACCGTGAGACCCCGCGCGCTGCGTTCGAGGCCTTCGCGTCCCGTCCGAAGCCCGCGGCCGAGGCCCCGGCAGCTCCGGCCGCCGCTCCGGCTCCGGAAGAGGGCAAGCCCGCCGGTGCCGCCGGCCCGGCGTACGGCGAGCCCGCCAAGGACGTCTCGAACGAGGCCGAGCCCGTGAAGGCCCCGGCCGACGCCAAGTAGTCCCAGCAGCAGCCCACGAGAGGCGGTCACCCTTCGGGGTGGCCGCCTCTCGCGCATCGGTAGGCTGTTGCGGCCCGCCCCCGTGGCCCAATCGGTAGAGGCATGCGACTTAAAATCGCCGAGTTGTGGGTTCGAGTCCCACCGGGGGTACCAGTGTGCGTTCCGCGAAAGCGACAGTCTGCCGTCAACCGCTCGCGGCACACCGTCGCCTTGGCGGGCAAGACGGCGCGACCGCGGGTGCATCTGTCGCTTCGGCGGGTGTGAACCGACCCCAGCCCGGCCGGGAGGCCCGTAGCGCGCCCGCACCGCGCCTCCCGTCCGTCACACGCGTGCGTCCCGCGAAAGCGACGTCGTGCCGTCAACCGTTCGCGGCACACTGTCGCTTTCGCGGGCAGGACGGCGCGTCCGTGCGGACAGCTGTCGCTTTGCCAAGCGCGAACCAGGTCCGCGCACGAACATGTCCGGCCGAGTACAACTTAGGGTTGCCTAACCTAACTCCCGTCTCTATGCTCAGGGAGTTAGGTAAGGCTACCCAAACCTGGAGACCACCCGAATGCACCTGTCCTCTCCTCGCGCCCGGCGTCTGGCCGCCGGCGCGACCGCCGTCGCCCTCGGCGCGACGATCGCCGCGGCCGCCGCGCTCGGCGCTGCCCCCGCGAACGCCGCCTCCGCCGACGTCACCGACGCGTCGCTGTCCTGGAGCCTCAGCAACGAGGCCAACGCCGGCGCCTACTTCGGCGGCTGCAACTTCCTGTCCGCCGGGGTCGCCGGCAACTCGGGTGCCTCGGCTCCGTGGACCGCGACCAACCCGTCGCCCGGCTACGCCGCTTCGGCCGGCAACGTCTCGATCGCCTACCCGAAGGCCGCGGGCGGTACCTCGACCCCGACCTTCGCCACGAAGTGCCAGACCGGCGACGGCACCACGGTCCGCCCGGGCACCACGACCGCCGGCGTCCTGACGCTCGCCGCGGGGACGGGTACCGTGGACGCCGCAGCCGGCACCGCGGACATCGCGTGGGACGGCGGCTTCACGGTCGCGTTCTACGGTGGCCTGACCTACTGGTCCGCCGAGGACCCGGAACTGCACGTCGCAGCGGACGGCACGGGTGAGCTCACCGCGACGGCGTCGGGCTACGCCGCCTCGCGGGACGGCGGCAGCTGGGCGCCGCTCACCCCGCGCACCGTGCACCTCGCCACCCTCACCGATGTCGACGTCACGAGCTCGGGCATCACCGTGAGCCCGGACTGGCAGGGCGTCGAGCCCGCCTCGGCGACGAGCCTGAACAAGACGAACGCCGACTGGGGTTCGTGGCCGGCTGACTTCGTCGACTTCCAGAACGAGACCGGTCAGAGCTCGTACTGGTACACGTCCGGCGCGAACGACGCCGCGGCCAAGAAGCCGCAGCCGATCTCGATCGCCTACACGGCGGCCGAGGCACCCACACCCGAGCCGACCGAGCCCGGCACGCCGGAGCCGACGACCGAGCCGAGCGAGCCCGGCACGCCGGAGCCGACGACCGAGCCGAGCGAGCCGGGCACGCCGGAGCCGACGACCGAGCCGAGCGAGCCGGGCACCCCGGAGCCCACGACCGGCCCGACCACCGGCCCGACCACCGGCCCGACCACGGAGCCCACCACCGCGCCGACCACCCCGGCCCCGTCGATCAGCACCGGTGGCACCACCACCTTCACGGTCGGCGACTCGGTGCCGCTGCGCGCCGAGGGCCTGCCGGCAGCGTCGGAGTACTCAATCGTCCTGCACAGCGACCCTGTCGTCCTCGGCACCGTGACCACGGACGCCGACGGGGCCTTCGCGACCTCGGTCGTGATCCCCACGGGAACCCCGGCCGGAGCGCACACCGTCGCGGTGGAGTCCTCGGACGGCACCGCCGTGGTCTCGCTCGCCATCACGGTCACCGCGGACGGCACCGTCGTCGTCGACCCGATCGACACCACCACGGCCGTCACCACCGGCGCAGCCGTGAACACCGGAGGCACCGTCTCCGGCACCTCGGCCCTGCCGTGGATCGGGCTGTCGGCCGTCGGCGTCGTCGCCCTCGGCTCGGTCGCGTTCATCGCGTACCGCCGCCGCGTCACCCAGCAGGACTGACGCACCGGGATCCGCGGGGCGGTCGACCCCGCCACGCGGATCCCGGCACGCAGGTGTCGGAGGGGAGGCGCGCCTCCCGTCCGACACGTCCGTCACCACCCCGGAACGGAAGATGACCGCCCCACCCACCCGACCGCGCACCGCGCTGCTCTGGACGATCGCCGTGCTCGCCGCGGCGACCCTCGTCGTCGGCGTGGTCGGTGTGGTCACGGCGACCACCGGAGCGGCCTCGCCGACGGCGATCACCGGCACGTCGCTCGACGGCAAGCAGGTCACGCTCGACCCGGGCGAGTCGGGGACGGCGGCGTCTGCGTCGAACGCCGTCGCCGACACCGGCGTCCAGCTCGTGGTGCCGACGGTCGGGCTCGACGTGCCGCTCGGCGAACTGGACGCCGTCGACGGGCAGATCACGCCGCCGGGGTTCAGCGAGGCCTACCGGGTCCGCAACCTGGGGGTCCCGCTGGCGGACCGCGCGGACGGCACCGTGTTCGTCGTCATGCACTCGCTGCGGAACGGTGCGATCGGCCCGGGCAACCTGCTCATCGACGTCGACGGGCAACGCTCCGAGGTCGCGGTCGGCAGCAGCGTCCGGATCGGCGACGCGCGGTGGACGGTGACCGGTTCCGAGCGGATCACGAAGGCGACCGTGGCCGCCGATGCCGACGTCTGGGCGGACGAGCCCGGCCGGCTCCTGCTCATCACGTGCCTGCAGCGGCCGGACGGTTCCGCCTCGGTCGACAACGTGGTCATCGAGGCCACGCTCGATCGCTAACATCGCCTGCGTGGTCGGACTCGGAAGCGCACTCGCGAACCTGCAGAACGCCCTCCGTCGGCCCGAGGCCCACGTCGAGGTCGTCGACGGCGAGACCGTCCCCGTCGGCATGCTCCTCGGCACACTCGGTGCGCTGCTGCTCGACGCGGGCAGCTCCGTCACCGACGTCCGCTCGGCGCTCGAGAAGGCCCGCGACGCCGCCGGGGTCGGTCCGACCCTGGCGATCGGGGTGCTGCCGGCGCTCGTGATGGTGAGCGAGGTCTCGACCGGTGCGGCGACGATCGTGAACGCCGAGGGCGTCGAGCTGTCGTCGCGACAGGCTGCACGAGCGAACCGGGTCGTGCTCGGGTTGGAGAGCGGGTCGATCGCCCTCGCCGAGATCCCCGCGCGGGTCCGGGCCATCCGTGCCGGCACCGTCCCGCCGCCCGCACTGCCGTGGATCCTCGGCAACGCGCTGACCTCCGCCGGGCTCGCCGTCGTGTTCCGGTGCCCGTGGTGGGCGATCCTGCTCGCGCTCCTGGTCGGTGCGCTCGTCGGGGTCATCGGACTGCTGCTCCGGCGCTTCCGCGAGGCCGTCGCGATCATCCCGTTCCTTGCCGCTTTCGTGTCGACGGCCATCGTCGGACTCGTCGCCGCGGGTGCCGGGTTCGAGCAGGTCCCGCTGTTCGCCGTGTGCGCCCCGGTGGCGGTGTTCGTCCCCGGTGCCCTCATAACCAACGCCCTGCTCGAACTGACCGCCGCGGACATCGTGACCGGGTCCTCGCGGCTGGTCCAGGGGCTCATCATGCTCGGCTTCATGGCGGCCGGCATCGCCTCGGGCAGTGCGCTGACCGGGTTGCACGTCGACCCGTCCTCGGCGGCACTCGTCGGCGAGGTCGCCGGCGTCGGCACGGACCTGGCCGGGTGGGAGTCCGTGCCGTCCTACTGGGTGTCGTGGGTCGCAGTGGTGGTCCTGGCGGTCGGCCTCGGCCTGGTGTTCCGCTCGGGCTGGCGGCTGACGCTCGTGTCGGTGGCGGTCATGGTCACCGCCTACGCGCTGGTGAGCGGGACGACGCCGGTGTGGGGGAGCGTCGTCGCGACCGGGGCGACGGCGGCGCTGTTGTTCGTCGCGACGCGGTTGCTCGAGCGGCTCGTGCCGGCGATCCCGGCGACGGTGTCGTTCTTCCCGGCGTTCCTGCTGCTCGTCCCCGGGACCGTCGGGCTGGTGGCGGTGGCCACGTTCGACCCCGAGTCCCTCGCGACGCCCCTGGCGACCTTCGTCAGCCTGTGCATCGGGACGAAGATCGGTGGGTTGCTGCCGGGTCTGTTCGCCCGGAACGCGCCGAGCCACACGTAGCGCCGGCCCGGGTGGCCCCGCGCCGCCCGGGGCCACGTGGGCGTACCTGGCGGGATCGGGCGTACCTGGTCGGAAGTTTCGACCAGGTACGCCCGATCCGGCAAAGCACCGCACGCGGCATGGGAAGGAACGCACGCAGGCACGGCCGTGGACGCGACCGGCTGACGTCCGGCGCCGCGCACGTGCAGAGCCCGCTACGGCTCGAGCAGTCGGCCCGCCGCCTGGTCCTCCGCTGCCGTCGCCTTGGCGAGGTAGTGCACCTTCTTGCCCGTCGCGTTGTAGGGCAGCTCGTCGACGAAGCGGTACCGCCGCGGCCGCTTGTAGCGGGCGAGCCCGGGGTGCGAGCCCGTCCACTCCTCGAGCTCGGCGGCGGCCGCGACGTCGTCGTCCGGTAGCCGTCCCGCTGCACGGACCACGTACGCCGTGACGACCTCGCCCCACCGCTCGTCCGGGATCCCGACGACGATCGAGTCGGCGACGCCCGGGTGCTCCTGCAGTGCGGCCTCGACCTGGACGGGGTGGACGTTCTCGCCGCCGGAGATGATCATGTCGTCCTTGCGGCCGACGATCGTCACCCGCTCGTGCTCGTCCCACGTCGCGAGGTCGCCGGGGTAGAACCAGCCGTTCGCGAACTTCTCCGCCTCGAGCCCCGGGTTGCGGTACGAGTAGCCGGACTTCACGGTCCGGACCGCGAACTCGCCGATCTCGGAGCCGTCCTTCGGCACGGTGTCGCTCGGGTCGGCCAGGCGGTCCTCGTAGACGCGCACCACGGCGACGTCGTCGTCCGTCGATGCTCGTCCGGTGGAGCCGGCGCCGTCGGGGAAGTCCTCAGGACGCAGGAACGTGTTCCAGAAGGTCTCGGTCGTCCCGTAGCCGTTGAAGATCCGCGGGGACAGGAGCTCCTGGTAGCGGAGTGCGGCGGCGCGGTCGAGCGGTGCACCCATCGTGACGATGCCGTGCAGGGACGACAGGTCGCGGGGCCGGGCCTCTTGCGCGTTCGCGAGCTGCACCAGGTTCGGCGGCGCACCGATCAGGAACGTCAGCCGCTCGGACTCGACCAGGTCGAGCACCCGCTCGGCGTCGAAGTGCCGCAGGGTGGTGAGCTCGGCGCCGACGTAGAACACCGGGTTCGGGCCGCCCGAGTACAGGCCGCCACGGTGGAACAGCGGCGACATGTTGAGCGTCTTGTCGAAGGGGCTGAGCGGGAAGTGCATCACGACGTCGTGGGCGCTGAGCACCTCGACCAGGCTCGGCAGGGGCACCGGCTTCGGTCGCCCGGTGGTGCCGGAGGTGTAGAGCCGGGTGGTCTCGTCGTAGGTGCTGCGCGGCTCGGTCGCGGCGAGCTCGGCGGGGGTGACGGGGTCGGCGGCGAGGAGGGCGGTGAACGCGACGCGCGCGTCGTGTGTGGGGTCGTCGTCGTGGTGCGCTGCGTGGTCGTCGCCACCGACGACGACGATGTGGTCGGGACGGTGCGGCGCGGTCTCGAGCGCTCGAACGATGTCGTCGCCACGCACTGCGTCGTGCACCAGCACCACGGGCGCGGAGTCCTCGATGATGAAGGCGACCTCGTCGGGCGCGAGCCGGAAGTTCGTCGGCGAGAACACCGCGCCGATGCGGTGGCACGCCAGGTAGAGCATCGCGAACTCGGGCGAGTTGAACAGCTCGACCATCACGACCGAACCGCGACCGACTCCGTGCCGGACGAGCCACCCGCCGATGTGGTCGACGACGTCCCCGAGTTCCGCGTAGGTCCACGACCGACCCGTGTCCGGGTCGCGCAGCGCGGGCCGGTCCGCGAAGCGGTGGGTGTTCCGCGCGAAGCCGTTCGCGTACGTGTAGCTGCCCTCGAACACCTCGCGGAACCGCGTCGGGTCGTAGTCGGATCGGGTCTCGGTCATCATCGCTCCCTGGGGCGGTCGAACGGCGCGTCACGCACCGATCGTCACTGTATCCGCCGCGCGGGGACGGCGGACGGGAGGCCCGGTGCGGGTCAGGCGGCCGCGTCCGGTCGCGCGGTGCGCGCCCAGAACCAGGCCCCGATCGCGCCCGCCACGCAGGCCGCGCCGACCGCGCCGAGCAGCACCGGCGACGCGTGGGTCCCCGCGGGACCCGAGTAGACCGCGGCGGTGAGCGCCACCGCGACGACCGCCAGTGCCACGTACCGGGCACGCGAGGCCATCAGGACCGCACTGCCGGCGGAACCCGCGAACGGCAGCAGCGTCGCGACGACGGCTCCGACCCCGCCGACGCACAGGGTGATGGCGAACTCCGACGTCAACGCGGACCAGAAGCCCCCGCCCGCGGTCAGGCTGTGGAGCACCCACCCCGCGGTCGCGAGCCCGAGCAGCGCGATCGTCCGCCAGGTCGCGCTCCGGGCACCGGCGGCGATCCCGGAGCCGAGGCGCAGCGCGGCGGTGTCCAGGTCGGGGCGTCCCGACGGCACGAGCACCATCCCGACGATCAGGGCGGGGGAGAGGTCCGCGGCCCGCGTGATCCCGCACGCCACGAGCGCCGCGAGCACCAGCCACGGGGACACCCGGAAGCCCACCGCACGGTGGTCGGGCCCGGCTGCCCACCGGGTCACGAGCACCACGGCCGCCGTGAGCACCGCGGTGCCGAGCAGCACGGCGATGGCGAGGCGGACGTAGCGGGCCTCGAGCGAGACGCCCACGCCGAGCAGCGTGCACAGGACGGCGACGGCCACCGCGACCGTGATCGACACCCAGGTCGGCAGCACGTCGTCGGACCCGGAGCGGTCCGAGCGCGAGCGGTTCCGCCCGAGCAGTCCGGCGAAGGGCGAGCGGATGCGCCCGCGGGCAGCGGCGGCGACGAGCGCGAGGGGTGCGGCGATGAGCAGGAGGAACCCGGCGGCGACGGCCGTGGCGATCAGGACGGTCCGCCAGGAGAACGCGGCCTGGATCGTCGGAACGGTGCGGTCGTAGGCGGTGGCGGCGGTCCAGTCGCCCGCGGGGCCCGACCAGTCGGTGTGGCCGCCGGAGCCTGCGGCCCCGGGGGTGCTCGTGCCGGTCGGGTCGGTGCCGTCACCGGGCGCTGCCGCCGATCCGGGGCCGTCGTCGCCGGTGCCGCCGGCGTTCCCGGTTCCGGTGCCGGCCGGGGTCCCCGCGTCGCCGGGGGTCTGGCCGTCACCCGGTGCGGTCGTGGTGCCGGTGGTGCCGGTTCCGGTTCCGGTGCCGTTGCCGGTGCCGGTGGTGCCGGTGCCGTTGGTCGGTGCGTCCCCGCCGGTTCCAGAGGTGCCGGGGGTGCCGTTCGGGGCGCCCGAGGTCGACCACACGGTGACCTGCACGGCAGCGGACGACCGCGAGTAGTTGCCGGCGGCGTCGTGCTGCGTGGCGGTGAGGTCGTGTCCGCCAGCCCGCAGTTGCGACCCAGCGGTGGAGCAGGACCAGGAACCGTTCGCAGCGACCTCGGCCCGGCAGACGGGTGCGCGGTCGACGTAGACGGTCACGTCGGCACCGGGTTCGCCGGTGCCGCGGACGACCGTGGCACGCGAACCGACGCGGTCGCCGTCGTCGGGTGCGGTGATCCGCGGGGCTGCCGGTGCTGTGCGGTCGACCGTGATCCGCACGGGGGCCGAAGACGCACTGCGCAGGTCGGAGCGGTAACCGCGCGCCGTGCTGGCGGTCTGCGAGGCGGTCACGGTGACGGTCGCGTCGGACCGCAGGGCGAGCGAGGTCACCCACCGACCGTCCGGGCCGACCGGGGCGGTCTGCTGCGTCGACGATCCGGAGACCGACAGCACCACGGTGGAACCGGGGAAGCCCGTGCCGGAGAGCGCGCCGCTGGTCGGGTGGTCGGACGCGATGGTCGGCGGCACGATGACGTCGGAAGCCGGGGCACTCGCGGGCGGCTGGCTCGGCGCGGTGACGTCCCGCACCGTGAAGACCTGCTGCGGACCCGACCGCACCGTACCGAGGCACGACCACGAACCGTTCGCCTGCACCTGGGCCGAGCACCCGGTCGAACCGGTCGACGCGGGGCCCGCGACGCGGACGACGTGCGCCGGGGTCCCGGTGCCGTGGAACCGGGCGGTGCTGCTCGTCACGTCCCCCGGGTCGGCGATGGTCGGTGCGACGGGCGGTCGTCCGGTGGACGCGGGCGGGGGCGTGGGGGTGCCGGGGCGACCGCTGCTCGGGGGGCCGACGAGTTCGCCCGGTGCGGGGGTCGCGGTGCTCGCGGCGCTGACGCGTTCGGTGGTCGCCTGTTCGTGGGGCGCCGTGCCGGCGAACGCAGGGGCGGCCGCCGCCGCCAGCAGCGCCGCGGCGAGGACGGCCGTGGCCGAGGCGAGCGCGACGAACCGGGTACGACGACGAGGGCCGTCGCCCCCGACGGCCCGGTCGTCCACGTTGTCCCCTCGCGTGCTCACCGGCTCCATCCCACGTGATCCGGGCCGCTGGGTCAATACACCTCGCGGATGATGTCCCGCATCCGGTCGTGTTCGCCCCGCAGCCCGAACGCCCGGTGTGCGTGACTCGGGAATCGCCCGTGAACCCTGGCGGTCGACGCGAGCACTGCGGACGCGTCGGTAGACTTCACGACGGCCGTTCAGGCCACGCAGCACCGCGGATCCGAACGCGAGAAGGAGCACCCACGCATGGACACCGGACTCGTCACGACGCTGATCGTCGTCGGAGTGGTGGTGGTGATCCTGGTCATCATCGGGATCTACCTCTGGGTGACGTACAACTCGCTCGTCACGCTCAAGGTGCGTGTGGACGAGGCCTGGAGCGACATCTCGGTGCAGCTGAAGCGGCGCGCCGACCTCATCCCGACCATCGTCGACACGGTCAAGGGGTACGCCACCCACGAGAAGGCCGTCTTCGACGACGTCACCAAGGCGCGCTCCGAGACCCTGACGGCCGGTGACGCCGGCACGGCCTCCGCGGCCGAGGGACACATGCAGAAGGCGCTGAAGAGCGTGTTCGCGGTCGCCGAGGGGTACCCGCAGCTGCAGTCGAGCCAGAACTTCCTGCAGTTGCAGACCGAGCTCGTCGACACCGAGGACAAGATCCAGTCCGCCCGGCGCTTCTACAACGGCGGCGTGCGCGAGCTGAACACGAAGATCCGGGTCTTCCCGAACTCCACGTTCGCCAAGCGACGGGGCTTCGCCGAGGCGACGTTCTTCGAGACCGCCGAGCCGGCAGCCATCGCCGAGCCGCCGCGCGTCCAGTTCTGACCCCAGCCTCGCAGCTGCCGTGTACAGCGCCATCGCGCGGAACAAGCGCAACACCGTCGTCATCGTCCTGGTCTTCCTGCTGATCATCGGCGCGCTCGGGTTCCTGGGCGGCTACCTGGCGGGGAACGTCTCGATCGGCGTCATCGTGCTCGCCGTCGCCCTGGGCTACGCGGTGCTGCAGTACTTCTTCGCTGCTCGGCAGGCGACCGCCATCGCCGGCGGCATCGAGATCGACCGCACCTCCGAACCGCGGCTCTGGCGGACGGTCGAGAACCTCGCGATCTCGACCGGCATGCCGATGCCCCGGGTCTACGTCATCCAGGACCCGTCGCCGAACGCCTTCGCCACCGGGCGCGACCCGGAGCACGCCGTGGTCGCGGCGACGACCGGGCTGCTCCAGATCATGGACGACCAGGAGCTCCAGGGTGTGATGGCCCACGAACTCGGGCACGTCCGCAACTACGACATCCGGGTCTCGACGATGGTGTTCGGGTTGGTGGTCGCCGTCGGCCTGATCGCCGACGTGCTCCTGCGCATCTCGATCTTCAGCGGCCTGTCCGGCGGCCGGAACCGCAACTCGGACAACGGCGGTGGCGCGAACCCGGTGCTGCTCATCGCCGGCATCGTGGCCGTCGTCGTGGCGCCGATCGCCGCGGCGGGCGTGCAGGCCGCGGTGTCCCGGCAGCGCGAGTACCTCGCCGACGCCACCGGTGCGATGACGACCCGTCACCCCGAGGGCCTCGCCCGGGCGCTCGAGAAGCTCGGCGCGTACGGCCGTCCGATGCAGACGCAGAACTCGTCGATGGCCCACCTGTGGATCGCCGACCCGATGCGCCCCGGCGTGATGGACCGGCTGTTCTCGACGCACCCGCCGCTGCCGGACCGCATCGCACGGTTGCGGGCGAACGCCGACCGCTTCTGACGCCGGTCAGGCCTCGACGGCGTCGAGTTGCACCGTGGGCTCCGGGGCATCGGCGTCGTCGACGGCTTCGTGCGGGACCAGCGGAAGGCCGAGCGCCCCGGCGACCGCGGCCGCAGCCGTGCCCCGATCCGTGACCTCGACCTCGTCGAGTCCCTGCCAGGCGGCGGTGCGTCGGAGGGTCTCGGCCAGCCGCTCGGCATCGAGGTGCTCGCCGGGCTCCTGCCACGCGGTCCGGACCCGCAGCACGCCACGCTGCCGGTCGCTCTTCAGGTCGACCCGGCCGACGAGGCGGTCGTCCTGCAGCACGGGCAGCACGTAGTACCCGAACACCCGCTTCGGGGCCGGTGTGTAGATCTCGATCCGGTAGTGGAACCCGTACATCCGCTCCGC
The DNA here is from genome assembly GCF_044748425.1 of Curtobacterium sp. NPDC089991. Classification (NCBI taxonomy): domain Bacteria; kingdom Bacillati; phylum Actinomycetota; class Actinomycetes; order Micrococcales; family Microbacteriaceae; genus Curtobacterium; species Curtobacterium sp. NPDC089991. The sequence goes on from NZ_JBIVGB010000003.1 coordinate 148,250, forward strand.
GCGCCGGCGGAACCACACGACCGGGTCGAACGGGCTGAGCACCGCGTCGGCGGTGACCTGCCGGGGCACCCGGGCGTCGGGGTGGAGCCAGGCCCGCTCACCCCAGCCCTCGACCCGCACGGACAGGAGCTCGCCGGCAGCGGTGAGCTCCGCGATGGCGCCGGCGGTGTCGTCCGACCGCAGTCGGTAGTAGTCGGCGATGTCAGCTCGGGTGCCGACGCCGAGGGCGCGGGTGGCGTGCCGGACGAGTTCGAGCACTGCGGCAGCGCGCGGCGGTGCCGTCTCGAGGAACCCGGCCGGCAGGACCTGCTCGGGCAGGGCGTACACGCGCTCGAAGCCCGACCGTCCGGCGCTCACGGCCTCGCCCCAGCGGAACATCTGCTCGAGCCCGAGTTTCACGTCGCTCCAGCCCCACCACGGACCACGGCGGACGTTCGACTCGTGCTCGACCGCACTGGCCCGCATCGGCCCCTCGGCACGCAGGAGCGCGTGCAGCTCGCGTCGGACCCCGGCGGTGCGGGTGACGCCGTCGATCCGGGTCGGACCGGCGTCGCGGTCCCGCAGGGCGTCCATCCGCCAGCGGAACAGCCGCAGGTCGTCGCGCGGGATGAGGGCTGCCTCGTGCGCCCAGTACTCGGTGTAGGGCCCGGACCGGCCGAGGGTCAGTCGGTCGAGCGTGGACCGGTCGTACGCCCCCAGTCGTGCGAAGAGCGGCAGGTAGTGGCTGCGCTCGAACACGTTCACCGAGTCGATCTGCAGCAGCCCGAGCCGGGCGAACGCTGCGTTCACCGCACGCGTCGAGACGTCCGTCGCCGGTGGCCGACCGAACCCCTGCGCGGCGAGGGTGACGCGGCGGGCTTCGGCGGCGGAGAGCGAGGACCTGACCATGCGGCGACGCTACCGAACCCCGCCGACAGCGCGGCGTCCGAACGTATGCCGTATCTGGAACGCGAGGACGTTCGGATCGCTAGGATCGGCCCATGGCCTGGGGAAAGAAGACACCGCACACGGATCCCGTCGTCGTCGATGACGCGGTGCCGCCCGGCATGCGGATCGCCGGTGCGTGGTCGTGGCGGATCCTCGTCGTGGTCGGCGTCGTCGCGGTGGTCATCTACCTGGTCACGCTGTTCAGCGAGATCCTCATCCCGTTCCTCATCGGCATCGTCGTCGCCGCGCTCCTGGTCCCGCTGTCGAACTGGATGCAGCGCCACCACGTGCCGAAGTGGCTCGCGGTCATCGTCAGCCTGGTCGGTGGGCTCGCCGCCGTCGGGGCGCTCATCTGGCTCGTCGTCGACCAGATCGCCGCCGCCTACCCGTCGCTCCGCGACCGCACCCTGTCGCAGTACGACAACATCCGCGACTTCGTGCTCAGCTCCGGGCTCGGGATCAGCCAGAAGGACCTGAACTCCTACCTCAACCAGGCGACCGACTGGCTGCAGAGCAACTCCGGCTCGATCCTGTCCGGAGTGGCCAGCGCGGGGTCGTCGCTGACGCACATCCTCACCGGCCTGTTCATCGTCATCTTCACGGTGATCTTCCTGCTCATCGACGGCAAGAACGTCTGGCGCTGGACGGTCCGGCTCTTCCCGAAGAACGCCCGCAGCGCGATCGACGGCGCCGGGGTCGCCGGCTGGACGACGTTGACGAGCTTCATCCGGGTGCAGATCTTCGTCGCGTTCGTCGACGCCGTCGGCATCGGCCTCGGTGCGTTCTTCCTGCAGCTGCCGCTCGTCGTGCCGATCGCGGTCTTCGTGTTCCTCGGGTCGTTCATCCCGGTCGTCGGCGCGATCGTCACCGGGTTCCTGGCGGTGTTCGTCGCCCTGGTCTTCAACGGCCCGGTGGCGGCGGTCATCATGCTCGGCGTGATCCTGGTCGTGCAGCAGGTCGAGGGACACATCCTGCAGCCGCTCGTCATGGGCAGCGCTGTCAAGGTGCACCCGCTCGCCGTCGTCCTCGGGGTCACCGCGGCGTCGGGTCTCGCGGGCATCGCGGGCGCGTTCTTCGCCGTCCCGCTCATCGCCACCGTCAACTCCATGGTCACGACCATCTCGAGCGGTCGGTGGAAGACGATGGACTCCGACCACGTGCTCGAGGCCAAGCAGGACGCGCACGACGAGAACGTCCGGACCAAGCGCCGGCGCAAGGTCCTCAAGTTGCGCAAGCGCCGTGGCGACGTCCCGAAGCCGGGCACCGACGAGCAGCCGACCGCGGTCAAGGGGACGGCAGGCTGACGCTGAACGATCCCTCGTGTCACGGGTTCGCCGCGGACGCCCGGAACGACGATGATGGGGGAGTGACCGACACCAGCGCCTCCCAGCACACGCTCGCCGCGATCCCCACCCTCGCGGACATCGAGACGGCGCGGGAGACCATCTCGGGCGTCGCGCGCGTCACCCCGATGGAGACCTCGCAGTTCCTGGCCGAGGTGCTCGGTTCACCGGTGCACCTGAAGTGCGAGAACCTGCAGCGCACCGGTGCGTACAAGGTCCGCGGCGCGTACAACCGCCTGTCGACCCTGTCCGAGGAACAGCGCGCCAAGGGCGTCGTCGCGGCCAGCGCCGGCAACCACGCCCAGGGCGTCGCCCTCGCCGCCCGCGAGCTCGGCATCCCGGCGACGATCTTCACCCCGGTCGGTGTCGCGCTGCCGAAGCTGCAGGCCACCCGCCACTACGGCGCCGAGGTCGTCCTGCGTGGCCATTCGGTGGAGGAAGCCCTGAGCGCCGCCAAGGACTTCGCCGCGCACACCGGCGCGGTCTTCATCCCGCCGTTCGACCACCCCGCCGTCATCGCCGGCCAGGGAACGCTCGGCCTCGAGATCATCGACCAGGTGCCCGACGTGGACACCGTCGTCGTGCCGATCGGCGGCGGCGGGGTCATCTCCGGCATCGCCCTCGCCGTCAAGGGCATGGCCGAGCGGCTCGGACGACCGATCAAGGTCATCGGGGTGCAGGCCGAGAACGCCGCTGCCTACCCGTCGTCGATCCGCGCCGGCGAGCCCGTCACCATCACGACGACACCGACGATCGCCGACGGCATCGCGGTCGCCCGCCCCGGCGACCTGAACTTCCCGATCATCCGCGACCTGGTCGACGACATCGTCACGGTCTCCGACGACGACACCGCCCGCGCCCTGCTCGTGCTGCTCGAACGTGCGAAGCTCGTGGTCGAGGCCGCCGGCGCAGTCGGTGTCGCCGCGATCATGTCCGGCGCGGTCCGCGACACCGGGCGCACCGTCGTGCTGCTGAGCGGCGGCAACATCGACCCGCTCATGATGGAGCGCGTGATCACCCGGGGTCTCGTCGCCGCGTCGCGCTACATCGGCATCCGCATCATGCTGCCGGACCGTCCCGGCCAGCTCGCCCGGGTCGCCCAGGTGATCTCGGACGCCGGCGCGAACGTGGTCGAGGTCCTGCACACCCGCCACGGACAGGGCCTGGTCATCAACGAGGTGGCCCTCGACCTGTCGATCGAGGCGCGCGGCCCCGAGCACGCGCAGGAGGTCATCCAGCGCCTGCACGAGGTCGGCTTCCGCCCGGAGCTCCTCGAGCACTAGCCCTGCGCACGTGTCCTGCGACGATCCACGAGTCGTTCGACGCGTGTCCTGTCGGATCCGTGGTGCGCCCCGGCGGGCGGGGCCGTGGACGCGACCAGCGGACAGACGGGAGGCCCGTGGCGGTGTCGCCCCGGGCCTCCTGTCCGTCTGTGGTGCTGCCTACGGCTCGTAGCGCTCGATCTTGACGACCTCGACCGCGATCTCCTTGCCGTTCGGCGCCGTGTAGGTGGCCTTGTCACCGGCCTTGAGGCCGACGATCGCCGCGCCGACGGGGCTGACCGGGCTGTAGACCGTCAGGTCGGAGCCCTCGGCGACGATCTCGCGGCTGCCGACCAGGAACGTCGACTCGTCGCCTGCGATGACCGCGGTGACGACGGTGCCGGGCTCGACCGTGCCGTCGAAGACGGCTTCGCTGACGGTCGCGTGCTTGAGGAGGTTCGTGAGGACGCGGATGCGCGCCTCGATCTTGCCCTGCTCGTCCTTGGCGGCGTGGTAGCCGCCGTTCTCCTTGAGGTCGCCCTCTTCGCGAGCGGCCTCGATGCGGCGCGCGATCTCGGCACGGCCCTCGCCGCTCAGCTCGTCGAGCTCCGCCTGGAGACGGTCGTGCGCCTCCTGGGTCAGCCAGGTGACCTGCGTGTCGTTGCTCATCTTCTGTCCCTTCGACCATGAAAAACGAGACCGGCCGAGTGGTCGGTCTCGAGAGGCGAATCAGGACAGTCTAGGGAATCCAGCAGTCGTGGATCAAGCCGGTGACGCCACGGGTCGTGGTCGTCACCTCGGTGCTGACACTGCGGGTGCGCTGCTCGGACGGGGCGAGGGTGATCTCCTTCCAGCCCACGATCGAGTAGCTCTTGTCGAGGACCTGGACGGCGCACTTCGCCCGGACGCCCGGGTCGACGGAGACCTGCGAGTGCACGACCGTGCTGTGCTGGGAGAGGACCTCGTACCCCACGACGTCGTCGGTCAGGCCGCGGTCGGACTGGTCGAGACCCGCCCAGATCACCCAGGCGGCGAAGACCACGACCACGGCGATGGCGGCGGTGATCGCGACGGCCTTGCTACGGCGCGCTCGGGCCGGGGTGCGGCCGTAGCGGTCGTCGAGGGTGGCGGTGTGGTGCTGTTCGGACAGTTCGGGGCTCCCGGGGTGATTATCCTGATCCCAGGGTAGTTCACGCGTCGCTGTGCACTTCCCGTCCTCGCTCGTCCTCCGCTCGCCCACGCTCACCCACGTGAGGAAGTCCCGTGCCGTACCGCTTGCTGGCCGTCCACGCCCACCCCGACGACGAGTCGAGCAAGGGGGCGGCGACCGCGGCGAAGTACGTGGCCGAGGGGCACGAGGTGCTGGTCGTCTCCTGCACCGGGGGCGAGGCCGGCGACATCCTCAACGACCAGCTCGGCGAGCCCGCGACGAGCCGTGCGCACCGCGACATGGCCGGGTACCGCCGTGGTGAGATGGCCGCCGCGCAGGCAGCCCTCGGCATCGACCACCTGTGGCTCGGCTACCACGACTCCGGACTGCCCGACGCCGAGAAGGGCGAGACCGTCCGACCCGGCACGTTCTCGACCGTGCCGCTCGAGTACAGCACCGAGGCGCTCGTCCGGGTGATCCGCCGGTTCCGTCCGCACGTGCTCGTCACCTACGACGAGAACGGCGGCTACCCGCACCCCGACCACATCCGCACGCACGAGGTGTCCGTCGCCGCCTGGGCAGCCGCGGCCGATCCCGCTGCGTACCCCGCGGCCGGCGAACCGTGGTCGATCGCGAAGCTCTACTACGAGCGCACGATGAACCCGCGCCGCTTCCGGACGATCTTCGAGGCGCTGCAGGACCGCGACCCGGACAGCCCCGCGATCGAGCAGCTGCGCGAGTGGGTCGAGCGGTTCGCCGACCGGCCCGACCTCGCGACCACGCACGTCGACGTGCACGAGTACTTCGACCAGCGCGACGCCGCGCTCCGTGCCCACGCCAGCCAGGTGGCACCGGACAGTGCGTTCTTCTACTGGCCGAACGACCTCCTGGCCACGGTGTGGCCGACCGAGGACTACCAGCTCGTGGAGGCCCGCGTGCCGACCGAGCTCCCGGAGACCGATCTGTTCGCCGGGATCCCTGCCGACAAGGAACCGACCCCGTGAGCTCCATCGCGGCGGCACTCGCCGCCACCCCCAGTCCCAGCCCCAGCGTCGTGCCGGACGTGAACGTCACCCCCGGTGTCGTCGGGTTCATCGCCATCGCGCTCGTGGCGATCGCGACGATCGTCCTGGTCGTGGACATGACCCGGCGCATCCGCCGGACGCGCTACCGGTCGGAGATCCGCGAGCGTCTCGAGGCGGAAGCGAACGGCACCGCGGTCGACGGTCCGGCGACGGACGAGTCGGAGCGGCGTGCGGCCGAGGACGGCCGAGCCGACGTCGGGGACGACACCGAGCGCGGTTGACGCGCTAGCGCCTGACGGAACCGGGCGTGCCTGGGCGGATCGGGCGTACCTGGTCGAAAGTTCCGGGTGAGTACGCCCGGAACAACCAGGCATCGCGCGCGTTCCGGGAAGGAACGTGCGACCGTCAGCGCACCGGGTCCAGGGCGACGATGAGCACACCGACCCACTGCGCGCCGAAGGCCACGACCGTCAGGGCGTGGAACACCTCGTGGAAGCCGAACTGGGTGGGCACCGGGTTCGGCCGCTTGAAGCCGTAGACCAGCGCGCCGATGATGTAGGCGACACCGCCGGACAGGATGAGCACGGTCATCGGGACGCTCGCCGCGAAGAACTGCGGCAGCAGCCCGAGCGCCGCGCAGCCGAGCACCAGGTAGATCGGCACGTACAGCCACCGGGGCGCGTTGATCCACAGCACCCGGAAGGCGATGCCGAGGGCGGCGCCGGACCACATCACCCAGAGCACGACCACCATCAGGGTGTGCGGCAGGGCGCAGATCGCGATCGGCGTGTAGGTGCCGGCGATGAGCAGCAGGATGTTCGTGTGGTCGATGCGCTTGAGCACCGCCTTGACGGTCGGCCCCCACGGGAACCGGTGGTACGTCGCGGAGACCCCGAACATGGCCAGCGACGTGGCCATGAACACCGCGCTGCCGACCTTCGCCGCGGTGCTGTCGGCCAGGGCGATGAGGACGATGCCCATCGCGATGGCGAACGGGAACGCGCCGAGGTGGATCCACCCGCGCCAGGCGGGGCGGGTGTCCTCCGTGGTCGTCGCGGCCTCTTCGGTGAACGGGACGTGGGGGAGGGTGGCGGTCTCGTGCTCGTCCTGCATGTGCCGACTGTAAGCCCCGTGCCCGAACGGATGCCACGAGTTCTGGGGGAGCCGCACTCGGGACGCTCCGACCGACGGTGCACTACGCTCGGTGCGTGACCGGCAGGGTGGGATGGGCAGGACGAGGGATCCTCTACCGCGCCTACCAGAGCCGCATCCGCCGCCAGATCGAGGGCAGCGCGAAGCCGAAGCACGTCGCCATGATCGTCGACGGCAACCGTCGGTGGGCGAAGCAGCTCGGGCTCGAGTCCGCTGCGCACGGCCACCGCGCCGGCGCCGCGAAGATCCCGGAGTTCCTGACCTGGTGCGACGAGCTCGGCATCGAGGTCGTGACGCTCTACCTGCTCTCCGCCGACAACCTGACCGGACGTGCCGGAGCGGAACTCAGCGAGCTCGTCGGCATCATCGGCGACCTGGCCGGGGTGCTCGCCGACACCACGGACTGGCGGGTGCAGCACGTCGGGTCGAACGAGGGCCTGCCCGACTCGCTCGTGTCCGCGCTCGCGCAGGCCGAGGAGCGCACCGCCGGCCGGACCGGACTCCACATCAACCTGGCCGTCGGGTACGGCGGGCGCCGCGAGATCGCCGACGCCATGCGCAGCATCGTGGAGTCGCACGGCGCAGGTGGCGGCACGATCGACACCCTGGCCGAGGTCCTGACCCCCGAGCTCATCGGCGACCACCTGTACACGCAGGGACAGCCTGACCCCGACCTGGTGATCCGGACCTCGGGTGAGCAGCGGCTGTCCGACTTCATGCTGTGGCAGAGCGCGCACAGCGAGTTCTACTTCGTCGAGGCGCTCTACCCCGACCTGCGCGAGGTCGACTTCCTGCGCGCTGTCCGCGACTTCGGGCTCCGGTCGCGACGCTTCGGCGGCTGACGCTTCCTCGCTACTGCGCGGATCGGCCTGGGTTCGCTGACGTTCAGTGATCCCAGTAGACTCACAGGGTTTTCGTCCCACGGAAGGTTGCACCTGTGAACATCGACGAGTACGCCGCGGGCTTCTCCGAGGACCCCGGCTACCTCGACCACGCTGCGTTCGGCCCCGTGCAGACCGCCGTGCTCGAGGAGCAGCGCGTGCTCGGCACGATCCAGGAGCACATGCGCTTCGGCGCCATGGAGACCCTCGACGAGCAGGACGCCCGAGTCCGCACGGTCGCCGCCCGCTTGGTCGGTCGCCGCGAGGACCAGGTCGTCTCGCAGACCGCGACGACGCCCGGCCTGCTGCACACGGCCTTCGGCCTGACCGGCGGCGTGCTGGTGTCGGCCGACGAGTACCCCTCGCTGCCGCTCGCGCTGGCGAGCGCCGCCTCGGCGACCGGCGGCCGGGTCCAGCCGGTCGTCATCGAGTCCGGTGCCGGGTGGATGACCCCCTCGCTCATCCAGGAGCGCCTGACCGACGACGTGACGGCCGTGGCGGTGTCGCTGGTCGACTGGCGCACCGGCTACCTGGCCGACCTCGCCGGCATCCGCGAGGTCATCGGCGACCGCCTGCTGATCCTCGACGCGATCCAGGGCTTCGGAGTCGTCGACGCCCCCTACGAGATCGCGGACGTCGTCGCGACCGGCGGCCAGAAGTGGCTGCACGCCGGCTGGGGCACGGGCTTCACCGCCTTCAGCGACCGCGCCCTGAACCGCTTGCGTCCGGCGCTGTCCGGCCCGCACGGCACCACCGGCTGGCCCGTGGACGTCCCCGCCGTGCGCCCGGGTGCCGCCGGGTACCAGATGACCCGCATCGACCCCATCGCGCAGGCCCGCCTCGCGGTGTCGCTGGACCGGCTGACCGCCGTCGGTGTCGCCGCCGTGCAGGAGCGCGTCACCGAGCGCGTCGAGCGCGTGTTCGCGATCGCGGACGAGTTCGGGCTCGAGGTCGAGTCCAGCCGCGACCCGCGCGAGCGCGCCGGCATCGTCGTGCTGCGGCCGGCCGAGGGGCGCCTGACCGCGCTGTCCGCGGCGCTGCACAACCACGGCGTGACCGCGACGACGCGGCTCGGCGTCGCGCGGGTGTCGGTCTTCGCCTCGACCACCGACGAGACGCTCGACATGTTCCGGGACGCCTGCGTCTCGTACGCCACGCTGCAGTAGCGCGCGCCCAACAGGCGGACGGGAGGCGCGGGGCGGTGCCCCCACGGGCCTCCCCTCTGTCGAGTGGTCGCGAACTGTCGGCTCGCGCGGTCGCAGCCGACAGTTGGTGACCACTCGACGCCGTCCGCGCGACGAGTCGCGACCAACGGGCGGCCTGGAGGCGCGGTGCCCGGCCGCCACGGGCCTCCTGTCGGCCACCCGCGAGGGTCACGACGCACCGCGCACGTCCGTCGACTGGTCACCGTCTGTCGGGCGGCACAGCCGCAGCCCACAGCTCGTGACCGGTCAACTGCCGGTGTCACGTTGTTCACGTGACCGTAACGCCGGAAACCGCGTGTCGCTGGCGGGGTGTCGGAGGGCGGACGTACGTTGTCCCCATCGGGCACCGCGCCCGATCGAAGCGGCCACAGTCGGTGCTTCGGGACCCGCTCCACGGCCGCGTTCGAGGACATGGACCGGGCTGCTCGCGGCCCGGGGATGGAGTGGTCGTGACCTCTCAGAACGTCTCTCGCGGAACCCAGCACCAGCCCACCGCGGACTCGTCCACGTCGGTCGCCCAGCGCACGTACGTGCTCGACACATCGGTGCTCCTCAGCGATCCGCGGGCGTTGTTCCGCTTCGCCGAGCACGCGGTGGTCCTGCCCGTGGTGGTCGTCAGCGAACTCGAGTCGAAGCGCAACGACCCGGAGATCGGGTACTTCGCGCGGCAGGCCCTGCGGCTGCTGGACGAGATGCGCATCGAACACGAACGGCTCGACTTCCCGATCGCGCTCGGTGACGGCGGTTCCTTCCGCGTCGAGCTGAACCACTCCAACCAGTCCGTCCTGCCGTCCGGGCTGCAGCTCGGCGACAACGACTCCCGCATCCTCGCCGTCGCCTCGAACCTGCAGAACGACGGGCTCGACGTGGTCGTCGTGTCGAAGGACCTGCCCCTGCGCGTCAAGGCGTCGTCGATCGGCATGGCGGCCGAGGAGTACCGCGCCGAGCTCGCGGTCGACTCCGGCTACACCGGCATCGCCGACCTGCAGGTGTCCGGCGAGCAGATGGCCGACCTGTACGAGAAGGAGGAGATCCGCTCCGTCCAGCTCGACGGCGTGCCGGTCAACACCGGTGTCGTCATCCACTCCGAGCGCGGTTCGGCCCTCGGTCGCGTGCACACCGCCGGTTCCGTCGCCCTGGTCCGTGGCGACCGCGAGGTCTTCGGGCTGCGCGGCCGGTCCGCCGAGCAGCGGCTCGCGATCGACGCCCTGCTCGACTCCGAGATCGGCATCGTGTCCCTGGGCGGCAGCGCCGGCACGGGCAAGTCAGCGTTGGCCCTGTGCGCCGGGCTCGAAGCAGTGCTCGAGCGGCAGCAGCACAAGAAGATCATGGTGTTCCGGCCGCTGTACGCCGTGGGTGGCCAGGACCTCGGGTTCCTGCCCGGTGACGCCGGCGAGAAGATGAACCCGTGGGCGCAGGCGGTCTACGACACCCTCGGGTCGGTGGTGTCCGACAACGTCCTCGACGAGGTGATCGAGCGCGGCCTGATCGAGGTCCTGCCGCTCACGCACATCCGCGGTCGGTCCCTGCACGACGCGTTCGTGATCGTCGACGAGGCACAGTCACTCGAACGGAACGTGCTGCTCACGATGCTCTCCCGCATCGGGCAGAACTCACGCGTGGTGCTCACCCACGACGTCGCGCAGCGCGACAACCTGCGGGTCGGACGGCACGACGGCATCGCGAGCGTCATCGAGCGGCTGAAGGGCCACCCGCTGTTCGCCCACGTCACGCTGACCCGGTCGGAGCGCTCCGCGATCGCTGCCCTCGTGACGGACCTGCTGGACTCGCCCGACCTGGTCTAGGTCCGTCGGCCGAGACTCGGCCTGAGCGACAGTTCTCGCGCGCACCGGCGCGAGAACTGTCGCTCACCGCGAGACTTGCCCGCGGCAAGAGCTCAGTTCGGGTGGGTCATGGACAGGACGTCCAGTGCCGCGTCGAGCTGCTCCTCGGTGACCTCGCCACGCTCGACGTGGCCGAGCGCCACGACGGCCTGGCGGACGGTGATGCCCTCGGCGACGGCGTACTTCGCGACCTTCGCCGCGGCCTCGTAGCCGATGACCCGGTTGAGCGGGGTGACGATCGACGGCGACGACTCGGCGAACGCCCGGGCGCGCTCGAGGTTCGCCTGCAGCCCGTCGATGGTCTTGTCGGCCAGCACCCGCGAGCTGTTCGCCAGCAGGCGGATCGACTCGAGCAGCGCCGTCCCCATCACGGGGATCGCGACGTTGAGCTCGAACGCACCGGACGCACCCGCCCAGGCGATGGTGGCGTCGTTGCCGATGACCCGCGCGCCCACCATCAGGGTGGCCTCGGGGATGACCGGGTTGACCTTGCCGGGCATGATCGACGAGCCCGGCTGCAGGTCGGGGATGTGCAGTTCGCCGAGCCCGGTGTTCGGGCCGGACCCCATCCAGCGCAGGTCGTTGTTGATCTTCGTCAGGCTGACCGCGAGCACCTTGAGCGCCCCTGAGGCCTCGACCAGGGCGTCGCGCGCGCCCTGGGCCTCGAAGTGGTCGACGGCCTCGGTGATGGGCAGGTCGGTGTCGCTCGCGAGCTGGGCGATCACCCGCTGCGGGAAGCCCTTCGGGGTGTTGATGCCGGTGCCGACGGCGGTGCCGCCGAGCGGGACCTCGGCGACGCGGGGGAGCGTCGCGGTGACCCGCTCGATGCCCAGGCGGATCTGGCGTGCGTAGCCACCGAACTCCTGGCCGAGGGTGACCGGGGTGGCGTCCATCAGGTGCGTGCGGCCGGACTTCACGGCGTCGGCCCACAGCGTCGCCTTGGCCTCGAGGGACTCGGCGAGGTGCTCGAGCGCCGGGACGAGCGAGCGCAGCAGGGCTTCGGTCACGGCGACGTGCACCGAGGTCGGGAACACGTCGTTCGAGGACTGCGAGGCGTTGACGTGGTCGTTCGGGTGCACCGCGGTGCCGCCGATGTCCGACGCCAGCGTGGCCAGGACCTCGTTCATGTTCATGTTCGACGAGGTGCCGCTGCCGGTCTGGTACACGTCGACGGGGAACTGGTCGTGGTGCTGCCCACCGATGATCAGGTCCGCCGCGCCCGCGATGGCGTCGGCGACGGCGGGCTCGACGATGCCGAGCTCGCCGTTCACGATGGCCGCAGCGCGCTTGATGCGGGCGAGCGCCACGATCTGGGCCGACTCGAGCCCGGTGCCCGAGATGGGGAAGTTCTCGACAGCGCGCTGGGTCTGGGCGCGGTACAACGCCGACTTCGGCACCCGCACCTCGCCCATGGTGTCGTGCTCGATGCGGAACTCGGTCTCGGTGGTGTCGGTCACGTCGTCGTGGTCCTTCCTGGGGTGCTCGCCGGACGCGGTCGCGTCGGGGGACTGCGCCGGCGCACGAGGTCTCCGTGGGTCACGGAACCGGCGCCGGGCGTCTCGTTCGACTGTACCGGTGCGACGGATGTGGGACGTGCGGGTGCGGCGCCGAGGGGCCGTCAGGCGTTGCCGACCACCGTGTCGATCGTGACCTCGCCCGTGCCGAGGTCGTAGGTCGCGCCGACGACGGCCAGCCGGCCCTCGGCGATCGCGTCGGAGACGGCACCGGAGCGCTCGAGCACCTGGCGGAGCGTGGCCTCGAGGTGGGCGGCGCCGATCGCTTCTTGTGGGAGCTCGGCGTCGGTGGCACGGACCTTCTCGACGCTCGGGGCGATGGCGTCGACCAGGGCCTGCAGGTGCGGCGCGGGGACCGGCTCACCCGAGCGGGCCGCGGCGACGGCACCGCACCGGGTGTGGCGCAGGACGACGACGAGCGGGGTGCCGAGCGCGACGACCGCGAACTCGATCGACCCGAGCACGACGTCGTCGACGATCTGCCCGGCGTTGCGGATGGCGAAGAGGTCACCGATGCCCGCGTCGAACACGTGCTCGAACGGCACGCGCGAGTCGGAGCAGCCGAGGACGGTCGCGAACGGCGCCTGCGACCCCTGGAGCTCGGTGCGGCGGTCGGGGTCCGTGCGGCCCATGCGGCGCTTGTCGGCGGCGAAGCGGGCGTTGCCGTCGACGAGCAGGCGCAGGGCGTCGGACGGGGTGGAGGCGGCGCGGTCGGGCATGGGGCTCCTCGGATCGGGTCGGATCAGGTCGAGTGGTCGGGCGCCGGGGTGTCCGGCAGGATTCGTCCGGCGGTCGCTACTGGGAGAACTGCTTCGTCACGGCCGTGGCCACGGTGCGGTACGACGAGTCGTCGGCGGTGCCGGAGAGCACGATCGTGTTGGTGCCGAACGTGGACACGAGCGAGTACGCGTGGTTGCCGGCATCCGAGCCCTCGGCCCGTCGGTCGTACACGGTCCACTTCGTGCCGTCGATGACGCGAGTACCGGTCGACGGTCGCTGGTCGAGTTGGTTCGAGACCCACGAGCCGTTCGCGTCCACGCCCTGCTGCAGGCTGAGGTACTGCTTGTCCGGCGTCACGAACCCGACGGTCCAGACGTCGACGTCGTCCGAGGTCTTGTCGGAGAAGTCGGCCCGGTTCGACGTGAAGCCGCTCGGCAGGTCGGGGGCGGCGAGGATGATGTCGCCGACGTGGGCATCGGCCGCGATCTGCTGGTAGTCGACGGTGCGGTCGACCGTGGTGTTCGGCCGCACGACCACGGCGACGAGGAACAGCACGATGCCGAGCGACGCGATGAGCGCGATCACGAGGTTGAAGGCCGTCTGGTGCTGGCGGCGAGCGGTCCGTGCAGCGTCCTTGCGTGCCCAGGTCTCCTCTGCCGTCTCGGGTCGGCCGAGCTCGGCGACGATCGGGCGACCGTTCGCGTCGGTCATCGGGCGGAGCCGTCCTCGGCGCTGCTGGCCGCGCGGGCCGCGTCGAGCCGGGCCCGGGCACCGACGAGCCACTCTTCGCACCGGGCGGCCAGGGCCTCGCCGCGCTCCCAGAGCGACAGCGAGCGCTCGAGGGTCGCGGAGCCCTGTTCGAGCTCGCTCACGACACGCACGAGTTCGTCGCGGGCTGCTTCGTAGCTCAGCGACTGGACGTCGGTCTGCTCGGGTTCCTGCTGGGATGGCACGACTCGATCCTACCGAGGGTCCACCGACTGACCGACGTGCCCGCTGCGCCTGGGGAGAACACCGGCCGGTAGGGTCGCGCCATGACAGATCTCCCCGAGGGCGTGGACTGGTACCCGGCACCGGACGGACCGAGCGCGGAGCGCGACGGGCTGCCGGGCCGCCCCTCGCTCGCGGTCGTCCTGCCCGGGGGTGGGTACGGCATGCACGCCCCGCACGAGGGGGAGGGGTACGCCCGCTGGCTGAACGGGATCGGCATCGACGCGGTCGTGTTCGCGTACCCGCTCGCCCCGAACCGCCACCCGGACGCCGTGGTGGCGACCCGAGCGCTCGTCCGTGACCTGCGTGCCGGACGCTGGGCGGGCCTCCCGTCCGATCCGCGGATCGTCGTGATCGGTTCGTCGGCAGGCGGGCACCTGGCGGCCCTCGTGTCGAACGCACCAACGCCGGCCGAGCGCGCCGTGTCGGACGTCGACGACCGGCCCGACCTGACGGTGCTCTGCTACCCGGTGACGTCGATGACGGACCACCCGCACGTCGGCAGCTCCGACAACCTGCTCGGACCGGGCGCGAGCGTCCGCGAGCGGTCCGCGGTGGACGCGGACCTGCTCGTCGACGACCGGACCCCGCCGACCTTCCTGTGGCACACGGCCGAGGACGAGCACGTGCCGGTGACGCACTCGCTGTCCTACGCACACGCGCTGGCGCGGCACGGGGTGCCGTTCGACCTGCACGTGTTCGAGCGCGGGGTGCACGGCATCGGGCTCGCCGAGGGCCTCGGGCCGGCCGAGGCGTGGAGCACGCTGGCGACGACCTGGCTGCGCGACCGCGGCTGGTGACCAGGCCGTCGGCGACCCCGACGCGTCAGGCGGCCGGACCCGACCCGTCCGGACCCGGCCCGGCCGAACCCGACCCGGCCGAGCCAGACCCGTCCGGACCCGGCCCGTCCGGCTCGAGCGTTCCGGTCGCCGTCCCCGCGCCGAGCGTGACGTGCACCGGCGTCTGCCCGGTGAGGTCGTCGGACGACCGCACCACGCCGCCGTCGGCCCGCTGCACGATCGCGTAGCCGCGGCGCAGGGTGTCGCGCGGCGACAGTGCACGGAGCCTGGCGGTCAGGTGCCCGACCTCGGAGTGGCCCCGCTCGAGCCGACGATCGAGCAGCTCCCGCGACCGGGACAGGTCGCGGGCCACTTCCTCCGCGCGGGTGTCGACGAGCCACGCCGTCGACGCGAGCGCCGGGCGTGACCGGAGTGCTGCGATCCGGTCGGCCTCGACCGCGAGCGTCTGCGACAACCGCAGGCCGATGCGGGCGCGGGCCTGCCGGACGTTCGCGAGCTCCTCCGCGACGTCGGGCACGACGCGCTTGGCGGCGTCGGTGGGGGTGGAGGCACGGAGGTCCGCGACCTCGTCGAGGATGGGACGGTCGGCCTCGTGCCCGATGGCCGACACGATCGGTGTGCTCGCCGCTGCTGCTGCGCGGACGAGTCCTTCGTCGCTGAAGCCGAGCAGGTTCTGGAAGTCGCCGCCACCACGGGCGATGATGATGACGTCCACCGTCGGGTCGGCATCGAGCTCGAGGATCGCCGCCGTGACCTCGCCCACGGTCCGCTCGCCCTGCACGGCGGTGTGGACCGTGCGGAACTCGACCTGCGGCCACCGGAGCTGCGCGTTGCGCTTGACGTCCTTCTCGGCGTCGGAGTCCTTGCCGGTGATCAGGCCGATGCGGTGCGGCAGGAACGGCAGACGCTTCTTGCGTGCGGGGTCGAACAGCCCCTCTTCGCCCAGGGTCCGGCGCAGTCGTTCGAGCCGTTCGAGCAGGTCACCGAGGCCGACGTGCTTCATCTCGACGACCTGCATGGTCAGCGAGCCGCCCTTGACCCAGTAGTTCGGCTTGACCGCTGCGACGACCCGGTCGCCCTGCTTGATGTCCGCCGGCACCCGGGACCGCACGCTCGACCAGATCGAGAACGACACCGTCGCATCGACCTCGACGTCCTTGAGCTTGCCGTAGACGTTGCCGCCCGCGACGTTCCACTGCGTGATCTCGCCGTCGATCCACGCGGTGCCGAGCCGGTCGATCCAGTCGCGGAGCTTCGCGCCGAGGAGCGCGACCGGCCACGGGTTGTCGGCCGTCGGCGGGCCTTGCTCGATCGCCATGTCGCTCCTTCTCGTGCTGGACGTCCATCGTGCCCGACACCGGTGACAGCGGGCGAGCGGCGGGTTCTCCACCGACGGCGCTCGCGCCCAGGTCGCGTGCGTCCCGCTCACCTATCATCGGGGACGTGACGATCACCAACGGCCACACGGTCCCGCTCGCCCCACCGCGTGTGCACGCGGCGCGTGGGCGACTGCGTGACGAGCCGGTCGCCGGTCCGAAGAAGGTGCTGCTCGCGGCACCCCGCGGCTACTGCGCCGGGGTGGACCGAGCGGTGGTGGCGGTCGAGAAGGCGCTCGAGCAGTACGGCGAGCCCGTCTACGTCCGCAAGCAGATCGTCCACAACGTCCACGTCGTGTCGACCCTCGAGCAGCGGGGTGCGGTGTTCGTCGACGACGTCGCCGAGGTCCCGCGCGGTTCGCACGTCGTCTTCAGCGCCCACGGCGTCTCACCCGCCGTCGTGGCCGGTGCCGCCGACCGCGACCTGCACGCCATCGACGCCACCTGCCCCCTGGTCACCAAGGTCCACCGCGAGGCCACCCGGTTCGCCAAGGCCGAGCGGACCATCATCCTGATCGGACACACCGGCCACGAAGAGGTCGAGGGCACGATGGGCCACGCCCCCGAGCGCACGATCCTGGTCAACGGCCCGGACGGCGTCGCCGCGCTCGACGTCCCCGATCCCGACAACCTCGTCTGGTTGTCGCAGACCACGCTGAGCGTCGACGAGACGATGGAGACCGTCCGCCTGCTGCGCGAGAAGTACCCGACCATCCAGGATCCGCCGTCCGACGACATCTGCTACGCCACCCAGAACCGCCAGGTCGCGATCAAGAAGGTCGCCCCGGGCACCGACCTGGTGATCGTCGTCGGCTCCGCGAACTCGTCGAACAGCGTCCGTCTGGTCGAGGTCGCCCTGGAGCACGGGGCGAAGGCCGCGCACCGCGTCGACTACGCGGAAGAGATCCGCCAGGAGTGGCTCGACGGCGTCGCCACCGTCGGCGTCACGAGCGGCGCGTCCGTCCCCGAAGAGCTCGTCGCCGAGGTCCTCGAACAACTCGCCGACGCCGGGTACGGCGCCGTGGAAGAAGTCGTGACCGCACACGAAGACCTGATGTTCTCGCTCCCCAAGGAGCTCCGCACCGACGCGTCGGGCAACCCGACGCGCGCGCTCGGCGGGCGTCGGGCATGAGCGGCGCGGACGGCTGGGGCTCGGTGCCGCAGCGCGAGCCGGGTCACGTCGACGACACGGCAGCAGCCGGCCAGGAGGCCCGGGGCACGTCCCCGACGACGGCCGCCGGTGCCGTCAGCGGCCGGGTCCACGGCCGACCCGCCCCCGCGTACGGCGAGTACGCGCCCGAGGGATGGGTCAACCCGGTCCTGGTCGAACAGGAACGTCAGGAGCGCGAGCAGCAGGAGCGCGACCGCCGCCAGCAGGCGGCGAGCCAGGCCGGGCAGGACGGCGCGACCGCGTACCGGTCCGGTGCCGGTGCGCCGACCGGCACCGTGCCTCCAGGCCGACCCGGCGCAGCCGGCGACCCGACCACGGGCGGGCCGCAGCGGTCCGCGTCGACGAGCCGGTTCGGACGCACGCCCGCCGACTTCGTCCTGACGGTCGGGCTGCTCGCCTTCGGACTCATCTCCGTGGTGCAGTCCCTCGCGGTGACCAACGTCGCGTCGACGGTGCGTCGGACCCTCGAGACGCAGTACACGGCGCTGAACGACCCGAGTGCACTGAGCGGTGCCGCGATCATCGGGGCGATCACGAACGTCGTGGTCTTCGCGCTCGTGGCGTGGTGGTCGATCCGCCGGCTCCGGGCACGCAAGCGCACGTTCTGGGTGCCGATCGTCGGCGCGGTCGTGGCCACGTTCGTGAGCACCATCGCGTTCGTCGTCGTGGTGTTCCAGGACCCGCAGTTCGTCGAGTTCATGATGCGCCAGGCCGGCGCCTGACCCTCGGACCGCCAGACCGCCAGACCGCCTGACCGCTCGCGGCGCTGGCATCCGCGCGTCGAGTGGTCGCAACACGCCGCATGCCCGCCGTCGAGCGGTCACGAAGTGTCGTCCGGCGCCGGGGCCCCCGACAGTTCGTGACCACTCGGTCCTGCGCGCGCGGGGAGTCGCGACCACCCCGGCCCGCGAACGCCGGCCAGGGCTCAGCCGGCCGGGTCCAGCCGGCCAGGGCTCAGCCTGCCAGGAACGCCGCGACGGCGCCGTGGAGTGACGCCAGGTCCTCGACGTGCACGAGCTCGCGGATCGAGTGCATCGACAGCAGCCCGACGCCGATGTCGATCGTCGGGATCCCGAGCCGGGTCGCCGCGATCGGGCCGATGGTCGAGCCGCCGGGGATCGTGTTGACGTTGACGAACGGCTGCCACGGCACGCCGGCGGTCTCGCACGCGGCGGTCCAGACGGCCTCGCCCTTGGCCTCGGTCATGTAGCGCTGGTTCGCGCTGATCTTCAGCAGCGGACCGGCGCCGGGGCGCGGACGGTTCGTCGGGTCGTGCTTCTCCGGCTGGTTCGGGTGCACCAGGTGCCCGGCGTCGCTCGACAGCAGCCACGAGGCGCGGAACGCCCGAGCGGCCTCGGAGCGGGTGGCGCCGAGACCCTCCTGCACGCGGCCGAGGACGTCCTCGAGGAACGGGCCACCGGCACCGGACGGGGTCGAGGAGCCGATCTCCTCGTGGTCGAACGCCGCGAACACGGGGATGTGGTCACCGTCGGCCGGAGCGTCCACGATGCCGCGGAGTCCGGCGTGCACGCTCGTCAGGTTGTCCATCCGGCCCGACGCCAGGAACTCGCGCTCGATGCCGATGCGGGCGGGGGCCTGGGTGTCGGCGAGGAAGAGGTCCCACGACACGGCATCGTCTCCGAGGCGAGCGCGCAACCACTCCACGACCGAGGTCCCTCCGGCGTCGCCGTCCACCCCGACGATCGGCAGCGTGTGGCGTTGGCGGTCGATCTCCTTGCCGTCGTTCACCCCGCGGTCGAGGTGGATCGCGAGGTTCGGGATGCGGGCGACCGCGTCGGTGCTGACGAGCCGCACGCTGCCGTCGGCGTCGACGACCCGGCCGGCGATGCGCAGGTCGCGGTCGAACCACGTCGACAGGAGCGCGCCGCCGTAGACCTCGACGTTCAGCTGCTCCCACCCGCCGGTGCGGACTCCGGGGTTCGGCTTGATCCGGAACCCGGGGGAGTCGGTGTGTGCGCCGAGGATCCGGAACGGGGTCGTCGCCGGTGCACCCTCCGGCAGGCGCCACGCGATGACCGCACCGTCGCGGACCACGACGTACGCGCCGGGTTCGGTCGGCCAGGCGTCGAGCTCGGACAGCTCGGTGAACCCGGCTGCGACGAGGCGGTCGCGGGCGGCCGCTGCCGCGTGGAACGCGGTGGGCGACTCGGTGACGAACTGGGCGAACTCGGAGGCGATGGCGTCGACGGTCACCTGCCCATCGTGGCATGCGGTGGAGTCGACCGGACGCAGAACGGGGCACGTCCGTCGGACGCGCCCCGTTCCTCCTGGCAGTTGCTCCCGGTGTCAGCCCTTGGTGTGACCGGCGGAGCCGAGCACCTTCGCGGCCTCGCCCACGCGAGCCGCCATGGCGGACTCGGCGACCTTGCCCCAGGCGCGGGGGTCGTACTGCTTCTTGTTGCCGACCTCGCCGTCGATCTTCAGGACACCCTCGTAGTTCCGGAACATCGAGTCGGCGATCGAGCGCGTGAACGCGTACTGCGTGTCCGTGTCGATGTTCATCTTGATGACGCCGTTGCGGACGGCCTCGTGGATCTCGTCGTCGGTCGAGCCGGAGCCGCCGTGGAAGACGAGGTCGAGGGGGTTCTCGCCGGTGCCGTGCTTGGCCGCGACCGAGGCCTGGATCTCGCCGAGGAGCTCGGGGCGGAGCTTGACGTTGCCCGGCTTGTAGACGCCGTGCACGTTGCCGAAGGTGAGCGCGGCGATCCAGCGACCCTTGTCGCCCAGGCCGAGCGCGTCGACGACCTTCTCGACGTCGTTCGGGGTCGTGTACAGGGCGTCGTTCGTGCCCTCGTGCTCGACGCCGTCCTCTTCGCCGCCGACGACACCGATCTCGACCTCGAGGATCGCGTTGATGTTCCGCGTCTTCTCGAGCATGGTCTTCGCGATCTCGATGTTCTCGTCGAGCGGCACGGCCGAGCCGTCCCACATGTGCGACTGGAAGATCGGGTTGCGCCCGGCGCGGACCTCTTCCTCGCTCGCTGCGATGAGCGGCAGGACGAAGCCGTCGAGGGCGTCCTTCGGGCAGTGGTCGGTGTGCAGCGCGACCGTGATGTCGTAGTTCTTCGCGACCTCGTGGGCGAACTTCGCCATCGCGAGGGCACCGGCGGCACGGTTCTTGATCGTCTGGCCGGCGAAGTAGTCGGCACCGCCCGTCGTGACCTGGAGGATGCCGTCCGAGCCGGACTCCTGCAGGCCCTGGAGGACCGCGTTGATGGTCTGCGACGAGGACACGTTGACCGCGGGGTACGCGAACTTGCCCGCCTTCGCGCGTTCGATCATCTCGGCGTACTGTTCCGGCGTTGCGATGGGCACGTGGATCTCCTTCGACTTCGGTGATGTCCCCGCCGATCGTAGTCAGAAGCTCTGGAGGCGCGGTGCGGGTTACGCGGTCGGCTCGCGTCCGCCGTGCACATGCGTGCACGGGCCCGGTGTCCGGACCGCCGGTCGGCCGCCGGTCGGTAGGCTCGGGTCGTGACTCCCTCTACGGAAACCGGCTCCCTGTTCCTCCAGCCCGACCGCAACCTGGCCCTCGAGCTCGTGCGTGCGACGGAGGCCGCCGCGATCCGTGCGCAGCCGTGGGTCGGGCGTGGTGAGAAGAACCTCGCCGACGGCGCCGCGGTCGACGCGATGCGCAAGTTCCTCGGCACCGTGAACTTCGACGGCGTCGTCGTCATCGGTGAGGGCGAGAAGGACAACGCCCCGATGCTCTACAACGGCGAGCACGTCGGCAACGGCCACGGCCCGGCTTGCGACATCGCGGTCGACCCGATCGACGGCACCTCGCTCACCGCAGCCGGCCGTCAGAACGCCATCTCCGTCATGGCCGTCTCGGACCGCGGTTCGATGTACGACCCCTCCGCCGTGTTCTACATGGACAAGATCGCCGCCGGGCCCGAGGGCCGCGGGGTCCTGGACCTCGAGAAGCCGATCGGCGAGAACATCCGCGCGCTCGCGAAGGCCAAGGGCAAGGACCTCGAGGACATGGTCGTGGCCGTGCTCGACCGTCCCCGTCACGACGAGTTGATCCGTGCGATCCGTGCGACGGGCGCCGGGACGCGTCTGCTGCTCGACGGTGACGTCGCCGGTGGCATCGCCGCCGCGCTGCCCGGCTCGACGATCGACATGTGCGTCGGTGTCGGCGGCACCCCCGAGGGCATCATCACGGCGTGCGCGATCAAGGCGCTCGGCGGCGTGATCCTCGGCAAGCTGCAGCCGAAGGACGACGAGGAGCGCGAGCGCGCCATCGCCGCCGGCCACGACCTGGACAAGGTCCTCGACCAGGACGACCTGGTCACGGGTGACAACACGTTCTTCGTCGCCACCGGCGTCACCGACGGTGTCCTGGTCGACGGTGTCCGTCGCTCGCGCGGCGTCATCCACACCGACTCGCTCGTCCTGCGGTCCCGCTCGAACACCATCCGTCGCATCCAGGCGGACCACCGTGCGGAGAAGTGGTTCTGATCCCTGCGAGATCCTGATCGGCGCGAGTCATCGCTGAACCGTCGAGACCCGTCCGCACCACGTCGTCGCGTGGCGCGGGCGGGTTTTCCCGTGCACGGGACGAGAGCACACGATGATTCGAATCATCGGCATCTGTGACCCCTGATATGGTCACAACCGCACATCTGTGAAGAAGTGTGCGGAGATCGGACCTGGGGAGGAATGATGGGGCGGCCGTCGGGGTGGGATGTCGTCGATCAGGGTGATGACCCGGTCAAGGGGGATCCGTCGACGTTGCGGATGATGTCGCGGGAGTACCAGCGCATCTCCGACGCGGCCGATGACGCCTCGACCCGGCTGAAGTCCGTCAAAGGGTCCGGGTGGCTGACCGACTGGGAGGGTGAAGCCGCGGACGTGTTCGTCGACGCGATCGAGGACACCCCGTCGGACCTGACCAAGCTCGTCGACTCGTACGAACTCGCCGCAACGGCCCTGTCGGGGTGGGCGGACACGGTCGATGACACCCAGTACCGGGCTGATGGTGCGCTCGCGGACGCGAAGGACGCCTCCGGGGACCTCGCCGCGGCGCAGGACCGGCTCTCCGATGCGCAGTCGAACCTGTCGCACTACCAGTCGGCATCGTCCGACCTGTCGAAGGTCGCGGACGAGTACCCGGCCGGGTCCGAGGTGCCCGACGGGGTGGACGTGCCGTCACCGGCGCAGCTGCGGGCCGCGTCCGACAACGCCTCCGTCGCGCAGGGGTCCGTGTCGTCCGCGCAGGGCGACATCGCGGCGGCGCAGTCGCGGATCGATGCGGCGAAGCGGCTCGTCGCCGATGCGAAGGGTGACTGGCAGGACGCGGAGCAGCGGACCGCGACGAAGATCGGTGAAGCGGCCGACGCGGGGCTGGGGAAGCAGTCCACGTGGGACAAGATCTTCGGGTCCGAGGCATGGGAGACCATCGTCTCCATCGCGAAGGTCGTCGTCGCGGTCGGCGGGATCATCGCGATGATCATCCCGGGGCCGTGGACGTTGATCATCGCGGCGATCGCGCTTGTGGTGTTGGCGGACACGTTGTACAAGATGAGCAAGGGCACCGCCGACGGGTGGGACCTCGCGTGGGCCCTCGTCGACTGCGTCCCACTGGCAGGTGGCCTAGGGGTGACGGCTCGGGCGATGCGGATGGCGAGTAAGGGTGGACGGGCGACCTCGCTGTTGCACGTCGGTAGTCGATTCGCACGTGGACGTGATGTGATCGCGAAGCAGGTCAATGCCTTCAGTGCGACGTCCAAGCTGGGAAAGCTGTTCACGCCATTGCAGCGAGTCGTTCGGCCGTTCGAACCTGGTGCTGTTCGGTTCTCGCAGAAGTCTGTCTCCTTCAACAAGATCGACCGCACCACCGGTGAGCCGTACACCTACGACGACATCACAAACAGCATGCGCGACGGCGGTTGGCGCGGAGACCCGGTAGACGTGGTGGAGATGCCGGACGGCGTGAGCACCAGCATGGACAACACTCGGATCAGAGCCGCGCGGGAGACCGAAACGCCAGTGCAGGCGCGCGCACACGAACACCACGAACCGTTGACCGCAAGAGAGGTTGAACGCTTCACGAAGCGTGGCCACGCCGAGCCCAGAACGTGGGGCGAGGCCGCTGAGGTTCGGATGAAGTCGCAAGGCACGAATTGGTCGAAAGCGAATCCAGCTGGGTCTCACGACCTCCCGAAGCTCACCGGAGCACCACAGTGAGGGAACGTCGACTAACAACCGTCGAGGAACGGCAAGTCGAGGCGCGCTTGATCGCGCCCGAGGGATTCCAGTACCCCGAGCGCTTCCAACGTGCCCTTGCACAAGACCCGCTTCCCGACATCGATCCCTTCATGTGGACGTCTGAGTACGAGAGCCAGACAGAGAACTGGGCTGACATCGTTGGGGAGCAGTATCCGACCCGTTCCCTCGTGCCCTTCGCGAAGCACCAGGACACGGACGACGTGTTCTGTTTCGACGGTGGCGACCGTTCGGGCAACCCTCCTGTCCTGATCATCCACACGTTCGCTTCGCCCGGGACGGAGTACCGGGGTCAGTGGACGTCGTTCGACGTCTGGTGGGAGGAAATGGAGGAGCACCGAGCAGTGTGGCTCGCGGAGCAGGAAGAGGACTGAGGCATGCCCCGAAAGGACACGTCGATCAGCAAGGCGATGTCGCATGCGTTGCGGCACGAACCGGGTTCGTACGGGCTGGAGCTCGGCGCCGACGGGAGCGTCCCGCTCGCAGATCTCGCCGGGGCCTTGGCGCGGTCGGGCGTGGACGCAACGGTGGAGGACTTGCGCCGCATCGTCGCCGAGTCTGACAAGCAGCGCTTCGCGGTGGAGGGTGACCGGATCCGCGCACAGTACGGCCACTCGACCGACGAGCGCATCGTGAAGCCAGCGATCGTGCCGCGACCGGTGCTCTGGCACGCGACTTCTCCCGCGGCGGCTGAGTCGATCCTGCGCGATGGTCTCTTGCCCATGGGGCGCCAGTACGCGCATCTGACGACTGATCGAGAGCTGGCGATGCAAGCGGGTCGACGCAAGTCTCCCGCTCCCGTCCTGCTGCGGGTCGATGCGGATCGCGCGCACCGGGAAGGCGTCGAGTTCTCGGAAGGCCACGACCGAGTGACGCTGGCATTGTTCGTTCCCGCGCGGTACCTCTCGGAGAGATGAGAGGTCGATGCGATCGAGATGCTCACTCGTGGTGTTGGCCGATTCGGGACCCGGCGAGGACGTGGAAGGGCTGAACAGCATCATCTTATGAGCACCGCGACGGACAGTTCTGCTTTCTGGGATGCGATCATTGCGGACGATTCGCAGGCGATCGCGAGGATCGCTGCGGAAGGCTTCGAAGGGTCCTCAGCCTCCCGCGCTCATACCGACGCCCTCACGCCCCTCCACTTCGCCGCTCAGCACGGCGCGGTGCATGCGATACGGGCGCTCCTGGACCTCGGGGTGAAGGTGGATGCGCCGGACCGTTGGGGGACGACGCCGCTGCAGCTCGCAGTGGCGAACTCGGGCGGCGGCGGACTCGATCCGGTGAATCTCTTGCTCGATGCCGGAGCGGATCCCTTCTCAGTCAACGACCTGGGCGCGACCCCGTTGAGCTACGCTCGGATCCTCGCGGACGCACCCGCCGGACTCATCATCGTGCTGCAGCAGGATCGGATGCTCAAGAGCGATGAATCGGACGCATCAGTCGTGTTCGAGGCCGCGTCGCGTGGGTCGCTCATCGACATGCAATCGGCAATTCGAGCCGATCCGGGCGCGCTCAACTCTGCGGTAGCTGGAGAGACTCCGCTCCGGCTGCTCGTCCGACGTTCTCTCCCCGTACGACCGAATCGATCGAATCCACATCCGCTCGCGGTGGAGGACGCGGTGGCTGGCGCGAAGGGCATGCTGAGCGCCGGAGCGAAAGCTCGGCTGGTCGGTGCAGACGGCTTCACCGCTCAGGGGCTGGCGCGAGCGTTCCTGGCACCGAAGCCGTTGATCAAAGTGCTCGACCGAGCGGCGAAGGAGGAGCGGGGAAGACGCAATCAATGATCGGAAGGCATTGAGACGTCGCTGCGACGGCTCCGGATCGCTGCACGAACGGAGGTGACCGGCGCGGATCGACGCCGCGAGCGGACGGTCAGTCCTCGTCGACCGCCCCCACCAGCTCCGGCGCCGTGAGCAACCGCGGCTCGTCCTCGATCGACGCCGGGTCCGCGATCACCTTCGACTCGTCGAGCAGCGACAACCGCCGTGCACTCGGCAGCACCTGCCGCTCGAGCGACCCCACGAACCGGTTGTAGTCGACGACGGAGCCCCGGATCGAGCGGCCGAGCTTGTCGACGTGCCCCGCCATCGTGGACAGCCGGCCGTAGAGCTCGCGGGACACCTTGAAGAGCTCGTGGGCCTCTTGCGAGACGACGTCCTGCTGCCACGAGAACGCCACGGTCTTGAGCACGGACCACAGGGTCACGGGAGAGGCGAGGGCGATGCGCTTGCGGAAGGCGTGGTCGAGCAGGCCGGGGTCGGCGGCGAGGGCGCTCGAGATGAGCGACTCGGACGGGATGAAGGCGACGGTGAGCTCGGGGGAGGCGTCGTACCCAGTCCAGTACTCGCGCGCTGCCAGGGCGTCGACGTGCGCGCGGAGCGCCTTGACGTGCTGTCCGATGAGGGCGTCGCGGCGAGCCCCCTCGGCTCCGGTGGCGGTCGCCGGGATCTCGGCGGCCTGCAGGTAGGCGCTGAACGGCACCTTGGCGTCGACGGCGATGGTCTTGCCGCCGGGCAGGTGCACGACCATGTCGGGTCGGGCGGTGCCGGCTGAGGTGGTGACCGAGGACTGCACGTCGAAGTCGACCCGTTCGAGCAACCCGGCCGCCTCGACCACGTTGCGCAGCTGCGTCTCGCCCCACACGCCGCGGGTGCTGTTCGACGACAGGGCGCTGGCCAGGGTGTCGGCCGTGGCGCGCAGGCGTTCCTCGGACTCGGCGGCCGACCGGAGCTGGGCGGACAGGGCGCCGTACTGCTCGCTGCGGGACTGCTCGAGCTCGGCGATCTTCGTGCGCATGACGTCGAGGGTCTGGGCAACGGGGCTGAGGGCGGAGAGCACCTTCGACTCGTTCTGGTTCCGGGCCGAGTCCGCGCCGTGCATGCGCTGCACGAGGTGCTCGAGCTCGGCGGAGCGCCGCTCGAGGGAGTCGACCTGTCGGCGGTACTGGGCGTCCTGCGCGTCGAGGCGTTCCTCGGCGTCACGCCGGACCTCGTCGAGCCGCGTGCGGAGCGCCTCGGCGCTCGCGCGCGACGCGGCGGCGTCGACGCCGGCGCGCGACCGCGCGAGCGACCAGGCGACGACCGCACCGACGGCGATGCCGATCACGAGACCGATGACCAGGGCGAGGATCTGCATGTCGTGACCTTGGCAGGACCCACCGACACCGGGCCTCCCGGCACACCGACGCCGGGCGTCCCGGCACACCGACGCGGCCACGCGCCCGGCGGGACCAGCCCCGAAAACCATGTCATGACATTAGGGCAAACACGGTGTACAGTCGTGAACGTCCGCCGATGAAGCCGCACGGAAGGTCCACCACGTCGCATGACGAACCCCGCTCCCCACGCCTACGACGTGATCACGATGGGACGCGTCAGCGTCGACATCTACCCGCAGCAGACCGGCCCACTCGAAGACGTCACGACGTTCTCGAAGTCCGTCGGCGGCAGCGCGACCAACGTCGCCATCGCCGCAGCGCGCCACGGTGCCGACGCCGCGGTCATCACCCGCACCGGCAACGACCCCTTCGGCCGGTACATCGCCCGCACCCTGCCGGAGTTCGGCGTCGCGAACGCCTTCGTCGAGACGGTCGAGGGGCTGAACACCCCCGTCGCGTTCTGCGAGATCTTCCCGCCGGACGACTTCCCGCTGTACTTCTACCGTGCCCCGAAGGCGCCGGACCTGAT
Source organism: Curtobacterium sp. NPDC089991 (assembly GCF_044748425.1). Classification (NCBI taxonomy): domain Bacteria; kingdom Bacillati; phylum Actinomycetota; class Actinomycetes; order Micrococcales; family Microbacteriaceae; genus Curtobacterium; species Curtobacterium sp. NPDC089991. Next base: position 175,551 of record NZ_JBIVGB010000003.1, read on the forward strand.
GATCACGGCGAAGTCGCTGCCGCTGCACGAGATCGAGCGGGCGAAGATCTTCTGGACCACGGTGACCGGCCTGAGCGAAGAGCCGAGCCGGCAGGCACACCACGTCGCGTACGAAGCGCGCACAGCCGCGCAGAACAGCACGAAGAACCACACCGTCTTGGACCTGGACTACCGCTCGATGTTCTGGTCGAGCCCCGAGGCCGCGACGCGCGAGGTCGCCGTCGCCCTCGAACACGCCACGGTCGCCGTCGGCAACCGCGAGGAGTGCGAGGTCGCCGTCGGTGAGACCGATCCGGTCCGTGCCGCCGACGCCCTGCTCGAGCGCGGCGTCGAGATCGCCATCGTCAAGCAGGGTCCCAAGGGCGTGTTGGCGAAGACCCGCGACGAGTTCGTCGAGTTCCGTCCGCACCACATCGACGTCGTGAACGGGCTCGGCTCCGGCGACGGCTTCGGCGGCGCGCTCACCCACGGCCTGCTGCAGGGCTGGAGCCTCGAGCGGATCCTCGCGTTCTGCAACGCCGCCGGTGCCATCGTCGCGACGCGGTTCGAGTGCTCGACCGCGATGCCGACGAGCGACGAGATCGAGCAGTTCCTGACCGACAACCCCGCCGAGGGCATGACGCACACGGGGGCGACCAACACCGAGGAGAAGACCCATGCCTGAGATCAGCCCCGCTGACTTCCAGCGCCTCCGGGACATCCGCGCCGGACAGCCCGAACTGGTGCGGTCCGTGCTCGACGCGCGGCACAAGCGCTCCCTGCTCGCCGACGACGGCAAGCTCTTCATCGTCGCCGCCGACCACCCGGCACGCGGTGCCCTCGCGGTCCGGAACGACGAGTCCGCCATGGCCGACCGCTACGACCTGCTCGAGCGGCTCGTCACGGCGCTCGGGCGCCCCGGGGTCGACGGGGTGCTCGGGACGCCCGACATCCTCGAGGACCTGGCACTGCTCGGCGCCCTCGACGGCAAGGTCGTCGTCGGGTCGATGAACCGCGGCGGGCTGCGCGGCGCGACGTTCGAGATGGACGACCGCTACACCGCGTACTCGGCGCAGGCCATCAAGGACTCCGGACTCGACTTCGCCAAGCTCCTGGTGCGCATCGCCCTCGAGGACGCGGGCACGGCCCCGACGCTCGAGGCCACGGCCCGCGCCGTCAGCGAGGCCGCCGCACTCCAGCTGCCGATCATGCTCGAACCGTTCATGTCTGCGTGGCAGGACGGCCGGGTCGTGAACGACCTGACCGCCGACGCCGTCATCACCTCGATGGCGATCGCCGCGGGCCTGGGGGAGTCCAGCGCCTACAGCTGGCTGAAGATCCCGGTCGTCGACGACATGGAGCGGGTGATGGCGGCGACGACGCTGCCGACGCTCCTGCTCGGTGGCGACCCGTCGAGCAAGCCGCTCGAGACGTACGCCAAGTGGGCTGACGCGCTGGCCCTGCCCGGCGTGCGCGGCCTGGTCGTCGGCCGGACCCTGCTCTACCCGCCGGACGGCGACGTCGCCACCGCGGTCGACGTGGCCGCCGGCCTCGTCCACACCGGGAGCGCCGGCACCGCGAACGCCGGCACCACGCACGAACAAGCCACCACACTCGAAGGAAGCAACGCATGACCACCACGGAGATAGCCACCACCACCGTCGGCCACTGGATCGGCGGCAAGCACGTCGAGTCCGCGTCGGGCAACAGCGCCCCCGTGTACGACCCGGCCCTGGGCGTCGCGACGAAGCAGGTCGCCCTGGCGAACGAGGACGAGATCCAGGCCGCCATCGCGAGCGCCAAGGCGGCGTTCCCGGCGTGGAGCAACCTGTCGCTCACCAGGCGCCAGCAGATCCTGTTCTCGTTCCGCGAGATCCTGAACCGCGACAAGGGCGAGCTCGCCGAGATCATCACGAGCGAGCACGGCAAGGTCATCGACGACGCCCTGGGTGAGATCGCCCGTGGGCAGGAGGTCGTGGAGCTCGCGACGAACATCCCGAGCCTGCTCAAGGGCGAGTTCTCCGACCAGGTCTCGACCGGCATCGACGTGTACTCGATCCGGCAGCCGCTCGGCGTCGTGGGCATCATCAGCCCCTTCAACTTCCCGGCGATGGTGCCGCTGTGGTTCCTGCCGATCGCGATCGCCGCGGGCAACACCGTCGTGCTGAAGCCGTCCGAGAAGGACCCGAGCGCCGCCATCTGGCTCGCCGAGAAGTTCTCCGAGGCCGGTCTGCCCGACGGTGTCTTCAACGTCCTCAACGGCGACAAGCTGAGCGTCGACGGTCTGCTCACGAGCCCCGACGTCGAGTCGATCTCGTTCGTCGGTTCCACGCCGATCGCACAGTACGTCTACGAGACGGGCACGAAGCACGGCAAGCGCGTGCAGGCCCTGGGCGGCGCGAAGAACCACATGCTGGTGCTGCCGGACGCCGACCTCGACCTGGTCGCGGACAACGCCATCAACGCGGGCTTCGGCTCCGCCGGTGAGCGCTGCATGGCGATCTCGGTCGTCGTCGCCGTCGAGCCGGTGGCCGACGAGCTCATCGAGAAGATCAAGGACCGCGCGGCCACCCTGCGCATCGGCGACGGTCGTCGCGGATGCGACATGGGCCCGCTCGTCACGAAGCAGCACCGTGACAAGGTCGCCTCGTACATCGAGGTCGCAGAGCAGGACGGTGCGGTGGTTGTGGTGGACGGCCGCACCGTCCGACCCGACGGCGACGAGAACGGCTTCTGGCTGGGCCCGACGCTGATCGACCAGGTCCCCACCACGAGCCGCGTCTACACCGAGGAGATCTTCGGCCCGGTGCTGAGCGTCGTCCGGGTCGCCACGTACGAAGAGGGCCTCGAGCTCATCAACTCGGGTGCGTACGGCAACGGGACCGCCATCTTCACCAACGACGGCGGCGCTGCCCGTCGCTTCCAGCGCGACGTGCAGGTCGGCATGATCGGCATCAACGTCCCGATCCCCGTGCCGGTCGCGTACTTCTCGTTCGGCGGCTGGAAGAACTCGCTGTTCGGTGACCACAAGGCGTACGGTGCCGACGGCGTGAGCTTCTTCACCCGCCAGAAGGCGATCACGAGCCGCTGGCTCGACCCGTCGCACGGCGGCATCAACCTCGGCTTCCCGTCGAACAACTGAGCCGCAGCATGGCGAACGAACAGCACGAGCACGACCAGTGGTTCATCCCGAAGGGGAGCCGGCCGGAGGCCGGCTGGACCGACGTCGTCGACGGCCGCATCGCAGGATGGGCGCACACCGGGCTCCGGACCGGCACCCTGACGGACGGTGACCCGACCGGCACGCGCGAGTTGCGCCTCCCGGCCGACGCCGTGGAGCGCATCGTCGTGCCGCTCGCCGGGTCGTTCCACGTGACCTACGCGGGCGCCGCCGGGGACGGCGAGCAGACCCTGCAGGGGCGCGCGAACGTCTTCGAGGGCCCCACCGACGTCCTGTACCTCGGGTCCGGCACCGCGGCGACGATCACCGGCGCGGGCCGGTTCGCGGTCGCCGAGGCGCCCACCGACACCGTCAAGGCGACCACGTACGTGGCCCGGCAGGACGTGCCGGTGGAGCTCCGCGGTGCCGGGCAGTCCAGCCGCCAGGTGCACAACTTCGGCACCCCGGCGGCCCTCGACGCGGACAAGTTCATCGTGTGCGAGGTGATCACGCCGGCCGGCAACTGGTCGTCGTACCCGCCGCACAAGCACGACACGAACGTGCCGGGCGAGGAGTCGAACCTCGAGGAGATCTACTACTACGAGTCCGCGGTCGCACGCGGCCTCTCCGCTCCGGCCACCGCCGACCCGTTCGCACTGCACCGCACGTACGCATCGGACGACCGTCCGATCGACGAGTTCCGCGAAGTGCGCACCGGCGACGTCGCGCTGGTGCCGCACGGCTGGCACGGTCCCGCCGTCGCCGCCCCCGGCTACGACATGTACTACCTCAACGTGATGGCCGGGCCCGACCCGGAGCGCGTCTGGAACATCACCGACGACCCGGCCCACGGCTGGGTCCGCCAGGCCTGGGCGAGCGAGCAGCTCGACCCGCGCCTGCCCTACGAAAGGAAGCACGCGTGACCACCAACACGCGCCGGATGACCGTCGGCCAGGCACTCGTCGAGTTCCTGGCCAACCAGTGGACCGTCGACGGCGACGTCCGCGAACGCACCATCCCGGGGATCTTCGGCATCTTCGGGCACGGCAACGTCGCCGGCGTCGGACAGGCCATCAAGCAGCTCCACGTCGAACAGCCCGGCCTGCTGCCGTACCACCAGGCGCGCAACGAGCAGGCGATGGTGCACGAGGCCGTCGGCTTCGCCCGCATGCACCGCCGCCGTGCGACCTTCGCCGCGACGGCGTCGGTCGGCCCGGGCGCCGCGAACATGCTCACCGCCGCTGCGCTCGCGACGACGAACCGCCTGCCCGCTCTGCTGCTGCCGTCGGACACGTTCGCGACACGGACCACCGACCCGGTGCTCCAGCAGATCGAGCTGCCGCACGACACCTCGATCCAGGTGACGGACGCGTTCCGTCCGCTGTCGCGCTACTTCGACCGCGTCGAGCGCCCCGAGCAGCTGTTCTCGATCGCGCTCGCCGCGATGCGCGTGCTCACCGACCCGGCCGAGACCGGCGCCGTGACGATCGCCCTGCCCGAGGACGTGCAGGCCGAGGAGTTCGACGTCCCCGTCGCGTTCCTGCAGCCGCGCGAGTGGCACATCCGTCGGCCGCTGCCCGAGCACGGGCCGCTGGCGCGTGCGGTCGCCGCGATCCGGGGCGCGCAGCGTCCGGTGATCGTCGCGGGCGGTGGCGTGCTGTACTCCGGCGCGGAGCACGAGCTCGCGGCCTTCGTCGAGGCGACCGGCATCCCGGTCGGTACCTCGCAGGCCGGCGGCGGCTCGCTCGTCTGGGACCACCCGCAGTACCTCGGTGGCATCGGCGCGACCGGCACGGCCGCCGCGAACGCGGTCGCCGCGCAGGCGGACGTCGTGATCGGGATCGGCACGCGCTACAGCGACTTCACGACCGCGTCGCGGACCGCGTTCCAGAACCCGGACGTCACGTTCGTGAACGTCAACGTGGCCGCGTTCGACGCGTACAAGCACGGTTCGCAGCTGCCGCTGATCGCGGATGCCCGGGAGGCCCTGGTCGCGTTGACCGCGGCGCTCGCGTCGTCCGGGTCGTCACCCGCAGAGCCCGCGTTCGTCGTCGACGCCACCTACGCTGCGGAGATCGCGTCGCTGAAGGCGGCGTGGGACGCAGCCGTCGACGGCGCGTTCGCGCCGTCCGGCGCAGACCTGCCCGGTCAGCCGGAGATCATCGGCGCCGTGCAGTCGGTGTCCGACCCGCGCGACGTCGTCATCCAGGCGGCCGGCTCGCTGCCCGGCGACCTGCACAAGCTCTGGCGCGTGCAGGACGCCCTCGGCTACCACGTCGAGTACGCGTTCTCGTGCATGGGCTACGAGATCGCCGGCGGCATCGGCGTCCGTCGTGGCGCCCCGGACCGCGACGCGATCGTCATGGTCGGCGACGGCAGCTACCTCATGCTGCACACCGAGCTCGTCACCGCCGTGGCCGAGGGCATCAAGATCATCGTCGTGCTCATCCAGAACCACGGGTACGCGTCGATCGGGCACCTGTCCGAGACCGTCGGGTCCGAGCGCTACGGCACGAAGTACCGCTACCTGGACGAGACCCAGTCGTTCGACAACGGCGACCCGCTGCCGGTCGACCTCGCGGCGAACGCGCGGTCGTACGGCGTCGACGTGATCGAGGTCCAGCCCGGCCCGGACAGCATCGAGGACCTCAAGGCCGCGGTGCGCCAGGCGAAGGCGAACGACCACACCACCCTCGTGCACATCAACTCGGACCCGCTGGTCTACGCCCCCGAGGGCGACGGCTGGTGGGACGTGCCGGTGGCGCAGACCTCGACGCTGTCGAGCACGCAGACCGCCCGCGCCGAGTACGAGCAGCAGGTCGCCGCACAGCGCCCGCTGCTCGGCTGAGCACCCCCGTCCACCACACGCACCACACCCAGAAAGCAGACGACGACGTCATGACCGACACCGCCACCGCCACCGACGCCATCCGGATCGGCACCGCCCCCGACTCGTGGGGCGTCTGGTTCCCCGACGACCCCAACCAGGTGCCGTGGAAGCGCTTCCTCGACGAAGCGGCCGCAGCCGGGTACGAGTGGATCGAGCTCGGACCGTACGGCTACCTGCCGACCGACCCGTCGCAGCTGTCGGACGAGCTCGAGTCGCGCGGGCTGAAGCTGTCCGCCGGAACGGTGTTCACCGGGTTCCACAAGGGTGAGGACCAGTTCCAGCGTGCCTGGGACCAGGCCGTGGCGGTCGCGGGTCTGGCGGCGAAGCTCGGCGCCCAGCACCTCGTGACGATCCCGGACCTGTGGCGCTCGGACGCCACAGAGGAAGTCCTCGAGTCGCGCACCCTGACCGACGAGCAGTGGGACCGCCTCGGCAAGGGCCACGACCAGCTCGGCAAGGCGCTGCTCGAGGAGTACGGCGTCCACCAGCAGTTCCACACCCACGCGGACAGCCACGTCGGCACCTACAAGGAGACCGTGCGGTTCCTGTCGGAGACTGATCCGGCGTACACGAACCTCTGCCTCGACACCGGGCACTTCGCGTACTACGGCGGCGACAACCTCAAGCTCATCGCCGCGCACCCGGAGCGCATCGGGTACCTGCACCTCAAGCAGGTGGACACCGACCTGCTCTTCGACGTGCTGAAGAACGACGTCCCGTTCGCCACCGCCGTGTCGCAGGGGATCATGACCGAGCCGCCGCACGGCACCCCGGAGCTCGGCCCGATCATCGAGGCCGTCGCGAAGATCAACCCGGACGTCTTCGGCATCGTCGAGCAGGACATGTACGGCTGCTCGGTCGACGCCCCCGGCCCGATCGCCGAGCGCACCTTCCAGCACATCCTCGGTTCCACGTCCGCCGCCCGCGTGTCCTGACCGGCCCCAGCAGCCGTCCACGCAGCGTCATCTACCCCAGGAGCACCGCCATGAGCACCACTGACAACCTCCGCGTCGCCGTCGTCGGCGCGGGCGCCATGGGCAGCGACCACATCCGTCGCATCACCTCGACCATCGCCGGCGCGGACGTCGTCGCGATCGTCGACCCCGACACCGGCCGCGCGACCGCCGCCGCGGCGAAGGCGCCCGGCGCGATCACCGCGGCATCGTTCGAGGAGGCGCTCGACGCCACCCCGATCGACGCCGTCATCGTCGCGACGCCCGGCTTCCTGCACGAGCCGGTCCTGGTGCCGGCGATCGAGCGCGGTCTCGCCGTCCTGTGCGAGAAGCCGCTGACGACCTCGGCCGAGGACTCGTTGCGGATCGTCGAGCTCGAGCAGGCGACGTCCGACCGTCCGAAGATCCAGGTCGGCTTCATGCGCCGCTTCGACAAGGGCTACCAGGAGCTGCGCGCGCTGCGCGAGTCCGGAGCCAACGGGGCCCTGCTCGCGCTGCACCACGCGCACCGCAACCCGACCACGCCGCCGAACTTCAGCGAGTCGATGCTCATCCACGACTCGGTGATCCACGAGATCGACATCATCCCGTTCATCACGGGCGAGGCGATCACGAGCGTCGAGGTCAAGAAGCCCCGCAAGAACTCGCTCGCCCCGGCCGACCTGCCCGAGCCGCAGTTCGTGCTGTTCACCACCGAGTCCGGCACCATGGCGATCGTCGAGATCAACGTGAACGCCCAGTTCGGCTACCAGGTCACGACCGACGCGGTGTTCGAGTCCGGTGTCGCGTACATCGGTCGCGAGACCTCGCTCAACCTCGTGTCGCAGGGCGTCTCCGGCCAGGGCGTCACCCCGTCGTTCGTCGAGCGCTTCGGTGCCGCGTACGACGAAGAGGTGCAGCGCTGGGTCGACGCCGCGCGCACCGGTGGCATCGACGGTCCGAGCGCCTGGGACGGCTACACGGCGTCGGTGGTCGCCGAGGTCGCCGTGCGCGCGCAGCAGTCCGGTGCGCTCGAGCCGATCACGTACGCCACCGCGAAGCCCGCGTTCTACGAGACGGCCTGATCGATGCCGAAGATCGCGCTCGACCCCACGCCGTACCACCACGACCTGTCGCTGCTGGAGTTCCCGCAGAAGGTCGCCGACCTCGGCTACGAGTACCTGCAGCTCACCCCGCACAAGGACTTCATCCCCTTCTACCGGCACCCCACGGCCGACGACGACCTCGTCGACGCGTTCGCCGCGGCGTGCACGACGGCCGGGGTCCAGGTCGCGTCGGTCCTGCCCGTCCTGCGTTGGGCCGGCCCGGACAAGGAGGCCCGCGAGGCCGCCGTCAAGAAGTGGAAGCGGGTCATCGAGATCACGAAGCGCCTGGGCGTGGACACGATCAACACGGAGTTCTCCGGCCGCCCGGAACGCGCTGAGGAGTCCGAGGACCAGTTCCACTGGGCGATGGAGGAGCTCCTGCCGATCATCGAGGACTCCGGCATCCGGGTCCTCATCGACCCGCACCCCGACGACTTCGTCGAGGACGGGCTCGAGGCGCTCCGGGTGATCCGCGGGCTGAACTCGAAGAGCATCGGCTTCGTCTACGTCGCCTGCCACACGTTCCACTACGGCGGCAACATGGACGAGATCATCGACGCCGCGGGCGACTCGCTGCAGCTCGTGCACGTCGCCGACGCGTACGACCACCACCGGTCGCACGGCCTGCGCTACATCACCAACCCGCCCGGCAACCCGGTCCGCGTACACCAGCACCTGCCGGTCGGCCAGGCGGACGTCGACTTCGACGCCTTCTGGGCCGCCCTCGACCGGGTCGGCTTCACGGCGCGCGAGGACACCGTCGCGGTGTCGAGCGTCTTCGCCGAGGACGAGAACGCCGACGAGGTCTCGCGCTTCCAGCTCGACACGATCAAGAAGGGACTCACACGATGACCGACACCCTCTCGTCACCGGCGACCACCGACGCCGACGTCCGACCCGTCACGCTGCAGGCCGCGTCGCAGACCGTGACCGCCCTGTGGAACGACTCCGCCGACCCGCGCGAACTGTCCACCGCGATCCACGAGTACGGCGCCGTCGGGGCGACCTGCAACCCGGTGATCGCGTACACCTGCATCAAGCAGGACCCGGAGACCTGGGTGCCGCGCATCCGCGAGATCGCCGCGGAGCACCCGACCGCGGGGGAGTCCTGGATCGGTTGGAAGGCCGTCGAGGAGCTCTCCATCGCGGCGGCCGAGCAGCTGCTGCCCGCGTTCGAGGCGTCCGGCGGCCGCAACGGTCGCCTGTCGATGCAGACCGACCCGCGGTTCCACCGCGACGCCGACGCCCTGGTCGAGCAGGCCGTGCGGTTCTCGCAGCTCGCCCCGAACATCATCGTGAAGATCCCCGCCACCAAGGTCGGCATCGCCGCGATCGAGGAGGCCGCTTACCGCGGGGTCTCGATCAACGCGACGGTGTCGTTCACGGTGCCGCAGGTCGTCGCCGTCGGTGAAGCCATCGAGCGTGCGCTCGACCGTCGTGCCGCCGACGGGCTGCCCGACCAGGAGTTCGGCCACGTCGTCACGCTGATGGCCGGCCGGTTCGACGATTGGTTGAAGACCGTCGTCAAGCGCGACCACGTCATGGTCGACCCCGGCATCCTCGAGTGGGCCGGCGTCGCCGCGGTGAAGAACGCCTACCGGGTGTTCCAGGAGCGTGGCTTCCGGTCGCGTGTGCTCGTCGCCGCCTTCCGGAACGCCTTGCAGTGGTCGGAGTTCCAGGGCGGGGACCTCGTCGTCTCGCCGCCGTTCCAGTGGACGAAGGACATCAACGCGAACGCGTTCCCGTTCCGTCCGGACGCCATCCACGACGAGGTACCGGCCGACGTCATCGCGGCCCTGCGCGCGGCGACGCCCGAGTTCGCGCGCGGGTACGACGTCGACGGCATGACGATCGACGAGTTCGACCGGTTCGGTGCCACGGTGACGACGCTGCGCCAGTTCCTCGACGCCGACGCGCAGCTCGACAACCTGGTGCGGGACATCATCTTCCCGCCGAACTGAGCCGAGCCACTTCGTGAGCAGAAGACGTCGGGTCGCCCCAGGTGACCCGACGTCTTCTGCTCACGGTCTTTGTACTGACAAACCACGAGCGATCCCGTACGATGGTTGGCGCGCTCCAATCGGCGCCCACGAACGAAGGAGTTCCCATGGACAGCATCGGTGTCGGCCTCATCTCGGTCGGCTGGATGGGGCGGCTGCACTCCCGCGCCTACCGCGCCCTGCCGGACCACTTCCCGGAGCTCGGCGTGCAGCCCCGGCTCGTCGTCGCCGCGGACCCGATCGAGGCCGCACGTGACCAGGCCGTCACCCGCCTGGGCTACGAGCGGGCGGTCGCCGACTACCACGAGGTCCTCGCCGACCCAGCCGTCGACGTCGTGTCGATCTGCTCGCCGAACTTCCTGCACCGCGAGATGGCGGTCGCCGCTGCCGAGGCCGGCAAGCCGTTCTGGATCGAGAAGCCGATGGGCCGCTACGCCAGCGACTCGCGGCAGATCCACGAGGCCGTCCAGCGCGCGGGCGTCATCACGAGCGTCGGGTTCAACTACCGGCACGCCCCCGCGATCGAGCGGGCGCGCGAACTCGTCCGCAGCGGCCGCCTCGGTCGGATCACGAACGTGCGCGGGTCGCTGCTCGCCGACTACTCGTCCGACCCTGCGGCGCCGCTGACCTGGCGCTTCGAGCGTGAGCGTGCCGGCTCGGGTGTGCTCGGCGACCTGCTGTCGCACGGCCTCGACCTGGCGCAGTACGTCGTCGGTCGGATCGCCAGTGTGAGCGCGCTCGCCGAGACCTTCATCCAGGAGCGCCCGAAGCCAGCCGCCGGCATCGTCGACCGGAGCGCCGCTGCCACCGGCGATCTCGGCCGCGTCGAGAACGAGGACTACGCCGCCCTGCTCTTCCGCTTCGAGGACGGCGCCGTCGGCACCATGGACTCGAGCCGCGTCATGCGGGGGCCGCACGCCGAGTACACGCTCGAGATCTACGGCACCAGGGGTTCGGTGCGGTGGGACTTCCAGCGTCTCAACGAGCTCGAGGTGTACCTCGACGGGCAAGAGGTGGACGGCTACGCCACGCACTACGTCGCCTCGGGTGACGGTGAGTTCGCGCGCTTCCAGCCCGGCGCCGGCACGGCCATGGGCTACGACGACCTGAAGACGATCGAGGCCGCCCAGTTCATCGCGAGCGTCCGTCGCGGGGAGCAGCTCGCCCCGTCGGTCGCCGACGGGCTGGCGGCTGCGTCCATCGTCGAGGCGGCGGAGGCGTCCCTTGCCGACGGCGCGTGGCACGACGTCGCGCGCGTCGACGGACCGCTCACCTACGCGGCGGCGACCCCCGTGCTCTAGACGGTCGCGGACGACGGACGGGAGGCGCGGTGCCAGCTGGCACTGCGCCTCCAGTCCGTCTGTTGCTGCGTCTCGATCCATGTTAGTTTGTCAGGACAAAGTCCCGAACTGCAGGAGGCACCATGCCGCTCGTCCGTATCGACCTCGCCACCGGCCGCACGCCGCAGGCGGTGCGCGCCATCGCCGACGCGATCCACCAGGCGATCGTCGACGTGTACGCGATCCCCGTGCGCGACCGGTTCCAGGTGATCACCGAGCACCCGGCGCAGCAGATCATCGCCGAGGACGCCGGCCTGGGGTTCGAGCGCACCGAGGGTGTCATCATGATCCAGGTCTTCACGCAGCGCGGGCGCACCGACGAGGCGAAGACGACGCTGTACGCGGCCATCCACGACGCCCTGGCGGCGATCGGTGTCGCGTCCGAGGACGTCTTCATCGGCTACGTCGAGAACGGCCCGCAGGACTGGTCGTTCGGCTTCGGCCGCGCCCAGTACGTGACCGGCGAGCTCGGCGTGCCCGCGCCGGCCTGAGGTGACGCAGGCGCGGGAGTGGGGTGGTCACGACACCCCGCTCAGTTCCGCCGAGTGGTCACGAAGTGTCGGCTGCCGGGCGTCCGGGCGACAGTTCGTGGCCACTCGGCGCATCGCCGACAGCGTGTCGTGCCCCCTTGACGAACTGCCTACTTGTCGACGAGGGTGACCTCGAACGAGTAGCGGTCGGGGCGGTAGCAGTGCACGCCGTACTCGACCGCGCGGCCCGAGGCGTCGTACGCGGTGCGGCTCATGGTGAGCACAGGGTCGCCGTCCTCGATCTCGAGCAGACCGGCCTCTTCGTCGGTGACCGCGCGGGCACCGATCCGCTGCTTCGCCACCCGCATCGTCACGCCGCGACCGCGGAGCAGCTGGTAGAGCCCGTGGTCCTGCAGGTCCTGGTCGGTGATCTCGAGGAACTCCGGCGGCAGGTAGTTCTCGAGGATCGCCATCGGGACGTCCTCGGCGAACCGCACGCGGCGGATGTGCGCGACGATCGTGCCGGGCTCGATGCTCAGGGCTGCGGCGACCTCGTCCGAGGCAGGGACGTCGTTGCGCTCGAGGAGTTTCGTCGCCGGTGCCTGTGACCCCTGGGCCAGGTCGTCGTACAGGCTCGTGAGCTCGACCTTGCGGGTCACCGGGCCGTGCACGACCTGTGTGCCGATGCCGCGGCGGCGGACGAGCAGACCCTTGTCGACGAGGTCCTGGATCGCCCGGCGGATCGTCGGGCGGGACAGCCCGAGGCGTTCGCCGAGCGCGATCTCGTTCTCGAGACGGGCGCCGGGAGGCATCACACCGGAGCGGATCGACTCCTCGATGCGCGAGGCCACCTGGAAGTAGAGGGGCATGGGACCCGACCGGTCCAGGTCCATGAACAGGTCGGACGGCAGCTGGCCTTCGTTGGTCATCGCGGTCCTTCGGGGAATTGCGGGTTCGGCATCGATGCCGAGGGATTGTCGTGACAATACCACCGGGTGCCCTGCTCCCCGGTGTGCCACTCCCGTCAGTGCTCGACCGCAGCCTTCAGCTTGGCGAGGCCCTTCTCGAAGTCGCCGCCGAGGAACTTGTCCATGTTGACGAACACCCCCATCACGCGCGACATCAGGTTCTGCGGGCTCGTCATCGACCAGACGACCCGCGTGCCGTCGGTCGCTTCGTGCAACCGGAACGCCACCGCGCTCGACGACTTGAACGGTGCGGTGAACTGCAGGTCGACGTCGACCTCGGTGGCATCGACCCGTGTGATCGCCATGGACCCGGCGCCGGCCTTGCGGTTGCCCTTCCAGGCGTACGTCGAGCCGACCGTCCCCGGCTCACCGGTGTACGTCCGCTGCAGCGCGGGATCCTGCCCCTCCCACGGCGACCACTCGACCCAGCGGTGCAGGTCTGCCAGGTACGGGGTGATGTCCGCGGCGCGAGCCGTGATGACGGTCTCGCGTTCGATCGTGGTGGGCGCAGCCATGCGCTGAGCGTAGTGCTGCTGTCGAGGCCGCGACAGGGACCTTCGGCTCGGCCGGCTCGGCCGGCTCGGCCGGCTCGGCCGGCTCGGCCGGCTCGGTCAGCTCAGTCGGCGAAGACCATCGGGCGGTTCGACAGCCGGGGCTGCGGCGTCGAGGCCTTGGGCTTCTCGGCTCGGGCCCGGACCGGGGCGATCGTCACGCGGGTCGCTGCACCCAGGGCCTCGACCGTGTCGGTGCCGTGGTGGCCGGCGGCGTGGATGACGATCGCGGCGCACGCCTCGGCATCGGCGGCGGCATCGTGGTGCTGGAAGCCCTCGAACCCGGCGGCCATGGCAGCCACGGGCAGTCGGTAGGAGTCGAGCGTGTAGGTCTTGCGGGCCACCGCGAGCGAGCACATCGAGTGGTGCTCGGCGAGGTCGATGCCCGTTGCCGAGCACCCACCGGCGATGACGCCCATGTCGAACCGAGCGTTGTGCGCGACCAGGACGTCACCCTCGGCGAAAGCCACGAGGTCGGGGTACTGCTGCTCCCACGTCTTCGCGCGGACGACGTCCTCGGCGACGATCCCGTGGATCCGGGTGTTCCACTCGAGGAACGCATCGTGTCCGAACGGCGGGCGGATGAACCACGACGCCCGGTCGACGACCCGGCCCGCGCGGACCTTGACCAGTCCGACGGAGCACGCACTGGCGGGCGAGCTGTTCGCGGTCTCGAAGTCGATCGCGGTGAAGTTCAACGGCACGGTTCCGATCGTCGCACGGGGCGCCGACATCGCCGGAAGCCGCCTCGGCGTTGCGGCCGGACGCTCAGCGGCGTCGTGCCGACCGGGAACCGCTGCGCCGACGTCGCGCCGTCGCGCGCCACGTCGCCGTCCGACGGGCTCGTTCGCGCTTCCAGTACGGCGCGAGCAGGGTCCCCACCATCTCGAACGCCACCGCGACGCCGTCCAGTCGCCAGCGCAGCGGCAGGCTCTCGACGTGTTCGGTGAGTCCGGCGGTCAGGTCGCCGGTGATGACCGGGAAGCCGGAGTCACGGGGGAGCGGGATCCCGCGGAAGCGGTCCTCCTCGGCGTAGTCGATCGTGTCGTCCTCGGGGTCGTAGACGACCAGGACGTCCGCCTCGAGCTCGGCCATCGCGTCGTGCAGCTGCTCGAGCTCAGCGCGGGAGGCCTGCTCGAGGGCGGCGAGGGTCTCCGGTGCGAAGCGCTGCCGGAGCCCCGGCGCTCCCATGCCCACCGAGTGCACACCGCGCTCGTCGCGTTCGAACCACATCGACGTCCTCCTGTTCCGTCGCCCGGTCCGGACGACGGGGACCACGCTGCCAGAAGCCGTCGCGGTGCGTTCCGGGCGGTAGCGTGCCCGGATGGGGAACGACGGAGACGGTCGGCCGCTCGTGCTGGTGCTCGCCGGGGCGGGCTACGGACAACAGGCGCCGCTGCTGTGGTGGTCACAGGCCATCGCGTCGGCGGCCGGGTGCGAGGTCGTGGCTCCAGCCTGGACCATCGACGACGACGCCGGAGCCAACCCGGTGGCGTTCGTCGAGGCCGCGATCGGGGCTGCGCTGGGCGATCGCCTACCCGACCTGGTCATCGCGAAGTCGTTCGGGTGCTTCGCCCTGCCGTGGGCGATCCGGAACGACGTGCCCGGGGTCTGGCTCACGCCGGTCCTCACACACGACGACGTGGCCACGGCGCTCGCCGCCGCCACCGACGCGCACGACGCGATCGGGGGTGGAGACGACACCATGTGGCGGCCCGAGCGGGTCTCGGGGACTGCTGCGCGCCTCCAGACCGTCGACCGTGCCGACCACTCGCTGCAGGTCGCCGGCGACTGGCGGCGCTCGCAGCGGCTGCAGGCCGACGTCTTCGACGTCGTCGAGCGCCGCGTCGCGGCCCTGGCCGCACACCAGACGGGCGGATAGCCTCCGCCGTTCTCAAGGACGGACTGGAGGCCCGGGTCGGCTCCGGCGGGCCGCCGCCGGTAGGCTCTTCTTCCGTGGCTCTCACCATCGGAATCGTCGGTCTCCCGAACGTCGGCAAGTCGACCCTGTTCAACGCCCTGACCAAGAACCAGGTCCTCGCCGCGAACTACCCGTTCGCGACGATCGAGCCGAACGTCGGGGTGGTGAACCTGCCCGACTCGCGGCTCGACCAGCTCGCCGAGCTCTTCCACTCGGAGAAGACCGTGCCCGCGCCGGTGTCGTTCGTCGACATCGCCGGCATCGTCAAGGGTGCGAGCGAGGGTGAAGGGCTCGGCAACAAGTTCCTCGCCAACATCCGCGAGGCCGACGCCATCGCGCAGGTCGTCCGCGGCTTCACCGACGACGACGTCGTGCACGTGGCAAACAAGGTGTCCCCGAAGGACGACCTCGAGGTCATCAACACCGAGCTGATCCTCGCCGACATGGAGACGATCGACAAGGCTCTGCCGCGGTACGAGAAGACCGTGAAGCTCAAGCAGGCCGAGCCGATCGTGCTCGAGACCGCTCGCGAGGCCCGTGCCGCGCTCGAGCAGGGCACCCTGCTTTCGGCCACCAAGATCGACCTCGCACCGATCGCCGAGCTCGGACTGCTGTCGGCCAAGCCCTTCATCTTCGTGTTCAACGTCGACGAGGCGATCCTGACCGACGACGCTCGCAAGGCCGAGCTGGCCGCGCTCGTCGCCCCGGCCCAGGCCGTGTTCCTCGACGCCCAGGTCGAGTCAGAGCTCATCGACCTCGACCCGGCCGACGCTGCCGAACTGCTCGAGTCGACCGGCCAGACCGAATCCGGACTCGACCAGCTCGCACGGATCGGCTTCGACACACTCGGGCTGCAGACCTACCTGACGGCCGGTCCGAAGGAAGCCCGCGCGTGGACGATCGGCAAGGGGTGGAAGGCACCCCAGGCTGCCGGCGTCATCCACACCGACTTCGAGAAGGGCTTCATCAAGGCCGAGGTCATCTCGTTCGGTGACCTGGTCGAGACCGGCTCCATCGCCGAGGCCCGCGCTGCCGGCAAGGCCCGCATCGAGGGCAAGGACTACGTCATGCAGGACGGCGACGTGGTGGAGTTCCGCTTCAACAACTGACCTCGCCGTGGGTGCGCCAGGATGCGCGCATGACGAACCCACAGGCAGGTTGGTACGACGACGGTTCCGGCGCGATGCGGTGGTGGGACGGCTCGGCGTGGACGGAGCAGGTGCAGCCGAAGGCACCGGGCGCGCCCGGTATCGGCGGAGTGATCGACCGTATCCAAGCGGAGGCCGCGGCAGGCGGACAGCCTCGGCCGGCGCAGAACGGCATGAGCTACGTCGTCCTGCAGGTGGTCCTGCGGGAGAAGTTCTTCGGGACGGGATCCGGCAACCTCACCGAGCTGGAGAAGGCGATCAACGCACAGGCGGCGCTCGGCTACCGGCTGCACACGATCACGACGGCCTCGTCGGGCAGTACTGGGTTCGGTGGCGGAGACCGACTGCAGGCGACCATGGTGTTCGAGCGGATCAACTGAGTCGATCCACGCCCGGAGCAATGAGCTCGGCTCAGTCGACTAGCGCGATGATGACCGCTGGGACGCGGTGCTCGATCGCCTCCCAGATGATCTCCTTCCGCGCCTGCCGGTAGTCGTGCGAGAGGATGTTTCGCGTCTTCCTGACAGCGGCGAGCGACAGGTCGGACGGAAGTCGGGCTTCCCTGTCGGCGGGAAGACGTCCAAGCAGGTCGTCGAAGTGGATGATGACGGCCTCAGCCGCTCGATACGTCAGGCTCCGAGTTGCGTCGAACTCGACGCGGCCGTGTTCGACGATCTGCGAACATTCGGCGAGCAAGTCGAGGAAGCTCGCCTGCAGCGACGGCCAGCGGTCTGCTGAGTCGGCTGAATCGCGATCAACGCGTTGCCGTGGGGTGAACCGGGGCGATGGGGTCACAGCGGCACTGCTTCGTCGAGCACGTGCGCGAAGTGCTCGTCGTCCTCGAGGTCGTCGGTGAGGACGTCGACGTCGAAGCCCGTGATGGTCTCGACCTCGTGGGCGAAGCCGCCGAGGTCGAACAGTGATGCGGCTGGGGTCAGGTGTACGAGCAGGTCGATGTCGCTGTGCTCGGTGTCCTGCCCGCGGAGCGTGGAACCGAAGACGCGAACGTTCTCGAGGTGGAACCGCTTCGCCTCGTCGAGGATCGCGTCGGCGTAGACGGCAAGAGGGATGCTCGGGCGCGTGTGCGCAGCAGTGAGGATCCGCTGGAGCGACTCGAGCCGCGGCTGCTTGCGTCCGCTCTCGTACGCGGAGATGGTCGGCTGCTGCATCCCGGCGGCGGCGGCGAGGCTGGTCTGTGAGAGGCCCAGGTCCTCGCGGGCAGCGCGGATGAGTTCTGCTGCACGTTCGACTCGCATGGGCACCTCCATCTATAGCTCTCGACTATAGATGTGTCGCGCTCGCTCGGGAAGGTGTGCGGTGGACTAGATTCGGCACGTCCGAGCGCCCGAGGAGGCCCCCATGTCGTACGTCGTCGACTTCGTGAACGTGTCCACGGTGGGTCTCGAGTCCTCGCCGGTCGCCGACGCACTCGCCGGGCTCCGGGCCAACGAGGCGCGGTACTTCGCGAACAAGTACGACCACGTGTTCACCACGCACGCCGCAGCTGACGTGCCGGACCTCGTCGCCTACGTGCGGCGGGTCCTCGAAGAGGAACGCGGGCTGGTCATCGCGTCACCACCGCTCGAAGCCACGGAAGCGCTCGTCGACGGCGTGCGCTGGACGTACGTGTTCTACGAGTCCGGCCTGGCGATCAACGTGCTCTACACGCTCGAACCGGGCGGCAAGCGTGCGGTCGGCTTCAAGCTCTCCGACGGCATGGACGTGCCCGAGGAACTCGCCGACAAGTTCAAGTTCGCGCGGCAGAAGTCGAAGCTCGCCGGCACGATCCGCGGCTCGTTCTTCGTGGTGAAGGGCGAGTACTGACGTCGCGAAGCAGCCGTGCATGCAAAGTGTTTGGTACGGCAGGCAACGCTGATCGAGCCTGGTCACCACGAACCGGTGATGAAGGGCAGGGCGTGGGCTATGACGGCGACTCTGGTGAAGACTGCGGTGATGCACGGCCTGTACGTCGGGTTCACGGGGGACAGCTCCCGAGCGCGGGCGATGCGGGAACTGTTGAACGAGAGGCGGGCGTCAGCGGCGCAGCGAGCGGCAGCCGAGGAGAGGCGGACGCCAACGTTCTCAACATCGCTGCAACGGAGATGTTCAGTGGACCGGTAGCGTCTCCACGCGTCCTGGCCGAGTACGAGCGGCTCGTTCCGGGAGCGGCCGAGCGGATGATCGGCTGCCACCTCCGCTCCGAAGCGGTCGCTGCTGACGCCGTCGAGCGTCTGAGCAGAGCGGAGGCAGTCGCCGTCCTGACGGGTGTCATCGGTGCGCAGGTGCTCACCGTCGGAGCGCTCATCGCGGGGGCGATCCTCATCTCGGCCGGTCACACCGTCGGAGCGCTCGCAGCGATCGTGCCCGGCGTGCTCGGGGCGGCATCGCAGGTCGTCGCTGCGGCCCGTCGAGGTGTGTGACCGTCGCACGGCCGGTCGCAGGTACGACGAAGCGCCGCCGGGACAGCCCGGCGGCGCTTCGTGTTCGTCCTGGTGGAGCCTAGGCCGCGAGGGCCATGTCGCCTGCGTGCACGGACTGTGCCTGCAGCAGGGTCCGGCTGGCCTCGCCGGCCCAGGAGCGGCCCGGGACGGTCCAGCCGGCCTCGCCGACGGCATCCAGACGGGTGCCGCGGGTGACGAAGGTCTGCAGGTCGTCGGCCGCGATGCGGACGAGGTACTCGCGCTGCGAGCGGTCGTCACGCACGGGGAACTCGGCGATGCGGTCGGGGGTGATCGTCGGGGCCGCGAGTGCGGTCCCGAACACGGTGATTCGTTCGTTGCTGGTCATGGTGCTGTACTTCCTGGTCATTCGGCGCCAGGGCGACTCGGTGTCGGCGGACGTCTCAGTCCGGCGCGGCGCATCGAGTGCGGGGCGCGCACGTCGAGTTTCAACGTGCTGCTGATCCGTTCGGATCAAGCGGTGGTCTCGGTTGGAATGCGACTCGGGTGAGTCGGTGTCGAGACGTTGGTGTGCGCGAGTCAGATGGGTTCGCTGCAGTGCACCAAAGAAACACTATACGGGCCCGATGCCGAGAAGTCCAGCGGACCGGCAGATCGACTCAGGAGGCCAGGAACGCGTCCCATCGCGAGCCACCCGCAGCCACGTTGCCGGAGCCGTCGAGCCGAGCGGCGGTCGAGGACGGCTTGCGCGAAGCCTGCGCGTGGATGAGTTCGTCGAACGTGCCGGAGAACCCGAGGCGGGGCAGTGCGGTGGCGACGGCGTGCAGGTCGTCGGTGGACCACCGCGAGAACCCGGCCCCGGAGACGTCGAGCGAGGTGGCGACCTCGAGCAGGTGCCCCTCCACGTCGACCGCGGGGTCGACGGAGGTCCACATGTGCCGCTCGATGACCTCGCCGACGCGTCGAGCGCGCGCTGCGTCCCACCCGGCGCCGAGGGCGAAGACGGAGCCCACGGCACCACCAGCGTCTTCGAACGGCACGTCGTGGGCATCGAACGACGGTGTGACGCCGAGGTCGTGCAGCATCGTCGCGACGAACAGCAGCTCGGGGTCGGGCTCGAGGTCGACGGTCGGGGCGAGCAGGACCGCCCACGCCCACGAGCGCAGGCAGTGGTTCACCAGGGCGGGGGAGGACCAGGTGCGGACGACGTCCAACGCCCGTGCGGCGACGGGGGAGGGCGGGGTGAGCAGGGCTTCGACGTCGAGCGACATGGCACGACAGTAGCGGTGCGACGGAGCCGTAACGGCGCGGAAACGTGCCGGGCCCGAGCCGGAAACAGCGCACCGTTAGCTTTCGGATCACTGAGTACCCGCTCAGCACCCGACCTCCTCCCGAAGGACCTGCACCCATGCAGCACCGCCTCCGGCTGCGCCCCCGCGCGACGATCGTGTCCTCGACACTCGTCGCCGCCGGGGCGATCGGCCTCGCCGCCCTGACCGCCTCGCCGGCCCAGGCAGCACCGACCGCGACGACCGCGACCATCGACGCCCCCGCCACCGCGACCGTCGGCACCGCCTTCGACGTCGACCTGACGATCCCGGCGACGACCGACGTCTATGCCTACGAGATCACCCTCAATGCCGACGCGGACTCCGTGTCGTACGTGGAGGACAGCGTCACCGGTCCCGACGGCGGCTTCGACAGCGTCGAGCAGGACGGCGACGCCCTGACGATCGTGCACACCCGCCTCGGGACGTCCCCGGCGCTCGACGGCGACCTCGCTGCCTCGATCGGCCTGACGCCGACCGCACCGGGCAGCGTCGACCTGGCGGTCACGAGCATCACGCTCGTCGGCTCCGACGGCACCTCGACGACGCTCACCGACCCGGCGAGCACCTCGATCTCGATCGCTGCAGCGGCGACGGCCACCCCGACGCCCACCCCGACGGCCACGCCCACCCCGGGCGCCACCGCCACGGCCGACCCGGGCGCTGGCACGGGCGACCCTGACCCGACGACCACCGCCGGCCCGAGCGACCCCTCCGACCCGACCAGCGGCGCCACCGCCGTGGCCGCAGCGGGTGGTGACCGTCCGACCGGCGGCGAACTCGCCTGGACCGGCGCCGACGTCGCCCCGTGGATCGCCGCGTCGCTGGCCCTCCTCGCCGCTGGCGGGACCCTGATCACCCTGCGTGCGCGCCGCGCCCGCCGCGAGCGCACCGGAGCAGCAGAATGACCGCCACCAAGCCGGACGCCAGCAAGCAGGCGATCACCAAGCCGGACCCCAGCACGAAGCACGCCCGGAAGCGCACGGCCGTCGCCGGCGCCTCGCTCATCGCCCTCGTCGGCACCGTCCTCGCCGCGACCCCCGCGATCACCGCCGCAGCAGCACCGGCAGCCGTGGACGCCAGCCCCGCCGCGATGCTCGCGCCGTACTACACGGACCTCGACCTGACCGGCGACGACCAGGTCACGAAGGCCGACCTCGCGGTGCTCACCGAGCACCTCGGGGCCACGAGCGCCAGCGGTGACTGGGCGACGGTCAGCGCCGCGGACACCGACGCCGACGGCACGATCACCGTCGCGGACATCGCGGCGCTGTCCCAGCGGATGATCTACGACGACGGCCCGTTCACGCTCGTCGAGGCGTCCACCATCGACATGCAGGCTGCGATGAACGCCGGGGTCACCACCTCGGTCGCCATCACGCAGGACTACCTCGACCGCATCGCCGCGTACGACCGCACGAAGGTCGACTCCGCGTCGACCGGCCGTGCGCTCAACTCGATCGTCACGACGAACGCCGAGGCCCTCGCCGCCGCGAAGACGGCGGACACCGAGCGTGCCGAGCACGGCATGACGAGCATGCTGCTCGGCGTGCCGATCGCGGTGAAGGACAACTACGACACCAAGGACATGCCGACCACGGGCGGCTGCGGCTGCTGGGACGACAACCAGACCGACACCGACGCCACCATGGTCGCCGGACTGCGCGGTGCCGGTGCGGTGATCCTCGCCAAGGCCAGCCTCGACGAGTTCGCCTACGGCTTCGTCTCGGAGTTCTCGTCGAACCAGCCCGCCGGTTCGTCCCTGCTGGTCGCCAGCCCGTACAACACGGCGCAGACCGCCGGTGGCTCCAGCGGTGGGACCGGTGCGGCGATCGCGGCGAACCTCGCCGGCATCGGGTTCGGCACCGACACTGGGGGCTCGATCCGCATCCCGTCGACGTACAACCAGCTCGTCGGCATCCGCCCGACGGTCGGCCTGGCCAGCCGCGACGGCATCATCCCGCTCGCACTGTCGCAGGACACCGGCGGGCCCATCGCCCGCTCGGTGACCGACGCGGCCGTCGCGCTCGACGCCGTCACCGGCGTGGACGCGGCCGACCCCGTCACGAGCGCGCAGTCCGGCAGGGTGCCGACCTCGTACACGTCCTCGCTCGACGCGGACTCGCTCGACGGCGCCCGCATCGGCTACGTCACGAGCATGGTCGGCACGAACGCCACGGCCAAGCGACTGTTCGACGCGTCCGTCGCGAAGCTCGAGGCCGCTGGGGCGACCGTCGTCCCGATCACCGCGACGACGGCCTTCAACCGGGTCCTGTCCGAGGGCAGCGGCAGCACGAACGAGTTCAAGCACGACCTGGACGAGTACGTCGCGAAGCACCTCGACCCCGACGTGACCGCCCGGTCCCTGCAGGGCATCCTGGCCTCGGGCGAGTACGTGCCGAGCCGCAAGTCGACCTACGAGTCCCGCGACCTGATCACCGACGCGCAGTACCAGGCGTGGGCCGGGCCGACGGGGTCGCACACGACGCAGCTCGCCACCGGCAAGCAGCTCGTCACGCAGATGCTCGACGACCAGGACCTCGACTCGCTCATCTACCCGTCGGGCACGCCCTACGGCACGCAGTCGACGAACATGCGTCTGAGCCCGAACACCGGCATGCCGGCGATCACCGTCCCGATGGGGCAGGCGACCGCGGCCGACGGCACGATCACCGGCGCCGGCGTGAACCTCGAGTTCCTCGGTCGCTCGTTCGACGAGAGCACGCTGATCGGCCTCGGTTACGCCTTCGAGCAGGAGACGAAGGCGCGCACCACGCCCGCGCTGTACCCGGCGCTCGGCTGAGCTGAGCGGGTCGCGATCGCGACCGCAGGACGGACGGGCGCGCCCCGCTCAGCGGCAACGCGAAGCGTTGCGCGGGGCGCGCCGACCGAGCCTGCGAGGGAGGGGGCGACACCGCCACGGGCCTCCCGTCCGTCTGCTCCGTCAGTTCAGGGTCGGGGTGTCCTCCGGCACGACGCCGTCGGCGTACAGGTCGGTCGCCAGGTCGCGGAGCGCGCGCAGCGCGACGCGCTGCGTGAGCGGACCGTAGGAGATGCGGGCGACGCCGAGGGCCTCGTACTCGGCGGCGGGCAGGGCTCCCGGCAGGCCGATGACCGACAGCTTGCCGCGGCCGAGGCCGGCGACGAGCTGCTCCACGACGTCGCGCTGGATCGCACCGGGCACGAAGACGAGCGCGGCGCCGTTGTCGAGGAACGCCCTGCCGCGGGCGATGGCGTCCGCGATGCTCTCGTCGATCGGACGGTCGCCGCCGCGGGCGATCGCATCGGTGCGGGCGTTCAACTGGAAGTCGACGCCCTCGGCCTGGGCAGCGGCCGTGATCGCGGCGACCCGGGCGACGGCCTCGTCGAAGGGACGCAGGCGGTCCTCGACGTTGGCGCCGACGATGCCCGAGCCGATCGCGCGGCGGATGGTCTCGGCCGGGTCCTCGTAGCCGTCGTCGAGGTCAGCGGTGACCGGCAGGTCGGTCGCGGCGGCCACGATTGCGGCACCCGACAGCGCGAGGTCGAGGGGCATCCCGCCGTCCTCGTACCCGTACGACGCGGCGATCGAGTGCCCCGCGGTGGCGATCGCCTTCGTGCCGGGCAGGTCGCTGACGACCTTCGCGGTGATCGCGTCCCACACGTTCACGACGCGGAGGATCTCCGGGGCTTCGTGCAGCTGCTTGAGGGTGGTGGCCTTGTCGGCGATGCTCGTGCTCATGGGACCGACAGTAGGCGGGGCGACGCCCCGCGTCCCAGGGTGCGCGGAAGACGACGCTGGATGACAGGCGGGCTCGCGCCGGGCCTCCCGGTCGGTGCATGCTGGGACGCATGGCGAGCGACGAGCAGGACCCGGTCGGCACGCTCCGCGGGGTCCGCACGAGCATCAAGTGGACGCGGTACGCGCCCGACGTGCTGCCCCTGTTCGTCGCCGAGATGGACCACGACGTCGCGCCGGAGATCCGCCAGGCCCTGATCGAGCGCGTGTCGCAGTCCGATCTCGGCTACCTCGACGGACCCGGGCCACTCGCGCCCGCGTTCGCGCAGTTCGCGCTCGACCGCTGGGGCTGGGAGATCGATCCGTCGCGCATCCACCTGGCCACCGACGTCAGCGTCGGCATCGTCGAGTCGCTGCGGCTCGCGCTGCCCGACGGCGGTCGCGTCGCGATCACGCCGCCGGTGTACCCGCCGTTCTTCGAGCTCGTCGACGAGGCCCGATGTCAGGTGGAAGAGGTCCCGCTGCTCGAGCAGTGGGGGCAGTACCGACTCGACCTCGAGGGACTCGAGCGGGCGTTCGCCAGCGGGGTCGGCGTCTTCCTGCTCTGCAACCCGCACAACCCCATCGGCCTCGTGCACGACCGCGCCGACCTGCTCGCGATCGCAGAACTCGCGGCGAAGTACGACGTGCTCGTCATCAGCGACGAGATCCACGCACCCCTGACCCACCCCGGCGTGCAGTTCACCCCGTTCGCGGCCGTCGCCGAGCCGGCCGGCGCCCGCAGCGTCTGCGTGACCTCGGCGAGCAAGGGCTGGAACCTCGCGGGTGTGAAGTGCTCGATCATCGTCGCCGGTGACGACCGGACCGCCGCACTCCTCGACACCCTGTGGGAAGAGGTCGCCTGCCGCACGAGCATCCTCGGGCTGCACGCGAACCTCGCCGCGTTCACCGTCGGGACGACCTGGCTCGACGACGTGGTGTCCCGGATCGTGGCCAACGACCGGCTGCTCGCGAAGCTCCTCGCCGAGCACCTGCCCGGTGTGGTCTACACGCGGCCGCGCGCCGGGTACCTGGCGTGGCTCGACTTCCGCGGGATCGGGCTCGGCGACGACCCGGCCGTTCCACTGCGCGAGAACGCCTACGTCGCGCTGAACTCCGGGCTCGGGTTCGGGAGCGAGGGGCGCGGGTTCGTCCGCCTCAACCTGGCGTGCTCACCGGAGACGCTGCGCGAGGCCGTGTTCCGGATCGCCTCGGCGTACCCGTCAAGTGCGCAGGAGGGGCTGGTCTGGCACGTCGCGTGAGCGCGTGGGTCAGTCAATGTACTGGTTGCGCCCGACGACGCGGATCTGCAGGTCGTCGGTGCGGTCCATCGCCAGGATCTCGCGGGCGACGAAGCCGACGGCTGGCCAGCGGTCCACCTCGGTGACCATGAAGCCGTCGATGAACACCTGCCACGCGCCGCGCTCACGGACCGCCTGCACCTCGTACGTCGCCATGCCGTGAGCGTACCGAAACCGTGACGCCGTCAGTGCCGCTCCAACGTCAGCGCAGCTCGAGCGTCATGTGGACATCGGCACGGACGTAGGGGCTCGGGACCAGCTCGTCCTCGCGCAGGTGTCGGAAGCCGAACGCCTCGTACAGGTGCACGGCGCTGGCCAGCTGTGCGTTGCTCTCGAGGTCGATCCGCTGCGCGCCGAGCTCCCGGGCGCGGTCGAGTGCAGCGGCGATGAGCTTCCGACCGGTGCCGTGCCCCTGGTGACCGGGCGCGACGGCCATCTTCACGAGCTCGAACACCCCCGGGGCCGTCGGCACGATGCCGATGCACCCGATCACCTGGTCGTCGAGTCGCGCGACGAACACGGCGCCGCCGGGCTCGACGACGTGGCCGACGGGGTCGCCGAGGAACTTACGGTCCTCGTCCTCGAGCGCGAAGAACTGCGTGATCCAGGCCTCGTTGAGGACACGGAACGCCTCGGCGTCAGCGGGGGTGGCGAGGTCGGCGATGGTGACGGTGGAGGTCGCTTCGGGCATGGCTCCATCCTCCGACCCGGATGAGGTCACGTCCAATACTCGTTCGCTTCGATCGATAGGCTGCGTGCATGGATCGGGATCCGGACGTCGACGTCCGTCAGCTCCGTGCGTTCCTCGCAGTGGCCGACGAACTGCACTTCGGCCGCGCTGCCGAGCGCCTCCGCATCGCGCAGCCCGCGCTGTCCCAGCAGATCCGCCGCACTGAGCGCGAACTCGGCGTCGACCTGTTCGTCCGCACGAGCCGCAGCGTCGCCCTCACCGCCGCCGGCCAGACGCTGCGGGGGCGTGCGCGGTCGTTGCTCGGGCAGGTGCGCCGCGACCTCGACGAGACGGTCCGGGTCGGGCGAGGTGAGGCCGGCCGGCTCGACGTCGGGTTCGTCGTCTCCGCGCTGCCCCTCGGGCCGATCGAGCGGGTGCAGGCGTTCCGGGAGCGGTACCCGCTGGTCCGCGTCGACCTGACCGAGGGCTACTCGTCGACGCTCCTCGCGCGGATCGTGCGGGGCGAGCTGGACCTGGCCGTCGTGCGCGACCCGGACCCGGACCCCGCTGTGCGGCTGCTGCCGTTCCGGACCGAGGCGTTCGTCGCGGCGGTCCCACGCGGACACCGGCTCGCGGGCCGTGCGGCGATCCGCGGCACCGAGCTCGTGGACGAGCCGTTCGTGTTCTTCCCCGCCGTGGCCGGTTCGCTCGCGACCGAGCGGAACCTCGCCCCGGTCACCGCCGGTGGCCGACGGCCCGTGGTCGTGCAGGAGGCCACGACCTGGGCCACAGTCCTGCACCTGGTGGGGGCGGGACTCGGCGTGACTGTCGCTCCGGAGAGTGCCGCGCTCGCCGCACCGGACACCGTCGTGCTGCTGCCGCTGACCGACAGCGATCACCGCAGCGAGCTGTCGTGGGCGATGCGCGCCGGCGACGACCGCGAGATCCTGCGGAACTTCGTCGAAGCCGACTGAGCGACGCCGACTGAGCGACGCCCGGCTGGAAGCGCTTCGCTCAGCCGAGCGCGAGCACGGGCGCCCGGTGGTCGCCGAGCTCGTCGACGTGCCACGGCCGTGCACCGCGCAGGGTCAGCCCGAGCTGCACGAGCACGAACCCGACGTGGGGTTCGACGTCCGGGTCCCACGGCCCCTCGACCCCGAGGCCGAACGCACCGAGTTCGTCGTCGGCCTCGTCGCGCAGGGTGAGGCGCCAACGGCCGTCGCCGAGTTCCTCGACCACGGCCCAGCGGGCGGTGCCGAAGTGGCTCACGCCGACTTCATGATGTCCGCGGTGAAGTTCTGCACGCGCTGCAGCAGCGAGGCACCGCGCATCGCGATCGTCGCCGGCGGGTTGAGGTGCGGGGGAGCGGTGCGGATGAGCATGGAGCACCCGAGGTCCTCGCAGATGTAGGTGCCGATCGTGTTGCCGTTGCGCCCGGCCTCGCCCGCACGGGGTGCCGAGAACAGCCGCACCTGCGTCGCCGGCTGGGGGGAGTGGCAGAACGAGCACATCGCGGCGATGCCGGCGCGCAGGGACCCGCCGGCGGACCGGACGATGATGCCCACGGGGCGGTCGTCGATCCAGGACACGATGTACCCGCGGCGGGCAGCCTGCGGGTCGCGCCAGCCCAGGAACTCGCGCTCGTCCCAGAGCATCTCGTGCAGGCCGGGGATCGGCAGCTGCTCGAGCTCGTCGGGGGTGGCGTTGACGAACGAGGATCGGATGTCGGCTTCGGTCAGTGGCTTCACGGTCCGATCACCATATGCCTCGCCTCCGACACGTGCTCGCTCAGGACAGACGTTCGGGCGACGGTGCGGTCTCGGATCGCCCCGTCAGGACAGACGGGAGGCCCGGATCGCCCCGAGCGCGCTGCTCTCGTCCGCCACCAGGACGGCCCGGCGCAGGGCGTCGCGTCCGACACGTCGGGCTGCGGCGTCGTCGGCGGCGAACTCCACGAGGACGCGCGTCGAGCGCGCCATGGCGCGCGCACCGGGCACCCATGGGACCGCACGTTCGATCGATTCGGCGACCGCGACCGCAGCCGCGTGGTGCTGGGTCAGGTGGGCGCGCTCGTGGGCGACCACGGCCTCCAGTTCGTCCGTCCGCAACCGGTCTGCCAAGCCGGTGCTGACCAGCACACCGCCGCTCCGCCCGGGCACGGCGCAGGCCAGGGCGTGGTCCGCGTCGACGACGGCCACCGGGGTGCCGTCGATCTCGCGGTGCGGCGCGACGCCCGATCGCATGGCCTGGCGGACGGCCTCGTGCTCGGGCCCGGGCCGGACGCGGACGGCGACGACGAACGCGATGACCGCGAGCAGTGCGACGCCGACGTTGAAGCCGTGCGTGGGGGAGCCGTCACCGCCGAGGAGCTCGGTGAGCGGCCGGTCGGCGAGCACGACGAGGGCGATGCCGGCGACGAACCCGACGACGCCGAGCAGCACCGCGAGCGACCAGCACACCAGGGCGGTGCGCGGGCGGTCGATGGTCCAGGCGGAGCGGGTCAGCACCCTCGGGGCGAACACGACCACCAGCAGGGCGAGGACGATGAGCGCGATGCCGGCGACGACCACGGAGCGACCCCGGTCAGGAACGTGCGCGGGCGTCGAGGGCGCGGCGAAGGGCCTCGAGGTCGTCGGAGGCGAGCGAGCCGGTGAACTGCAGCAACGCTGCTTCACGGTCGGCCGAGGCGGCGAGCGCACTCGACATGAGGGATGCGGTCTGTTCGTCGCGGCTGTGCACGGCACGGAAGCTCAGCGGGGCGTCGTCGTGCTCCTGCCGCTCCACCTGGCCCTTGCGGCCGAGCCGGTCGAGGACGGTGAGCACGGTGGTCAGCGCCGGCCGGGGCTCCGGGAAGGCATCGAGCACCTGTCGTGCGGTGAGGCCGTCGGTCACGGAACGGAGCGCGTCGAGCACCGCTTGCTCGAGCTGCCCCCTGGGGCGTGATCGCTGTCCGGCCATCCCCGCATTCTACGAGATGTCGAAGGCCGGCACGCGACACACGTTCGTAACGCGGTCTCGGTATGCTCGGCGCGGACAACTGAACACACCGGCCGCTCATCCGTCGCGGGAGACGCCGTGCAGTGCCAACGGGTACATCGTGCCCACGGGCACACCGCGCCCTCGGGTGCACGCACGGCACCGAAGGAGCAATCCCCCCGTCAATCTCTCAGGTCCCACACCGCAGCGGACAGGCCACTCTGAAAAGCAGACGCTCAGTCGTCTCGCCCACGGTGAAAGCCGCCGGACCTCACGGGCCGCGGTGAAACTCTCAGGCCCATGACAGAGGGGGAGTTCCACCCGGCGATCGTCGCCGGGCCCTGCTGATGCCAGGAGAACTCCGCCATGAGTCCGACGCCACTGCGTTCGTCCCCGCTCGAACCCGCGCACGAAGCCGCCGGTGCGACCTTCACCGACTTCGCCGGGTACCGCATGCCCGTGCGCTACTCGTCCGACCTCGCCGAGCACCACGCCGTGCGCCAGTCGGCCGGGGTCTTCGACCTGTCGCACATGGCCGAGATCGGCGTCACCGGTCCGGACGCCGTCGTGTTCCTCGACCATGCGCTCGCCGGCTCCTTCGGCGCGATGCCGCTCGGCCGCGCGAAGTACTCCCTGCTGCTCGCCGAGGACGGCGGGATCCTCGACGACCTCGTCGTGTACCGCACCGACGACGACGTGTTCCTCGTCGTCGCGAACGCCTCGAACCGCGAGGTCGCCGTCGCCGCACTGTCCGCGCGCACCGACGGGTTCGACGTCGCGGTGTCGGACGACTCGGACAGCACCGCACTCGTCGCGATCCAGGGCCCCGCGGCCGCCGGCACGCTCGACGCCCTCGTCGTCGCCGACCGCCTGCAGCCGGAGAGCCCCCTCGACGACCTCGGCTACTACCGCGCCCTGCACGCCGTGTTCGACGGCTCCGAGGTGCTCGTCGCCCGCACCGGGTACACCGGCGAGGACGGCTTCGAGCTCTACAGTGCACCGGAGGTCGCCCCGGCGATCTGGGACGCGCTGCTGGAGGCCGGCGCCGACCGCGGTGTCGTCCCCGCCGGGCTCGCGGCGCGCGACACCCTGCGGCTCGAGGCCGGCATGCCCCTGTACGGGCACGAGCTCGGCACCGACGTGCGCCCCGCCCAGGCAGGCCTCGGTCGCGTGGTCGCGAAGACCGGTGACTTCGTCGGCGCTGCCGGTGTCGCGCCGTCGGACGACGCCCGCGTGCTCGTCGGGCTCGTCACCGAGGGCCGCCGCGCCCCGCGTGCCGGCTACGACGTGGTGCACGACGGCGCGGTCGTCGGCACCGTCACCTCGGGTGCCCTCTCGCCGACGCTCGGCCACCCGGTCGCGATGGCCTTCGTGGACCCGGCGCTCGCCACCGAGGGACAAGTCCTGCACATCGACGTCCGCGGAACGGCCATCCCCAGCACCGTCACCGCGTTCCCCTTCTACCGCCGTCCTCAGAAAGGCTGATCCCGTGAGCGACCAGACCGCACTCCAGTACACCGCCGACCACGAGTGGCTCCTCGTCGAGGGCGACACCGTCACCGTCGGCATCACGGACCACGCCGCCGAGCAGCTCGGTGACGTCGTCTACGTCGAGCTCCCCGCCGTCGGCACCGCCACCACCGCGGGCGAGCAGATCGGTGAGATCGAGTCCACCAAGAGCGTCGGTGAGCTCTTCGCGCCGATCGAGGGCGAGGTCGTCGCGGTCAACGACGCCGTGGTCGACGCCCCCGACACGGTCAACCAGGACCCGTTCGGCACCGGCTGGCTCGTCAAGATCAAGGTCGACGGCACCTCGTTCCCCGAGGACCTGATGGACCACGACGCGTACCGGGCGTCCATCGCATGACCGGCTCCGACGACCAGCAGGTGTTCCAGAACCTGCAGACCTCGTTCGCCGACCGCCACATCGGCACCACCCCGGCCGACCAGCAGACGATGCTCGACATGGTCGGCCGGCCGTCGCTCGACGCCCTGGTCCGCGCGGCGATCCCGGAGTCGATCCACGCAGCACCCGTCACCGACTCGGTGATCCCCGCCGCCGTCGGCGAGACCGAGGCGCTCGCCGAACTCCGCACCAAGGCCGGACGCAACACCGTCCGCCGCGCCATGATCGGCCTCGGCTACCACGGCACCCACACGCCCGCCGTGATCCAGCGGAACGTGCTCGAGAACCCGAGCTGGTACACGGCCTACACGCCGTACCAGCCGGAGATCTCGCAGGGCCGGCTCGAAGCGCTCATCAACTTCCAGACGATGGTCTCCGACCTGACGGGCATGGCCACCGCCGGTGCCTCGATGCTCGACGAGGGCACCGCCGTGGTCGAGGGCATGCTCCTCGCCCGCCGCGCGTCCAAGGTGAAGGGCGACGCGTTCCTGGTCGACGACGACCTGCTGCCGCAGACCCGCGCGCTGCTCGACCACCGCGCCGACGCCGTCGGCATCACGCTGCGTGCGTTCGACCCCGTCGTCGGGCCGACCGACGCCCAGCTCGACGGGGCCTTCGGCGTGATCGTGCAGTACCCCGGTGCCTCCGGCCGGATCGTCGACCCGTCGCCGATCATCGAGCGCGTCCACGCCGGCGGCGGCATCGCCGTCGTCGCGGCCGACCTGCTCGCCATGACCCTGCTCGCCAGCCCCGGTGACCTGGGTGCCGACGTCGCCGTGGGCACGAGCCAGCGCTTCGGCGTCCCGCTCGGCTTCGGTGGCCCGCACGCCGGGTACCTCGCCGTCCGGGCCGGCCTCGAACGCCAGCTGCCCGGTCGCCTGGTCGGGGTGTCCTTCGACGCCGACGGTGCGATGGCCTACCGCCTCAGCCTGCAGACCCGCGAGCAGCACATCCGCCGCGAGAAGGCGACGAGCAACATCTGCACCGCGCAGGTCCTGCTCGCCGTGATGGCCTCGATGTACGCCGTCTACCACGGGCCCGAGGGGCTGCGCTTCATCGCGGACCGGGTCGCCCGGACGACGTCGGCGCTCGCCGCGGTCGCCCGTGACGCCGGGCTCGAGGTCGTGCACGACGCGTTCTTCGACACGCTCACCCTGCGGGCCACCGGTCGCGCCGGGGCGATCGTCAGCGCAGCGCAGGACGCCGACTTCCTGCTGCACCAGGTGGACGAGGACGTGTTCCAGCTCTCCGTCGACGAGACGACCACGCCCGACGACGTCACCCGACTGGCGGGCGTGTTCGGGGCGGTGGACGTGACCGTCCCGGCGACCGAGGCGGCCGTGCGGGACGCGGCCACGGGCCTCCCGGCCGGTCTGGTGCGCGAGAGCGAGTACCTGACGCACCCCGTGTTCAGCGCACACCGCAGCGAGACCCGCATGATGCGGTACCTGAAGCACCTGGCGGACAAGGACTACGCGCTCGACCGGGGCATGATCCCGCTCGGCAGCTGCACGATGAAGCTCAACGCGGCGACCGAGATGGCCGCGGTGACGTGGCCGGAGTTCGCGAACATCCACCCGTTCGCGCCGCGCGGCGACGTCGAGGGCTACCTCGACATGATCGGTGACCTGGAGTCCTGGCTGGCCGAGGTCACCGGGTACGACACCGTGTCCCTGCAGCCGAACGCCGGCAGCCAGGGTGAGCTCGCCGGACTCCTCGCGATCCGCGGGTACCACCTGGCGAACGGCGACACCGAGCGCACCGTCTGCCTCATCCCGTCGAGCGCGCACGGTACGAACGCCGCGTCCGCGGTGCTCGCCGGCATGAAGGTCGTCGTGGTCGCCTGCGACGAGAACGGCAACGTCGACCTCGCCGACCTCCGCGCGAAGACGGAACAGCACGCCGACACCCTCGCGGCGCTGATGATCACGTACCCGTCGACCCACGGCGTGTACGAGCACGACATCCGCGAGATCTGCGACGCCGTGCACGACGCCGGCGGCCAGGTCTACGTCGACGGCGCGAACCTCAACGCCCTGCTCGGCCACGCCCGCTTCGGCGACTTCGGCGGCGACGTCTCGCACCTCAACCTGCACAAGACCTTCTGCATCCCGCACGGCGGTGGCGGACCCGGTGTCGGTCCGGTCGCAGCGAAGGCGCACCTGGCGCCGTACCTGCCGGGGCACCCGTTCGCCCAGCAGGGCGACCGACGGCCCGGTTCGACCGCGGCAGATGCCGACGGCCGACTGGCGCACGCCGGCGGCCCGGTCAGCGCGGCCCCGTACGGCAGCCCGAGCATCCTGCCCATCACGTGGACCTACGTCCGGATGATGGGGCTCGAGGGCCTCACCCGTGCGACCGAGGCAGCCGTGCTCGGAGCGAACTACATCGCGGCCCGACTGCGCGACGCGTTCCCGGTGCTCTACACGGGCGAGGACGGCCTCGTGGCGCACGAGTGCATCCTCGACCTGCGGCCGTTGCGCGACACCACCGGCATCACCGTCGACGACGTCGCCAAGCGCCTGGTCGACTACGGCTTCCACGCCCCGACCATGTCGTTCCCGGTCGCCGGCACCCTGATGGTGGAGCCGACCGAGAGCGAGGACCTGGCCGAGCTCGACCGGTTCGTCGACGCGATGCTCGCCATCCGTGCCGAGGCCTCGGCCGTGGAGCGCGGGGAGTGGCCGGCGGACGACAACCCGCTCGTGCACGCCCCGCACACGGCGTCCTCGGTGATCTCGGGGGAGTGGGAGCACGCCTACACCCGCGAGCAGGCTGTCTACCCGCTGCCGGGCATCAGCGGCCGCAAGTACTGGCCGCCGGTGCGCCGGATCGACCAGGCGTACGGCGACCGCAACCTGGTGTGCGCGTGCCCGCCGGTGGAGGCGTTCGCCTAGCGACCCGCGTCCACCGGCGTGACGGGCAGGTGCTCCGCCCACCAGGCGAGGACGTGCTCGAACCGCTGCACGCGGTGCCACGGCGTGCCGGAGCGGGAGAGCTCGTGGCCCTCGCCCGGGAACACGAGGAACGATGCGTCGACCCCTCCGCGCCGGAGGGCCACGAACTGGCGCTGCCCCTGCTCGATCGGGCAGCGCCAGTCCGCTTCCGAGTGCGCGACCATGAACGGGATGGTGACCTGCGCGGCGTACGTCAGCGGGCTCCGGCGACGCTGCTCTTCCGGGTCGGCACCGACGTACGCGTCGGCGAAGTACCAACCGATGTCGGAGCTGCCCGCGAACGAGTCCCACGCGTTCACGGCGCGCTCGCTCCACGCGGCGATGAACCGCTCGCCGTGGTGGGCGGCGACCCAGCTCGTCATGAACCCGCCGTACGAGCCGCCCATGATGCCGACGCGTGCCGCGTCGAGGTCGGGGCGTTCGAGCGCTGCGTCGAGCAGGGCGAGCACGTCGTCGACGTCGACGGTGCCCATCGCCCCGATGACCGCGCGGCCGTGGTCGAGGCCGTACCCACCGGATCCGCGCGGGTTGCCGATGACGACGGCGTACCCGGCACTGGCGTAGACCTGCGCCTCGTCGAAGAACGCCCAGGTGTCCTGGCCGAACGGTCCGCCGTGCACCACCCGGAGGACGGGGTGCGGCCCCTCGCCCTCGGGCAGGACGACCCAGCCGTGCACCGGGGTGCCGTCGGCAGCGTTCCCGGTGAGCTCCTCGATGCGGCGGACACCGGGGGCCGATGCCTCGGACCGGAGCGGGGCGGCGTAGTCGGTGAGGACCGTGGGGACGGCATCGCCGGAGGCGGTCAGGTCGACGACGTGGACCTCGCCGGGCGAGTCCGTCGTGGCAGCCGTGGTGACCAGGACGTCCCCGTCGACGTCGAAGCCCGAGACGACCAGACGGCCGCCGAGGACGACCCCCAGTTGGTCCAGCCGGAGCGGAGCCGTCGTGCCGGCCGGGACACGACGGACGGTGACGGTGCCGCGGTCGAGCACCTGCACGAGGACGTCGTCGCGGTGGAACACCGGCGTCCCGGAGACGTCGACCGTCTCGCGGGCGGTCAGTCGGACCGGTTCGGAGTCGTGGGCCGCGACCCACAGCCCTTCGGGTTCGCCGACCAGTCGCCCGTCGCGGTGCGACGCCCCGACGTAGTGGACGGTACGGTCCGGGGCGATCGCGATCGAGCTGACGGAGCCCTCGGTCCGGATCGCCAGCGCGATCGTGCCGTCGGACGCGTCGACGCGGTACAGGTCGTCGTCGTGGGTCTCACGCACACCGAGGTCTCGCGGGGCGACGACGAGGAGCGCGCCGCCGTCCGGGTACCAGGCCGGTGCGGAGACCGAGCAGGGCGCGCTCGTGAGCGGGGAGTCCACCGGTGCCGCTGCCGGGTCGGTGACGTCGACGACCACGATCTGCTGCGGCTTGTCGAGCAGGTACCCCGTGCCGTCGACGTGGAAGTCGAGCCGCGACACGAGCCGCGGCTCCTCGGCGGCCGCTGCCGGGCGACGGTCGCCGCCGGGGACTGCGGAGCCGTAGCGCCCGGGTTCGGGGAACCGTGCGGTCACCGCGACACGTGTCGAGTCGGGCGACCAGACGGGGTCGCCGGCACCGAGGGGGAGCGCGGTGACGACGCGGGCCTCGCCGCCGTGCACCGGTGCGACGGCGAGCTGTGGGTGGGCGACGCCGTGGTCGTCGTCGACGGACCGGAGGAAGGCGAGCCAGCGACCGTCCGGTGACAGTGTCGGCGACGAATCGCGGTCGCCCGACGTCCAGCGGACCGCGCCCTCGCCGGTCACGCGTTCGATGGTGCTGCGGTACGCGTCCTGTTCGAGGTCCGGACGCGAGACCGCGACGAAGGCCGCTCCGCCGTCCCCGGGATCACCGCTGACGGTGGGGGAGGAGGGGACGTGGAGATGGGGGATGTCGTTCGCGAGCACGTGTTCACGGTACGGCTGGTGCGGCGCGGATGCCCGGGTCCTGAGGGGGACTCGGGACAGGTCTTCCTTGCACAGAACTGTGTCGCAGTGCAACGAATTTCATGCAGATGCAATAAAAGCGCGAGGGCGTTCAGCAAGCGCGCGAATCTTGCATCTTCTCGCAAGGATCGTGCAAGTTGGTTACCGGCTTGTAACCGTTCGCTCCAGGGTTTGGAGGCTGCTGTCCACCTTGCCTACAGTGCAGATGTCAAACGCGCCCGGGTGACACCGCTGTGCCCTTGCGCGTCCCATGCACCAGGAGGAACCTTGATCAAGAAGCGCGCCGGGCTCACAGCCCTCGCCGTGCTCGGGGCCACAGCACTCGCCCTGACCGCCTGCTCCAGCAACAGCAACAGTGGGGGTGGCTCGGGCTCGTCCAACGCGTCCGGCATCGTCACGACCAACGGCAGCGAGCCGCAGAACCCGCTGATCCCGTCGAACACCACCGAGACCGGTGGCGGCAAGATCATCGACTCGCTCTTCGAGGGCCTCGTGTCCTACGACGCCGACGGCAAGTCCGTCAACGAGGTCGCGAAGAGCATCGACACCGATGACTCGAAGACCTTCGACATCAAGCTGAACACGAACTAC
This sequence comes from Curtobacterium sp. NPDC089991, assembly GCF_044748425.1. Classification (NCBI taxonomy): domain Bacteria; kingdom Bacillati; phylum Actinomycetota; class Actinomycetes; order Micrococcales; family Microbacteriaceae; genus Curtobacterium; species Curtobacterium sp. NPDC089991. The sequence continues at coordinate 211,874 of NZ_JBIVGB010000003.1, forward strand.
ACGTTCACGAACGGCGAGAAGGTCACCGCGGAGTCCTTCACCAAGGCCTGGAACTGGGCCGCGCAGAAGTCGAACGCCCAGGGCGCCAGCTACTTCTTCGAGAACATCGAGGGCTACAACGCCGACAAGGACTCGGAGCTCACGGGCCTCAAGGTCGTCGACGACGACGAGTTCACCGTCACGCTGAAGTCGGCCCAGTCGGACTTCCCGCTGTCGCTCGGCTACTCGGCGTTCGTGCCGCTGCCGTCCTCGTTCTACGACGACACCAAGGCGTTCGGTGAGAGCCCGATCGGCAACGGTCCGTACAAGCTCGACGGCAAGAAGGCCTGGACGCACAACCAGTCCATCAAGCTCGTCACCAACAAGGACTACGAGGGCAAGCGCAAGCCGAAGAACGGTGGTCTGACGATCACGTTCTACGCCTCGCAGGACACCGCGTACTCCGACGCGCAGGGCGGCAACCTCGACGTCCTCGACGCCGTGCCGGACGCAGCCTTCGCGACGTACAAGTCGGACTTCCCGGACTCGAACGTCAACCAGCCGGCCGCCATCTTCCAGGCGATCTACCTGCCGTACTACCTCGACCACTGGAAGGGCGAGGAAGGCACGCTGCGTCGTGAGGCCGTCTCGATGGCCATCAACCGCAAGCAGATCACCGACAAGATCTTCGACGGCACGCGCACCCCGGCGAAGGACTTCACGTCGCCGGTCATCGCGGGCTGGAACGACGACCTCGACGGCTCCGACGTCCTGGACTACAACGAGTCCGAGGCCAAGAAGCTGTGGGCCGAGGCCGACAAGATCTCGAAGTACGACGACACCCTCACCATCACGTACAACGCCGACGGTGGGCACGAGGCGTGGGTGACCGCGGTCACGAACTCGATCTCGAACACGCTCGGCATCAAGGCCGAGGGCAACGCGATCCCGACGTTCCAGGAGGCCCTTGACCTCCAGACGAACGACAAGCTCACGGGCGGCAGCCGCACCGGTTGGCAGGCCGACTACCCGTCGCTGTACAACTTCCTCGGCCCGACCATGGGTGAGGGCTCGTCGAACAACTACTCGCGGTACGACTCCAAGGAGTACAACGACCTGCTCGCCGAGGGCCGTTCGGCCGCCACGGTCGAAGAGGGCAACAAGTCCTTCGACCAGGCCCAGGAGCTCCTGTTCAAGGACCTCCCGGAGATCCCGCTCTGGTACTCGAACGTCACCGGTGTCTGGAACGCCGACAACGTGTCCAACGTGAAGTTCGGTTGGAACTCGGTGCCGCTGTACTACGACATCGAGGTCACGAAGTAACACCGCTCTCCTCGAGAGCACCGCGTGGGCAGGTATCCTGCCTCGCGACCACCGGACGGGGGTTCGGGGACCGCACAGGTCCCCGAACCCCCGTACCTCGGCGGCAACACCTTCCCCCACCACATCGGGCGCCGCCGCCCGAACCGGACATCCGTGCCGACCCTCGGAACGTCCACCCCTCACCACAATGAACCTGATCGACATCGCTCCGGACCGGGCAGGGATCTGATGCTCTGGTACCTCGGCAAGCGCCTCCTGCAACTCATCCCCGTGTTCTTCGGGGCCACGTTCCTCATCTACTTCATGGTGTTCTCGCTGCCCGGCGACCCGATCGCAGCACTGTTCGGCGACCGCCAGCCGTCGCCGCAGGTCATCGAGACGCTGCGCCAGCAGTACAACCTGGACAAGCCGTTCATCGTCCAGTACCTGCTCTGGATCGGCGGCGTGTTCCGCGGCGACCTCGGCGTGACCTACTCCGGTCTGCCGGTCAGCCAGCAGCTCGCCTCGGCGTTCCCGATCACCGCTCGCCTGGCGATCCTCGCGCTCGTGTTCGAGGCCGTCGCCGGCATCGTCGTCGGTGTCATCGCGGGTCTGCGCAAGGGCAAGCTGTTCGACGCCACCGCCCTGGTCGTGTCGCTCCTGCTCATCTCGGTGCCGACCTTCGTCGTCGGGTTCCTGCTGCAGTACGTGTTCGGCATCAAGCTCGGGTTGTTCCGGGTCACGGTGTCCGGAGAGGCCCCCTGGTCCGAGCTCGTCCTGCCCGCCATCGTGCTCGCGACGGTGTCGTTCGCCTACATCGTGCGCCTCACCCGCGCCAGCGTCGCCGAGAACACCACGGCGGACTTCGTGCGCACCGCGACCGCGAAGGGCCTGCCCCGTCGTCGTGTGGTCGGCGTGCACATCTTCCGGAACTCGCTCATCCCCGTGGTGACCTACCTGGGTGTCGACATCGGCAACCTGATGGTCGGCGCGATCGTCACCGAGGGCATCTTCAACATCAACGGTGTCGGCGGCACGGTGTTCCGCGCCGTCAAGCTCGGCGAGGGTCCGACGGTGGTCTCCTTCGTCGCCGTGATGGTCATCATCTTCATGCTCGCCAACCTCCTGGTGGACCTGCTCTACGCCGTCCTGGACCCGAGGATCCGCTATGCCAAGTAACGCCGCACCCCGTTCGGCGACGCACTTCGTCGCCCCGCTGGAGGAAACGCCCCTGCAGGCGATCGACCAGGTCAACGAGGACGAGAAGACCCGTTCCCTGTGGACCGACGCCTGGGAGTCCATGCGGACCCGCCCGACGTTCTGGATCTCCTCGATCCTGATCCTGCTGATCATCGTCGTCGCGGTCTTCCCCGGGCTCTTCGCCCACGTCGACCCGCGGGCGTCGAACCTCGACAACAGTGACGGCGGACCCGAGGCCGGGCACATCCTCGGCTTCACGCGTCAGGGCTCCGACGTCTACGCCCGCGTGATCTGGGGCGCCCAGAACTCGCTCATCGTCGGCATCGTCGCGACGGTCCTGGTGTCGCTGGTCGGCATCGTGATCGGCGCACTGGCCGGTTTCTACGGCGGCTGGCTCGACACGATCGTGTCCCGCATCGGCGACATCTTCTTCTCGATCCCCACCGTCCTCGGTGCGATCGTGATCATGTCCGTCATCCCCGCGCGGAACGCGATCACCGTCGCGCTCGTGCTCGCCGCGTTCGCGTGGCCGCAGATCGCCCGCATCATGCGTGGTGCCGTCCTGAGCGCCAAGCAGGCCGACTACGTCATGGCGTCGGCCGCCCTCGGCGTCAGCCGGTTCAAGACGCTGCTGCGCCACGTCATCCCGAACTCGCTGGCTCCGGTCATCGTGGTCGCGACCGTCTCGCTCGGCTCCTTCATCGTGGCCGAGGCGACCCTGTCGTTCCTCGGCATCGGACTGCCGCCGTCGGCCCTCAGCTGGGGTCTCGACATCGGAACGGCGCAGACGTCGATCCGCACCAACCCGTCGACGATCTTCTGGCCGTCGGCCGCGCTGTCCATCACCGTGCTCGCGTTCCTGCTCCTCGGTGACGTGGTGCGCGACGCGCTCGACCCGAAGGCGAGGGCCCGCCGATGAGCGAGACGCTGACCAACCCCACCGGCCGACGCACCAACGCCGACGGCGCCCCGCTGCTCGAGATCCGCGAGCTGCAGGTCGGCTTCAAGACGCAGTCCGGTCTCGTGCAGGCCGTGCGCAGTGTCGACCTCACTCTCGAGCAGGGCGAGCGTCTGGCCATCGTCGGCGAGTCCGGTTCCGGCAAGTCGACGAGCGCCCAGGCGATCATCAAGCTGCTGCCCGGCACCGGCCAGGTCACCGGCGGGTCGATCAAGTTCAACGGGCGTGAGCTCGTCGGGCTGACCGACAAGGAGATGTCCGAGATCCGCGGGAAGGAGATCGGCTACGTCCCGCAGGACCCGATGTCGAACCTCAACCCGCTGTGGTCGATCGGCTTCCAGGTCGAGGAGGCCATCCGTGCGAACGGCATGGCCACCGGCAAGAAGGCCGTCCGCGACCGTGCGATCGAGGTCCTGAAGGAGGCGGGCCTCGGCGACGCCGCGAACCGCCTCAAGCAGTACCCGCACGAGTTCTCCGGCGGCATGCGGCAGCGCGTGCTCATCGGCATCGGTCTGTCGAGCCGCCCGCAGCTGCTCATCGCCGACGAGCCGACGAGCGCGCTCGACGTCACGGTCCAGCGCGTCATCCTCGACCACCTCGAGAGCCTGACCCGCGACTTCGGCACCTCGGTGCTGTTCATCACGCACGACCTCGGCCTCGCCGCCGAGCGGGCCGAGAAGCTCGTCGTGATGTACAAGGGCCAGGTCGTCGAGGCCGGTCCCTCGAAGGAGATCCTGGCCAACCCGCAGCACCCGTACACGCAGCGCCTGGTCGCCGCGGCGCCCTCGCTCGCGAGCCGCCGCATCCAGTCGAAGGTGCAGCACGAGCGCATCGAGATCGCCGACGCCGGCAACGACGACGCCGAGCTCATCGCCCGGGCGCAGGAGCGCGAGCACCGTCCCGCCGAGGACCTCATCGTGGTGAAGAACCTCGAGAAGATCTACAAGCTGCGCGGCAAGAGCCTCGCCACCCGCGAGCTCAAGGCCGTCGACGACGTGTCGTTCGCGATCCCGAAGGGCACCACCACGGCGCTCGTCGGCGAGTCCGGTTCGGGCAAGTCGACCGTCGCCAAGCTGGTGCTGCAGCTCGAGAGCATCTCGAGCGGCACCGTGCAGTTCGACGGCATCGACATCGGCGCGCTGAAGGGCAAGGACCTCTTCGACTTCCGCCGCCGCGTGCAGCCGGTGTTCCAGGACCCGTACGGCTCGCTGGACCCGATGTACAACGTCGGGAACACGATCGCCGAGCCGCTCGCCACGCACAAGGTGGGCGACAAGGCGTCGCGTCGAGCCCGCGTGCTCGAGCTGCTCGACCAGGTCGCGCTGCCGAAGTCGATGGTCAACCGCTACCCGAACGAGCTCTCGGGCGGGCAGCGGCAGCGTATCGCCGTCGCGCGCGCGCTCGCACTCAAGCCGGAGGTCATCGTCCTCGACGAGGCCGTCTCCGCGCTCGACGTGCTCGTGCAGGGGCAGATCCTCGACCTGCTGACGGAGTTGCAGACCGAACTCGGCCTGACCTACCTGTTCATCACGCACGACCTGGCGGTCGTCCGCCTGGTCGCGGACAACGTGTGCGTCATGCGCCAGGGCAAGATCGTCGAGAAGGCGACGACCGACGAGGTCTTCGCCGCCCCGAAGGAGCAGTACACGAAGGACCTCCTGGCTGCCATCCCCGGCGCCGGGTTCGAGTTCGGACGCTGATCCTGCTGGACACGAACGAGGCCGGACGTCCCGTCGTCCTCCGCGCTGGTCGCGGAGGCGCCGTGGCGGCCGGCCTCGTCGCCGTCCTGGGCCTCTTCCTGCTGGTCGACGCGGCGGTGCGCGGCAGCTGGATCGTGGTGCTCGACGCCGTCGGACCGATCGCCGTGCTGGTCTGGGTCCTGTGGGTGCTCACCTACCGCCCGTGCATCCGCATCGACGACACGGCCGTCACCGTCGTCAACCCGCTCCGCCGCACCGTGGTGCAGTGGCACGCGGTCGCCGACGTCAAGCTCCGCTGGCAGATCGTCATCGAGACGGTCGCCGGCCGTCGCGTGCAGTGCTGGGGCGGTCCGTCGCTGCCCCGGCCGAAGCCGGCCCGGCGCGGCGAGCGTGCCGTGCTGCGCCAGCCGGACGAGATGACCGTGCTGCTCGACCGGTGGGCTGAGCAGCGTGCCGTCGCCGGTGACGGCGATGCCGTGCGCGGCTGGGACGTGCCGGCCCTGGCGGTCGGCGCAGCGGCGCTGGCGCTGCTCGCCGCCTCGCTGCTCAGCCTGTGGCTGGGAGCCTGACGCGGCTCGCGATCGCGACCACGAGACGGACGGGAGGCCCGGCGCACGACGTGTGCCGGGCCTCCCGTCCGTCCTCTGGTCACGTCCACCACGTGACCCGCGTCGTCAGACGACCGCGCCGACCCGCTCGGTGAGCAGGTGCTCCTGGTCGGTCTGGATGCACGCGACGCCGCGGCCGTGCACGTCCTGCAGGCGCGGATCGACGGTGCGGCACTGTTCCTGCCGACCCTCGTCGAGGAGCTGGTAGAGCGGGCAGCGGGTGCGGAACCGGCAGCCGTCGATGCGCTCGGTGGGGGAGGGCAGGTCCCCGTCGAGCAGGATCCGACCACGGGCGGCCTCGGCGGACGGGTCCGGCACCGGCACGGCCGACAGCAGGGCCCGCGTGTACGGGTGCTGCGGGTCGGAGAACACCTTGTCGCCGTCGCCGTACTCGACGATCCGGCCGAGGTACATGACCGCGACGTCGTCGGCGATGTGCCGGACGACGGACAGGTCGTGCGCGACGAACAGGTACGACAGGCCGAGGCGGTGCTTCAGGTCCTCGAGCAGGTTGATCACGCCGGCCTGCACCGAGACGTCGAGCGCCGAGACGGGCTCGTCGAGCACGAGGATCTTCGGTTCGACGATGAGCGCCCGGGCGATGCCGATGCGCTGCCGCTGGCCACCGGAGAACTCGTGCGGGTACCGGTCGATGTAGCTCGGCTCGAGCCCGACGAGCTCGAGGACCTCGCGGACCCGGCGGCGGATCTCGTCCTTCGCGACCCCGTGCACCGTCAGCGGTTCACCGATCACCGAACCGATGTCGAGCCGGGGGTCGATCGACGCCATCGGGTCCTGGAACACGACCTGGATGTCGCGGCGGATCGCCAGGCGGTCCTTCTTCGACAGCGACGCGGTGTCGACGCCGTTCACCCGGATGGTGCCCTGCTGGGCGCCGGCGAGCTCGAGGATCTCCATGATCGTGGTGGTCTTACCGCAGCCGGACTCACCGACCAACCCGAGCACCTGCCCGCGCTTCAGCGTCAGGGAGATGCCGTCGACCGCGTGCACCTCGCCGATCTGCCGCCGGAAGAGCGCGCCCTTGGTGAGCGGGAACGTCTTGACGACGTCGGTGAGCTCGAGCACGACGTCGTCGCCGTGGTCGACCGCCGCCTCGGGGATGTCCTCGGGGCGGGGGAAGATCTCCGACCGCTCGAGGGTGCCCGCCGCGATCTCGTCGCGACGGATGCACGCGGCGGTGTGGTCGTCGAGCAGCGTGCCGTTACCGATCGTCGGGACGGTCCCGGTCAGGACCGGGTTGTCGCCGCTCTGCGGGACGGTCGGCTCGACCAGCGCGGGCTCGCCGTCGCGGCAGGCGTCGATGACCGCCGGGCAGCGGTCGGCGAACGGGCAGCCGGTCGGCTTCTGCGTGAGCAGGGGCGGGCGGCCCTCGAGCGGGACGAGTCGTTCGGTGCGGGCCGCGGTCATGTTCGGCATCGAGCGGAGGAGCCCGATCGTGTACGGCATGACGGGCTCGCGGAAGAGCGGCTCGACCGGAGCCGTCTCGACGATGCGGCCCGCGTACATCACGGCGACGCGGTCCGCGTTGCCGGCCACGACACCGAGGTCGTGCGTGATGAGGACCACGGCCGCGCCGGTCATGTCCTTCGCCGTCTGCAGCACGTCGAGGATCTGCGCCTGGATCGTGACGTCGAGCGCGGTGGTCGGCTCGTCGGCGATGATCAGCTTCGGGTCGTTCGCGATGGCGATGGCGATCATCGCGCGCTGCCGCATGCCGCCGGAGAACTCGTGCGGGAACGCGTCGAGGCGCCGAGCGGGGTTCGGGATGCCGACGACGCGCAGGAGTTCCTCGGCGCGGGTGCGGGCGGCGTGCTGGGTGAGGGAGCGATCGTGCAGTCGCAGCCCCTCGATGATCTGCTGGCCGATCGTGTACACGGGCGTCAGAGCGGACAGCGGGTCCTGGAACACCATCGCGATGTCGCCGCCGCGCAGGCGGGACATCTCGCGGTCGTTCTTGCCCAAGAGCTCCTGGCCGTCGAAGCGGATGCTGCCCTCGACGTGGGCCGACGACGGGAGCAGACCCATCACGGCCATCGAGGACACCGACTTGCCGGAGCCGGACTCGCCGACGATCCCGAGGAACTCGCCGGGGGCCACCGTGTAGTCGACCCCGCGGACGGCGTAGACGGGCTTGGTCTTCGGGTTGAACGTGACCGACAGGTCGGACACGGTCAGCAGCGGCTCAGTCACGGTTGGCTCCGGAGGTGGGGTCGATGGCGTCGCGCAGGGCGTCGCCGAGCAGGCTGGTCGAGAGCACGGTCGCGACGAGGGTCGCGGCGGGCAGGACGAACAGCCACGGGCGGGTGACGGCGGACTGGCTGCCCGCGGCGAGCAGGGTACCGAGCGAGACGTCGGGGATCTGGATGCCGAAGCCGAAGAAGCTCAGCGAGCTCTCCGCCAGGATCGCGGCCCCGACGCCGAGCGTCGCGTCGATGATGAGCAGGGACGCCACGTTCGGCAGGATGTGCCGTCGGATGATCGTGAACGAGGGGACGCCCATGAAACGGGCGGCCTTGACGTAGTCGCGTTCGCGCAGGGACATCGTCTGGCCGCGGATCACGCGGGCCATCACCATCCAGCTGAACACCGCCAGGCCGACGATGAGCGCCACCCACGTCAGGTTCTTGAACACCGGGCTGAGGAGCACGAGCGCGTAGAACGACGGGATCACGAGCAGCAGGTCGATGACCCACACGAGCACGCGGTCCACGGTGCCGCCGAAGTAGCCGGCGATGGCACCGACGATGCCGGCGATCAGCGTGGCGGCCGGACCGGCGATGAGGCCGATGAGCAGCGACTTCTGCAGGCCGACGAGCGTCTGCGCGTAGATGTCCTGGCCGATGTCGTTCGTGCCGAACCAGTGCGCGGCGCTCGGCGGCATGCCGAACGCCAGACCGTCGGAGTCGACGGCGTTCCAGTGGTACAGGTGCGGGCCGACGAAGGCCCACAGCAGGATGAGCAGCAGGGCGCCGCCACCGATGCGGGCACGCCAGGTGCCGAACACCTTGCGCCAGAGCGGCGTGCGGCCGCCCTTGACCTCGATGACGTGCGCCGGGGTGCCGGCGTTGCCGTCTCCGGGGTCACCGGCGGTGGTCGTGGTCGTGGGGTCGAGAACAGACACGGGTCACACCCTCACTCGCGGGTCGAGCGCGGCGTAGAGCAGGTCCGCGAGGGTTCCTGCGATGAGCACGAGGATCGCCGTGAAGAGGATCGTGCCCGATGCCGCGTTGATGTCGTTGTTGGTGATGCCCTGGACGAAGTACTCGCCCATGCCGTGCCAGCTGAAGACCAGCTCGGTGATGCTCGCGCCGGTCAGGATCAGCCCGAACGAGTACGCGAAGAACGTCGACATCGGGATGAGGGCGACGCGGACGCCGTGGCGCATGATGGCCGATCCACGCGTCCGGCCCTTCGACCGCGCGGTGCGGATGAAGTCGTTCGACAGCACGTCGAGCATCGCGGAGCGCTGGTACCGCGAGTACGTGGCGACGGCGCCGACGGTCAGCGAGATCGTGGGTAACAACAGGTGGATCAGTCGGTCGCCGAGCACCGGGAAGAACCCGTTCACCCCCGGCGTGTACTCACCCGTGAACCGGATCACCTGGGTGCCGAGCCCCTGGTTCATCGCCGTCGCGAGGATCATCAGGACGACCGCGATGACGAAGGTCGGGGTGGCGAGCACCGCGAACGACAGGTACGTCGAGACCTGGTCCGACGTGCGGTACTGGCGGACGGCGTTCCACACGCCGAGCAGCACCCCGAGGATCGCGCCGAGCAGGGTGCCGATGACCAGCAAGCGCAGGCTCGTACCGGAGCGGGCGACGATGTCGGCCGTGACCTCGGTGCCGCGCGTGCTCATGCCGAGCGATCCGTGCGTGATCAGGTTCGACCACCAGGTCCAGGTCCGGACGATGAGCGGGGTGCCCGGATCGGCACCGAGCTTCCGCAGGGACTCGTCGATCGTGCCCTGCGGCACGGCCGGGTTGCGGCCCAGGAACCGGGCAGCCGGGTTCAGGGTGCTGCTGGCGAGGATGTAACCGAGGGTCGTCGCGACGATCGTCAGGACGATGTAGTTGACGATCCGCTTTGCGATGAAGGCAAGCATGTACTGGGACCTCGTGGGGTGCGGCCGTCCGTCCGGACGGCGTTGTCGGTGGCGACAGGTTAGCCGCTCGCGACGGAGGGGTGGGACTTCCGTTGTGACGCTATGCAACATTCGTTACGAGCATGTTTCGATTCCCCACATCAACCCTTGTGGAGCCTTCGGATGTGACTAGGGTTCTCAACCAACAGGCGTGGCGGCGGGGGTCGCCGCGTTCCAGCGCGAACTGCGCGAACCACAACGAAAGGGAATCCTCGCCATGCGAAAGAGGATCAAGGGCATCGCCGTGCTGGCCACCGCTGCGGCTGCGGCCGTCGTGCTGGCCGGCTGCTCCGGCGGTGGACAGGCGGGAAACAGCAGCTCCGCGGTCGCCGAGTCGTCGCTGAAGTCGACCGGCTGGACCGTCGCGGACCGCGCGGACGTCAAGGACGGCGGGTCGATCACCCTGCCGATCGACACCGCTCCGGCGAACTTCCAGATCAACAACCTCGACTCCGGAACCGTCGACGACCAGACGATCTCCGGTGCGTACCTGCCGGGCTTCATCCAGTTCAAGGAGAACGGCGAGTGGGAGGTGAACAAGGACTTCGCGACCTCGGTCGAGCTGACCAAGGACTCACCCCAGACCGTCGAGATCAAGATCAACCCGAAGGCCGTGTGGTCTGACGGCACCCCGATCAGCGCGAAGGACGTCATCGCGAACTGGAAGGCGCTGAACGGCACGAACAAGGCCTTCGCGCCCCTCGCCACCAACGTGTGGGAGGACGTCGACTCGGTCAAGCAGGGCTCGGACGAGCGCGACGTCATCATGACGTTCTCGAAGACGAACGCCGACTGGGCGAGCGTCCTGACCGCGATCTACCCGTACTGGGCCGTCGACACCCCCGAGCACTTCAACACCGCCTGGGCCAAGGGTCCGTACGCCGCTGACGGCAAGACCTACGTCTCCGGTGGCCCGTACATCGTGAAGTCCTTCGACGCCAACGGCGGCGTCCTCACGTTCGAGAAGAACCCGAAGTGGTGGGGCGACGAGGGCAAGCTCGACACCATCGTCTTCAAGACGGTCTCGCGTGACGGTGTCGCGCAGGCGTACGGCAACAAGGAACTCGACGCGTTCAACCTGAACGGCAGCGCCGACAACCTCAAGACGGCGAACTCCCGCTCCGACTCGAAGATCGAGCGCTCGCTCGGCACCACGCAGCGGCAGATCACGCTGAACGGCACCTCGGACGTCTTCAAGGACCAGGACGTGCGCCAGGCGTTCGCCCAGGCCATCAACCGCAAGGTCCTCGCCCAGGCGATCCTGTCGCCGGTGAAGAGCCCGGGTGACGTGCTCAACAACCTGACGTACCTGCCCGGTCAGGAGGGCTACCAGGACGACGTCTCGTCGGTCTACGGCTACAGCACCGACAAGGCGAAGTCGAAGCTCGAGGACGCCGGCTGGAAGGTCGGTTCGGACGGCTACGCGACCAAGGGCGGCAAGGAACTCGACGTCCGCTTCGTGATCCCGTCGGACAACCCGAACTCGGCGAACGTCGCGCAGCTCGTGCAGCAGCAGACGAAGCTCGCCGGCTTCAAGGTCACGATCGACACCGTGCCCTCGGACGACTTCTTCACGAAGTACATCACCACCGACGGCCGTGACTTCGACGCCACGTACTTCGCGTGGCAGGGCACGCCGTTCCCGATCTCGTCGCTCAAGTCGATCTACTACCCCGCCGACGCCGGCCAGAACTACACCGGCGTGACGGACGACTCGCTCGGCGCGGCATGGGACAAGGCGAACGCCGAGCTCGACGCCGACGCCCGCATCAAGGACGCGCAGGCGATCGACAAGAAGATCGTCGCCGTCGCCGGCACCATCCCGCTGTTCGCCGAGCCGTACGCCTGGGGCGTGCGCAAGGACCTCGTGAACTACGGCCCCGCGCAGTTCCAGCAGTACTCGGTCAAGTGGCAGGACGTGGGCTACACCAAGTAGTCCCGCGGTCGCACGACCCGCAACGACACCCTCGACGTCGCACGACGTCGGGGGTGTCGTTCTGCGTCGGCGGGGGAGTGGACGCCGGGACGCTACAGCCGGGCCGCCGCGAGCGACGCCGCGATCCCGAGCACGACGAACGCCAGGACCGTCCACCCGTGCACCCGGTGGGTGATCGGCGCCGCCGTCACGGTCGCGGGCGGCGGGCCGTCCTGCGGAGCCGTGGCGGGCACGAGGGTCAGCATCTGCGCGGCCGCAGCGTCGACGTCGAGGTGATCCGGGCCTCCCGGTCGGCCATGGACCTGGGCGGTGAGCCGCGCGGTCGGGCGCGTCGCGATCCAGACGCGGCGGACGCCCTCGGTCGTGACGACCTCGATGCCGTACTTCGTGCGCACCTCGGTGACGCGCGACCACGTGTAGGTGCTGGTGCGGCGGACGTCCACGATCCGCAGGTGCTCGGGCGTCAGCTCGATGCGCGGCCGCCAGAGCGCGGCCCACGCCACGAACGCGATGCAGATGCTCGGGACCGGGACGAGCCACGGGTTGCTGCCACCGAGCAGTGCCAGGGGGACGAGCGCCACCGCGAGGACCCAGAGGGCGATGGCGAGACGGCGGAGGTCCGGGGCGACGATGGTGGTGTGCACCGGACGAGGTTACGAGATGCCTCCCCGGAGACGCCCGGGGAGCGGGTGTGACACACCAGCGCGTATCTCCGGACGACCCGATTCCCCGGGGAGGCAGATCCTGCGTGGACCTCTCGTGCCGACAATGGTCGTCGCCCCCAGTTCGGGTGTCAATACCCCATGGCGACGGATTCGGGGATTGCCCACGCCGGGAACGGCGGGAACCGTCGGATCCGCGGGATCAGCGGGATCCGGTCACGAGACGAGCAGTTCGATCTGTTCCCGGATGGTCTCGGCCGTCGGGAACCGCAGACCGACCAGGCCGACGTGCCGCCACCGCACGACCCCGTCGGGACCGATCACGAACACCGACCGACGGAGTCCGATCCCCGGCGCACGCACGCCGTAGTCGCGGATCACCGAGCCGGCGGTGTCGCTCAGGAGGGGGAACGTGAGCGAGGAGCCGCGTGCGAACGTCTCGTGCGAGTCGAGGGCCTGCGGGCTGATGCCCCACACCACGGCGCCCAGGTCGTCGAACTCGTCGAGCTCGGCCTGGTAGCTGCAGAGCTGCGCGGTGCAGACGGCCGTCGCGTCGCCGGGGTAGAAGGCGAGCACCACGGTCCGGCCGATCTCCGACGACAGGTCGTACTCGTCGTCGGTGCGGACCCCGTCGCGGACGATCATGCCCGGCAGGGTGAACGTCGGCGCGGACTCGCCGACCTCGGGGATGCTCATGTGCTCACGCTACGAGAACAACCGGGGGAACGCGCTCGCGACCCAGGGGTACCCGACGAACACCGCGGCGTCGAGCAGGCAGTGCGTGATGATCAGGGGCATCAGGCGGCCCCACTTCGTGTAGATCCAGCCGAACACGATGCCCATCACGGCGTTGCCGACGAACGCGCCGAAGCCCTGGTACAGGTGGTAGCTCCCGCGCAGCAGTGCCGTCGACAGGATCACCTGCCACCGCCCCCAGCCCAGGTCGCCGAGCCGGGCGTAGAGGTACCCGATCACGATGACCTCTTCCTGCAGGCCGGAGCGGATCGCGGACAGCAGCAGGACCGGCACCGTCCACCAGTACGAGTTCAGGGCAGCGGGGTCCACGTTCACCGTGATGCCGAGCGCACGCCCGGCGAAGTACAGGGCGAGCCCCGGGATCCCGATGCACAGCGCGATGAGCGCCGGACCGCCCAGGTCGGGCTTCACCCGGAACCGGTCGATGCCGAGCCGGGACAGGTGCGGGCGCGACGTGCTCCACAGCAGGAAGCACACGAGCGCGACCGGTGCCAGGTCCACTGCGATGCCGAGCAGCTGCCGGGCCAGGTCGACGTACTGCACCGTCGTCGACGACGTGTTGAGTGCCGTGGACTGCTCGCCGAGCGGGGTCGTCTGCGACAGGTCGTCGATGATCTGGAGGATCGAGTACAGCGCGCTGGCACCCAGTGAGAGCAGCAGCACGATGGTGATCTCGACCCACGTTCGCCGTCGGCTCATCTGCTGTACTCCTGACGGTTGCGAACTACCGGTAGACTGGCGTGTCGGGCGTTCTGCCCGCGGGTGCGGTGCCGACAAATCACTGGCCCGACACTCTCCCAGAAATTGAAGGATGTCCTGTATGGCGCTCGCCACCCGGTCCGACCTGCGCAACGTCGCCATCGTGGCACACGTCGACCACGGCAAGACCACCCTCGTCGACGCGATGCTCACGCAGACCAACTCGTTCGACGCCCACTTCGAGGGCGAAGACCGCATGATGGACTCGAACGACCTCGAGCGCGAGAAGGGCATCACGATCCTCGCGAAGAACACGTCGGTGCTCTACAACGGCAAGCACGCGACCGAGTTCGGCGCGGACGGCCCCATCACCATCAACGTGATCGACACCCCGGGTCACGCCGACTTCGGTGGTGAGGTCGAGCGAGGCCTCTCCATGGTCGACGGTGTCGTCCTGCTCGTCGACGCGTCCGAGGGCCCGCTGCCCCAGACGCGCTTCGTGCTCCGCAAGGCGCTCGCCGCCAAGCTCCCGGTGATCCTGCTCGTCAACAAGACGGACCGCCCCGACTCCCGCATCGACGAGGTCGTCTCCGAGTCGCAGGACCTGCTCCTCGGCCTGGCGTCCGACCTGTCGGACGAGGTCGACGACCTCGACCTCGACGCGATCCTCGACGTCCCCGTGGTCTACGCCTCGGGTCGTGCCGGTGCCGCGTCGCGCAACAAGCCGGCCGACGGCTCGCTGCCCGACAACGACGACCTCGAGCCGCTGTTCGAAGCGATCCTGCAGCACGTCCCCGCGCCGAAGTACGACGACCAGCACCCGCTGCAGGCCCACGTCACCAACCTCGACGCGTCGCCGTTCCTCGGTCGCCTCGCGCTGCTGCGCATCTTCCACGGCACGATGAAGAAGGGCCAGACGGTCGCGTGGGTCAAGCACGACGGCACCGTCGTGAACGCCCGCATCACCGAGCTCCTCATCACCAAGGCCCTCGAGCGCTACCCGGCCGAGTCGGCGGGCCCCGGTGACATCGTCGCCGTCGCCGGCTTCGACACGATCACCATCGGTGAGACGCTGACCGACCCCGAGGACGTCCGCCCGCTGCCGACCATCACGGTCGACGACCCGGCGATCTCGATGACGATCGGCACGAACACCAGCCCGCTCGTGGGCAAGGTCAAGGGGCACAAGCTGACCGCCCGCATGGTCAAGGAGCGCCTCGACCGCGAGCTCATCGGCAACGTCTCGCTCAAGGTCCTCGACATCGGTCGCCCCGATGCGTGGGAGGTCCAGGGCCGTGGTGAGCTCGCGCTCGCCATCCTGGTCGAGCAGATGCGTCGCGAGGGCTTCGAGCTCACCGTCGGCAAGCCGCAGGTCGTCACGAAGCGTGACGAGAACGGCAAGCTGCAGGAGCCGTACGAGCACATGACGATCGACACGCCGGAGGAGTACCTCGGCGCGATCACGCAGCTCATGGCCGCTCGCAAGGGCCGCATGGAGAACATGACGAACCACGGCACCGGCTGGGTGCGCATGGAGTTCATCGTCCCGTCGCGCGGCCTGATCGGTTTCCGCACGTCGTTCCTGACCGAGACCCGCGGCACCGGCATCGCCAACGCGATCTCGCACGGCTACGACGAGTGGGCCGGCCCGATCCAGACCCGCATCAACGGCTCGATCGTCTCCGACCGTTCGGGTGTCGTCACGCCGTTCGCCATCACGAACCTGCAGGAGCGGATGACGTTCTTCGTCAACCCCACCGAAGAGGTCTACGAGGGCATGGTCATCGGCGAGAACTCGCGCGCCGACGACATGGACGTCAACATCACGAAGGAGAAGAAGCTCACGAACATGCGTTCGGCGAACGCCGACTCCTTCGAGTCGATGACGCCGTCGCGCCAGCTCTCCCTCGAGGAGTGCCTGGAGTTCGCGCGCGAGGACGAGTGCGTCGAGGTCACCCCGGCCGTCGTCCGCATCCGCAAGGTCGAGCTCGACGCGCAGGCTCGCCAGCGCTCGTACGCCCGCCTGAAGCGTCAGGACGCGTAAGCACCAAGCGACGCGTCGCGTCAGCAAGAGCACGACCTGAGGAGGTCGGGGGTTACGGTGGATGCCGTGACCCTCGACCTCCTCTCGCTGTACCAGGACCTGCACGCCCACCCCGAGCTCGGTTTCCAGGAGCACCGCACTGCGGGCATCGTGGCCGACCGGCTCGCCGAGCTCGGTGACATCGAGGTGACCACCGGCGTCGGTGGCACCGGTGTCGTCGGCGTCCTGTCGAACGGCGAGGGCCCGGTCGTGTGGCTCCGCGCCGACATGGACGGCCTGCCGGTCCAGGAGCGCACGGGGCTGTCCTACGCCAGCCAGCACCGCGGCACCGACGAGGACGGCAACGACGTCCCGACGATGCACGCCTGCGGCCACGACATCCACGTCACCTGGCTGCTCGGCACGCTCGAGCGCCTCGTCGCCACCCGGGACCAGTGGAGCGGCACGGTCGTCGGCGTCTTCCAGCCGGCGGAGGAGGTCATCTCCGGCGCCCGCGCCATGGTCGAGGACGGCCTGGTCGACCGGTTCCCGAAGCCCGACGTCGTGCTCGGCCAGCACTCGGCTCCGGCCCCGGTCGGCATCGTCGCGATCGGGTCCGGCCCGGTGATGGCCTCGAGCGACCGGCTCACGGTGACCTTCAACGGTCGCGGGGCGCATGGCTCCGCACCGCAGGCCTCCCTCGACCCGGTCGTCACCGCCGCATCCGCCGTCGTCCGGCTGCAGACCGTGGTCTCGCGCGAGGTCTCACCGAGCGACGCCGGTGTCGTCACCGTCGGCAGCTTCCACGCCGGCACCCGCGCGAACATCATCCCCGACCAGGCCGTCATCGAGATCTCGACGCGTGCCCGCAACGAGGACACCCGTGCGCGCATCATCGCGTCGATCGAGCGGATCGTCCGTGCCGAGAGCGACGCCGGCGGGCTGCCGGAGCCGACGATCGTGCGGTCGCCCGGCGCCGAGGTGACCGTGAACGACGCGGAGTCTGCTGCCCGGGTGCTCGCGGCCGTCAGCGCCGCCGTGCCGGGTGCCCGCGAGCTCGAGATCGGGCTGGCGATGGCGTCGGAGGACGTCGGGCAGCTCGCGACGGCGGCGGGCGTCCCGCTCGTGTACTGGTTCACGGGGATCACCGACCCGGAGCTGTTCCGCCGCGGCGAGGACATCCCGAGCAACCACTCGCCGTTCTACGCGCCGCAGGCCGAGACCGCGATCCCGGTGGGCGTCGACGCCCTGGTGGCCGCGACGCGCGCCTACGTCGCCTGACGGGTGGACGGGAGGCGCGGGGCGGCCCCGCCGCGCGGGTGACCGTCCCGGGGACAGGACGTTCACAGCCAACTCGCGCCGTGCCTCCCGGCTCACCCGTTACCGTCGGCGCATGCGTTCCCTCCGTACCCCGCTGATCGCCGCCGTCGCCGCCGGCATCGCCCTGGCCGGACTCACCGGCTGCTCGTCCGACTCCGTGAAGCAGGCGACGGACCTCGGGTCCTCGGTGGCCTCGACGGTCGCGGACGGCGTCGCGGGCATCGACGGCAAGGCGATCCAGGACGGCATGTCCTCGGTCGCGGGCGGCATCGACGGTGCGCTCGACACGGCGCTCAAGGGCGCGAACGTCACCTCTGACGGCAAGGTGCCCGACGGGTTCCCGTCGTCCGACGTGCCGCTCGTCGACGGCACGGTGCTCGGCGGGGGAGCGGGACCGAACGGCTCCGGGTGGGTCGTGCAGGTGCGCGCCGGGTCGGTCGACGACTTCGCCTCCGCCGCGCAGCAGCTCGCCGACGCGGGCTACACCGAATCGGCGAAGCGCGCCGACTCGTCGAGTGCGTTCGGGATGTTCCGCAGCGACGGGTACCGCGTCGTGCTCACGTTCTCGGACGGCGACGACGGCGTCACCGCGACCTACATCGTCACGGCCCGCTAGTCCCGTACCCTTGGGGGCGATGTCGAAGGCCTCCGTCACGCGCCCCGAGCGCGTCCTGTTCGTGCACGCCCACCCCGACGACGAGACCCTGTCGTCCGGTGGGACGATCGCGACCCTGCTCGAGCTCGGCGCCGAGGTCACCGTGTTGACGGCGACCCGCGGTGAGCGCGGCGAGATGCTCACCGAGCGGCTCGCGCCCCTGGCCGGAGACGCACAACGCGTCGCCGCGCACCGCGAGACCGAGATCGACGCGGCACTCGCAGCCCTCGGCGGCCCGGCGCACCTGTGGCTCGGCGGGCGCGGTGCCCGGCCCACCGACCTGCCGGAACGCCGGTACGTCGACTCCGGCATGCAGTGGGGGCCCGACGGGCGGGCGACCGCCGCCGACGACGCCCCCGCCGACTCGCTGACCGCCGCCGATCTGGGCGAGGTCGTCGACGACGTCCGTGCCGCGATCCGCTCCACCGGGGCGGACGCGGTCGTGAGCTACGCCGACGACGGCGGGTACGGCCACCCCGACCACGTGCGTGTGCACCACGCTGCTCGGTACGCGGCCCGGGCAGAGGAAGTGGCGTTCTCGATGATCGTCGCCCCGGAGACCGGGGACGCCGACGTCACCGTCGACGTCCTGCCGGTGCGGGCGAGGGTGCGTGCCGCCGTCGAGCAGTACCGCTCGCAGGTCACCGTCGACCCGGTCGACCCCGCCGACCCGACCGCGCTGTCGTGGGTGATGCCGCACGGCGTCCGCGAGCACGCCCCCGCCGTCGAGGCCTTCCGGCACGACGCCGACCCGCAGCCCCCGGCACCGCAGACCTACGCCGAGATGACCGGCCAGGGCAAGGTCGCCGCGGTCGCCGTCGCGCTCGTGCTCGGGCTCGTCACCGGCGGACTGGGCACCGTGACGCACCAGCAGACCGTCGGCGCCGCCGCGTTCCCGATCGGCATGGTGATCACCACGCTGCTCGTGATCGGGCTGACCGTGGGCATCCGGCTGCTGTACCGGTCGCGGGCGATGGTCGCCGCGATCGGCATCGGAATCCTCGTCGCCACGCAGGTGCTCGTCTCCGTCGGCGGCCAGGGCTCGCCGCTCGTGCTGGCGAACGCGGCCGGGTACGTGTGGACGTTCGCCCCCGCCGTCATCGCCGCCCTGGTGCTCGCGTGGCCGGACCTGTCGGGGCTGCGGTCCCGGACGGCCCCGGGCCGCGAGTAGACTCGAACCCGCTCGTCGAAGGGAGCACCCGAACCGTGACCTACGTGATCGCCCAGCCCTGTGTCGACGTCAAGGACCGTGCCTGCATCGACGAATGCCCCGTCGACTGCATCTACGAGGGCGACCGCTCGCTGTACATCCACCCCGACGAGTGCGTCGACTGCGGTGCGTGCGAGCCGGTGTGCCCGGTCGAGGCCATCTACTACGAGGACGACCTGCCCGACGAGTGGGCCGACTACTACAAGGCCAACGTCGAGTTCTTCCAGGAAGTCGGCTCGCCCGGTGGCGCCGCGAAGGTCGGTGTGATCCACAAGGACCACCCGGTCGTCATGGCCGAACCGCCCCGCGGCTGAGCCGGACACGCACGTGGCGCTCGACCTGCCCGACTTCCCCTGGGACCAGCTCGTCCCGTTCAAGCAGCGCGCGGCCGGGTACGAGGGCGGCATCGTCGACCTCAGCGTCGGCTCGCCCGTCGACCCCACCCCCGAGGTCGTCCGGCGTGCTCTCGCCGACGCCACCGACGCGCACGCCTACCCGCAGGTCGCCGGCACCCCGGCGCTGCGGCAGGCCATCGCCGACTGGTACGGCCGCCGGCACGGGGTGCAGCTGACCGAGGCGCACACGCTGCCGACGATCGGGTCGAAGGAGTTCATCGCCGGCCTGGCGCTCTGGCTCGGCATCGGCGCCGGCGACACCGTGGTGTTCCCCGCCGCTGCGTACCCCACCTACGAGCTCGGTGCGGCCCTGGTCGGTGCCGACGCCCTCGCCTCGGACG
Source organism: Curtobacterium sp. NPDC089991 (assembly GCF_044748425.1). NCBI lineage: Bacteria > Bacillati > Actinomycetota > Actinomycetes > Micrococcales > Microbacteriaceae > Curtobacterium > Curtobacterium sp. NPDC089991. The sequence goes on from NZ_JBIVGB010000003.1 coordinate 231,783, forward strand.
ACCCGGCCGCGTGGCCGGCGACGACGAAGCTGGTGTGGCTGAACTCGCCCGGCAACCCCGACGGCCGCGTGCTCTCCATCGACGACCTGCGCGCAGCGGTCGACCGGGCCCGCCAACTCGGTGCCGTCATCGTCGGCGACGAGTGCTACGCCGAGCTCGGCTGGGACCCGCAGTACGCGACCACCCCGACCCCCACGATCCTCGACCCCCGCGTCGTCGGCGACTCGGTCGACGGCGTGCTCAGCGTGTACTCGCTGTCGAAGCAGTCGAACCTGGCCGGGTACCGCGCGGCGTTCGTCGCCGGTGACGCTCGGATCCTCGCCGACGTGCTCGCGGTCCGGAAGCACGCGGGGCTGATGCCGCCGCTGCCGGTGCAGGAAGCGATGATCGTCGCACTCGCGGACCAGACCCACGTGCAGCAGCAGAAGGCCCGCTACCGGGCGCGCCGGAACATGCTCCGACGGGCACTCGAGGACGCCGGCTTCCGCATCGACCACAGCGAGGCCGGCCTGTACCTCTGGGCGACCCGCGGTGAGCCGGCGCTCGACACGGTGTCGTGGTTGGCCAACCGCGGGATCCTCGTCGCACCGGGCACGTTCTACGGCACAGCGGGCGGGGAGCACGTCCGGGTGGCCCTCACGGCGACCGACGAGCGCATCGCCGCGGCGGCCCAGCGGCTGGCCAGCAGCCGTCGGCTCGGCACCGCGTAGCGCGGGGACGGACCCCGCGACGGGGCGGATCGTGCATTCCGCCCGGAGCGCAACCGGGGGTTCCCACCAAGTCGTGACCATCGATGTGTGCACGAGCGACAGACGCCGCGATTAGGCTGTCAACGTGACTGACACTGCCAACGACGCTCAGAAGACGGCCACACCGCCCACGACGCCCGTGCCCGTGAGTCCCGCCGCCGAACAGACGGGCGAGACCGCGACGCTGACGTACCCGGGCGGCAGCGCGGAGTTCCCGATCCTGCCGAGCGTCGACGGCGCGTCCACCATGGACATCTCGACGTTCAAGAAGCAGACCGGGATGAACACGCTCGACTACGGGTTCGTGAACACCGGGTCGACCAAGAGCGCGATCACCTACATCGACGGCGACGAGGGCATCCTGCGGTACCGCGGGTACCCGATCGACCAGGTCGCGTCGAACTGCACCTTCCTCGAGGTCGCGTGGCTCCTGATCTACGGCGAGCTGCCCGACGAGTCCGAACTCGCCGACTTCGACGCCCGCATCCGTCGGCACACCCTGCTGCACGAGGACCTCCGGCGCCTGTTCGACGCGCTCCCACACTCCGCGCACCCGATGTCCGTGCTGTCCAGCGCCGTCAGCGCCCTGTCGACGTACTACGAGGACGACATGGACGTCGACGACCCGGAGAAGGTCGAGCTGCAGACCGTGCGGTTGCTCGCCAAGCTGCCGGTCATCGCCGCGTACGCGCACAAGAAGTCCATCGGGCAGGCGTTCCTGTACCCGGACAACGGGCTGTCGTTCGTCGACAACTTCCTGCGCTTGAACTTCGGCACCATGGCCGAGACCTACCAGCCGAACCCGGTGCTGTCGAAGGCCCTCGACCGGCTCCTCATCCTGCACGAGGACCACGAGCAGAACGCCTCCACCGCGACGGTCCGCCTGGTCGGCTCGACGAAGGCGAACATGTTCGCGTCGATCTCGGCCGGCATCAACGCCCTGTACGGGCCACTGCACGGCGGCGCGAACGAGGCCGTGCTCGAGATGCTGCAGCAGATCAAGGACTCCGGAGAGCCCGTGCAGCGCTTCGTCGAGCGGGTGAAGAACAAGGAGCGCGGCGTGAAGCTCATGGGCTTCGGACACCGCGTCTACAAGAACTACGATCCCCGCGCGAAGCTCGTCAAGGAGTCGGCGGACGAGGTGCTCGAGTCCCTCGGCGTGCAGGACGACCTGCTCGACATCGCGAAGGAGCTCGAGCAGATCGCGCTGAGCGACCAGTACTTCATCGACCGCAAGCTGTACCCGAACGTCGACTTCTACACCGGCATCATCTACAAGGCGATGGGGTTCCCGCCGCGGATGTTCACGGTGCTGTTCGCGATCGGCCGCCTGCCCGGCTGGATCGCGCAGTGGCGCGAGCTGAACAACGACCCGCTCAACAAGATCGGTCGCCCGCAGCAGCTCTACGTGGGTGCGCCGAAGCGGGACCTCCCCGCACGCTGACGCGCGTTCTCACCCGCGAAAGCGACAGAGTCCCGCGAACAGTTCGCAGGACTCTGTCGCTTTCGCGGGGCCAGGCCTACGCGTGGAGCGCGGTGTTGAGCTGGATGCCCTCGCCCTTGCGCTGCAGCGCCTCGACGGCGCCGCTGACGCTGTTGCGCCGGAACAGGACGTTCGGGGTGCCGGACAGCTCGGCGGCCTTGACGGTCTTCGGCGTGCCGTCCGGGTTCGGTGCGGCGCCGACCAGGACGACCTTCGTGCCGGCCGTGACGTACAGGCCGGCCTCGATGACGGAGTCGTCGCCGAGGGAGATGCCGAGACCCGCGTTCGCACCGAGCAGCGCGCGCTCGCCCAGGGAGACCCGGTGCGTGCCGCCGCCGGAGAGCGTGCCCATGATGGACGCCCCGCCGCCGATGTCGGTGCCGTTGCCGACGACGACGCCCTGCGAGACACGGCCCTCGATCATGGCGTCGCCGAGCGTGCCGGCGTTGAAGTTCACGAAGCCCTCGTGCATGACGGTCGTGCCCGGTGCCAGGTGCGCACCGAGACGGACGCGGTTGGCGTCACCGATGCGGACGCGGTCCGGCACGACGTAGTCGACCAGGCGCGGGAACTTGTCGATGGCGTGCACAGCGATGCCCGCGCGCTGCAGCGACGGGCGAAGCCGGGTCAGGGACTCCGGGTGGACCGGCCCGGCGTTCGTCCACGCGACGATCGGCAGGTACCCGAAGACACCGTCGAGGTTGATGGTGTTCGGACGCACGTGCAGGTGGCTCAGCAGGTGCAGGCGCAGGTACGCGTCCTCGGTGCTGGTCGGGGCGGCGTCGATGGTGACCTCGGTGGTGACGGGCTCGACCCGGACCTCCCGGCGGGGGTCGTCGCCGACGTGCGCCTGCAGTTCTGCGGGGAACACCGCGTCAGCGGGCAACGGGCCGAGGTGGGTCTCCGGGTACCAGGTGTCGAGCGTCGTGCCGTCGGCGGCGATCGTCGCGAGGCCGTGGCCCCAGGCGTGCGTCGGGCGGTCGGCGGTGGCGGTCGGGTCGGTGGCAGCGGTCGTGTCGGTCACCGCACCAGGGTACCGACGCACTGGACGGGAGCACCGGACCGACCGGACGGACGCTGCGGAACCGCACCGTGCCTCCCGGCCGCCGTGCCGTGGGCCAGCGCGACGGGAGCGACGGCAGATAAGGTGACCGCATGCCGGAGCAGCTCGACCTCACCGCCTCGTCCATCGACATCACCCGTGCCATCTGCGACATCGAATCGGTGTCGGGGAACGAGCAGGCCCTCGCTGACGCGATCGAGGCGGTGCTCGCACCGCTGCCGCACCTCGAGGTGATCCGGGACGGCGACGCGATCGTCGCCCGCACGAACCTCGGCCGCGACCGCCGCGTCGTGATCGCCGGGCACATCGACACCGTGCCGCTCAACGACAACCTGCCGACCGAGTTCCGCACCGCCGAGGACGGCACCGAGATCCTGTGGGGTCGCGGCACCGTCGACATGAAGGCCGGCTGTGCAGTGCAGCTCAAGCTCGCGTACGACCTGGTCGAGCCCTCGGTCGACGTCACGTGGGTCTGGTACGACCACGAAGAGGTCAGCGACCTGCTGAACGGCCTCGGTCGTCTCGCCCGGACCCGTCCGGAACTGCTGGCCGCCGACTTCGCCATCCTGGGGGAGCCGTCCGGCGCGCAGATCGAGGGTGGCTGCAACGGCAACCTCCGCGCCGAGATCCGCACGTTCGGCAAGCGCTCGCACAGCGCCCGCAGCTGGATCGGCGACAACGCGATCCACAAGACGGCACCGATCCTCGCCACGCTGGCCGCCTACGAGCCCCGCACCGTCACGGTCGACGGGCTCGAGTACCGCGAGGGCCTCAACGCCGTCGGGATCAGCGGCGGCATCGCGGGCAACATCATCCCGGACGAGGCGATGGTGCACGTGAACTACCGCTTCGCGCCGTCGCGTTCGGCCGACGAGGCCGTGGCGCACATCCGTGAGCTCTTCGAGGGCTACGACGTGACCATCGTCGACCTCGCTGCCGGTGCCCGCCCCGGCCTCGACGCCCCGCTCGCGCAGGACTTCGTGTCGGCGGTCGGTGGCCCGCAGCCCCGCCCGAAGTACGGCTGGACCGACGTCGCCCGCTTCTCGGCGCTCGGGGTGCCCGCGGTCAACTACGGACCCGGTGAACCGGTCTTCGCCCACCACGACGACGAGCAGGTCCCGGTCGCGCAGATCACCGCGGTCGAGGCCGGCCTCCGTCGGTGGCTGACGGCCTGACGACGGCCGGGGCCACCCGGCCGACCCCTGCACGCACCCGTTGGCGCGCCCGCTACCGGGTGGTGCCGTGGTGGGTCCGCATCACGGTCGTCTACGTGCTCGCCCGGTTCGTCACCGGACTGATGATGCAGGCCTTCGCGAGCGTGCAGGCGGCGAACTCGTTCACCGTCCAGCACCCGGCGTACCTGTCGTTCGCGTCCATCTGGGACGGCGCCTGGTACCGCGTCATCGCGACCGGCGGCTACCCGTCGACCCTGCCCGTGGACGCGGCAGGGCACGTGACCGAGAACGCGTGGGCGTTCATGCCCGCGTACCCGTTCCTGGTGCGCGGCCTGATGCTGCTCACCGGAGCGTCGTTCGAGTTCGTCGCGGTGGCGGTCTCGCTGCTCGCCGGACTCGGCGCTGCGCTCGTGTTCCGTCGCCTGATGGGGCGCTTCGTCGACCCGGCGCGATCGACCTTCGCCACGGTGCTGTTCTGCGTCGCGCCCGTGTCGGCGATGTTCCAGGTGGCGTACGCCGAGTCGATGGGGCTGTTCCTGCTGCTCGTCGCGCTGCTGCTCATGGTCGACCGGCGGTGGTGGACGATGCTGCCCGTCGTGCTGCTGCTCGGGATGACCCGGCCGACCGGGCTCGCCTTCGCGCTGCTCGTCGTGCTGTTCGTCGGCGCCTGGGCGATCCGGCCCGCGTGGGTGCGGTCGTCGGAGCCGCTCACCCTGCGCTGCCTCGTGCCGCCCGCCGTGGTCGCGGTCGTGTCCGGACTGGTCGGCCTGGCGTGGCCGGCGATCGCCTGGGCCGTCACCGGGGTGCCCAAGGCCTACACCGACACCGAGCTCGCCTGGCGGTCGTCCTACGTCGGGTGGCAGGAGCTCGTGCCGTTCGCGCCGTGGATCCAGGGCTTCGGGTGGTGGTTCCACCAGCCCGCCGGCGGGGTCCTGCTGGCCGTCGTGGTCGTCGGCTTCGTGGCGTTCGTCTGCATGCCCGCAGCACGGGTGATCGGGATCGAGCTGCGCCTCTGGGGCATCGCCTACGTCGTGTACCTGCTCGCCGTGTTCTTCCCGCAGTCGAGCACCTGGCGGATCCTGGTGCCGATCGCGCCACTGCTCGGCATCGTGGCGCTGCCGCGGTCCCGCGTGTACCGGGTGGCCGTCGTGGTGGCGTTCGTCGGGCTGCAGTGGGTCTGGCTGTACTACTGCTGGTGGATCGACGGCTACGACTGGACCCCGCCGTGATCGGCACGGCGCTCACGGGCCTGGGCGCGGGCCAGGAGCCGTGCGGCGGGACCGCTCCGCTCGCGCTTCGGCACCGTCGCTGACATCGGCTCCGGGTCACCCGGTCGCCAGTTCGCCGCCGCCACGACCATCGCGTTGACGGTGGCGATGAACGGCACCGCGAAGAACGCGCCGACGACACCCGCGATCGTCGTGCCCGCGGTCACCCCGAGGACGACCCCGAGCGGGTGGACCTTGACGGCCGTGCCGGTCAGGAACGGGTGCAGGACGTGGCTCTCGAGCTGCTGCACGACCACCACGATGCCGAGCATCACGAGCGCCGGCACCCAGCCGTTGAAGACCAGGGCGATGAGCACCGCGACCGCGCCGGCGACGATCGCACCGACGACCGGGACGAACGCGCCGAAGAACACGATCACGCCGATCGGGATCGCCAGCGGGATCTGCAGCGCGAGGGCGCCGATGGTGACACCGAGGGCGTCCGTGACGGCGACCACGAGCTGGACGCGGATGAAGCTCGTCAGCGTCTTCCAGCCGGCGTGCCCCGCGACGTCGATGCGAGCACGTGCCCGGCGCGGGAAGAGCCGGACGACCCACCCCCAGATGCGCGGGCCGTCGATGAGCACGAACAGCGTCGTGAACACGATGATGAACAGCCCCTCGAGCACGTGCACGGCGCCGGTGCCGGCGGCCTGGAACCCGGACAGGATCGTCGCGGCGTGCGCCTGCAGGTAGTCGAAGCCGTTCGACACCCACGAGTCGACGTCCTTCGCCGTGATCCCGAACGGCTCGCTGTCGAGCAGGGTCCGCAGGGACTGCACGCTGTGGTGGAGCCGGCGTTCGAGCGACGGCAGGTCGGACCGCACCTGCTCGGTGACGAGCAGCGCCAGCCCGCCGAGTGCCAGCACCAGCGCCACGAGGCTCGACAGCACCGCCGTCCACTTCGGCCACCGGTGCCGCTGCAGGAACGACGACATCGGCATGAGCAGTGCGCACACGAGCAGCGCGATGAGGAACGGCACCACGATGTCCTGCAGCAGCACGACCAGGGCCACCAGGAGGGCGAGGCCGGCACCGACGACGAGGATGCGCCAGGTGAACGCCGCACCGATCCGCAGGCCGGCGGGCACTGCGTCGTCGGACCGCGCGGATCGTCCGGCCAGACCGGTCCGCTCGGCCGGTCCGGTCCGCCCGGCCCGGTCGGGACGTCCGCTGGGGGACTGACGGCGCATGGAGCGGATGTTCGGCATCCGCCAAGGTTACGAACGGAACCCGCGAAGAACCGCCGATCCGACACCCCCAACCTGGGCGGTTTCGCAGTTGCCCCATCAATACGAGATAATGAGCGGGCATGTACTGCACGAAAGGGGACATCTGATGGCAGCCATGAAGCCGAGGACCGGTGACGGGCCGATGGAGGCTGTTAAGGAGGGTCGACTCATCATCGTGCGGGTTCCGCTCGAAGGAGGAGGCCGCCTGGTCGTCTCGGTCAACGATGCCGAGGCCAAGGAACTCCATGACGCACTCGCTGAGGTCGTCTCGGCCTCGTAGTCGAAAGCACCAGAACGACGGGTCCGGAGCGTGTACGCGCCGGGCCCGTCGTCTGCGTCCGGGGCGCCGCGCCGTCGGCGTGCGCGCCCGTCGCGCTGTCGGTCGGGTCCGGCAGGATGGCCTCGTGCCGAGGACCCACATGCCGATCCGCCGCGTCGAGGAGTACCGCGACCCGGACCCGATGCCGCGAGACGTCTGGCCGGCGACGCTGCCCCCGGTGCGGCAGCTGCTCGACGAGGGACTCGACCTCGACCCGGTGACGGTGTTCGTCGGCGACAACGGTGTGGGCAAGTCCACCCTGATCGAGGCGATCGCGTTGCGCTTCGGCATGTCACCCGAGGGTGGCTCCACCCTGGCGAACCACTCGACGCGTCCGTCCGAGTCGTCGCTGTGGCAGCACATCGTCCTCCGCCGTGACTTCGGTGCGCCCCGCGGTGGGTTCTTCCTGCGTGCCGAGACCATGCACGGTTTCTTCGCCTACCTCGAGGACAATCCCAACCACTCCCGCCCCGAGCCGGTGTTCCACGAGCGCAGCCACGGTGAGTCGTTCCTCGACTTCGTCATCGACCGCGCGCAGTGGCCGGGGCTCTGGATCCTCGACGAACCGGAGTCGGCGCTGTCCTTCTCCGGCTGTCTGACGCTCATCGCGCTGCTGCGGTCGATCGTCGACAGCGGGGTCGGGCAGGTCGTGCTCTCGACGCACTCACCGGTCCTGGCGGCGTTCCCCGGCGCGACGATCCACGAGGTCGGCGAGTGGGGATTCCGGCGCACCGAGTGGGAGGACCTCGATCTGGTGCGCAACCAGCGGTCGTTCCTCGAGTCACCGGAGCGGTACCTGCGGCACCTCGAGTGACCGGTGGGGACGGCTGCTACGCGGTGACCTTCGTCAGCTGCAGCAGCCCGTCACCGGCCGGCGAGAGCGCACTGCGCACCGCCCCCGACGTCGACACCTCGGTGAGCAGCAGCCGGAAGTCGGTCGTCGCCCGGTCGCGCTTGACCGGGTCGGCGACGCGTCCGCGCCACAGGGCGTGCGGCACCAGGACGGTCCCGCCGAGGCGTGCGAGCCGCAGCCCGTGCTCGACGTACTCGATGACGTGCTCGGGGTCGGCATCGACCAGGACGACGTCGTACGACGCCTCGTTCATCCGGGGGAGCACCTGGTTCGCGCGGCCCGGGATGAGCCGGATGCGTGCGGGGGCGGTGCCGGCGCTGATGTAGGCGTCGCGGGCGAACTGCTGGTGGTCGACCTCGACGTCGATCGTGGTCAGGGTCGCGTCCGGCGCGCCGCCGAGCAGGTACAGCCCGGAGACTCCCAGGCCCGTCCCGATCTCGATGATGCTCGTGGCTCGGGAGGCTGCGGCGATGACGCCGATCTGCGCGCCGATCGCGGGCGAGATCGCCTCGACACCGAGCTCCAGGGAGTGCTCACGAGCGCGGGCGATCGCCTCGGACTCCGAGACGATGTCCTCGGCGAACTTCCAGTTCGACTCTTTCTCTGACACGCACACTCCGTTCGGTTGACAACTCTAGGGGTGCATCGGAGCCGTACGGGTTAGGCTCGCTCACGTGAACATCCCGCTCGACAAGATCCTGATCATCGGGATCATTGCCGTGCTCCTGCTCGGGCCGCAGCGCCTGCCGATGTACGCCCAGAAGTTGGCCGAGTTCGTGAAGGCCGTCCGCCGGTTCGCCGACACCGCGAAGGAGCGGATGCGCGACGAGATGGGCCCCGAGTTCGACGACATCGAGTGGCAGAAGCTCGACCCGCGACAGTACGACCCCCGCCGGATCATCCGCGATGCGCTCCTCGACTCCGGCAGCGCCAGCAGCGCCGCCGCGGTCCAGACCGCGCAGGTGACCGCCTCCAAGGTCCGCGCGACGGCTCCCGTCGTGCCGCTGGCCGCGGGAGAAGCGCCGCCCTTCGACGCGGAAGCGACCTGACGCCCGTCACGTGACCACCTGACGGACGGGAGGCCCGGTGCCAGCTGGCACCGGGCCTCCCGTGTTCGGTGTGGTGACGACTACTTCAGGTCGGCTACTTCAGGTCGGCGAGGAAGCGGTCCGTCCAGGCGAGTGCCGGTGCGCTCGGGACGGAGCTGCACGTGGACGACGCCGTCGTCGAGGCGCAGGGCGTGTCCCGGTCGAGCGACCAGTAGTGGATCCCAGCGAGGCCGTTGGCCTTCGCGTAGGCGGACAGGGTGTCGACGTCGGCGAGGGTGAAGACCTCGTCGGTGGTGTCGTTGACGCCGATCATCGGGGTGACCTCGATCTTCGACGACGCGATGCCGTACGTGTGCTGCAGGTTCGTGACGGCCTGGATCGAGGACTTGCCCATCTGGCAGGTGGAGCCGGAGAGCACGCAGTTCGCGGTGGTCGCGCGGCCGAAGTCCATCGTCATGAGGTTGATCGTGTAGTTCGTCAGGGTCGACGCCTTGATCGCCTTCACGGTGGCGTCGCCGGTGCTGTTCAGCCCGCCGTACGAGCCGTCGCTGGCGGCCAGGGTCGCGAGCGTGAACGAGAAGCGCATGCCCGGGTACTTCGCCTGGGCGAGGGCTGCGGCGCCCACGAGGTTCTGCACGTCGGCGGCGGACTGACCGCTCTCGATGTCGAAGTCGACGCCGATCATGTGCGGGGTCGCGTACCGGGCGATGAACGACTGCAGTGCGGCGCCCGAACACTTGAACGAACCGGCGGCTCCACCGGTGCTGATGATGTAGTTCACCCCGGCGGCGTCGAGCTTCGGGATGTTGGCGTTCGCGAAGGCATCCGCCGCGACGCCACCCCAGTTCTCGCTGCCGCACGTGCCGGTCGCGAAGGCGAGGGTGAGCGCCTTGAGGCCGGGCTCCCGGGTCGACACCAGGCTGTTGCTCGAGCCGACCACCGGGATCCGCGTCCCGGTGACCGCGGTGTTCATGACGTTCGTGTTCCAGTCGAGGTTCACGGTGATGTCCTTGTACGGGCTGAACACCAGTCCGCTGGCCGTGCCGCCGCTCCCGCCCGTGCCGGGGGTGGTCGTCCCCCCACCGGGAGGAGTGGTCCCGCCGCCCGTGCCCGTGCCGGAGCAGGCGCCGGTCGACGTCCACGGCTGGCCGCTGCCCGTCGCCCCGGCGTGTGTCGCGGGGTCATCGCCCTGCGTCCACCAGTTCGCGGTGTAGTTCGATCCGTTCTCGCTGACGGTGGCACCGCCGGAGTACGCGGTGCCGGCGGTCCACGCGGTCGCGCACGACGGTGTCGCGGCGATGGCCGGTGCTGCGGCGAGGGATCCGCCGGCGATCACTGCGGCGACGGTGGCCACGAGGCCGATCCGTACTCGGGTGTTCTGGTTCACACGGTTCTCCTGTCCTCGGCCGGACGTCGTCGTCCGGCGGGTGGAGCCCAGGCGGTCACATTCCGCAAGGGCATTGTGCAATGCCCTTGCATAATGCTCTGGGGTGGAACGACCTGTCCATGAACGAACGTACAGGCGCGCGCCGAGCGGATGGCAGGCGCCCGTCGTCAGTCGCGGGTGGCGACGATCGTGTACGTCAGGGGAACACGGTCGCGGTCAGCGTCGGGCCACGCCCACGAGCCGTCACCGGTGTCCTCCATGCGGGGACTGAAGCGCCAGGGCAGGGTGCGCCCCTCGTCCAGGCGGCGGAGTCGGAGTCCGGCGCCGAGCAGCGCGTTCACGATCTCGGACAGCGGGTGCGGCCATTCGAACGTGCGGGTGTTCGCCACGGTGCCGTCGCCGGCGTAGGTGCCGGCGTCGTCCCACTGCTGCGCGGTGCCGTCCGGGAAGTACCGGTACCGGGTGACGAGCTCGTCGGCGGTCTCGTCGAGGCCGTAGAGCGCGGGGTGGCCGTCGCGGATGAAGAACACCCCGCCCGGGCGCAGCAAGCCGGCGACCTGTGCGGCCCAGCGGTCGAGGTCGGGGAGCCAGCAGATCGTGCCGATGCTCGTGTAGACGACGTCGAAGTCGCCGGAGACGGCAGCGCGGGCGTCGAGCACGTCGGTCTCCACCCAGGTGACGTCGATGCCGAGCCGCGTCGCGAGGCCGGCGGCGGAGGCGAGCGCCGCGGGGGAGAAGTCGACGCCGGTGAGCCGGGCTCCCTCGCGGGCGAGCGACACGGTGTCGGTGCCGATGTGGCACTGCAGGTGGCAGACGTCGAGGCCGGCGAGCGAGCCGTTCGGCAGCCACGGCGTCAGGGCCGGCAGGTCGTCGCGCACGACGTCCGAGCGGTGCGCCGGGTCGGACAGCTCGTCGACGGCGTAGGCGCCCTCGTGGATCGGCACCCGGTCGTCCCAGTTCGCCCGGTTCGTGTCGCGGGCGCGGTCCCAGTCGACGCTGACGTGATCCATGCTCATGCTGACGAGCCTAGGACAGCGACAGACCCAGCTTCCGTCCGGCCAGTCCGCGCCCCATCGTCGTGATGCCGTCGGCGATCGCGGCGAGGGCGACTGCCGCGGGGTCCTCCGGCGCGCCGAGCACGACCGGCAGGCCGGTGTCCCCGCCCTCACGGAGCGGCACGGACAGCGGCACGCTGCCGAGCACCGGCACGGGGGCGTCCTGGCCGCGGGACAGCCGTGCGGCGGTCTCGGCGCCACCGCCCTCGCCGAACAGGTGCAGGACCGAGCCGTCGGGCTGGACGAGCCCGGCCATGTTCTCGATGACCCCGATCACCCGCTGGCCCGTCTGGCGTGCGACGATCCCGCTGCGCTCGGCGACGTCGGCCGCAGCGGCCTGGGGTGTGGTGACGACCAGGACCTCGGCGTGGGGGAGGAGCTGGCCGACCGAGATCGCGACGTCGCCGGTACCGGGCGGCAGGTCGAGCAGGAGCACGTCCAGGTCGCCGAAGAACACGTCGGTCAGGAACTGGTTCACGGTGCGGTGCAGCATCGGGCCACGCCAGGAGACCGCGGTGGAGGCGTCGTCGACGAACATCCCGATCGACACGACCTTCACGTCGTGGGCGACGGGCGGCAGGATCATGCTGTCCACCCGGGTCGGCCGCGGCGCGACGCCGTGCTCGTCGGTCAGTCCCATCAGCCCGGGGATGCTGAAGCCGTGCACGTCGACGTCGACGATCCCGACCCGCAGGCCCCGGCGGGCGAGGGCGACGGCGAGGTTGGCGGTGACCGTCGACTTGCCGACACCACCCTTGCCGCTCGTGACGGCGATCACCCGGGTGAGCGAGTCCGCCGTGAACTGGACGCCGTTCGGCCGGCCGGCCCGCAGGCGTTCGGTCAGCGCGGCACGCGTCGCGGGGGCCATCACCGACACGTCGACGTCGACCGACGACACCCCGTCCACGGAACCGGCGGCGACGCGCACGTCGCGCTCGATGGTGTCGGCGGCGGGGCACCCCACGATCGTGAGCTGCAGGTCGACGCGCACCGCGCCTCCCGGCTGCACGTCGACACCACGGATCATGTCGAGTTCCGTGACGGGCCGACGGATCTCGGGGTCGATCACGCGGCCGAGCGCGGCGAGGACCGCCGTGCCCAGCTGCTCGTCGGCGGGAGCCGCGTCAGCCACGGGTGGAGCTGCCGGGCTCGCTCGCGTAGCCGGCGTCGTCGGCGTCGCGCCGGTCGAGTTCCTCGAGCAGCGACCGCAACTCGGCACGGATGAAGTCCTTCGACGCCATGTCGCGCATCGCCAGCCGGAGCGCGACGACCTCGCGCGCCAGGTACTCGGTGTCCGCCAGGTTGCGCTCCGCACGCTGCCGGTCCTGTTCGAACTGCACGCGGTCGCGGTCGTCCTGCCGGTTCTGCGCGAGCAGGATGAGCGGGGCGGCGTACGAGGCCTGCAGCGACAGCACCAGGGTCAGCGCGGTGAAGCCGATCGCGGCGGAGTCGAACTGCCACGGCTTCGGCGCGAGGGTGTTGTACCCCATCCAGACCACACAGAACAGGGTGAGGCCGATGAGGAACCACGGCGTGCCCATGCCCCGTGCGATGCCCTCGGTCGCGCGACCGAACGTGTCACCGCGTCCGCCACGACGGCGGGTCGGGAGCACGCGCGTGCGCATGCCCTTGGGGGAGTCGAGGCGGACGTCGGAGCGCTCGCGATCACGACGGTTCTCATCCGTTCGGGCCACGGGTGGTCCTCCTTCCCGTCGTCACGGGTGTCTTGCGCGGGCGTTGGCGTGGAAGCGGTGAGGGTTCCCCCTCGCCCTGACTTCGCCAGTCGTCCGGCAGGACGTGGTCGAGGACATCGTCGATCGTCACCACCCCGACGAGGCGGTGGGCGTCGTCGACCACGGGGACGGACAGCAGGTTGTAGGTCGCCATCACGCGGGTGACCTCGGCGGCGCTCGCGTCGACCCGGACCGGCTCGGTCTGCTGGTCGATGAGCGTGCCGAGCCGTTCGTTCGGCGGGTAGCGGAGCATGCGCTGGAAGTGCACCAGCCCGAGGAACCGACCGGTCGGCGGCTCGTACGGCGGCAGCGTGACGCACACCGCGGCGCCGAGCACCGGGGCGAGGTCGTGTCGGCGGACGAGTGCGAGCCCCTCGGCGACGGTCGCGTCGGCGGAGACGATGACGGGCTCGGTGGTCATCAGACCACCGGCGGTGTCCGGCTCGTACTCCAGGAGCATGCGGACGTCCTGCGCCTCCTCCGGCTCCATGAGCTGCAGGAGCGCCTCGCTCCGTTCGTCGGAGAACTGCGCGAGTACGTCGGCGGCGTCGTCCGGCTGCATCTGGTCGAGGACGTCGGCCGCGCGGGAGTCCTCGAGCCGCGACAGGATCTCGACGCGCTCCTGGTCGGGCATCTCCTCGAGCACGTCGGCCAGCCGGTCGTCGGGGAGCTCCTCGGCGACCTCGAACCGGCGTTCCTCCGGCAGGTCGAGCAGCGTGCTCGCCAGGTCGGCGGGCACCAGGTCGGAGTACGCGGCGATGACGTGCTCGGCGGACTGGGCCTCGCCGGGGAGCTCGTCCTCGGTGACCTCGTTCCACGTCGCGAACGTCGTCGGGCCCTTGCCGAACGGCGACGGGGTGGTCTTCGGCTTACGGAGGAAGAGCTGTGCGACCTCCCAGTCGCCCTGCCCGCGGTCCTCGATCGCGACGTCCTCGATGGTGGCCCGGATGCGCTGGTTCTTGATGAGCACCTTGCGACCGAGCATCTCGGCGATCACCCGGACCTCGCCGCCGCGCTGCTCGAAGCGGCGCATGTTGACGAGCCCGGTGGTGATGACCTGGCCGGCACCGATCGAGGTGATGCGGCCGACGCTGACGAAGATGCGGCGCTTGCCCGGCACCTCGACGATCAACCCCACGACGTGCGGGGGATCGGCCCGGCGGTAGACCACCAGGACGTCCCGGACCTTGCCCACGCGGTCGCCCGCGGGGTCGAAGACGGAGCACCCGGCGAGGCGGGCGACGAAGACCTTCGTGGCGCTCACCCGACCCAGCGTAGTCGGTTGCGTGCTGGCGCTTCCCCGGCGGTGCACGTGCGATTGCAAGGTGCGCGGTGAATGATGGCTGTGTGAGCAATCAGAGTCCCTTCGCCGGCAGGACCGCCCAGGCCTTCCCGACGCTGCCCAAGGGCGACGTCCTCGGCACGTACGACAGCTACCCCGATGCGCAGCGCGTCGTGGCGAAGCTCGCCGACGCCGACTTCCCGGTCAACCAGCTCTCGATCGTGGGCAACGACCTGAAGACCGTCGAGCGCGTCACCGGCAAGATGACCTACGGCCGTGCGGCGATCGCCGGAGCCCTGTCCGGTCTCTGGCTCGGCATCTTCTTCGGCATCGTGCTCACCCTGTTCTCGCCGAGCTCCGGTGGCCTGATCCTCGCCGCCGCGATCATCGGAGCCGCGTTCGGCATGCTCTACGGCATCGTCTCGTTCGCGATCACCAAGCGACAGCGCGACTTCACGAGCGTCCACCAGGTGCTCGCCACGAACTACCAGATCGTCGTCAACCCGCAGCTGACCGGTCAGGCGCAGCGGATCCTGGGTGAGCACGGTGCGACGCCGTCCACGCACTGGAACGAGCAGCCCCAGCAGGGCGCTCCCGGCGCACCGGTGCAGGGACAGCAGCCGTGGCGTCCCGCCCCGCCGCAGCAGCAGTCGCCGTACGGCGGACACGCCACACCCCACCAGCAGCCAGGAGGCCCGCAGCAGCCCGGCACGTCGGCCCCCGGCGCGCAGACGGAAGCGCCCACGGCGCCGGGTGCGTCGAGCGCGCCGCGGTACGGCACGAACGACGGGCCCCGGTACGGCGAGAACGCCGACCCGTCCGCTGCCGCCCCCGCGGACCGACCCACCTCGGGTGGGCCGGCGATCCCCGAGCGTCGTCCGCAGGACCCGCCGCAGTACGGCGAGCGGGTGCCCGGTGCGACGCCGCCGGCACCGTCGTCTTCATCGACCCCGTCGTCGCCGTCGTCCCCGAAGGGCGACGAGCGCCCCTGACGCCTGCGTGCTCGGGGCCGGTGTGTTCGGGGCCGGTGTGCTCGGGTTACAGCACCTTCGAGTAGCAGATCGACAGCGGGGCGCCGACGTACGGGCCGAAGTTGGCGATCCGCGTGAAGCCCTCGCGCTCGTAGAACCCGACGGCGCGCTTCTGCTCGTTCCCCGTCTCGAGCACGAGCGCCGGTGACCCGAGGTCCAGCGCGGCCTCCTCGAGCCGACGCAGCAGCGCGGCCGCCACACCCGAACCGCGGGACTCCGGCCGGACGTACATGCGCTTGATCTCGGTGATGCCGTCGTCGACGACCCGCAGTCCGCCGCACGCCAGCGGAGTGCCGGCCTCGTCGCGCGCCAGGAAGAACACCGCGATGGAGTCCGCCGTCGGCTTCTCGCCGGGTTCGGTGTCGCCGCCGTAGGCACGGTCGATCTCCAGGCGCTGCGCGGCTCGGAGTCGCTGCGCGTCGGGGGAGTCGAAGTGCTCGACCTCGATCGAGAACTGCGGCGTGCGGGAGTCGGTGGAGGCGTCGGGCGTCGTCACCCGCTCAGGCTAGCGGCCGGAGCGGGCGATCCACCCCTCCACTTCCGAGGGGGTCCGGGGGATGCCGATCGACAGGTTCTCGGCCCCGTCCTCGGTGACCAGGATGTCGTCCTCGATCCGGACGCCGATGCCGCGGAACTCCTCGGGCACGGTCAGGTCGTCCTGCTGGAAGTACAGACCGGGCTCGATCGTGAACACCATGCCGGGCTGCACGACGCCGTCGATGTACATCTCGCGACGGGCCTTCGCGCAGTCGTGCACGTCGAGGCCGAGGTGGTGGCTCGTGCCGTGCACCATGTAGCGGCGGTGGAACTGGTTGTCCGCCTCGAGCGACTCTTCTGCCGAGACGGGCAGGAAGCCCCACTCGGCGGTCTTGCGGGCGATGACCTCCATCGCGGTGGCGTGCACCTGGCGGAACGTGATGCCCGGCTTGACGATGGCGAACGCGGCGTCTGCTGCCTCGAGCACGGCGTCGTAGACCATGCGCTGCACGGGGGAGAACGTGCCGCTGACCGGCAGCGTGCGGGTGATGTCGGCCGTGTAGAACGAGTCGACCTCGACCCCGGCGTCGATGAGGATCAGGTCACCCGGCTGCACGGCGCCGTCGTTCCGGGTCCAGTGCAGGATGCAGGCGTGGTGGCCCGAGGCGGCGATCGTGTCGTAGCCGACCGTGTTGCCGTCTGCACGAGCCCGGCGGTTGAAGGTGCCCTCGACGATGCGCTCGCCCCGCTGGTGTGCCAGGACGGCGTCGAAGTCGGCGATCACGTCGTCGAAGCCGTGCTTCGTCGCGTCGACGGCCTTGCGGAGCTCGCCCACCTCGTACGCGTCCTTCACCAGGCGCTGCTCGGACAGGTCGCGGGCGAGGACGTCGTCGGTCGCCGGTGCGTCGTCGGTCTTCGGCGCGCCGCCGACGGCGCTGCCGAGTCGTGCGTCGAGGGTGCGGGTCAGGTCGTCGTCGGCCTCGCGCACGAGCAGCGCCGAGGCGTCGAGCCCGTCGGCGACGTCCGAGAAGGCACCGAGGTCGGCCGTGGCCAGCCCGAGGTCGGCGGCGACGGCGTCGAGCGAGGGACGCGGGCCGACCCAGAACTCGCCAATCTCGGGGTTCGCGTAGAACTCTTCCGACTCACGACCGGCCGTGGCACGGAAGTAGAGCGTGGCGTCGTGCCCGGAGCCGTTCGGCGTCATCACGAGGACGGAGCCGACGACGGTGTCGGTGCCCCACCCGGTCAGGTGCGCGAACGTGGAGTGCGGGCGGAAGGGGTAGTCGCAGTCGTTCGAGCGGACCTTGGCCTGTCCGGCGGGGACGACGATCGTGCGGCCCGGGTGCAGCTCGGAGATGCGGGCCCGACGCTCGGCAGCGAAGGCGGCCTGCTCGCGGGGCTCGGGGATCGTCTGCTCGCGGTCGGCCCACTGCGACCCGATGAAGTCCTTGAAGGTCGAGGACCCGGGGGTCGTGGATCGGTTGCTCGTCGCGCGGGGAGTCGTGTCGGCCATGCCCCCATCATCGCACCGCGCTGCACCGGCGTCCTGTGCAGCCCCTCACCTGTGGATAGCATTGTCGACGTGCCCGACCCGTTCATCGACCTGCACGCGCACTCGAGTGTCTCCGACGGCACCGAGCGACCCGCGGAGCTCGTCCGAGCGGCCGCGGCCGCCGGCCTGGACGCCGTCGCGCTGACCGACCACGACACGACCGCCGGCTGGGCCGACGCGTCCGGGTCCGCACGCGAGCTGCCGTTGACGCTCCTGCCGGGTCTCGAGCTCAGCACGCGCATCGGCTTCCGCAGCGTGCACGTCCTCGGCTACCTGGTCGATCCACACGACCCGGGCCTGGTCGAGGAGACGGACCGCATCCGCTCCGGCCGCCTCTCCCGCGCGCACCGCATGGTCGACCGCATCGGCGAGGACCACCCGATCACCTGGGCCGACGTCCTGGCGCAGGCGAGCCCCGGGGCCACCATCGGCCGCCCGCACATCGCCGACGCGCTCGTCGCGCGGGGCCTCGAGTCCGACCGGAGCGCGGCGTTCCGCGGCATCCTGCACCCGGCGTCCGGCTACTACGAACCGCACGAGGCGCCGTCGCCCCTGCGCGGCGTCGAACTCATCCGACAGGCGGGTGGTGTGCCGGTCATCGCGCACCCGGCAGCCTCGTCGCGGGGGATCGTCATCGACGAGCCGATGCTCCGCGACCTCGTCGACGCCGGGCTCGGCGGGCTCGAGGTCGACCACCGCGAGAACCTGGCGCACGGCAAGCGCACCCTGCTCGACTGGGCGTCGCGCTACGGCCTGTTCGTCACCGGTTCGAGCGACTACCACGGCACGGGCAAGCCGAACCGGCTCGGCGAGCACCGGACGGCTCGGGTCGCGTTCGACGCCATCCTGTCCGAGGCCACCGGGAGCGCCCCCGTGGTCGGCCCCGGCTCGCGCCTGTCCTGACCCGAGGCTCGTCCCCACCGAAGCGACAGTTCTCGCTCGGCGCGGCCTGACCCCTCCGCGAAAGCGACAGATTCCCGCCGACGGTTCGCGGCAATCTGTCGCTTTCGCGGGGGCAGTCGGCAGGCGGGGACGACGAAGGGCCCGTCGCGTCAGCGACGGACCCTTCGGTCTGGAGGCGCTACTCGCCGTCCGACGAACCCTGCGGTGCCGAGGCGGTCGCCGAGGCATCGCCGGTGCCGGCTCCGCGACGGCGGCGACGGCGACGACGCTTCGCGGCGCCGTCGGTGGTCCCGCCCTCGGTGGCCGACGAGTCGTCGGTGGGCGCGGAGGTCGGAGCCGCGGACTCGGTGGCGGGAGCCTGCGAGGCGGGCTGCTCCGAGCCTCCTGACCGGGTGCGGCTGCGCGACCGCGAACGCGACGCGTCACGCGGACCGGAGGCCGGACGGTCGCTGCTGCGCTTCTCGGCGGGGGCACCGGCCGACGCGGCGTGCGACGAGGCACCGGGCAGACGGCCCTTGGTGCCCTTCGGGATGTCGAGTTCCTCGAACAGGTGCGGCGACGACGAGTAGGTCTCGACGGGCTCGGGGATGCCGAACTCGAGGGCCTTGTCGATCAGCGTCCACTTGTGCAGGTCGTCCCAGTCGACGAACGTGACCGCGATGCCGGTCTTGCCGGCACGGCCGGTACGACCGGCGCGGTGCAGGTAGGTGTCCGGGTCGTCCGGGATCGTGTGGTTGATGACGTGCGTGACGTCGTCCACGTCGATGCCGCGGGCGGCGACGTCGGTGGCGATGAGCACGTCGCGCTTGCCGGCCTTGAAGGCGGCCATCGCGCGCTCGCGCTGCTCCTGGTTGAGGTCACCGTGCACCGCTGCGGCGTTGAACCCGCGGTCCTTGAGCTCCTCGACGAGCTTCGCCGCCGCACGCTTGGTGCGGGTGAAGATCACGGTCTTGCCGCGGCCCTCGGCCTGGAGGATGCGGGCGATGACCTCGTCCTTGTCCAGGGAGTGCGCGCGGTAGATGAGGTGCTTGATGTTGGCCTGCATGAGGCCCTCGTCCGGGTCGGTCGCCCGGATGTGCACCGGACGGCTCATGAACCGGCGGGCGAGGGCGACGATCGGCGCGGGCATCGTGGCCGAGAACAGCATCGTGTGCCGCACCTCGGGGATGGCCTGGAAGATGCGCTCGATGTCCGACAGGAAGCCCAGGTCGAGCATGCGGTCGGCCTCGTCGAGGACGACTTCCTGCACGTGGGACAGGTCGAGGAGTCGCTGGCGCTGCAGGTCGATGAGGCGCCCGGGCGTGCCGACGACGATCTGGGCGCCGGCCTTGAGCTGCTCGATCTGGCCCTCGTACGCCTTGCCGCCGTAGATCGCCGCGACGGTGGTCGGGCGGTTCGAGGTGGCGACCTCGAGGTCCTCGGTCACCTGGACCGCGAGTTCGCGGGTCGGGACGACGACGAGGGCCTTGACGCCGGGCGCCGGGTCGGCGCCGAGGCGCTGGATGAGGGGGAGGCCGAACCCGAAGGTCTTGCCGGTACCGGTCTTGGCCTGGCCGATGATGTCCTGGCCGGTGAGGGCGAGCGGGATCGTCTGCTGCTGGATCGGGAAGGGCTCGAGGATGCCCTTGCCCGCGAGCGCGTCGACGATGTCCTGCTCGATGGAGAGGTCTGCGAAAGTCAAAGAATCACCTTAGTTCTGGTGGAAGTCCGGGCCAGTCTACCGATGGGCGGGTGGAGCGGGGCGCGAGGCGGTTCCCGCTATGCTCTCCGGGTGGTGTCGTGGTGGAACCGGAAGCGCGCGGCGCAGCTCGCAGCAGCGTGGCTCGCGTCGCGGAACCCGCGCAACGCAAGCCAGGTCAAGCGTCTGGCGCTCGACGACGTCACCCCCGAGCTCGACGTCTACCTGGGCCAGGCCGCGTACCTGCAGCTCTCCGTCTACGAGACGATGGGTCGTGCCGGTGCCTCGGCGCCGACGCTGTCCGGTCGCCTGGTGACGGGTGTGCTCGCGACGACGGCGCTCGACCGGCACCGCACGATCGTCGCCGAGATCGAACGCAACGGGTCGGACCCGGCGGAACTGATGGCGCCGCACCGCGAGGCGATCGACCGGTTCCTCGAGCGCACGAGCGGCGCCGACTGGTACGAGTCGATGCTGACCGGCTACGTCACGGCCGGCATCCTGAACGACCTGTTCGGCAACCTGCTGCGGTCGCTGCCGAACGACGTGCGGCAGCGGTTGCGCTCCGTGTTCGACGCGCGTGAGGAACCCGCGGTCGTCGAGGAACTGACCGCCCGCATCGAGGACGACCCCGAGGTCGGCTCGCGCCTGGCGATGTGGGGCCGGCGTCTGGTCGGCGACACTCTGCTCGTGGCGCGGTCGGCGCTGGCGTCGCACGCGCGCGAGGACCAGGAGCGGCTCGAGCCGGTCTGGACCGAACTGATCGCGGCGCACACCCGTCGGATGGACGCGCTCGGCCTGACGGCCTAGGCCCCGCGGGCCTTGAGTCGTTCGTAGTACTCGACGTCGCTCTTGTCGCGGCGCGTCCCGAGCAGCCACTCGACGACGAGGGCGACGACGCCCGCACCGACCAGGGCCACGACCCAGATCCAGGTGGCGTCGTACCGCCATCCGGCCCAGGTCAGTGCCTCCCACAGCACGGCAGCGGCGATACCGCCCACGGCGGGCCCGATCAAGACGCCACGACTGGCGCGCCAGGGCAGGACCACGTGCGCGATCCCGCCGATGATCAGGCCGCCGAGGACGGCGAAGAGCAGTTCCACGTCGTCAGGCGACGAAGCCGATGCGGCGTGCCTCTTCCGCGCCGACCTCGACGTACGCCAGGGCGGCAACCGGAACGATGAAGCGACGGCCCTTCTCGTCCTGGAGCGACAGGTGCGTCGCCTTCGACGCGAGGGCCTCAGACACGGCCTTCTCGATCTCGTCGGCGGTCTGGGCGGTCTCGAACGCGATCTCGCGCGGGCTGTTGATGATGCCGATCTTGATGTCCACGAGCACAGCGTATCCGAGCGGTCCCGGAGGACATCGGACGTTCGCCGCGGGCGCACTCTGCGGCCCGGGTGCGCGCCGCGCCCGCGTCGGGCCGGGTGGTGTCGGCGGTCGTGGGTACCGTACGAGCGTGCCGCAGACCACGCTGACGCCAGCCCCCGCAGACGTCGGCGTCGCACGCGCCCTGGCCGACGACCCGTCCCAGACCGCCGTGCTCGCGCTGCCCGACGGCCGGCACGCGGCGGTCATCGGCGCTCCCGGCACGGGCAAGACGACCACGCTCGCCCGGCTCGTCGCCGACCGGTTGCGCCGACCGGACGCGATCAGCCCCGACGGGCACGCCACCGTGCTCGCGCTGACCTCGTCGCGGACCGCTGCCACCGCCCTGCGTGACCGCCTCGCCGCCGCCGTCGACCGCGTGGTGCCCGGAGCCCTCGCCCGGACCGTGAACTCGTTGGCCTTCCAGATCGTCGCGCACGCCGCCGCGGTCCAGGCGCAGGAAGCGCCCACGCTGCTGACCGGTGGCGAGCAGGACCGCATCATCGCCGACCTGCTCGCCGGTCACGAGCTCGACGGCACCGGTCCGGACTGGCCCGAACCCATCACCGCGGTGGTGCGCGAGCGCGCCGGGTTCCGGACCGCGCTGCGCGACGTCATGATGCGTGCGGTCGCGGCGGGCGTCGAGCCCGAGGACATGCGCGAGCTCGGCGACGAGGGCGGTCGACCCGAGTGGCGGGCCGTCGGTGACTTCGTCGACGAGTACCGGGCCTCGGTCACCGCGTTCCGTGCGACCAGCCTCGACTCCGGTGAGCTCGTCGCGTTCGCCACCGCGGCCGTGCTGCGCGGGGAACTCCCGGCGAGCATCGCCGCCCTCGGACTCATCGTGGTCGACGACACCCAGGAACTCGTCGAGGGCGAGGTGGCACTGCTCGGTGCGCTCGCCCGGTCCGGCGTGCAGGTCGTCGCGTTCGGCGACCCGGACATCGCCGCCTCGGCGTTCCGCGGGGCCGAACCGGACGTCCTCGGGCGCCTGGCCGTGCGGCTCGGCGTGGACCGCGTCGACGAACTCTTCCTCGGCACCGTGCACCGGTACCCCGCGCCGATCCGGTCGTTGGTCTCCGGGATCACGGGGCGCATCGGCACGGCAGCGGCCGGTCGGCAGCGCGCGGCCACGGCGAGCGACGAGGACGCCCGAGCCGACGCCGTCGTGCACCTCGAGGCGGCGAGCCGGTCGGCGCTGCTCGTGGCCGTCGCGCGGCGGCTCCGGGAGCACCGCCTGCTCGACGGTGTGCCGTGGCACCGGATGGCCGTCGTGACCCGCAGCGGCGCCGCGATCCCCGAGCTCGTGCGTGCGCTCTCGGTGGCCGAGGTCCCCGCGACCGCCGGTGCCGCGCCCGTCCGCCCCCGTGACGACTCGGCGGCGCGGGCGCTGCTCGACGCCGCGGCGGTCGCCCTCGGGGTCCTGCCCCTCGACGCCTCCCTGGCCACCGCGTTCGCCACCGGGCCGCTCGGCGGACTCGACACCCTGGCGATGCGCCGGCTGCGGCTCGCCCTGCGGCGCGAAGAGCTCGCCGGCGACGGCACCCGCACGGCCGACGAACTCCTGATCGACGCGCTCGGTGCCCCGGAACGTCTGGCCACGGTCGACGCCGGCTTCGCCAGACGCGCGACCCGACTCGCACGCAGCCTGGTGCAGGCACACGCCGACGCCGAGTCCGGATCGAGCATCGAGGAGATCCTCTGGGGCTTGTGGGAGCGCAGCGGCCTCGCGAAGTCGTGGGGCGGGCAGTCCGCAGCCGGCGGGGTCGGAGCGGGCGAGGCGGACCGGCACCTCGACGCCGTCGTCGGCCTGTTCACCGCCGCCAAGCGGTTCGTCGAACGCACCCCGGACGCCCCGGCCCGGGTGTTCGTCGACGACCTGCTCGGCTCCGACCTGCCCGAGGACTCCATCGGCCCCGACCGCACCGCCGGCCGGGTCCGGGTGCTCACCCCCTCGGCGACGATCGGACTCGAGTGCGACGTCGTCGTGGTGCTCGGGCTGCAGGACGGCGTGTGGCCGAACACCCGGGTGCGCGGCAGTCTGCTCGATCCGGACGGCCTGGTCCGTGCAGCGTCGGGGGCCGAGCGTTCGCCGATCGACGACCGCGCCGCGGTGGTCGCCGACGAACTCCGCTTGTTCGCCCGCGCCGTCTCCCGCGCGACCACGCAGGTCGTGATCGGCACCGTCGCCAACGACGACGAGTCCCCGTCGCCGTTCGTCCGCCTGGTGCCGGTGCCGCCGGACCGGCAGCCGACCGTGCACCCGCTGTCCCTGCGCGGACTGGCCGGGTCCCTGCGACGTCGGGTCGTCCTGTCCGGCGACCACGAGGCCGCCTCGGCGCTCGCCCGACTGGCCGAGGCCGAGGTCCCCGGGGCCGCACCGGACGACTGGTACGGCCTCGCCGAGCCCACCACCGACGAGCCGCTGGTCGACCTCGACGCCGACCCGGCCCCCGAGGTCGAGGGCGGCGAACCCGTCGCCCCGACCGTGTCCGTCTCGCCGTCGCGCATCGGCACGTTCGAGGAGTGCCCGGTGCACTGGTTCGTGCAGACCTTCGGCGGCGGTGCGCCGAGTCCGGCGATGGGGATCGGCACGATCGTGCACGAGGCGATGGAGCACGCGACCGAGATCGACGTCGAGTCGCTGTGGGAGCGGGTCGAGGCCCGGTGGGACGAACTGACCTTCGAGTCGCCGTGGGTGGCCGATCGGGAACGCGCGCGCACCCGCCGCATGATCGAGGGGCTCAGCGACTACCTGCGGACCTTCGCGGGCGCTGGCCGCCGGTTGCTCGGCGCCGAGACCTCGTTCGCCCTGGTCACCGGCCCCGCCCGGATGCGCGGCAGCATCGACCGCATCGAGGTCGACCCCGAGGGCCGTGTCAGCGTCGTGGACCTCAAGACCGGACGCTCGATGCCGAGCGAGAAGAACGACATGCCGGAGCACCCGCAGCTCGGCGCGTACCAGCTGGCGATCGAGGACGGCGCGGTCGAGGGCGTTCCGGCCGGCTCGCCCATGACGGACGCCCGACTCGTGTTCGTGCAGAACCCCCGCGGCGGGCAGGCCTACTCGGAGCGCACCCAGCACGCGTTCGACGCCGAGGCGCGCGACGCCTACCGGGAGCGCCTGCACGGGGTCGCGCGCGGCATGGCCGGACGGACCTTCCTGGCGAACGTGGACGACCACTGCGAGAAGGCCCGGACCGGCGTCGAGTGCCGCATCCACGTTGTCTCGGAGGTGACCTGGTGACCGACACGACCGACACGACGGACGTCCTCGTTGCGCCTGTGGTGCGGCACGGCGCCGACGCCATCGCCGACGCCCTCGGCCGCCCGCGCCCGACCGCACAGCAGCGCGCCGTCATCGAGTCCCCGCTCACTCCCGCCCTGGTCGTCGCCGGAGCCGGCAGCGGCAAGACCGAGACGATGGCGTCTCGGGTGGTCTGGCTGCTGGCGAACGGGATGGTCCGCCCCGACGAGGTCCTCGGTCTGACCTTCACCCGCAAGGCCGCCGGCGAGCTCTCGGTGCGCATCAACGACCGCATCCGTGCACTCGAGGACGTCGGTCTGATCACCCCGGGCGACGCCTTCGAAGCGCCCACGGTGTCGACCTACAACGCGTTCGCGAACGCCGTCTTCCGCGAGAACGCCCTGCTCGTCGGCCGCGACGGCGAGTCCCAGGTCCTGACCGAACCGTCCGCCTGGCAGCTGGCCCGCCGCGTCGTGGTGGCCGCGCGTGACGACCGACTGGCCGGACTCGACCGCGACGTCGACACGCTCACGGCGGCCGTCGTGGCGCTCGCCGGGGCCACGTCCGAGCACCTCGTCGAACCCGAGGACCTCCACCGGTTCGCCGTCGAGTTCTCCGACCTGCTCGAACTGCCCGGCAACCGTGGCAAGCCGTACAAGGCGATCACCGAGGCCGTCGCCGCGATCGGTGCGCTGGAGCCCCTCGCCGACCTGGTCGCGGAGTTCCGACGGCAGAAGGTCGACCGCGGCTTCGTCGAGTTCTCCGACCAGATCGCCCTGGCGCTCGCCGCGGCCGAGTCCGCGCCGCGGGTGGTCACGGACCTGCGGCAGCGGTTCGGCGTCGTGCTGCTCGACGAGTACCAGGACACCTCGGTGGTGCAGACCCGGTTCCTCGCCCGGCTGTTCCGCGGGCACTCGGTGATGGCCGTGGGTGACCCGCACCAGTCGATCTACGGGTTCCGCGGTGCGAGCGCCGCGAACCTCGCACGCTTCCCGCACGACTTCGGCGGCACCGAGCCGGACGCGGTCCGGCCCGTGACGTTCGCGCTGTCGACGAGCTGGCGGAACCCGGTCGACGTCCTCGCGGGGGCGAACGCGATCGTGGCGCCGCTGTCCGAGGCGTCCGAGGTCGACGTCGAGCGCCTGTCACCGCGACCCGGTGCGGACGCCGGGACGGTCCGGGCGGTGTTCCCGGAGACCCTGCCGGAAGAGGCCGACGAGGTCGCCGCGTGGTTCCAGGGCCACCGGAAGCGGAACCCGACCGGGTCGATGGCCCTGCTGCTCCGTGCCCGCAAGGACCTGGCGTCGTTCACCGCGGCGCTCGGAGCGCGTGCTGTGCCCTTCCACGTGCTCGGCACCGGCGGCCTGCTGCAGCGCCCCGAGATCGTGGACCTGGTCGCGTGCCTGCGGGTGCTGCACGACCCGGCTGCCGGCAACGACCTCATCCGGTTGCTCGCGGGTGCCCGGTGGCGGGTGGGCGCGGCGGACGTCGTCGCCCTCCACCACCTCGCGCGGTGGCTGTTCCAGCGCGACCACACGCAGCAGCGGCTCGACGACGAGCTGACGGCGGCGTTCCGCGCCTCGGTGGCTGCGGGCGAGCACGGTTCGATCGTCGACGCCCTGGACTTCGTGGCGACCGCACCGGACGAGCACGGCGCGCTCGAGGGCATCACGCCCGCCGGCCGCAGCCGGATGCGGGCGCTCGGCACGCAGCTCGCGATGCTGCGGTCGCGGGCCGGCAGCGACCTGGTCGACTTCGTGACGCTCGTGGTGCAGGAGATGCGGCTCGACATCGAGGTCGCGGCGCACGAGCAGGGCAGCGGGGCGTACCTCGACGC
Organism: Curtobacterium sp. NPDC089991; assembly: GCF_044748425.1. NCBI lineage: Bacteria > Bacillati > Actinomycetota > Actinomycetes > Micrococcales > Microbacteriaceae > Curtobacterium > Curtobacterium sp. NPDC089991. Next base: position 258,524 of record NZ_JBIVGB010000003.1, read on the forward strand.
CTTCATCGACGAGCTCGCCGGGTTCGTGTCCACCGACGACCGTGCCGACCTCGGCTCCTTCCTGGGGTGGATCGACGCCGCCGCCCGCCGTGACGACATGGGCCCGCGCTCCGAGGAACCCGAAGCCGGCACGGTCCAGATCCTGACGATCCACGGGTCGAAGGGCCTCGAGTGGGACGCCGTCGCGGTGCCGCGCATGGTCGAGGGCGGCCTGCCCGCGCGGCCGCAGGAGGGCTCGTCCGGGTGGCTCGGCTTCGGCCGTCTGCCGTACGAGTTCCGGGGGGACGGCGCCGAGCTGCCGAGCCTGGCGTGGCGCGGGCAGGAGACCCAGAAGGACGTCACGACCGCGATCGACGCCTTCAAGGAGCAGGTGAAGGCCCGCAACGAGGACGAGGAACGCCGACTCACGTACGTCGCGCTGACCCGTGCCCGCCACGACCTGCTCGTGTCCGGTTCGTTCTGGGCCGGCGGCGTGCGCCCCACCGAGCCGAGCCGGTACCTGCACGACCTGGTCGAGGCCGGGGTCGTCGACGGCACCGCGATCCCGGAGACCACCGTGCACGACGAGAACCCCCTCGGCGAGGACGGCGCCCAGCAGCTCTGGCCGCACGTGCCGTTCGGGCAGCGTGCGCCCAGGGTGCTGGCGGCGGCCGAGCGGGTCCGGAACGCCAACCCCGGTGCCTCCGGCCGGTACGCGGCCGACATCGACCTGCTGCTCGCCGAACGACGCGCGACCCGGAACGCGAAGCACGCGGTCGTGGTCCCGCACCGCGTGCCGGCCTCCGGCTTCAAGGACTACCTGACCGAGCCGGACAAGGTGGCCGAACGCCTGCGGCGGCCGATGCCGGAGCGTCCGTACCGAGCGACCCGGCTCGGCACGCTCTTCCACCAGTGGGTGGAGCAGCGTGCCCGCACGGGCGGTTCGCTCGAGACCCTCGACGTGTGGGGCGACGAGCTCGACCTCGACGCCGACGACCTGGTCGACGCCTCGACGGACGCCGTGGTCACGGACGACGACGCCCGACGACTGGCGGACTTCCAGGCCACCTTCGCCCGCTCACGGTGGGCCGCCCGCACGCCGGTCGAGGTCGAGCGGGAGATCCACATCCCGTTCCTCGGACACAGCGTCGTCTGCAAGCTCGACGCCGTCTACGAGATCGACGGGCGTGCCGAGGTCGTCGACTGGAAGACGGGCAAGGCGCCGTCCGGTGCCGACGACCTGGCCCGACGGACGCTGCAGCTCGCCCTGTACCGGGTGGCCTACGCCGAGTTCACCGGTCGACCGCTCGACCAGGTCGACGCCGTGTTCTACTTCGTCGCGGACGACCTCGAGGTGCGTCCGACCGAGCTGCTGGACCGTGCCGGACTCGAGCGCGCCTGGACGGCCGCGATCGGCTGACCGACGAGGGGTCGCGACATCCCGCGGCGTGCACGGCGACCGGTCACAGGCCGTCAGTGCGAGGCTCGACGGCCGACGGTTCGTGGCCGGTCGGTGCTCGGAGGGCGGGGAGTCGTGACCGCTCGGTGCCGGACGCGGGCGGGGAGCGCGCCGCGCCCAGCCCGCCACCCGGGAGGCCCGGTGCCGGTCTCGCGGACCGGCACCGGGCCTCCAGGCAGTCGCGCCCACCGCCCAGCGCGACCGCCACTGGTCACGACAGCCCGTCGGCGGCTGCGGACTGGTCGTGGACGGTCGCTCGAACGCAGGGCGGACGACGTTGCGTGACCGCTCGGGCAGAGGTGAGCGCGGCGCACGAGCCGGAACGTCGGAGCGGCGGTCAGCCGTGTCGGCGTTCGGTCGACGACAGCAACTGCTCGACCTCGCCGATCTCCATCGTCTCGGGGGACACCGACTGCAGCGGCTCCGCGCTCGGCGCGTGCACCGCGTCGACCAGCCGGTGCATCATCGCGACCGCGTCGTCGACGACCTCGGTGCTCTTCGCCTGGACGCCGTGCAGCAGCCAGTGCGCCGTCTCGAGTTCGTGGTGCACCCGGGCGCGCTGTGCGAGCTGACGGTCGCGTCCGCCGCCGTTCGCCTCGTAGGCGCTCAGGACGGTGTCGAAGGCGTCGCGTCGGCCGGCGAGCACCCAGGCGAGGTCCTTCGCCGGGTCTCCGAGTCGGAGCTCGCCCCAGTCGAGGATCCCGCTGACGGCATCGCCGTCGACGAGCAGCACGCCGGTGCCGATCGAACCGTGCACGACGGTGGGGGTGAACTGCCACAGCTGCTGGTCGCGCGCGGCACCCTCCCACCGTTCGACCAGGGCGGCGGGCACGAGCTTGGTGGCGACGGCGCGGTCCATCACGGACACGGCGGAGCGCAGCACCTCGAACGGGGTGAGCGACGGCAGGCCGGCGTCCGAGACGAAGCTCGTCGGCAGCTGGTGGATCGCGGCGAGGGCGCGGCCGACGCTCGTGGCGAGCTCGGGGCGCTCGGCGAACGACGCGAGCGTCGGGTGCGCGCCCGGCAGCCGGGTGGTGACGATGGCGCGGGTCGATCCGATCGGCGCCTGACCGCGGTACTCGGCCACACCGAACGGGAGGCGCGTGCGGATCCCGGCGCTCAGCGCACGGATCGCGACGAGGTCGGCCGACTGCCGGGCTTCCGCCCGCTGGTTCCGGGGACGTCGGATGACCGTCAGGGCGCCGTCGGCGTCGCGGAGGAGAGCCGACTCGTAGTCGCCGGCCGCGGCCGAGCCGAGCGTGCGCGTGCCCGTGACGACGAGACCGGGCACGGCCGTCGTCGCCAACGCGGCTAGAGTGAACTGGGATCCCGCCATGCCCCTCAGGGTAGGTGCGTGACGCCTGCACCGGTGCACGCCACGCTGTTCCCGAAGCCTTCCCACTACGCCTTGCCGCACGCCCCGCCCGCACGCCCCGCCCGCAGGCCTCGCCTGCACCTGAACCGAGGAGCCCTCTGCCGTGACCGTCGAGTTCGCCTCCCGGCTCCCGCTGTCCCGCAACGAACTCGACCGCGACGCCGAGTTCCGCACGACGCCGGACCTCGACCGGGTCCTGCGCGAGGACTCCGCGACCCGGTACCTGCCGGTGCACGGCTCGGAGATGCTCCGGAACGCCGACGGCACCCTGCGCTTCGTGACCGCGGCCGACGTCCCCGACGGCACCGTGACGCTGTACCTCGGCCGCGCCGTGTCCGACGCTGCCGACGCCCCCGCCGGCACCCGCTTCGTCGCGGCCCTCGTCGACGACGCCACCGCGTCGGCCATCGAACCGTCCGACGACGCGTGGGAGAGCCTGCGCATGTTCGGCACCGAGCTGTCCCCGCGCGACCAGGGCCTGGCGGTCGAGGCCGTGGCGATGGCGAACTGGCACGCCGTCCACGGCTTCTCGCCCCGCACCGGGTCCGCGACCGACGTCGTCACCGGCGGGTGGGTGCGCCGCGACCCTGAAGGACACGAGCACTTCCCGCGTACCGACGCCGCGATCATCGTCGGTGTCGTCGACGCCGACGACCGCATCCTGCTCGGCTCGAACGCCGCGTGGGACGCCGACCGCTACTCGCTGCTCGCCGGGTTCGTCGAACCGGGGGAGTCGCTCGAGGACGCCGTCCGCCGCGAGGTCTTCGAGGAGTCCGGCGTGCACGTCGAGGAGCCCGAGTACCTCGGCTCGCAGCCGTGGCCGTTCCCCGCGTCGCTGATGGTCGGCTTCCGTGCCCGCGCAGTGGACGGCGACCCGTCGACCGCCCGGCCCGACGGCGTCGAGATCCTCGACGTGCGCTGGTTCTCGCGCAAGGACATCCGGGAGCGCGCGGGGGACACCCTGCTGCTGCCCGGTCGGACCTCGATCGCCCGCGCCATCATCGAGGAGTGGTACGGCGGGCCGCTGGACCTGCCGTGAGCAGTGCTGGTGGTGGGCCGGTGTCGGCTGGCGCTGGTCCGGGCGGTGCAGGCGGGTCGGCCGGTTCGGCCGAGGTCCGTCCGCCGTCGCCCGATGAACTCCTCGCCGCTCTCGACACCGAGCAGCGCACCGTCGCCCGGACCCTGCTCGGCCCCGTCGCGGTCCTGGCGGGCGCCGGCACCGGCAAGACCCGTGCGATCACCCACCGCATCGCCTACGGCGTCGCGACCGGCACCTACGCACCGAACCACGTCCTCGCGCTGACGTTCACCACCCGCGCCGCCGGGGAGCTGCGGTCGCGGCTGCGCTCGCTCGGCGCCGGCACGGTGCAGGCGCGGACCTTCCACGCCGCGGCGATGGCGCAGCTCAGCTACTTCTGGCCGGACACCGTCGGCGGGCACGCGCCGAAGATCGTCGAGTCCAAGGGCCGGATGATCGCGCACGCCGCGGACACCGTCGGGATGTCGGTCGACACCCCGGTGCTGCGCGACCTGGCCGCCGAGGTCGAGTGGCGCAAGGTGCAGATGCTCTCGCTCGAGGAGTACGAGGCCGCCGCCGCCGAACGGGTGATGCCGCGCGACACCTCGCCGCGCCGGGTGATCGACCTGATGAAGGCCTACGAGCGCCTGAAGGACGACCGCCGACAGCTCGACTTCGAGGACGTCCTGCTCGCCACGCTCGGCATGGTCGAGTCGGAGCCGCGCGTGGCGTCCTACGTGCGGCAGCAGTACCGGTTCTTCGTGGTCGACGAGTACCAGGACGTCTCGCCCGTGCAGCACGACCTGCTGCGGGCCTGGCTCGGTGGCCGCGACGACCTGTGCGTCGTCGGCGACGCCAGCCAGACGATCTACTCGTTCGCCGGTGCGTCGAGCGACTACCTGCTCGGCTTCGGCTCGGAGTTCCCCCGCGGATCGGTCGTGCGACTCGAGCGGAACTACCGCTCCACCCGCGAGGTCGTGCACGCCGCCAACGCCCTGATGCGCGGGCAACCGGGTGCGCTCGACCTGGTCGCGCAGACGCAGGAGCCCGGTCCGGACCCGGTCGTCGTGCCGTGCGTGCACGACGGCGACGAGGCCCAGACCATCGCCCGGCGCATCGCGGAACTCGTCGCCGGCGGAGCCTCGTACGGCGACTGCGCGGTGCTGTTCCGCGTCGGCGCCCAGTCCGCGGCCCTCGAGTCCGCACTCGGCCGCAACGGCATCCCCTATCGGGTGCAGGGCGGCACGCGCTTCTTCAACCGGCCCGAGGTCAAGCTCGCGGTGCACCACATGCGCGGCGAGGCGATCCGGCAGACCGACGACGAACTGACCCGCCGTGTCCGCCTCGTGCTGCAGGTCAGTGGGTGGACGTCGACCGCCCCCGAGGGCACCGGCGCCGTCCGCGAGCAGTGGGAAGCCCTGCAGGCGATCATGGGCCTGGCCGAGGACGCCCCCGCCGGCACGACCATGCAGCAGTTCACCCAGGACCTGGTGGACCGTGCCGCGACCCACCACGAGCCCGAGGTCGACGCCGTGACCCTGGCGACCCTGCACTCGTCCAAGGGGCTCGAGTGGCCGAACGTGGTCATCGCCGGTGCCGCCGAGGGACTCCTGCCGATCTCACACGCCACCACCGACACCGAGGTGGACGAGGAACGTCGCCTGTTCTACGTCGGCCTGACCCGCGCCCGGCGGACCGTGACGATCACGTGGTCGAGACAGGGTTCCACGCGTGGGGGAGCCCGCGCTCCGAGTCGGTTCCTGGCAGTGCTCGGCACGCGCACCGCGGATGGGGCGGCACCGACCACCGGCTGACGGCCAGGTCGTCGCGGTCGAACACCACCTGGTCCGAGTCGGCACGTTGCGACCGGAGCGGCAGGCGCTGCACGAGCAGCCGGGTGGTGGCCGCGGCCACCGCGGCGGACCGCCACGGTGACAGCGGCGCCGGTGGTCGTCCCCACAGCTGCGACGCGATCGCGGGCCACGCCGGGTCGTCGTCCACGCGTGCGAACTCCGCGCACTGGAGGCACGGGCCGGCCCCCTGGACCACGAACGGCCCGAGGCGGATGCGGCCGTCGCCCACCACCACAGCCAGGTGCGGCACGCCCCTGCGGGTCCAGGCGGCGCGGAGCGCGGGGTCGACGACGTGGTCGGCGACCACCACGGCGAGCCGGGGTTCGTGCTCCGGCAGCTCGACCGGGCCGCCCCGCGGGGACGATGTCCGCGCGACGGTCACGCCCTCACCGGACAGGTGGGCCGCGATCGTGTCCGCCAACCCGCCGGCCCCGTGCACCTCGACCCGTTCGAGCGGTTCGGGCAGGACGTCGATCACCGCGGGGGACGCCGCACCGAGCACGCGCGCGGCGACGTCCGGTGGGCAGCCCGAGGTGACGGCGAGGCCACTCAGCGCTTCGCGCCCCGTCTCACGCCGCAGGGCACTGAGGAACCGTTCCTCGCCCGTGGTCGGGACGTCGACGACGGCACGAGGCGGATCGGCCCCGAGCTGCACCGTCGTCGGGTCGCGCCAGACGAACTCGAGTGTCGGATCGATGCGGATGCCCATGACCCCACGGTGCCCGAGTCGGGGGCACGCGTGGGGCCGGGTGGTGGATCTGTGGAGAACTCGGCGGTGCCGGACTCAGCGGGGCTGGTCGCCGGGGTGGTCCTCGTCGGTGCCTGTCTCGTCGGTGCCCGTTCCGTCGGTGGCCGTCTTGCCGGTGCCCGTTCCGTCGGTGCCCGGGGCGCCGTCGTCGATCCGGCCGGACTCGTCCTCGTGCGGACGGGCGCCGGTGGCGTCGTTGAGCAAGTCCTCGAGCGCCTTGTCGAACGCGTCGTCCTCCTCGGTCTGCGCGGGGTTCCGCAGACGGGCGACCAGGGCGTCCGGTGCGTCGACGTCGTCGGACGTGGGGACGAGGTCGAAGTGCGACCAGAGTGCGTCACGCTGCTCGGCACCGAGCTCGTCCGTCACCCGCTGCCACATCGCGGCGGCCTCGCGCAGACGGCGGGGTCGCAGTTCGAGGCCGACGAGCGTCGCGAACGCGGACTCGGCGGGTCCTCCGGCTGCACGGCGACGGCGGACCATCTCGGCGATGGCGCCGCTCTTCGGCAGCCGGACGGTGGCGGCGGCGGTCACCGTGTCGACCCAGCCCTCGACGAGCGCGAGCATGGTCTCGAGTCGTGCCAGCGCAGCATCCTGCTCGGGCGTGCGCGGCGGGATGAGCGCGCCCGAGGCGAGCGCGTCCCGCAGCTGCTCCTGGTTGGTCGGGTCGATGTCCGCGGCGAGCTCCTCGACGCGGTCGAAGGGGATGTGGATGCCCCGTGCGTAGTCCGTGATCGACGAGATGATGTGCAGTCGCAGCCACCGCGCCGAGCGGAAGAGCCGTGCGTGCGCGAGTTCGCGGACCGCCAGGTAGATGCGGACCTCGTCCTCGGAGACGTCGAGTCCCTCGGCGAACTCGGCCACGTTCTGCGGCAGGAGTGCTGCGACCTGCTCGTCCAGCAGCGGGACACCCACGTCGCCGCCGGACACGACCTCCTTCGACAGCTGGCCGACGACCTGGCCGAGCTGGATGGCGAAGAGGGCACCGCCGACGCCGCGCATCGCCTTCGAGACGTCACCGAGCATCGCCTTGAGTTCTTCGGGAGCACGCTGGTCGATGGCCTCGGTCAGTGCATCGGCGATGCTGAACGCGACGGGCTCGGCGATCTGGGTCCACACCGGAACCGTCGCCTTCGCCCACTGCTCCCGCGTGTACAGGCTCGGGGTGGCGGTGAGCTCGGCCACGGTCGTGACCTCGTCCAACCAGAGGGCGGCGACCTGGAACGCCTGGTCGGCCGCCTGCGAGGCCACCGGGTCGACGGCGTGGCCGCCCTCGCGGGCGATCGCGGTGGCGCGCTCGGCGGTCGCGGAGAAGTCGATGCCGTCACCGCCGGACTGCGCGGCACGCTGCAGCTGGCTCATCAGGTTCGCGACGAAGGCCGGGTCGTTCGGCAGGCCGGCCGCACCGGCGAGCTGCGACGGGTCGATCTGGCCCTCGCCCGAGAGCAGCTTGCGCAGCATCTCCTGGAAGTCGTCGTCCGGCCCCGGCTGTGGTTCATCAGGCATGCCGACTACGCTAATCGCTGCTCACGGGGCCGCACCTGGGATGCCCCCGTGGGAACGCCCGAACCGCTGCGCCGAGGGCGAACAGTCCCGCCGCACGGCGCGGACGACCGCCCCGCCGTCAGGCCCGGCGACCGCCCCTGGAAGGACCCCGCGTGACCCTCTTCACCCCCGCGCCCCGTCGTCGTTCGCGTGCCAGGACCGTCGGGTGGGCGTTCGTGATCGGTGCCGTCGTGCTGGGGATCCTGGCGAGCGTGCTGCCGAGCCCGTACCTCATCGAGGTCCCCGGACCGGTCTACAACACCATCGGGACCCAGAAGCAGGGGACGGGCAAGGACGCGAAGGACGTCAAGCTGATCCAGGTCTCCGGGCACGAGACCTACCCCACCGCCGGTGCGCTCGACATGCTGACGGTCGGCATCCAGGGCGACGCGACGAACCGTCCGTCGTGGACCAGCGTCGTCCGGGCGATCTTCACGAAGTCCGAGGCCGTGATCCCGGTCGAGGCGATCTACCCGACCGGCACCACGACCGAGCAGGTGAACCAGCAGGACTCCGCCGACATGCAGGCGTCGCAGCAGTCCGCAGTGGCCGCAGCACTGATCCAGCAGGGGAACGACCTGCCGACCGAACTCGAGGTCGGTACCGTGCAGCCCGGCTCGGCTGCCGACGGCCCGATCGAGAAGGGCGACGTCATCACGGCCTTCGACGGCACCTCGCTCACGACGAACGCCGACGCCACCTCGCTGCGGGAGCTCGTCGCGAAGCACGGCACGTCGACCCCGGCCACCGTCACCATCGAGCGCGACGGTGCGACGAAGGACGTCCGGGTGACCCCGCGCGACGAGCAGGGCACCGCGCTCCTGGGCGTCGGCGTCACGGAGAAGTACGACTTCCCGTTCGACGTCTCGATCAAGCTGCAGGACGTCGGTGGCCCCTCGGCCGGCATGATGTTCGCGCTCGGGATCATCGACGAGATCACACCCGGCAAGCTCAACGGCGGCAAGCATGTCGCGGGGACGGGCACGATCACCGCCGACGGCGAGGTCGGAGCCATCGGCGGCATCCGGCAGAAGCTCTACGGAGCGCGGGAAGCGGGGGCGACGGTGTTCCTCGCCCCGGCCGACAACTGCGGCGAGGTCGTCGGGCACGTGCCGGACGGGCTCGACGTCTACAAGGTGTCGACGCTCGACCAGGCCGTCACCGACCTGCAGACGATCGCCGACGGGAAGAGCACCGCGAAGCTCGCCCGCTGCGGTTCCTGACCGGGTTCCTGAGTCCTCGCACAGTTTCACAGTCCGCCCGGTCCAATAGGATCAGTGCACTGACGGCCCGCCGCGAGCCGGGCCCGCCGGTCCGACACGTCTGGAGCACATCAAGTGACGACAACCTCGTCCACCTCGGGGCGGCGTTCGCCGCGGGTCCCGATCGTGGTCACGATCATCGTGCTGGCCGCACTGGTGATCGGCTTCTTCATCTTCGCCAGCCTGTACACCGACTACGCGTGGTTCGCGCAGCTCGGGTTCCAGCAGGTCCTCACGACGCGGTGGATCGCAGGGACCCTGATGTTCCTCGCGGGCTTCCTGGGAATGGCGATCCCGGTCTTCCTGAGCATCGGACTGGCCTTCCGGTACCGCCCGGTCTACGCGAAGCTCAACTCGCAGCTGGACCGGTACCAGCAGGTCATCGAACCGCTGCGCCGCGCCGTCATGATCGGCATCCCGGTGGTGCTCGGCATCTTCGCCGGGCTGTCGACCTCGGGGCGCTGGAGCATGGTGCTCGAGTACTTCAACCGGACCCCGTTCGGCAAGACGGACCCGCAGTTCGGCCTGGACATCGGCTTCTACGTCTTCGAGCTGCCGTTCTGGCGCTCGATCGTGGCGTACTCGTCGGCCGTGGTGCTGATCGCGGGGCTCGCCGCCCTGGCCGCCTGCTACCTGTACGGCGCGCTGCGCTTCGGGGGACGTGAAGTCCGGATCTCCCGTGCCGCGCGCATCCAGCTCGCCGTCACCGCTGCGCTCTACATCGCGCTGCAGGCCGTCAGCCTGTGGCTCGACCAGTACGCGGCGCTCACCAAGTCGAACTCGCTCATCACCGGTGCCCAGTACACCGAGGTCAACGCGGTCATCCCGGGTCGCGAGATCATGGCGGGCATCGCGGCGATCGTCGCGATCCTGTTCATCGTCACCGCGGTGATCGGCCGCTGGCGCATCTCGATCGTCGGCACCGGCCTGCTGCTCGTCGCCGCGATCGTCATCGGGGGCATCTACCCCTGGATCGTCCAGCGCCTGCAGGTCAAGCCCTCGGAGCGTACCTACGAGTCCGCGTACATCGAGCGGAACATCAAGGCCACGCGGGACGCCTACGGTGTCTCCGACGTCAAGGAACAGAACTACGACGCCACGACCGAGGCCAGCTCCGGCGCCCTCGCGCAGGACGCCCAGACGACGGCGAACATCCGCCTCATCGACCCGAAGATCGTCTCCGACACCTTCAGTCAGCTGCAGCAGTACCGGCAGTACTACCAGTTCCCGGACGAGCTCGACGTCGACCGGTACGACGTCAAGGGCGAGACCGAGGACACCGTCATCGCGGTGCGCGACATCGACCTCGACGGTCTGAGCTCGGCCGCGAACACCCAGTACAACCGGGCGTTCGTGTACACCCACGGCTACGGCGTGACCGCGGCCTTCGGCAACCAGCGCGCGAGCGACGGCAAGCCGGTCTTCCTCGAGTCGGGCATCCCCTCGAACGGTGCGCTGGGTGACTTCCAGCAGCGCGTGTACTTCGGCGAGACCTCGCCGGCGTACTCGATCGTCGGCGCGCCGAAGGGTTCGAAGGACGTCGAGCTCGACTACCCGTCCGGATCCGACGACGACAACGGCGGCAACGCCACCACGACGTACTCCGGCGACGGCGGACCGAGTGTGGGCAACTTCTTCAACCGACTCGTCTACGCGGCGAAGTTCCAGTCGGAGCAGGTCCTGCTGTCGGACGCGGTCAACAAGGACTCGCAGATCCTCTACGACCGCGACCCGATCACGCGTGTCCAGAAGGTCGCGCCGTACCTGACGGTCGACAGCGACGCCTACCCGGCGATCGTCGACCACCGCATCCAGTGGGTCGTCGACGGCTACACGACGAGCGACGCCTACCCGTACTCGCAGAGCCAGAGCCTGTCGGACAGCATCGCCGGTTCGGAGTCCTCGGCGTACCGCACCGACCAGGTCAACTACATCCGCAACTCGGTGAAGGCCACGGTCGACGCCTACACGGGCAAGGTGACCCTCTACGCGTGGGACACCAAGGACCCGGTGCTGAAGACGTGGGAGAAGATCTTCCCGACGTCGGTCAAGTCGGTGTCGAGCATGAGCGCCGAGCTGCTGGACCACGTCCGCTACCCGACGGACCTGTTCAAGGTGCAGCGGTCGATCCTCGGCACCTACCACGTGACGAACGCGAACTCGTTCTACTCGGGTGACGACGCGTGGAACACACCACAGGAGCCCACCACCACGGGGTCGACCGACACGGATGCGAGCGCCGCCGACACGTCGACGACCACCAACGCCCTGGGCGCGCAGACGACGACGACCGCGAGCAAGGCGAACCTGCAGGATCCGTACTACCTGACGATGAAGGTGCCGGGGCAGGAGACCGCGTACAACCTGTACACGACCTACATCCCCCAGCAGTCCGCCGGTGCGAACAACCGCAACGTGCTGACCGGCTACCTGGCCGCCGACTCCGACGCGGGAGGTGCGGGCAAGGGCAAGAAGGCGTCGGGCTACGGCAAGCTCACGTTGTTGACGATGCCGAAGACCGACAACATCCCGGGCCCGGCGCAGGTGCAGAACCTGTTCAACTCGGACACCACGGTGTCGCAGGAGCTGAACATCCTGAAGCGCGGCAACTCGACGGTGAAGCAGGGCAACCTGCTCACCCTTCCGGTCGGCGGCGGCTTCCTGTACGTGCAGCCCGTGTACGTGCAGTCGACGTCGAGCGGTTCGTACCCGCTGCTGCAGAAGGTGCTCGTCGCGTTCGGCGACAAGATCGCGTTCGAGGACACCCTCGACGAGGCGCTCAACTCGCTGTTCGGCGGTGACTCGGGTGCTGCTGCCGGAGACTCCGATGCCAGTGGTTCGGGGAGCGACTCCGGTTCGTCCGGGTCGGGCTCGTCCGACTCCGGTTCCGACTCGGGCTCCGGGTCGACCGGTGGCTCGACCGGCTCGGGCACCACGGACAACGACGCACTGCAGCAGGCGCTGTCCGACGCGAACGACGCCCTGCAGGACCGTCAGCAGGCCTACGCCGACAACGACCTGGTCGCTGCAGCCGAGGCCGACAAGCGCCTGCAAGAGGCGATCGAGGCCGCGACCGCAGCCGAAGACGGCAGCTGACACGCCGTGGCGGGGCACACGATTTGTGCCCCGCCACGACCGTGTGTAGGCTATTCAATGTGCCGCGGGGTGGAGCAGTTCGGTAGCTCGCTGGGCTCATAACCCAGAGGTCGTAGGTTCAAATCCTGCCCCCGCAACCAAGCGTCACACGAAAGCCCCGGTCCGAAAGGACCGGGGCTTTCCTCGTTCCCGGGCTCCTCCACGCCGGAACGCTCCGCAGTGCGCCGGTACGCTCGGCGGATGGGCACCCTCACGATCGCCGCCGCGCAGTTCGCTCCCGTGGACGACCCGGTGGCCAACCTCGAGACCGTCCGGACCGCGGCAGCCGACGCAGCGGCGCGGGGAGCGGCCCTGCTCGTCACGCCGGAGTACTCGTCGTACTTCACCGCCGACATCGACGACCGGTTCGTCGCCGCAGCGCAGCCGCTCGACGGCCCCTTCGTGTCAGGGCTGCAGGACATCGCCCGCGACACCGGACTCGCGCTCGTCGTCGGGATCGCCGAGACGACCGACGTATCAACGTCCGACGCAGCGACCCCGGCAGGCCCCACGCGCTTCCGCAACACCCTGGTGGCAGTGCTCCCCACCGGCGAGCTCGCTGCGACGTACCGGAAGGTGCACCTCTACGACGCCTTCGGGTCGCGGGAGTCGGACCGCATCGAGTCCGGCGACCCGGAGCAGCTGCCGGTCTTCGAGTTCGCGGGCCTCCGGATCGGGCTCGAGACCTGTTACGACCTGCGCTTCCCCGAGGTCACCCGGCGGCTGGCAGCGCCCGAGCACGGTGCGGCCGACGTCGTCGTGCTGCCGGCCGAGTGGGTGCGCGGCCCCGGCAAGGAGCACCACTGGCGGACCCTGCTCACCGCGCGGGCGATCGAGAACACCGTCTGGGTCGTCGGTGTCGGCCAGACGCCCCCGATCGGCATCGGCGCCTCGGTGGTGCTGGACCCCTCCGGTGTCGCCGTGGCGTCGGCCGGCTCTGCGCCCGGCACGCTCGTCGCGACCGTCGACACCGCTGTGACCGAGGCGGTCCGGCAGGTCAACCCGTCGCTGGCACTCCGCCGGTACGACGTCGCGCTGCGCGCCCGGCCTGGAGGCACGGCTCGCCCCTGACCGGCAGGTCCCGTCCGATCCGTGGTCGCGACTGCGCCGGTGGCGGGATCGGGCTCAGGACGGCGCGTGGAGGCTTGCCAGGCGGCCGGCGGCCTCCTCGAGAACGGAACGCCGCTTGCAGAACGCGAAGCGCACGAGGGACCGGTAGCCCGCGGCGTGGTCCGGCCGGACGAAGGCCGACACCGGCACGCCGACGACCCCGGCCAGGGCGGGCAGCTCGAGGCAGAAGGCCCTGGCGTCGTCGTACCCGAGCGGCGCGGTGTCGGCGATCACGAAGTACCCGCCGTCCGGCCGCATGACGTCGAAGCCCGCTGACCGGAGCCCCGAGGCGAGCAGTTCGTGCTTGGCGGCGAGTTCGGCGGCGATCCCGGTGAAGACGGCGTCGGGCAACCGCAGTCCGACGGCGACGGCCGGCTGGAACGGTGCGCCGTTGACGAAGGTCAGGTACTGCTTCACCGTCGTGATCGCGTCGACGAGCGTCGGGGGAGCGGTGAGCCAACCGATCTTCCAACCGGTGGTGCTGAAGGTCTTGCCGGCGCTCGAGATCGAGACCGTCCGCTCGGCGGCTCCGGGCAGTGTCGCGATTGGCGTGTGCGGGACGGTGAACGTCAGGTGCTCGTAGACCTCGTCGGTGACGATGAGGGCGTCGTACCGTGTCGCGAGTTCCACGATCGTGCGCAGGACCTCGTCGGGCAGGACCCGGCCGGTCGGGTTGTGCGGCGTGTTGACGAGCACGACGCGAGTGCGGTCGGTGAACGCCGCGCGCAGGGTGTCCTCGTCCGGCAGGAAGTCCGGAGCAGTGAGGGGCACGGTGACGTGGGTGCCGCCGGCGAGCCGGACGAGCGCACCGTAGGCGTCGTAGAACGGTTCGAACGTGATGACCTCGTCGCCCGGTTCGACCAGGGCGAGGAGCGTCGCGGCGAGGGCTTCGGTGGCGCCGGCGGTGACCAGGACCTGCCGGTCAGGGTCGACCTCGAGGCCGTACCACCGCTGCTGGTGTTCGGCCACGGCGGTGCGGAGGTCGACCGTCCCGCGTCCGGGCGGGTACTGGTTGACGCCGTCCCGGATGGCGCGGACCGCGGCTTCGAGCACCTCGGCGGGGCCGTCCTGGTCGGGGAAGCCCTGCCCGAGGTTGATCGCGCCGGTGCTCGCGGCGAGGGCGCTCATCTCGGCGAAGACGGTGGGCGCGGGGACGCCGTCGGGTCCCAGGAGCATCGCTCCCTCGGCTGCTCGCAACCAGGGTCCTGCCTGCCGCATGTGGTTCCCTCCGGTGACGGCGACGACGTGTCGCGCTGAACGGACCCCAACCTAGCTGGCCGTCCGACGGCGATCCGGGGACGGACCCACAGCCCACGCATAAGATCGGCAGAGGATGCTTCCAGCGTCGCCAGAAGCACCGCTCAGGTGGTTGCGACAGACTGCACGAGCTTGAAAGGAGCACGTCCAGCATGACCGACACCACGCCCAACGGGCAGGGCGACGACCGCCGTCCGGACGATGCGGCATCGCCTGCCGCCAGTGAGGACGCCGCCGCAGCGGCCACGAAGGGGAACACGTCGATGCCGAACGACTCCGAGCAGTTCAACGACGCCGAGCAGCCCGAGAGCGCCGAGCGGTCCGACGACGCCACGAGCGCCGACCACACCGACGTGATCCCGTCGGCGACCGACCACCCCACGGACCGCTACACGGCTCCGTACCCGACGCTCTCGGGCGACCAGCAGCGCGATGCCGGCCAGCAGCCGGCCGGGTACGGCCAGCAGACCTCCCCGTACGGGCAGGCGTCCCAGTACGGCCAGCAGCCCGCCGCAGACCAGACGAGCCAGTACGGGCAAGCCCAGCAGAGCCAGTACGGCCAGAACCAGCAGCCGCAGTACGGCCAGGCCCAGCAGAGCCCGTACGGCCAGCAGTCCCAGTACGGCCAGAGCCAGCAGTCCCAGTACGGCCAGAACCAGCAGTCCCAGTACGGCCAGAATCAGCCGAACCAGCAGTCCCAGTACGGTCAGCAGTCGCAGTACGGCCAGCAGGGCCAGTACGGCCAGGCCCAGCAGCCGCAGTACGGCCAGCAGCCGACCGCGGGCCAGCCGCGGTACGGCGAGTACGCCCAGCCGGCCTCCGCCGCTGCCCCCGCGTCCTCGTCGGAGTACGCGACGGCGTCGGCGCAGGCACCGCAGTCCGCCACGAGCGCCTTCGGCGACGTGGACGGCGCGAACCAGCGCAACGGCCACTACTTCGCTGACGGAACAGCGGGTGCAGCGGCCACGACGACCACCACCCGCTCGGGCCGCAGCAAGCTCGTCCTGCCGATCATCGCCGGACTGGTCGTCGCGGGTCTGGTCGGCGGCGGCGCCGGGTGGCTCGCCGGGTCGTCGCAGGGCGGCACCGTCACGTCGTCCGGTTCGTCGCAGGGCGGCAACCTCACGGTCAACGACTACGACTCCGCGACCGTCGTCACCGCGGTCGCTGCTCAGGCGACGCCGTCGGTCGTGACGATCAACGTGTCGTCCAGCAACGAGGCCGGCACCGGTTCGGGCGTCGTGATGAGCAAGGACGGCTACATCGTCACGAACACCCACGTGGTGACGCTCGACGGCGACAGCTCGAACGGTTCGATCACCGTGACGACCTCGAACGGCAAGATCTACGAGGGCAAGCTCATCGGCACCGACCCGACGGTCGACCTCGCGGTCATCAAGATCGACGCGACCGACCTCAAGCCGATGGAGTTCGCCGATTCCACGAAGCTCAACGTCGGTGACACCGCGGTCGCGATCGGTGCGCCCCTGGGCCTGTCGAACACGGTCACGGACGGCATCGTCTCGACCTTGAACCGCAGCATCCAGGTCACGTCGAGCGCTCCCAGCGAGGGCGGCGACTCGAACGAGGGCGGCAACGGCGGCAGCGGCCCGTTCGACTTCTGGGGGAACGGCGACAACGGCAGCAGCTCGTCCGCGAACACCACGGTCTCGCTGCCCGTCATCCAGACCGACGCGTCGATCAACCCGGGCAACTCCGGTGGCGCCCTGCTCGACGCGAAGGGCAAGCTGATCGGCATCAACGTGGCCATCGCCTCGGCCGGCAGCTCGTCGTCGTCGGACTCGGCGGCCGGCAGCATCGGCGTGGGCTTCTCGATCCCGTCGAACCTGGTGAAGCGCGTCGCGAACGAGATCAAGGACAAGGGCTCGGCCACGCACGGCCTGCTCGGTGCCACGGTCGGCGACGCCTCGGAGAACGCGAGCGCGACCCAGATGGGTGCGCTCATCAAGTCGGTCTCGTCCGGCGGTGCGGCGGCGAAGGCCGGTCTGCAGAAGGGTGACGTCGTCACGAAGATCGGTTCGGCGACCGTCTCGGACGCCACCGACCTGACGGCACAGGTCCGGTACTTCGCGGGCGGTGCGTCGACGACGATCAGCTACCTCCGGAACGGGCAGTCCCGCGAGGCGGACGTGACCCTGGGCACGTACGACAGCAAGGGCTGACGCCACCACGGACAGGACGGGAGGCCCGGTGCACGACGTGCGCCGGGCCTCCCGTCCGTCTGCGGGTCGCGTCGCGGGCGCCCCGCAGGTTCCGGGTTCGGGTCTTGATAGGCTCATGGTCGCTCTGCGGGGCGGCACCGCCCCGGTGCGTCCCGTGCACCCAGCCAGCACCCCGAGGTACGCATGCAGACAGACGGACAGCCCCTGCCGGGCGTCTCGTACGTGATGCCCGTGCTCAACGAGGTCACCGAGGTCCGCGCTGCGGTCGCCAGCCTGCTCGACCAGGACTACACCGGCGTGTTCGAGGTCATCCTCGCGCTCGGCCCCTCGATCGACGGCACGAACGAGCTCGTGGCCGAGATGAGCGCGGCCGACCCACGTATCCGGGCGATCGACAACCCGGTCGGGTCCACGCCGGCCGGCCTGAACGTCGCGATCACGGCGTCGGTGCACCCCGTGGTGGTCCGCGTCGACGCGCACTCGGTGCTGCCCCCGGACTACACGCGCATCGCCGTCCGCACCCTGCTCGAGTCCGGTGCGGACAACGTCGGCGGCATCATGCGCGCCGAGGGCCGCAGCCCGTTCGAGCGGGCCGTCGCGTTGGCGTACGGCAGCCGCGTCGGACTCGGCGGCACCCCGCACCACGTCGGTGGGACCGCCGGCCCGGCCGAGACCGCGTACCTCGGCGTCTTCCGCCGCGACCGCCTGTTCGAGGTCGGCCTGTTCGACGAGGGCATCAAGCGCGGCCAGGACTGGGAACTGAACCGACGCCTGCGCCAGACCGGCGGCACGGTGTGGTTCACGCCCGAGCTGGTCGTCACCTACCGCCCGCGACCGAGCCTGAAGCGCCTGGTGCGGCAGTTCGTCGCCACCGGGTTGTGGCGAGGCGAGCTCGCCCGTCGGTTCCCCGCGAACAACGGCCTGCGGTACTTCGTGCCGCCCGCGATGGTCGCCGCCATGGCCGTCGGGATCCTCGCCGGCGTCGTCGGTGTCGTCGGCGCAGCCCTCGGCAGCCCGGTCGCCTGGGCGCTCCTCGGGTTCGCCGTGCCCGCCGTGTACCTGCTCTTCGTCGTCCTCGGGTCGGTCGCCGTCGCGCGCCGGTCCGGGGTGGCGACCTTCCTCTGGCTGCTCGTGGTGCTGCCCTGCATCCACGTGGGATGGGGGCTCGGTTTCATCATCGGGTTCCTCACCCGCACCTCCGAGCTGACCACCCACACCGGACGGTGACCCCATGACCGACCCCGCCACCCACGGCCGCGGATCCGCACGCCCGACGTCGATCGCCGAGCTGCGGGCCGTCGCCCAGCCGGACGAGGTCCGCGCCCGCGCCAACGCCGAGCACTGGACGGCGTCGCTGTACCTGCGCGACGTCTCGCCGTACCTGACCTGGGTGCTGCTGAAGACCCGCGTCAGCGCCAACCAGGTGACCGGCCTGATGATCCTGGTCGGGTGGAGCATCGCCGCGGCCCTGCTCATCCCCGGCATCTGGGGCGCAGCGCTCGCCCTGGTGCTCGGACAGCTGCAGATGCTCGTGGACTGCTGCGACGGCGAGGTCGCACGGTGGCGTGGCACCCGCTCGCCCGCCGGGGTGTTCCTGGACAAGGTCGGGCACTACACGACCGAGGGACTGATCCCGGTCGCGCTGGGCATCCGAGCCGCCACCTGGCCGATCCACGGCGCCGACTGGATGTGGACCACGATCGGCTGCGCGCTCGGTCTGGTCATCGTGCTGAACAAGGCCCTCAACGACATGGTGCACGTCGCCCGGGCGAACGCGGGGCTCGACAAGCTCGTCGACCGACGCGACGCCTCGACCGCGCCGTCCGGCCGGAAGCTCGCCTCGCTCCGCCGCCTGGCCCGCTTCCTGCCGTTCCACCGCCTGTACCACTCGGTCGAGCTGAGCATGCTCGCGTTCCTGTTCGCGCTCATCGGACTGGCGATCGGCGACACGCTCGCCAGCCGGATCCTGGTCGGGGCGCTGCTGCCGCTGGCCGTGCTGGCGACCGTCGGACACTTCCTGGCGATCATCGCGTCCAAGCGGGTCAAGGCGTGACCGACGACGCGGTGCCCGACGACGCGGTCAGCGACGACGCGGCGGCCGATGACGCGGTGACCCCGAGCACCGTTCGTCGCCACGCGGTCGCGCACCCGCAGCGACCCCGCGTCGCCGTCGTGAGCCTGTCCCAGGGCACGCGGCCCGACGACCTGCGCCGCGGGCTCGACAGCGTGCTCGCACAGCAGGGCGTCGAACTCGACGTGGTCTGCGTCGGCAACGGCTGGGAGCCGACCGGCCTGCCGGACGGGGTGCGGACGCTCGCGCTGCCGGAGAACCTCGGGATCCCGGCCGGCCGCAACGCCGGTGCCGAGGTCGTCGAGGGGGACTACGTGTTCTTCCTGGACGACGACGCCTCGATCCCCTCGGTGACGTTCCTGCAGGACGCCGTCGGCCGCTTCGAACGCGACCCCTCGCTCGGACTGCTCCAGCCCCGCGTGGTCGACCCGACCGGCGCCGCCAACCCGCGGCGCTGGGTCCCACGCATCCGCAAGGGCGAGCCGGACCACTCGTCGCCGGTGTTCTCGGTGTGGGAGGGTGCCGTCGTGCTGCCGATGGACGTGTACCGGGTCGTCGGGGGCTGGGGAGCGGAGTACTTCTACGCGCACGAGGGCATCGAACTCGCGTGGCGCGTGTGGGACGCCGGTCGACGTGCCTGGTACGCCGGCGACCTGGTCGCACACCACCCGGCCATCGACCCGGCGCGGCACACGGAGTACTACCGCCTGAACGCCCGCAACCGCGTCTGGCTGGCCCGACGAAACCTGCCGGCACCGCTCCGGCCGCTCTACGTCGGCTCGTGGGCCGCGATCCAGGTCGCACGCTGGTGGCGACACCCGCGACGCCTGACGACGTGGTTCGCCGGCATCCGCGAAGGACGGACCACCGACTGCGGGCCGACCCGACCGATGAGCTGGCTGACCGTCGCCCGGATGACGCTCGCCGGGCGCCCGCCCGTCGTCTGACCACTCCGAACCCCATCGCCACCGCAGAACGGGAGACAGTCCATGCCGATCACCAGTGACGTGCGGACCGCCGTGCGCCTGGCCCAGCGCCTGCTCGCCTCGCGCCGGAGCCGCCGGGAGCTCGCCCGTCGCCTGCCGTCGGTCGCGGCGCCGGCGCCCGGCACGATCGAGATCGCGGTGTACTTCGCCGACGGCCCCGTGAACATGTACCAGGTGCGCCAGTGGTACGCGCCGCTGGCCGAACTGGCGAAGACGCACCCGGTCGCGATCATCGCGCGCAGTCCGGGCACGATGACCACGCTCATCGACGAGTCGCCGGTCCCCGCCGTGTACGCCCGTCAGGTCGTCGACCTGGAGCAGTTCGTCGAGACCCAGGCGCCGAAGGTGGTGCTGTACGTCAACCAGAACGCCCGCAACTTCCAGATGATGCGGTACGGGCGCATGTGGCACGTCTTCGTCAACCACGGCGAGAGCGACAAGATGTACATGACGACGAACCAGTTCAAGGCGTACGACTACGCGTTGATCGCCGGGGACGCCGCGCGAGGTCGGCTCGCCGAGGCGCTGTGGGACTACGACCTCGACGCCAGGACCATCGCGATCGGCCGCCCGCAGGCCGACCACTTCGCCGGCGCGGCACCGTACCCCGCCGACGACCGGACCGTCGTGCTGTACGCACCGACGTGGGAGGGCGACCGCGGCGCCGCGGCGTACGGCTCGATCGCGTCCCACGGCACCACCATCGCCGAGCAGGTGCTCGCGTCGCCCCGCCACCGCCTGGTGTACCGCCCGCACCCGCGGAGCGGCGTGCTCGACCCGGCGTACCGAACGGCACACGAGCGGATCGTCGCGGCGATCACGGCGGCGAACGCGGCCGACCCCACCGCGCACCACGTCCACGACGAGGGCGGCGAGCTCGGCTGGCAGCTGGCCGACGCAGACGTGGCGATCACCGACATCAGCGCGATGATCTACGACCGCCTGGCGGTCGGGAAGCCCCTGATCGTGACCCGCCCGGTGTCGCCGGAGGCCGATGTGGACGAACGCGGCTACCTGAGCGACGCCAACTGGCTGACCGCGGCCGACGCGCCGTCGGTGCTCGCGCGGATCGACGCCGCCGTGGGGGACGCCGCCGAGCTCGCCAAGCTGCAGCAGTGGGTGGCGCGCTACTTCGGCGACACCACGCCCGGTGCCGCAACGGCCCGGTTCCACGCCGCCGTCGAGTGGCTGCTGGAGCGCTGGCGCACCGTCGCTGCCGAGCGCGGCGAACGCTGAGCCCCGTCCGGACACGGTCACGGGTGCAGCCCCTGACCGACCAGTGACATCCGCCACACGTACTCGGAGCGGTCCGGACGGCGCCAGCGGACGATCACGACGCCGGTGTCCTGCGGATCCGCGCCGAACACGGCGACGGACAGACGTCGACCCGGTTCGAGCCGGTGCACCGCCAGCGGCGGGCTGTAGCCGTTGCCGAGGTGGGTGAGGGTCAGGCCGTCGACCGGTTCGTCCCCGGTGTTGACGAGGTCGTACCGGCGCGGGGCCTGCGAGCGGTCGATGGTGAACGGGACGGCGTACGCGGGTGCGGGGTGGTGCATGGGGGGAACGTTAGGGGGAGGGTCCGACGGTGGGGCCCCGGCGCAGCACCCGGGAACCCGTCGCTGTGGAGGGGGCACCGTGGTGCCCTGGCTGTGGAGGGGGAGTACCCGACCGGTCAGACGCCGTAGTCGGCGGAGTACTGCGCCAGCGCTTCCTCGATGGTGCCGTCGAGCTGCAGTCGGCCCTTGTCGAGGTACAGACCGCGGTCGCAGAACCGGCGCAGGTCCTTGTCGCTGTGGGACACGAAGAAGAGCGTCCGACCGCCGGCGAGGAGCTCCTCGATCCGCCTGTAGCACTTCTCGCGGAAGGCCTTGTCGCCGACGGCGAGGACCTCGTCCACCAGGATGACGGGCTCGTCGAGCCGCGAGATCACCGCGAACGCGATGCGCACCTTCATGCCGCTCGACAGGTGCTTGTACGGGGTGTCGACGAAGTCCGCGATCTCGGCGAAGTCGATGATCTCGTCGAAGGCGGCACGGATCTCGGCGCGCGACATGCCGTGCAGGCCGGCGGTCAGGTAGACGTTGTCGCGGACGGACAGGTCGCCGACGAACCCACCGGTGATCTCGATGAGCGGCGCGACGCCGGCCCCGACGTCGATCCGGCCCTCGTCCGGCAGCATCACCTGCGCCACGAGCTTCAGGAGCGTGGACTTGCCCTGACCGTTCCGACCGACGACGCCGATCGCCTCGCCCGGACGGACGTCGAACGACACGTTGCGGAGCGCCCAGAACTCGTCGGCACGCTTGCGGCGGCCGCGTCCGGCGAAGAGGTCCTTGAAGTTGCGGCTCGCCCGTCGGTTGCGCTTGAAGCAGATGCCGGCGTCGCGCACGGAGATCACCGGCGCGACGGTCTCGGTACGTCGGGTCTGGTCGGTGGCGGTCATCACAGCTCCTTCAGCACGCGGTGCTCGCTGCGTCGGAACACCGCGAAGCCGATGACCAGGACGATGCCCGTGATGACCACCGACGCCCCGACCTCGAGCCAGTCGAGCTGGCTCGGGAAGAACGCGGCGCGGTACATCCCGAAGATGCCGGTGAGCGGGTTGACCGCGGCGATGGGGCGCAGGGCGTCGGGCAGCGCGTGCGTGCCGTAGATGATCGGCGATGCGTAGAACAGGAAGCGCAGGACGAGCTTGGTCGCCCGCTCGAGGTCGCGGAAGAAGACGACGAGCGGCGCGACGATCAGGCCGAGGCCGTACACCAGCGCGCACTGCAGCACGATCGCCAGCGGGAAGAAGACGACCTGCCAGTGCAGGTGCGCACCCGTCGCGATCGCGAACGCCGCCAGCACCGGCAGGCTCAGCAGGAACTCGATGCCCTTCGACGCGTCGATCCGCGCGACCCAGATGGTGCGGGGGATCGTCGTCGAGCGGATGAGCTTCGACTCCTTGATGAACGCCCGCGTGGAGTCCGAGACGCCCCCGGTGAACCACATCCACGGCAGCAGCGCGGAGAGCAGGAAGACGATGTACGGGTCTTCACCGACCGAACCGCGGTGGAACACCTGGGTGAAGACGAACCAGTAGATCGCCGACATCACGAGCGGGTCGAGGATCGACCAGACGTACCCGAGCGCCGACGTCGAGTACCGGACCCGGAGGTCGCGGACGGTCAGCAGCCAGAGGGCATGACGATAGCGCCGACCGGCGCTCCGGGTCGCCGCTGGTGCGGCAGCCGCGGGCACGGTCGGCGCGCTCGCTGTGGTCACGGTTTCCCTTCGGGCGGAACCGCCGAAGGGGTCCTGACGGAGGTTCAGGCGAACAGGTTGTTCGCGCGCTCGAGGTCCTCGGCGAAGTCGATCTCGACCGCGTACAGGTCGGAGATGTCGATCGGGGACCAGCGTAGCCCGTCCTCGGCGATGGCAGCCTCGATGCCGCCCTCGAAGTACTCCTGGTCGTCGACGCGACCGAGCTGGCGGATGAGGGCCTGCTTGTCGTTCGCCGACACGTAGTTGATGCCGACGGCTTCGCCGAGCCCGCCGACGACCTGCTTCGAGAGCTTGTGGATGAAGCCCTCGGCGTCGACGGTGTACTTGACCTCTTCGTCGGAGACCTTGTCGGTGTTGACGCTGACGAACGAGTGGTCCTCATCGATCATGTCGGCCGCACGGACGAGCGCCATCGGGTCGAAGACCACGTCGCCGTTCATCCAGAGGACACCGCTCTTGCCGGTCGCCTTGAGGGCGCGCAGCAGGCTCTTCGAGGTGTTGGTGGAGTCGTAGGACTCGTTGTAGACGAAGGACGCGTCGGGGAAGGCCTCGACGATGTGCTCCGACTTGTAGCCGACGACGATCGTCACGCGGGCGCTCGAACCGAACGCGGCGCGGATGTTGTCGAACTGCTGCTGCATGATGGTGCGGCCGTCACTGAGCTCCGTGAGCGGCTTCGGCAGGCTGCGGCCGAGCCGGCTGCCCATCCCCGCTGCGAGGATCACGATCTGCGTGGTCATGCTGGTCCCTTCTGGTGTCCGCCCGCGCGCCCTGGGGCACGGGCGGGCCTCGTCGAGTCTGCTCGCGGAACGTCCGAGTTCGCCGAGAACCGGACGCCGCGGGCCACGAGGGCGGCCGCTGCACGGTGTCGGAGAGCCCGCCGGAGCAGGTTTCCAAGTGGTGAACACTTCTTCGTGCCCTGGTGAATGATACGGAAACACCCGCTCAAGGGGTAGGTCCGCCGCGCTTCGTACTCATTTCGTGACACTGGAGCGGGCGGTTCCCCGCTGTCCGGAGAGCGTTGGTACGGTTGGGCGATGGCCGCCAGAGCAGAGAACGAGGACGTGTACGCCACGACCGACGCTGCTTGGATGACCGAAGCGAGTGACACCGACGAGCAGGACGCCGACGAGCGTGCCGCCGACCGGGTGGACGCCGCGGCGGGGGACGACGCCGACGACGACGACATGGGGGAACCGGATGCGCGCGACGCCTCCGTTGATGACGAGATGACCGACGAGACCACGGCTGCCGACACCACGGCCGCCGACACCGATCCGGTCACCGAGCCGCAGTCGGACGCAGTGCCCGGCACCGCAGCGCCCGGTCCCGCGGCCCGTGCCGCGGCAGCGGCCCCGACGACGACCACCGGCGCCCGACCTGCCAAGGCGCGCACCACGAAGCAACGCACCAAGCGACCGGCGAAGGCCGCCGGCACGACCGGCACCGTGCCTCCCGGCCCCGCGTCGAGCGACGCGACGTCCGCGAAGTCCGCGACGGACGCGACCGCGCACGCAGCGCAGGGCGCACCGGACACCGACGCACCGGAGGCGGACGCCGCGACGAGCTCCGCCGCGAAGAAGCGTGCTCCCCGGGCCACCGCGCCCAAGGCCCCGCAGAAGCTGCAGCCCGTCGTGCTCGCCGCCGACGGCCTCGTCAAGCGGTACGGGCAGACCCTCGCCGTCGACGAGGTCGACCTCGAGATCCGCCAGGGCTCGATCTTCGGCGTGGTCGGCCCGAACGGCGCCGGCAAGACGACCACCCTGTCGATGATCACCGGTCTGCTGCGTCCCGACGCCGGGTCCGTGACGGTCCTGGACCACGACGTCTGGGCCGACCCCACGGCCGCCAAGCGCAGCCTCGGCGTGCTGCCGGACCGCCTGCGGCTGTTCGACCGCCTCACCGGTGCGCAGCTGCTCTACTACTCGGCCACCCTGCGCGGTCTCGACGGTGCCACGGCCCGCGAGCGCAGCACCGACCTGGCCGAGGCGTTCGGGCTCGGCGAGGCGCTCGGTCGCCAGGTCGCCGACTACTCGGTGGGCATGGCGAAGAAGATCGCCCTGGCCGCCACGCTCATCCACTCTCCGCGGGTCCTCGTGCTCGACGAACCGTTCGAGTCGGTCGACCCCGTGAGCGCTGCGACCATCACCGACATCCTGCGCCGCTACACGCGCGGTGGCGGCACCGTCGTGCTCTCCAGCCACTCCATGGAGCTCGTGCAGCGCACCTGCGACTCCGTCGCCATCATCGTCGGCGGCAAGGTCCTCGCCTCGGGGACCATGGCCCAGGTGCGCGGTCGCAAGAGCCTCGAGGACAAGTTCGTCGAACTCGCGGGCGGCCGCGTCGTGGCAGAGAGCATGGAATGGTTGCACAGCTTCTCCGGCTGAGGGCCGACCTGCTCGCGGGCGAGGTCCGCGGCAGCGCCCGCCGGTCCGTGCTCGTCGTGCTCGGCAGCCTCGTCGGGCTCCTCGCCGCCGTGTTCGTCGCGACGCAGACGGTCGCGCTGCGGTCCGCCGACCCCGACACGGCCCGCGCGGTCACCGTGCCGGTCGGCACGCTCATCGCGTTCGCGTTCACCGTCGTCCCGCTCGTCGTCGGACGGAGCGACCAGCTCGACCCGCGGCGCTTCGCGGTGTTCGGCATCGGCCGTCGCGGGCTCGCGATCGGCCTCGTCGTCGCCGGGCTGATCGGTATCCCGGTGATCGGGGTCGTCGTCGTGGCCGTCGCCCAGTCGATCGCCTGGGCGCGTGACGCCGGGACCGGTGTGCTCGCGGTGATCGGCGGCCTGCTCGCGATCGCCACCTGCGCGCTCCTGGTCCGCGTGTGCTGCACCGTCGGCTCGCGGCTGATCGGTCCGCACCGGTCCCGCGACGCCGGGTGGCTCGTCGCGCTCGTGATCATCGTGCTCGCGATCCCGGCGGTCTCGCTGCTGCTCCGCGTCGACTGGCTCGACCCCGAGGGCACCGAGATGCAACGCGTCGCGGACGTCGCGGGGTGGACGCCGTGGGGTGCCGCCTGGGCCGTGCCCGCCGAGGTCGCCAGCGGCCACGTCGGCACCGGGTTCCTCAAGCTGCTCGTCGCGATCGCCGTCGTCGCCCTGCTGACCTGGGCGTGGTGGGCGCTCGTCGGTCGGGCGCTCGACACCGTCGACGGTCGCACCCGGACCCGGCGCTACCAGGGGCTCGGCTGGTTCGACCGGCTCGGCTCGACACCGGTCGCCGCCGTCGCCGCCCGCGCCCTGACCTACTGGGTGCGCGACCCGCGGTACCGCACCTCGTACCTGATCATCCTGTTCGTCCCGCTCGTCGTCATCCCGCTCGGGGTCGCCGGGGTGCCGTGGCACTGGACCGCGCTCGTGCCGTTGCCGCTCATGGCGCTGATCGCCGGGTTCCTGCCGCACAACGACGTCTCGTACGACAACACCGCGGTGTGGTTGCACGTCGCCTCCGGGGCTCCCGGGTGGAGCGACCGTCTCGGCCGTGTCGTCCCTGTGCTCGTCGTCGGTGCGCCGGCGATCGTGGCCGGCTCGGCGGTGTCCGCCTGGTTGTTCGACGACTGGACGGTGTTCCCGCTGCTGATCGGCGTGAGCGCCAGCGCCCTGCTGTCCGGACTCGGGCTGTCGAGCGTCGTGTCCGTCCTGCTGCCCTACCCGACCGTGCGGCCGGGGGACCACCCGTTCCAGCAGCCGCAGGCCGCGGGTGTGACGGCGACGGTCGCGCAGTCGATGATGGTGATCGGCATCGTGGTCTGCACCGTCCCGGCGGCGTGGCTCGCGGTGCTGGCCTTCGTCCGCGGCGCTGAGCCGTGGTCGATGCTGACGCTCGCGGTGGGCATCGGGATCGGCGTGGTCGTGCTCGTCATCGGGATCTTCGCGGGCGGGCGGCTGTTCGACCGGCGCGGCCCGGACCTGCTGGCAGCGGCGCAGCGCAACTAGCGTTCCGGAACGAGCGCAAGGTGCGCAGACCAACGTGCGCAGACCGTCGTACCCTGGACCCATGAGCATGACGGAACCGGGCGGCGGCCTCGACGTGATGGACCGGGAGCTCGAGAAGCTCCTCGAAGACGAAGCGATCGAACCCGGCGACCACGAGCGGTTCTCGCACTACGTCAAGAAGGACAAGATCCTGCAGTCCGCCCTGTCCGGCAAGCCGGTCAAGGCGCTGTGCGGCAAGAAGTGGATCCCGGGCCGCGACCCGGAGAAGTTCCCGGTGTGCCCGGACTGCAAGGCGATCTACGAGAAGATGAAGTCCGAGTAGACGCAGCCTGCGCATCGTGAGCAGAAATGGTCGGGTCGCCTTCGGGGACCCGACCATTTCTGCTCACCAAGCGATGCGCAGCGGCGCGCAGCGGCGCGCTCAGATCACCAGGGTGGGGATCGCGGGGTCGCCGCGACCGATGCGCGCGGCGTCCGCCGGCAGCTCGGCCTTCGCCCGCTTGTGGTGCGCCCGCGCGGCCTCGACACCCTGTGCTCCGAGGAACGCCGGATCGACCTCGCCGCCGGTGACCACGGGCACGAGCAGCGGGCGCTCGTCGGGGCCGACCTGTCCGGCGGTGAGCACGACCTCGGCCGTGGCGACACCGTTGCGCAGGCGTCGGCCGGCTTCCTTGCGCCCGCCGATCGAGGCCTTGTCCGCCGACTTCTTCGCCACGGCGACCCAGTCGTCGCCGTCGGCGGACTGGTGCGCCACGAGCTTGAAGACCATGCCGGCGGCCGGGTGCCCCGAGCCGGAGACGACCGAGGTGCCGACGCCGTACGAGTCGACCGGGGCCGCACGGAGGGCCGCGATCGTGTACTCGTCCAGGTCGTTCGTGACCGTGATCTTGGTGTCGGTCGCGCCGAGCCGGTCGAGCTGCGCCCGGACGGCCGCGACGACCGAGGGCAGGTCTCCGCTGTCGATGCGGACACCGCCGAGCTTGCCGTCGGTCAGCCGGACGGCGGTCTCGACGGCCTGCTCGATGTCGTAGGTGTCGACGAGCAGCGTCGTGCCGTTGCCGAGGGCGTCGAGCTGCGACCGGAACGCCGCTTCCTCGGAGTCGTGCAGCAGGGTGAACGCGTGCGCCGCGGTGCCCATCGTCGGGATGCCCCAGGTGCGGCCGGCCTCGAGGTTGCTCGTCGCGCCGAACCCGGCGATGTACGCGGCCCGTGCTGCGGCGACGGCGTTCCACTCGCCGGTGCGGCGGGAGCCCATCTCGGCGAGCGGACGCCCGTCGGCGGCGGAGACCATGCGCGCGGCGGCCGAGGCGATGGCGGAGTCGGCGTTGAAGACCGACAGGGCGAGCGTCTCGAGCACGACGGCCTCGGCGAACGTGCCCTCGACCTGCAGGATCGGGGAGTTGGGGAAGTACACCTCGCCCTCGCGGTACGCCCGGACGTCCCCGGTGAACCGGTAGTCGGCGAGGAAGGCTGCGGTGCCCTCGTCGATGACCCCGCGGTCGCGCAGGAACCCGATCTCGTCGTCGCCGAAGCGGAAGTCGCCGAGGGCGGTCAGGAACCGGCCGAGGCCGGCCGCGACGCCGTAGCGACGACCGTCGGGGAGTCGCCGGGCGAACACCTCGAAGACGCAGCGCCGGTGGGCGGTGCCGTCCTTCAGGGCCGCGTCGACCATGGTGAGTTCGTACTGGTCCGTCAGGAGCGCGCTGGTCACGCTGTCGACACTAGTGTCGTGACCTCCGGGAGGCCCGGATCGCCTCGGGCGTGCGGCCCGCGGCGCGCAGGCGGTCGGTCCCGACGTCCGCAGCGCGCGTCGGTACGCTGGTCACCGTGACGGATGCACCGATCGGAGTCTTCGACAGCGGGGTCGGCGGGCTCACGGTGGCCCGCGCGATCATCGACCAACTGCCGCGCGAGAGCATCCGGTACGTCGGGGACACCGTGCACTCGCCGTACGGCCCGAAGCCCATCGCCGACGTCCGCCGCTACGCGCTCGAGGTCATGGACGACCTGGTCGAACTCGGCGTCAAGGCCCTCGTCATCGCCTGCAACACGGCGTCGTCGGCCGTGCTCCGCGACGCCCGCGAACGGTACGAGCAGGCGTACGGCATCCCGGTGGTCGAGGTCATCCAGCCCGCCGCCCGCGCCGCCGTGAAGCAGACCCGGACCGGGCGCATCGGCGTCATCGGCACGGTCGGCACCATCACCTCGCGCGCCTACGAGGACGCCTTCGCGGTGGCCTCCGACGTCAGCCTGACCCTGGCGGCGTGCCCGCGGTTCGTCGAGTTCGTCGAGGCGGGGGACACCTCGTCACCGGAGCTGCGCGAGGTCGCCGCCGGCTACCTCGACCCGATCCGCGCCGCCGACGTCGACACCCTCGTGCTCGGCTGCACCCACTACCCGCTGATGTCCGCCGCCATCCAGTACGTGATGGGCCCGGACGTCACCCTGGTGTCGAGTGCCGAGGAGACCGCCAACGACGTGTACCGCCGGCTCGTCGAGCACGGCCTCGAACGCACCTCCACCACCGCCCCGACGTACTCGTTCGAGTCGACCGGCGACGACGAGGACGGGTTCCTGCGGCTCGCCCGCCGGTTCCTCGGCCCCGAGATCGTCCGCGTCGGCCACCTCGAGACCGGCGCCATCACGCTGCCCCGTGGGCGGGCCTGAGCGGCGACCAGCCGCCAGCCGCCGCCCGCCCCGACGACCCGCACCGCGCCTCCAGGCCGGACCGAAAGGACACCATGACCACCCGCATCGACGGCCGCCAGGCCGAGGAACACCGTCCCGTCACCATCGAGCGGGGGTGGAGCACGCAGGCCGAGGGCAGCGCGCTGATCTCGTTCGGCAACACCAAGGTGCTCTGCACCGCCTCGTTCACGAACGGTGTGCCCCGCTGGCTCGCCGGCAAGGGCACCGGCTGGGTCACCGCCGAGTACTCGATGCTGCCGCGGTCGACGAACGAGCGCATGCAGCGCGAGTCGATCAAGGGCAAGGTCGGCGGCCGCACCCACGAGATCTCCCGGCTGATCGGACGTTCGCTCCGCGCCGTGGTCGACACGAAGGCCCTCGGCGAGAACACCCTGGTCATCGACTGCGACGTGCTGCAGGCCGACGGCGGCACCCGCACGGCGTCGATCACGGGCGCCTACGTGGCGATGGTCGACGCGATCGAGTGGGGCCGCGGCAAGGGCTTCATCGGCAAGAAGGCCACCCCGCTCACCGACAGCGTGCAGGCGATCTCGGTCGGCATCGTCACGGGCGAGCCGATGCTCGACCTGGCGTACACCGAGGACTCCGCCGCCGACACCGACATGAACATCGTCACGACCGGGTCGGGCAAGTTCATCGAGGTGCAGGGGACCGCCGAGCACGCGCCGTTCGACCGCGACGAGCTGAACGTCCTGCTCGACCTGGGCCTGGCCGGCAACCAGTCGCTCGCGGCGATCCAGAAGACCGTGCTGGGGCTGGCGTGAGCGGCACCGTCGTCCTGGCCACCCACAACCAGGGCAAGGTCGTGGAACTGCGCGAGATCCTCGGGTCGGCGCTGGGCGAGGGTGTCGAGCTGGTCGGCTACGACGGCCCCGAGCCGGTCGAGGACGGCGACACCTACGCCGCGAACGCGCTGATCAAGGCCCGTGCCGCGGTCGCCCACACCGGACTGCCGGCGCTCGCCGACGACTCCGGCATCGCGGTCGACGCGCTCGACGGCGCCCCGGGCATCCACTCGGCGCGGTACGCGGGCACCCGGTCGGACGCCGACAACATCGCGCTGCTGCTGCAGAACCTCGACGGCGTCGTGGAGCGCACCGCCGCCTTCGTGTGCGCGGCCGCGTTCGTCACGCCCGACGGGTTCGAGCACGTGGTCGAGGCGGTGTGGAACGGCGAGGTGCTGACCGCGCCGGTCGGCGACGGCGGACACGGCTACGACCCGGTGTTCCGGCCCGACGACGCCGACCGGTCGTCGGCCGAGCTCACCCGCGACGAGAAGAACGCCCTGTCGCACCGCAGCAAGGCGTTCCGGGGCATCGCGCCGGTCGTGCGGGAGCACTTCGGGCTCTGAACCGCCCACCCGCGACGAGGACAGGCCCACACCGAACGGTGTAGGCCTGTCGCGTCCGGTCCGGCGACAGCTACAGCTGCGGGTCGACGGCCGTCGACTCGGCCTGGTGCTCGTGCTTCTTCGCCTTGCGGGCGTTCCGGATGTAGGTCAGCGCCATCGGCACGACGGTCACGACGACCGCGGCCAGCAGGATGATGTCGATGTACTCGCGCACGATGTGGGCGACGAACGGGATGTGCCCGATGAAGTACCCGAGGAACGTCACGCCGACGCCCCAGACGACGGCGCCGATCGCGTTGTAGAGCGAGTACTTCTTGTAGTCCATGCGGCCGACGCCGGCGGCGATCGGCGCGAAGGTGCGGACGACCGGCACGAAGCGCGCCAGGATCACCGCGAGCGGACCGAACCGGTGGAAGAACGCGTTGGTCCGCTCGACGTTCGCCTTGGAGAACAGACCGCTCTCCTTGCGCTCGAAGATCGGCGGACCGGCCTTCTTGCCGATGTAGTACCCGAGCTCTCCGCCGAGGAACGCCGCGGCGCCGATCATCAGGGCAGCGACCCAGATCGGGATGCCGCCGATCTCGCCGCCGCGGTCGAACGCGAACAGGCCGGTGATGACGAGCAGGCTGTCGCCCGGGAAGATGAAGCCGATCAGCAGACCGGTCTCGGCGAAGACGATCGCACAGACGACGAGCACTGCGACCGCCCCGAAGTGGTCGAGGATGTACTGCGGATCCAGCCATGGGATCAGGGCGAGTGCGACGGAGTGCATGTCTCTTCCGGTCGTGCAGATGCGGTGACGGGAGGGTCACCCGCACGACGAGGGTACCGTCCGCGCGTGACCGGAGCGTCCCTCGGTGGTATGAGATGCGCGAGCACGCAACGGTCGGTGCGGAAGGAGGGACTCGAACCCTCACGCCTGGGGCACAGGAACCTAAATCCTGCGTGTCTACCGATTCCACCACTCCCGCGAGCAGCGGCAGTATACCGAGCGCGCGCTGGTCGGCCGACGTCGGCGGACGTCGGCGGACGTCGGTGGACGTCGGTGGTGCGAGGTTGATCACTCCGTGCGGGGCAGAAAGCGCGCACCGAGTGGGCAACCTCGCACCGAGTCGTGGGAAACGGCTGCGCGCAGCGCGCGTCAGCGCAGCTGGCGCGGCAGGTACCGCGGCACGTACCGCAGCAGCACTCCGGCACCGATCAGGCCCAGCACGCCCATCACGCCGCTGGCAACCGCGATCGTCGCGACGGCCGTCACCCCGGAGATCACGAGCGGCGCAGCAGCGGACCCGAAGTCGCCGGTGAAGCGCCAGGCCCCGAGGAACGGCGCCGGGTCGTCGCGCGGGGCGAGGTCGGCGCCGAGCGTCATGAGGATGCCGGAGCCGACGCCGTTGGCGAGCGACATCCCCATCGCGATCCCCACGAACCAGCCGACCCGCGCGTCGAGGTGCCCGCTCCAGGCGAGCAGGAAGTAGCTGATGCTCAGCCCGAGCATGCAGGGGAGTGCGCTCGCCAACCGCCCCCAACGGTCCATGATCTGGCCGCTCGTGTAGAACAGCGCGAAGTCGACGGCACCGGCGATGCCGATGATCAGAGCGGCCGTCGAGTCGTTCAGCCCGACACTGACCGCCCACAGCGGCAGGATCACCTGGCGTCCGGCACGCATCGCGCCGATGAGCGCGGCGCCGCTACCGAGCCGCAGCAGCACGGCCCGGTTCGTGCGCAGGGTGCGGAAGAGGCCGTGCGCCTCCTTGCCGACGAAGACCGCTCCGGTGTCGGTGGACGGCTCGGTCACGCCGGTCGCGTCCGACCCCGACCGGGAGGCCCGTGGCGGCAACCGCAGACCGCGTGCGCCCGTCGCCGGGTCGCGCAGCACCAGGAGCACTGTCGCCGCCGCCAGGCAGCACACGACGTGGATCCAGAAGGCGCTCGCGGTGGTGCCGGTCAGGTGGATCACGCCGGCGGCGAGGAACGGTCCGACGAAGTACCCGAAGCGGAACACCCCGCCGAGGCTCGACAGCGCCCGGGCTCGGATGCGGACGGGGATCGCGGTGGTCATGTAGGCGTGCCGTGCCAGGGCGAACACCGCGGTCGAGACGCCGACCAGGAACACCCCGAGCGCGAGCACCCACGCGTTCGCCGCGGTCGTGCAGACGACGAGGCCGCCGACCGACACCAGGGCAGCGCCGATCATCGCGTTCCGCTCGCCGATCCGCGCGACGACGATGCCGGACGGCACGTCGCCGATGAGTTCGCCGACCAGGATGAGCGACGCGACGAAGCCCGCGAACGCCAGGGTCGCGCCGAGGGAGTCCGCGGCGATCGGGATGATCGGGATGATCGCGCCCTCGCCGATGGCGAACAGTGCCGCGGGCAGGAACCCGGACAACAGGACGGACCGGAAGTCGAATGAGTCGTTCCCCGTCGTGGCCATCGCTCGACCAACGGTACGCCAGCGGTACGGGTTCGTCGGCGGGTTACCCTGGAGGCATGCGTGTTCTGGCGGCGATGAGCGGTGGGGTCGACTCGGCGGTGGCTGCTGCCCGGGCGGTCGACGCCGGGCACGACGTGGTCGGCGTGCACCTGGCGTTGAGCCGGATGCCGGGCACGCTCCGCACCGGCAGTCGCGGGTGCTGCACGATCGAGGACTCGATGGACGCCCAGCGCGCCGCGTCCGCCCTCGGCATCCCCTACTACGTGTGGGACTTCTCGGCCCGGTTCAAGGAGGACGTCGTCGACGACTTCGTCGCCGAGTACCAGGCCGGCCGCACCCCGAACCCCTGCATGCGGTGCAACGAGCGGATCAAGTTCGCGGCGCTGCTCGAGAAGGCGCTGGCCCTGGGCTTCGACGCCGTCGCGACCGGGCACTACGCCTCGATCGTCACCGGCCCGGACGGCTCCCGCGAACTCCACCGATCGGCAGCGTGGGCGAAGGACCAGTCCTACGTGCTCGGGGTCCTGACCGCCGAGCAGCTGCAGCACGCGATGTTCCCGCTCGGGGCGACCCCGTCGAAGGACGAGGTCCGGGCCGAGGCCGCCCAGCGTGGGCTGACCGTCGCCCAGAAGCCCGACTCCTACGACATCTGCTTCATCCCCGACGGCGACACCCGCGGCTGGCTCGCCGACCGTGTCGGCAGCGAGACCGGTGACGTCGTCGAGCGCGACGGCACCGTCGTCGGTTCCCACGACGGCGCGCACGGCTACACGGTCGGGCAGCGCCGCGGACTGTCGCTCGGGCGCCCCGCCGCCGACGGCAAGCCCCGGTTCGTGCTCGAGATCCGCCCGAAGGACAACACCGTCGTGGTCGGCCCGAAGGAGGCACTGGCCGTGTCGTCGATGTCGGGCTCCCGCTTCACGTGGGCCGGCACCGCACCCGCCGACCCGCAGACGCCGTTCGCGTGCGACGTGCAGATCCGGGCGCACGCCGACCCGGTGCCGGCGACCGCGCGGGTGCAGGACGACGTGCT
The DNA here is from genome assembly GCF_044748425.1 of Curtobacterium sp. NPDC089991. NCBI lineage: Bacteria > Bacillati > Actinomycetota > Actinomycetes > Micrococcales > Microbacteriaceae > Curtobacterium > Curtobacterium sp. NPDC089991. Next base: position 293,230 of record NZ_JBIVGB010000003.1, read on the forward strand.
CGTGATCGACGTCGACGAGCCGCTGCACGGGGTCGCCCCCGGGCAGACGGCCGTGGTCTACGTCGGCACCCGGGTGCTCGGACAGTGCACGATCGACAACACCGTCAGCGCCGTCCCCGTCGACGCCTGAGACCGCCGCTCCCGGGCGGTGGGTCCGCTGCACGCGCCGTCGGTGGCACACGGTAGAACTGATGACATGAGCGAGACCGACGCCACGTTCGAGACCATCGACCCCGACGGGCTCGACGCCGCCCAGGCCGGGCGCGAGGTCGACCGGCTGCGGGCCCGCATCAACGAGCTGCGACAGGCGTACTACCAGGGCGACAACGGCTCACCGGAAGCCGATGCCGACTACGACGTGCTGGTCCGCCGGCTCGACGCGATCGAGCAGCGGTTCCCGGAGCTCCTGACCGAGGACAGCCCGACCCAGACCGTCGGCGGCCAGGCGCAGACGACGCAGTTCGCGCCGGTCGAGCACGCCGAGCGGATGCTGTCGCTCGACAACGTGTTCAGCCCGGACGAGCTCACCGAGTGGGCCGTCAAGGTGCAGCGCGACGCCGGCGCCGAGCGGGTCCGGTTCCTGACCGAGCTGAAGATCGACGGCCTCGCGATCAACCTGCGCTACGAGCACGGCCGCCTGTTGTCAGCGGCGACCCGAGGTGACGGTGTCGTGGGCGAGGACGTCACCGGCAACGTCCGGACGATGGGCACGATCCCGGACCGGCTGGCGGGGACGGGCCACCCGCCCCTGGTCGAGGTCCGCGGCGAGATCTTCTTCCCGGTCGCCGAGTTCGACGAGCTCAACGCGAACCAGCGCGAGGCGGGGGAGCGGGTCTTCGCCAACCCGCGCAACGCCGCCGCCGGGTCCCTCCGCCAGAAGGAAGAGGGCAAGTCCGAGGCGAAGCGCGCGCTCATGGTCGACCGGCTCCGGCGGTTGCGGATGCTCGTGCACGGCATCGGCGCATGGCCCGTGCGCGAACTCGAGCAGGAGACCGACGTCCGCTCGCAGTCCGAGGTCTACGAGCTGCTCGAGACCTGGGGCCTGCCGACGAGCAGCCACTACCGGGTCTTCGACACCATCGACGAGGTGAACGCCTTCGTCCGCTCCACGGGCGACCGCCGTGCCTCGGTCGAGCACCAGATCGACGGCGTCGTCATCAAGGTCGACGACCTCGCCCTGCACGAAGAACTCGGCTCGACGTCTCGTGCACCCCGGTGGGCGATCGCGTACAAGTACCCGCCGGAAGAAGTCCACACCAAGCTCGTCGACATCGTCGTCAGCGTCGGGCGGACCGGGCGTGCGACCCCGTTCGCGGTGATGGCCCCGGCCGAGGTCGCCGGGTCGGTCGTCCGCCAGGCCACCCTGCACAACCAGCAGGTGGTCAAGGCGAAGGGCGTCCTGATCGGCGACACCGTCGTGCTGCGGAAGGCCGGCGACGTCATCCCCGAGGTCCTGGGGCCGGTCGTCGACCTGCGCGACGGCACGGAGCGCGAGTTCGTGATGCCGACGCACTGCCCGGAGTGCGGCACCGAGCTCGCCCCCGCGAAGGAAGGCGACATCGACCTCCGCTGCCCGAACGCGAAGAGCTGCCCCGCGCAGGTCCGCGGTCGTGTCGAGCACATCGCATCGCGCGGTTCCCTCGACATCGAGGGTCTCGGCGAGGTCGCAGCCGCAGCGCTCACGCAGCCGCTGCACCCGGACACCCCACCGGTCGTGACCGAGGCCGGGCTGTTCGACCTGACGATGCAGGACATCGTCCCGATCGAGGTGATCGTCCGCGACGCCGAGACCGGCATGGAGAAGGTCGACGACGCCGGTGCCCCGAAGCGCGTGACCCCGTTCAGCCGCGCGCGCAAGAAGACCGACCCGCCGTTCGACCCCGAAGCACGCGGGGCCGACTACACCGGCGAGCCGAGCCGCTTCCCGTCGAAGAACGCGTTCGAGATGCTCGCGAACATCGACGCAGCGAAGACGAAACCGCTCTGGCGCATCATGGTGGGGCTGAGCATCCGCCACGTCGGACCGGTCGCGGCGCGGGCGCTCGCGAACCACTTCGGGTCGCTCGACCGGATCCGCAGCGCCTCGCGCGAGGAACTCGCGGCGGTCGACGGGGTCGGCGGGATCATCGCCGACGCCCTGCTCGCGTGGTTCGAGGTCGACTGGCACCGCGACATCATCGACCGCTGGACGACGGCGGGCGTGCAGTTCAACACGCCGGACCACCCCGGCCCCGGGGGCGCGGCGATCGAGGGCGGTGTCCTGAGCGGCGTCACGGTCGTGGCGACCGGGTCCCTCGAGGGGTACACGCGAGAGGGCGCGCTCGAGGCGATCATCACCGCCGGCGGCAAGGCGGCGTCGAGCGTCAGCAAGAAGACCGACTTCGTGGCCGCGGGTCCCGGGGCCGGGTCGAAGCTCACGAAGGCCGAGCAGCTGGGGCTCCGGATCATCGACGCCGAGCAGTTCCACCTGCTCGTGACCGAGGGGCCGAGCGCGCTCCCCGAGCCGGAGGTCCCCGCGCCCGAGGGGTGAGCCGGGGCGACGAGCACGACCGCGATGTGGCCGCACACTGCGGCGCGCCGTGCGACGCACCCAGTTCGGGGGACAAGTTGCATCGCGCATGACCGATCCTCGGGCATTCTCCTTACACTCGACAGAGCATCACCCGTCGTCTGCAGGGAGACGGCGGGACGGCCTTCCAGGGGGAGACCCGATTGCTGCTCATCGCCGCGGCTCTGCTCACCGCCTCGATGCACTCGCTCGGAGTGATCGAGGCCCCCGTCGCGCCTCCGACCCATGCCGCCACGGCCACCGTGACGGTCGCGCTCGTCTCCGAGCGCCACGCGGTGCCCCAGCCGGTCATGACCGGGGGACAGATCGACGTCGACACCGTCGCCGACGCGCACGGTCGGGCGTTCCTCGACGACCTCGGGGTCCTCGGCGCCGGTGACCTGCGCCGTGCCGCCGACGACCGCCGTGTCGTGGCGACCGCGCAGGACGACCCGCCCGCGGCGGCCGTCGTCGCGCAGTGGTGGGCGGGACTCGACGCCGACGAACAGGGCACGCTCCTGGTCCACGCGCCGTCGATCATCGGCAACCTCGAGGGCGTACCGTACGCCGTCCGCGACCGCGCGAACCGGTCGACCCTGACCACCGGACTCGCCGACCCCGACACCGGTGCCGCGCACGCCGCGATGCTCGGACAGGTGCGGGACTCGCTGCGGCGCGAGCCCGGTGACCCGCAGCGGTTCCTCATCACGCTCGACACCCGGGCGGCGGGCCGAGCGGCGATCAGCATCGGAGACCTCGACACCGCGGCGGACGTCACCGTCATCGTCCCCGGGATGTTCTTCACCGTGACCGGGCAGATGGCCGACTTCACGAACACCGCCAACGACCTGGCGAGCGAACAAGCGACCCTCGCGCCGCTGGCCGCCGGTGGCTCCGGCGACGGGACGGGCGTCGCCGTCGTGGCGTGGATGGGCTACCGCACGCCCGACCTGTCGAACATCATGTCGCTCAGCCTCGCCGACTCCGGGGCGCAGCGACTCGAGCGCACCGTCGACGGCCTGCGGCAGATCCGCGACGGCGACCAGCCCCGGCTGAACATCGTGGCGCACTCGTACGGGTCGACGACGGCGCTCATGGCGCTCGCCTCCGGACGGATGAGCGCCGACACCCTCACCGTGCTCGGGTCACCGGGCAGCGACGTCCGGTCGGCGGCGGACCTGGACGTCGCCTCGGACGAGGTGTTCGTCGGTGTCGCGCACAGCGACCCGATCGCGGGGTCCGGGTACTACGGCACGGACCCGGGTGGTTCGTCGTTCGGCGCCACCGTGATGAACCTGGCCGGCGGTGCCGACGCGCTGGCCGCCGGGGACCTGTTCCGCCGTCCGGTCGGGCACAACGACTACCTCAAGCCGGGGACCGCATCGCTGCACGACGTCGCCCTGATCGGGATCGGCCGCGGTGACCTCGTCCGCGAGCAGGTCCGACGCGGCAGCACCGGTGACGACGGTGTCGTCGGTGCGTCGGTCGACATGTACCTGGTCCGTCCGCAGGACCTGCAGCCCCGCGACTGACGGGGCGAGGCCCTGGGCGTGACCGGATCGTGACCGGCGGCCGACGTGCCGGGGCCGCACCGGGCCTCCCGGCCGGATCCGCGACCCCGCGCGGATCGCGACCCGCGACAGGTGTTGCCTGAGCGGCAACCTGAGCGACGGCGCAGCCTCAGTCGGTTCCACGGCAGAACCAGTACAGCCCGCCTCCCTACGGTTCGGGGCATGCGTGTGGTGCGATGGCCTGGTGCTCTCCTGATGTTCGTGGTGATGTCCGTGCTCGCCGGCATGCTCGTCGCCGTCGCGGTGACGCCCGCGGTCGCCGTCGCGGGTGAGGGCACCTCGGGTGCGGTCGCGTTCTTCGAGGACCTGCCGAGTTACCTCGACGTGCAGACGCCGCAGCAGGTGTCGTCGGTGTACGCGACGAAGGGCGGCAAGCAGGTCAAGATCGCGTCGTTCTACGCCGAGAACCGGACGAACGTCGCGGCCGACCAGATGGCGGACACGCTCAAGCAGGCCGCCATCGACACCGAGGACCCCCGCTACTACGACGAGGGCGGCATCGACGTCCTCGGCACGCTGCGCGGAGTCGCCGCGACCGTCGTCGGCGGCGACGTCCAGGGCGGATCGAGCATCACGCAGCAGTACGTCAAGAACGTCCTCGTGCAGCAGTGCGAGGAGCTCACCGGCAAGGACCAGGCCGCCACGGCGAAGAAGGTGGAGGCCTGCTACGAGGACGCAGCCGGCGTCACCCCGCAGCGGAAGCTGCAGGAGATGCGGTACGCGATCGCGGTGAACAAGAAGTACTCGAAGGACGACATCCTGACCGGGTACCTGAACATCGTCGGGCTCGGCGGTCGGGTGTACGGCGCCGAGGCCGGTGCCGAGTACTACTTCGGCGTGCACGCGAAGGACCTGTCGCTCGTGCAGTCGGCCACGCTCGTGGCGATCCTCAACAACCCCTCGAACCTGCGCATCGACGTGCCCGGTGACAAGGACAACGGGCAGGCGAACGGCTACGCGCTCACCAAGGAACGACGCGACTACGTCCTCCGCCGCATGCAGGCGCACGGGTCGATCACGAAGGCCGAGATGACGAAGGCCATCGCGACCCCGGTCACGCCGAAGATCACCGAGACCGCGAACGGCTGCTCGACCGCGGCGACGAACTACGACGCCGGCTACTTCTGCGACTACGTCCGCGACCAGGTGCTGCAGGACCCGGCGTTCGGCAAGACCGCCGCGGCGCGCATCGCGACGCTCGACACCAAGGGCCTGCAGATCCACACCTCGCTCGACCTCGACCTGCAGGGCCAGGCGCAGACCGCACTGTCGACCTACGTGCCGGCCACGATGGCCGGCGTCGACGTCGGCGGCTCCAACGTCACCGTCGAGCCCGGCACCGGACGCATCATGTCGATGGTGCAGAACACGTCGTACACGCAGGGCGACAACGCCGCAGCGGGGTCGACCGCGGTGGACTACAGCGCGGACTCCGGCTACGGCAACTCCGGCGGGTTCCAGACCGGCTCGACCTACAAGGTGTTCACCCTGGCCGAGTGGCTCGCGACCGGCCACACCCTGTCCGAATCGGTGTCGACCACCGAGCACACGTTCCAGAACTCGGAGTTCACGAACTCCTGCCAGAACGTCAGCGGCGGGACGTGGCCGGTCGCGAACGCCGAGTCCGTGCCGGCGTCGATGACCGTGCAGGCCGCCACCGTCGAGTCGATCAACACCGCCTTCGGCGCGATGGGCAAGCAGCTCGACCTCTGCAAGATCGCGCAGCTCGCACAGTCGATGGGGATCCACCGCGCCGACGGCGGTGCCCTCGGACAGACCCCCTCGTCGATCCTCGGCGTCAACGAGCTGTCGCCGATCGACCTGGCCGAGGCCTACGCCGGCTTCGCGAACGGCGGCGTCGTCTGCACGCCGACCGCGATCGACTCCGTCACCGAGTCGGACGGCACGAAGATCACCCCGACGCCGTCGTCCTGCACGCAGGGGGTCTCGGCGGACGTCGCCGGCACCGTCGACTACGCGCTGCAGGGCGTGCTGTCGGGCTCCGGCACCGCCGCCAGTGCGAACCCCGGCGACAGCGTGCCGAAGTTCGCGAAGACCGGCACCACCGACGGCGACGTGCAGAACTGGCTCGTCGCGTCGTCGACGAAGTACACGAACGCCACCTGGATCGGGAACGTGCAGGGGAGCGTGAGCCTGGCGAACTGGCCGTTCCTGCAGGGCACCACCGGGTACAGCGCGAAGTTCGGGGTCGGGAAGTCGATGATGGCGTACCTGGACCAGACGGTCGGCGGGAACGCCCTGCCCACGCCGAGCCAGGCGATGATCGGGCAGGCGAGCCACGCGTCGCAGTCGCAGTCCTCGGCGTCGTCGGGATCCGGTGCGTCGCAGGCCGACCAATCGACGCCGACCACGCCGACGCAGACCGCTGCACCCGCTGCACCGGCTGCTCCGGCGGCGCCGGCGGAACCGGCGGCGCCCGCCGCCACGGCGGCTCCGGCAGCGGGTGACCAGAACGGGAAGTGACGGCTCGGGTCCACGCCGCCTGGAGGCCCGTCACCGGTCCGCCGGACCGGTGACGGGCCTCCAGGCAGCCGTCCACAGCCGCGCCTGCGTGATCGACCGCAGCCAATAGACTGTCGGACGTCCACGAACCGATCGACGGAGCACCATGCCTGACATCACGAGCGAGCAGGTCGCGCACCTGGCGAACCTCGCACGTATCGCACTCACGCCCGACGAGATCGAGAAGCTGACCGGGGAGCTGTCGCACATCGTCGAGAGCGTCGCCAAGGTCGCCGAGGTCGCGACCGACGACGTCCCGCTGACGAGCCACCCCGTGCCGCTCGGCAACGTCACCCGACCCGACGTCGTCGGCCAGACGCTGACGCAGGAGCAGGCGCTCTCCGGAGCGCCGGACTCCGACGGCGAACGGTTCCGAGTGACCGCCATCCTGGGAGAAGAACAGTGACCGACATCACGCGGATGAGCGCCGCGGCGCTCGCCGACGCCCTCGTGGCGCGCGACGTCTCGAGCGTCGAGGCCACGCAGGCCCACCTCGACCGCATCGCCGCCGTCGACGGCGACGTGCACGCCTTCCTGCACGTCAACCAGAACGCCATCGCCGTCGCGAAGTCGATCGACTCGCGTCGCTCGGCCGGCGACGACCTCGGGCCCCTCGCCGGTGTCCCGATCGCGATCAAGGACGTCCTGTGCACGCAGGACATGCCGACCACCTCGGGCTCGAAGATCCTCGAAGGGTGGATGCCGCCGTACGACGCCACCCCGGTCGCGAAGCTCCGCGCCGGCGGCCTCGTGCCGCTCGGCAAGACCAACATGGACGAGTTCGCGATGGGCTCGACCACCGAGTTCTCGGCGTACGGACCGACCCACAACCCGTGGGACCTCGACCGCATCCCCGGCGGGTCCGGCGGTGGCTCGGCCGCTGCCGTCGCCGCGCACGAGGCACCCATCGCCCTCGGCTCCGACACCGGTGGCTCGATCCGTCAGCCCGGCGCCGTCACCGGCACCGTCGGTGTGAAGCCGACCTACGGCGGGGTCAGCCGCTACGGCGCGATCGCCCTGGCGTCCAGCCTCGACCAGATCGGCCCGGTCGCCCGCACCGTCCTCGACGCCGCGCTCCTGCACGACGTCATCGGCGGGCACGACCCGCGCGACTCCACCTCGATCCCCGACGCCTGGCCCTCGATGGCCGCCGCCGCCCGCGAAGGACTGCAGGCGGACACGCTGCGCGGCCTGCGCGTCGGCGTGGTGAAGGAGCTCGCCGGTGGCGACGGCTTCCAGGCCGGGGTCACCCAGCGCTTCCAGGAGACCGTCGCGCTGCTCGAGTCGGCCGGTGCGGTCGTCGTCGAGATCGACGCCCCGTCGTTCGCCTACGCGATCAGCGCCTATTACCTGATCCTGCCGGCCGAGGCCTCGTCGAACCTGGCGAAGTTCGACTCGGTGCGCTTCGGCCTGCGCGTCACGCCGGAGAACGGTGCGACGGTCGAGGACGTCATGGCCGCCACGCGCGAGGCCGGGTTCGGTCCCGAGGTGAAGCGTCGCATCATCCTCGGCACCTACGCCCTGAGCGCCGGGTACTACGACGCCTACTACGGCTCGGCGCAGAAGGTCCGCACGCTCGTGCAGCGCGACTTCCAGGCCGCGTTCGACCAGGTCGACCTGCTCATCAGCCCGTCGGCCCCGACGACCGCGTTCCCGATCGGTGAGCGCATCGACGACCCGCTCGCGATGTACCTCAACGACCTCACCACGATCCCGGCGAACCTGGCGGGCGTGCCCGGCATGAGCATCCCGAACGGCCTCGCACCCGAGGACGGCCTGCCCGTCGGCGTCCAGCTGATGGCCCCGCAGCGCGAGGACGCCCGCCTGTACCGCTACGGTGCGGCACTCGAGCGTCTGCTCGAACAGCAGTGGGGAGCCCCGCTCATCGACCGGATCCCGGACCTCGACCAGAGTCAGCAGTCGGCTGCGCAGGAAGGTGTGATCTGATGGCGCAGAAGGACGCGCTCATGGACTTCGACGAGGCACTGGAGCGCTACGAGCCGGTGCTCGGCTTCGAGGTGCACGTCGAGCTCGCGACGAAGACCAAGATGTTCTCGGACGCGCCGAACTTCTTCGGTGGCGAGCCGAACACGAACGTGACGCCGGTCGACCTCGGCCTGCCCGGGTCGCTGCCCGTCGTCAACGCGCAGGCCGTCCGGTACTCGATCCAGCTCGGCCTTGCGCTCGGCTGCTCGATCGCCGAGTCGTCGCGGTTCGCCCGGAAGAACTACTTCTACCCGGACAACCCCAAGAACTACCAGGTCTCGCAGTTCGACGAGCCGATCGCGTTCGAGGGCGAGGTCGAGGTCGAACTGGCCGACGGCACGATCTTCAACATCCCGATCGAACGCGCCCACATGGAAGAGGACGCCGGCAAGCTGACGCACGTCGGTGGTGCCACCGGCCGCATCCAGGGTGCCGAGTACTCGCTCGTCGACTACAACCGCGCCGGTGTGCCGCTCGTCGAGATCGTCACGAAGCCGATCTTCGGTGCCGAGCACCGTGCCCCCGAGCTCGGTGCCGCGTACGTGCAGGTCATCCGCGACCTCGTGCGCGCACTCGGTGTCTCCGAAGCCCGCATGGAGCGTGGCAACCTGCGCTGCGACGCCAACATCTCGCTGCGCCCCCGTGGCCAGGAGAAGCTCGGCACCCGCACCGAGACGAAGAACGTCAACTCGTTCCGTGCCGTCGAGCGTGCGATCCGCTACGAGATCCAGCGCCAGGCCGCGATCCTGGCCGACGGCGGCTCGATCACGCAGGAGACCCGCCACTGGCACGAGGACACCGGCCGGACCTCGGCCGGCCGTCCGAAGTCGGACGCCGACGACTACCGCTACTTCCCCGAGCCCGACCTGCTGCCGGTCGTGCCCGACCCCGCGGTCGTCGAGGAGCTCCGTGCGTCCCTGCCCGAGGCCCCGGTGGCTCGCCGCCGTCGCCTGAAGGGCGACTGGGGCTTCGCCGACCTGGAGTTCCAGGACGTCGTGAACGGTGGGCTGCTCGACCAGGTCGAGGGCACCGTCGCCGCCGGAGCCGCGCCGCAGGCGGCCCGCAAGTGGTGGACCGGCGAGATCAGCCGTGTCGCGAACGCGCAGGACGCCGAGCCCGGCGACCTCGTGTCGCCGCAGCACGTCGCCGAGGTCATCGCGCTCGTCGAGTCCGGCGACCTGACCGACCGCCTGGCACGCCAGGTGCTCGAGGGCGTCATCGCCGGCGAGGGCTCGCCGGCCCAGGTCGTCGAGGCCCGTGGGCTCAAGGTCGTGTCCGACGACTCGGCGCTCACCGCCGCGGTCGACGAAGCACTCGCCGGCCAGCCGGACGTGCTCGCGAAGATCAAGGACGGCAAGGTCCAGGCCGCCGGCGCCATCATCGGCGCCGTCATGAAGGCCATGAAGGGCCAGGCGGACGCCGCCCGCGTCCGCGAGCTGGTGCTGGAGCGCGCGCAGCAGGCGTAGTCGCCGTTCCGTTCCGCGGAACCAGGTTCCGGACACAGCACCGTGGGAAACCACGGTGCTGTGTCCGTTCCGCGGTGTGGGAGAACCTGGGGACGCGTCAGCGACCCGGTGACAGGATGAGTCGTGTCCGCAACGATCCGCGCCATCGGAACCGCCGTCCCGGAGACGACGCTCGAGCAGGCTGCCGTGCGAGACCTCTTCGCTGCGCAGCCCGAGCTCGGTCGTCTCGGCCGGCGGCTCGTCCCCGCAGCCTTCGACGCCTCGGCGGTCGAGCACCGGCACACCGTGCTGGCCGAACTCGACCGGAGCCGTGCAGCGGGCGCGTTCCGCGACACGGACGGCGCGCTGCACTCGCCCTCGACGGGCACCCGCAACGACCGCTACCGAGAACTCGCACCGGCGCTGTTCGTCGACGCCGCTCGTGACGCGCTCGACCGCGCAGACGTCGACGCGGCCGCGGTCACGCACGTCGTCACGGTGTCGTGCACCGGGTTCACGCAGCCCGGCCCGGACCTGGACATCGTGACCGAGCTCCGCCTGCGCCGTGACGTCTTCCGCCACCACATCGGCTTCATGGGGTGCTGCGCGGCGTTCCCGGCGCTCCGGATCGCGGCCGCGTTCGCCGAGGCCGACCCGGACGCCGTCGTGTTGGTCGTCTGCGCCGAGCTCTGCACCCTGCACGTCCGCGCCAGCGACGACCCGGACCAGATCGTCGCGAACAGCGTCTTCGGGGACGGTGCCGCCGCCGTCGTGGTCACCGCCGACGGCCCCGGCCTGCGCCTCGACGCGTTCGCCACCGCCGTCGTGCCCGAGAGCGCCGGCGAGATGGCCTGGAACATCGGCGACGAGGGCTTCGAGATGGTCCTGAGCACCACGGTCCCCAAGCTCGTCGGCAGCAGCGTCGCCGAGGCCGTCGCGTCACTCCTGGACGGACCGGCCGCCGACGTGCCGGTGTGGGCCGTGCACCCCGGAGGGCGTGCGATCCTCGACCGCACGCAGCAGGCGCTCGACCTGCCGGACACGGCGATCGCTGCGAGCCGGACGGTGCTGCGCGACCACGGGAACATGTCGAGCGCGACCGTGCTGTTCGTGCTCCGCGAGGCACTCGACGCCGGGATCCCGGACGGTGCTGCCGTCGTGGCGCTCGCCTTCGGCCCCGGTCTCACGGTCGAGAGTGCGCGACTGACCATGGTGCGCACGTGAGCCGTCCCGACGGCGGCTCCACGGGCCTCCCGGTCCTCGACCTGCGCACGCGCGCGGTCGACCTGACCGAACTCATGGACGACCCGGACTGCGACCCGCGCGCGCTCGCGCGGACCTTCCGGCGCTTCGCGCTCGTCAACGCCCTGGTGAGCGGCTGGCGTTCGGCGTGGCGGACCCACGTCGTGCCGGCCCTTCCGGTGAACGGCCGCGCCCGGGTCCTCGACCTCGGGTGCGGCGGCGGCGACCTGGCCCGGGCCGTCGTGCGGTGGGCGGCGAGCGACGGGTTCGACGTCGAGGTCGTCGGGGTCGACCCGGACCCGCGGGCGATCGACGCGGCGAACCGACGGGCACCGCGGGGTGTCACCTTCCGGCAGCAGTCGAGCGGTGACCTGGTGACGGCGGGCGAGCGGTTCGACGTCGTGGTGTCGAACCACGTCTTGCACCACCTGGGCGACGACGAGCGGAACGGGTTCCTGGCGGACTCGGAGGCGCTCGCGTCGGGTCGCAGTGTGCACTCAGACATCCGTCGGTCACGCGAGGCCTACCGGGCGTACGCGCTGGCGTCGCCGCTGGTGTCCGCGGGGACCTTCGTCCGGATCGACGGCCTGCGGTCGATCCGCCGGTCCTTCACGCTGGCGGAGCTGCGGGACTCGTTGCCGAGCGGGTGGCGAGCGGAACGGGCATCGCCGCACCGGGTGCTGGCCGTCCGCGACGCCTGACGGTCAGGACGGCTCGGCCGCCCGGCGCAGGAGCTCGGCGTGGAGTTCGGCAGCGCCGGCGGGTCCGAGATCGAGGATCTCCGACTCGGGCACACCGAGGTCGTGGAGTGCCCGCACCAGGTACAGCGGGAGGGCGTTCGCGGGCGCCTGGTGCACGGGGCTGCCCCGGTCCGGCAGCGTGCCGTCGTCGACGCAGCGCCAGAAGGCCGGTGCATCGACCTGCAGCTGGTGGCGCAGGACGTGCGCCCACATGCGCGCACCGTAGGTCGACCGGTCGACGGGCTTCGAGATCCGGGTGCGCAGGACGCGTGCGTCCCAGAGCACGAGCTCGTAGGTGCGATGGTGCCGGACGGGCTGACCGGTGGCGCCGCGCACCAGTGTCCAGCGCTCGGTCGTGCAGAACGTGTCGTGGTGCTCGCGGTTCGGAGCAGGGTGCCTCGGGCTACTCACCGCCGCGCTCCAACCAGTCGCGCAGTTCGGCGTCCGTGGACAGCTTGACCAGCTGGACGAGCGCCCACGCGTCGTGGTGGTTCGGGGCGTGCTGGAGACGGTCTTCCCAGTCGACCGCGTACTCCCGCAGCGACAGGGCGAGGTCGTCGAGTGCGTCGTCGACGTCCGTTCCCTGGGCGACGAACGGGCGCCCCTCCATGAGGGCGACGACCGCGCCGGCCTCGCGGAAGACACTGACCCGCGGGGAGACGGTCCGGAAGAAGTAGTCGCGAAGCCGGTCGACGGGCAGCATCGCGGAGACGGCGCCGTCGCGGGCGACCGTCACGGTGCGGCCGGTCGCGGTGGCGTCGAGCATGTCCTTGAAGTGCTCGCGGGCGCGCGAGTACGTGGGGTAGTCGGCTGCGATGGGCACGAGGGCCTCCGGTGAGTACGGCACGTACGGAGCGTACGTGGTGTGCTGATCCTAGGGGAGGGGGCTGACAGATCTGTGGAGAACGCGAGGGTGACGTGTTCGGCTAGCGTCGCCGGTATGGCCCGGACCCCACTGCACCGCGTCGCGGTCCTGGTGCTCGACGGCGCGAAACCGCTCGACGTCGGGATCCCCGCGCAGGTGTTCTCGAACCGGCCGAGCATGCCCTACGAGGTGCGGGTGTGCGGCCCCCGGGCCGGTCGGATCACCGGCGGCGACGGGTTGGCCTACGCGGTCGACCACGGGCTGGAGGCACTGGACTGGGCGGAGACCGTCTTCGTGCCCGGCTACCGTCGTCCGTCGGACTCGGCGCCGCCGGCCGACGTCGTCACGGCACTCGCGCGGGCCCACGAGCGCGGCGTCCGCATCGCGGCGATCTCCACCGGGGCGTTCGCGCTCGCGGCAGCCGGGCTGCTCGACGGCCGCCGGGCGACGACGCACTGGCACTACACGCGGGTGCTCCGTGAGCGGTACCCCGAGGTGGACGTCGACGAGGACGTGCTGTTCGTCGACGCGGGCTCGGTGCTGACGAGTGCCGGCGCCGCGAGCGGGATCGACCTGTGCCTGCACATCGTCCGACAGGACCACGGTGTGGCGCTGTCGAACCACGTCGCCCGACGGCTCGTCAGCGCCCCGTACCGCAGCGGCGGCCAGGCGCAGTACGTGCCGCGGAGCGTGCCCGAACCGCTCGGCGACGTGTTCGCCGACACCCGGGAGTGGGCGCTCCGGCACCTCGCCGAGCCGCTCACGCTCGAAGCGCTCGCGCGCAATGCCACGGTGTCGACCCGGACGTTCTCACGCCGGTTCGTGGAGGACACCGGGTACACGCCGATGCAGTGGGTGCTGCGGGCGCGCGTCGACCTCGCCCGGGAGCTCCTGGAGCAGTCCGACCTCGGCGTCGACCAGGTGGCCGAACGAGCGGGCCTCGGTTCCGACGCGAACCTGCGGACGCACTTCCGGCGGATCCTCGGGACCTCGCCCACCGAGTACCGCCGGACGTTCCAGGACTGACCGCGCCGACGCGGCGGTGGTGGCGACATCCTTTCGGACGCTGGCTTCCCTGCCACTGGAGCCGTGCCTCCCGGCCCGTGAGCATGGACCACGGAACGAAAGGAACTCCACATGACCCGCATCGCCATCAACGGCTTCGGCCGCATCGGCCGCAACACGCTCCGCGCCCTGCTCGCACGGGGCGGTGACGACCTCGAGGTCGTCGCCGTGAACGACCTGACCGCCCCCGACACACTCGCGCACCTGTTCCGCTACGACTCCGCCCTCGGGCCGTTCGACGGCACCGTCGAGGTCGACGGCGACGCGCTCGTCATCGACGGCCGCCGCGTCCGCGTGCTCGCATCGACGACGCCGGCGGACCTGCCCTGGGCCGAACTCGGCGTCGAGGTCGTCCTCGAGTCCACCGGACGCTTCACCGCACGCGACGCGGCAGCCGGGCACCTGACCGCCGGCGCCCGACGGGTCCTCATCAGTGCGCCGGCCACCGGAGCGGACGCCACCATCGCGTACGGCGTGAACTCGGACACGTTCGACCCGGCCGTGCACACGGTGATCTCGAACGCATCGTGCACGACCAACGCGCTCGCACCCCTGGCGTCGGTGCTCGACGACCTGGCGGGGATCGAACACGGGTTCATGACCACCGTGCACGCGTACACGCAGGAGCAGAACCTGCAGGACGGGCCGCACCGTGATCTGCGTCGGGCCCGCGCTGCCGGCGTGAACATCGTGCCGACGACGACCGGGGCTGCCAAGGCCATCGGGCTGGTGCTGCCCCGCCTGGAGGGCAAGCTGTCCGGTGACGCCATCCGCGTGCCGGTGCCCGTCGGGTCGATCGTCGAGCTGAACACCGTCGTGTCGCGGGACGTGACCGTGGACGAGGTGAACGAGGCATACCGCGCCGCGGCTGCCGGTCCGCTCGCCGGGGTCCTGGCGTTCACGGTGGACCCGCTCGTGTCGACGGACATCACCGGGCGGCCGGAGTCGAGCATCTTCGACTCGCTGCTCACCCGCGTCGACGAGGGCCGGCACGTGAAGGTCGTCGCCTGGTACGACAACGAGTGGGGCTTCTCGAACCGCGTGGTCGACACGCTCGGGATGCTGGCGCGGGCGTAGGCCGCGGGGCCGCCGCCGGAGCCGGCGGTCGGTCCGCGCGGTTCGTGCCGCGAGAGCGACAGTCTGCGGCGAATGTTCGGCGGCAGACTGTCGCTCTCGCGAGGGGGTCGTGCGCGCGGGCGGGCGCCGCCGCGCCCGCGCCCGCCGCGCCCGCCGCGCCCGCGCCCGCGCGCGCGCGTCAGCGGATCAGCGCGGTCGTGCTCGCGAAGGCACGGGAGCGCACGGCCTCGCGGTACCGCTCGAGCGCCGCGTCGTCGGCACCGACCGACTCCAGCGCCGCCAGCCCCGCGCCGAGCACCGGGGGATCGGTCACCCAGGTCGGCACCGCTCCGGGGACCCGGGCAGCGAGCCCGTCGACGACGCCGTCCACGAGCAACGGGTGCCGAGCAGCGAGCACGCCGCCGCCGAGCACGACGGGCACCGGGTCGGCCACCGAACCTCCGAGGCCCAACCGCTCGAGCGCGACCGCGGCGAGCAGGACGATCTCCTCCGCCTGCCGCTCCACGACGCCCCGGGCCACCGCGTCGCCGGCTCCGGCCACGTCGAACAGCACCGGGCAGAGCCGGTTGAACACGCGCTGGTCCAAGCGGCCGAAGTGGATGGCCTCGGTGACCTCGCGGACGCTGCGCAGGCCCACCGCCGCCGGCACCGCGTCGACCAGCGTCGTCGCCGGGCCGCGACCGTCGTCGGCCCGTGCCGCGTGCCAGAGCGCCCGGTTGCCGAGCCACGCGCCGCCACCCCAGTCGCCGGAGACGTCCCCGATGGCCGGGAACCGTGCGGTCGTGCCGTCCGCCCGCACCGCGAGGGCGTTGATCCCGGTGCCGCACACCACGGCCGCTGCGTCGGGGGACAGGGTGCCGGCCCGCAGCAGCGCGAACAGGTCGTTGTCCAGGACGTGCGGTTCGCCGCCGTCTTCGGCCCAGTGCGCGAGGGCCGCGGTCGCCGCGACGAGCTCGTCGTGCAGGTCGAGTCCGGCCAGGTACACGTGCGTCGTCCGGATGCGCCGGTCGCCCAGCTCGCTGACGACCTGCGCGCGGACGTCGTCGAGGATCGGGCCGGCGAGGTCCCAGCCCCGCGTCTGCGGGTTCGACCCCGGACCGCGCGCGTGCCCGACGATGGTCCCGTCGAGTGCGATCGCGACGACGTCGGTCTTGCTCCCGCCGCCGTCGACGGCGAGCACGACGTCGGTCGCGTCCGGTGGGACCGGCGCGGGCGGACGGGAGGCTCGGGCCGGGCCCGCCTCGCCGGTCCGGCTCAGCCCGCCCACGTCACCTGCTCCGATCGCGCCCACGGGATGTGTTCCGCGTTCGCGGCCAGGAGCAGGTCGGTGAGCTGCTCCGCCTTGTCCACCTGCCCGACGAGCGGGTGCGCCCACATCGCACGGAGCACCCGGTCGCGGCCGCCGTGCACCGCGGCGTCGAGCGCGAGCCGCTCGTACCCGGCGACGTGCGACACGAGTCCGACCATGTCCGGGTCGAGCGGGGAGACCGGCAACGGCGTGATCGCCTGGCGGGTGACGCGTGACGGCACCTCGATGACGTGGTCGTCCGGCAGGAACGGGAACGTGCCGTCGTTCCGCACGTTCAGGACCTGCACGTCGCCCCGGTCGCCCAGGATCGAGGACAGCACGTCGATCGCCGCCTCGGAGTAGTAGGCGCCGCCGCGCTGCTCGAGTTCGGCGGGCTTCGTCACGACGGACTCGTCGGCGTACTTCGCGAGCAGGGCCCGCTCGGTCTCCATGACGGCCTCGGCACGGGTGGGCTCGTGCAGCTGCTCCTGCAGCACGATGTCGTGCGAGTAGAAGTACCGCAGGTAGTACGAGGGGATCGCGTGCTGCAGGCGGAGGAGGTCCGGGTGCATGTGCACGCTCTCCGCCGTCCGGCCGAGGGCACCGTCCGACTCGGCGAGCAGGTCCGCCATGACGTCGCGCTCGACGCCGTCCGCGCCCGTGACGTGCACGCCGCGCTCCCACGTCAGGTGGTTCAGGCCGACGTGGTCGAGCCGGACGTGGTCGGGGGCGACGCCGAACTCCTTCGCGAAGCGTCGCTGGAACCCGATCGCGACGTTGCACAGGCCGACGGCGCGGTGTCCGGCTTCGAGCAGGGCGCGGGTGACGATGCCGACGGGGTTGGTGAAGTCGACGATCCAGGCGTCCGGCTTGGCGTGCTTCCGGACGAGTTCGGCGTACTCCAGGACCACGGGCACGGTGCGGAGCGCCTTCGCGAACCCGCCCGGGCCGGTGGTCTCCTGCCCGATGCAGCACGCTTCGTGCGGCCACGTCTCGTCCTGCTGCCGGGCGGCCTGCCCGCCGATGCGGAGCTGGAACATGACGGCATCGGCGTCGGTGACCCCGGCGACGACGTCGTCGGTGACGTGGATCGTGCCGGGGTGGCCGGCGTGCGCGAACATCCGCTTGGCGACGCCGCCGACGAGTTCGCGGCGCACCGGGTCGGGGTCGACGAGCCAGAGCTCGTCGATGGGGAGCTGGTCGCGGAGCCGGGCGAAGCCGTCCACGAGTTCGGGGGTGTAGGTGGATCCGCCACCGACGACTGTGAGTTTCACTGGAGCTGCTATCCCTTCACGCCGGTGAGCGCGATGCCCTCGACGAATGCCTTCTGTGCGAAGAAGAAGATGATGACGACGGGGACCATGACGACGACGGTCATCGCCATCGTCATCGACCAGTCGGTGCCGTGCTGCCCGCGGAACGTGGCGAGCCCGTACGCCACCGGCCAGGCGGCCTGGTTCTCGGACGCGTACAGGAGCGGGCCGTAGTAGTCGTTCCACGAGTGGAAGAACATGAAGATCGCCGCCGACGCGATGCCCGGGCGGGCCATCGGGACGACCACGCGCCAGAGCACGCCCCACTCGCTGCAGCCGTCCATGCGGGCGGCGTCGCCGTACTCCTTCGGGATGGTCATGAAGAACTGGCGGAGCAGGAAGATGCTGAAGGCGTCGCCGAGCAGGTTCGGCAGGATGAGCGGCCACAGGGTGCCGGTCAGGTGCAGGTGCGACCACATCACGTAGACCGGCACCGCGGTGACCTGCGGCGGCAGGAGCATCGCGACGATGATCACCGTGAAGATCAGGTTCGCGCCCCTGAACTTGATCTGGGCGAGCGCGTAGGCCGCCGGCACCGAGCTGATGAGCATGAACGCGGTGGCGAGGACGGCGTACATCGACGAGTTGCCGAACCACTGCGTGAGCGGCAGCTCGGTGAACACCCGCGCGTAGTTCGAGAAGTCGAACGGCCGGGGCACGATCGACGCCGTGAGGGCCTGGTTGCTCGACATCAGCGAGGTCAGGATGACGAACACGATCGGGGCGACGGTCAGGACGCCGAGGGCCACCAGAGCGGCGTGCTCGGCGATCCACACCAGGGAGCGACCACGCGGCCTGCCGGTGCGGGGCGCTGGACCCCGTGGCGCCCGGGCGAGCGGGGACTGGGAGACGGCGGTCATCAGGACTCCTCCGGCCGGAACACACTGATCCGGCGCATCGTGAAGACGAGCACCACCGCGGTGATCACGAACAGGACCACGGCCATGGCGGACGCGTAGCCGAACTGGAAGTTCGCGAACCCGTGCTGGTAGAGCAGCTCGGTGTACGTGAGCAGCGAGGTGCCCGGGTAGCCGAGCTGGGCGGCGGTCCCGCCACCGATCGTCGCCTTGCCGCTCGCGACGCCCGAGGCGACGGCCGCCTCGGTGAAGTACTGCAGCGCGGCGATCACCCCCGTCACGGCGGCGAACCCGATCACCGGGGCGATTGTCGGCAGGGTGATGTGCCGGACCTGCTGGACGCCGTTCGCACCGTCGAGCGACGCGGCCTCGTACAGGTCGCGCGGCACGTCGAGCAGCGACGCCAGGAAGATGATCATGATGTCGCCCATCACCCAGACGCCCAGGATCACGAGCGACGGCTTCGACCACGCCGGGTCGTTGAACCACAGCGGGCCGTCGATGCCGAAGACCCGGAGGATCTGGTTCACCGGCCCGGTGCCCGGGTTGAAGAGGAAGACGAACGCCACGACGCTCGCGACCGGCGGGACCAGGGCGGGCAGGTAGAACAGCGTCCGCCAGAACCCGGTGGCCGTCTTGGCCCGGCTGAGCAGCCCGGCGACCAGGAGTCCGCACACGATCCGGACCGGTACCAGGATGACGACGAACCACAACGTGTTCACGACCGCGGGCCCGATCTGCGGGTCCTGGGTGAACAGGAACTTGTAGTTCAGGAGCCCGACGAACTCGGGCTCCTGCAGCTGGTTGTAGCGCGTGAACGAGTAGAAGATCGACGCGACGAGCGGGTAGGCGAAGAAGATCACCAGGCCCGCAAGGGCCGGCGCGAGCATCGTCAGGGCGACGAGGCGGCGCCGGGACTCTGCGGAACGGGGCCGACGTCGCGGAGCCGTCGGGGGCACCGGACCGGACCCCGTCGGGCCCGTGGGCCGGGCGGCGCGGGCGAGCCGCGCCTCCCGGCCGGTCGTCTTGGTGGTGAGGCTCATCACGGACCAGCCAGCTGGTTCGCGTTGTCGATGTCGGAGTCCAGCTTCTTCAGCTTCGCGTCGAGGTCGCCGCCGTTCTGCTGGTAGGCCTGCCAGAACTTCGTGAAGGTGCCGATGTAGGCGGCACCGTCCGCGGTGCCCGGCGAGGTCATCGTGTCCTTGTTGCCCGCGACGTCGACGAAGGTCTTGTAGTTCTCGTCGACCTCGAGGTCGGGGGACTCCAGCGCCGAGGTGAGCGTCGGGATGTTCTTCAGACCGTTGCCCATCGTGACCTGCGCGTCGGTGTTGGTGGACAGGTACTTCAGGAGCGCCCACGACAGCTCGGGGTTCTTGGACCCCTTCGCGATGCCCGCGACGTTGCCCGCGATGTACGTCGAGCCGTAGTTGCCGAGGCCGTCCATCACCGGGGTCGGGGACGTGCCGTAGTCGAGGTCCGGCTTCTGGTCCTTGAGGAACGCCGTGCGGTACTCGCCGTCGATCTGCATCGCGACCTGACCGGTCTGGAACGCGTTGTCGGCCGCGAACTCCTGCCCGAGGCCGGAGGTGAAGGCCTTGAGCTTGTCGTAGCCGATCTCGTCGACGAAGCCCTTCTGCCAGGTGATCAGCTTCTTCCACGCGTCGGACGTACCGATCACGCTGTTGCCGTCCTTGTCGAGCCACGAGCCGTCGACCATCGGCGCCCAGTGCTCGGGCGAGTTCTCGTAGAAGTCGATGAGCGGGTTGAAGCCGAGCTGCTTGATGGAGCCGTCGGCGTTGTACGTCGTCAGCTTCAGCGCGTCGGTCTTCAGCTCGTCCAGGGTCTTCGGTGGAGTCGTGATGCCCGCCTTCTCGAGGAGCGGCTTGTTGTACATGAGCGCGCTGACGTCGGCGAGGGCCGGCAGGGTGCAGCGCGTGCCCTTGTACTGCGTGTACGACTGCACCGCCTTCGGGATGTCGGACAGGTCGACCTTGTCGCGCTTGATGTACGGCGACAGGTCGCGGAAGGCACCCGAGGAGCAGAAGCTGCCGACGATCGCGGTCGAGTACGACAGACCCACGTCGATGTTCTGGCCGGACGAGATCGCCTTCTGCAGCTTCTCGTCGTCCTGACCGGCGTGGATGTCGACGGTGACGTCGGGGTTGGCCTTCTCGAAGCCCTCGACGGCGGTCTTCACGACGCCGGCTTCACGGCCGGTGAAGAAGTGCCACAGGGACACGGTGCCCTTGAGTTCCTTCGGGGCGCTCTTCTCGATCGAGTCGGCGCTGCTGCCGGAGCTGCAGCCGGCGACGACGAGTGCGCCGGCCGCGGCGACGGCCGTGGCGGTGGCGATGCGGCGGAACACCCGGCGGCGCGGGACGTTCGGTTCGGGGAGGGACAAGGCGGTACTCGCTCTCTGGTCTCGCTCCGTCGCCGTCCGTTTCCGGGCGCCGCCCGTTTCCGGGCGCCGCCCGTTTCCGGGCGCGACGAAGAGCCCTGTGACAGGGCTGGGTGATGGTGCCTCGAGTGGTGCGGGTGGAACGTTCAGGGGCGCTCGACGGGGTCCGGCGTCGGGACATCGTCACTGATGCGCTCGAGCCGGTCCGCGAGCGCGGTGCGGACGACGTCGATGAGGACGTGCCGCGCACCGTGCAGGACGGGGGTGTCGGGGACGCCGGGCGCGACCACGGCGGTGGACCAGCGCGAGCGGGTCCGGAGCCAGGCGGTCACGGCGGCGGCCAGGGCGGGGCCACCGGCGATCCCGGTCGGGCCGTGCAGGACGACCGTCTCGGGATCGGCCACGGCGAGGGCGGGGAGCACGTTGTGCCCGACGCGCTCGCCGAGGGCGACGGTGAAGGGGTGCTGCTCGGGCAGGCCGGGCAGTTGCGGGAGCACCTGGCGCCAGTCGGCTGCGGTGCCGTCCGGTGCCGTGATCCCGTGCTCGGCGGCCAGGGCGATGATCGCGGACTCGGAGATGAGGTCCGCGACGATCGTGGCCGTCGGGTCGATGGAGCGTGCGTCGGCGGGCACGCTGAGGTAGCCGATCTCCCCCGCGGCACCGGAGGCGCCGGTGTGCAGGTGACCGTGCAGGTCGAGGGCCATGCCGAGGCCCTCGGCCATCCAGAAGAGCGCGAAGGACCCGGGAGCCCGACCGGCGCCCATGTTGCGTTCGGCGATGGCGGCGAGGTTGGCGTCGTTCTCGACGACGACGTGGACGCCGAGCTCGGCGGAGAGGGTCGCGCTGACCTGCTCACGAGGCCAGCCGGGCAGTCCGTCGGTGAAGATGAGGGTGTCGGTGGCGTGGTCGACACTCGCCTGCACACCCACGGCGACGGCGGTGACGAGCTCGGGGTCGACACCGGCCGCGGCGGCTGCGCGGGAGATCGCGGCGGCGACGATGTCGGCGCCGGGGGAGCGCACCTCGGCCTCGGACATCCGGTGCGTGGCGACCGGGAACGTGCGGCCGGCGGCGTCCACCACGGTCGACCGGACGTCGACGAGCTGGACGTCCACCGCGACACCGAGGTCGCGGTCGGTGATCGCTTCGTACACGACGGCGCTCGGCCCGCGACGCCCGGCCTGGGTGTCCGTGCCGGCCTGGCGGATGAGCGCAGCCGACTCGAGCCGGCGGATGATCTCGGCCGCGGTGGGCTTGCTGAGCCCGGTGCGCTGCGCGATCTCGTTGCGCGTGAGCGGGCCGTCGTCGAGCAGCAGCTCGAGGGCCGCCCGGTCGTTCAGGACGCGCAGCAGACCGGGCTGGCCGGGGGTGCGTCCTCGTGTGGTCATGTCGAGGACTGTAACGGACAACCTTCTTTACTGAAAGGTTTGTTTACCGATTCGAAACACGCGTTCTGCTGCGCGAAACGTGCCGCCCCGACGGAGGCCCGCCGAGCGCCGGCCGGGTGCCCGCGAGCGACCGGCGCCTACGGCCGCAGCAGCACCTTGATCGCCCGGCGCTCGTCCATCGCCCGGTACGCCTCGGCGGCCTCGTCGAGCGGCAGCTCGAGGTCGAAGACGCGCCCGGGGTCGATCGCTCCGGACAGCACGTCGGGCAGCAGCTCCGGGATGTACTTCCGTGCCGGCGCCATCCCGCCCGCGACGGCGATGTTCGTGTCGAAGAGGTAGCGCGTCCCGATGGTCGGCACGCCGTGCGGGACCCCGACGAAGCCGAGGTTGCCGCCCGCGCGCACCGAGTGCAGCGCCTGGTCCATGCTCTCCTCGGTGCCCACGGCCTCCACCGCGCAGTCGGCCAGGTCGCCGCCGAGCAGCTCGCGGATCGCCGCGACGCCCTCCTCGCCGCGCTCGGACACGATGTCCGTCGCGCCGAACTCGCGTGCCAGTGCCTGGCGATCGGCGTGCCGGCTCATGGCGATGATGCGCTCGGCGCCGAGTCGCTTCGACGCGAGCACCGCGGACAGGCCGACCGCGCCGTCGCCGACCACGACGACGGTCTTGCCCGGACCGACCGCCGCCGACACCGCGGCGTGGTGCCCGGTGGAGAAGACGTCGGACAGGGTGAGCAGCGACGGCACGAGCGCCGGGTCGACGGGGCCGGGCACCGCGACCAGCGTCGCGGACGCATCCGGGATGCGGACGTACTCGGCCTGCGCGCCTCCGACCGGGTCGCCGTACGCGTCCTTCCCGCCGAATCCGGACAGGTGGTCGCAGCCGCTGGTCATCCCGTGGCGGCAGGCCTGGCAGGTGCCGTCGTTCATGGTGAAGGGGGAGATCACGAAGTCGCCCTCGTGCAGGTCGGTGACCGCGTCGCCGACGGCGACGACCTCGCCGACGAGTTCGTGCCCGATCGGCCGGGGCTCCTTCGTCTTCGTGACGCCGCGGTAGGGCCACAGGTCCGAGCCGCACACGCACGCGGCGACGACCTTGACGACGACGTCCGTCGGGGTGAGCACCGAGGGGCGGTCGCGCTCCTCGACGCGGATGTCGTTCGGGGCGTGGATGATGGCTGCGCGCACGGGAGGCCTTCCGTCGAGATGGTGGGTGTCGGCGCGGTCGACGTCGTCCGGGCCGACGTCGACAGTACCCTCGTGCGGGTGGACGACGACCGGTACGGCGGGGACGTGCTCTCGGGAGACTGGCGCTCCCGCGGGGTGAAGAAGGTGCGGCAGGTGCCGCTCGAACGCGACATGGTGCTCGAGGACCCGGACTCCGGGTGGGCCGGTGCCGTCGTCGGACTCGAGGCGGGCAACATCGCGCTCGAGGACTGGAAGGGCCGCACCCGTTCCTTCCCCTTCACCGGGCAGTTCCTGCTCGAGGGCGAGCTCGTCACGCTGGGCCGCCCGCAGGCGCCGGTCGGCCGGTCTGCCGCAGCTGCTGCCGGGTCGCCGGGTTCGCTGGGTTCCGTTCACTCGGACTGGAGGCCCGGGGCCGCGCCCGCCGTGCGGCAGGCGTCCGACGGTGGTCGCCTCCGCACCGCGTCCGGATCGTTCGCGGTGGAGTCGCAGCGTGCCCGGGTGGCCCTGCCCTCCCGCATCATGGTCGAGGGCAAGCACGACGCCGAACTGGTCGAGAAGGTCTGGGGAACCGACCTGCGCGTCGAGGGCGTCGTCGTCGAGGAGCTCTCCGGCGTCGACAACCTGGCTGACGTCCTCGACGAGTTCCAGCCGACCCGTGACCGTCGCGTCGGCGTGCTCGTCGACCACCTGGTGCCCGGGTCGAAGGAATCCCGGTTCGCCGAGGCCGTCATGCGCGGCAAGTGGGGCGCGCACGTGCTCGTCGTCGGGCACCCGTTCGTCGACGTCTGGCAGTCCGTGAAGCCCGCCCGCGTCGGACTGCAGGCCTGGCCGACGATCCCGCGGTCGATCGAGTGGAAGAAGGGGATCTGCCAGGCGCTCGGGTGGCCGAACGCCGAGCAGGCCGACATCGCGCGGGCGTGGCAGCGGATCCTCGGACAGGTGCGCACCTTCGCCGACCTCGAGCCGCAGCTGCTCGGCCGTGTCGAGGAGCTCATCGACTTCGTGACGGAACCGAAGGCCTGAGAACCCGGCCGTTCTGGGCAGGCGCGCGGAATGAGCGGGTGATCCGCGCCTCCGCTCCGTATCGTTGGGGCATGGACGGCATCGACGGACGCGTGCGCAGCGCCGTCGACGTCTGGCTGCGCTGGCTGCCGCGCTGGCAGATCGGCACCGCCCGCCCGCGCACCCGCATCTGCCGGAAGTGCACCGGATCCCCGATCGCGAGTGCCGCCGGCTTCGGGCAGGACGTCCCGCACGCCGTCCAGCACGCGCTGATCGGCCGGATCTCGACCATCGTCGAGGACGCCGTCGACGACTACACCGCCAAGAACCTGCCGCTGCTGCAGCGGGAGCTCGAGCGGGCCGCGGCGCGGAAGCGGCACGCCGGGTACCAGCCGGCCGAGGGGCTGTCGCCCGAGTTCCAGGGCCTCGACGTCGATCCCGAGCCCTCGCCGGGTTCGCCGTTCCTCTTCACGCTCGGGGAGCTGGCGGGGACAGGCGCGGGGGAGCAGGCACCGCGCGAGCCGCTGTCGGACGAGGCGAAGGCGGCGCTCCGGCACGAGATCGAGCTGTCCGACGAGTGCGCTCGCTCGACCGGGACGGCGGTGTGCCTGGCGCTCATCGACCACCGGCCGCGCATCGCCGAGGCGGTCGAGCGCCTGGTCGAACCGCAGATCGAGGCGCTCGTGTCCGACATGTTCCGCGGGTTCGACGGTCCGGACGAGGGGCCGCGCAGCGGGCTGTTCTGACGGCGACGCGCGCGGGCGCGGGCTTCGCCCGGTGCGAGGTTGACCACGCCGTGCGCGCTTGTTGCGCTGCACCGAGTGGTCAACCTCGCACCGTGCGCGGTCCGTCGGTCAGCGGGGGAGCAGCGTGCGACCGGGCACGACGGTGCCCCGGAGTGAGCGGTGCTCGACGGCACGCGTCGGGTCGTCGATCCGGCCGATCACGAGGTCGATCGCCTCGCGGCCGATGCGTTCGATCGGCTGCTCGAGCGTCGTGAACCCGATCCAGTCGCTCGCGAGGGGGTACACGCCGTCGAACCCGGTGACCGACAGGTCGTGCGGGACCCGGACACCGCGGCGGGCGAGCGCCTCGCACACGTCGAGCATGAGCCGGTCCGTCGGACACATCACCGCGGTCACGTCCGACTCGTGCATCGCGTCGACCAGGTCGGCGGCGAGGTCGTCGGGCGGTCGCACGAAGCTGGCGTCGATGTCGATGACCCGGACACCACGCGCTCGGAGCCGTTCGACCATCGCCGTCGAGCGGGCGTGCTGCGTGATCGCGTTGTCGAGTGGGACGGTGAGAACGGCGACCGTGCCGTGGCCGGCGTCGGCGACGGCGTCGGCGATGGTCGCGCCACCGTCCACCTCGTCGCAGTACACGCTGGACAGTGCCGGGTGGAGTTCGGGCCGACCGGCGACCACGGTGGCGATCCGCGGGGCGAACTCGGCGATGTCGGCCGACGGCATCAAGCCGCTGCAGACCACGAGGCCGTCCACCCGCATCGACACGAGTGCGGCGAGTGCGGACTTCTCGTCCTCGACACGGCCGACACCCGTGGTGGTGACGACGCGGTAGCCGAGCTCCGATGCGCGGCGCTCCATCACGGCGTGCAGTGCGGTGTAGACCATCGACGACGCATCGCGGACGAGCATCCCGATGGTGTGCGTCCGACCGCTGACGAGCCCGCGTGCCATGGCGTTGGCGACGTACCCGAGCTCGGCTGCGGCGCGCTCGACCCGCTCACGGGTCTCGTCGGAGAACCGTCCGGTGCCGGAGAGGACCCGACTCACGGCCGACTTCGAGACGCCTGCTCGTGCGGCGACGTCGAGGATGGTCGGCTGGGACCCGCGGCTGCCGTTCACGCGGCTGCCGTTCACGCCTCGGTCGCGGCGGCGTCCTGCCGGGACCGCGACGCGGTGAAGCGCAGCACCCCGCGGGCGATCGCGCGCCAACCGAGCAGGAACACCCCGAGCACGATCGTGGCGACGATGACGAAGGAGATCGGCAGCGGGTTGCCGTCGACGTCGCCCTGACCCGTGGCGACGCGGATCGCCATGCCGACGAACACCGTGAGGATCCAGACGACGACGCCGGTCGGCCAGAAGCGCAGCGGGCGGGCCCAGGCTCCACTCGTCACGTACCCGATCGCCCAGCCCGCCAGGAACGGGTAGACGGTGGTCCAGATCCCCAGTGCGGTGTTGCCCTCGCCGTGGGAAGAACGGCCGATGAGCGCGAAGACGACGATGAGGACGACGTCGATGACGGCTGCGAGCCAACCCCAGGTGCGTGTGTTCACCCGGACAGTCTCGCAGCCCGGACGGCTCCGCCCTCTCCACAGGCGGGCGTCGCCCTCGTCTTGTCCACAGATCCGCCGCCGTCCCGACGGCTCCCGTTCCCCGACCATCACCATCGTCGGGGTGAACCGTCAGATCGCCCTCGCCCCACTTCCCGCCGTCACCGTCCTCCGGACCTCGGCGCACCATCCAGCCGAGTCCGAGGTGATCAGGAGGCGGGCGGACGCGCAGGAGCTCGTCCGCATCGGGCGAGGGAAGTTCGTCGACGCTGCCGCTTGGGCAGCCCTCCGGCCAGCGGAACAGCACCTGGTCCGCGTCGGTGCGTCCGCCGATCGCATCGGACCCGACCAGGTCGTCTCACACGTCTCGGCGGCGGTCGTACTCGGTGTGCCGACGGTGTCGCCGCCGCCCGATCGAGTGCACGTGACCTCGGTCGGGAGTGATCGGCGGACCACGAATGCTTCCTTCGTCGTCCACGCCGACCTCGACCCGGTACCAGACCCGAACCGGATCAGCACGCCGGAAGGCCTGCAGCTGAGCGGACCTGTTCGGATCGCTGCCGACGTGGCCCTCACGCTCCCGTTCATGGACGCCGTCGTGGCGCTTGACGACCTGCTCCGTCGGGGTCTTCCCCGAGCAGCCGTGCGCGACACGATCGCGCGACGTGGCCCCAAGGGGCGCCGTCGCGCGCTCCGTGCGGTGGACTTCGCCGACTCCGCGTCGGACTCGCCGGGTGAGTCGATCGCGCGCACCCGGTTCGATCAGTTCGGCACGGAGGAGCCCGTCCTGCAGCACCGTTTCCGGTCGTCCGGGCAACCGGACATCGTGGTGGACTTCTGGTTCCCCTCGGCCGGCGTCGTGGTCGAGTTCGACGGCGAGGTGAAGTACCGGGACCCGACGATGCGGAACGGGCGTTCGGCGGAGGACGTGGTCATCGCCGAGAAGTACCGGGAGGACCGGCTGCGGTCCATGCCCGGCGTCCGGCACGTCGTGCGGTTGCGATGGGCTGATCTCTGGGACGAGGCGACGTTGCGCGCGAAGCTGCGGCGGGCAGGCGTTCGGATGCGACGCTGACCGCGCCGTGCGAAGTTCGCCACTCGGTGCGAGGTCGTTGCGGCGCACGGGGTGATCAACCTCGCACCAGAGCAGGCGCTGCGCCGACCGCGGCCCCCGGAGTTCACCCGGCGGCGACGCCCGCGGCACCCGGCGTTCACCCGGCAGCGCCACACTCGACCTCGGCGCGGGAACGTTCCCACACGGCCCGCACTACCCCCACCCCGCACGACCCGCACAAGCCACCCCCACCCAGCACCACCCCCACCCCACGGAACAGGGAGAACCCACGTGAAGACCCGAGTCCTCGCCGGCCTCGCCATCGCGGCGGCCGCGACCGTCGCACTGTCCGGCTGCGTCCAGAGCGCTAACGCCTCGAACGCCGCGGACACGAGCGGCGGCACCACGAACCTCACCGTGTTCATCAGCGGCGACACGAACGTCCAGGACCTCTGGGACAAGTCGCTCATCCCCGCCTTCGAGAAGGCGAACCCGAAGATCCACGTCAGCACGAGCATCGACCTGCACGGCGAGCACGACGCGCAGACCCAGGCGAACCTGGCCACGGCGGTCAAGGCCGGCAAGTCCGTCGCGTACGACCTGGTCGACGCCGGCTTCGTCAGCACCGCGGGCAAGGCCGGACTGCTCAGCACGGTCAGCGACAGCACGATCCCGAACCTGAAGGACGTCCCCGAGGCCACGAAGCAGCAGGGCGGCGACAGCGCGATCCCGTACCGCGCCTCGAGCGTCCTGCTCGCCTACGACTCGAGCAAGGTGACGGACCCGCCGGAGACCCTCGACGACCTCCTCGCCTGGATCAAGTCCAACCCCGGTCAGTTCGCGTACAACTCCCCGTCGTCCGGCGGCTCCGGCGGCTCGTTCGTCGCCACGGTGCTCGCGAAGTACCTGACCGCGGATGAGCAGGCGACGATGCAGACGACGTACGACAAGTCGCTCGAGTCGAAGTGGGACAAGGGCTTCGCAGCGCTCAAGGACCTCGGCCCCTCGACGTACCAGAAGGGCGTCTACCCGAACGGCAACGACCAGGTCGTGCAGCTGCTCGGCAGCGGCCAGATCGCGATGGCGCCGGTGTGGAGCGACCAGTTCATCACCTCGCAGAAGACCGGCGTGATCCCGAAGACCGTCAAGGCGATCCAGATCACCGACCCGTCGTTCACCGGCAGCGCGAGCTTCCTCGGCATCCCGAAGACCGAGCCGAAGGCCAAGAAGGCCGCCGCCGAACAGCTCGCCGACTTCGTGCTGAGCTCCAAGGGGCAGCAGCTCGTCGCGAGCGCCGTCTCCGGCTACCCGGTCATCCCGCTCGACAGCCTGCCGGCGTCGGTCGCGGAGCAGTTCGCCGACGCGAACCCCTCGCAGCTCCGCCTCGGGTTCCAGAGCGACTTCGCCGCCGACATGAACGCGGCGTGGGACGCGAAGGTCCCGCAGTGACCCAGACCGTCCAGGACGGCCCGGCGACCGACCGGGAGGCCCGTGGCGACTCCGCCACGGGCCTCCCGCCCGTCCCGTCGCCCGTCCACGGCACGGCGGACACCGCAGGTCGGCTGTCCGTCCAGGAGCGGCTCGACCGCCGTCGGCGGTGGCAGGGCCTCGCCCTCGTCGCGGCGCCCGTCCTCGTCGTGGTCCTGTTCGTCGGCGTGCCCGTCGTGAACGCCGCCCTGTTCAGCCTCGGGTTCACCGGCGGCCTGAACCAGGCACTCGCAGACATCGGCGGCGACACCGTGCGCGGCTTCTCGTTCGCGGTGTACGGCACCCTGCTCGGCAACGCCACGTTCCTGCGCGACCTCGTCGCGACGCTCGGGGTCACCGCGTTGTCGACCGGCCTGACCGTGGCGCTCGCCGTGGCGGTGGCGGTGATCCTCCGGCTCCGCGGTGGTCTCCTCGGCAAGAGCCTCAGCGTCCTGGCCGTGGTCCCGCTCTTCGTGCCGGTGGTCATCGCGAGTTGGTCGGTCCTGACGTTCACCGATGCGCAGGGCTTCCTCCGCAGCCTCGGTGCCCAGTTCGGCCTCGACGTCCCGGTGTGGGGGTACACCCTCGTCGCCGTGGTGTTCGGCAGCGTCTGGACGAGCCTGCCGTTCGCGGTGCTGATGATCGCCGGCGCGCTGCAGGGAACTCCGGACGCCCTGGTCGAGGCCGCGAAGGACGCCGGCGCGAGCACGTGGCGGGTGGTCTGGCAGGTGCTCCTGCCGATGGCGGCGACCCCGCTCGTCATCGCGACGACGTTCACCGTCATCGGGGTCCTCGGGTCGTTCACGGTGCCGTACTTCACCGGTCCGAACGCCCCGACGATGCTCGGCGTCGACATCTCGAAGTACTTCCAGGCCTACAACCGCCCGCAGCAGTCGACGGCGATGGCGTTCATCGTGTTCGCCTTCGCCGCGGCCGCGAGCGTGTTCTACCTCCGCTCGACGGTCCGGGCGAACGCCGGCGAGCTGCGGAAGCAGCAGCAGAAGCAGGAGCAGCCGTGATCAAGCGACTCACCGGGAACACCCTCGTCTGGGCGACCGCTGTCGTGCTGGCCGTCTTCGTGCTCGGTCCGCTCCTCTGGCTGGCGGCTCGTGCCTTCGCCACGACCTGGACGTACCCGAACCTGTTGCCCGACGGCTGGACGCTGCAGTGGTGGGGCACCGTGTTCGAGGACCGGAGCCTGGCGGTCGCCGTCCAGAACTCGCTCGTCCTCGCCCCGCTGACGGTCCTCATCGCCGCCGTGGTCTGCCTGCCGGCCGCGTGGGCGATCAGCCGCATCGAGTTCCCTGGGCGACGGCTCGTCCTGGTCGGGCTGTTCGCCACGAACGCGTTCCCGAAGATGGGCCTCTTCGTCACGATGTCGGCCATGTTCACCGCGCTGAACCTCATGAACACGGTCACGGGCATCCTCATCGTGCACGTCCTCGGGTGCGTGGTGTTCATGACGTGGCTGCCCGCCGCCGCGTTCTCGGCCGTGCCGCGGTCCCTCGAGGAGGCAGCACGCGACGCCGGAGCGAGCCGCTGGCGGACCTTCTGGCGGGTGACGTTCCCGATCGCGTGGCCGGGGATCCTCGTCGCGATGGTGATGTCCTTCCTCGCGTCGTTCGACGAGGCGCAGGGCACGTACCTGGTCGGCGCCCCGACGTACATGACGATGCCGACGGCGATGTACTCGCTCGTCCTGAACTCCCCACGGCAGGTCTCGGCGGTGTTCGCGATCGCGCTGAGCATCCCGTCCGTGGTCCTGCTGCTCCTCGCCCGGAAGCACATCATGGGCGGCCGCCTGGCGGACGGCTTCCAGATCCGATGACCACCACCAGCACGAAAGGCGACCAGATGACGGACGCAACGCTCGTCGCGGAACGCACCACGGGCCTCCCGGCCGACGGCAGCACGACCGACCGGTCCCGCACCGGCGGACTCACCATCCGCGGACTGCGCAAGACGCTCGGCGGACGCGACGTTGTCGCGGGCATCGACCTCGACGTCGCGAAGGGCGAGCTCGTCTCGCTGCTCGGCCCGTCCGGGTGCGGCAAGACGACCACGCTCCGCATGGTGGCGGGGTTCCTGCCCGCCGACGGCGGCGTCGTGACGATGGGGGACCGCGACGTCACGTCGATCGGTCCGGAGCGTCGGCCGAGCGCGATGGTGTTCCAGAACTACGCGCTGTGGCCGCACATGACGGTGACGCAGAACGTGGCGTTCCCGCTGCGGACCAGACGCGTGCCGAAGCAGCGGGTGGCGGAGCGGGTGCGGGACGCGCTCGAACTCGTCGGTCTGAGCCACCACGCCGGGTCGAAACCGACGGCGATCTCGGGCGGTGAGCAGCAGCGGGTCGCCCTGGCGCGGGCGATCGTGCAGGAGCCCGACGTGCTGCTCCTCGACGAGCCGCTGTCGAACCTCGACGCGAAGCTCCGGGTGAGCGTCCGCGACGAGATCCGGCGCATCCAGCAGCGTCTCGGCATCACGACCGTGATCGTGACGCACGACCAGGACGAGGCGCTCAGCATCTCGGACCGGATCGCGGTCATGCACGACGGCCGCATCGAGCAGATCGCGACGCCCACCGAGCTGTACGCCCGCCCCGCGACGGGGTTCGTCGCGTCGTTCATCGGGTCGACGAGCCCCGTCACCGGCCGGTTCCTGGCCGGCACGTCGGTCAGCCCCACCGTGGCGGACACGGTCCTGATCCGACCCGAGCAGGTGGTGCTCACCGACGACTCGCCGATCCGTGCGACCGTCGCCCGCGTGCTGATGCGCGGGCACTTCGCCGAGGTGGTGCTGGCCGCCGACGGCGCCGAGCTCCGCGCGTTCGTCACCGGAGCACCCCCGACGGTCGGCACCGAGACCGGGGTCCGCCTCGGCGAGGTGCTCGTGTACCGCGACGGTGCCCTGCTCGAGGGCACCCGATGAGCGCCCCGGTGTCGGCGCCCGCCGACCAGGTGGTCGCCACCAGCCCGACCGGGAGGCCCGGCGTGCGTCCGCCACGGCTCGTCGCCCACCGCGGTGCGCCGCGCGTCCGGCGCGAGAACACCCTGCCCGCCATCGCGGTCGCCGAGGCGCTCGGCGCCGAGGTCATCGAGGTCGACGTCCGTCGCACGGCCGACGACGTCGCCGTCCTGCTGCACGACGAGACCCTCGGCCGGATGTGGGGTGACGCTCGCCGGGTGTCCGACGTCGCCTGGTGCGACGTCGCCCGACTCGGCAACGGCCTCGACCGGATCCCGCGTCTCGACGCCGCCCTCGAACGGCTCGACGGCTGCCACTCGGTGCTGCTGGTCGACCTGACGGACGCGGCCGACGGACTCGTCGCCGCCCGCACCGTCGTGGGTTCCACCGCGTCCACCACCGTGGCGTGGTGCGGAGCGCCGGCGGCGATGGCCGCGGTCCGCTCGGTGCTGCCCGACGCCGACGTCTGGCTCGCGTGGGAGTCGCTCGACCCACCCGCTCCGGCAGACCTCGAGGCGTTGACCCCGTCCACCCTGAACCTCGACATCGCGTTCCTCACCCCGCGCACGATCGAGGCCGCGCACGCCCTGGGGCTGCGGGTCGCCGTCTGGACCGTCGACGAGGCCGAACCGGCGCTCTGGGCGGCACGGCTCGGCGTCGACTCGATCACCACCAACGACGTCGGCGCGATCGGCGCCGCGCTGTCGTCGGCGGAGCGGGACGGCTGGCCGGAACGGGACCGCGAACCGACCGAGACCGAGGTCGCCTCGCGCGCCCAGGCCCTGGCGCACCGCATCGCGCACGAGGTCATCGCCTTCACCCGCGAGCACCCCGTCAGCGAGGTACGGACCAAGGCGAACCCCGCGGACCTCGTCACCGACGTGGACCGACTGGTCGAACAGCACGTCCGGTCCCGCGTCCGGATGGCGTTCCCGACGCACGGGTTCACCGGTGAGGAGTACGGCGACGCCCCGGGCGACCGGCACCGCTGGTACCTGGACCCCGTCGACGGCACCACGAACCTGGCGAACGGCGTGCCCTGGACGTCGATGTCGCTCTGCCTGACCCGCGGTGGCCGGCCGCTCGTCGGGGTCGTCGCCGACCCGTGGCGGGGCGAGGTCCTCGAGGCACGGCGCGGACGCGGTGCCACCCTGCGCGACCGTCCGCTCCAGCTGGACGACACCCCGCGGCCGCTCGCCGGGGCGGTCGTCGGCACCGAGCTCGACGGGCACCGGCCGTGGCCCGGGTTCGGTGCGTTCCTCGACGCCCTGGCCGACCGGTCGTGCACGCTGCGGGTGCAGGGCTCCGGCACGTTGACCATCGCGCAGGTGGCGGCCGGGCGGGGGATCGGCGGGTGCGTGTCGGCGTTCAACCCGGTCGACCACGGGGCCGCCGTGCTGCTCGTGCACGAGGCCGGCGGGATCGTGCTGACCCGCTCCGGTCCGGTCGAGGGCTTCCCGCCCGTGGGCGAACCGTTCCTGGTGGCGCACCCCGGGGCCGCCGACGAGCTGCACGGGGTGTGGACGGCCGCGCTCGCCGTGGGCGCCGCGGCGGGCTGAGCCGGCGCGTGCGCGCGGCAGGTGTGGCCGGCGCACGGTGCGGGGCCTGCGTTCTGGTGCGGGGTTGGCCGCTGGGTGCGGTGCTGTAGGCGCGCACGGTGCTGCCAACCCGGCACGGGTCGTGCAGGTGCGCACGGTGCGGACTGGAGGCGCGGGGCAGGTCGGGTACGGGCCTCCCGTCGGGTGGGTGGTGCGCACGGTGCGGGGCCTGCGTTCTGGTGCGGGGTCGGCCGCTGGGTGCGGTGCTGTAGGCGCGCACGGTGCTGCCAACCCGGCACGGGTCGTGCAGGTGCGCACGGTGCGCCCACGGGCGCGGCGGCGCACGGCTGACTCTGAGCGGGCGCTCAGTCAGCGGCCGACCGCGCTCCATAGGGTGGCAGGCCACGGGCGGTCCGACCGGATCACCCGTGCACCCGAAGGAGCATCGACCATGGGATTCCTCGACCGCCTGCTCGGACGTCCGGACCGCGACCGCACCGGTGACGCGCAGCAGTACGACGCGCAGCAGAACCAGTGGGGGCAGCCGCAGCAACCGCAGCAGCAGGGCTACCGGTACGGCCAGCAGTCGTACCACCAGCCCGCGCCGACGGGGGTGCCGGCGGCCCAGCAGCAGGGCGGCCAGTACGGCGTGCCGCAGTGGGGCGGTGCACCCGCGCAGCAGCAGGGCGCGACGACCGACGACGATCGCGCGGTGGAGCGGTACCGCTACCTGCTCCGCACGGCGCCGCCCGAGCGCATCGAAGAGGTGCACGCCGAGGCGTTCGCCAAGCTGACCGACGAACAGCGCCGCATGGTCTACGACGAGTTCACCCGCACGGCGCCTCCCGGTGAGGCCCCGCGCGGCGACGACCCCCGCTCGCTCGCGCAGTCGGCGACGCGGTCCGAGATCCGCCAACCGGGCTTCATGGAGCGCTCGCTCGGTGGCGTCGGCGGTGGTGGCCGCTTCGGTGGGCAGCGCGGCGGACCGTCGTTCGGCAGCATGATCGGTGCCTCGATCCTCGGCACCGTGGCCGGCTACGTCATCGGTTCGGCGATCATGAGCGCCTTCCTGCCGGACCCCGGATCGTTCGATGGCGGTACTGACGCTGCGGGTGACGGTGGTTCGGAGGACACTGGAGCCGACTCCGGTGACGGCGGTGCGTCCGATGGTGGCGCGTCCGACGGCGGCGGGTTCGAGAGTGCGGGCTGGGGCGACAGCGGATCCGACTTCGGCGGTGGCTCCAGTGACTTCGGTGGTGACTTCGGCATCTGAGTGACCGGTCACGAGTTCCCACCGACCCACTGATATTCTCCGTGGTCGACAAGGGAGCGACATGGCCATCATCGAAGCCTCCGGGCTGACCAAGACCTACCGGTCGAAGTCCGGGCCGGTGCACGCACTGGCCGGACTCGACCTGTCCGTGCCGCAGGGCACCGTGAAGGCGCTGCTCGGGCCGAACGGCGCGGGCAAGACCACGACCGTGAAGGTGCTCACCACCCTCATCACCCCGGACTCCGGGACGGCCACGATCGACGGCATCGACGTGATCGCCGACCCGCAGGCCACCCGGCGGTCCATCGGGGTGTCCGGGCAGTACGCCGCGGTCGACGAGAACCTGACCGGCTTCGAGAACCTCGAGATGATCGGGCGGCTCTACCACCTGGGCCGGAAGACGTCGCGGGAGCGTGCCCGTGAGCTCATCGACGTGTTCGACCTGGCCGAGGCCGGGGACCGCCCGGTGAAGGGCTTCTCCGGTGGCATGCGGCGACGGATCGACCTCGCTGGAGCCCTCGTGATGAACCCACGCGTGCTGTTCCTCGACGAGCCGACCACGGGCCTCGACCCCCGCAGCCGGCTGGCGCTCTGGGGCATCATCGAAGACCTGGTGGCCGAGGGCGCCACGGTCCTGCTCACCACGCAGTACCTCGAAGAAGCCGACCGGCTCGCCGACGACATCGCGGTCATCGACGACGGCCGGGTCATCGCCGAGGGCACCGCTGACCACCTCAAGGCGCAGGTCGGCGGCCACCGGGTCGTCGTGACCCTGGTGGACGAGACCGACGGTGACGCCGTGACGACCGTCCTGCGGCGCTACGGCGTCGGCGACGTCGAGGCCTCTGGTGACGGCCGCACCCACGCCATCGCGGTCGAGGCCGGCCCCACCGCGCTGCAGCGGGTGCTCGCCGACCTCGGTGACGCCGGCATCGAGCTGCACGACGCGGGCATGCGCCGACCGACCCTCGACGACGTGTTCCTGCGGCTCACCGGCCACGCCGCGACGGAGGACGAGGCCGACGAAGCCGCCGCCACCAAGCAGAAGGAGACGGCCCGATGACCGCCACCACCATCGCGCCGGGTCGGCAGCTGCCCGTCGTCGTCACCTCGCCGGTCGCCATCTGGTTCGAGGACGGCTGGACCGTCACCAAGCGGAACCTCATCAAGATCAAGCGGTCGCCGGACATGCTCGTGTTCGCCGTGCTGCAGCCCATCATGTTCGTCCTGCTCTTCAGCCAGGTCTACGGCGGCGCGATCGCGGTCGAGGGCACCGACTACACGCAGTTCCTGATGGCGGGGATCTTCGCGCAGACCGTCGTCTTCGGGGCCACGTTCTCGGGCTCGGCGATGGCGCAGGACCTGAAGGAAGGCCTGATCGACCGGTTCCGCACGCTGCCGATGTCGGCGTCTGCGGTGCTCGTCGGCCGGACCAACTCCGACCTCGTGCTCAACTCGATCTCGATGGCGATCATGATGCTCACCGGGCTGGCCGTCGGGTGGCGGGTGAACTCGTCGCCGCTCGAGTTCCTGGCCGGCATCGCACTGCTGCTGCTGTTCAGCTACGCGTTCAGCTGGGTGATGGCGCTGCTCGGCATGAGCGTCAAGACGCCGGAGGTCATCAACAACGCCTCGTTCATGATCCTGTTCCCGCTGACGTTCATCTCGAACGCCTTCGTGCCGAGCGACACGCTGCCCCTGGTGCTGCGGGTGTTCGCGGAGTGGAACCCGGTGTCGTCGCTCGTGCAGGCGGCCCGTGAGCTGTTCGGCAACGTCGGGTCGGCGCCGGTGCCGGACATCTGGACGATGCAGCACCCGATCGTGACGGTGCTGATCGGGATCGCCGTGATGCTCGTCGTGTTCGTGCCGTGGGCGGTCAACAAGTACACCCGCATCAGCGCGAAGTGAGACCGTCGGGGCGGTGAACAAGACTGCACCATCCACAGCCAGGATCAGCGCGAAGTGACCGCGTGGGCGCTCAGAGCAGCTTGCGCTGCAGCGCCCACGCCGTCAGCTCGTGCCGGTTCGACAGTTGCAGTTTCCGCAGCACGCTCGACACGTGGGTCTCGACGGTCTTCACCGAGATGAAGAGCTCCGCTGCCACTTCCTTGTAGGCGTACCCACGCGCGATGAGGCGCATCACCTCCTGCTCGCGCGCCGACAACCGGTCGAGTTCCGCGTCGTGCTGCGCGGTCTCGCCGCTCACCGCACCGAAGGCGTCGAGCACGAAGCCGGCCAGGCGGGGCGAGAACACCGCGTCGCCCTCCGCCACCCGTCGGACGGCCTCGGCCACCTCGGCGCTCGATGAACTCTTCGTGATGTACCCGCGGGCCCCGGCCCGGATCACCCGCACGACGTCGTCGGCCGCGTCGGAGACGCTCAGCGCCAGGAACAGCGTGCCCGGGTGCTCGGCAGCGGACCGCGTGATCACCTCGGCGCCGCCACCGCCGGCTCCGCCGGGCAGGTGGACGTCGAGCAGGACGACACGGGGTGCAGTGGTCGCCACGAGCGTCACGGCCTCGTCGACGGTGGCGGCTTCACCCACGACCTGGAGGCCCGGTGGCAGTCCGGCGCGCACGCCGGCTCGGAAGATGGAGTGGTCGTCGACGACGGCGACGGTGAGCAGGTCGGGCTCGGTCATGCGTCCTCCTCGTGGTGGGGGTCGGTGGGCGCGAGCGGCAGCCGGAGGCGGACCTCGGTCCCGGTGCGACCGGGCCCCGGGGCGATGGTCGCCCGGCCGCCGAGCCGGTGCAGCCGCCCGGTGATCGACTCGCGCACGCCGTACCGTCCCTCGGGCACGGCGTCGGGGTCGAAGCCCGGCCCACGGTCGCGGATGCTGACCTCGACGACGTCCTGCGCGGTCTCGGCGTACACGCTGATCGTGCCGCCGGCGTGCCGGGCGGCGTTGAGCATCGCCTCGCGGGCAGCGGCGACGACACCGTCGGGCAGGTCGGTGCGCGACGGGCCGACCGCGATGACGTCGATGCGGACCGGGTACTCGGCCTCGATGTCGGCGGCGGCGTCGCGCAGTTCGGCGCCGAGGTCACGGGCCGGCTCGGTCTGCTCGGCGAACAACCACGACCGCAGTTCGCGTTCCTGCGCCCGGGCGAGCCGTGCGGCATCGGAGCCGGGCTCGGCCTTCTGCTGGATGAGCGCGAGCGTCTGCAGCACCGAGTCGTGCAGGTGCGCGGCGAGTTCGGCGCGCTCGAGGTCGCGGACCCGTGCCGCGCGCTCGTCGGCGAGGTCCCGGACGAGCCGCACGACCCAGGGCGCGACGACCACGGCGACGCCGAGCAGCACGGCGACCGCTGCGCTGAGCACCGTCCACACGTTCGGCCGGTCGCTCGTGGTGAAGAACAACAGGATGCCGAGCACGACGAGCACCAGTGCACCGAGCGCCCGGACGACCAGGGTCGACGACGCCGCGGCCCGGACGGTGCGCAGGGCGTCGAACTGCCGCCAGGCCAGGGCAGCACCGGTGACGACCACGACGCCGGGCACGACGACCTCGAGCGGGACCTGGGCGCCGAGGCGCACGGCGACGATCGCGCCCCCGGCGGCGAGCAGTGCGAGTCCGAGCAGGATCTCCACGACGGGTGCTCGACGGCTCACGGTCACGGTCGCGTCGCCGTCGCCGTCCGGACGGGGCGCCGTGAGCACGGCCTTGAGCGGTGTCGTCGCGGACTCCGTCGCGCTCGGGGTGGTGGCCCACAACCATGCGTAGAGCAGGACCCCGGCCCCGCCGCACACGGCCAGGACCGCCGTCGCCGCGCGGACTGCCCCCAGGGGCAGACCGGTGTGTGTCGCGAACCCGCTGCAGACACCGCCGAGGACCCTGGGGGTCGGGCGGGTCATCCGAGCGGTGGCCATGGGCCAATCCTGGCACTCGGGCGCCCGCACCAGCAGGGTTCGGGGCAGGGATCAGGGACCGGTCAGGGGGAACCCCGATGGTGTCCGCCACCGCGGGCCGGGATGCTGGAGACCATGACCGATCACCAGCACGACACGGCTCCCGGCCCGGCTGCCGGCACCGCCGACTCGACGGCCCGGTTCTTCGACTGGATCCGCGGACTCGACGTCGCCCGCACCGACGACCGCTGGCTCGCCGGCGTCTGCGGTGCCGTGGCCCGACGCACCGGACTCGACCCGCTCGTCGTCCGCGGCGTCGCGATCGTCGTCGCCCTGCTCGGCGGTCCGGTCTTCCTGGCGTACGCCGTCGGGTGGGCGCTGCTGCCGGACACCACAGGACGGATCCACGTCGAGCGGATGATCCGCGGCGTGCTCGACCCGGCGCTCATCGGGATCGGCGTCTTCGTGGTGCTGACCTTCGTGCCCGCGGTCCAGGGGATCTGGTGGCAGGGCGTGCCCTCGGCGTGGGGGATGCCCGGCTGGCTCGAGGCGACCCTGCGCACGGCGTGGAGCATCGCGCTCGTCGGCGGGATCGTCTGGCTGGCCGTCGTGGTCGCGCGTCGTCGCACCGACGGGCCGGCGCCCGACGCTGACGCCGGCGCGGCAGCGGGGACACGGCGCGACTTCTGGACGAGCCCCGACGACCCGCGCCCGGCCGGTGGAGCCGCGTGGACGGCGGACGCGGGGGAGGCGTCGGACGCGGGCCGGGCCTCCTGGCAGTGGAACGCCCCCGGTACCCCGCAGGACCGACAGCGACGACACGACGAGCGGATGCGCGCCGAACGGGAGCGGGCGGCCGCGTGGCGCGCGACCCGCGCCGAGCGACGGTCGAGCGCGGCGTACGTCGCCGTGTCGCTCGGGCTGGCGCTCGTCGCCGGGGCCGGCGTCGCGGTCTGGGCGCAGGCGGAGGCCTGGCCGGTGGCGGTGCTCGGCATCGCCGCGGCGGTCGCCGTGCTGGCGATCGCGACCATCGTCGCCGGGATCCGGGGACGCGACGACGGTGCCCTCGGCCTGTTCTCGACGATCGGCGTCGTCGCGCTGGTCGTCACCGGGGTGCTGCCCGCCGGCACGCAGGTCTCGCTGATCGGCGGGACCACCTGGCGGGTCGACAGCGTCGCCGCCGGGTCGGAACGGAACTACGCGATGCTCGTCGGCGGACCGACCCTCGACCTGCGCGGGCTCGACGAGACCGACGCCGGTGGTGACGTGAACCTGTGGCTCGGCGCCGGCGGGGCCGAGGTGCTGCTGCCGACCGACGTGCCGGTCCGGGTCGAGGTGAGCGGCGTCGGGTACGGCGTCGACACCGACGGCGACGATGGCGACGACGGCAGCGGCGGGCTGTTCGGCACGACCACCGTCGAGAACCGGGCGGCACGGTCCGCCGGTACCGATGCGGGCGGGACGACGACCGTGCACCTGTGGATCCTCGGGGGCGCCGCCGACGTGCCCCGGGCGCTGACCGTCAACGAGTGAAGGACGAGACGATGACGAACGACGACGAGACGACCCAGACGTTCCCACCTGCGGCGCCGGTACCGGCCCCGGAACCCGCGCGGGCGCGCCGTGGTGCACGCTTCGGCACGATCTTCTGGGGTGTGGTGCTGCTCGTGTTCGCGGTCGCGATGGCCGTGAGCGCGATCCCGGTGTTCTCGGTCGACCCGACCACCCTGTTGCTGGCGGCCTGCCTGGCGGCCGGGGCCCTGCTGGTGGTGGCGGGGCTGGTGGCGGTGTTCACCCGGCCCCCGCGGTAGCCGGACCGGGTTGTCCACAGGGGCCGTCCGGGTGCGCGCGTGCGTCACCCGGACGGCTTAGCATCGTCCACGTGACCGCGACAGACGCCGAGCGGGCCGCCCAGCGCGACGCCACGGAGCCACCCCTCGACCGCAGCGCCCGACTGCGTCGCTGGATGCTGCAGGGCGCCCACCAAGGGGCATCCCACCAGGGTCCGCACCAGGTCGAGGTCGAGAAGACCCACCCGTGGTGGCGGGTCATGTGCCTGACCGGCGTCGACTACTTCTCGACCCTCGGGTACCAGCCGGCGATCGCGGCGCTCGCCGCCGGTCTGCTGTCGCCGATCGCCACGATCGTGCTCGTGCTCGTCACGCTGTTCGGCGCGCTGCCGGTGTACCGCCGGGTCGCGAGCGACAGCTTCCGCGGTGCCGGGTCGATCATGATGCTCGAGAAGCTCCTGCCGTGGTGGGCCGGCAAGCTCCTGGTGCTCGTCCTGCTCGGGTTCGCCGTCACCGACTTCATGATCACGATGACGCTGTCGGCGGCGGACGCCACGGCGCACATCGCCGAGAACCCGTACACGCCACACTGGTTCACCGAGATCCCCGTCCCGCTCACCCTCGCGCTGCTGCTGTTGCTCGGCGTGGTGTTCCTCCGCGGCTTCAAGGAGGCGATCGGCATCGCGGTCGGCCTCGTCGCGGTGTTCCTCGCGTTGAACGCCGTCGTCGTGGTGGTCGCGCTCTGGCACGTCTTCGAGCACCCGATGGTCGCCAGCGACTGGTGGTCGGGGCTCACCGCGCAGCACAGCAACCCCCTCGTCATGGTCGGCATCGCGCTCGTCGTGTTCCCGAAGCTCGCGCTCGGCCTGTCCGGGTTCGAGACCGGCGTCGCGGTGATGCCGCAGGTGCGCGGTGACGCGTCGGACGACACGAGTGCCCGGCCCGAGGGTCGGATCCGCGGCACCAAGCGGCTCCTGACCGTCGCGGCCGTGATCATGAGCTCGTTCCTGATCACCTCGTCGATCGCGACGACGTTCCTCATCCCGCAGCACGAGTTCCAGCCGGGCGGCGGTGCGAACGGGCGGGCCCTGGCCTTCCTGGCGCACCAGTACCTCGGTGGGGTGTTCGGCTCGATCTACGACTTCTCGACCGTCGCCATCCTGTGGTTCGCCGGCGCGAGCGCGATGGCCGGCCTGCTCAACCTGGTGCCGCGGTTCCTGCCCCGCTACGGCATGGCGCCGCAGTGGGCGCGGGCGACCCGGCCGCTCGTCATCATCTTCACCCTCATCGCCTTCCTGATCACGATCGTGTTCCGCGCGAACGTCGACGCCCAGGGCGGGGCCTACGCCACCGGCGTGCTCGTCCTGATCACGAGCGCCGCGGTCGCGGTCACCCTGTCGGCTCGTCGCCGGCAGCAGAAGAAGCGCACCATCGCGTTCGGCGTCATCTCGGTCGTGTTCGTCTACACGACGGTCGCGAACGTCATCGAGCGGCCCGACGGCGTCCGGATCGCGGCGATCTTCATCATCGCCATCGTCGTGGTGTCGCTCGTCTCGCGGGTGCGCCGGTCGTTCGAGCTCCGCGCGTCGTCGATCGAGCTGGACGCCACGGCCCGGCAGTTCGTCGAGGCCGACGCCGACCAGTTCAGCGCGGTCTGCATCATCGCGAACGAGCCGGGTGCCGGCACCGCCGAGGCGTACCGGGCGAAGGGGCGCGAGGAACGGCGCGACTCCGGCATCCCGGCGCGCGTCCCGACGATGTTCCTCGAGGTGCTGCCCGCGGACTCGTCCGACTTCGAAGAGGATCTGCTGGTCGAGGGGCACGTCGTGCACGGACACCGTGTGCTCCGGGTCCGGTCCGGCAACGTGCCGAACACGATCGCCTCGACCCTGCTCGCGATCCGCGACACCGCCGGGGTCGTCCCGAGCATCTACTTCGAGTGGAACGAGGGCAGCCCGATCCGGAACGCCCTGCGGTTCGTGTTCACCGGTGCCGGTGACGTCGCGCCCGTCACGCGCGAGGTCCTGCGCGAAGCCGAACCGGACGTCCACCGCCGGCCGTCCATCCACGTCTCGTGACGGGTCCCGCCAGCGCGCGCCGGGTCCCGACGCCCGCCGGTGGGCTCGCCGCGGTGGTCGTCGCCGCCGCGGTCTGGGGGACCACCGGCACCGCGACGCACTTCGCCCCGGGCGTCCCCGCCTTCGTCTTCGGCGCGGTCACCTTCGGGATCGGTGGACTCGTGCTCGCCGCCGTCGCCGGACGTGGCACGCTCCGCGCCGTCGCCGAGCGTCGCACGCGAGGGTGGGCGCTGCTCGGCGCAGGGGCGCTCGTCGTCTACGCGGTCGCCTTCTACGCGGCCCTCGCCGACGCGGGCGTCGCCCTCGGCACCACGATCGCGATCGGGTCGTCACCCGTGTTCGCCGGGCTCGTGGAGTGGGTGTCGGACAGGAGGCCCGTCACCGGCAGGTGGATCGTCGCCACGCTGGTGAGCGTGGCCGGCATGGTCGTCGTGACCCTGGCGCGGTCGGAGCACGACGGCGGTGGTGGTGCGCTCGCGCTCGGGATCGCCAGTGCCCTGCTCGCCGGACTCACCTACGCGCTGTACTCGTGGGCGGTGGCGCGGGGACTGCACGCGGCGGCCGGGGCAGTGTCGGTGCCCGGCGGGCCCGGGGTCGAAGCCGTCGCGGCGGGGCTGCCGAACGGCCGTGGGCTCGTCGGCGCCGTGTTCGGCATCGCTGCCGTGCCGCTCGTCGTGCTGGTGGTCCTCGCCGGCGCACCGTACCTCGGCGAGGGCGACAACTGGCCGGTGTTCCTGTACCTG
This sequence comes from Curtobacterium sp. NPDC089991, assembly GCF_044748425.1. Classification (NCBI taxonomy): domain Bacteria; kingdom Bacillati; phylum Actinomycetota; class Actinomycetes; order Micrococcales; family Microbacteriaceae; genus Curtobacterium; species Curtobacterium sp. NPDC089991. Next base: position 336,783 of record NZ_JBIVGB010000003.1, read on the forward strand.
GCCCTGGTGCCGACGGTCCTCGGGCACTCGCTGTACGCCGTGGGGTTGCGGTCCGTCGGTGCCTCGGTCGCGACCCTGGTGTCGTTGCTCGAGCCCGTGGTCGCAGCGGTGCTCGCCGTGCTCGTCGTCGGGGAGCACCTCGGCGCGACGGGATGGCTCGGCATCGCACTCGTGGTGGCCGGGCTCGCCGTGCTCGCGGTGCCGGGGCGACGCCTGCGCTGACGCGCGTCATCGGCCGCCGCGGACGCTGACGCGCGTCAGTCGTCGGCGAGGATCTGGTCCCGCACCTTCCGCCGCAGCACCTTGCCGATCATCGAGCGCGGCAGGTCCTCGACCACGACGACCCGACGCGGCACCTTGTACGCCGCCAGCTGGTCACGCGCCCACGCCCGCAGCGCCGCGGCGTCGAACGAGGACGGGTCCTTCGGCACGACGGCGGCGACGACCTGCTCGTTGCCGCCCTGCGTGATGCCGACGACCGCGACCTCCTTGACGCTCGGGTGCTTGAGCAGTGCGTCCTCGACCTCGGACGGCGACACGTTGAAGCCGCCCGTGATGATGAGCTCCTTCAGACGGTCGACGATCCGGACGTAGCCGTCGGCGCCGATCGCGACGATGTCGCCGGTGCGGAACCAGCCGTCGGGGGTGAAGACCTCGTCCGTGGCCTCGGCCTTGCCCCAGTAGCCGCGGAACACCTGCGGCCCGCGGACCTGCAGTTCACCGGGCTCGTCGACGCCGAGCACCTTCGTGCTGTTGTCGGGGTCGACCACGCGGGCCTCGGTGGAGGACAACGGCAGACCGATGGAGCCGAGGCGACGTTCCGGGGACACCGGGTTCGCCATCAGCACGGGGGAGCACTCGGACAGCCCGTAGCCCTCGACCAGGTACCCGCCGGTCCGGGCTTCCCACGGCTCGACGATGTCCTGCGACAGCGGCATGGCGCCCGAGATGCCGATCTCGATGCCCTCGAGCGAGACCTTCGCCGAGTCGGCGGCGTGCTGCAGTCGGGCGTAGATCGGCGGGACGGCGGGCAGGAACGTCGGCGGGTGCTTCTTGATCGCGGTGAGCACGAGCGCCGGGTCGAACGTCGGGAACAGCACGAGCCGCGAGGCCATGCTCATCGCGAAGGTCAGGCACAGCGTGAGGCCGTAGGCGTGGAACATCGGCAGCACCGCGTACACGACGTTGTCGCCCCGACGGATCTGCGGCACCCAGGCGCGAGCCTGCGCGGCGTTGGCCAGCAGGTTCCGGTGCGTGAGGACCGCGCCCTTCGGCGTGCCGGTGGTGCCCGAGGTGTACTGGATCAGGGCGATGTCGTCCGTCGACGGGCGCGGGTGCCGCTTCGACAGCTTGCGGGTGTGGACCAGGTCGTCCCACTTCGTCGTGCCGCGCACCGCGGTGGTGAGCTTCGCGCGGGACTCGCGGGCCTTCGCCACCGGCAGGGCCAGGGCGAGCCGGGTGCTGCGGGGCATCGCGCGGGTCAGGTCGACCGACACGATCGCGTCGAGCTTCACGTCGGCAGGGAAGTCCTGCAGCGTCGCGACGGACTTGTCCCAGGCGATCGCGACCTTGGCGCCGTGGTCCTCGAACTGGTGGCGGAGCTCGCGCGGCGTGTACAGCGGGTTGTGCTCGACCACGATCGCGCCGAGGCGCAGGACCGCGTAGAACGCCACGATGTGCTGCGGGCAGTTCGGCAGCACGATCGCCACCCGGTCGCCGGCAGCGACGCCGAGTTTGCGCAGGCCGTTCGCCGCGCGGAGGATCTGCTCCTGCAGGTCGGCGTAGCTGGTCGTCCGCTTGAAGAACTCGAGCGCGACCCTGCCCGGGAACCGTCGCGCCGACTCCTCGACCAGGTCGATCAGGGAACCGTGCTGTTCCTCGATGTCGTGCGGGACCCCCGGGGCGTACGAGGCAAGCCAGGGACGAGGCGTGTCGATGCTCACGCGTCCCAACCTAGCGGGCCACCCCGGCGCCCGCTGGGAAGCATCGGCCGGCATCGGGCGCCATCGGGGTGCACGAAGCCGAGCGCGCTCCCAGGGGACGGACGGACGATGACGCCATGCCCTCCGTCTCCGATGCCTTCCGCTCCCGCCTCAACGACACGTTCACCGGTGGGGCGACGAGCAAGCCGGAGTGGATCGACGAACTCGAGGACGGCACCGACGCCGGCTTCTTCGGCCCCGGTTCCGCGACGTGGGCGGTGCACGGCGGCAAGCAGACGATCGTCGCCGGGGTCCGCGCACTCCTCGTGCAGGCCCTGCACCCGGGAGCCCTCGCCGGCGTCGCCGACCACTCCCGCTACCGCGAGGACCCGTTCGGCCGACTCGCCGGCACCATCCGGTGGATCTACACGGTCTCGCACGGCGACACCGCGACCGCCCGCGGAGCGAGCGAGTGGGTGCTGCGCCTGCACGAGCGCGTTCGCGGCCAGTACGTCGACGGCCACGGCGTCGCACGCGACTACGCGGCGAACGACCCCGACCTGGCCCGCTGGGTGCACCTCGCCTTCACCGACGCGTTCCTCCGGGCCGCGCAGCGCTGGGGTGGCCCGATCCCCGGCGGCGCCGACGCCTACGTCCGCGAGTGGGCGACCGCCGGCCGGCTCATGCGCGTCGAGGACGCCCCGGAGTCCGAGGCCGAGCTCCGCGCCCAGATGGACGGGTACCTCGACCGCGGCGAACTGGCCGTCACGGCCCGCACCCGCGACGTCGTCAAGTTCATCAAGAACCCACCGCTCGCGCTGATGCTGCGGCCCGGCTACCAGGCGCTGTTCCAGGGCGCCGTCTCGACGCTCGACCCCCGCCACCGCTCGATGCTCGGCCTGCGGGCGCCCGCGATCGGACCCGTCGAACTGCCCGTCGGCCGGGCGACCGGACTCGTGCTCGACGGGATCGGTGGGGTGCTCGGCAACCAGACGGGCACCGAGCGCGCTGCGCTCGTGCGCATCGCGCGCCTCGAGCGCGAGCGCGGCGCCGTTGCCTGAAACGTCCGCGTGTCACGTGTCGTGGACGTGACCGGAGACAGACGGGAGGCCCGTGGCCAGCTGGCGCCGCGCCTCCCGTCCGCTCGTGGGGGCGTCAGAAACCGGACGGCACCCGGGGCGTGTACGCGGACTCGAGTCGCGTCACCTCGTCGTCGGTCAGCGTGATCGCGGCGGCCGCGACCGCGTCGTCGATGTGGTGCTCCTTCGTCGCACCGACGATCGGCGCGCTCACCGCGGGCTTGCCCGCGACCCAGGCGAGGGCGATCTGCGCCATGCTCACGCCGCGGTCGCTCGCGATCGACTCGACGGCTCCCACGATCGCGCGGTTCGCGTCCTCGTCCTGGCGGTAGAGCGTCTTGCCGAACTCGTCGGTGCTCGCGCGCGACCCGGAGCCGTCGGCGTCCCACGGCCGGGTGACCTTGCCGCGGGCGAGGGGGCTCCACGGGATCACGCCGACGCCCGTCGCGTGCGCGAAGGGGTGCATCTCGCGTTCTTCCTCGCGTTCGAGCAGGTTGTACTGGTCCTGCATGCTGACGAAGCGGGTCCAACCGTGCAGGTCGGCGACGTGCTGCATCTGCGCGAACTGCCACGTCCACATGCTGCTCGCGCCGAGGTAGCGGGCCTTGCCGGCCTTGACGACGTCGTGCAGGGCCTCCATCGTCTCCTCGATCGGGGTCACCGGGTCGAAGCGGTGGATCTGGTACAGGTCGACGTAGTCGGTGCCGAGACGGGTCAGCGAGGCGTCGATCTCGTGCATGATCGCTGCGCGGGAGAGCCCGGCGCCGTTCCGACCGGGCCGCATCCGGTTGAAGACCTTGGTGAGGACCTGGACGTCCTCACGCGGAGCGAGTTCCTTGAGGAGCGTGCCGGTGATCTCCTCGCTGGAGCCGTCGGAGTACACGTTCGCCGTGTCGAAGGTGGTGATGCCGGCGTCGAACGCGCGACGGACGAAGGGGCGGGCCTCGTCGATGCCGACGCTCCACGCGTGCGAGCCACGGTCGGGGGCGCCGTAGGACATCATGCCGAGGACCACGGTGCTGATCTCGAGGCCGGAGGCGCCGAGGCGGGTGGTGTTCGTCGTTGCTGCGTTGCTCGGTGCTGCGTTGCTCGGTGCTGCGTTGCTCGGGGCCGCGTTGCCTGGTGCGGCGTTGCTCGGTGCTGCGTTGGTCATGCGCTCACCTTGGCATCGCGGCCTGTGACGGCGAGCAGGCGGACCTGGAGTGGGGCGTCCTGGTCGACGTCGACCGGGGCGGCGTACAAGCCGGTGGCCGCGAGGTCCTCGATCTGCGGTTCGAAGTACTCCCACACCGCCTGCACGAGCTCGTCCGGCAGGGACTCGTCCGTGCCGGTCGCCCGCGCCAGGTCCCACGTGTGGATGGTGATGTCGCTGGTCTGCTCGGTGAGGTACTGGCCAGCTGGCACGACGTCGGTGCTGAGGTGGACGGGGGTGTCCTGCGGGGCGTTCCGCCAGGCATCGGTCGCCGCGGTCGCGAAGCGCTGCCACTCGGACACGAGGTCGTCGCCGATGGACTCGAGGTCCGCCTCGGCCTGGGCGTAGTCACACCCGGTGAGGAGCTTCGGGATCCAGCGCTGCTCGTCGACCACGTGGGTCACGAGGTCGCGGGTGGTCCACTCGGAGTCGGGGGTGGCGGCGTCCCAGTCCGTCACGGCGGCGACGCGGCGGCCGAACTCGGCTGCCGCGAGGGCCTGCATCGCGATCCAGTCGGTGGCCATGGTGGTGCTCCTGTTCGTCGGGCTGGCGTGCGGTGCTTCGTGCGGGTGGTGCGGGTGGTGCGTGTCGTGCGTGTGTCGTTGTAACTCGGGGGCCGGTGTGCGGATTCCCGCGCGTGCGGGCGTGCCCCTGTCCGCTGCCCAACGCTACGCCGAGGAGCCCGGCCGAGCGGGCGAAATGCCGCGGTCGTGCGCGTACCCACCGGACGTTTCCGCCCGTTCACGCCGGCGCGGGGTCGGTGCGCACTGCACCCGCTGACACCGGAGGGGCGTGCCAGCGCGTGGTCCCTGAGCGAGCGGGCGGAATGCCGGGGTCGAGTTCGAGATGAGGCCGGCATTTCGCCCGTTCGCCCGGTTGCGCTCGCGATGGAGCACCCGCGCGCGTCGCAGCGGGCGGCGGGCTGCGGGCACGGACGCACCCCCGAAGCGCCGCGGGGACGACGAACGCCCCGGCTCCGTGGGGAGCCGGGGCGCGTGTCTCGGGTTCGGGTGGTGCTGTTCGGTGCCCTCAGTCAGGCAGCGAGTCCGAAGGGACTCAGGCCGCCTGGAGCACGAACTGGACGTCGAGGTTGATCGTCACGTCGTTGCCGAGGGTGAAGCCACCGGCCTCGAGCGCTGCGTTCCAGTTCACGCCGAACTCGGTGCGGTCGATCTTCGTGGTCGCCTCGGCGCCGAACTTGACCTGGCCGTAGCCGTCGGTCGTGAAGCCACCGAGCTCGGCCTTGAGGACGACGGGCTTGGTGACGCCGCGCAGGGTCAGGTCGCCAGCGATGTGCAGGTCGTCGCCCTTGGCCTCGATGCTCGTCGAGCGGAAGGTGAGCTGCGGGTGCTCCTCGGTGAGGAAGAAGTCGCTCGTCTTCAGGTGCTGGTCGCGCTGCTCCTGGCCGGTGTTGATCGACGCGACGTCGATGTTCGCCTCGACGGTCGACTCGAGGGGGTTCTCGGCGGTGACGACGGTGGCGTCGAACGTCTCGAACTTGCCCTTGACCTTGCTGATGGCGAGGTGGCGGACCGAGAAGGTGACCTCGGAGTGGGTGGGGTCGATCTTCCAGGTGCCGGTCTGGTAGCCGGGGATGGTCGTGGCGGTGAGCGTCATGGTGGTCCTTCTTCCGAACGAGAGTCTGTGGTGCGACGCGATCCATGCGCCTGCATCAACCTGATACTACGCCAGTGTGCACCCTTTTGGTTGAAGCGTCAACCATTGTTCACCGAAGCGTCGCGAAGCGGTGGTCGTGCGGTGCGCTGAGCCCGGCCTGCAGGAGGCGTCTCACACGCTGTACGAATCGATCGACACCTCGGCCGACGTCGTCCGCCGTGGCCCGGACCAACCACCAGTCCACGTCCTTCAAGTGCTCACCGCGGGTGAGGTCCTTCCGGAAGGTGGCCGGGTCGGTGCGGTGGAGATCGCTCTCGTACTCGATCGCCACCCGTGCTGCGGGGTAGGCGAGGTCCACGCACGCGATCCACCTGCCGTCCACGATCACGTCGTGGTTCAGGGCGGGTTCCGGGAGTCCCTGGCGGACGAGGGTCAGCCGTGCCCTGGTCTCACCCGGGGAACGAGAACCCGGCCTGATCTCGGCGAGAGCGTGGCGCAGCTTCACGACGCCCCGGAGCCCGCGCCGCCGGCCGACTGCCAGGATCAGCTCGTCGAGGGTCGCCCATCCGAGCCACCCGACGAGGGCGTCACCCGCGATGATCAGTTCGTCGAGCGTCAACATCGTGCTCAGCGCGACGAACGTGTCCGCTGGCGTCGTCAGACGCACACCTCGGCTGGTGGTCGCACGGACCCTGCCGAGGTGGGCGCGGTGTCCGACGGCGCCGCGGACGCGAAGCGCCTGATCGACCCCGATCGTCGTGACGTGGAGCCGCGGCGAGCCCTCGAGCCGGCGGGGGAGCGGGATGCCGAGGATCGCGGCGGCCGTGACGTGGCTGAACACCTGGTCGGGGCGCAGCCGGGGAGCCAGCGCGCGGGCGCGTTCGTCAACGGTTCGCGGCGGAACCGCGGATCGGGTGCCGTGGAACGGGCGGACGAGGTCACGTGCCTCGAGGCGGCCGCGGGACACCCCTCGATGCAGTGCGTCACGGACGCGGAACGAGGCGTCCCGCAGCGCCAACGGGAGTCGGCGTCTGGCGGTCATCTCCACATCGTGGAGCCGAGCGGGCGCGACGGTGGCGAGTCGTGCCTCCAGTGTGGACGGCCCGCGATCCTGGCGCCCCTGTGGAGGAATCGCGCCGCGGTCGAGCGGGCGAAACACCGGGGTCCGGCTGCGTGGCGACCGCGGCATTTCGCCCGCTCGCGGGGGCGCCCGCCGGCGCGGACCGCAGCGCTGCCCGCCCGGCCGGTCGGTCAGCGCAGCGGTCGGGACCGCGGCGACGGCGTCAGCCCGCCCATCGCGGCGAGGCTCCCGCGGTCGCGACATCGTCGACGGCGCGAACGGTCGTATTGCCAGGGTGTCGCCGTCGGGCACGCCGGCATTTCGCCCGCTCGCGGGACGGGATCCACCCTCGCGGGACCGGCGCTCGCGGCGGCCGACCGCACCGCACGCCCCACCCACCCCCGCCCCACCCCGCGGCGGGCGGCAGGCACTCGCGGGGCCCCTCACGTGTCGGCGGGCTCCAGTAGCGTCGGGACCATGGAATTCAGGTACCTGGGCAACTCCGGACTCAAGATCTCCGAGATCACCTACGGCAACTGGCTGACGCACGGCTCGCAGGTCGAGAACGACGTCGCCTCCCAGTGCGTGCGGGCAGCGCTCGACGCCGGCATCACCACGTTCGACACCGCGGACACGTACGCCAACACCGCCGCCGAGACCGTCCTCGGCGAAGCACTCAAGGGCGAGCGGCGTGCGGGGCTCGAGGTCTTCACGAAGGTCTACTGGCCCACCGGCCCGAAGGGGCACAACGACACGGGCTTGAGCAGGAAGCACATCCTCGAGTCGATCAACGGCTCGCTGACCCGCCTGCAGACCGACTACGTCGACCTCTACCAGGCGCACCGCTACGACCACGAGACCCCCCTCGAAGAGACCATGCAGGCCTTCGCGGACGTCGTCCGCCAGGGCAAGGCGCTCTACATCGGCGTCAGCGAGTGGAACGCCGAGCAGATCCGCGCCGGCGCCGCGCTGGCGAAGGAGCTCGGCTTCCAGCTCATCTCGAACCAGCCGCAGTACTCGATGCTGTGGCGGGTCATCGAGGGCGAGGTCGTCCCCGCCTCGAAGCAGCTCGGCCTGTCGCAGATCGTCTGGTCGCCCATCGCGCAGGGCGTGCTGACCGGCAAGTACAAGCCGGGTCAGCCGCTGCCCGAGGGCTCACGCGCCACGGACGAGAAGGGCGGCGCCGACATGATCAAGCGGTTCATGCGCGACGAGGTCCTCGAGGCCGTGCAGCGCCTGCAGCCCGTCGCCGACCAGGCCGGCCTCACCCTCGCGCAGCTCGCGATCGCGTGGACGCTGCAGAACGACAACGTCGCCAGCGCGATCGTCGGTGCCTCGCGTCCGGAGCAGGTCACGGACAACGTGAAGGCAGCGGGCGTCACGCTCGATGCCGACGCGCTCGCCGCCATCGACGAGGCGCTGGGTGACCTCCCGGAGCGCGACGCGGCCAAGACCGTGTCCCCGGCGCAGCGTCCCGCCTGAGACGCGACCCACCATCGGACGGGAGGCCCGTGGCGACGCCGCCACGGGCCTCCCGTCCGCTTTTCGGTCGGCCGCACAGCCCTGTTGGCCTGCACAGACCGGTCCGGTCTGCACAGATCGGCCGTCCGTACCCCGGATGAACGGCACGTGTCGTGGAACTGGCAGACACCTGGGTAAGCCCGTACCCCACCCAAACCGCAGTCGCGTTACCCCCGAATCGGGGGCATGACCCGAACTGATACCCCCGTTCTGGTGTCACCCGACACCGGTACGGTGCCGACCGTGCGACCCGGCACGGTCTCGCGCCTGCTCGCCACCGCGAGGCAACTCGCGTCGTTCGGCACGATCGGTGCCGTCTGCTTCGTCATCGACCTGGGCATCTACAACCTGCTGCGCGCCACCGTCATGCCCGACGGTCCCATCGCCGCGAAGATCGTGTCGGCCGTCGTGGCGACCGCCGTGGCGTGGATCGGCAACCGCTTCATCACGTTCCGCGCCGAGCGCCAGACCGGCCGCCGCGAGACCGTGCGCGAGGGGCTGCTCTTCGCTGCCACGAACCTGATCGGGCTCGGCATCGCCGCGGCCTGCCTGTTCGTCTCGCACTACGTCCTCGGGTTCACCTCGACCTTCGCCGACAACGTCGCCGGCAACGGCGTCGGCCTCGTGCTCGGAACCGCCTTCCGGTTCGCCGCGTACAAGGCCCTCGTCTTCCGTTCCACCGATGCTCGTCGCACGAAGGGGCTCGCCGCATGACCATCTCCGCCACGCTGCTAACGGCCGCAGGGCCGCTGCTCCAGCCGAACGAGGGGACCGCTCCGTCGAGCGTCCCGAACCGAGGGACCACCGACGTCCCGACCGGAGGCTCCGGTGCCGCCCAGCAGGCCGCGTGGTCGCTGGGCGAGTGGATCGGCTACTCCGCGCTCATCGCGATCTCCGTGCTGCTCACGATCGTCGCGCTCACCACGCTGTGGTGGATGCTGCACGCATGGCGCTCGCGGGACGCGCTGAAGTCGACGAGCTTCAGCCAGACCCCGCGCCCGGCCGCGCACCGCTTCACCCTGCTGGTGCCCGGGCGGCACGAGCAGGAGGTCATGGGCCAGACGCTCGACATGCTCGCGAAGCAGGACCACCCCAACTTCGAGATCATCGCGATCGTCGGCGAGGACGACCCGGAGACGGACGCCGTCGTGCGCGCCGCCGCAGCCCGCCACCCCGAGCTGATCCGGGTGGTCGTCGACGACACCCTGCCGAAGAACAAGCCGAAGGCGATGAACCTGGCGCTGCAGTACGCGACCGGTGACGTCGTCGGCGTGTTCGACGCCGAGGACGAGGTCTACCCGCACCTGCTCACCCTGGTGGACTCGCGGTTCCAGGAGACCGGCGCCGACGTCGTGCAGGGCGGCGTGCAGCTGATGAACTTCAAGTCCAGCTGGTGGTCGCTGCGGAACGTCCTGGAGTACTACTTCTGGTTCCGCTCGCGCCTGCACTTCCACGCCGGCTCGAAGTTCATCCCGCTCGGCGGCAACACCGTCTTCGTGACGAAGGAACGCCTCGACTGGTCGAACGGCTGGGACGCGCACTGCCTCGCCGAAGACTGCGAGCTCGGCGTCCGGCTGTCCGCCGACGGCGCGAAGGTCGTCGTGGCGTACAGCCCCGAGGCCGTCACCCGCGAGGAGACCCCGCCGACCTTCGCCTCGCTGCTCAAGCAGCGGACGCGCTGGAACCAGGGCTTCCTGCAGGTGCTCGGCAGGGGGGAGTGGAAGAAGCTCCCGTCGTTCCGTCAGCGATTCTTCGCCCGGTACATGCTGACCATGCCGTTCATCCAGGCGGCCACCGGTCTGCTCATCCCGCTCAGCGTCCTGATGATCCTGTTCGTCAAGGTGCCGACGGCGATCGCCCTGGTGTCGTTCATCCCGGTGGCACCGACGCTCATGCTGCTGGCCGTCGAGGTCGTCGGCCTCAACGAGTTCGGTCGCATCTACAAGGAGAAGGTCCGGTTCCGCGACTACGTGAAGCTCGTGCTCGGTCTCGTGCCGTACCAGATCTTCCTCGCCGCAGCAGCCGTCCGAGCCGTCGTCCGCCACGCCAAGGGGCAGAACGGCTGGGAGAAGACGGAGCACACGGGCCAGCACCGGAACGCCGAGCAGCCCGCCGAGGTCGTCGGTTTCGCGTCGGAGTTGACCGGATCCGGGTCCGGGTCCGGGTCCGGGTCCGCGGGCGCGACGTCTTCGTCTTCGTCTTCGTCTTCCGAGCGTGAGCTCGCCGGCACGACCACAGGAGGGACCCGATGACCGCCAGCATCACCAACACCACCGGCATCCCGATCCGCGGTGCCGTCGCGGGGAACCACACCGGCATCGGCGCCTGGTTCCGCCGGCACGCCGCGAGCCTGACGTGGCTGCTGCCCGTCGTCGCCGTCACCGTCATCGTGCAGGCGTGGAACATGTCCGGCACCCCGCAGCGGATCGACGACGAGGGAACGTACACGGCGCAGGCCTGGGCGATCATGCACCTCGGCGAGATCACGCACTACACGTACTGGTACGACCACCCGCCACTCGGCTGGATCCAGATCGCCGGCTACACCGGTCTGACCGGGGCGTTCGCGCGCTACCCGTTCGCCGTCGAGGCCGGCCGCGAGGCGATGGTCTTCTTCTCCGCCGTCTCGAGCATCCTGCTGTTCGTCCTGGCCCGCCGCCTCGGTGCCGGCCGGATCACCGCTGCCGCAGCCGGACTCGTCTTCGCGCTGTCGCCGCTCGCCCTGCAGTACCACCGCACGGTCTACATCGACAACGTCGCGACGCCGTGGCTGCTCGCCGCGTTCGTCCTCGTCCTGAGCCGTCGCCAGCAACTCGCCGGGTTCGCCGGCGCCGCTGCATGCCTCGGCATCGCGGTGCTCTCCAAGGAGACGTACCTGCTCGCCCTGCCGTTCCTCATCTGGATGGCGATCCGTCGCGCCGACAAGAGCACCCGCCGGTACACGCTGAGCGTCGCCGGCGCCGTCCTCGTCATCATCGGCGGCGGGTACCTGCTGCTCGCCGCGGTCAAGGGCGAGCTGCTGCCGAGCAGTGGTCGGGTCAGCCTGTTCGAGGGCATCACCTACCAGCTCGGCTCGCGCTCGGCATCGGGTTCGCTGTTCGACCCGGGCAGCCTGGCCAACGCCGCCGCGTCGCAGTGGTGGGCGCTCGACCCGGTGTTCATCGTGCTCGGCTCGGCCGCCGCGGTCGTCGGGCTCTTCATGCGACGGGTCCGTCCGATCGCCGCGATGCTCGTCTTCCTGCTCGCGATGATGTTCCGCCCGAACGGGTACCTGCCGGTGCCGTACGTCATCATGCTCATCCCCTTCGCCGCCCTGCTGGTCGCCTACACGGCCGAGCGTGCCGTCCTGGCGATCGCCGGTCGGGTCCGCACCCGAACCCGCCTCGGCGCCGGGACCCGTCGTGGTCTCGGCATCACCTGGGCCGTCACGACCGCTGTCGCACTCGTCGTGGCGGTGCCGCTCTGGGGAACACAGCTGCGCGGCTTCGTCCTGGGCAACCTCGACCTGCCGATGCAGCAGGCCGAGCAGTGGGTCGGGGACAACGTCTCGAAGTCCTCCCGACTGCTGGTGGACGACGCCATGTGGGTCGACCTCGTCGAGGACGGCTTCGCCCGGAACAACGTGGTCTGGTACTACAAGCTCGACACCGACGGAGCCGTGGAGCGCCAGTCGCCCAACGGGTGGAAGGACTCGGACTACGTCATCACGACGGACTCCATGCGGACCGGCGGCAACTCGTCGTCCGACATCCGCCAGGCGATCGAGAACTCGACGGCCGTCGCGACCTTCGGGTCCGGTGACCAGCAGGTCGAGGTCCGACGCATCCACGCCGAGGGATCGACGGCCGCACAGACCGCGATCACCCGGGCCAGCGACCTGCGGAAGACCATGGGCACCGAGCTGGCGTCGAACCCGGCGCTCCGGGCCGACGACGGCACGAAGTCGCAGTTCCGTGCGGGTCAGGTCGACTCGCGAGCGATGATCGCGCTCGGCCAGGTGCTCGCCGACCAGGACGTCCGCGTCGACCGGTTCACCCCGCTCACGGGCGAGACCGGCCAGCCGTTCCGCACCGCCGTCCTGCACACGAGCGACGCTGCCTCGGCGGAGCGCGTGGCCGCCACCCTCGAGGCGATGCCCGATTCGTTCCGGCCGGCGTCGGTCGAGCGTGAGGGCGAACGCCTCACCGTCACCTACACCCCGGCGGACCCGACCACGACCGCGACGAGCGCCTCGTGACCCGCCGCCCCGCCGCCGCCCCGTCCGCCGCCCGGATCGCCGAGCGGGCGAAACACCCGGGTGCTCCGGATGCCGACCCCGGCATTTCGCCCGCTCGCGGGGCGGCTCGCGGGGACGCTCGCATCCACGGCCCCAGCAAGGCCCGCAGCACCACCGCAGACCACTCGACCAGCACCACGACCCGAAGGAGCACGACCATGACCGCACACACCCAGCGACGCCGCACCGTCGTCGTCGGCGCACTCGCAGCGACCCTCGTCGCCGCGACCGTCGGACTCGCAGCACCCCAGACCGCCTCCGCCGCCACCGCCGACGAGGGCTGGCTCCGTGTCGGCCACCTCTCGCCCGACACCAAGGGCGTCGACGTCGAGCTGTCCAGCCTGTCCGGCGGCAAGACGATCTTCGAGCTCGACGACGTCACGTACGGCCAGGTCAGCAAGTACCAGGAGCTCCCGGTCGGCACCTACGTGCTGTCGATGCGGGCCTCGGACGCCCCGGACTCCACGCCCGTGATCTCCACCGACGTCAAGGTCGACAAGGGCGACGCGAGCACGGTCGTCGCGTACGGCAAGAACACCGACCTCAAGACGACGGCGTTCACCGACGACCTGCAGCAGCCCGGCGACGGCAAGGCGAAGCTCCGGCTGGTCCAGGCCGCCACCACGGCGAAGCAGGTCGACGTGAGCACCTCCGAGGGCACCGCCATCGCCGAGGGCGCGAAGTTCGGTACCGCCACCAAGTACGCCACCGTCGACTCCGGCAAGTGGACGCTCGACGTCTCCGGCAGCGGCCAGCAGGGCACCGCCAGTGTCGACCTCGCGGGCAACACGGTCTCCACCCTGTTCGTCCTCGACGACAGCAAGGGCGACCTGACGGTCGTGCCGGTCACGGACGCCGCAGCCACCGCCGCGACGCCGACCGGCGGCGTGCAGACGGGTGGCGGCGGCGCAGCCGCCGACCGTCCGATGACGGAGGCCGTCCACACGGCCATCGCAGCGCTCCGCTCGCTGTACCGCTGACGCCCTGGCCGGGAGGCACGGATCACGTGCGCCGACACGCTCACGTGATCCGGGCCTCCCGTCCAGATCCATCGTCACCATCCACGGAAAGGCAGGCCAGCATGACCCGCAGGACCTGGATACCCGTCACCGCCGCAGCGGCGGTGGTCGTCGCCGTCGGCGTCGCGCTCATCGCGGTTCGCCCGTGGGGGCAGGACACCGAGGCCTCGAGCGGCTCGGCCGCCACCCCGACCTCGACCAGCGCGCCCGACGCGGCACGCTCCCCGAAGGAGCTCCGCACGGAGTTCCTCGACCGGTACGTGCAGGACGGCCGCGTCGTCCGCACCGACCAGGGCGACGACACCGTCAGCGAGGGACAGGCCTACGGGCTGCTCATCGCCTTCGCGAACGGCGACCGCGACCGGTTCGACGACATCTGGAAGTGGACGAAGACGCACATGCTGACCGACGACGACCTGCTCGCCTGGCGTTGGACGCCCGACGACGGTGTCGCCGACGAGCAGCCGGCCAGTGACGCCGACCTCGACGCCGCGCGGGCCCTGGTGCTCGCCGGCGACGCGTGGGGCGAGGACCGGTACACGACAGCCGGCAAGCGCATCGCCTCGGCGATCCTGGAACACGAGACCGCGACCACGGAGCTCGGCACGATCCTGCTGCCCGGGCCGTGGGCGGACTCCGAGCCGTACCGGTACAACGCCTCGTACGCGTCCCCGGCAGCCTTCGCGGTGCTGGCGAAGGCCACGGGCGACGACCGCTGGACCGCGCTGAACCGTGGGTCCCGCGCGGCGACCGCGGCAGTGCTCGACGAGTCGCAGCTGCCGAGCGACTGGTCGCAGGTGCACGCCGACGGCACCGTCGACCCGATGCCCGCCACCGGTGGGGACCAGCGCGTGCTGTACGGCTACGACGCGATGCGGACGCCCGTCCGCTACGCCGAGGCCTGCTCCGCCGACGACCGCGCCCTGGCTGGCTCGCTCGTCCCGACCCTGCGTCGGACGACGCAGCTCGCGGCGCAGCTCGACCTGGGCGGCACCGCCGTGACCGGGGACACGAACGCCCTGGCGTACACCGCCCGGGCCGCCGCCGAGTACGCGGCCGGTTCCTCCGGTGCGGCTGCCGACGACCTCGAGCGGGCCGACCGGACGGCTGCCACCACGCCGACCTACTACGGGGACGCCTGGGCCGCCCTCGGTTCGACCATGCTCACCTCGGACGTGCTCGGCGGCTGCGCGACGACGGCTGGAGGGGCATCGTGACCGGCCGACGGTCCGCCGGGCGTGGCTCGGTGTTCCGACGTCGTGGCGTGCTGATCGGGGCCGTGCTCGCCGCGGTCGTCGTGGGCGGCGGCGTCACCGGTGTGGCGCTCGCGTCGACCGTCGGCAGTGACGGGTCGGACGGGCGGGCCGGTTCGGCGCCGTCGAGTTCGGCTTCTGCTTCTGCTTCTGCAGGGTCGGGCATCGAGGGGTTCCAGGACCCGGCCGTACCCGCTGCCCGATCCGCGGCGACCCCCGTCAGCGTCTCGATCCCCGCGATCGGCGTGCAGTCGAACCTCGAGGACCTGCACCGCGGCACGGCCGGCGAACTCGACCCGCCCGTCGACTGGGACAGCGCCGGGTGGTTCAGCGACGGCATCGTCCCCGGTGAGGTCGGCCCGGCAGTCATCGCCGGCCACGTCGACAGCCCGACGAGCGCCGCCGTGTTCTTCCGGCTCGACGAACTGGTCGCCGGCGACGAGATCCACGTCGCGATGTCCGACGGCAGCACCCGCACCTTCACCGTCGACCGCTCGGAACGCGCCGCCAAGTCGGCGTTCCCGACGAGCGACGTCTACGGCACCACCCCGACCCCCCAGCTCCGACTGATCACCTGCGACGGCGTGTTCGACACCGCCACCGGGCACTACACGGACAATCTGATCGTGTTCGCAGACCTCTCGTCGGACTGACCCAAACACCGACCGATACATTCGATGTGGAGCACGAGGAGCACCATGAGCGAGACCCTGGTCATCATCCCGACCTACGACGAGGCGGAGAACGTCCGTCCCATCGTCGAGCGCACGCTCGCCGCCACCGACGAGAACGTCCACGTGCTGGTCGTCGACGACAACTCGCCGGACGGCACCGGTGACATCGCCGACGCCATCGCCCGTGAGACCGACCGCGTGCACGTCATGCACCGCACGGTGAAGGACGGTCTCGGCGGCGCGTACCTGTCCGGGTTCGCCTGGGGCCTCGAGCACGGCTACGCCAAGCTCGTCGAGATGGACGCCGACGGCTCGCACCACCCCGAGTACCTGCCGTGGATGCTCGAGCTCGCGGACACGAACGACCTCGTGCTCGGGTCCCGTTGGATCAAGGGCGGCAAGGTCGAGAACTGGCCCTGGTACCGCGAACTGCTCTCCCGTGGCGGCAACCTCTACACGCGCCTGGCCCTCGGCATCGCCGTCCGCGACGCCACCGGCGGGTTCCGGGTCTTCACCTCACGGGCGTTCGAGCGGATCGACCTGGCCGGCGTCGCCTCGAAGGGCTACTGCTTCCAGGTCGACCTGTGCTGGCGTGCCCTCGAGGCCGGGCTGCGCGTCGTCGAGACCCCGATCACGTTCACCGAGCGGGAGTTCGGCGTCTCGAAGATGAGCGGCAACATCGTGCGCGAGAGCCTGGCCCTCGTGACGAAGTGGGGCATCGACCGCCGCATCCGCGAGACCCGTTCCCTGGTCAAGGACCACCGGAAGCTGCCGTCCGTGCGCACGAACGCGCACGCCGTGGCCGACCACGCGGCCTGACCCGCTGGCCCACCGTTCGACGAGACTCGGGGTGGGCGACAGGACTCGTGCTGTGCAGCACGAAGACCGTCGCCCACCCCGAGTCTCGGTTCGGTGACAGTGCAGCGACTAGCGCAGCACCACCACACCCCGGCCGCGGAACCGCACGCAGTCCGTCGCGACCTCGGCCGCTCCGAACCGGTAGAGCTCTTCGCCGGTGGCACCGGGGACCGGCACCTCGGCTGCGTCGTCGAGGAAGTTCACCACGACGTGCACGGGTGCCACGTCCGGTCCGAGCAGCCCACGCGTGAGCACCAGCCACGGGCGGTCCTCGCTGAACCGCACGGCGTTCGCCTCGTACCGGTGGTCGACGAAGGCCTGGTCGGTCCGGCGCAGGGCGACGAGCACCCGGTAGGCACGCAGGATCGCCGCCCCCCGCTCGGAACTGACGTCGGCCCAGTCGAGCTTCGAGTTCGTGAACGTCGTCGGATCCTGCGGGTCCGGCACGGCCGACTCGTCCCAGCCGTGCTCCGCGAACTCGCGGATGCGGCCCTCGGCCGTCGCCTTGCCGAGCTCGGGCTCCGGGTGCGACGTGAAGAACTGCCACGGTGTCGTCGCGGCGAACTCCTCACCCATGAACAGCATGGGGGTGAACGGACCCAGCAGCGTCAGTGCCGCAGCGATGACGAGGCCTTCGTCGTCGAGCGTCGCCGCCAGACGGTCGCCCGCCGCGCGGTTGCCGATCTGGTCGTGGTTCTGGTTCGTGACCACCAGGGCCGTCGCCGGGGAGGTCCCACGGTCGATCGGTTGCCCGTGGCGCCGGCCACGGAACGACGACCACGTGCCGTCGTGGAAGAACCCGTGGTCGAGCACCTTCGCGAGTGCCGACAGCGGTGCGAAGTCGGCGTAGTAACCGTTCGTCTCGCCCGTCAGCGCCACGTGCACGGCGTGGTGGAAGTCGTCGGACCACTGTCCGGCGAGCCCGTACCCGGCGGCTTCCCGCGGGCGGAACATCACCGGGTCGTTGAGGTCCGACTCGGCGATCAGGGACAGCGGACGACCGACGAAGGAACCGTGGGCGTCCGTCTCGTCGGCCATCTCGGTCAGGACGTGCGGCCGCGTGGTGTCGCGGATCGCGTGCACGGCGTCGAGCCGGAGCCCGTCGACGTGGTGGTCGCGGAACCACATGCGCACGTTGTCGAGCACGTACCGACGCACCTCGGGGTGCTCGACGTTCACCGAGTCGCCCCACGTGTTCGCGAGCCCCTGCACCAGGTACGGCCCGAACAGCGGCAGGTAGTTGCCGCTCGGCCCGAGGTGGTTGTAGACGACGTCCTGGATGACCCCCAGGCCGAGTGAGTGCGCCGTGTCGACGAAGCGGTCGTAGGCGTCGGGGCCGCCGTAAGGGGCGTGCACCGCGTACCAGGCGACCCCGTCGTAGCCCCAGTTCCACTCACCGTTCACACCGTTCACGGGCAGCAGTTCGACGAACTCGACGCCGAGTTCGACCAGGTGGTCGAGCTTCTGCGCCGCCGCGTCGAGGGTCCCCTCCGGCGTGTAGGTGCCGACGTGCATCTCGTAGATGACGGCACCGCGGGCTGGACGCCCGGTCCACGACTCGTCGGTCCACGCGAAGCGCGCGGGGTCGACGACGGCGGACGTGCCGTGCACCCCGTCCGGCTGGAAGCGACTGCGGGGGTCGGGTCGGACCGCGTCGTCGTCGCCGAGGCGGAACCCGTAGCGGGCACCGACAACCGGCATGATCGCGTCGGTCGACCACCAGTCGTCGTCGCCCCGGGTCAGCGGGTACTCGACGTCGTCGACGACCAGCCGGACGCGGTCCGGCTCGGGCGCCCAGACGGCGTAACGGTCGGGTGCGGTCATGCGTGACCCTCCAGGATGTCGATCTCCGCTTGCGCGTCGGACTCGGTCGCCGGGGTGGTCCGGGCGGTCGACCGGGAGGCCCGTCCCGCGTCGGACGCGTCGGTCACCGTGTCGGCGTGGCCGGGTTCCCCGACCGTGGCGGCCGGCACGAGCAGCGCGACCGGGTAGGTGGTGAGCAGATCCGCGAGGGCGATGCCCCGGCTGGCCGGGAAGGTCTTGCCGGTGAGCAGGTCGACCCGGTCGACAGGGACGGCGTGCACGAGGGTGTCACCCCAGCCACCGACCCGTTCGAGGCCGATCGGCAGGCGCGTGGCGATCGTCACGGCACCGCCGCGGTCGAACGCGACGACGTGGTCCGCCGCGCTGCCCGTCGCCTCGAGCGCGAGGTACCGCGTGAAGAGCTCCGGGTGGTCGCGGCGGAGACGGAGTGCACGGGCGGTCACGAGGAGCTTCGCGGCGCCGTCGATCCCGATCGCCGGGAGGTCCTCGGGGCCGTCGTCGTCCGGGCCGTCGATCTCGGCGAGGACGTGGCGCCGCTCGGCGTAGTCCACGGCTCGGCGGTTGTCGGGGTCGACGAGGGACCGGTCCCAGAACTCGGTGCCCTGGTAGACGTCGGGGACGCCGGGTGCCGTGAGCTGCACGAGCTTCTGCGCGAGCCCGTTCGACCACCCAGCCGCGTCGATCCGTTCGTCGAGGGCATCGAGCACGGCCACCACGGCGGGCTCGTCGAACGCCGCGTCGACGAGGGCGTGCATGCGCTCCTCGAACGCCGTGTCCGGCTCGGTCCAGGTGGTGCTGTCGCCGGCTTCGCGGGATGCTTTCTCGGCGTAGGCGTGCAGCCGCTCACGACTCGCGGGACGGGCACCGACGATCGCCTGCCAGAGCAGGTCCGCGAACACACGGTCCTCGAGCGGGACGAGGGACTGCA
This sequence comes from Curtobacterium sp. NPDC089991, assembly GCF_044748425.1. NCBI lineage: Bacteria > Bacillati > Actinomycetota > Actinomycetes > Micrococcales > Microbacteriaceae > Curtobacterium > Curtobacterium sp. NPDC089991. The sequence goes on from NZ_JBIVGB010000003.1 coordinate 356,006, forward strand.
ACCGGTCGAGCGTGTCGGCCCACTCGCTGCCGAGCTCGGCCAGGACCGCGATGCGTGCGCGGGTGTCCTCGCTGCGCTTCGTGTCGTGGGTGGTGAGCGTCGTCATGGTGTGCGGCCAGCTGCCGAGCCGGTCGCGCTGCGCCTGGTGGAAGTCGGCCACGGACACCGCGAAGACGCTCGGGTCACCACCGACCTCGCTCAGGGACGTCAAGCGGGACGTGCGGTAGAACGCCGTGTCCTCGACGCCCTTGGCCATCACCATGCCGCTCGTCTGCTGCAGGCGGATCGCGGCGGCGTTGTCCGGGTCGACGAGCGCCGGTGCGATCCGGTCGATGACGTCGTCGAGGTCGGGACGGGACTCTGCCGCGCGTTCGAGCGCCGCGATGAGGTGGTGCGCGCCCTCGGGCAGGTAGGTGCGGTACACGTCGAACGACGCCACGACCTCGGCGAGGGCGTCGACGAGCCGTTCGTGCGTGATCGCGTCCGCTCCGGCGGTGACCGGCGCGAGCAGTCGGGCGAGTCGCTCGACCTCGCTGCCGAGGATCCCGTCGGCGATGCCGCGGCGGGTGTCGTGCGTGAGCTGCTGCCAGTCGGCGGGCTCCGCGCCCGACGCCGCGGTCAGCGAGGGTTCGCCCGCGGGGTCGACGAGAACGCGGTCCAGGACACCGAGGGCGTCGTACCCGGTCGTGCCGTCGACCGGCCAGGAGCTCGGGAGTTCCTCGCCGGGTTCGAGGATCTTCTCGACGAGGGTGTACGCGCCGCCGGTCAGCTCGGCGAGGTCCTGCAGGTAGCCGGCGGGGTCGTACAGTCCGTCGGGGTGGTCGATGCGCAGGCCGTCGACGAGGCCGTCGCGGAACCAGCCGCCGATCACGCCGTGCGACGCCGCGAACACCTCGGGTTCCTCGACCCGGATGGCCGCGAGCGTGTTCACCGCGAAGAACCGGCGGTAGTTCAGCTCGTGGTCCGCACGCTTCCAGTGCACGAACGCGTAGTGCTGCAGCGCGTGCACGGCCTCGACCGAGTCGCCCGGGTGGGCGGTGCCCGGCGCGGTCGGGTACGCGGTGTCGCCGACCCGGAGCACCGGGTGCTCGGCGTCGGACGTGTCGAGTGTGACCGCGTCGAGCAGCCGGTCGTCGAGGACCGGCACCCGGACCTTGCCGTCGCCGGCGTCCCAGTCGACGTCGAACGCCCAGGCGACGGGGGAGCCCTGGCCGAGTTCGAGCAGGGACCACCACCACGGGTTGACCGCCGGGGTGGCGACCCCGACGTGGTTCGGGACGACGTCGACCAGCACGCCGAGCCCGACCGCGTGCGCGGCCTCGGCGAGGACCTGGAGGGCCTCGTCACCGCCGCGGTCGGTGTCGACGTGCGTGTGGTCGACGACGTCGTAGCCGTGGTTCGAGCCGGGCTCCGACTGCAGGACCGGCGACAGGTACAGCCAGTCGGCCCCGAGGTCGTGCACGTAGTCGACGAGGTCGCGTGCGGCGGCCAGGTCGAAGTCCGCCGAGACCTGCAGCCGGTACGTCGAGACGGGAACGCGACGTCCGGCCCCCGGCGTGACGGTCGTCATCGCGCGGTGCCGCTCGGTGCGGTGGAACCGGCCGGGTTGGCCGGGGTGACGGCGTCCTGCGGGGACCGGGGCTCGGGGGCGCCGTCGTGGTGCTGGACCTCGACCGGGGTGACCGAGACCTCGTGGTTCGGCTCGGCACGCAGGACGATCATCGAGCGCGCGGGCACGTCGAGCGGTGTGCCCGCCTCGACGATCTCGTCACGGGCACCGGGCTCGGCGGTGTCGATGCGGACCGTCCAGCCGGGTGCGTACTCCTCGGGCGGCAACGTGAACGTCACGACGTCGTCGTGGGCGTTGAAGTACGTGATGAACGCCACGTCGGTGACGCGCTCGCCGCGGGAGTCGCGCCCGCGGATGCCGTCGCCGTTCAGGTACATGCCGACGCTCTTGCCGAAACCGGAGTCCCAGTCCTCCGGCGACATCGCGTCACCCTCGGGCGTGAGCCAGACGACGTCGGGCAGCGGCTCGTCCTGACCACGGCGCACCGGGCGCCCGTTGAAGTACCGGGTGCGACGGAACGTCGGGTGGTCGTGGCGCAGCTTGACCACGTCGGCCGTGAACTGGACGAGGTCGTCGTCCGCGGTGTCCCAGTCGATCCAGCTGAGCTCGGAGTCCTGTGCGTAGACGTTGTTGTTGCCGGACTGCGAACGGCCGAGCTCGTCACCGTGGGCGATCATCGGCACGCCCTGGCTGAGGAGCAGGGTCGCCAGGAAGTTCCGGCGGCGCTGGAGCCGCAGGGCGTTCACGGACTCGTCGTCCGTCGGACCCTCGGCGCCGGAGTTCCAGGACCGGTTGTGGCTCTCGCCGTCGTTGTTGTCCTCGCCGTTGGCGTCGTTGTGCTTCTCGTTGTAGGCGACGAGGTCGTACAGCGTGAAGCCGTCGTGCGCGGTGATGAAGTTGATGCTCGCCTTGGGCGTCCGGCCGTCGTGCTCGTACAGGTCGGCCGAGCCGGAGATGCGCGACGCGAACTCACCGAGGGTCGACGACTCGCCGCGCCAGAAGTCGCGCACGGTGTCGCGGTACTTGCCGTTCCACTCGGACCACTGGGGCGGGAAGTTGCCGACCTGGTAGCCGCCGGGGCCGACGTCCCACGGCTCGGCGATGAGCTTGACCTGCGACACGATCGGGTCCTGCTGCACGAGCTCGAAGAACGCGGACAGGCGGTCCACCTCGTAGAACTCGCGGGCGAGCGCCGAGGCGAGGTCGAAGCGGAAGCCGTCGACGTGCATCTCGGTCACCCAGTAGCGCAGCGAGTCGAGGATGAGCTGCAGCGAGTGCGGGTGCCCGACGTTGAGCGAGTTCCCGGTGCCCGTGTAGTCCATGTAGAACTTCTTGTCGTCGTCGACCAGGCGGTAGTACGCCGCGTTGTCGATGCCGCGGAACGACAGCGTCGGCCCGAGGTGGTTGCCCTCGGCGGTGTGGTTGTAGACGACGTCGAGCACGACCTCGATGCCGGCGCGGTGGAGCTCCCGCACCATCGTCTTGAACTCCTGCACCTGCTGCCCCTGGTCGCCCGAGGACGAGTACGAGGAGTGCGGCGCGAAGAAGCCGATGGTGTTGTAGCCCCAGTAGTTCGACAGCCCCTTGTCCTGCAGGGTCGAGTCGTTCACGAACTGGTGCACCGGCATGAGCTCGAGCGTCGTGATGCCGAGTCGCTTCAGGTGCTCGATGACCGCGGGGTGCGAGACGCCGGCGTAGGTGCCGCGCTGCTCCTCGGGCACGTCGGGGTGGGTCTCGGTGAGGCCCTTGACGTGCGCTTCGTAGATGACCGTCTCGCCGTAGGGCGTGCGCGGTGCGCGGTCGCCCTGCCAGTCGAAGAACGGGTTGATCACGACGCCCTTCATCATGTGCGCCGCGGAGTCGTCGTCGTTCGTCGAGTCCGGGTCGCCGAACGTGTAGGCGAAGAGCGACTGGTCCCAGTCGATCTCGCCGCTCGTCGCCTTGGCGTAGGGGTCGAGCAGGAGCTTCGACGGGTTGCAGCGTGCACCGTTGTCGGGGTCGTACGGGCCGTGGACACGGAAGCCGTACTCCTGGCCGGGGCCGACGTTCGGCAGGTACGCGTGCCAGACGTAGGCGTCGACCTCGACGAGGGGGATGCACTCTTCGTTGCCGTCGGTGTCGAACAGACAGAGTTCGACGCGCTCGGCGACCTCACTGAAGAGCGCGAAGTTCGTGCCGCTTCCGTCGTAGGTCGCCCCGAGCGGGTACGGGTTGCCGGGCCAGGTGTGCAAACGGTCCTCCAGGTGATGGTCGCGCCAACATATCGGTGACACCCGTCCGCGTCCGCAGACAAGCACCAGCTGTGTACCCGTGCGCGCGTGGCCCGCCCTGTGGAGGAACGGACGAGTAGCGTCGCGCGCATGGCCAACATCGTCACGCAGATCGCAGACAAGGTACGCCCGATCGGCGTCTCCACGAACTACGGAGACCCCGTCGAGGTCGGCGACCAGACCCTCATCCCAGTGTCCCTCGGCTGGTTCGGCTTCGGGGGCGGCGGGGACGACGAGAACGGCGGCGGTGGTGGCGGCGGCGCGTCGATCCCGGTCGGCGCGTACATCCGTCGCCCCGGCAAGGACCTCGAGTTCGAGCCGAACCTCATCTCGCTCGTCGCGGTGAGCATCCCGCTCGTCTGGGTGACCGGCACCGTGCTCCGCAAACTGGTGCGCGTCCTGAAGAAGTAGCGACACACCGGACGGGAGGCCCGTGGCGGACCCGCCACGGGCCTCCCGTCCGATGTGTGGTCGCGACCCGTCACGTGGTCGCGACCACGTCTAGACTGCTGGGACACACACGGGAGTCCGGGACCGCCGGGCTGAGAGGGAGCGAGTGGCGCTCCGACCGTCGAACCTGATCCGGATCATGCCGGCGCAGGGAGGAGTCCAGCACCATGTCTTCTGGCACGTCATCAACCGTCCACACCGCCCCGCGGCGATCGCTGCGCTGGCGGGTCGTCGACATCGTCGTCGCGAGCGTGCTCGCGGTGGCACTCGGCGTCGTCTTCCGGCTGTGGGAGTTCGGCTACGAACCCATCAGCGCCGTCATGGACCTCGTCCTCCCGGGCACGAAGGCCCTGTTCGGCGGAGTCTGGTTGCTCGCCGGGCCGCTCGTCGCGATCGTCGTCCGCAAGCCCGGCGCCGCGCTCTACGGCGAGATGGTCGCCGCGTCCGTCGAGGCACTGTTCGGCACGCAGTGGGGGTGGCTGACGCTCGAGGCCGGACTGGTCCAGGGACTCGGCGCCGAGATCGTCCTCGCACTCTTCCTGTACCGCGTGTACCGGCTGCCGGTCGTCGTCCTGGCGGGGGCCGCAGCCGGTCTCGCGCTCGGCATCAACGACACCGTGCTGTGGTACCCGGGTCTCGACGCCGCGTTCAAGGTCGTCTACGTCGTGTGCGCGATCGTGTCGGGTGCCGTCATCGCGGGCGCCGGCTCATGGCTGGTCGTCCGGGCGCTCGCACGCACCGGCGTGCTCTCGTCGTTCGCGGCCAGCCGGGAGCACAGCCGGCGTCGGCCGCGCGAACTGGTGTGACGGTGTCCGCTCCGTCGTCGACGTCCCCGGACGTCGTCGGCGTGCGCGCCGCGCGCATCGCGTTCCGCGACTGGGGATGGCGTTACCCCGAACGTGCCGAGTGGGCCGTCCGCGGCGTCGACCTGACCGTCGAGCCGGGGGAGCGGGTCGCGATCGTCGGGCCGTCCGGCTCCGGCAAGTCGACGCTGCTCCGGGCAGTGGCCGCCGTGCTGCCCGACGAACCCGACCCCACCGACGACACCGCTGCTTCCGTGCAGGGTTCGGTCCTGGTCGACGGTGCCGACCCCCGCGCGGTCCGCGGGCGTGTCGGCCTCGTCATGCAGGACCCCGAGGCGCACACCGTGATGTCGCGGATCGGCGACGACGTGGCCTTCGGGTGCGAGAACCTCGGCGTCCCGCGCGCCGAGACCTGGGCACGGGTGCGCTCGGCGCTCGCGGTCGTCGGGCTCGACCTGCCCCTCGACCGTTCGACCGCGATGCTCTCCGGCGGCCAGCGGCAACGACTGGCGCTCGCCGGGGTGCTCGCGATGCGTCCGGGAGCCCTCGTGCTCGACGAACCCTGCGCGAACCTCGACCCGGCCGGCGTGGCCCAGGTGCACGACGCCGTCCGCGCACTGCTCGAAGAGACGGGGGCGACCCTGCTCGTGGTGGAGCACCGGATCGGCACCTGGCTCGACCTGGTCGACCGCCTCGTGCTGCTCGAGCCCGGCGGCGGGGTCGTCGCGGACGGCGCGCCTGCCGAGGTGCTCGTGCGCCACGGCGCCGCGCTCACCGCGGCCGGGGTGTGGGTGCCCGGCGCCGAGCCGGAGCGTGGCGCGGCCCGCGGGCGGCCTGCTGCGGCTGCGGCTGCGCGAACGGGCGAAATGCCCGGGTCGGCTGCCGAGGGGACCGCGGCATTTCGCCCGCTCGGCGAGGGGGCGGGCACGGGAGCGGGCGCGCTGCTCGAAGCGCGGGACCTCGGGACCGCCCGGGGCAAGCGACAGCGGGTGGGAAGCGGGATCGACCTCGAACTCCGAGCCGGGCAGGTCCTGGCGATCACGGGGCCGAACGGGATCGGCAAGTCGACGCTCGGCCTCACGCTCGCGGGGCTCCTGCCTCCGGTCGCGGGGGAGCTCGCGGCCACGACGGACCTCGCCTCAGGCCTCGACGCGGCGCCGCACACGTGGTCGAGCCGCGAACTCGCCGCTCGCATCGGCACCGTCTTCCAGGACCCCGAGCACCAGTTCGTCGCCGGCTCCGTCCGCGAGGAGGTCGAGGCCGGCCCCCGCGCGATCGGTGCTCCGGACGCCGCGGGTCGGGCGGACGTGCTCCTCGGCGAGTTCGGCCTCGCCCACCTCGCCGAGGCCAACCCGTTCACGCTGTCCGGCGGCGAGCAGCGACGGCTCGCCATCGCCGCGGTCGTCGCCGCGCGGCCGCCGCTCGTCGTGCTCGACGAACCGACCTCCGGGCAGGACCGGTCCACGTGGGACGCCGTCGTCCGGCACCTCGGAGCACTCGCCGACTACGGCACCACCGTCGTCGCCGTCACGCACGACCGCGACCTGATCCGGGCGCTCGACGCCGACGAGGTCGTGCTCGCGGCGGACGGCGCCCGGCGCGTGGACCGCGACCAAGGGCGCGTGGAACGCGACCAGGGGGGTGCGACGGCGACCACCCCGGAGACGGTGCCGACGGCGGCGGGCCGAGCCGCGCCTCCAGGCCGAACCGACCGAGCCGACCGAGCCGCCGTCCAACCGGTGGCCTCGCTCGTCGGCGTCCTCGCGCTCGGCGTGTGCCTCGTGCTGAGCCTGGACGTCGTGTCCGCAGCCGTCGCCCTCGCGGTCGAGCTCGCGCTGCTGCCCCTCCTGCGGCTGCCGGTGCGGACCCTGCTGCTGCGGGTGTCACCGGTCCTGGTGGCCGTGCCGCTCACGGCGGTGAGCATCGCGCTGTACGGGCGGCCCTCCGGACGGGAGTGGTTCGACTTCGGCTTCGCCCACGTCACCGACGGGTCGCTCACGCTCGCGTTGGCGACGGCGCTCCGCGTGCTCGCGGTGGGGCTGCCCGCGGTCGCGTTGTTCATCCGCGTCGACCCGACCGACCTGGCCGACGGGCTCGCGCAGGTGCTGCGGCTGCCGGCGCGGTTCGTGCTCGGGGCCCTCGCGGCCATCCGGATGATGACGCTGCTCGTGGACGACTGGCGGCAGCTCGCGATGGCGCGGCGTGCGCGGGGTCTTGCCGACACCGGACGGCTGCGGCGCGGGGCATCGATGGCGTTCGCGCTGCTGGTCCTGGCACTGCGACGGGCGACGACGTTGGCGGTGGCGATGGAGTCGCGCGGGTTCGGGGCTCCCGGGCGACGCACGTGGGCGCGGGTCGCCCGGTTCGCGTGGCCGGAGTGGGCGATGGTCGCGGTGCTCGTCGGGATCGGTGTCGCGTCGATCGCGGTCGCCGTGGCAGCGGGGACCTGGCGTGCGTGAGTCGGCGGGCCCGGTGGCCCCGGCGGACCAGGTGGACCCGGTTGACCCGGCGGACCCGTCGGACCCGTCGGGCGGCGACGGTCTCGCCGCAGGTGTCGCCGCAGCTGCTGCAGGCGCCGCGGCAGCGTCGGGCGGGCGCCTCGTGGTCCTGGTCGACGGGCGCTCCGGCACCGGCAAGACGACTCTCGGCGACCAGCTCGCGCAGCTGCTGGGGGCGCAGGTCGTGCACCTCGACGACGTCTACCCGGGGTGGGACGGACTCCGCGCGGCGGCCGACGCCGTGGTCCGCGACGTGCTCGGGCCTCCCAGCGGGTACCGCCGGTGGGACTGGGTGGCCGACGGCCCGGCGGAGTGGACCGCGGTCGACCCCGACCTGCCGATCGTGATCGAGGGCTGCGGGGCGGTGTCCCGGGCGTCAGCGCCGCTGGCTTCGTTGGCGGTGTGGCTCGAGGCCGACGACGCAGTCCGCTGGGACCGGGCGATCGGCCGCGACGGCGACACCTTCGCGCGCGAGTGGGACCGGTGGGCGGCGCAGGAGCAGGACTTCATCGCCGCCGAGGACCCGGCGTCCCTGGCCGACGTGGTGCTGCGGACATAGCGGGTCGCCGCGAGTCTCGGACCGCCCGCGCCGAGTCTCGGGCCGGCCGCGCCGAGTCTCGGGCTGCGCGACAGTTCACGGACGCCCGGGCGCGAGAACTGTCGCTCACCGCGAGACTCGGCCCCGCGCGCGGCCCCGCGCAGCGCCCCGCGCGCCGCCCCGCGCGCCGCCCCGCGCGCCGCGGCCCCGCGCCCGCGCGACCGGGTCCACCGCGAACACCGCCGCCACGATGGTCAGCACCGCGTACACCCCGAGGTACCCGCACAGGATCCACGGCGAGCCCCCACCGAGCTCCACGAACACCGCAGCGAGCAGCGGCGTCAGCCCCACCGAGAAGATCGACCCGATCTGGTACCCGAGCGACATCCCCGAGTACCGCCGACCGGTCGGGAACTGCTCCGCGAACCAGGCCGCCTGCGGCCCGTAGATGCTGTCGTGGAAGACGCACATCCCGATCAGCGCCACGAGCGGCAGCAGCACGAGCGGCCCGGCGTCGAGGAACGCGAAGAACGGCCAGATGAGCACGGCGATGCCGACGGCCGACCAGATCGTGAGCACGCGGCGTCCCACCCGGTCGGACAGCCACCCCCAGAACGGCGTCGACACGAGCGACACCGCCGAGATGACGAGCACCGCCTGCAGACCGGCGTCCGAGCCCGCCGGTCCCCGTACGGCTGCGAGGTAGGTCAGCGAGTACGTCGTCAGGATCGAGTACAGCGCGGGCTGCACCAGGCGCAGCCCGGCGGTCACCAGGATCGCGCGCGGGTGGTGTCGGATCGCCTGCCAGACCGGGAACCGCTCGACCCCGCCGGAGGCCCGCAGCTCCTGGAACACCGGAGCGTCCTGCACGCCGAGCCGGATCACCAGGCCGACGGCCACGATCACCGCGGAGAACAGGAACGGCAGCCGCCAGCCCCAGGCCAGGAACACCTCGTTGCCGAGCAGGGACCGCACCAGGGTGAACACGCCGGTCGCGAGCAGCATCCCGCCCGCCGACCCCATCTGCGTGAACGCCCCGAACAGCCCGCGGTGCCGTTCGGGCGCGTGCTCGACGGACAGCAGCGCGGACCCGCCCCACTCCGCGCCGGCGGCGACGCCCTGCAGCAGCCGCAGGAACACCAGCGCGACGACGGCACCGACCCCGATGGTCGCCGCCGACGGCACGACCCCGATCAGGGTCGACGCGATGCCCATCAGCACCAGGGACGCGACGAGCAGCTTCTTCCGTCCGATGCGGTCGCCCAGGTGTCCGGCGATCACCCCGCCGAGCGGCCGCGCGACGAAGCCGACCCCGTAGGTCGCGAACGACGCGATCACGCCGATCGCCGGCGTCACCGACGGGAAGAACGTGGGCGCGAACACCAGGGCGGACGCCGTCGCGTACAGGTAGAAGTCGTAGTACTCGACCGTCGTGCCGACGAACGAGGCGAGGGCGACCCGACGACGGGTCGCGCCCGTCGTCGGTTCGGCACGGCGGACGGGAGGCGCGGCAGCAGTGGTCGGGGTCGGCATGCCTCAGCAGCATGGTCGGCTCCGACGTCCGGTGGAACCAGCCGCGTAACGCGGTGTCACCTCACTGCCCCTCGTGACGGCACCACGGGGAACATGGGGTGCATGAGCGATGCACCGAACCGACCGCTGCGCTTCGCGGCCTTCGTCATGAACACGACGTCGCACATCCAGCACGGCCTCTGGCGGCACCCGGACGCCCGCCAGGCCGACTTCGACGACGTCACGCTCTGGACCGACCTGGCGAAGACCCTCGAGCGCGGCAAGTTCGACGCGATGTTCTTCGCCGACGTCGTCGGGACCTACGGACCGGGACGCGGCGACTACTCGACCAACCTGCGCGAGGGGCTGCAGATCCCCTCGAACGACCCCTCGGTGCTGCTCTCCGCGCTCGCCGTGTCGACCGAGCACCTCGGCCTGGCGTTCACGTCGAGCGTCATCCAGTCCCACCCGTTCGACTTCGCCCGCAAGGTCTCCACCCTCGACCACATCACCCGGGGCCGGATCGGCTGGAACGTCGTCACGAGCGCCCTCGACAGCGCCGCCCGGAACTTCGGCGCCGACCGGCTCGAGGAGCACGACGAGCGCTACGTCTGGGCCGAGGAGTACCTCGAGGTCTGCGCGAAGCTCTGGGAGGGCTCGTGGGAGGACGGCGCCGTGCTGAAGGACCCGGTGCGTGGCTACGCCGACCCCGACAAGGTGCACCGCATCGACCACCACGGGAAGCGCTACGACGTGCAGGGGCCGCACCTGAGCGCGCCGAGCCCGCAGCGGACGCCGGTGCTGTTCCAGGCCGGCTCCTCGCCCGCCGGTCGGGCCTTCGCGGCACGGAACGCCGAGGCCCAGTTCATCCTGACCTCGAACCGGGACGCCACCGAGCAGCTCATCCGCGAGACCCGCGACCTCGCCCGGGCAGCCGGGCGTCGGCGGGAGGACATCGCGTTCTTCCTCGGGCTGACCTTCGTCACCGGGTCCACCGAGGCCGAGGCGAAGGCGAAGGAAGCGGAGATCGACGAGTACCTGGCGGCCGACGGCTTCCTGGTGCACTCGAACCTCGGCTTCGACCCGGACACCGGCGAGGCCCTCGACCCGGACACCCCGCTGTCCGAGGTCCGCACCCACGCCGGGCAGTCGCACCTGCAGTGGCTCCGCGAGGCCGCCGGCGACCGCGAACCCACGATCGCCGACCTCGCCCGCCTGTCCGCCAAGCTCCGTGCGCGGGTCGTCGGCACGCCCGACCAGATCGCCGACGAACTCGCGGACTGGCAGCGCGTCGGCGTCGACGGGGTGAACGTCATCAACTGGACGCTGCCCGGTTCGTACGAGGAGTTCGTCGACCACATCGCGCCCACCCTGCAGGAGCGTGGCCTGATGCAGTCCGAGTACCGCGAGGGCACCCTGCGCGAGAAGCTCTTCGGGCACGCACAGCTGCCGGACTCGCACCCCGCCCGGCAGTGGCGCGGCGCGTTCACGGGCGGCGCGAGCGCGACCGGGACGGCGCCTGCGGACGCGGCACGTGCCGTGGAGGTGACCGCATGACGGACGCGACGACGACCGACGGACGGGTGAGGAGCCTCCCGGCCGATCGTCTGGCGACCCTGCGCGAACGCTTCGCACCCGTGTTCGCGACCATCCGCGAGGGCGCGGTCGAGCGCGAGCTCGCCTCCGGCACCCCCGGCGACCGGCCGTTGCCGCACGCCGAGGTCCGCGCACTCGCCGACGCCGGGTTCGGCCGGCTGCGCGTCCCCGAGGACCGCGGCGGGTTCGGCGTGACCCTGGTCGAACTCGTGCAGCTGGTGGCGGACCTGGCGGCCGCGGACTCGAACATCGCGCACCTGTGGCGAGGGCACTTCGGGTACACCGAACTCGTGCTGCTGCGGCCATCGTCGGCCGGACGGGACGAGTGGCTCCAGCGCATCGTCGACGGGGCGATCGTGGGGAACGCGACCTCGGAGCGGACCGGCACGACCCTGGCCGACATCTCGACGACGGTGACGCCTGTTGGTGATTCCCTCCGTCTCGACGGGCGGAAGTTCTACTCGACCGGCACGCTCTACGCCGACTGGATCTACCTGGCCGCGGACCGCTCGGGCGACCGCGTGACGTTCGCCGTGCCGGTCGACGCGCCAGGTGTGACGAGCGTCGACGACTGGGACGGGTTCGGCCAGCGGCTGACCGCATCCGGCACCACGGTCTTCGAGGGTGTGCCGGTCGTCCCCGCCGTGGTGTCGGCGTACAAGGACGCGCCGCTGTCGCACATCCAGGCCTTCTTCCAGCTGTACCTGCTGGCCGTGCTGGCCGGGATCGGACAGGCGGTGTCTGACGACGCGGTCGCCTTCGTGCGACCGCGGACCCGGACGTACATCCACGCGAACGCGGCAACGCCGGGCGAGGACCCGCAGGTGCTGGCGATCCTCGGTCGGTTGTCCGCGGGGGCGTTCACCGCGCGGTCGCTCGTCGTCGCTGCCGCGGGGCTGCTCGACCAGGTCGTCGCGACGAACGAGCCGGGGGTCGGGGTCGAACACGCACTGCTGGACGCCGCCGAGAACGCGGTCTACCAGGCGCAGGTCGAGATCGGGCCGCGGGTACTGCGGTCGTGCTCCGAGCTGTTCGAGGTCGGCGGGGCGTCCGCTGCCGACCGGACGCGCGCGCTGGACCGGCACTGGCGGAACGCCCGCGTCGTGGCGTCGCACAACCCGGCCGTCTACAAGGAGCGGCTCGTGGGGGAGTACGCGCTGCACGGGCGCGGACCCGTCGGCGCGTGGGAGAAGTACCACGAGGTGGGGCCGACGCGGTTCTGAGGGGGCGCTGCCGGGCGCGGCGCGGGCGCGGCGCGACCTCTCGCGGTGAGCGACAGTTCTCGCGCTCGTGCGCCCGAGGAGTGTCGCTGAGCCCGAAATTCGGGCGCCGGGTGCCGGGCGCCGGGTGCGCCGGGTGGGCGCCTACGCCCAGCCGAGCTCGTGCAGCCGCTCGTCGTCGATGCCGTAGAAGTGCCCGATCTCGTGCACGAGGGTGGTGTGCACCTCGTCCTTGAGCTCCTCGACGGTGTCGCACTCGGCCAGGTGCTGCTTGCGGAACACCACGATGCGGTCGGGTAGCTCACCGAAGCCGTACTGCCCGCGCTCGGTCGCCGCGATGCCGTCGTACACGCCGAAGAGCTCTTCGCCGTTCTCCGGTTCGTCCTCGACCACGAACACCACGTTGTCGAGCCCGTCGACCATCTCGTCGGGGAGCAGGTCGAGTTCGTCGGTCACGAGCTGCTCGAAGTCGTCGGCGGACATCTCCATCACGCAGGGATCGTCCCACACCGCCCTGACCACTCGCGGCGAAGCCGCACGGCGCCGGAGGCGCCCAGACAAACACAGAGGGAGAGCCCCGGTTGCGTCACACGCAACTGGGGCTCTCCCTCGACTGGGGTGAATAACGGGTCTCGAACCCGCGACCTCCTAGACCACAACCAGGCGCTCTACCAACTGAGCTATATCCACCATGCACACACCGGCGGACCGGCGCGACCACTCAATAGTAGTACATGCTGCGGGCGGTGCCGACCACCCGTGTCGTCACTCGGCCGCAGGCTGGGTCAGGCGCGGTTCCCACTTCTCGACGACCTCGGCCTGGACGGCACGCACCTCGTCGGTGGTCGGCCCCGGCTCGGCGACGAAGCCCGCGCGGCGGTAGTACTCGAGCTCGCGGATCGACTCGAGGATGTCCGCGAGGGCCCGGTGCCCGCCGTGCTTCTCCGGCGAGTTGAAGTACACGCGCGGGAACCAGCGGCGGCAGAGCTCCTTGATGCTCGACACGTCGACGCTGCGGTAGTGCAGGTGGCCGTCGACGCGGGGCATGTACTTGGACAGGAACGCGCGGTCGGTGCCGATGGTGTTGCCCGCCAGGGGAGCGGTGCCCTCGGCCGGGACGTGCTCGAGGATGTACTCGAGCACCTGGTACTCGGCGTCCGCCAGGCTGACGCCGTTCGGGATCTCCTCGATGAGTCCCGACGTGACGTGCATGTTCGTCACGAACTCGTTCATGTTGTCGAGCGCGGACTGGTCCGGCTTGATCACGATGTCGAATCCGGGGTGCACGGGCTCGAGGTTGAAGTCGGTGATGACCACGGCCACCTCGACGAGTTCGTCGACCTCGAGGTCGAGGCCGGTCATCTCGCAGTCGATCCAGACGAGGCGGTCATTCGCGGTTGCCATGTGCACGATCCTATTCCCGGCCCGCGCACGCCCCGTGCGCAGGTGGTGCGCGGCCGGTGCGGGGGCGCGTCCGCGGTCGCGTCCGCGGCTGGTGCGCGCTGGTGCGCGGTCGCGTCCCCGAACCCGCGAGCGGGCGAAATGCCCGGGCCGCGTCGAGAGGCACCCTGGTGTTTCGCCCGCTCGCGGGCGCGGCGGTGCCGGAGGCGCGTGGGGCGGTGGTGGTGACGGCCTGGAGGCCCGGTGCCGGTCCGCCGGGCGGGTGTCGGGCCTCCCGGCTGGTCGCGTCCAGCGCGCGCACCGCGAGCGGGCGAAATGCCGGGGTTGCGCGGCGGGGTGGCGGGGTATTTCGCCCGCTCGGCGAGACGCTCGGGAGGGGGCTGCGCTCCGGCCACTCCGCGCTTCCGCGAGCGGGCGGAATGCCACGGCCACGGCGGGAGGCACCCGGGCATTTCGCCCGCTCGCGGAGGCGGAGGCGGAGGCGGAGGGGCGTGGTGGTGACTGCCTGGAGGCCCGGTGGCGGTCCGACGGACTGGCGCCGCGCCTCCAGGCTGGTCGCGCCCAGTGCGCATCGCGCGAGCGGGCGAAATGCCCGGGTCGCGTTTCAGGGGGCCCAGACATTTCGCCCGCTCGCGGCCAGCTGGGCGGACGACGGAGGGCGGACGTGCGTGCGCCCAGTGCGCAGAGCGCGAGCGGGCGAAATACCCGGGCCGCGTCTCGAGACACCCGGGTGTTTCGCCCGCTCGCGCAAGAGGCGGCGGGGCGGGGGAGGTGTGCGGCTAGGACATCTCGCCGGCGCCGATGGCCTCGGCCTCGACGCGCTCCGGCTCGGCACCGTCGTCCACGCGGCGCAGGACCTTCGTGGTGCAGAGGATCACGATGAACGCGACGGCGACGGACGCTCCGGCGAAGACGTAGGCGGCCGAGGGTGCGTACGCGTCGGCGAGCAGGGTCGCGACGGGCGGGGCGATGGCGCCGCCGATGAAGCGGACGGCCGAGTAGGCGCTCGAGGCGACCGAGCGGGGCAGGTCCGTGGCCTCCATGACGCACTCCGTGAGCACCGTGTTCAGCACACCGAGCACGAGTCCACCGATGATGACGCAGATGATGAGGCCGACCTGCGAGTCCACGACGACGGCCGCGGCGAAGAGGTCGAGTGCCAGCAGGGGCAGCGCGATCTTCAGCACCGTCGTCCTGCGGAGACGGGCGGTGAGCATCGGGGCGACCCAGACGGAGGTGATCGCGAGACCGAGCCCCCAGCCGAAGAACGTGAAGCCGATGCCGAGCGCACCGAAGCCGAGCGGGAACGGCGTGTAGGCGAGCAGGACGAAGAAGCCGATGTTGTAGAAGAGCGCGGTCGCGGCGAGTGCGGCGAGCGCGGGACGGCCGAGGGCACGGAACGGCGCCGAGAGCTTCGTGGGCGTGGGCTTCTCGAGGCTGCCGGTCTTGAGGAGCGCCACGATCGCGATGAACGCGACGGCCATCAGCGTGGTGACGCCGAAGAACGGGCCGCGCCAGCTGACCGACCCGAGCAGGCCGCCGACGAGCGGGCCGACGGCGATGCCGAGGCCGAGCGCTGCCTCGTACAGGATGATCGCCGAGGCGGTCCCGCCCGACGCTGCACCGACGATGGTCGCCAGGGCGGTGGAGATGAAGAGCGCGTTGCCGAGGCCCCAGCCGGCACGGAAGTCGATGATGCTCCACACGCTGTTCGACGTCGCGGCGAGGACCGAGAACAGGACGATGAGCGCCAGACCGATGAGCAGGGTGCGCTTCGCGCCGATGCGGCTCGAGACCCAGCTCGTGAAGAACATCGCGACGCCGGTGACGGCCAGGTAGCTCGTGAAGAGCAGTTCGGTCTGCGCCGGGGTCGCCTTGAGCGATCCAGCGATCGCGGGGAGGATCGGGTCGACGAGGCCGATGCCCATGAAGGCGACGACGCAGGCGAAGGCGATCGCCCAGACCGCTGAGGACTGCTTGAGGATGGAGCCGGACTGGCCGGCAGGTGCGTGGGCGTTCACGCGGTGGTCTCCGTTCTGGTGGTGGTGCGCTGGGCGATCAGGACGGACGCGTGGTGCAGCACGTCCCAGTCGTCGTCGGTGAGGTCGGCGAACAACGGGCCGACCGTGTCGGTGAGCGTGGCGCGCCAGGCGGTGAGCCGGGCGCGGCCCGCGTCGGTGATCTCGATGAGCTGGCCGCGGGAGTCGTCGGGGTCGACGCTCCGCGTGACCAGGCCGTCGGCGAGCATGCCCGTGACGAGTCGGGTCATCGTGGGTTGCGCCACGCGCGAGGCGGCCGCCAGCTCACCGAGCCGGAGCGGCTCGTCGGACTCGAGGATGCCGAGCGTGCGCCAGACCGCGGCCGACGTGGTGTTGCCCGTCGACTGCGCGGCGCTGCGGATCAGGCGGTTGACGGAGACGAGGAGCGTCTCGATCGTCTGCGCACGCGTTGTTTCCATAGCTGAACTATATAGCGATGCTATGCATTGCGCAACAGGCCGCACCAGGCCGCAACAGGCACCGCCTGGTAGAAGGGATGCATGAGCGACATCACCATCCACGAAGGCGACGAGTACACCGCGATCTTCCACGGCGGACCCTTCGACGGCACGACCGACACCCGCACCGCGACGAGCGACGCGCTGGACGACGAGGTCACGGTGTTCGCCGACGTCGAGGGCCTGCAGACGGCCTTCACCTACCGCGCCACCAAGTCCCGTCAGGTCCTCGACCAGACCTCGGTCGAGTTCACGTACGAGCCGGGGGAGTCCGACCCGGTGGACGACCTCGCCGACCGCGGCGACCGCAGCGGCGAGTTCGACCGGGAGTAGAACCCCGCGCCGCCGCGTTGCACGGTCACATGCAGCTCGACCTCTGGACGTCCGCCTTCTGTGCGCCGTGCGCCGCCGCCCGCCGGGTGTCGGCCGAGGCGTCGGCGCTCGTCCCCGGGCTCGCCGTGACCGAACGCGACGTGGCGTCGTACCCCGACGACGCAGAGGACCTCGGCATCCGTTCCACGCCCACGATCATCGTGCGGCGGGAGGACGGGGCCGAGGTCTTCCGTTCACCCGGGGTCCCCACCCGCGACCAGCTCCTGCTGGCGATCGCCAAGGCCCTCTGACCCGGCGTTCGCCGCGCCGCCGGCGGCCGCCACGCGCTCGCCGCCCGCGGCCCGTTGGGAAGTCGGCGCCGCCACCACGACCGGCTCCGGCGGGTCGACCAGCGCCCTGGCCTTCCGCGCCAGCCGCTTCGTCGTCCGGATCGGCGCCCCGATCACGAGCGCGAGCCAGCCCAGCGCCGAGCGGTCCGATCCGCCCAGGGCGTTCTTCCGCTCCCAGGCCCGGCGCAGCACCCCGCCTCGGCTGCGGCGTGCGGGTTCCCGGTCGACGAGCGTCCCGGCGTCCCGCCGCGCCATGAGCTCGGTGAGCCGGCGCTGCCAGTCGTCGTCCGAGGCCGGGTGGAAGTAGTTGTCCTGCATCCAGCTCGGTCGGACCGTGCCGAACCGGCCGTCCACCAGGTCGACAGAGTCGCCCTCGAGGCCGCTCGACACGAACACCTCGTTGATGAGGTGGCGGCCGATGCCGAAGTCTGTCAACGTCAGCGCGGGCACACCACGTGCGGCCGCTTCGAGCACCGCCGTCGAGCTGATCGTCACGAGGGCCACCGCACGGTCGAGGTGTTCGGCCATCGGCCCGCTCTCGACCACCAGGTTCGCCGGTGTGTCGGCCGGCACGAGGTCTGGGTAGGGGTGTTCCTCGCGGTGTGTCTGGTGTTCGCCGGCGGCCGCGCGGGTCTTGATCACGACGCGCCACTCCGGGTGCTGCCGTGCGGTCGCGACGAGCCACTGCACGACGAGGGCCCGGTCGACGCGCTCCAGCGGGACGCTCGGCTGGGCAGCGAAGACGACGGCGTCGCGGACGTGTGCGCCGGGCGCATCGGGCGCGCCCGTGCTGGCGCTGGCAGTCGCGCCCGTGCTGGCGCTGGCGCTCGCGCTCCGGGCGAAGGGCAGGGTGGCGAGCGCGAAGTGCGGCTCGACACCGCCCTCGATGGCCATCTCCTCGTACGCCCGCACCTCGCGGTGGCTGTGCAGCACGAACAGGTCGGCCCGCGCACGGAAGAAGATGCCCTTCCACTTCGCCGGGAACGAGATGCCCGGCAGGCCGGACACCAGCACCGGCCGGTCCGGGATCCGGCGGTGCACCTCGTCGATGACGAGTTCGGCGACCGGGCCGATCAGGGACACGAGGACGGCGTCGGGCGGATCGACGCGGAGCTCCTCGACGACGGCATCGACGTCCTTCGGCGTCGGCGGAGCCGTCCGCAGGTGCGCGAGTCGTGCGTCGAGCCCGCGGAACGCCGAGCGCAGCTGCTTCGCGCTGGCTGAACGCGGCGTCGCGACGGTCCGCAGGTCGAGGTCCCAGCCGGCCGGCGCCGCCGCGAGCAGGTGGGCGCCCCACTTGGCGAACGAGTCGGTGTCGACCAGGGCGACCACCCGTCGACCGCGGGGTGACGGGCCGGACGGGAGGCGCGCCTCCCGTCTGACGGTCGACGCACCCCCGTCAGCCGGCACGTCCAGGGCGCCGGTCTCGTTGACCGGGCCGCTCACGTGCCCTCTGCTCACGTGGTCTCTGCTCACGTGGTCTCTGCTCACGTGGTCTCCGCTCACGCGCCAACGCGGCGCAGCTTCGCGAGCGGCGCCCGCTCGCCGGCGGTCGGATGGGGACTGCATCCGCTCACGCGCCGACGCGGCGCAGCTTCGCGAGCGGCGCCCGCTCGCCGGGGAAGATCCTCTTCACCCCGTCACCGAGCGCGGTCTCGATGATCCGGATGTCCCGCGCCAGGGTCTTCAGGCCGTGCGGCTCGAGCGAGGCCGCGTGGTCCGAGCCCCACATCGTGCGGTCGAGCGTGATGTGCCGTTCGACCGCGGTGGCGCCGAGGGCGACGGCGGCGATCGAGATCTGCAGGCCCGGCTCGTGGCCGGAGTACCCGACGGGCACGCCCGAGTAGCGGTGCGCGAGGGTGTCGATCATGCGCAGGTTCGCTTCCTCGGCGGGGAGCGGGTACGTCGACGTGGCGTGCATGAGCACGAGGCGGTCGGTTCCGAGGGCGTCGACGGCGGCGTCGATCTGCTCGAGCGTCGACATGCCCGTCGACAGGATGACGGGCTTGCCGGTCGCGGCGACGGCCGCGAGCATCCCGAGGTCGGTCACCGACGCCGAGGCGATCTTGTACGCGACGACGTTGAGGTCCTCGAGGAAGTCCACCGACGGCTCGTCCCAGGGCGAGGCGAACCAGTCCAGGCCGCGCAGCGTCGCGTGGTCGCCGATCTCGATGTACTGGTCGCGGTCGAACTCGACGCGGTAGCGGTACTCCAGGTAGGTCATCTCGCCCCACGGGGTGCTGCGGGGCGTGTTCTTCATGTGCTCGGGCGTGGAGATGGCCGGGGTGCGCTTCTGGAACTTGACGGCCTGCAGTCCGGCGTCGGCGGCGACGTCGATGAGCTGCTTGGCGATGTCGACGTCACCGTTGTGGTTGAGGCCGATCTCGCCGATGAGGTACGCGGGGTGGCCCGCGCCGATCGTGGACGTGCCGATGGTGACGGTCATGGTGCTCCGTTCAGTGCGGGGGGCTGCCCGCGTCAGGGATGGGTCGTGGTCCGGGATCTGGGGAGCGACGGCGTCGGCCGTGGCGTGGGCTGTGGCTTCGGCCGTGGCTTCGGCCGTGATCAGGTCGGTCTCGTCGTCGATGTCGATCGCGCCGGCGGGGTCGACGGCGATGAGTTCGACGCGGCCGTGGAAGCGGTGCCGGTGCTGCCGGAAGCCGTCGGTCCGCATGACGTACGAGGCGCCGGTCTCGCGGTACTCGGCCGCGCGGTCCTGGCGACGCGGACGGGTGGCCGCGTCGTGGTTCACGGCGACGGCGGAACCGTCGTCGGAGACCCGCCACAGGAACGCGTGCGACGGCGCTGCGGCGAACACGACGTCGGCGTGCCCCTCCGCGACGCGCCGGATCGCCGTGTCGAGATCGTCCGGGTCGATGAACGGCGAGGTCGCCTGCAGGAACACCAGGATCTCGGGCAGCGCATCGCCGGCGGCCTCGAGTTCGTCGAGCACGTGGAGCAGCGCGGACTCCGACGATGCCTGGTCGCCCGCGAGGTCGGCCGGCCGTCGGACCACGTCGGCACCGGCGGCGCGGGCCTCGGCGGCGATCGCGTCACCGTCGGTCGTGACGACCACGGCGTCGATCAGTGCTGCGCTGCGTGCCGACTCCACGGCCCGACGGACGAGCGACCGACCTCCGACCGTCCGGAGGTTCTTGCCCGGGATGCCCTTCGAGCCGGCGCGTGCGGGGACGACGGCGAGGACGGTGGCAGAGGAGTGCATCTCCCGGACGGTACGAAGCGCGGGTGTCCCGGAGGCGAACTGCGGGCAGACGACGGCCGAACCGTTCCGGAACCGCTCGAGCGGCGGGTCCCGGTTAGAATCGACGTCGCTCGCCTCCGTAGCTCAGTGGATAGAGCAGGTGGTTTCTACCCACCGTGCCGCGGGTTCGATTCCTGCCGGGGGCACGACGCGAACGGGCCGCCATCCGATCGGATGGCGGCCCGTTGCTCGTTCGTGGGGGTGTCGGACGCTGCGTGCTGCGTGCTGCGTGCTGCGTGCTGGGTGTCCGTGCCCGTTACTCGTCGTCGTCCGCGGCGCGGCGACGGAGTTCGGAGGCGCTGATCGGCTGCGTGTACGGCGCCTCGGACGTCTCGCTCGCGTCAGTGGGCTCCGCCGGGGCCTGGGTGATGCGGGTCGGGATCGACGTCGTGTTCGTCGTGCCCGGCGTCTCGACCTTCGGAGCCGGAGCGGACGCCGGGGTCGTCGGTGCACCCGGGGTGGTCGGTGTCCCCGGGGTCGTCGGGACGTCGTTGGCGGGCGTCCGGTTGACGTGGGCGTCGGCCGAGGTGGGCGCCGGCGTCGCGACGGTGGACGACGCGGGACGGTTGGTGCCGCGGGCCGGGGTCACCCGATCGGTGTCGCCGAAGGCCTTGGTGACGGCGTCGTCGTCGACCACCTCGGTGTCGTCGGTGCCGCGGCTCGGGGTGGAGCGTGCGGGGGACGTGGGTGTGCCGAGCGCCGGGCGCACGGGCGGTGCGGCGTCGTCACCGTAGACGCGGGTGGTGTTCTCGCCGTAGGAGCGGGTGGCGTTGGCGTCCGACCCACCGCGGTTCACCGAGAACCCGGGTCCTGCAGCGGGAGCGGACGCCGACCCGGCTGCGGCAGCGGGGGCGCCACCGGCGGGGACCGACCCGGCGTTGGCCGGGGCCGACGGCGCGGAGGCGGGCGTGCCTCCTGGACGCTGTGCCGGACGCAGGGACGTCGTCGTCGGCGTCGGGCGCTCGACGGGAGCGGCCTGAGCGGGCGCTGCCGGGGTCTGCGGTCGGGCGGCGCCGTTCTGGTCGGCGTTCCAGTCCTGCTGGCGCTTGATCAGGTCGGCATCCGGGTCGGGGGACTCGAACTTCCAGCGCTCGAGGTCGGCCTTGAAGAGCTTGCGAGCGCGGCCCGGACGGGCCTGCCACTCGAGCAGGCGGTCGCGGAACTCCGCGAGCGACTGGTCGGCCTGGAAGCTGAAGGTCGACGAGTTCTTCTTGATGTCGGCGATCTCGTGCTGTGCCCAGTTGGCGGCGAGGGGCGCACCCTGCACGGGGAGCAGCCGGAGCCGGATGTCGGCATCCTCTGCCAGGTGGTCCGCGTAGCCGCGTTCGTCGTGCCCGAGCGAACCCCAAGCAGCGGCCTTGCGCGCCGCGGAGATGATCGCCGCGACGGCGGCGTTCTTCGACTCGCGCTCCTGCAGGGCGACGACCCGTTTGGTCGCACCCCGTCCGATGAGCGCCGCGATCACGCCGGCGACGACGATGGCGACGAAGGGGATCACGGCACCCGAGATCACCCGCCACCCGTCGTCGGACGAAGTCCAGTCGGTCAGGTCGTTCCACCAGTCCATGCGCGCACCATACTCACGAAACGGTCAGGCCCCGGGGAGGACGAACGGCGTTCCGCGCATCCGACCCGAGATGATTCCAATCTGGAACATCATGACCAACGGAGGCAGTCCACGGCGTCGTCGGCGGACCACACGTTCGGCAGCTCGACGAACCGACGCTCGGTGGCGACGTAGCGACGGGCGCGGTAGGCGGTGTCACCGGCGACGTCGATGCGGTCGACGTAGCCGACGATCTCGCCGTTGGCGCGGGTCACGCGGCTCAGGTCATCGCGGACGTCGAGGATGCGGTAGTCGCCGCGCGACCGGGAGATCGGGACGGTGCGGATCCGCAGTGCGGGTTCGGTCGTGGTCTGCATCGTGGCCTCCTGGTCGGTGTGGTCTCGACGCTACGGGCCACCACCGACACGCCGGGGCTCTGCCGACGCATCGTGGACGGCGGGACGGGCGGTGCGCGCTGTGGAGGAGATGTCCCCTGCTCGGCCCCGCCGGATGTCGGCGAGGTAGGTTGTCGCCATGACCACGTTCGTGCTCGCAGGTGGGTGTTTCTGGTGTCTCGATGCCGTGTACCGCACGCTCCAGGGCGTGCAGAACGTGGAGTCCGGCTACATCGGCGGTCGGGTGGAGAACCCGTCGTACGAGTTGGTGTGCACGGGCTCGACCGGTCACGCCGAGGCCGTCGCGGTCACCTTCGACGAGACGGTGATCCCGGCCGAGGTCATCCTCGACGTCTTCTTCACGCTGCACGACCCGCGGCAGCTGAACCGGCAGGGCGCTGACGTCGGCACGCAGTACCGCTCGGCGATGTTCCCGGCGGACGACGCGCAGCGCGCGCTCTTCGAGCAGGCGATCCAGCGCGCATCCGACATCTGGGACGGCGGGATCGTCACCACGATCGAGCCGCTCACGACGTTCTACGCGGCGGAGGAGTACCACCAGGACTTCTTCGCGAAGAACCCCGGTCAGGGCTACTGCCTCGCAGTGGCGCTGCCGAAGGTGAACAAGGTCCGCAAGGCCTACAGTCAGTACATCCTGGCGTCCTGATCCTCGGGCGTCGGGGCCACGAGGAGGTGGTCGAACGATGACGAACAACACCGGGACCTGGGTCGCGATCGGTCCGGCGGGTGCGGTGGGCAGCATCCACCGTGCCGCGGACGGCTTCCAGGTCGAGCTCTACGGACGAGGGCGCGCCGGCGGGCTCTACCCGTCGCTCGAGTCGGCGAAGGGCGCGGTCCACGCTGCGCTCGGCCCGCTCGCGGCGCGGCCCGAGTTCCGAGCGCACTAGCGGTCCAGGGCCGGACAGGAGGCCCGGGGGACTCGTCCTCCACAGGTCGCCTGATCGGGTCCACTCGCCACAGATCGAGCCCGGGGCTGCTTCCGCAGCCCCGGGCTCGATGACGATCGACGCATGAACGACATCATCACCGTCTGCGGAATCGTCGCCACGGAACCCCGTCACCTCGTCACCGAGACCGGCATCGCCATCACGAGCCTCCGGCTCGCCTCACCGTCACGTCGATGGGACCGGGCCAGCGCGGCCTGGGTCAACGGTGCGACCAACTGGTACACCGTCACCGCGTTCCGCTCCCTCGCGTCGAACGTGTTCAAGTCCCTGAAGAAGGGCGACCGTATCGTCGTCTCCGGCCGCGTCCGGATCCGCACCTGGGAGCGCGACGGCCGGGGCGGTACGTCGGTCGAGATCGACGCCGACGGCATCGGGCACGACCTGGCGTGGGGCATCAGCAACTGGGTCCGGGTGCCGCGGCAGGTGAACGACACGACGTCGGGGCACGGCGGGGTGCGGGGCGTCGATCCCCGGACCGGCGAGGTGCACGGCGGCGGGCTGGGCGCTGCTCCTGCGCTCGACGGTCCGCGGCACGAGCACGACACCGAGCACGAGCACGAGGCCGAGGCTGGTGCCGGGGCCCACCGCGAGGACGAGGACGCACCCGGGACCGACCACGGGACCGGGGCCGGGATCGACGACGGACTCGACGAAGCCGACCCGGTCGGGCCGTCGGAGCGCATGCTCGAACAGGACGGTGCCGCGTTCGACCCCGAGTCGCCGGATGACGACGGACCCCTCGCCCGGGTCGCCGCGTGAGTCCGGTCAGTCCCGCCGGACGGTCACCACTTCTGCGCGATCATCGCGATGCCGGACACCTGCTCGGTGTCCCAGTTCCCACCGCGCGGCAGCCCGGCGACCCGGCCGTCGATCTTGAAGGTCGCGCCCTGGATCCTCGGCTTGTTCGTCTGCGTCGCCTTCAGCCCGCGGAACGAGAAGCTCGTGTTCCACGTGCCGTTCAGGCCGGTCTGGCCCTTCCGGTCGCCGACGGTGATGCGCGTGTTCTGCACGGTCGAGTGCACGACGTCGCCGTTGAGTCGGGCGTTCGCTTCGGCGTTGAAGAACAGCCGGCCGTCCAGGTTGAGCTTGAGGGTGCCGATCGTCTTGTGGTTCACGATCATCGTCGCGACGTCGTTCTTGTACCAGCGCATCCCGATCGGCGTGAGCTTGTTCGTCGCCGGACCGAGGTAGCCGTAGGTGAACTTGCCGTTCTGCACGCGCTCCCAGATGTAGCGCGGCTTGCCCTTGCTCTCGGGGGACCCCTTGTCCGACTGGATGCCGAAGGAGTAGGCGTTGTTGTGGGCGTCGTGGACGTTGATGTACGACGAGTAGCCCGTGCCGGACCCGTTGGCGCTGATGCTCGCCGTGTAGAGCAGGTACGGGTTGCCCTTCGGGACGGCACCGGCGGCCGATGCCGGCGCGGCCGGTGCGACGAGGGCGACGGTGAGCGCGATCGCTCCGACGAAGGGAAGCGCGAGTCGGCGCAGTCGTGTGGCGTGCCTGGTCATGGTTGTCATCCCGTCCGTGATCCTGGATCGGTCCGCGTCGTGGTGAGCGACGGGCCCCGAGGTGGTTGGCGAGGACAACCTACGTCGTCGCCAGGGATCCCGACAGACCCCCGTCCCGCCGGGTGCGCGAAGCGGCGATCCCGTTCCGGGCGCGCGACGCACCGACGGGGTCACTACACTTGGGGCCGATATGGCTGAGTACATCTACCAGATGGTCCGCGCCCGCAAGTCGGTCGGCGACAAGCTGATCCTCGACGACGTCACGATGTCGTTCCTCCCCGGCGCCAAGATCGGCGTCGTGGGACCGAACGGTGCGGGCAAGTCGACGATCCTGAAGATCATGGCCGGTCTCGACCAGCCGTCGAACGGTGAGGCGAAGCTCACGCCGGGCTTCACCGTCGGCATCCTCATGCAGGAGCCGGAGCTCGACGAGACGAAGACCGTCCTCGAGAACGTCCAGGAAGGCGTCGGCGAGATCCACGCGAAGCTCGCCCGCTTCAACGAGATCTCCGCGCTGATGGCCGAGCCCGATGCCGACTTCGACGCGCTCCTCGCCGAGATGGGCACACTGCAGGAAGAGATCGACGCCGCCGACGCGTGGGACCTCGACTCGCAGCTCGAGCAGGCCATGGCCGCGCTCCAGTGCCCCCCGGGGGACGAGCTCGTCACGCACCTGTCCGGCGGTGAGAAGCGTCGTGTCGCGCTCTGCAAGCTCCTGCTCCAGAAGCCCGACCTGCTCCTGCTCGACGAGCCCACCAACCACCTGGACGCCGAGAGCGTGCAGTGGCTCGAGCAGCACCTGCAGCAGTACCACGGCGCCGTCCTCGCCGTGACCCACGACCGGTACTTCCTGGACCACGTCGCCCAGTGGATCGCCGAGGTCGACCGTGGTCGCCTCTACCCGTACGAGGGCAACTACTCGACGTACCTCGAGAAGAAGCGTGCGCGCCTCGAGGTGCAGGGCAAGAAGGACGCGAAGCTCGCGAAGCGCCTGTCCTCCGAGCTCGACTGGGTCCGCAGCAACACCAAGGGTCGTCAGGCGAAGTCGAAGGCCCGTCTCGCCCGGTACGAAGAGATGGTCACCGAGGCCGAGCGCACCCGCAAGCTCGACTTCGAGGAGATCGTGATCCCCGTGGGCCCGCGTCTGGGCTCGCAGGTCATCGATGCCGAGAAGCTGCACAAGCAGTTCGGTGAGCGCGTCATCATCGGTGACCTGTCGTTCACGCTGCCCCGCAACGGCATCGTCGGCGTCATCGGCCCGAACGGTGTCGGCAAGACGACCCTGTTCAAGACGATCGTCGGGCTCGAGCCCCTCGACGGCGGCACGCTGAAGATCGGCGACACCGTCGACATCTCGTACGTCGACCAGAGCCGTGGCGGCATCGACCCGAACAAGAACCTGTGGGAGGTCGTGTCCGACGGGCTCGACTACATCCAGGTCGGCAAGACCGAGATCCCGTCCCGCGCCTACGTCTCGCAGTTCGGGTTCAAGGGCCCGGACCAGCAGAAGCGTGCCGGCATCCTGTCCGGTGGTGAGCGCAACCGCCTGAACCTCGCGCTGACGCTCAAGCAGGGCGGCAACCTGCTGCTCCTCGACGAGCCGACGAACGACCTGGACGTCGAGACCCTCGGCAGCCTCGAGAACGCCCTGCTCGAGTACCCCGGTTGCGCCGTGGTCATCACCCACGACCGGTGGTTCCTCGACCGCATCGCGACCCACATCCTGGCGTGGGAAGGCCTCAACGAGGACGGCACGCCGAACTGGTACTGGTTCGAGGGCAACTTCGAGGCGTACGAGGAGAACAAGATCGAGCGCCTCGGTGCCGATGCCGCGAAGCCCGGGCGCGCGACGTACCGCAAGCTCACCCGCGACTGACCCGCGTGGCGAGACTGCACGCTCCCATCCGCATGCGGTGGAGCGACATCGACGCCTACGGCCACGTCAACAACTCCGCGATGCTGCGCCTGCTCGAGGAGGCGCGCATCGTGGGGTTCTGGGGTCCGGACGAGGGTGAGCTGTCGGCGGACGGCAGCCTGCCCGAGCCGATCATCGACGGTCGGCCGGGCTCCGGCACGATGACGGTGATCGCCGGACAGCGCCTCGAGTACCTCGCGTCGATCCCGTACCTGCGCCAGCCGCTCGACATCCAGATGTGGATCGGGCGGCTCGGTGGGGCGAGCGTCGACGTGTCGTACGAGGTCTGGTCGCCGGTCGGGCAGCAGCCGGCGGAGCTCTACACCCGGGCGACGACCGCGCTCGTCATGGTGGACGCCGCCACGAACCGTCCTCGGCGGCTGACCGCGGCCGAGCGTGCGGCGTGCGAGCAGTACCTCGAGGCCCCGGTGGAGTTCAGCCGCCCGTAGGGACCCGCATCATGCCCTCCTGCGCCACGGTCGCCAGCAGGCGTCCGTCGCGGGAGAACATCCGACCGAACGCGAGCCCCCGGCCGCCCTGGGCGCTGGGGGACTCCTGCGTGTACAGGATCCACTCGTCGGCCCGACCGTCGCGGTGCCACCACATCGCGTGGTCGAGGCTGGCGCTCTTCACGCCGGGCGTGCCCCAGGCGACGCCGTGCCGCCGCATGATCGGTTCGAGGATCGACAGGTCGCTGGCGTACCCGAGGACCGCACGGTGCAGCGCCGGGTCGTCCGGCAGGTCGCCCTGCACACGGAACCAGACCGCCTGGTGCGGCACGTGCTCGCCCTGCACGTCGACGAACACCGGTCCCTCGACGTGCCGCAGGTCGATCGAGCGCTCGGCCCAGGCCTTGGCGACGGGGTGGTCGATGGTGGACAGGATCGACGCGGCGGACGGCAACGACTCCGGTGACGGCGTGTCCACCGGGTACGGGTCCTGGTGCTCGACCCCGGTGTCCGGCACCTGGAACGACGCGATCATCGAGAAGATCGGAACTCCGCGCTGGTAGGCCTGCACGCGCCGTGTCGCGAAGGACCGACCGTCGTGGATGCGTTCGACGCCGAAGGTGATCGGCACGTCGATGTCGCCGGGGCGCAGGAAGTACCCGTGCATCGAGTGGATGTCACGCCCCTCGATGGTGGCCTGCGCAGCGACGATGCACTGGGCGAGCACCTGGCCGCCGAACACCCGCCCGCCGGGGGACCAGTGGTTCGCGCCGGTGAGGATCGTCTCACCCGTGCTCGCACCGGTGTCCTCGAGTCGGAGTGTCCGCAGGAAGTCGGGTTCGCCGTTCACGTGGTGCAGTCTACGAACACAGGGTGCGCCGGTAGGATCGGTTCGACATGGGCACCTCGTTCACGCTTCCCGACGCCGCCTCCCTCGGGGACCTCCGCACGTACCTCGGACGTGCCGCTCGGATCGAGGACGGTTCGGTCCGGTTCATCGCCGACTCCGGTGTCCTCGCGGTCTACACGGCGATCCTGTACCCCCTCGGACTCCTCGACGAGCTGCCGACGGTGCTCGGCCTCCGCACGTTCTCGCTCACCGAGCCCGCGACGATCGACGCCGTGGTGCCGCTGCAG
This sequence comes from Curtobacterium sp. NPDC089991, assembly GCF_044748425.1. NCBI lineage: Bacteria > Bacillati > Actinomycetota > Actinomycetes > Micrococcales > Microbacteriaceae > Curtobacterium > Curtobacterium sp. NPDC089991. The sequence goes on from NZ_JBIVGB010000003.1 coordinate 384,203, forward strand.
TCCCTGCTCGAGCGGCTCCGGCTCCTCGCCGAGGCACAGGACGCCGAGCACGCCGACGGCGCCGACCCGACGCGGGCCACCCCGATCGAGGTCGAGCTCCCGCACGAGGTCCACACCGTGACGTGGGCGGCGATCTCCCCGCCCCGTGGCGGATGGGTGCCGCTGCCCGACGTCTCGCCGGAGCTGCTGCGCCGCGCCACCCGTGACGGCATCGCCGAGGTCGCGGACGCCGTCCCGACCAACGCGGGTGAGGCGATCATCCGCAAGGTGCGATCCGAGGTCTGGGGCCGTCCGGTGCCGGGCATCGAGCACCTGCCCGCTGGTGCAGGCTTCGCGGGGGAGAGCCTCGGCTTCCTCGGGCACGACCCGGTCCGCCTGTTCGAGACCGGTCCGTGGAGCCGTCTCACGACGTCGCGCGGGCACGTGCTCGTCAAACGCCGCGCCTGGACCCTGAACCTGTAGCGAACGTCACGTCCTGGCCAGGTGGTTGGCTGGCCGCATGCACGTCTTGCTCACCGGTGCGTCCGGGTACATCGGCTCTTCCGTCCTCCGCGCCCTCGTCGCCCACGGGCACGAGGTGACCGCCATCGTCCGCTCCGACGAGAAGGCGCAGCACGTGCGTGACGCCGGTGGGCACGCCCTCGGCGGGGACGTCACCGACACCGAGGTCGTCGAACGACTGGTGCACGAGACCGACGGCGTCGTCCACACGGCGTCCGCGCCCGACGTCGACCCGGACTTCACCGCGACGGTCCTGCGCGCGTCCGCCGGCACACCGAAGCCGTTCGTGCACACCGGCGGCATCTTCACCTTCGGCAACTCGACGGACATCTCCGAGCAGTCGCCGATCGATCCGCCCGAGCTGACGTCGTGGCGCACGGCGAACGAGGCTGCCGTGCGGGCGAGCGACGTGCGGACCACGATCGTCGCCCCGGGCATCGTGTACGGGCGGGGTGCCGGCATCCCCGCGATGTTCGTCAGCGACGGCACCCAGCCGGTCACGCTGGTCGGTGACGGCTCGCAGCGCTGGACCACGGTGCACGTCGACGACCTCGGCGAGCTCTACGTCCTCGCGCTGGAGCGTGCCGAGCAGGACGGGTACATCGTCGCCGCGACCGGGGACAACCCGACGGTGCGCGAACTCGCCGAAGCGGGGGCGCACGGCGCACCGGTCGTGGCCGAGAGCGTCGATGCTTCGCGCGAGCGACTCGGCGGGGCCTTCGCCGACGCGCTGCTCCTGCACCAGGAGGCGTCCGGAGCCCACGCCCGCTCCGCCTTCGGCTGGAACCCGACGCACCCGTCCCTGGTCCAGGACCTCGCCACCGGCTCGTACGCGCGCTGAGGACGACGAACGGCCCTCGACGACGGCGTCAGCGCCGTCGAGGTTCCACAACATGCCGCGCACCGTTCGCCGAGGTTCCACGAACGGGACGAGGCGGCGCCGAGATGTGCAGATTTCGGAACCTGAACGGCAGTCGGAACCTGGGCGGCAGTCGGAACCCGGGCGGCTGAAGAGCTGGCGTCAGTCGAAGGTGTTCGTCATGGCGTGCGCGGCGCGGTCGAGGTACGCCCAGAGCTCGGCCTCGTCGAGGGGTGCGAGCTGCAGGGACTCGACGGCCTCACGCATGTGGTGCAGCCAGCGCTCGCGGGCCTCGGACGTGATGCGGAACGGGTTGTGCCGCATCCGGAGCCGGGGGTGTCCGCGCTCCTCGCTGTAGGTGCCCGGCCCGCCCCAGTACTGCTGCAGGAAGGCCGACAGGCGCCAGATCGCGCCCTCGAGGTCGTCGGCCGGGTACATCGGCCAGATGACGTCGTCCTGCTGCACGCCCTCGTAGAACCGGCGGACGAGCCGGTCGAAGGTCGGGGCGCCGCCAATGCGGTCGAAGAGCGAGCCGGTGGCCGAGACGCCGTGCTCGCCGACGCGAAGCGTGATGGGCTGCGCCGGAACACCCGGCACGCCAGGCACGCCGAGACCAGCCCCGCCGGGACCGCTGCTCGGAGGTGTGGGATCGGTCACTGGGGGTCCTTCCCGCCGTCGTGGTGGTCGTCGGTCCGGATGGGTTGCCCGAGCACGTTGCGCTTGGGGCGGCGCGGCTTGGTCGGCGCCGGGGTGGGACGCGTCTGCACCGACCGCAGCCCGTTGATCGAGGTCGCGTTCTCCCAGCCCTCGGGCATGATCATCGCCATCGCCGGCAGGGTGACTCCGATCTCGTCGACGGCGTGCTTCAGGCGGGCGCGGAGTTCGCGGCCGACGACGTCGAGTTCGGAGGCGCGGGTCTTCACGACGAGCCGGAACACCATGCCGTCGGGGGAGACCGACTGCAGCCCCCAGATCTCCGGCTTCTCGACGATGCGCTGGCGCCAGCGGGGCTCCTGCGACATGGTGACGGCGGCCGCGAGCAGGGCATCCTGCACGGCGTCGATGTCGGTGTCGTAGGGGACGGTGATGTCGACGAGGACCCGCGACCAGCCCTGGGACAGGTTGCCGACGCGCAGGATCTGCCCGTTCGGCACGAACCACAGGATCCCGTTGACGTCGCGCACCTGCATGACACGGAGCCCGACGTTCTCGACGACGCCCGTGGCCTGCCCGGTGTCGACGACGTCGCCGACGCCGGCCTGGTCCTCGAGGATCATGAAGATGCCGGAGAGCAGGTCCTTCACGATCGACTGTGCGCCGACGGCGAGGCCCGCGGCGACGAGCGACGCGCCACCGACGATGCCGACGGCGGCGTTCGGCACCAGGAGCGGGATGATCACGACCAGGGCGATCACCACGACGATGACCGTGGCCAGGTTCTGCAGGACGCTCCCGAGTGTGCGGGTGCGCTGCACGACGCGTGCGGTCTGCACCGGCGACGCGATGAGCGCCTGCGTGTCGGTCGCTCCCTGTCGCTTCTTGACGCCGGAGACGACGCGGTCGACGACCTGACGGATCACTCGGCGCAGGATCAGCCGGAGGATGATCGCGACGAGGATCGTGATCACGATGACGATCGCGTCGTGCCAGGTGGTGACGAAGTCGGTGAAGGCGTTGGAGACGGCCTTCGTGGTCTCATCGGTGGTTGCAGCGAGGCTCATGATCCGGTCGATGCTAGAGGGCGGGGCCTCGGCGTTCCATGAGGAACGCCGAGGCCCCGCCCGTGTTCACGAGCGACTCAGGCGTCGGCAGCCTGCACCCGGAGCGCACGCTCCGTGCCCGCGACGCTCTCGGACACGATGCGACGCAGCGCCGGGGTCTCCGGGTGCGCCTCGAGCCACGCGTGGGCGGCGTCGCGGAGCTCGGCCGACGCGAGCGGCGCCGGGTAGAGGCCCGAGACGATGGTGTCGGCCATGTGGTAGCTGCGCTCGGCCCAGATGCGGGTGAGCACCTCGAAGTACTTCGGCACGAGGCCTTCGAGCACGACGGGGCTGTTCACGTGCTGGAACCCGACCGTGGTCTGGCGCACGATCGCGTTCGGCAGCTCGGACGAGTCGACGAGCGACGCGAAGGCGGCCAGCTTGCCCTCGGCGGTCGGGATCGTCGCACGGGCGCGGGCCGCGGCCTGCTCACCCGACGCGGTCTTGTCGGCCGCGAGTTCGGCGTCGACCTCGGCATCGGAGGCGGCACCGGCGAGCACGAGGCCCTCGAGCAGCTCCCAGCGCAGGTCGGTGTCGATCTCGAGCCCGTTCAGTGTGACCGAACCGTCGCGCAGCCCCTGCAGGGTGGCGACGTGCTCGGGCGTCGACGCGATCTGCGCGAAGAACTTCACGAACTGGAACTGGGCGTCCGACCCGGCCTCGGCCGAGGCCGCGAGCTGCCAGAGCGTCTCGCCCACCGTGCGGACCGTGGCGTCGACCTTCGACGGCGCCACGTAGTTGCGCGTCGTCAGGAGCAGCTGCGACAGGGTCGTGCGGATGGTCGTCGACTCGGATTCGGTCGCGATGTTGCCGAGCGCGAGCCGGACGTAGTCGCTGGCGGGCGATTCGGCGTCGCGCGTGGCATCCCACATCGCACCCCACACGATGGAGCGCGCGAGCGGGTTCGCGATGGCCGCGAGGTGCTCGATCGCCGTCGTGCGGGACTGCTCGTCGAGACGGATCTTGGCGTAGGCCAGGTCGTCGTCGTTGAGGAGCACGAGGTCGCCGCGCTGCACGCCGACGAGCTCGGGGACCTCGGTGCGTGCGCCGTCGACGTCGATCTCGACGCGGTGCACGCGCACGAGCTTGCCGCCGGACGACGCGGTGTCGGCACCGAACGGCGCGGAGTCGTCCGTCCCGAAGGAGTAGACGCCGATGGCGAGTCGGTGCGGGCGGAGCGTCGGGTAGTCGGCCGGCGCTTCCTGCAGGACGGCGAACGCGGTGATCGCGCCGGACGCGTCGACCTCGATCTCCGGGCGGAGCGTGTTGACGCCCGCGGTCTCGAGCCAGAGCTTCGACCACTCGGACAGGTCACGGCCGCTGGTGGCCTCGAGCTCGACGAGCAGGTCACGCAGCTCGGTGTTCGAGTGGTGGTGCTTCTTGAAGTAGGCCGAGACGCCGGCGAAGAACGCGTCGATGCCGACCCACGCCACGAGCTGCTTCAGGACGGAGCCGCCCTTGGCGTACGTGATGCCGTCGAAGTTGACCTGGACGTCCTCGAGGTCGTTGATCGTCGCGACGATCGGGTGGGTCGAGGGCAGCTGGTCCTGGCGGTAGGCCCAGGACTTCTCCATCGCCTGGAACGTGGTCCAGGCCTCGGTCCACTCGGTGGCCTCGGCGGTGGCGATCGTGGAGGCCCACTCGGCGAACGACTCGTTCAACCACAGGTCGTTCCACCACTTCATGGTGACGAGGTCGCCGAACCACATGTGGGCGAGCTCGTGCAGGATCGTGACGACCCGGCGCTCCTTGATGGCGTCGGTCACCTTCGAGCGGAAGACGTAGGTCTCGGTGAACGTGACGGCGCCCGCGTTCTCCATCGCGCCGGCGTTGAACTCCGGCACGAAGAGCTGGTCGTACTTCTCGAACGGGTACGGGACGTCGAACTTCTCCTCGTAGTAGGCGAAGCCCTTCTTCGTGGTCTCGAACACGTACTCGGGGTCGAGGTACTCGGCCAGCGACTTGCGCGCGAAGACGCCGAGCGGGATGGTCCGGCCGTCGCTGCTCGTGAGTTCGTCGCGGACGACCTCGTACGGGCCGGCGATGAGCGCGGTGATGTAGCTCGAGATGGTCGCGGTGGGCGGGAAGGCCCAGGTCGCGTTCTCACCGTCGACGTGGGGCTCGGGCGTCGGGGAGTTCGACACGACCTGCCACCGTGACGGCGCCGTCACGGTGAAGGAGAACTGGGCCTTGAGGTCGGGCTGCTCGAACACCGCGAACATGCGGCGCGAGTCGGGGACCTCGAACTGGGAGTACAGGTACACCTCGTCGTCCACGGGGTCGACGAAGCGGTGCAGGCCTTCGCCGGTGTTCGTGTACAGCGCGTCGCTGACGACCACGAGCTCGTTCTGCTCCTGCAGGTCGTCGAGCTGGATGCGGACGCCGTCGTTCACCGCGGCGACGTCGAGCGCGGTGCCGTTCAGGGTGACGGAGTGCACGGTCTTCGTGATCGCGTCGATGAACGTGGACGCACCGGCGGTCGCGGTGAAGCGCACGCGGGTGGTGCTGCCGAACGTCTCGGCGCCGCGGGTCAGGTCGAGCTCGACGTCGTACGTCTGCACGCTGACGATGCCGGCACGTTCCTGGGCTTCGGTTCTGGTGAGGTTCTCTCCGGGCACGCAACGCTCCATCTTCGCTGAGGACGCGGACGATCGTGGTCCGCGAGGGGGAGTCCCGGCACGGCGTCGTGCACCGGCGGGACGGTCGTCCCCAGCCTAGCGACGCCGCGTACGCTCGGAGCGTGAGCGAGACGACTGTGGACAAGACGACGGAACACCCGACCGAACGCACCACCGTGGAGTTCTGGTTCGACCCGAACTGCCCCTGGGCCTGGATGACGAGCCGCTGGGTGGGCGAGGTCGCCGAGCACCGCGACCTCGACGTCACGTGGAAGGTGATGAGCCTGTTCGTCCTGAACGAGGACCAGGACATCCCCGACGAGTACCGCGAGCGCATCCACAAGGGGCAGCTCTACCCGCGCATCGTCACGGCGGCGCGGCTCCGGCTCGGCCAGGACATCGTGAAGCCGCTCTACGACGCCCTCGGTGAGCACATCCACCACCGCCAGGAGCAGGACCCCGACCAGGTGGTCCCCGCCGTGCTCGCGGAACTCGGCCTCGACGCCGACCTGCTCGACCACGCCTGGACGGACGAGGTCGACGCCGCCGTGCGCGTCAGCCACCAGGACGGCATCGACCGCGTCGGACAGGACGTCGGCACGCCCGTCATCGCCGTCGCCGGCACCGCGTTCTTCGGCCCGGTCATCTCCCCGGCACCCAAGGGCCAGGAAGCGCTCGACCTGTGGGACGGCGTCGTCGCCGTGGCGAAGTACCCCGGCTTCTTCGAGCTCAAGCGCTCGCGCACCGTCGGCCCGATCTTCGACACCACCGCCTGACGCTCCGGCAAGCGGACGGGAGGCGCGGCTCGCCCCCGCCCCTCGGCTCGCGTCAGGCGAGCGGCAGGCGCATGAGCGTCAGGTCCAGCCAGCGGTCGAACTTGCGCCCGACCTCGGGCACGACCGCGACCGTGCTGAACCCGAGCTTCTCGTGCAGGGCGATCGACCCGGTGTTCGTGCTGCAGATCCCGGCCATCATGACGTGCCGGCCCTCGGCGGTCGCCCGCTCGACGAGCGATCGCATCAGGGTCGAGGCGATGCCCCGACCGCGGAACGACTCGACCACGTAGACGCTGTGCTCGACGGTCAGCCGGTACCCGTGGTGCGGCCGCCACTGCGAGTACGTGGCGTACCCGGCCACAGTGCCGTCGACCTCGGCGACGAGCACGGGGTACCCGTCGCCCTGCCGCTCGGCCAGCCAGCCGTCGAAGTAGGCGCGGGGGTGCGGGGTCTCCTGCCAGATGGCGGTGGAGTGCAGCACGGCGTCGACGTGCAGGGCGTGCACGACGTCGAGGTCGCCGGGTCCGCAATCGCGCACCACGACCGGATCCGTCCCGTTCGTCGCATATGCTGTCGTCATGTCTCACATCGTAGACGACGAGCCGGGTCTCGCGGAACGGGCCCTCGGCGAGCGCCTCCAACGCCTGCGCACCGAACGCAAGTGGAGCCTCACCGAGCTCGCCGAGGAGTCCGGTGTCTCCCGCGCGATGATCAACCGCGTCGAGCGCGGGGTGTCGAGCCCCACCGCGACGATCCTCGGCCGGCTCTCCGGCGCCTTCGGCCTGACGATCTCGCAGCTCCTCGACGAGGCCCTCGAGCACGAGGTGCCCAGGGCGACCGACCCCGACGACGCACGTGGCATCCAACGCGGCGCGACCGCGGAGTCCTGGACCGATCCCGACACCGGGTACCGCCGCCGTCCGGTCTCGAGTGCGGCGTTCCCCGCGGACGTCACCGAGGTGCGCCTCCCGGCCGGCCGCGAAGTGGCCTACCCGGCGTCCGCCTACGCGTTCCTGCGGCACTGCATCTGGGTCGTCGACGGCGTGCTCGAGCTCGTCGTCGGCGGCGAGCCGACGCGGCTCGCCGCGGGGGACCGGATCGAGCTCGGTGACCCCGCCGACGTGGTCTACCGGAACCCGGGCGAGGGGCCCACGCGGTACGTCGTCGTGGTGGTCCGGGGGCAGTAGTCGCAGGAATAGGATCGGTTCCATGCGCATCCACCTCGGAACGGACCACGCCGGCCTCGAGTTCAACCAGACCCTCGCAACGCACCTGACCGAAGCCGGGCACGAGGTCGTGGACCACGGACCGACCGAGTACGACGCGCTCGACGACTACCCCTCGTTCTGCATCAACGCCGCGCACGCCGTGGTGCAGGACCAGCGGGCCGGCGTCCAGGCGCTCGGCGTCGTGTTCGGCGGCTCCGGCAACGGTGAGCAGATCGCCGCGAACAAGGTCGAGGGTGTCCGCGCAGCGCTCGTCTGGAACGAGTCGACCGCACTCCTCGCACGCCAGCACAACGACGCCAACGTCATCTCGATCGGTGCCCGCCAGCACACCGAGGACGAAGCGATCCGCTTCGTCGACCTGTTCATCGCCGAGCCGTTCTCGGGCGAGGAGCGTCACGCACGCCGCATCGCGCAGCTGGCCGAGTACGAGCAGACGGGGCACATCGCCGGCAAGCAGATCGACGGCTCGGCCGAGTAGACAGGTCCCATGCCCGAGGGTCACTCCGTCCACCGAATCGCCAACCAGTTCACCCGGCACTTCGTCGGCAAGCGCTGCGAGGTGTCCAGTCCGCAGGGGCGGTTCGCCGCCGGGGCCGCGCAGCTCGACGGCAAGCGGATGATCGCTGCCCGGGCGGTGGCGAAGCAGATGTTCCTCGAGTTCGAGGGTGATCTGTTCCTGCGCGTCCACCTCGGGCTCTACGGCGCGTGGGACTTCGCCGGCGACCTGTCGACCGCCACGGCGCTGTCCGCCGACGACGACGGCGAGGAATCGCTCACGTCCATCGGTGCTCCCCGCCTGGCGCGGTACCGGATGGCCGAGCAGGAGAAGGTCGAGGACCCGATCGAGTCGTTCCCGCCGGACCCCGTCGGTCAGGTGCGCGTCCGCATCCTGACCGAGGACACCGTCGCCGACCTGCGCGGCCCGACGGCCTGCGTGGTGGAGACCCCGGCCGAGGTGCAGCGTGCCCTCGACAAGCTCGGCCCCGACCCGATGAACGACGACGGTCCCGAGGCCGAGAAGACGTTCGTGGACAACGTCCGGAAGCGGAACGTCGCCATCGGCCAGCTGCTCATGGACCAGTCCGTGGTGAGCGGCATCGGCAACATCTACCGGGCCGAACTGCTGTTCCGGCAGCGCATCGACCCGTACAAGGTCGGCAAGAAGATCACCGTCAAGCAGGCGAAGGCGCTGTGGGCGGACTGGTCGAAGCTGCTGCACGACGGCGTCCGCGACGGCCTGATGATGACGATGGACGGCCTGTCCGACGCCGAGTACAAGAAGGCGCAGCGGTCGCGCAAGGACCGGCACTGGGTCTACCACCGCCAGGGTGAGCCCTGCCGGGTGTGCGGCACCGAGATCCGGGTGGCCGACATGGCCGGTCGGAAGCTCTACTGGTGCCCGAAGGACCAGAAGTAGCGCGCTTCAGAGCTCTGAGTACGTGAACCGTCCGGCGATCGCGGTCGCGAGCACCCGCATCGACCGCAACGAGGACGACGACGCTGCCAGCGGGTCCGACCCGACGAGCACCAGGTCCGCGACGTCACCGACCGCGACGCTGACCCGACCGTCCGTCGAGCCCTGCCACGCGGCGAGCGCGGAGAGCCGTTCGGCGGGGTGCCACGGGTCGCGGCCGTCCCGGTCGCGTCCGACGGCCGCGGCCATCGAGATCCACGGGTCGAGCGGCGCGACGGGGGCGTCCGACCCGAGCAGCAGCCGGGCACCGGCTCGGGCGAGCGACGCGAACGCGAAGGCGCGGTCGGTGCGGCCCGCCCAGTGCCGGTCGGCGATGTCGCGGTCGTCCATGGCGTGCTCGGGCTGCACCGAGGCGGCCACCCCGAGCCTGGCGAACCGGTCGACGTCGGTGTCGACGAGCAGTTGCGCGTGCTCGATGGTGCCGCGGGCGCCGACGGCTTCGAAGACGTCGAGCGCGAGGGTGTTCGCCCGGTCGCCGATGGCGTGGATCGCGGGGACGAGTCCGGCGTCGACGGCTCGGCGGGTGATCGCGACGAGGTCGTCGAACTCCCACGCCAGCACGCCGGAGCCGTCGGCCATGGCCGCGGTCCGGGTGCCGAGCGAGCCGTCGGTGACGACCTTGAACGGCCCCATCGTGAGCAGGCCGCGGGTCCGGTCGACGACGTCGCCGGTGCGGAGTCCGCGGTCGATCACGGCGTCGAGTTCCGCCGGGTAGACGCCCGACGACACCCGGAGGGCGTCGGTGCCAGCGTGGATCCGGCGCGCCCAGCGGTCGAGGCCGAAGCGCATCTCGAGGTCGACGATGCCCGTCACACCGCGCGCGGCGGCGGCTTCCGCGGCGTCGACGACGTACCCGTCGAGCAGGTCGTCCGGCACCTGCGAGAGTGCACCGGTCACGTCGAAGGCGTCCTGCTCGCGCAGGATCCCGTCGTCACCCGCCTCGAGCGGCCGGCCGACGAGTGCGGAGAAGTGCGCGAGCGCGAGGGCGTTGCACCAGACCGCGTGCAGGTCACCGCTGATGACGACGGTCGGGAGGCCCGGTGCGGCCTGGTCGAGCAGCTCGCGTCGTGCGGGGGTCGGCCACAACCCGTCGCGGTAGCCGTGTCCGATCAGCACGCGGTCCGGCACCCCGGTCCGCGCGACCGCGGCGAGGAGGGCGGCGGTCGACTCCGCGGAGTCGCAGCCGGAGACGTCGACGCGGCGGCGCACCAGGGCCCACTGGTCGAAGTGCGTGTGGTGGTCGCGGAGGCCGGGGCCGAGCCAGGCGCCGGCGGCGTCGACGACCTCGGTGTCGGGGCCGGCGGGGTCGAGCGTGCCGGCCGGCGCGATCTCGGTGACCAGGCCGTCGGTGATGCGGACGTCGGCAGGGGCCCCGGAGGTGCCCACCCTGCGGACGGTGCGGAGCAGGATCTCGCTCATCGCGCCTCCCGGCTGTCCGTCGTGGGCCCGACGGACCGGACCCGCTCCATCTCGTCGGCGAGCGCCGGCGACGCGTAGGGGCCGTCGCCGCGCAGGCCGGCGATGATGCGGTCGACGACTTCCGGCGCCTTGTTCTGGGAGAGCTTCGCACGGGCGTCGAACCGGGTGACCCGGATGCGGATGCCGACGGTGCCCTTCGCCATCCGGCGCGCGGTCTCCTCGTCGATCTCGAGGGACACCGGCTCGGGCATGACGCGCTCGAAGTGGTCGACGAGCTCGCCGAGCACCCGGAAGTTCTCGTCGTCGGACAGCAGCTCCGGCGTGCCCCACAGATGGGCGGTGACGTGGTTCCAGGTCGGCACGAACTGCTCCGGCGGGTACCAGGCGGGGGAGACGTAGCCGTGCGGACCCTGCACCACGACCAGGACCTCGTGGCGGCCGAGTTCGTGCGCGAGTTCGTCGGGGCGGCCGACGTGCGAGACGAGGACGACCTGGTCGGGGTCGTCGTCCGGCCCGGGTGTCTCGAGCAGGAACGGGTAGTGCGACGCGACGATCCCGGCGTCGGTGTGCGACACGATCGTGGCCCACGGGTTGCCGGCGACGAGGCGCTTGACCTCGTCGACGTCCGTCATCAGGAAGTGGGGTGTGTGCCGCATGGTCCGAGCGTGGCACACGGCCCCGGTCGAGCGCGACACCTGTCGTTTCGCGAGTGTTTCAGAACGGTAAAAGTTTCAGAGTTCATTGAAAGAAGCATTGTGCCGGGTGCTCGAACGGGCCTAGCTTCACTCATCAACGACGACCCGAGGAGACCCCCATGCGACGCAGGACCATCGCCGCCCTGGCCACGGCAGCCACACTGGCGCTCGTGGTGACCGGCTGTTCGGCGAGCGGCACGGCCGACTCCGCCGGCGGATCGAGCCTGGTGTACGCCACCGGCGAGCCCGACCACCTGACGCCCGGACGACAGACCGTCGCGTTCGATCAGGTGCAGAGCCTGTTCGCACCGCTGACGCAGACCGACGCGAAGGGCGAGCTCCACGACGTCGCCGCGAAGAGCGTCGAGAGCGACGACGCCACCACGTGGACCATCACCCTCCGGGACGGCTGGACGTTCCAGAACGGCGAGGCCGTCACCCCGGAGAGCTACGTGAAGGCCTGGAACCACGTCGCCTACGGCCCCAACGCGTGGGAGAACAGCGGGCAGCTCGCCGCGATCGTCGGGTACACGGACCTCAACCCGGCGAAGGGCACCCCGAAGACGAAGGAGATGTCGGGGCTGCAGGTCACCGGCAAGGACACCTTCACGGTCACGCTCACCCACGCCGACAGCCAGTTCCCGCTCCAGCTCAGCCAGGCCCAGACGGCGTTCTACCCGATGCCCGAGGCCGCCTACGACGACCTGAAGGCGTACGACAAGAAGCCGATCGGGAACGGCCCCTACGAGATGCAGTCGGCGTGGAAGGCGGACAAGGAGTTCACCGTCACCGCGTGGAAGGACTACGAGGGCACGAAGCCGGTCACGAAGGACGTCACGTTCCGGAGCTACTCGGACATGAACACCGCCTACACCGACGTCCTCGCGGGCAACGCCGACGTGCTGTTCCTGCCGACCGACAAGATGACGAGCGCGAAGGCCGACTTCGGTGACCGCCTGCACTCCTTCGACGCCCCGGGCATCGACTACCTCGGCTTCCCGCTCTGGGACGACCGGTACTCCGACCCCGACGTCCGTCGCGCGATCTCGATGTCGATCGACCGCGACGAGGTGAACACGGCAATCTACGGCGGCCTGTACGAACCCGCCACCGCGCTCACGCCCCCGTCGATGTCCGGCACCGAAGAGGGCATCTGCGGCGACGCGTGCGAGTTCGACCCCGCGGCGGCCAAGAAGCTCCTGGCGAAGTCCGGCGGCTTCGACGGCACGATCACGCTCGTCTACCCCGGTGGCAGCGGCCTCGACTCGCTCTACGAGGCGTACGCCAACCAGATCCGGCAGAACCTGGGCGTCGACACCGTCGCGAAGGCCACCACCGACTGGGCCTCGTACTACTCCGAGCTGACGGACAAGAAGGTCGCCGGCCCGCACTTCGGTCACTGGGGTGCGCTGTACATCAGTCAGCAGAACACCCTCCGCGCCCTGTTCACCCTGGCCGGCGGCTGCTCGCCCTGCACCGGGTACTACCAGTCCGACACCGTCGACGCGCTGCTGGCGAAGGCCGACTCGGCCGGCTCGCAGGACGAGGCGAACGAGTACTACACGAAGACGCAGGAGGCCTTGCTCGAGGACTTCCCCGTCGTCCCGACCTTCTTCGACAAGTACTCGTACGTCACGAGCGACAAGGTCACGAAGCTCCCCGCGGTCGCCGGCAGCCCGGTCGTCGCGCAGATCGCCGTGAAGTAGGGCACCACCACATGGACCAGCGCACCATCCTCCGCCTGGCGGCCGAGGTCCCCGACCACGACGGCTTCCCGCTCGTCGACGACCTGCACGCCCGGTTCGACGCGCTCGCAGCGTCCCACCCGGACCAGGTCACGGTCACCCGGATCGGCACCAGCCGCCTCGGCGAACCACTGCACTCCTACCGGATCGGCACCGGGTCGCACGCCGCCGTCGTGGTCGGCGGCGTGCACCCGAACGAACCGATCGGTTCGTGGACGGCCCTGCACCTCGCCCAGACGGTGCTCACCGACGACGACGCCCGTGCGCTCGACGTCACCTGGCACATCGTCCCGACGATCGACCCGGACGGCATGCGGCTCAACGAGGCGTGGTTCCACGACCCGCACGACCGCGTGTTCTACTCGCGGCACTTCTACCGCCCGGCACCGGACAGCCAGGTGGAGTGGACGTTCCCGAACAGCCACAAGTCGGTGTACTTCGACCAGGTGCTGCCGGAGACGCTCGCGTTCATGCGGCTCATCGACGACACCGAGCCGGACCTGCTGGTGTCGCTGCACAACGGCGAGATGGGCGGGGTCTACTACTACCTGTCCGAGGACCTGCCCGACGTCGTCGACACCCTGCACGCGGTCCCCGCCGCGCTCGGGCTGCCGCTCGACACCGGGGAGCCCGAGTCACCGTTCCTGCGTGAACTCGCCCCCGCGGTGTTCGCGATGGACGGGATCGAGACCGCGTACGACTACCTCGAAGGACTCGGGGTCGACCCGGGCGAGCACATCCACGGTGCGTCGAGTGCGGCGTGGGCGATGCGGCACGGAGCATTGTGCATGGTGGCCGAACTGCCGTACTGGAGCCGCCCGGACGCCGACGACCAGACCCCGACCGACGAGTCGTACGCCGACCTGCTGCGGCGCTGCTCCGCCGAGCTCGGCGCCTCGGGTGAGGAACTCCAGCAGCTGCTCGACGAGGCGTCGCCGATGCTGTCGATCGAGTCGCCGTTCCTCGAGGCGTCGCGGGCCTTCGTGCCGATGCTCGTCGGCACGGCGGACACCGACCGCCGCCGGGCCGACCGCGAGCCGGCCGACCGGCGGGCCACCGTCGCGGAGCGCTTCGGCTGCGAGGACCTGGTCCGCTGCTTCCGGCTGCGCTACGGCGGCATGCTGCTCCGCGCGTTCGAGGCGGAGACCAGCGCCGGTACGGCGTCCGCGCCGCTCCGGCGCCTGCGCGACCGCCTGGCGGAGCGCTACGCGCACTGGCAGGCGGACGCGGCCACCGAGGCGGACCCGATCCCGGTGCGGAAACTGGTGGGGGTGCAGTACGGGGCGATCCTCGCCTGCGCGGCGCACGTGGCGGACCCGACCCGTGCCTCCCGTCCGGTGTCGGCGGCCGTGTCGGGAGGCGCGTGATGCGTCCGACGCTCGCCGTCGGTCGCCGGCTCGGCGGCCTGGCCATCGTGTTCCTCGGGGTGACGTTCCTCATCTACGCGATGACGTTCGCGCTGCCCGGTGACCCGATCCGGGCGCTCGGCGGCGACCGGCCGCTCAGCGACGCGGTCGTCCGCACGCTCCGGGCCGAGTACCACCTGGACCAGCCGCTCTGGCTGCAGTACGTGCAGTACGTCGGCGGGCTGTTCCGCGGCGACTTCGGCACCGACTTCAACGGGCAGTCCGTCGGCGAGCAGATGGCCTCGCGGTGGCCCGTCACGATCACCCTGGCGCTCACTGCGTGGGCCCTCGAGATCGTCCTGGGCATCGGGCTCGGGGTGCTCTCCGCCCTGAAGCGCGGGACCGCCCTCGACAAGACGGTCCTGGTCGGCACGATCGTCGTCGGTGCGATCCCCGTGTTCGTCCTCGGCGTCGCCCTGCAGCTCGTGTTCTCGGTGCGGCTGCACTGGTTCCCGGTCGCCGGCGTCACCGCGGGCTGGCCGACGGCGTACATCCTGCCGGCGTTCGTCATCGCGCTCTTCGGCCTCGCAGCGGTGTCCCGGCTCACCCGCACCTCGATGATCGAGACCCTCGACGCCGACTACGTCCGGACCGCACGGGCCAAGGGGCTCGCACCCGGTCGGATCGTCGGCGTGCACGTGATGCGGAACTCGCTCATCCCCACCGCCACCTACCTGGCGACCGACCTCGGGTACCTGATGGGCGGCACCGTGATCATCGAGGGCATCTTCAACCTGCCCGGCGTCGGCAACCTGCTGTTCCAGGGCATCCGGTCGCACGAGGGCGCCGTCGTCGTCGGCATCTCGACCGCGCTCATCCTGGTGTTCCTCGTCACGAGCGTGCTCGTCGACCTGCTGCACGCCGCCCTCGACCCCCGCGTCCGGACCGGAGCAGCCGCATGACCACCTCAGCGCTCAGCGCCACCGTCGAACCCGTCGTCGGCGGCCGACGACGACCCCTGCTGGCCGCGGCCCGCACCCCGGGCTTCTGGGTGCCCGCCTCGGTCCTGGTCGTCGTGCTGCTCATCGCGTCGTTCCCGCAGCTGTTCGCCGGACTGTTCGGCCACGGTGACCCCCGGGTGTGCGACCTCGGGCAGAGCGGCGCCTCGCCGACCAGCGGACACCCGTTCGGCTTCGACCTGCAGGGCTGCGACGTGTACGCCAACGTCGTGTACGGCACCCGGTCGTCGATCGCCGTCGCAGTGCTCACCACCGTGCTCGCCGGCATGGTCGCCGTCGTCATCGGGACGATCGCCGGCATGGTCGGCGGCTGGGTCGACGCCGTGCTCGCCCGCCTGACCGACGTGTTCCTCGGCTTCCCGTTCCTGCTCGGCGCCGTCGTGGTGCTCAACAGCGTGGGGGAGCGGTCCGTGCTGACGGTGTCGCTCGTGCTCGCGCTGTTCGGGTGGCCGACGATGGCCCGGCTCGTGCGGTCGAGCGTCCGCAGCGTGCGGAACGCCGAGTTCGTGCTCGCCGCCCGCACGATGGGGCTGTCCACCTGGCGGATCACCACCCGGTACGTGCTGCCGTCGTCGATCTCGCCGCTGCTCGTGCTCGCGACCATCACCGTCGGCGGCGTCATCGTGTCCGAGTCGTCGCTGACCTACCTCGGCATCGGGCTCGAGAGCCCGGCGATCTCGTGGGGGCTGCAGCTCTCCGCCGCGACGTCGCAGTTCCTCCGCGCCCCGCACATGCTCATCGCACCCGCGGCGTTCCTCGCCGTCACGGTGCTCTCCGTCATCGCGCTCGGCGACACGCTGCGCGCCGCGCTCGACCCGCGTCGGCGCTGACCTGCACGGTGCACGCCGCGTCGCGGTGGGCACCGTCGCGACCGACGCGCCAGACTCGAACCACCGCCCTTCGAAAGGACCACCGTGACCGACACCCTCTCCGCGTACCGGAAGACCCTGCCCTACATCCACGAGTGGGTGTCGTACAAGGTCTGGCAGCTGCGGGTGCCGGGCGTGCAGGTCGCCATCGGGTTCGGCGGCGAGGTGCTGTTCGACGAAGCCTGGGGCTACGCCGACGTCGAGGCCGGGCGCCGCCTGACCACCACCGACCTGTTCCGCATCGCCTCGCACTCGAAGACCTTCACCGCGACGGCACTGCTCCAGCTCGCCGAGCGCGGGTCGCTCCGGCTCGACGACACCGTCGGCACGTACATCCCGGCGCTGGTCGACGGCGGCTCCCCGCTCGCCGACGCCACGATCCGTGAGCTCATGGAGATGGGCGCCGGGGTCATCCGCGACGGCCACGACGGCGACTACTGGTCGCTCCTGCGCCCGTTCCCCGACGAGCAGGAGCTGCTGGCACTCGTGCTCGACCGCGGGCAGAAGGTCCCCACCGGATCGTCGTTCAACTACTCGAACCTCGGCTACTCGCTGCTCGGGCTCGTCATCGCCGCGGTCTCCGGGCAGTCCTACAACGACTTCGTCCGCGAGTCGATCACCGAACCCCTGGGCCTGCGGAACACCGGCCCGGACTGGGACCCCACGCGTGCCGACGACTTCGTGATCGGCTACACCGGGTTCCACACCGCGCGGCAGCGGCAGCGCATCGACCACGTGGACACCCACGCCATGGCCGCCGCCACCGGGTTCCACGGCACCGCCTCCGACCTGGTCAAGTACTTCTCGCAGCACGTCATCGGGGCCGGCAGCCTGCTCGACGACCACTCGAAGCGACTCGCGCAGCGCAAGGCCTGGAGCGCCACCGACGACCCGGCCGCCCGCGGCTACGGCGCCGGGTTCATCGTCGACCGCATCGGAGGCCGCGACGTCCGCGGCCACTCGGGCGGGTTCCCCGGGCACATCACGCAGTCGCTGTTCGACCCGGCATCCGGACTCGTCGTGTCCGTCATGACGAGCGCCGCCGCCGGGCCCGCCACCCTCATCGCCACCGCCGTCGTGCAGATGCTCGACGCCGCGGCGGACACATCCGCGCCGGGCACGCCCGTGCCCGACGACGTCGACACCGATGCGTACACCGGACGCTTCGCCAACCCGTGGGGCGTCAGCGACATCGCCCGCATCGGCGACCGGCTCGTCGAGGTCGACCCGTCCGGACCCGAACCGCTCGACACCCCGACCCGGCTCGAGGTCGTCGACGCGGACACGCTCCGGATGACGCACGGCAACCGCTTCGGCTCGGTCGACGAGGACATCACCTTCACGCGCGACGCCGACGGCGCCGTGCGGTCGATCCGCGCCGGCGGTGGCATGACCGAGGAACCGTGGACGATCCCGACCGAGTCGCCCGAGGTCGCGGCAGGGCTGGCACCGTGAGCGACGTCGACGGTCGGCGCGACGACGTCGTGCTCGAACCCGAGCGTCAGGCGTTCGTCGAGGAGTTCGCCCTCATGCTCAACGACGGTGCGGGCATGGCGCTCACCGACGCCCGCGTGCTCGGCTACCTCATGATGACGCGCGCACCGCACTCGTCCTCGGCCGACCTCCAACGCGCCCTCGGCGCCAGCTCGGGCTCGGTCTCGATGGCGACGCGCCGGCTCGTCGACTCCGGGTTCGTGAAACGCCAGATCGTCGCCGGCGAGCGCAGCCACTACTTCCGTGCCGAGGCCGACGTCTGGGGTTCCTGGCTCGCCGGCGAGCGGAAGTACCTCGACCGGCAGCGCGACATCATCGGACACGGCCTGGCCGTCGTCGAGCACGCCGGCCGCACCGGGGCGGGCGACGTCGACGCCGAGGTCCGCGAGCGCCTGCTCAACGGCCGCGACTACATGCAGTGGTTGCAGGGCCACCACCACAAGATGCTCGAGGACTGGGAGGCGTTCAAGGCCGCCCGCGACCGCACCGACCGCTCGGAGACCCCATGACCGACGTCCTGACCGTCGACCACCTGTCCGTGACCTTCGACGTCGACGGCGCCGAGGTCCGCGCGGTCGACGACGCCTCGTTCACCGTCGGCCGCGGCGAGGTCGTCGCCGTCGTCGGGGAGTCCGGATCCGGCAAGAGCATGACTGCGATGACGGCGATGGGGATCGCGCCGGACGGCGCGCGCTCCTCCGGCAGCATCCGGCTCGGCGACCTCGAGGTGCTCGGCACCGACGAGCGCACCCTGCGCGGGGTCCGCGGCCGCAGCGTGTCGATGATCTTCCAGGACCCGTCGGCCGCGCTCAACCCGGTGTTCACGGTCGGGTTCCAGCTGGCCGAGGCCGTCCGCCGCGCCGACGCCTCGCACGACCGCGCCGCCGTCCGGCACCGTTCGCTCGAACTCCTGCGTGCCGTCGAGGTGCCGGAACCCGAACGCCGGCTCGGCCAGTACCCGCACGAGCTCTCCGGCGGACAGGCGCAGCGGGTGATGATCGCGATGGCGCTCGCCGCCGACCCCGACCTGCTCATCGCCGACGAGCCGACGACCGCACTCGACGTCACGGTGCAGGCCGAGGTGCTCGACGTCCTGCGTGCGCTGCGCGAACGCACCGGCACCGCGATCCTCCTCATCACCCACGACATGGGCGTCGTCGCCGACATCGCCGACCGCGTGGTCGTCATGCGCCGCGGTCGCGTCGTCGAGACGGGCACCGTCGCCGCGGTCTTCGCCGCACCGTCCGCCGACTACACCCGTGACCTGCTCGCTGCGGTCCCACGCATGGGCACCGAGGTCGGCCGGGAGGCGCGGGTCGACCCCGTCACGGAAGCCCCGTCGGTCGTCCTCGACGTCCGGCACCTCGTGGTCGAGTACGGCGGTGCGCTGCGCGGGCGGTTCCGCGCGGTCGACGACGTGTCGTTCACGGTCGGTCGCGGTGAGATCGTCGGACTCGTGGGCGAGTCCGGCAGCGGCAAGACCACCATCGGCCGCGCCGCCGTGGGGCTCGCACCGATCACGTCAGGTTCGGTCGTCGTCGAGGGCACCGACGTGGCGGTCGCCCGGCGAGCAGCTCGCCGGGCGATGCGGCGACACGTCGGCGTGGTCTTCCAGAACCCGCTCCGGTCGCTCAACCCGCGCTACACGGTCGGACAGACCGTCGCCGAGCCGCTCCGGCAGATCCTGCGCCTGCCGTCGGCCCAGATCGACGAACGCGTGGACCGGCTGCTCGCCGACGTCGGCCTGGACGGCGGGTACCGCGAGCGCTTCCCGCACGAGCTCTCCGGCGGCCAACGGCAGCGCGTCGCGATCGCCCGCGCCGTCGCGCTCGACCCCGCACTGCTCATCGCCGACGAGCCGACGAGCGCCCTCGACGTCTCGGTGCAGGCGCGGGTGCTCGACGTCTTCCGTGAGCTGCAGCAACGCCTCGGCTTCGCGTGCCTGTTCGTCACCCACGACCTCGCCGTGGTCGACACGCTGTGCGACCGGGTCGTCGTGCTGCACGGCGGGAAGGTCGCCGAGCAGGGGAGTCGCGACGCCATCCTCCGGTCGCCGCAGGACCCCTACACGCGTCGACTCATCCAGGCCGCGCCGGTGCCGGACCCGGACGAACAGGCAGTGCGCCGATCCGAGCGCCTGGCGGCACGGGCCGGCTGAGGGGCGCTCGCCGGCCCTGCGATCTCAGCGTCGTTGCGGAGTCAGCGCACCTCGGCCGAGGCCCAGAGCGCGTTCACGCCCCGACCCACCGGACGCAGGAGCGGGACGGCGACGAGCACCGTCGCCGCCAGGTACGCCACGGTCTGCAGCAGCCCCGGGACGGAGAAGGCGATGCCGAGTGCCTCCTGCGGCAGCGCCGTGAGGAGCACCGCGTTCGACAGCAGCGCGGTGACGAACCACAGCGACGCCGCCACGGTGACGACCCAGCCGAAGGCCCGCTGCACGCCGTCCTCGTTCCGGACGGTCAGCACGCCGAACGCCACGAGTGCACCCTGCGCGACGACGACGAGCACCGCGGTGGCCCAGCCCGGCGCGGGCCACAGGAGCGCGAACGCGAGGACCGACACCGCGAACGCGAGCGCCCGACGGTCCCGAGCGCGCACCGCCGCGACGAGCACGACCGCACCCGCCAGCCCGGCGAGCGCGGTGGCGACGAGGAGCAGCCCGTTCGGCAGGTCCCACGGCGCGAGCCAGATCGTCCCGACCAGTCCGCGCGCCCCGAACACGACCGCTGCGACGACCGCCGCGGCCGAGACCACCCGAACCCCCGTGATGTTCTGCATACCCGCACACTACGCGCAGCCCGCGCGGCGGGGAAAGCATGTTCTGTCCGGGCGGCTGACGGTCCTGGTTCGCGAACCGCGGGATTCGTGAACCAGAACCGTCAGAACCTCCGAGGGAGGTCGGTCTCCGGTGCGCGGACTCGCTGCAGCGCGCGTCGCATGGAGGCGGTGGTGCTGAAACCGAAGCGGGCAGCGACCTCGGCGGGACGGTCACCCCGGGTGAGTGCACTCCGGACAGCGAGGCTCCGGAACCACCGCCCGAGCTGGGCCGGCGTGCAGCCCGTGGTCTCGGTGCACCGACGCTCGAGGGTGCGCGGAGACATGCCGACGCCGTCGAGCAGGTCCGCAGTCGAGTGCCCGCCCGCCGGGTCGAAGAGCCGGTCGAGGACCCTCGCCAGGCTGTTGTCGCGCAGCGAGGGCGGTGGGTTGTCGTGGAGCACGGTCGTGACCACGAGTCGCGCGAGCGCATCCTGCTGCACGCCGTGCCACCGGCCGCCGTCGAGGTGACCGACGTGACGCAGCGCCAGCACGACGTCCGCCGACGGGAAGCCCGCGGGCTGGGTGGTGGCGATCGACGGGAGCGCGAGGACCTCGGCAGCGAGTGGCCCCAGCGTCGCCGATCCGACGACGACGCCGGTGTCGGCGAACAGGGCCTCGTGCGGGAAGTCGTACGAAGGAGTAGTTCGAGGCGGACCGTGCCGCTCGGGGTCGGAGCCGATCGACGTCGTCGGGTGCTGCTCGACCAGTGCGGCTCCACCAGCCTCGATGAACACGAGTGTGTCGTCGCGGTGGAGCCAGACCGGCCGGTGCCGGGTCGCGACCCAGGCGTGCGTACCGTCCGGATCGAGATCGAGCGTCCAGCGGCCGTCGTCGGATCGGATCTCCTCGCCGGGGCCGACCTCGAGGCCGACGGCGTCGATCAGTGCTCGCAGTGCGTCGCCCATCACCACGAGCATGTCCTGCGGGCCGTCCCGCGACGATCGGCCTCGGGAGATCTGTGGAGAGGGGGGATAACCCCACCCGGGGTGGGGAGGGGGCAGGATGGGGGAACGGCCCCGCGATCGCGAGGCTGGAGTCATGACCGACACCGACCGCCTCGACCAGGCGCGAACCGTCCCGCTGGACGACGTCACGCCCTCGCCCGACCAGGCCCAGACCGTCCCGCTGGGCGACTCCGTTCCACCTGGAGCCACCAAGCCGATGCCGCAGTACCCGCGACAGCACGACCAGCAGACGCCGCCGGCGTCGTGGGGAGCGACCCCGCCGAACGGATCGGCGCCGGGTGGCGGCCGGGGCGGCAGTGCGGGCTCGGGCATGACCGCCGGTGCGTTCTACCGCGAGTCGTGGAAGCGCCTGCCGCGCGACTTCGGCTACATGGCCCTGACCGGGGTGCTGCTCTGCACGCTCTACTTCGCGTTCCCCGCGGCGATCTTCGGCGGCGGCTTCCGCGACCTGTTCAACCCGTTCGTGCTGCTGATGTTCTTCATCGCGCTGTTCGTGGCGCGGTGGCTCGGACAGTTCGAGAAGCTCCGCATCGGATGGGCCGACCGACGTCCGATCCGCCCGGTGGACTGGACGCCCCGCTGGCAGCAGAACTGGTGGACGCGCACCGGTTCCGCGGTCGCCAACCCGCACTACTGGCTCTACCTGCTGCACGCAGCGGTCGTCTACCCGCTCGTCGCGCTCTTCACCGTGGGCGCCGGCGTCCTGCTGCTCGCCGGGTTCCTCTGGCCCGTCGGGCTCGCGGTGGTCGCGTTCGCGAACGGACTGAGTGCGCAGTACTTCGGGTGGGACATGACCTCCGTCGTCGGGTTCGGGTTCCTCGGGTTGCTGTCGATGGCCGCCTCGGTCGTGCTGTTCCCGCTCTGGGCCCGTGGCTCGGTCATCGCGCACTACTGGGTGGACTTCGGTCTGCTCGGTGGGTTCCGTGCCGAGCAGCTCGAGCAGCGCGTCGCCGGACTCCAGGCCTCCCGTGCCGGTGCCGTGACCGCCGAGGGTCAGGCCCTGCGCCAGATCGAGCGCGACCTGCACGACGGCCCCCAGCAGCGCCTGGTGCGGCTCCGGATGGACCTGTCGGCAGCGGAACGCGCGTTCGAGAAGGACCCGCAGAAGGCGAAGCAGCTGATCGGCGAGGCCTCCGAGCACGCGCAGGACGCCCTCGACGAACTGCGTGCGCTGTCCCGCGGGTTCGCCCCGCCGATCCTGCTCGACCGCGGGCTCGTGGCGGCCCTCGAAGCGCTCGTCGCCCGCACCCCGATCCCGGTCGGCCTCGACGTCCGCCTGCCGGAGGGCCTCGAGCTCGCGACGGAGATCCAGCGCAACGTGTACTTCACGGTGAGCGAGCTCCTGACGAACACCATGAAGCACGCCGGTGCCACGACCGCCGGGGTGTACCTCGGCCTCGTGGTCGACGCCTCCGGGCTCTGGTACCTGACCGTCAGCGTGACCGACGACGGCCGCGGCGGAGCACGACCCCAGCAGGGCCACGGCATCGAGGGCCTGATCGGCCGGATGCGCGCGCTCGACGGCGACCTGGTCGTCGCGAGCCCCGAGGGCGGCCCGACCGAGGCCACGGCGCGGATCCCGCTCGGTGCCCTGAACGGCGTCCCCACGACGGCGAACCCGCGGTCGTGACCCCACGGGAGCGCCCGCGCTCCCACTAGGCTGGTCGGCATGACAGACGGCCCGGATGCAGCACGCATCCGGGCCGTCGTCGTCGACGACGCCGTCCTGCTGCGCGAGGGCCTGGCCCGCGTGCTCGACGAAGCCGGCATCGACGTCATCGGTCAGTACGCCGACGCCCGCGCGTTCCTCGCGACGCTGCCGGACGGCGCTCCCGACGTCGTCGTCATGGACGTCCGGATGCCGCCGACCTTCACCGACGAAGGCGTCCGCGCCGCCGTCGAGACCCGCCGGATCGCCCCGCGCACCGGGGTCCTGCTCCTCTCGCAGTACGTCGAGGCCACCTACGCCGAAGACGTCCTCGCCGCCGGTGCGACGGGCATCGGCTACCTGCTCAAGGACCGCGTCACCCGGCTCGAGGAGATCGACGACGCCGTTCGTCGGATCGCGGCCGGTGGCACCGTGCTCGACCCCGAGGTCGTCACGCAGCTGATGAGCCGACGGCGCGACCCACTCGCCGCGCTCACCCCGCGCGAACGCGACGTGCTCGGCCTGATGGCCGAGGGTCGCACGAACGCGGCCATCGCCCGTGCCCTCGTCATCGGCACCGGCGCCGTCGAGAAGCACGTGTCGAGCATCTTCGGCAAGCTCGCGCTCGAGGACACCGGCGAGGACCACCGCCGCGTCCTCGCCGTGCTCGCCTACCTCGGATGAGCCGGTCCCGCGGATGAACCAGGCCCGCGGTACCGACCGGATCCCGGCTCCGCTGCTCGCCCTCACCGCGATGGTGTCCGTCCAGCTCGGGGCCGCGATCGCGAAGACCCACTTCGACGACGTCGGCGCGGTCGGGGCCGCGACGCTCCGGCTCGTCATCGGCGCGGTGGTGCTCGCGCTGGTCGTCCGTCCTCGCATCAGGCACTGGACCCGCGCGCAGTGGCTCGGCGCGGTCGGCCTCGGGCTGGCGCTCGGCGGGATGAACGTCTTCATCTACCTGTCGTTCGCGAGCATCCCGATCGGCGTCGCGGTGACGATCGAGTTCCTCGGCCCGCTCGCCCTGTCCCTCGTGCACACCCGGCGGTGGCGGGACGCGCTCTGGGCCGCCCTGGCGCTCGCCGGCGTCGTGCTGCTCGGGGTCGGCCCGAGCGCCGTGACCGAGGTCGGCGGCGTGGTCTGGGCCGTGCTCGCGGCGGCGTGCTGGGCGGGCTACATCGTGATGAACCGGCACGTCGGCGCCGCGATCCCGGGTGTCGACGGCCTGGTGGTGTCGATGGTGGTCGCGATGCTCGTGTCGCTGCCGTTCGGGCTCCCGTCCGCGGTCGACGGCGTGGCCCGCGAACCCCTGCTCCTGCTCGTCTTCGGCGCGGTCGCGGTGCTGTCGAGCGTGCTGCCCTACGCCCTCGAGATGCTGGCGCTGCGGCGGATGCCGACGCGGGTGTTCGGCGTGCTGCAGAGTCTCGGCCCGGCGATCGCCGCGCTGGCCGGTCTCGTGGTGCTCAGCGAGGGGCTGTCCGTGCTGGAGACGGTGGCGCTGGTGTGCGTCACCGCTGCGAGCGTCGGCGTCACGCTGTCCGCGCGCCGCCGACGCCGCTGAACGACCGTCTACTCGTCGCCGAGGAAGTCGGCGTACGTGGGTTCCGTGTGCTCGCCCGACAGCAGGGCCGGATCGTTGACCCGGGCCTCGACGTAGGCGCTGATGACCTCGGGCGGGGTGAGCACGTGGGCGACCCAGGACGGCACCGCTGTGTTCTTCATGGTGCCTCCTCGTCCCGGAGCGGCACTCGAACGAATGCCTCGATCAGTGAGTTACTTGCCGAACCGGTGTTCGCTAAACCATCCTCGGGGTGCGAGCAGAAGTCAACGCGCTGCGTTCTGCGGACTCCGCATCGCGCGCTCCGCCTGGTCGGCGCGCAGGGTGCGGTGCTTCACGGCGGACCGCCACACCCACGCGTCCGCCTGCTGTCCGAACTGGGCCCACTCGACCATGACGGCATCGCGGGTCCAGCTCTTCGCGAAGGCCTTCACCCGGACGTGGAATGTCGGGAACTGGATCCACGCCCAGACCGGCACGGGGGTGACGGCGTGGCAGACGTCGGGCCCGCGGGCGTCCTCTGAGAGCGAGTAGGCGCGCGGACGTTCGACCTCCGGGTGCTCCGGGGGCTGCCACCGGTTCTCGCGACGCCGTCCCACGACGGTATTCGAACGTGTGTTCGAACGGGAGTCAAGTCCGCCGCGCGCCGTGGACGGACGCCGACGTGCCGCTCGGCGTGTCGGGGAGCGGTCAGGGCTGCGCGCGCGCCGTCGATTCCCGCACGCTCAAGGTCAGTGGTGGTCCGGGCCGTGACGCCAGCGGTGCAGTGGCGTCGATCTGCGCTCGCAGGAGTGTCGCCGCGCGCTGCCCGAGCTCCACGGTGTCGCGGGTCAGCGAGGTGATGGACGGCCGGACGAGCTGGATCATCGCCGAGTCGTCGAACGACACGATCGAGACGTCGGTCGGCACGGCGACGCCCATCTCGCTCGCGACCCCGAGTCCGGCGACCGCCAGGACGTCGTTGTCGTACACGATCGCCGTCGGTCGGCTGCTGCGGGACAGCAGGGTCCGGGTCGCGCTCGCGCCGGCCTCGGCCGAGTAGTCGGTCGGGATCGACACGGCGTCCGTGAGCCCCTCGGTCGCCGCGAAGGCCCGGACGCGGCCGATCCGCATGGCGGTGTGCTCGAACTCGGGGCGCCCGGCGACGTGCGCGATGCGCCGGTGCCCGAGCGCGTGCAGGTACCGCAGGACCGTGTCGGTCGCGTCGCCGTCGTCGATCCAGACGCTCGGTGCGGAGCCCTCGGGTGAGGGGTGGGAGCCGACGACGACCGTGGGCATGCCGAGTTCGGCGAGCAGGGTGAGCCGGTCGTCGTCGCGCCGCGGGTCGATGACGACGACGCCGTCGACCCGGTGCCCGCGCCACCAGGCCCGGTAGGTCTCGAGTTCCTCGGCCGCGTCGCGTGCCACGAGCAGGTTCATCCCGACGTGGGTGCCGGCGAGCCCGAGCTGGATGCCGGAGATCAGGTCGCCGAAGAACGACTCGGTGCCGAGCGTGCGGGCCGGCCGGTTCAGCACGAAGCCGATCGAGCCGGCCTTCGCGCCGCCCAGGGCGCGCGCTGCGGTGTGCGGTTGCCAGTCGAGTTCGCGAGCGATCGCGCGGACGCGTTCGCGGGTCTCGTCGGACACGCCGGGGCGGTCGTTGAGGGCGAACGAGACCGCGCTGACGGACACGCCGGCACGCGCGGCGATGTCGGAGATCGTCGTTCGACGGTTCGTGGCCACGGGCTTGACTATAGCGTTTTAGTCCTCCATAGTCACTGCCACAAGCGGGTTCAGGGACAGGAACTGAACCGGTTCAGCACGATGACCACGCAGGATGACGAGGGAGTCAGACGCCATGAGGACCACCACACGTGCGACGAGGAGCCGCGCCGCAGCGCTGCTCGCAGGAGCTGCCGCCACGGCACTCGTCCTGACCGGCTGCTCGAGCGGCGGCAACGCGGCCGACACCGGCAGCGGGGAGATCAGCGGGTCGATCACGCTGCAGACGTGGGCGCTCACGCCGACGTACACGGGCTACCTGAACGGGGTGATCGCCGACTTCGAGAAGGCCCACCCCGACGCGAAGGTCAAGCTGCAGGACCAGCCAGGCGACGGCTACGCCGACAAGGTGCTCAGCCAGGCGTCGTCGAACTCGCTGCCCGACGTCATCAACCTGCCGCCGGACATCGCCCTGCCGCTCGCGAAGCGCGGGTTCCTGCAGGACGTCGCGAAGGACGACACGAAGCTCGCGAGCACGTACGTCGCCGGCGCGCTCGATTCCTACAAGTACAAGGGCGTCGACGGCACGTTCGGCTACCCCTGGTACCTCAACACCGACGTCGACTACTGGAACGCGACGATGTTCGCGAAGTGCGGCCTCGACGCGAAGAACCCGCCGAAGACCACCGACGAGCTGTTCACGCAGGCGAAGACCATGCACGAGAACTGCCCGGCCGACTACCTGATGAGCCGGAAGCCCGGCCTCGGCGACTTCACCCTGGCCGGCGTGAAGGTCCTCAACGCGGACGGCACGAAGTTCACCTTCGCCGACTCGTCGAAGGCCGCCGACCTGATCGAGCGCTACAAGGACGCGTACCAGGACGGCTACATGCCCTCGAACGTGCTGAACAGCGACTACCTCGGCAACTCGACGCTGTTCACGCAGCAGAAGGTCGCCTGGACCACGGGCGGCGCGACCTCGCTCGCCGACTTCGAGAAGAACAACCCGTCACTCAAGGGCAAGGTGACGGTCAGCCCGGCGCTCGACACCCCGCCGCTGTACGTGCAGGGCCTGTCGGTGTCGGCCAAGTCGAAGCACCTCGCCACCGCCGAGGCGTTCGCGAAGTTCATGACGAACGCGGAGAACCAAGAGGCGTTCGCGCACAAGGTCAACATCTTCCCGTCGACCACGTCTTCGCAGTCCGACCCGTACTTCTCGAAGGACGACGGCACCGTCAACGGCGAGGCCCGTGTCCTGGCGAACGAGGCCCTGAAGACCGCGAAGGTCCTCAACCCGGTCGAGGCGAACTCCGCGATGACGGACTTCCTCGACCAGCAGATCGCCCTCGCCATGAAGGGCCAGGTCGCGCCGGAGAAGGCGCTGCAGACGGCTCAGACCAAGATGAACAGCCTGCTGGCCAACGGCTGATGCGCGCCAACCGCTGGTTCACGCCCTGGCTGCTCGTCCTGCCGGCCCTCGTCTGGCTCGTCGCGTTCAGCCTCTGGCCGTCGATCAACACCGTCCGGCTGTCGTTCACGAACGCGAGCCCGCTGGGGGGCGTGAGCCAGTGGGTCGGGCTCGAGAACTTCGAGACCCTGCTCGCCGATCCGCAGGTGTGGGAGGCGCTGCTCAACAGCGTCATCTACATGGCGATCTGCCTGCCCCTGCTGACCGTGCTGCCGCTGCTCATCGCGGTGCTCGTCCAGCAGAAGCTGCCGGGGATCGCGTTCTTCCGCACGGCGTTCTACACGCCGGTCATCGCGTCGGCCGTGGTCGTCGGGCTCATCTGGACCTGGATCCTCGACGACCGCGGCGTCATCAACGAGATGGCGCAGGCGCTCGGCGTCGTGCAGGGCAGCGTCCCGTTCCTGACCGACCGGTGGCTGCTGCTCCTCAGCGCGATCAGCCTGACGGTCTGGAAGGGCCTCGGCTACTACATGATCATCTTCCTCGCGGCTCTCGGGAACGTCGGCAAGGACCTGCACGAAGCGGCCGCCCTCGACGGCGCCGGGTCGGTGCGCCGGTTCTGGTCGGTCACCATGCCGGGGGTCCGGGGCACCATGACGCTCGTCGGGATCCTGGTGTGCGTCTCCGCGCTCCGGGTGTTCAGCGAGCTCTACATCCTCACCAACGGCACCGGTGGACCCGGCGGGCAGGACAACTCGCTCGTCATGCTCATCCAGCAGTACGCCCGCGGCTTCACCGGCAACCTCGGCTACGCGTCCGCCCTGAGCCTCCTGCTCTTCGTCGTGACGCTGATCCCGATGCTCGCCCTCGCGCGGATGAACAGCAAGGCGGACAAGTGACGAACACGACGACCACCGAACCCGCCCTGGGCGGGGCGCGCGGTGCAGCCAGCCCGACGCCGGACGTGACCGGCGCGACGGACGCGGGACGGGCCTCCCGGCCGAACGGACGAGACGGACGAGACGGACGAGGCGGACGAGGCGGACGAGGCGGACGCAAGCGCCGTCGCGCGGTCTGGGGTGTCATGTCCACCCGCGAGAAGGTCGTGCGCTACGTCCTGCTCATCGTGGTGCTCTTCATCACGATCGGCCCGTTCCTGTGGCAGCTGTCCACCTCGCTCAAGGGCGCCGGCGAGGACATCTACACCGCGAACCCGTCGTTCATCCCGACCGAGCCGACCATCGAGAACTACCTCAAGGTGGCCGCCGCGATCCCGGTCTGGCGCTACATCGGCAACTCCCTGCTCGTCGCCGCGATCGACGTGTTCGGCAACATCGTCTTCGCGACGCTCGCCGGCTTCGCCCTGGCGCGGCTGCAGTGGCGGCACCGCAAGCTCGTGCTCGGACTGTTCCTCGCGACCCTCGTCCTGCCCGGCGAGGCGACGATCATCTCGCAGTTCGTCACCGTCAAGGACCTCGGCCTCGCCGACAACCTGGTCGGCGTCGCCCTGCCCGGCATGATCGCCGCACTCAACGTGCTGCTCATGTTCAACGCGTTCCGGCAGATCCCCGAGGAGATCGACCAGGCCGCGGTGATGGACGGTGCGAACGCGATGCAGCGGCTGCGGTACATCTCGCTGCCCGCCGTGCAGGGGACCATCGCCGTCATCGCGATCTTCTCGTTCATCGGGGCGTGGGACGACTTCCTGTGGCCGCTCATCGTGCTGCAGTCGCCGGAGAACCTCACCCTGACCGTCGGGTTGCAGTACCTGCAGGGCACGTTCGCGACCGACCAGCGCATGATCGCCGCCGGCACCATGATCGCGTTCATCCCGATCGCCGTGATCTTCGCCGTCCTGCAGCGGTTCTTCTTCAAGGGCGTCGAAGAGGGCGGTGTGAAGGGCTGATGCGCTTCGGGGTCAACTACACGCCCTCGGTCGGCTGGTTCCACTCGTGGCTCGACTTCTCACCGTCGGACACCGCCAGGGACCTCGAGGCGATCGCCTCGCTCGGCGCCGACCACGTGCGGATCTTCCCGCTCTGGCCGGTGGTGCAGCCGAACCGCACCCTCATCCGGGCGTCGGCACTGCAGGACGTCGCGACGGTCGTGGACATCGCCGGCTCGTTCGGACTCGACGTCAACGTCGACGCGCTGCAGGGGCACCTGTCGAGCTTCGACTTCGTGCCGTCGTGGCTGGACAGCTGGCACCGTCGGAACATGTTCACCGACCCGGACGTCGTCGCGTCGACCGCGGCGTACGTCCGGGCGCTCGCCGCAGCGGTCGCGGACAAGCCGAACCTGCTCGGCATCACCATCGGCAACGAGGTGAACCAGTTCGCGCACGCGCCGCACCCCGCCCCGCACGACATCACGGCGGAGCAGGGGCACGCGTGGGCGGCGGCGATGGTCGCCGCGGCGCGGTCCGGGCTCGCGTCCGGTCCGCCCGGTTCGGCAGGTTCGGCAGGTTCGTCCGGCCTGGAGGCCCGGGTCGACTCGTCCGCGTCGGCTCCGTCCGGCAGTGGGTCGCGTCCACGGCCGCTGGTCACCGTCGCGCAGTACGACGCGGCCTGGTACGACGACGCGCAGCCGTTCGGACCGGAGCACGCGGCGGACCACGGTGACGCCACCGTCACGCACTCGTGGGTGTTCAACGGCTCGGCGGCCCTGCACGGCGCACTCGGACCGGGATCGGTGCGGCACGGCGAGTACCTGCTCCAGCTCGCCGCCGCGTGGAACCGCGACCCCGCACGGCCGAACTGGCTGCAGGAAGTCGGGGCGCCCACCAACGTCGTCGCCCCGGAGGACGCCGCCTCGTTCACCGAGCAGACCATCCGGCACGTGCTCGGGGCGCAGGAGGTGCTCGGTGTCACGTGGTGGTGCTCGCACGACGTCGCCAGGTCGCTCGCCGACTTCCCGGAGCTCGAGTACGACCTCGGGCTCTTCACCAACGACGGCCGGATCAAGCCCGCCGGCGAGGCCTTCGCGGCCGTCGCACGGTCCGGCGCCACCGACACCGCTGCTGCGCCGCCGGCCACGGCGCTCGTGCTCGACGACGTGCTGCCCGACGGCTCGGACCGACACGGGATGCGTGCCGACTGCGCCCCCGGCGGACGGTTCGCCGCCGCCTGGCTCGCGGTCGCGTCGGCGGAACCGGACGGTCGCGGCCCGCAGGTCGTCCTGCGGTCTCGGCTCGGCGACACCGGGATGCTCGCCGCCCGTGGCATCGACCGCTGCGCCGACGTGCCCGCCGAGCTCGACTCCACCTCCATCCGCGTCGCGCACCCCGCGACCACGCGCTGACCCGCGCCCACGCCCCGACCCTGGAAGCCCCCATGCACGACGACATCCCCCTCACCACCGGACGGGCCCGCCGGGTCCTCGACGAGCGCATCACGCCGGCGGTGCACGCCACCGCCGTGCCGTTGGAGACCGCGTGGCACGAGCTGCCCGGTGAGCCCGTCCCGCCGACCGAGGGCCTGCAGCTCACCTTCGAACCGTACGAGGTCGGCACGCCCTGGGGTGCGGCCTGGGGGACGACGTGGTTCCGGCTGACCGGGACCGTGCCGGCCGAGTGGGCCGGTCGCCGGGTCGAGGCCGTGATCGACCTCGGGTTCGACAAGAACATGCCCGGGTTCCAGTGCGAGGGGCTCGTCTACCTGGCCGACGGCACGCCGGTGAAGTCGATCAACCCGCGCAACCAGTGGGTGCTGCTGACGGAACGGGCCGAGGGTGGGGAGACGATCGAGCTCTTCGTCGAGGCCGCGTCGAACCCCGTCCTGCTCGACTACCACCCCTTCCTCGTCACGCACGAGGGCGACATCCAGACCTCGTCGTCGAAGCGGCTGTACACCTCGCGCCGGATGGACCTCGCCGTCTTCGAGTCCGAGGTGCACGAACTCGCGCTCGACATCGACGTCCTGCTCGAACTGCAGGCCGAGCTGCCCGAGGGGCCACGACGGATGCGGATCCTGCAGGCCCTCGACGACGCGTTGGACCGGCTCGACCTGCAGCACATCCCGGAGACCGCCGGGGACGCCCGTGCGGCGCTCGCCGAGGTGCTCGCCGCTCCCGCCGAGGCCTCCGCGCACACGATCTCGGCCGTCGGGCACGCCCACATCGACTCCGCGTGGCTCTGGCCCGTCCGCGAGACGATCCGCAAGGTCGCCCGCACCACGTCGACCATGACCGAGCTCATCGACCAGACCGACGACTTCCTGTACGGCATGTCGAGCGCGCAGCAGTACGCCTGGATCAAGGAACACCGCCCCGAGGTCTACGCCCGGGTGCAGGCCGCCGTCGAGGCCGGTCGGTTCCTGCCGATCGGCGGCATGTGGGTCGAGTCCGACACCGTGATGCCGACCGGTGAGAGCATCGTCCGCCAGTTCTCGCAGGGGCAGCGGTTCTTCGAGCGCGAGTTCGGCATCCGACCCAAGGGCGTCTGGCTGCCGGACAGCTTCGGGTACTCGCCGGCGCTGCCGCAGCTCATGCGCCGTGCGGGCTTCGAGTGGTTCTTCACGCAGAAGATCTCGTGGAACCAGGTCAACAAGTTCCCGCACCACACGTTCCTGTGGGAGGGCATCGACGGCTCACGGGTGTTCTCGCACTTCCCGTCGATGGACACCTACAACTCGCGCCTGTCCGGCAGCGAGGTCGCGAAGGCCTCCCGCCAGTTCCGTGAGAACCGGCTTGCCACGGGCTCGATCGCACCGGTCGGCTGGGGCGATGGCGGCGGCGGCACGACCCGCGAGATGACCGGCACGGCTTCACGCCTCGCCGACCTCGAGGGCAGCGCGAAGGTCCGGTGGGAGCACCCGGACACGTTCTTCGACCGCGCGAAGGCCGAACTGCCGGACCCGCCGGTGTGGGTGGGGGAGCTGTACCTCGAGCTGCACCGCGCCACCCTGACCAGCCAGCACGGCACCAAGCAGGGCAACCGCCGGTGCGAACAGCTCCTCATCGAGGCCGAGCTCTGGGCCACGACCGCCGCCGCACGCAGCGACTTCGCCTACCCGTACGACGAGCTCGACGCCCTGTGGCAGCAGGTGCTGCTCCAGCAGTTCCACGACATCCTGCCGGGCACCTCGATCGCCTGGGTGCACCGCGAAGCCGAGGCGAAGTACGCCGAGACGGCCGCGGCGCTGACCGCGATCATCGGCCAGGCGCTCTCGGCGCTCGCCGGTACCGGGCAGGCAGCCGTCGTCGTGAACCCGGCCCCGTTCCTCCAGGCCGGCGCACCCGCGCAGGGCGCGGTCCTGGCGACCGACGTGGCGGAACCGACCGCTGTCACGCTGACGGAGCAGGACGGCGGGTACGTGCTGACGAACGAGCTGGTGCGCGTCACGGTCACCGATCAGGGACTCGTCACGAGCGCCGTCGACCTGGCCAGCGGGCGCGAGGCGATCGCCGCCGGGCAGGCCGCGAACCTGCTGCAGCTGCACCAGGACTTCCCGAACATGTGGGACGCGTGGGACGTCGACCGGTACTACCGGAACCGGGTCGAGGACCTGGCGGACGTCTCGTCGCTCGAGGCCTCGGTCGACGACGCCGGTGTCGCCCGGGTCGTCGTGTCCCGGTCCTTCGGCGACTCGACCGTGCGGCAGGAGATCGTCCTCGCACCGGACTCCCGCACG
The DNA here is from genome assembly GCF_044748425.1 of Curtobacterium sp. NPDC089991. Classification (NCBI taxonomy): domain Bacteria; kingdom Bacillati; phylum Actinomycetota; class Actinomycetes; order Micrococcales; family Microbacteriaceae; genus Curtobacterium; species Curtobacterium sp. NPDC089991. The sequence goes on from NZ_JBIVGB010000003.1 coordinate 417,737, forward strand.
CTCGAGTTCGACCAGACGACCGACTGGCACGAGACCGAGAAGTTCCTCAAGGTCGCGTTCCCGCTCGACGTCCGCGCCGAGCACACTGTCGCCGAGACGCAGTTCGGGGCGCAGAAGCGGGTGACCCACACGAACACCTCGTGGGAGGCCGCGAAGTTCGAGACGTCGATGCACCGCTACGTGCTGGTGTCCGAGCCGGGCTTCGGCGTCGCGCTCGTGAACGACTCGATCCACGGGTTCGACACCACCCGCGACGCCGTCGACGGGCACGTCACCACCACCGTGCGGCTGTCCCTGCTGCGCGCACCGCGGTTCCCCGACCCTGAGACCGACCAGGGCGTGCAGACACACCGGTACGGGATCGTCATCGGGACCGACCAGCTCGGGGCCACCGCGGCGGGCGTCCGGATGAACGCCGGCGCGCGGACCCTCATCGGGGCGCACGGGTTCGCGCCGCTCGTGCGGGTGTCCGGCGGGGTCGTGCTGTCGAGCGTCAAGCTCGCCGACGACCGCTCCGGCGACCTGGTCGTGCGGGTGTACGAGCCGGTGGGGCGGCGGGGGACCGGCGGGATCGAGGTCGACGGGCCGTTCGGACCGGCTGCCGAGGTCACCCTGCTCGAAGAGCCGTTGACCGACACGGATGCGTCGTCGTTCGCCGTCGACGCGTACGAGGTGCGGACCTTCCGGTTCCCGCGCGTCTGAGACCCCGGTCGGCGACCGCCGGCCGGTTCATCACTCGAAGAGGAGTGTCATGAAGAAGTCCATGAAGTTCGGGATCGTGGCGGCAATCGCCGCGATGGTGGCGGCGCCACTGGTGCCGTCAGCCGCGACCGCAGCACCGACCGCTGCTGCAGCCGCCGCCGGCACTGCCGCCGCGACGAAGTCGGGGCCGACGAGCATCGCCTACGTCGAGGTCAACAACGACCAGCTCGCGAACGTCGGCCGCTACACGCTGTCCGGCGGTGCGAACGCCTTCGACGTCGCGATCATCTTCGCGGCGAACATCAACTGGAACGGCTCCAAGGCGGTTCTGGTCAACAACGACAAGGTGCAGGCGACCCTCGACAACGCCGCCACGCAGATCAAGCCGCTGCAGGCGAAGGGCATCAAGGTGTCGCTGTCGGTCCTCGGCAACCACCAGGGTGCGGGCATCGCCAACTTCCCGACCCAGGCCGCGGCGTCGGACTTCGCGTCCCAGATCGCCGCCACCGTGTCGAAGTACGGACTCGACGGCGTCGACCTCGACGACGAGTACTCCGATTACGGCGCGAACGGCACCCCGCAGCCGAACCAGCAGTCGATCGGCTGGCTCATCACCGCGCTGCGTGCCCAGATGCCCGGCAAGCTCATCTCGTTCTACGACATCGGCCCGGCCTCGTCCTCGCTGTCGTCGTCGAGCAGCACCGTCGGCTCGAAGCTCGACTACGCCTGGAACCCCTACTACGGCACGTACTCGGCGCCGTCGATCCCGGGGCTCGGCAAGGACCGGTTGTCCGCTGCGGCGGTGGACATCCAGAACACCTCGCAGTCGACGGCGGTGTCGCTCGCGCAGCGCACGAAGGCGGACGGGTACGGCGTCTTCATGACGTACAACCTGCCGGGAGGTGACAAGTCCGCCTACGTCTCCGCCCTGACGCAGAAGCTCTACGGTCAGGCCGCGACGTACCGCTGACGCGTTCGCGCTGACGGCAGCTCGCGCCCCGTGCTCCCCGGTTCCGGCCTGGAAACACGGGGCGCGTCCGTCGTCCACGTCCCGCTGGCTCCGAGGAGGCACCAGTTCCTCCTCGCGCTTGACGGTTCCGGTTCGCAGATCCCGGTGATCGTGAACCGGAACCGTCACGGACCGAGATCGGAACCCGGTCCGGCGCGCTCGACGACGCGGCCGTACGATCGCGACATGGAGCTCGAGTTCCGCGGTGAGGTGATCGAGTGGCGCGGCCCGTCACCGTTCTTCTTCGCCGTCGTGCCGCCGGACGTCGCCGAGGTCATCGCCGACCTCGCGCCGATGCTCACCTACGGCTGGGGTGTGATCCCTGCCCGGGTGACGATCGGCGCCGTGACCTGGACCACCTCGTTGTTCCCGAAGGACGGCGGGTACCTCGTGCCGTTGCGTGCGGCGGAGCGCAAGCGTGCCCGGGTGGAACTCGGCGACGCCCCGCAGATCACGCTCGAACTCGGCAGTCCCTGACGACGCACGGTGCGCGCGTGTTCGCCTCGTGCGACGTTGATCGCTCGGTGCGCCGGAACAACCTCGCACCGAGCGTGTAACCGCGCACCAGCTGAAGCAAGAGAGGGGATGACGGGAATCGAACCCGCGTGGCCAGTTTGGAAGACTGGGGCTCTACCATTGAGCTACATCCCCGCGCTGCGCACGTGTCGCAGCCCGACCATCGTAGCGGACGAACGAGTACCGGACGAACGAGCACGACATGCCAGGGCGCGTCATCCCCAAGCCGGACGCCGGCGCCGAGCGCACGATCCGCTGGTCGCGCGTGGTCTCCTACGCGCTGGTGGTCCTCGCCGCGATCGTGTTCTCGATGCGCCCGGAGCTGTTCGGCGATCCGCAGTCGCAGCCCGCGCACGCCCTGCTGCACGTGTGGCGGATCGTCGTCGGCATCGTGCTCGCGATCACGGCGCTCGGGGTCCAGGTGGTGGTCGGCGTGTGGTGGCGCAACGGCCTGCGACGCGCCGCAGCGGACGAGTGACGTCCCTCCCGGGAACCGCGCACCGGGGGACCGCTAGACTCATCGGCGTCGCATGCGCCCTTCGGCGCGCGCGGACACCCTGGCCCAGTCAAACGGGGCGTAGCTCAGCTTGGTAGAGCGCCCGCTTTGGGAGCGGGAGGTCGCAGGTTCAACTCCTGTCGCCCCGACCAGGTCCTCGAGAACCATCGACCACACGAACGTCAACCAACAGGAGAACATCCCGTGGCCACCAGCACCGTCGACAAGGTGAGCGACACCCGCGTCAAGCTCACCGTGAACGTGACGCCGGAAGATCTCAAGCCGAGCATCGACCACGCGTACAAGCACATCGCCGAGCAGATCAACATCCCCGGCTTCCGCAAGGGCAAGGTCCCGCCGGCGATCGTCGACCAGCGCGTCGGCCGTGGCGAGGTCCTGAACCACGCCGTCGGTGACGCCATCGACAACTTCTACCGCCAGGCGGTCGAAGAGCAGGAGCTGCGCATCCTCGGCCGTGCCGAGGCCGACGTCGCCGAACTGCCGAACCTCGCCGACTTCGCGGGCGACCTCGTCCTCACCTTCGAGGTCGACGTCCGCCCCGAGTTCGACCTGCCGGACTACTCCGCGTACGAGCTCACCGTCGACGCCGTCGAGGTGTCGGACGACGAGATCGAAGAGGAGCTGCAGAACCTGCGCACCCGCTTCGGCACGCTCGTGACCGTCGACTGTCCGGCGAAGACCGGCGACTTCGCGCAGATCGACCTGACCGCCAGCATCGGCGACGACGAGGTCGACTCGGCCACCGGCGTCTCCTACGAGATCGGCTCCGGCGACCTGCTCGAGGGCATCGACGAGGCGCTCGAGTCCCTGACCGCCGGCGAGTCGACGAACTTCGAGTCGAAGCTCGTCGGTGGCGACCGCGAGGGCGAGACCGCCCAGATCGCCGTCACCGTCACCGCCGTCAAGGAGCGCGAGCTCCCCGAGGCCGACGACGAGTTCGCCCAGATCGCCAGCCAGTTCGACACGATCGACGAGCTCAAGGCGGACCTGAAGGAGCAGATCGCGAAGTCCAAGACCTTCGGTCAGGGCGCCGCGGCTCGCGACAAGCTCGTCGAGAAGCTCATCGAGGACGTCAACATCCCGATCTCGGAGCAGCTCATCGAGGACGAGGTGCACCGTCACCTCGAGCAGGAGAACCGCCTCGAGGACGACGAGCACCGCAAGGAGGTCTCCGAGTCCAGCGAGAAGGCCTTCCGCTCGCAGATCCTCCTCGACTCCATCGCCGAGAAGGAGGAGATCCAGGTCTCCCAGGAGGAACTGACCCAGTACCTCATCCAGGCTGCTGCGCAGTACGGCATGGAGCCGGCCGAGTTCATCAAGGTCATCGACCAGAACGGCCAGATCCCGGGCATGGTCGGCGAGGTCGCCCGCTCGAAGGCAGTCGCGACCGTCCTGTCGAAGGTGACCGTCAAGGACACCAACGGCGACGCAGTCGACCTGTCCGCCTTCACGGCGGGCGTCGCGCAGGCCCCTGCTGAGGACGCCGAGTAACGAACTCGACGCCACCAGCGATACAGACGGGAGGCACGGTGCCAGCTGGCACCGTGCCTCCCGTCTCGTGTTTTCCGCACCACCGCATTGCTGTCGGCGAACACACGCGAAGTGGTGCGTTGCAACCGATAAGTTCGACAACAAGCGACAACTGAACGGGAGCTTTTCCATGGCCGAAGCAACACTGAACCCCAGTGTTTTTGACCGCCTTCTGAGAGACCGGATCGTGTGGCTCGGCTCCGAGGTCCGCGACGACAACTCGAACGAGATCGCAGCCAAGCTGCTGCTGCTCGCCGCCGAGGACCCTGAGAAGGACATCTACCTCTACATCAACTCGCCCGGTGGCTCGATCACCGCCGGCATGGCGATCTACGACACGATGCAGTTCGTCCCGAACGACATCGTGACCGTGGGCATCGGCCTGGCAGCGTCGATGGGACAGTTCCTGCTGTCCTCCGGCACGCCGGGCAAGCGCTACATCACGCCGAACGCCCGCGTCCTGCTGCACCAGCCGTCCGGCGGGTTCGGCGGCACCGCTGCCGACATCCAGACGCAGGCCAAGGTCATCCTCGACATGAAGCAGCGCATGGCGGAGCTCACGGCCGAGCAGACCGGCAAGTCGATCGAGCAGGTCCTCAAGGACAACGACCGCGACAACTGGTTCAGCGCGCAGGAAGCCCTCGAGTACGGCTTCGTCGACCACCTGCGTGCCTCGTCGGCCGAGGTCGTCGGCGGTGGTGGCACCGTCGGTGACGGCGCGACGCCGACCGCGGCTGCCGACCCCGACGCCCAGTCCTGACCCCCACCGAAGAAAAGGAAACGAGAATGCATCTCCCAATGCTCGGTGGCGCGCAGAACGTCCCGGCTCCCTCTGATCGGTACATCCTGCCGAGCTTCGAGGAGCGCACGGCCTACGGTTACAAGCGCCAGGACCCGTACGCGAAGCTCTTCGAGGACCGCATCGTGTTCCTCGGTGTCCAGGTCGACGACGCGTCGGCTGACGACGTCATGGCCCAGCTGCTCGTGCTCGAGTCGATGGACCCCGACCGCGACATCGTCATGTACATCAACTCGCCCGGTGGCTCGTTCACCGCGATGACGGCGATCTACGACACGATGCAGTACATCCGTCCGCAGATCCAGACGGTCTGCCTCGGTCAGGCCGCCTCGGCCGCGTCGGTGCTCCTCGCCGGTGGCACGCCGGGCAAGCGTCTGGCCCTGCCGAACGCCCGCGTGCTCATCCACCAGCCTGCTGTCCAGCAGGGTGGCGGACAGGCGTCGGACATCGAGATCCAGGCGGCGGAGATCCTCCGCATGCGCACCTGGCTCGAGGAGACGCTGTCGAAGCACTCCAACAAGACGCCGGCGGAGATCAACCACGACATCGAGCGCGACAAGATCATGTCCGCGCAGGAAGCCGTGGAGTACGGCCTGATCGACCAGGTCCTCACCAGCCGCAAGAACCTGCCGGCGCTCGTCAAGTAGCACCGTAGGCCGCTTCGGCGCCGACGAAGGGCGGTCGAGGTTCCAAGATCTTGGAATCTCGACCGCCCTTTCGACGTGCCGTGGAACCTCGGCGGACCTGAGCGGCGAGTCGTGGAACCTGGGTGCGCCGGCTCGCCAGCACACCGGCCTGGAGGCGCGGCGCGGGTCCGCCCCGTCGGCTCAGTCTTCGGTGTCGTCCGTCTCGGGCGCGGGGCGGCGCCGCAGGAGCAGCAGGACCGCGACGACCGCGGCGACGAGGACGACGCCTCCGGCGCCGATCCAGAGCGCGTCGGTCGCGGCCGAGTCGGTGTCACCCGAGGCGGTGCCGGTGGTGGCGGCCTCGGTGGAGTCGTCTCCCGCGGTGGCGCAGGTGGGCGGCGTGGTGGACCCCGAGGCCGCGGAGAAGCCGGACGGGGCCTTCCACGTGAAGGCGTACTCGTCGGAGACGGTGTGGCCGTCGGCGGAGACGATCTGCCACTCGACGGTGTACTTCCCCGAGTCGCCGAGTGCGGCGGGCGTGGTCATCGAGGGGCCGTCGATGTCGACGCAGCCGTCCTCGTAGTACTTCCCGTCCGGACCCACGACCCGGAAGGCGAACCCCGACCCGGAGTCGCCGATGTCGAGCAGCTTGTCGTTCGTGGTGATCTCGAACGCCTTCGGCAGGCTCGTGAGCGTGCCGCCGACCTCCGGGGTGGACGCGATCAGGTAGTTGTGCGCGCTGGCGGGACCCGCGAGCCCGAGGACCGCACCGCCCGCGATCGCGACGGCCGCGGCGGACCCGGCCACGAGCCTCCAGGCAGAGGACCGCAGCCGAGTCCGACGCGAGCCGCGCTGCGTCACTTGGTGGAGCTCCGACGACGCGTGCCGGCGACGGCGACGACCAAGGCGACGGCGCCGAGCACCAGACCGCCCAGGCCGAGGAAGCGGCCGACCAGGTCGGGGTCCGCGGGGGTCGTCGAGCCGGCTGCGGCCTCGGCGGTCGGGGTGGCGGCGACCGGGTCACCGTCGTCGTCCGTGGCCTCGGCCGCGGTCAGCGTGATCGAGGGGGCCGGGTGCTCGGGCTCGGCCTCGCCGGCCTGCTGCTCCTGGTTCCACTCGACCGAGCCCTTCTCGCAGGTCTGGATCGCGGGGAACTCGACGAGGTCGCCGGCCTTGCCGTCCGGCAGCGAGAAGGAGAGGGCGAAGGTGTCGCGCTCGTCGGCGGGGAGCGGGGTCTTCGCGGTGTAGGTGATGCTCGTGACGCGCTCGGCGGCATCCTCGGCGTGCTCACCGTCGGCCGCGGCCGAGGGGCTCGTGTACGGCTCGGTCGCCTTCGTGATCTTCCAGTTCGGGTTCACGGTGGGGGTGACCTCGATGACGGACTCCGGCACCTGGAACTCGATCTTCGTGGTGGGGGAGCCGTCGCAGCCGTGCGGGACCGAGAAGGTCGCCGTGGTGTACGAGTTCGCGGCGGTCGAGGTGGCCGTCGCGGACACGTGCGCGCTGGCTGCGCCGGCGGTGCCGAGGACGATGACGGCCACGGCGCCGAGGGTGACGGCGCCGCCGGCGGCGAGACGCTTCTGCATGGGGATCCTTCGATGGTCGGGACGGTGTTTCTACAACTTGTAGAGAAGACTGGATCACGGTAGCAGGCCCGAACGCCCTGGGCGAACGCGCGCGCGAAATCCCGCGGCGCCGCACGGTCGGTGTCACCGGTTGCGGTTAGGCTCGTGTCCACGACGAGGTGCCCACCAGCAGCGGTGCACCAGCGGCCGGTGCGAGTGCGCGGGCCGGCACGTCCAACCAGGGAGGCACGGCAATGGCACGCATCGGAGAGAGCGGGGACCTCCTCAAGTGCTCCTTCTGCGGCAAGAGCCAGAAGCAGGTCCAGCAGTTGATCGCCGGTCCGGGTGTCTACATCTGCGACGAGTGCGTCGAGCTGTGCAACGAGATCATCGAGGAGCGTCTGGCAGAAGCCGGCGAGGACACCTCGAGCGGTGACTTCGAACTGCCGAAGCCGCGCGAGATCTTCGACTTCCTGCAGGAGTACGTCATCGGGCAGGACCCGGCGAAGCGCGCCCTCGCCGTGGCCGTCTACAACCACTACAAGCGCATCCGTGCGCAGGGGCAGATCACCGCTGCCGAAGACCGCGACGACATCGAGATCGCGAAGTCGAACATCCTGCTCATCGGCCCGACCGGCTGCGGCAAGACCTACCTGGCGCAGACCCTGGCGAAGCGCCTCAACGTGCCGTTCGCCGTTGCCGACGCCACCGCCCTGACCGAGGCCGGCTACGTCGGTGAAGACGTCGAGAACATCCTGCTCAAGCTGATCCAGGCCGCCGACTACGACGTCAAGCGCGCCGAGACCGGCATCATCTACATCGACGAGGTCGACAAGATCGCCCGCAAGGCCGAGAACCCGTCGATCACGCGCGACGTCTCCGGCGAAGGCGTGCAGCAGGCGCTGCTCAAGATCCTCGAGGGCACCGTCGCGTCGGTCCCGCCGCAGGGTGGTCGCAAGCACCCGCACCAGGAGTTCATCCAGATCGACACGACGAACGTCCTGTTCATCGTGGCCGGTGCGTTCGCCGGACTCGAGGACATCGTGTCCTCGCGCGTCGGCAAGCGGGGGATCGGCTTCGGGGCGCCGCTGCACAGTGCGACCGACCACCAGGACCTGTACTCCGAGGTCCTGCCGGAAGACCTGCACAAGTTCGGCCTGATCCCCGAGTTCATCGGTCGTCTGCCCGTCGTCACCACGGTGTCGCAGCTCGACCAGGCCGCCCTCATGCAGATCCTGACCGAGCCGAAGAACGCGCTGATCAAGCAGTACCAGCGGATGTTCCAGATCGACGGCGTCGAGCTCGAGTTCGACCAGGGCGCGCTCGAGGCGATCGCCGACCTGGCTGTGCTGCGCCAGACCGGTGCCCGTGGCCTGCGCGCCATCCTCGAAGAGGTCCTCGGCCCGGTGATGTTCGACGTCCCGTCCGACGACGACGTCGCCCGCGTGGTGATCACCCGCGAGTCCGTGCTCGAGAACGCAGCGCCGACCATCGTGCCCCGGCCGCGGGCGAAGCGCGTCGAGAAGTCGGCGTAGCGCTCCGCTCGCTCCGAAGCCCCGCACCGGATCGGTGCGGGGCTTCGTCGTGGTGGGGCGGTCGGCACGGCCCGCGGGTCGACGCCTGGTTCTTCCCATGACGGCTGCGATGGAAAGTGAGATCGGGCGTACCTGGTCGGAAGTTCCGATCAGGTACGCCCGATTCGACGCGGTACGCCCGGTCCCCGCAGGGGACCTCCCGCGCGCAGCGCCCTACTCGAGGCCGCGGCGACGCAGCAGCGGGCCGACCTCGGCGTCGCGGCCGCGGAAGTCGCGGTACGCCTCGAGCGGGTCCTTCGAGCCACCGACGCCCAGCAGTCGTTCCGCGAAGCGTCGACCGGCTGCACGGTCCAGCCCGCCGTTGTCGCGGAACCACTCGACCGTGTCGGCGTCGAGCACCTCGGACCAGATGTAGCCGTAGTACCCGGCGTCGTACCCGCCCGAGAACGTGTGCGCGAAGTACGTCGACGAGTAGCGCGGGGGCACGGCCTCGACGGCGATGCCGGCGGCGGCGAGGGCGTTCCGCTCGAAGTCCTCGACGGACGTGACCGCAGCGGCGTCGGCGGAGGACAGCCGGTGCCACGCCTGGTCGAGCAACGCCGCGGCCAGGTACTCCGTCGTGCCGAAGCCCTCGTTGAAGCCCTCGGACTCGCTCAGGCCCAGGACGAGCTCGGGCGGCAGCGGGGCACCGGTCTCGTGGTGCTTCGCGTAGTTCGCCAGGACCGACGGCCACGACACCCACATCTCGTTCACCTGGCTCGGGAACTCGACGAAGTCGCGCTCGACGTTCGTGCCCGAGAACCGGGGGTACGTGGTGCGGGCGATGAGGCCGTGCAGCGCGTGGCCGAACTCGTGGAAGAGCGTCTCGACCTCGTCCTGGATGAGCAGCGTCGGCGACCCGGGCGCCGGCTTCGCGACGTTGAGGTTGTTCACCACGACGGGCAGCGTGCCGAGCAGCTCGGACTGCTCGACCACGGGGTTCATCCAAGCGCCGCCGCGCTTGCCGTCGCGCGTGTACAGGTCGAGCAGGTAGAGCCCGACCGGTTCGTCGTCCTCGCCGGTGACCTCGAAGACACGGACCTCGTCGTTGTAGCCGTGCAGGTCCGGGCGCTCGGTGAAGGTCAGGCCGTAGAGGGCACCCGCGGCGTGGAAGACACCGTCGCGCAGAACCCGGTCGGCCTCGAAGTACGGTCGGAGCGCGGAGCTGTCCGCGGCGAACTGCTCGCCGCGCAGGATCTCGGTGGCGTACGCCCAGTCCCACGACTCGATGTCGAACCCGACCGTGCGGGACCGGACGGCCCGCTCGTCGTCGGCGTTCCGTGCCGCAGCGCCGACGAGCGACGACAGCAGGCCGTCGACGGCTTCGGGGGTCTTCGCCGTCTCGTCGGCGGTGACGACGGCGGCGTGGTTCGGGAACCCGAGCAGTTCGGCGCGCTCGGCACGGAGCCGCACGATGCGCAGCAGGACCTCGCGGTTGTCGTACTGGTTGCCGCGGCGGCCGCGAGCGAGCGAGGCGTGCATGATGCGCTCGCGCAGGTCGCGGTTCGCGAGCGACGGCAGCCACGGGTGGCCGGTGTAGAGCGGCAGGGTGATGAGCCAGCCCTCGAGGCCGCGGTCCGCAGCGGAACCGGCAGCGGCGGACTTCGCGCCGTCGTCGAGCCCCTCGAGCTCGGCTTCGTTGGTCACGTGCACGGCGGAGTCGTTGGTGTCCTCGAGCAGGTTGCGCTCGAAGGTGGTGGTGAGCGTGGACAGCTCCTGGTTGATCGCGGTCAGGCGCTCCTTGCCGGCGTCGTCGAGCCCGGCGCCCGCCAGGGTCATCTCGGCGTGGGTGCGCTCGACCAGGCGGAGCGCTTCGCCCTCCAGCCCGGCGGCTGCGGCGCCGTCGAGCACGGACTGCACGCGGGCGTAGAGCCGGGAGTCCAGCGTGATCGCGTCGCGGTGGGCGGCGAGCAACGGCGAGACCTCGGCCTCGAGGTCGTGCAGCTCCGGCGTCGAGTCCGCCGACGACAGCGTGAAGAACACGTGGCTGACACGGGTCAGCAGCTGCCCGGAGCGCTCGAGGGCGATGAGGGTGTTCTCGACCGTCGGTGCGTGCGGATCGGTGGCGATGGCCTCGACCTCGGCGCGCTGCTCGGCCATGCCGGCCTCGAAGGCCGGTCGGTAGTGCTCGAGTCGCACGTCGCCGAAGGGCGGCAGGGCGTAGGGGAGGGTGCTCGGGACGTCGAACGGGGTTGCCATGGCAACCACCCTACGGACGTCGCGCCGCGACGGGGCGGACGGGAGGCCCGTGGCGGCCTGGCCCCGCGCCTCCCCCCACCGGCACGGCCGTCGCGCCGCTGGCGCGTCGCACCGGAACCGGCGGCGTGGGCCCAGTCCGCCCTGTGGTCGCGTTCCTTCCCATCGCGACCGGACTGGAAAGCGGAATCGGGCGTACCTGGTCGGAAGAACCGACCAGGTACGCCCGGAACGACCGGGTACGCCCGGAACGACCAGGTCAGCGGGACGGCCCCGTCGCGGCCTCGATCAGCGTCGACGCGGCACGGCGGGCGTGCGCTGCAGGTTCCGTGGTGCCGGCGATGGCAGCAGTGGTCTGCGCGCCCTCGGCGAGCAGGGCGAGCTGTGCGGCGAGTTCCTCGGCACGGTCCGGATCGGCGACGACCTCGGCGGTGAGCTCCTGCACGAACCGCTGGAACGAGTCCTTGTGGTCGCGGGCGATCTCGGCGACCGCGGGCGAGGTCGCGCCGAGCTCGCCGAAGGCGTTGATGAACCCGCAGCCGCGGAACGTGTCGTCGCCGAACCACGACTCGAGGAAGTCGTACACGGCGAGCAGCTTGTCGCGCGGGGTCGTGGCCGCCTCGACCGCGCCGTGCACGCCGCGCTCCCACAGGTCGTGCCGCCCGGACAGGACGGCCGCGATGAGCTGCTCCTTGCCGGGGAACGCCGCGTAGAGCTTCTTCAGCGAGACGCCTGCGCCCGTGCGGATCTCGTCCATGCCGACGGACTGGATGCCGCGCGCGTAGAACAGCTGGTCGGCGACGTCCACGATGTGTGCGCGGACGCCGGCGTCGACCGTGCTGATGGTGCTGGTTGCCATGACGTACCCCGTTCGCTGCGTGTTCACCGTTCCCGAGTTGCGCCGGGAACGATCGTTCTCTAGTGTAAGGCACATCGACGGAGAACGGACGTTCTCCGCGAGGCTCAGGGAAGGAAACGATCATGGGTGCCATCACCGTCGGAACCGAGAACAGCGTCGACATCGAACTCCACTACGAGGACAAGGGAACCGGACAGCCGATCGTGCTGATCCACGGCTTCCCCCTCGACGGCAACTCGTGGGAGGGTCAGACCCCGGCCCTGCTCGAGGCCGGCTACCGCGTGATCACGTACGACCGCCGCGGCTTCGGGCAGTCCTCACAGCCGAGCACCGGCTACGACTACGACACCTTCGCCGACGACCTGCACACCGTCCTCGAGACCCTCGACCTGCGCGACGTGATCCTGGTCGGCTTCTCGATGGGCACCGGCGAGATCGCCCGCTACATCGGCCGCCACGGACAGGACCGCATCGCGAAGGTCGCGTTCCTCGCCTCGCTCGAGCCCTTCCTGGCCATCACCGACGACAACCCCGACGGCGCCGGCCCGATGTCGTTCTTCGAGGGCATCGCCGCCGACGTCAAGAAGGACCGGTACGCGTACTTCACGAACTTCTACCAGGACTTCTTCAACCTGTCGGAGAACCTCGGCTCGCGCATCTCGGAAGAGGCCGTCCGCAACGCCTGGAACATCGCCGCCGGCTCGGGTGCGATCGCGTCCGCCGCAGCACCGCTGACCTGGCCGACCGACTTCCGTCAGGACATCCCCAAGGTCACCGTCCCGGCGCTCATCGTGCACGGCACGGCGGACAACATCCTGCCGATCGACGCCACCGGTCGCCGCTTCACCAAGGCCCTGCCGGCCGCGAAGTACGTCGAGATCGAGGGTGCCCCGCACGGCCTGCTCACCACGCACACCGCCGAGGTGAACGAGGTCCTGCTCACCTGGCTCGCCGAGTAGCCGCTCGCATCGTGAGCAGAAATGGTCGGGTTCCCACCGGGGACCCGACCATTTCTGCTCACCGAGCGAACGCGCCCCGCGTCAGTCCTCTTCCGCGGCGTCGTCGGGGTTCGTGACCTGGGCGCGCCCGGCATCGTCGAGGTGGATCGAGGTGCCGTCGTCGAGCTCGACGATCGGCTTGCCCTCGAGGAAGGTCAGGGTCCAGCCCCAGGTCCCCGTGTCGACCGACTCGGCCGCCAGTTCGTCCTCGACCCCGCGCACGGCGACGACCATCGCCTCGGGCAGTCGCGCAGGCGGCTCCCCACCCACGCTCCATCGTGTGCCCAACTGCATCCGTGCCTCCTGTCCGGTGGTGGACGGGCCGGGTCGCCGACGCGACCCGGCCCGGACGACCGACGTTACGCCTGCTGTTCCGCCAGCTCGATCTCGGTGACGGCGAGCTCGTCGCCGTCGACGAACGACAGGTTCTCGATGCGGCCGACGGCCGCCAGGTCGACCGCCGCGCGCTCGATGAGCGCCCGCGTCTCGGTCGGCGCGGCGACGACGGCACGCGTGACAGGCGTCTTCTGGGACGCCTTCGCCGACGTCTTCGCGCCGCGGATCCCGATGAGCGCCTGTCCGACGGCCGCGAGCAGCCCGGTGGGGGCCGCGTCGGTGGGCAGGTCAGCAGCGGTCGGCCAGGAGGCCCGGTGCACGCTGGTCTCGTGGGTCCAGGCCCACACCTCTTCCGTCGCGTACGGGAGGAACGGTGCCAGCAGTCGGAGCAGCACGTCGATCGCGCCGCGCAGCGCCAGGACGGCGCTCGCCTGGGTCTCGTGCGTCGCGTCGGCCGCCGTGCCGTAGGCACGCTCCTTCACGAGCTCGAGGTAGTCGTCGCAGAAGGTCCAGAAGAACCGCTCCGTGATCTCGAGCGCGCGGGCGTGGTCGAAGCCGTCGAACGCGGCGGTGGCCTGCTCGACGACCGCACCGAGCTCGGCGAGCATGTCGACGTCGAGTGCCTCGGTCACGCTCGTGGCGCCCTCGGGCAGCGGGAAGCCGTAGACGAACTTGGCGGCGTTCAGGACCTTGATGGCCAGACGACGGCCGACCTTGATCTGCTTCGGGTTCTGCGGGTCGAACGCCGCATCGGTGCCGAGCTTGGACGAGGCCGCCCAGTAGCGGACCGCGTCGGCACCGTGCTGCTCGAGGATCGACAGCGGCGTGACGACGTTGCCCTTCGACTTCGACATCTTCTTGCGGTCGGGGTCGACGATGAAGCCGGAGATGCTCGCGTGCTTCCACGGCACGGTGTCCGCTTCGAGCTGGCTGCGGAGCACCGTCGTGAAGAGCCACGTGCGGATGATGTCCTGCGCCTGCGGGCGGACGTCGTACGGGTACACCAGGTCGTACAGCGCCGGGTCGGTCTCCCACTTGCCCGCGAGCTGCGGGGTGAGCGACGAGGTGGCCCAGGTGTCCATGACGTCGAGCTCGCCCTGGAACCCGCCGGCCACGCCGCGCTGGTCCTCGGAGTAGCCGGGTGCCGGGTCCGACGACGGGTCGACGGGCAGCTGCGCCTCGGTCGGGACGATCGGCTGGTCGAACACCGGGTTGCCGTCGGCGTCGAGCGGGTACCAGACCGGGATCGGCACGCCGAAGAAGCGCTGGCGCGAGATGAGCCAGTCGCCGGACAGGCCACCGACCCAGTTGTCGTAGCGGACGCGCATGAAGTCGGGGTGGAACGCGATCTCCTCGCCGCGGGCGCGGAGCGTCGTCTTCAGGGCGTCGTCGCGGGCGCCGTTGACGATGTACCACTGGCGGGTCGAGACGATCTCGAGGGGCTTGTCGCCCTTCTCGAAGAACTTCACCGGGTGGTTGATCGTCTTGACGTCGCCGACGAGCTCGCCGGACTCGGTCAGGGCGTCCACGACGACCTTCTTCGCCGAGAACACGGTCTTGCCGGCCATCTCGGCGTAGAGGGCTTTGCCGCTCGCCGACTCGATCCACGCGGGCTCGTCGGAACGGACGCGGCCGTCGAAGCCGAGGATCGCGCGGTTCGGTAGCTGCAGCTCGCGCCACCAGACCACGTCGGTGGTGTCGCCGAAGGTGCAGACCATCGCGATGCCGGCACCCTTGTCCTTCTGCGCCAGGTGGTGTGCGAGCACCGGGACCTCGACGTCGAACAGGGGGGAGCGGACCGTGGTGCCGAACAGGTCCTGGAACCGCTCGTCGTCCGGGTGCGCGACGAGGGCGACGCACGCCGGCAGCAGCTCGGGACGGGTCGTCTGGATCACGACGTCGTCGCCGCCGTCCGCACGGTGGAACGCGATGCCGTGGTACGCGCCGGGCATCTCCTTGTCCTCGAGCTCGGCCTGCGCGACCGCGGTGCGGAACGTGACGTCCCACAGGGTCGGGGCGTCGGCCTGGTAGGCCTCGCCGCGCGCGAGGTTGCGGAGGAAGGCACGCTGCGCGCTCGCCCGCGAGGTGTCGTCGATGGTGCGGTACGACTGCGTCCAGTCCACCGACAGGCCGAGGGTGCGGAAGAGCTCCTCGAACTGCTGCTCGTCCTGCACGGTCAGCTGGTCGCACAGCGCGATGAAGTTGCGGCGCGAGATCGGCAGCTGGTCGGCGGCCTTCGACGACTTGCCGTCGCCGCCCTCGAACGGCGGCGTGAAGTCGGGGTCGTAGGGGAGGGTCGGGTCGCAGCGGACGCCGTAGTAGTTCTGCACGCGGCGCTCGGTCGGCAGGCCGTTGTCGTCCCAGCCCATCGGGTAGAAGACGTGCTTGCCCCGCATGCGCTCGAACCGCGCCTTGAGGTCGGCGTGCGTGTACGAGAAGACGTGCCCGATGTGCAGCGACCCGGAGGCGGTCGGCGGCGGGGTGTCGATCGAGTAGACGGCGTCGCGGTGGCCGGCGGCGTCACGGTCGAAGCGGTAGGTGCCGTCCTGCTCCCAGACCGGCCCCCAGACCTGCTCGAGTCCGTCGACGCTGGGCTTCTCGGGCATGGGCTTGGTCATGGCTGCGCCTTCCGTGCGTGTGTGCGGCACCGAGTCCGTGATGAGGTGCCTGAGTGTCCACGCCTGGTGCGTGGTGTCCCAAGGTTACCCGGTGCCGGAGACCCGGAGTCGACCGCGGGAATGCTGGATGGGGAATTCTTTCGGCGGAAATACGCAAATGCCGCACGAATGCAATTGTTTGCATTGATCGGAAATGCTCGTAGGGTGCAATCCGTGAATACCTTCGAGAAAGTCGCGACCGCCTTCGTCGGTGTGGCCGCGCTGCTCCTGCCGATGTCCCCGCCGGTGCCGGCTGCGGCCGCGGCCGCGGCTGCGGCCGCGACCGGTTCGGCTCGGTTCGGGATCGGTTCCGGCATCGACACCACGGCGGACGGCGCGAAGGTGGCCCTCGCGGCGGGGCTCGGCGTGGGGACCGCTCGGGTCGACCTGTGGTGGACGGGCGTCGAGAAGGCCCGGGACGAACTCGTCATGCCCGCGTCGTACCGGAAGTCCGTCGACCGTCTCCGCGCGGCGGGGATCCGACCGCTCATCGTCCTCGACTACGGCAATCCCCACCACGACGGCGGTGGTGGTCCGACCACAGCCGCCGGCATCGCCGCGTTCGCGCGGTACGCGGGGTTCGTCGCCGCGACGTTCGGCCCGGACGTGGCGGGGTACGAGATCTGGAACGAGTGGCCGAACACCGTCGCGCCGGAGGCCCGCAGTGCTGCACGCTACGTCGCACTGACCCGGGCGGCGTCCGCGGCCGTCCACGCCGCGGCGCCGGGCTCCGTGGTGGCGGGTCCCGCCATGAGCCTGCTCGGGGCGGACGGCCTGCACCCGTGGCTCCGGCAGTGGCTCGCCGCAGGTGGTCCGGCGACGGTCGACGCGGTGTCGGTCCACGCGTACACCGGGACACGACCGCCGGAGACGACTCTGGGGCCCGCGATGCGGGAGCTCCGGACGGCCCTCACGGCGCAACACCGCTCCGTCCCGGTCTGGTGGACCGAAGGCGGCTGGCAGGCCGGTCCGCTGGGGCAGGCGGGTACCGTCACCCCCGCAGTGCAGTCCGCCTGGCTGGTGCGCTGGGGAGCGCTCGCCGCGCACCTCGGTGTCACGCTCGTCGTGCCGTTCACCCTGAACGACGCGGGGTCGACACCGACCGGGTACGGCCTGTACGGCTCCGCCAGTGGTGGGTACACGGCGCGGCGGGCTGCCGCGGCCTACGCGGTCCTCGTGCGCACCGTCGGTGATCGCCGGTTCGTGGCGGTCGAACGGGCCGGCACGGGCGGGGTCTGGATCGTCAGGTACGGCTCGGGCGGGGACGTGGTCCGCGTCCTCTGGTCGACGTCGGGAGTCCGCACGACGTCGGTCGGCGTGCCGGGCGGCTCCTCGCTGGTCTCGGCGACCGGGGCGACGAGCCGGCTGACCGTGGTCCGCGGTGCGGCGTCGGTGCGGGTCCGGGCAGCCCCGGTTTTCCTCCGCTCCGATCGGTGACGCGTCGGAGCGGCGATTACCACACCGACCTGTCGGACACGCCGGAGACCTGGTAGTCTGTCGGGGTTTGTCCGGCGAGCGCGGGTTCGCAGGAACTGCACCGTTGCCGTCCGCCGGACGCCCGAAGGACGCACCGCACACCGGAGGAACGACTTGGCACCGAACGACGCACCCCACCCGCACGGCGATCGGCCGCTGCCGCACGGCGACCGACCGCTGCGCACGAAGGGCGCTGCGAAGCGCGCTCGGCGCAACCTGACGAAGGACGACGTCACCGTCGTCGAGGAGTCGCTGCTCAAGCGCGCTGTGGCGGCCGCCGCCCTCGGCAACGCGATGGAGTGGTTCGACTTCGGCATCTTCGCGTACCTGACCGTCACGATCTCGCAGGTCTTCCTGCCGCAGGGCGACCCGGCCGCGAACATCGTCGCGACCTTCGGCTTCTTCGCCGCGGCGTTCATCGTCCGACCGATCGGTGGCGCCGTCTTCGGTCCGATCGGCGACCGGATCGGCCGGCAGAAGGTCCTCGCGCTGACGATGATCCTGATGGCCGCCGGCACGCTGATGATCGGCCTGATCCCGTCGTACGACTCGATCGGCTTCTGGGCCCCGGTCCTGCTGCTCGTGGCCCGCTTCGTGCAGGGCTTCTCGACCGGCGGTGAGTACGGCGGCGCCGCGACCTTCATCGCCGAGTACTCGCCCGACAAGCGCCGTGGGTTCATGGGCTCGTGGCTCGAGTTCGGCACCCTGGCCGGCTACGTGCTCGGCGCCTCGATCGTCACCGGCCTGCAGTTCGGCCTGTCCGAGGACGCCCTGCTCAGCTGGGGCTGGCGCATCCCGTTCATCATCGCGGGCCCGCTCGGCCTGATCGGGCTGTACCTGCGCCTCAAGCTCGAGGAGACCCCGGCCTTCCAGAAGCAGCAGGAGCAGGCCGCCGAGCGCGAGGGGCAGAAGACCCCGTTCCTCAAGCTCTTCGCCGAGAACTGGCGCGCGCTCATCATCTGCATCGGCCTGGTCCTGGTCTTCAACGTGACCGACTACATGCTGCTGTCGTACATGCCGACCTACCTCGAGCAGAACCTCGGTCAGAACGCCACGTTCGGCCTCATCCTGATCGTCGTCGTGATGCTGCTCATGATGGTCGTCATCACGTTCGGTGGCCGGCTGTCCGACAAGTTCGGTCGTCGCCCGGTGCTCGCCGCCGGCTGCATCGGCTTCATCCTGCTGTCCTGGCCGGCCCTCAAGCTCGTCCAGACCGGCACGGGCGTCGGGGTGTTCTCCGGCCTGCTCATCCTCGGTGTCGTGCTCGTCACGTTCACCTCGACCATGCCGTCGACGCTGCCCGCGCTGTTCCCGACGATCATCCGCTACGGCGCCCTGGCGATCGCGTTCAACGTCTCGGTGTCGCTGTTCGGTGGCACGACCCCGCTCGCGACCTCGGCGCTCATCAACGCCGCGAAGGACGCCGGCTACGGCTGGGCCGAGGACATCCCGGCCTTCTACCTGATGCTGGCCGCCGTCATCGGGCTCGTCGCGGTGTACTTCACCAAGGAGACCGCCGCCACCCCGCTCATGGGCTCCGGCCCGACGGTCGGTTCCGAGGACGAGGTCGCCGGCGTGATCGACGACTACAACGACCCGAACTCGGAGTTCGCGCAGTCCGACTGGGCGAAGGAGTTCGCGACGAGTGAGATCCCGATCATCTCGGGTGACGCTGCGAAGAAGGAGTCCGCCGACTCCTGACCCCGGGGCCGCCCCGTGGCAACCCGCCCTGGAGGCCCGGTGCACGTCCGCCACGGACGCGCACCGGGCCTCCGGTCACGTTCAGGGCCGTGGGTGACGTCACGCGCGCAGCGACAGTTCGCGGACGCGGCACCGCGCGAACTGTCGCTCAGCCCGCGAAGTCGG
This sequence comes from Curtobacterium sp. NPDC089991, assembly GCF_044748425.1. Taxonomy (NCBI): domain Bacteria; kingdom Bacillati; phylum Actinomycetota; class Actinomycetes; order Micrococcales; family Microbacteriaceae; genus Curtobacterium; species Curtobacterium sp. NPDC089991. The sequence goes on from NZ_JBIVGB010000003.1 coordinate 436,963, forward strand.
CTGCGGGGCCCGTCGCCAGCCGCTCCGCGGCCTGCAGCAGGTGCGCGGTCACGGGATGCGCCGGGCGCGCGAACACCGTCGCGGCGGGGCCGTGCTCGACGACCGCGCCCCGGTGCACGACCAGCACGTCGTCGGCCATCCGTCGAACGGCCCGCAGGTCGTGCGACACGAAGACCATCGCCACGCCGGTGTCGTCGCGGAGCCGCTCGAGCAGGGTCAGCACGGCGTCCTGCACGGTGGCGTCGAGGGCGGTGACCGGCTCGTCGAGGACGATCACCTCGGGGTCGGTGGCGAGTGCCCGGGCGATCGCGAGTCGCTGCCGTTGCCCACCGGACAGGGTCAGCGGCGACCGCGGCCGGAGCGCCGGGTCGAGGTCCACCTGTCGCAGGGCTGCGTCCACCCGGGCGGCGAGGGAACCACGGGCGCGGCGGTCGTCGCCCCGCGAGAACGCGTCGGCGAGGACCCGCTCGACCGACCACCGCTCGTCGAAGGTGGCGCCGGGGTCCTGCACGACGGCCGCGACGCGGTGGCGTCGGGGTCGTCGGTCGTGTTCGGGGAGCGGTACCCAGGGGGCTCCGTCGAGCGAGACCGTGCCGGCGTCGGGCGTCTCGAGCCCGAGGAGCATCCGCGCCAGGGTGGTCTTGCCCGACCCCGAGGCGCCGATCACCCCGAGCACTCGCCCGCGGTCGAGCCCGAACGACACGTCGTCGGCGGCGCGGACGCCCTCGTAGTCGCGCGCGAGGCCCGCGGCGACGAGCACCCCAGCCCTTCCGCCAGCCCTCCCGCCGCGCCCCGTGCGAGGTTGATCACTCCGTGCGTCGTCGGAAGCTCGCACGGAGTGATCAACCTCGCACCGAGCGCCAGTGGCCGCGCGCACCAGGGCTTGCGTCGCGGCGTGCTGCGGATCCTGCAACACCGAGGCGACCGGGCCCTGCTCGACGATCCGGCCCTCGTGCATGACGGCCACCCGGTCGGCCCACCCCGCGACGAGCCCGAGGTCGTGCGTGATCACGAGCAGCCCCGCCCCGCGCTGCTGCGCCGCCCGCAGCTGCTCCATCACGGTGACCGCGACCCCGGCATCCAGCGCGGTCGTGGGCTCGTCGGCGACCACGAGCGCTGGCGCCCCGATGGTGGCCGCCGCGATGAGGGCCCGCTGCCGCATCCCGCCCGACAGCGTGCCGGCGAGTCGGCCGTCGGTCGCGATGTCCGGGTCGAGACCCACCGCGCGCAGGGCATCGCGCACGGCGTCCACGCGCTCGGCCGCACCCAACTCGGTGTGCAGGCGGAGGCTGTCGGCGACCTCGCGTCCGACGGGACGCAGCGGGTCCAACGCGCCCAGGGCCTCCTGGCCGACGTAGCCGACCCGAGACCCGCGCACCTGGCGCCACCGACGATCGGAGAACGCGCGGACGTCGAGGCCGGCGACGGTGAAGGCGTCGGCGCGGACGGCGGAGCCGGGTGCGGACAGGCCGAGCGCGGCGCGGGCGGTGACGGTCTTGCCGGAGCCGGACGCGCCGACCAGGGCGACGCACTCGCCGGCGTCGACCCGCAGGGCGACGTCGTGCACGATCGGCGTGCCCGCGATGGCGACGTGCAGCGCCTGGACCTCGAGGACGGTGGTCATCGGACGACTCCTGTTCGGCGGATCGCGCGACCGAGCACGGTGACGGCGGTCGCGACCACCACGATGGCGAGCCCGGGGAAGGTGCTCATCCACGGTGCGGTCTGCAGGTAGGTCCGGCCGTCGGCGAGCATCGCGCCCCACTCCGGAGCCGGGGGCGGTGTGCCGACGCCGAGGTAGCTCAGCGCCGAGGCCCAGACGATCGCCTGACCGACGCCGAGCGTGGCGACCGCGACGACGGGCCAGAGTGCGGTGGGCAGGACGTGCCGGACGACGATGCGGACGGGGGAGCGGCCGAGCAGCACGGCGGTCTCGACGACCTGCGACGACCGGGCAGCGCGGACCAGACCACGGACGATGCGGGCGTAGCCGGGGGCGGTGGCGAAGCCGACGGCGAGCACGGCGGGCACCGGGCCGGGGCCGGTGACGGCGATGACCACGAGGGCGACGAGCAGCAGCGGCAGGGCGAACGCGACCTCGGTGACGCGGCCGATCACGGCGTCGAGCAGCCGGCCGACACGCCCGGCACCGGCGCCCAGGCCGGCGACGACCCCGAGCACGACGCCGGTCCCGCCGCCGATCAGGGTCGCGGCGACACCGACGACGAGCGAGGCCCGCGTGCCGGCGACGACCCGGGACAGGACGTCGCGTCCGGATTCATCGGTGCCGAACGGGTGGGCGCCGCTCGGTGCGAGCAGCGCTTCGGACGGGTGCACCGCGAGCGGGTCGGCGCCGCCGAGCAGCGCCGGCCACGCGGCCGCCACGACGGCGAGCAGGACCACGGCACCCGCGACGGCGCCGGGGACGCCGAGGGCGCGGGGACCGCGTCCGGCTGCCGGGCGTCCGTCGGCGGACCGGTCGGTCGGGAGGCTCGGCTCGGCGATGCCGCTCACCGCGCGGCCGCCTCGTGGTCGGCTCCACGGCGTCGGGCGGCGCGCGGAGCACGCGCGCGTCCTGTGCGCGGGGCGCCGGTGCGCGGGTCGACGACACGTTCGACGAGGTCGGCGATCGCGAGCACCACGACGTAGGCAGTGGCGGACACCAGCGCGATGCCGGCGACGAGTGGCATGTCCCGCTGCGTCACCGCGGTCACCAGGGCGCGACCGATGCCGGGCAGCGCGAACACGGACTCGACGACGACGGCGCCGGACACGAGGGACCCGAACGCCCAGGCGGACAGGGCGATCCCGGGCAGCGCCGCGTGGCGGAGCAGGTGCCGGGCGAACAGCCCGAGGCGGGTCTCACCACGGCCCCGCGCGGCGAGGGCGAAGGCGGACCGTTGCGCGTCGACGACCCCGTCGCGCACGGTCTCGGCCAGGTACCCAGCGACCGGGACGGCCACCGTCAGCACCGGGAGCACCCAGCCGCGCACGGTTCCGTCGCTGACCGCGGGCACCCAACCGAGGGCGCTCGCGAACACCACGATGAGCACGCTGCCGAGCCAGAAGTGCGGCATCACGCTCGCGGTGACGCTCAGCGCGCTCGTCAGCCCGGCTGCGAACCGACCGCGCTGCGTCGACCACCAGGCCGCGACGATCGCCAGGACCCAGGCGACGACGAGCCCGGCCACCGCCAGGGTGAGCGTGACGGGCAGCTGCTGGCCGAGCAGCGTCGCGACCGGGGTGCGGAAGGCGTACGAGTCACCGAGCTGCAGGGTGGCGAGGCGTCCGAGGAACACCGCGTACTGCACGAGCACCGGCTGGTCGAGGCCGTACTCGTGCCGGACCTGGGCGACGGCCTCGGCGGAGGCCTGCGAGCCCGGACCACCGAGGATCGCGAGTGCGGGGTCGCCGGGGATGAGCCGGATCGCGACGAACACGATCGTCGCGACGGCCCAGAGCACGCCGATCCCGCCCGCGAGCCGTCGGACGGCCCACCACACCCAGGGCATCCGCGTCAGCGGTCGATCCAGGCCGTGCCGAACCAGGGCGTGGACACCGAGGTCGTCTGGATGCCGTGCACGGCCGAGCGCACCAGGAAGTGGTTCTGCTGATCGTAGAGGGGGAGCACGGTGTCGCTCGCCAGGATCGTCTTCTGCGCCTGCTCGTACAGGTCGGCGCGCTCGTCGGCGTCCGAGGTGCGGGCCGCCTGCTCGAGCAGGGTGTCGAGTGCGGGGTCGTCGAGCTGCGCGAGGTTCGCGAAGTACCCGGACGGCGCCGGCTCGATGCTCGCGCTGTCGTACAGGATCCGCAGGACGTCGGGGCCGACCTTCGTGTACGGGGCGCTGACCAGGTCGTACTCGTTCGCCGCGAGGGCCGCGTACCAGCTGGAGAGGTCGAGCTCGTCGAGCACGACCTTGAACCCGACGGCCTTCTCGGACGCCTGGATCTGCTGGAACAGGCTGCGCTCGGCCGGCACCGACTGGTTCGTCGACACCGGGAACGTCACGGTGAGCTGCTGGCCGTCCTTGACGCGGATGCCGTCCGACCCGACCTTCCAGCCGGCGTCGTCGAGCAGCTGCTTCGCCTTCGTCGGCGAGTAGTCGAACCGGCTCTTCTCGGAGTAGGCCAGCGGTTCGGCACTCGAGAGCACGGAGTACGAGCGCTTCGCGGTGCCGAGGAACAGCGACTGCAGGCCGGGGTCGATCTCGGCACCCGCGATGAACGCCTGCCGCACGGCCTCGTCACGGAACACGCCGTGGCCGGAGTTCAACTCGAGGCGGTTCGAGGCACCGGGGCGCGGGGCGTCGAGGTCGCGGATGGCGCCCTTCGCCGACGCAGCCTTGAGCTGGTCGGGCTGCGCGTTGTCGATGACGTCGACCTGGCCGGACTGCAGCGCCGCGTAGCGCGACGTCGAGTCGGGCAGGAAGCGCCAGGTGATGCCGGACAGGCGCGGCTTCGTCGTGCCCCAGTAGTCGGTGTTCTTCGTCAGGGTGACGCGGTCGCCGTGCTTCCACCCGGTGACCTCGAACGGGCCGGTGCCGACGGGCGACTCGCAGTTCGTCGCCTGCTTGCGTTCGAGCGCCTTCGGGGACTCCATGCCGACCCACGGCTGCGAGAAGGACTCGAGCAGCGCGCTGTCCGGACGGCTCAGGGTGAGCCTCACGGTGTGGTCGTCGGTGGCCGTCGCCTTCGTGATGGACTGCAGCGCGAGGTACCCGGTGCTCGACGCGGTGGCCGGGTCCTGCACGTGCTCGATGTTCGCCACGACGGCGGCGGCGTCGAACGGGGTGCCGTCGGTGAAGGTGACGTCGTCGCGCAGCGTGAAGGTGAGGGTCTTGCCGTCGTCGCTCGTGGTCCACTTCGTCGCGAGCTCGGGCGTCGGCTCGCCGTCCTCGAGCCCGACGAGCTCCTCGATGTACTGCGTCGCCAGGAGCGCCTGCGGGTAGTTGCCGCCGACGTGCGGGTCGAGGCAGGTGGGCTCGGCGTCGCCGGAGGCGTACGTCAGGGTCCCGCCGCTCACCGGCTTGCTGCTCGTGGTGCTCGTCCCGGCGCCGCTGCACCCCGCGAGGACGAGGACGACGGCGGTGGCGCTCGCGACGGCGGCGACGGTTTTCTGTACTGAGTCCAAGATCATGGCTGAACGAGTCTAGCGGTTTACTGGGGCCCATGGACGAACCGATCCGCCGCGGTGGCCGGCCCCGACGCTCGAGCGCCGAGGTCCTCGCGGACGCCGCTGCCGAGCTGTTCCTCGAGCAGGGGTACGCACGCACCACGGTCGACCAGATCGCCGTGCGTGCGGGGGTCAGTCGCGCGACGTTCTTCAACTACTTCACGGCGAAGTCGGACGTGATGTGGCTCGAGCTCGACGCCGCGGTCGCGGGGCTGCCCGGGTACCTGGCGGCCTCGACCGAACCCAGCGCGGTGCGTGCGGTGGAGCAGGCCCTGCTCGCCGCGGCCCGGGCCCACGACCCCGAGCGGGTGCCGTGGGCGGTCGCGCAGGCCGAGGTGATGGGCATCGGCTCCGAGCTCGTCGCCGGGGTCGCCGTCCGGGTGATGGCGCAGCACGGGGCCGTCGCCGCCTTCGTGGCCGGGCGCACGGGGGAGCAGCCGGGGTCGCTCTGGCCGCAGACGGTCTCGGGCGCGGTGCTCGGGGCGGCTGCTGCGGCGTTCGGGGTGTGGGTCGCCGACGGGGTGGCCCGCCGGCCGCTCGTCGAGTACGTCGCGGCGGCGCTGACCCCGGTGGTCGCCGGCCTCGACGCCCGCTGACGCCGGCGACGGGCGCCCGCGCGTCAGTCGGTGCGCAGCGTCCCGGCGCCGCCGGCGGCCACGTCCGAGGCCGTCCCGTCGCGCACCACCTCGGGCACCTCGTCGCTCGTCGGCCGCAGCGAGGCGTCGCCCGGGTAGCTCAGCGTCAGCACGGCTTCCTCGATGTACGGGCTGTCCTCGAGCGACTTCTCGACGTCGCGCAACCGCACCGCGACGTGCTCCTCGTTCTCGTTGCCCGTCAGGTCGACGGCGGCGACGAGGTACACCCGCGACGGTCCGACGAACTCCAGGTGCAGGTAGGTGACACGTTCGATCTGCGAGCGGCCGAGCAGCTCGACGAGCACGGCGTTCTCGAGCTCGGGCGACGTGCTCTCGCCGAGCAGGAAGCGGCGGTTGCGGTCGATGAGGATGATCGCCACGACCCCGAGCAGCAGGCCGATCGCGATGGACCCGATCGCGTCGAAGATCGCCAGGCCGGTGATCTGGTGCAGGAACACCCCGAGGAACGCGACGACGAGGCCGATGAGCGCAGCGGCGTCCTCGGCGAACACGGCCCGCAGCGTCGGGTTCGAGGACTGCAGCACGTGGCGCAGCACCGGCACCTTGCGCTTCGTCGCCGCTCCGTGCGCCTGGCGGTACGCCTGCAGGAAGCTCGTGCCCTCGAGGCAGAACGACAGCGCGAGCACGATGTAGTTGAGCAGGACGTCCTCGGCCGGACCCGTCTCGCCGAGCTCGGAGATGCCGTGGTAGATCGACACGATGGCGCCGGCGGTGAACAGCCCGAACGCGGCGAACATCGACCAGATGTACGTCTCGCGGCCGTACCCGAGCGGGTGTGCGGTGTCGCGCTTCCGCGCGCCCCGTCGTTCGGCGACGAGCAGGAAGATCTCGTTCCCGGTGTCCGCCCACGAGTGCGCCGCCTCGGCCACCATCGAGGCCGAACCCGAGATGAGCGACGCGATGGTCTTCGCGATCGCGACGAGCAGGTTCGCGCCGAAGGCGATGATGACGGTGAGGGAGGACTCCGGGCGTTCGCCGGAGGCAGAGTCGTCGGGCATCCCTCCAGCATGCTCCCGTCCGCTAAACTCGTGTCACACGAGCGTCGATCCGGCCATCACCGGGGAGCTCCCGGAAGAACGCGGTCCGCGCGAGCGGTTCGTCAGTAGAACCGGGCGGACCGGGCCGCACCGAACCCGAACACGAGCGGTCGTGACGTGCGGACAGCACGGCGTGGCAAGCGAGGTGGTACCGCGGAGCCTGCTCCGTCCTCGTGGAGATCGAGCGAACCCACAAGGAGTCCCGGTGCCGTACCCGTTGAACGCCGATGCCGATGGCGTCGTCCCCTCGCCGTCCTTCCCCGCCGTCGAGCGGGGGATCCTCGCCTTCTGGAAGGGCGACGGCACGTTCCAGGCGTCCATCGACCAGCGCCAGGGCTGCGACGAGTGGACCTTCTACGACGGCCCGCCGTTCGCGAACGGCCTGCCGCACTACGGTCACCTGCTGACCGGGTACGCGAAGGACGTCTTCCCGCGCTACCAGACCATGCGCGGCAAGCAGGTGCACCGCCGCTTCGGCTGGGACACCCACGGGCTGCCCGCCGAGCTCGAGGCGATGCGCCAGCTCGGCATCACCGAGAAGCACGAGATCGACGAGATGGGCGTCGACGTGTTCAACGCCGCCGCCAAGAAGTCCGTGCTGCAGTACACCGACGAGTGGCAGCAGTACGTCACCCGCCAGGCGCGCTGGGTCGACTTCGAGGACGACTACAAGACGCTCGACACCACGTTCATGGAGAGCGTGCTGTGGGCGTGGAAGCAGCTCTGGGACAAGGGCCTGGCGTACGAGGGCTTCCGGGTCCTGCCGTACTGCTGGAACGACCAGACGCCGCTGTCGAACCACGAGCTGCGCATGGACGACGACGTCTACAAGATGCGCCAGGACCAGTCCGTCACGGTGTCGTTCCCGCTGCAGGGCGCGCGCGCCGAGTCGCTCGGGCTGGCCGGCGTGCGTGCGCTCGCCTGGACGACGACCCCCTGGACCCTGCCCACGAACGCCGCGTTGGCCGTCGGGCCTGCGGTCTCGTACGTGGTGCTCCCTGCGGGGCCGGGAGGCGCGGCTGACGGTGCCGACGCCGGTTCCGTCTCGTACCTGTTGGCTTCGGACACCGTGGCCGCCTACGCGAAGGACCTCGGCTACGAGACGGCCGAGGACGCCGCTGCCGCGGTCGTCCGCACCCTGACGGGTGCGGAGCTCGACGGCGTCGAGTACGAGCGCCTGTTCGACTTCCTCGCCGAAGCCGAGGGCATGGAGCACGCCTGGCGCATCCTGGTCGCCGACTACGTCGAGACCGGCGAGGGCACCGGCATCGTGCACCAGGCCCCGGCCTACGGTGCCGACGACCAGGTGGTCTGTGCTGCCGCCGGCATCCCCGTGGTGCTCTCCCTCGACGAGGGCGGTGTCTTCACCTCGCAGTTCGGCGAGGTAGCCGGCATGCTCTGGTCCGACGCGAACAAGCCGCTGACCAAGGCCGTCCGCGACGCTGGTCGTCTGCTCCGCCAGGCGTCCTACGAACACAGCTACCCGCACTGCTGGCGGTGCCGGAAGCCCCTCATCTACAAGGCCGTGTCGTCGTGGTTCGTGCGGGTCACCGACTTCCGCGACCGCATGGGCGAGCTCAACCAGGACATCAACTGGGTGCCGGAGAACGTCAAGGACGGCCAGTTCGGCAAGTGGGTCGGCAACGCCATCGACTGGTCGGTGTCGCGCAACCGCTACTTCGGCACGCCGATCCCGGTGTGGCAGTCCGACGACCCCGAGTACCCGCGCACCGACGTGTACGGCTCGCTCGAAGACATCGAGCGCGACTTCGGCCGCCTGCCGCTGAACGCCGACGGCGAGGTCGACCTGCACCGCCCGTTCATCGACGACCTGACCCGCCCGAACCCCGACGACCCCACGGGGAACTCGACGATGCGCCGGATCACCGACGTGTTCGACGTCTGGTTCGACTCCGGGTCGATGCCGTACGCCCAGGTGCACTACCCGTTCGAGAACCGGGAGTGGTTCGAGTCGCACAACCCGGCCGACTTCATCGTCGAGTACATCGGGCAGACCCGCGGCTGGTTCTACGTCATGCACGTGCTGTCCACCGCGCTGTTCGACCGACCGGCCTTCAAGAACGTCATCAGCCACGGCATCGTCCTCGGCTCGGACGGTCAGAAGATGTCGAAGTCGCTGCGGAACTACCCGGACGTCTCCGAGGTGTTCGACCGCGACGGCGCCGACGCCATGCGCTGGTTCCTGATGTCGTCGTCGGTGATCCGCGGTGGCAACCTCGTCGTCACCGAGGAGGGCATCCGCCAGGGCGTCCGCGAGTTCATGCTCCCGCTGTGGTCGACGTACTACTTCTTCACCCTCTACGCGAACGCATCGGGGGAGTCGGGGTACCAGGCCACCCGTCGAACGGACAGCACCGACGTCCTCGACCGGTACCTGCTCGCGAAGACCCGGGTGCTCGTGTCCGACGTGCAGCAGCACCTCGACGCGCTCGACACCCCGCTCGCGGCCCAGGCCGTCCGCGACTTCGCCGACGTGCTGACGAACTGGTACGTCCGCCGGTCGCGCGACAAGTTCTGGACCGGGGCCGACGGTGCGGCAGGGGACGACGCCCGTGCGGCCTTCGACACCCTGTACACGGTGCTCGAGACCCTGACCCGCGTCGCGGCCCCGCTCGCCCCGCTCGTCACCGAGGAGATCTGGAAGGGCCTGACCGGTGGTCGGAGCGTGCACCTGACGGACTTCCCCGACGCGGCCGAGTTCCCCGCCGACGACGCCCTCGTCGCGGCGATGGACCGCGTGCGCGACGTCGCCTCGAAGGGCCTCGCGCTCCGCAAGGCGACCGGCAAGCGCGTCCGGCTGCCGCTCGCCACGCTCACCCTCGTGGTGCCGGACCCGGCGGCGGTCGAACCGTTCGCCGACATCCTGCGCGACGAGCTGAACGTCAAGCGGGTCGTGCTCGAGGCCCAGGCTGAGGAGTCACTGGCGCAGTACGGCATCGAGCGGAAGCTGACCGTCAACGCCCGCGTCGCCGGCCCGCGCATCGGCAAGGCCGTGCAGCAGGTGATCCCGGCCGCGAAGAAGGGCGACTGGACCGCGACCGAGTCCGGCGTGACCGTCGGCGGTGTCGACCTGGTCGAGGGCGAGTACACGCTCGACCTCACCGTCGCCGACCCGTCGGTCGCCGTGGCGTTCCTCGACGAGGGCGGCTTCGTGGTGCTCGACACCGTGACCACACCCGAGCTCGAGGCCGAGGGGCTCGCCCGCGACGTCGTCCGTGCCGTCCAGCAGGCCCGGCGCGACGCCGACCTGGACGTCAGCGACCGCATCGTCCTGACCCTCGGGGTCGACGAGGCCGCCGACGCGTCGGTGCGCACCCACCAGCAGCTCATCGCGGGGGAGACCCTGGCGACGAGCGTCGAGATCGTGCCCCTCGGGGCAGGCGCCACCACCGATGTCGGTGACGGCGCGAAGGTGACCGTGGAGGTGTCACGCGCATGAGCGACGACGACCAGTACGACGAGCACGACCAGCACGACCAGCACGACGAGGACGGCATCCGGATCCCGGTGGGGCCGTCCGGAGACGCCCCGGTCGAGGCCGTGCCGTACGGCGGTGACGACGACGAGGTCAAGCGCGTCGAGGCCGCCCTGTACGCCCGGATCGGTGAGCAGTCGCCCGAGCACCGCCTGACCGCGACCCGTCGCGCCGTCGAGCTGCTCGGTGACCCGCACCTGGCGTACCCGGTGATCCACATCACCGGCACGAACGGCAAGACGTCCACCGCGCGCACGACCGAGAGCATCGTCCGTGCCCACGGTCTGCGCACCGGCCTGATGACGAGCCCGCACCTGGTGTCGATCCGGGAGCGCATCGTCATCGACGGGCAGCCGATCGAGCCGAGCCGGCTCGTCGAGAACTGGGACGACATCGCCCCGGTCCTCGAACTGACCGACCAGGAGCTCACCGCGAAGGGCGAGCTCCCGCTCACCTTCTTCGAGGCACTGACCGTCCTGGCCCTGGCGTGCTTCGCCGAGGCGCCGGTCGACGTCGCCGTGATCGAGGTCGGCATGGGCGGCGAGTGGGACTCCACCAACGTCGTGCAGAGCCAGGTCGCGGTGTTCACGCCGATCGCCATCGACCACGCGAAGCAGCTCGGCAGCACCGTGGCGGAGATCGCGCGGACCAAGTCCGGGATCATCAAGCCGTCGTCCGCCGTGGTGTCGAGCGAGCAGGTCCCCGAAGCACTCGTCGAACTCGAGCGTGCCGCCGAGCTCACCGAGTCGACCCTCGCGGTCGAGGGCACCGGGTTCTCGCTCGTCGACGTCACGCCGGCGGTGGGCGGTCAGCTCATCACCGTGCAGGGGATCGCCGGCCGCTACGACGACCTGTTCCTGCCGCTGTTCGGGCGGCACCAGGCGCACAACGCGGCCGTGGCGATCGCCGCGGTCGAGTCGTTCCTCGGTCGGGGCACCCAGGCGCTCGACGAGGACGTCCTGTCCGAGGGCCTCGCCGGTGCCACCAGCCCGGGTCGCCTCCAGCCGATCGCCACCGACCCGACCGTCGTGGTCGACGCGGCGCACAACCCGCACGGTGCCAAGGCCCTGGCCGAGGCCCTGCCCGTGGCGTTCCCGTCCGAGCACGTCGTCGGCGTCGTCGGGATCCTCGGCGACAAGGACGCCCGCGGGTTCGTCCGCGCGCTGAAGGGGACCGTCGAGACCTTCGTCGTCACGCAGCCCCCGGGGGAGCGTGCCCTCGACGCGGACGCCTTCGCGAAGGTCGTCGTGGACGAGGTCGGCGCGGACCGTGTCGTCGTCGAACCGTCGCTCGCCGCCGCGCTGCAGCAGGCACGCGACCTGGCGGACGAGGCGGACGCCGAGGACGCCCTCGTGCTCGTCGCGGGCTCCATCGTGATGGTGGGTGCGGTCATGGACCTGGTCCACCGGGAAGGCGAGACGAAGTGACGAACGCACCACGTCCCCACGAGCACGGCCAGCCGACCTCTCCGCAAGCTCCGCGGTCGTCTGGAACCGGCTCGCGTGGGCCCACCTCCCGGCCGGGGCGCGCACCGCGCACCCGGAAGCCGCGACGCGACCGCGGGGCGCAGGAGAGCCTGCTGTCGATCGCGCTCGTGCTCGAGGCGATCATGTTCTTCTTCCCGATGCTCGTCGTGTTCGGCAAGGGGACCCTGCCGCCGGCCCTGGCGTTCGGCGGTGGCATCGGTGCGATGGTCGTGCTGGCGCTGGCCTCACGCCTGACCGGCAACCCCGCCGGTGTAGGGTTCGGGTGGCTGCTGCAGGCGGCCATCCTCGCCACCGGGTTCATCGAACCGTTCATGTTCGCGGTCGCCGTGGTGTTCCTGGCGCTGTGGGTCTTCTGCTTCGTCAAGGGCGGTCAGCTCGACCGCCAGAACGCTGCGCGCCGGGCCGCCACGGGCGAGGACTGACCACCCCCTCCGATCCCGCGAACACACTAGGAGTACTGCGTGTCCGACCTCGAAGAGACCCTCGTCCTCGTCAAGCCCGACGGCGTCGCCCGCCAGCTCACCGGTGAGATCCTCCGCCGCATCGAGTCGAAGGGCTACGAGATCGTCGACCTGAAGATGCTCACCGCGCCGCGCGACCTGTTGGACGCGCACTACGAGGAGCACCAGGGCAAGCCGTTCTTCGAGCCGCTCGTCGAGTTCATGCAGTCCGGTCCGGTCGTCGCCGTGCGCGTCGCCGGCAACGGCGTGATCGCCGGCTTCCGGTCGCTCGCCGGCACCACCGACCCCACCAGCGCCGCACCCGGCACCATCCGTGGCGACCTCGGTCGCGACTGGGGCCTCAAGGTGCAGCAGAACCTGGTGCACGGGTCGGACAGCACCGAGTCGTCGGCGCGCGAGCTCGCGCTCTGGTTCGCCTGAGACGCCGGGGGAACGACTCGTGACGAACAACGACCGACCCACCAAGAACGAGCGTCGCCAGCACGCGCGTGAGGTCTCGCGCCAGCGCGCCGACGCCGAGAAGCGTCGCAAGCGCCGCAACAAATGGTTCCTGCAGGGCGGTATCGGCCTGGGCATCATCGCGATCGCCGCGATCATCACGCTCGTCGTGGTGAACGTGAACAACGCGCCCGCCGTGTCCGCTGCCGGGCCGAAGAACATGGCCACCGGCGCGATCCAGTTCACCGGCGAGGGCGGCGAGGTCACCCCGGTGACCACGAAGGCCGTCACCGCGAAGGGCACCCCGTCGGCAGTCCCGACGTCGAACACCGACGGTGCGGTCGCGGTCACCGAGTACGTCGACTGGGCCTGCCCGGTCTGCAAGCAGTTCGAGGCCGCCTACGCCGACCAGATCCTGGACAAGGTGAAGTCGGGCGACGCGACGCTGGCCATCCAGCCGGTGTCGATCCTCGACCGCAGCTACCAGAGCTCGCGCTACGCCAGCCGGGCCGCGAACGCCGCGATGTGCGTCGCGAACTACGCGCCGGACAAGTTCCTGGACGTCCAGACGCAGTTCTTCGCCAACCAGCCCACCGAGGGCACCTCGGGCCTGACGAACGCCGAGATCGCGAAGCTCGTGAAGGCGGGCGGCGCGACCGGGTCGAACGTCTCCGAGTGCCTGTCGACCGAGCAGTTCAAGGGCTGGGTGACGAAGTCCACCAAGCTCGTCACCGCGGACGAGGCACTGCAGGGCACGCAGGGCTTCGGCACGCCGACCGTGGTCGTCAACGGCAAGCGTCTCGACGACCTCAGCACGGTCATCACCGCGATCGACGCCGCGGCGAAGTAGCACCACCCGCACGAGCGAAGGCCCCCGCTTCCATCCGGAAGCGGGGGCCTTCGTCGTCGCGCTGCCTCGTGCCTACGCGGCGCCGCCGTTCTGCTCGACGAACGACGCGAAGGCGTCGGTGTCGGTCAGGGAGCCGGTGAACTGCTTGCCGTTCACGATGATCGTCGGGGTGCTCGTCACCTTGTCGAGTGACGAGTTCGGGATCGGGTCGTTCATCACCCGGTTCGTGGCGTCGGCGACCCACCCGGCGAAGTGCTGCCCGGTGATGCACGAGGTGACCTTGCTGTTCGTCGCGCCGGCGTCCTTCGCCAGGGACGCCAGCTCGTCGTTCGTCAGGCCCTTGGTGCTCTCGGACGGCTGGTTCTCGTAGAGCGACGTGTTGTACGCCAGGAACGCGTCCGGGTCGTAGTTCGCCACACAGGCGGCCGCGGCGGCGGAGCGGGTGGAGTACTTCGACCCGAGCGACACCCGGTCGAGCAGGTTGAACGGGTGCAGTTCGAGCGTCGCGGAGCCGGCCTTCACCCACTGCTCGATCTGGTCCATCTGCGCTGTCTCGAACTGGTTGCAGTACGGGCACATGTAGTCCGAGTACACGGTGATGTTCGCCACCGAGTCGTCCTGCTCCGTCGCCGTCGGGGTCCCGCCGTCGGGTGTCGCCTTGGTCTCGACGGGCACGATCTCGCTGCTCTGGCCGGTGAACAGGATGCCGTCGCTCGCCATGTTCCGCGGCCCGGGCCCCGCGGGTTGCACCGAGTTCGCGATCACCAGGACGACCACGGCGACGACCGCCAGGCTGCCGACGATGATGCCGCTGATCCCGAGCGTCTTGTTGCGGCGACGTCGCGCCTGCTCCTGCACCCGGGCTTCGCGAGCGCGCTCTCGGGCGGCGTCGCGACGGACCTTCTTGCTCTCGTTCTCGCTCATCGAGATCGAGCGTAGGTGCTGCCCGGAGGTCGATCGGGCGTCCTGCCTGGGAGGCCCCCAGGAATTCGGTGACGCGTCATCGATGCATCATGGGCGCCGCATCGGGGACGCCCAGCAGTGGATCAGAAGACCGTCAGGATGGTCGGGAACTTGATGATGATCGTCACGATGATGAACAGGTAGTTCGCCAGCGGGAACGCCCAGCAGAACGGGAGCAGTGCCCGGCCGACTCGCTTGGTGCGGGCACCGAAGCGGCCCTGCGCGGCGTTCCAGATCGTGAACACCCAGAACATCGGGATCGTCATCGACCACACGAGCATGCACCACGGGCACAGCGCGCCGATGAACCAGACGGTCTGGGTGAAGAGCCACGTCACGAAGACCCACGCCAGGAACACGCCGGCGTTGAACGCGATCCAGAACCACCGCGAACCGTTGCGGAAGCCCGCGAGCATCATCACCGCGACGGCGATCGGCGCCACGAAGCCCATCACGCCGAGCAGTGGGTTCGGGAACCCGAACAAGTGGCCCTGCCAGCTCGCCATCACGTCCGAGCAGCTGATGAACGGGTTCACGTCGCACGAGAGCACCGTGTCGGGGTCGGCGTACTTCTTGAACTCGTCGAGCACCAGGGAGAAGGACCCGTACAGGCCGACGAACCCGGTGATCAAGAGGAAGACGGCCATCGGGATCGGACGACGGGGGGCAGGCGCTGACGTGCTCACGCCGTCATCATCGCATGCGGCTTCCGGTCCTTTCCGGGAGCGGCGTGCGATACTGGCCGGAGGTCGTGCGGGCAACCGCAGACCGAAGAGAGCTTTCCGGGCAGTGCCCCACGGGGCAGTGTCCGGACGATCAGGTGCGGTGAGAGCGCACCGTGGTCGGGACAGCGTCACTCCGACGCCGAGCCGACCCGGGCCGGGTGCCCGGACCGGAACGGCAGCGGACGCAACGAGAAGTTGACGCAGACCGATCACGAAGACAGCGAGCGCGGGGCGTCGACGCCACCGCCACAACCAAAGAATTCCCGCCGCCTGACAAGGGTGCGAGTGGGGCCGAGGAGTGCGCCAGTCCATGGTGGAGCAGAACAACGACAACACGACCAACGACGAGAACGCCCCGAAGCGTCGGACCCGCCTGTTCGGCGGACGCCGCGCCCGGTCGTCCGGCCAGCAGGTCGCGGCCGACGCCGTGCAGGTGCCGGCCGTCGACGAGCCCCTCGCGCTGACGGACGGGGCACCGGCGGACGGGGCACCGGCAGAAGCCGTGTCCGTCGCGGTCGAGGCCGTCTCCGCGCAGAGCGCCGAGCCGGACGACGTGAGCACGCTGACCGGCGACCTGCCGGTGGTCACGGCCGAGCCGACCGAGCCCGCAGCCGACGTGGCGGAGCCGAGTGGTGCCTCCCGTCCGACCGAGACCGAGCCGACGGCCGAGGCGAGCGAACCCGCCGCCCCAGCCGAGCCGTTCGTCCCGAAGGCGACGAGCACGCTCAGCCTGATCTTCCACGCCCCCGTCCTGCCGGAGCTGCCGCGCCGTGCCGCGCGGTACGAGCGCGACGAGGACGACCGAGACGACCGCTACGAGCGCTCCGACCGCTCCGAGCGCTCGGAGCGGGAGGACCGGTTCGACCGCGATGACCGGTACGACTCCGAGGACCGCGAGGAGCAGGGCGGATCCCGCCGGCGCTCGCGTCGTCGGGGGAGCAGCGCCGACCGCGAGGCCCGTGCGCCGCGCGAGCCGCGCGACCACCAGGAGCCCCGCCGCCGCGAGCCCGAGCTCATCACCGAGCCGCAGCGCATCAAGGGCTCGACCCGGCTCGAGGCGAAGAAGCAGCGCCGCCGCGACGGCCGTGACGCCGGACGCCGACGCCAGGTCGTGAGCGAGGACGAGTTCCTCGCCCGCCGCGAGAGCGTCGACCGCCAGATGATCGTGCGCTCCAGCTCGTCGACCATCGAGATCGGCGTGCTCGAGGACGGCATCCTCGCCGAGCACTACATCACCAAGTCCGAGAACGTGTCGCTGATCGGCAACGTGTACCTCGGCAAGGTGCAGAACGTCCTGCCGTCGATGGAGGCCGCCTTCGTCGACATCGGCCGCGGCCGCAACGCCGTGCTGTACGCCGGCGAGGTCGACTGGAACTCGGTCGACACCAGCCACGGCCGTCGCATCGAGGCCGCGCTCAAGCCGGGCGACAAGGTCCTGGTCCAGGTCACGAAGGACCCCGTCGGCCACAAGGGCGCCCGCCTGACCAGCCAGGTCTCGCTGCCCGGTCGCTACCTGGTCTACGTGCCGAACGGCTCGATGAACGGGATCTCGCGCAAGCTGCCCGACACCGAGCGTGCGCGCCTGAAGAAGATCCTGAAGGAGGTCCTGCCGGAGCACGCGGGCGTCATCGTGCGCACCGCTGCCGAAGGTGCGACGGAAGAGCAGCTCACCCGCGACGTGCAGCGCCTGACCAGCCAGTGGGAGGCCATCCAGAAGAAGGTCGCCGGTGGCCAGGCCCCGGTGATGCTGCACTCGGAGCCGGACCTGCTCGTCAAGATCGTGCGTGACGTCTTCAACGAGGACTTCACGAAGCTCATCATCGACGGCGAGGCCGCCGGCGGCACCATCGACGAGTACCTGTCGGCCGTCGCGCCCGACCTGAAGGACCGCGTCGTCCGCTACGAGGGCCCGGACTCCTTCGAGGAGTACCGCCTGAACGAGCAGATCGACAAAGCGCTCGACCGCAAGGTCTGGCTGCCCTCCGGTGGTTCGCTCGTCATCGACCGTACCGAGGCCATGACGGTCGTCGACGTCAACACGGGCAAGTTCGTCGGCTCCGGGGGCAACCTCGAGGAGACCGTCACGAAGAACAACCTCGAGGCCGCCGAGGAACTCGTCCGCCAGCTCCGCCTGCGCGACATCGGCGGCATCATCGTCGTCGACTTCATCGACATGGTGCTCGAGGAGAACCGCGACCTCGTGCTCCGTCGCCTGATCGAGTGCCTGAGCCGCGACCGCACGAAGCACCAGGTCGCCGAGGTCACCTCGCTCGGCCTCGTGCAGATGACCCGCAAGAAGATCGGCGTCGGCCTGCGCGAGTCGCTCGACGAGGTCAACGCGAAGGTCAACGACAACAACGCCGACCCGGGCCCGAGCAAGGGGCGTCGCAAGGGACGCAGCGGTGCCGGTGGCAACGGCAGCAACGGCAACGGTGGCAACGGGCACGGCAACGGCGGGGGCAACTCCGGCGGTGGCTCGGGTTCCGGTTCGTCGAACGGGCAGTCGAGCCAGGCGCACCAGATCACCGACGACGTGAAGAGTGCGCTGTCGCGGATCGCCGCCTCGACGATCCCGCACGAGGACTCGCCGGCATCGCCGACCTCGGCGGAGGCACCGACCTCGGCCGACGTCCCCGCGGCGACGTCCGCGTCCGAGGACTCCGGAGCGGGCGAACAGCCCACCGGGTCGAAGCGTCGGCGCCGTGGCGGCCGTGGTGGACGGAGCGGTGAGCAGTCGAACGCTGCCGCGACCGAGACCACCGAGGTCACCGAGTCGGCGCCCGTCGCAGTCGAGGCGGAGGCCGCTGTCGAGCCGAAGCAGGTCGAGCCGAAGCGCAACGAGCCGAAGCAGGCTGCGCCGAAGCAGGCGGTCGCCGAGGCTGCTGCTCCTGCCGGCGAGCCGAAGGCCAAGGCCCCGGCCCGCCGTCGGGTCAGCTCCAGGGCGACGGTGACCCCGACCGACAACACGGTCGCGATCCTGGACATCCCGCTCAATGCCGCCCCGAAGCGCGAGCCGCGTCAGGTCGCCCCGGACGCCGAGTCGCTGTTGGACTCCGTGCTCCAGGCGCTGCCCGAGCCGAAGCAGCCGGGTCAGGGCCGTTCGCGGTCCCGCCGGGTGTCGTCGCCGAGCATCAGTGCCCCGGCCACGACCGAGGGTGCGTCCGGCGAGGACACCGACGGCTCCGTCATCCTGGGGAACTGAGCGTGACGAACCCCGGTGACCCGCAGCAGGATCGTGGGTACTACGGTGCGGGCTGGCAGCAGCCCGCACCGCCCGGACCCGGGGGAGCCGGCGGTTCCGCGCCGCCGTACGGTGGGCAGCCTGGCGGGCAGCCGCCGCACGGCTTCCAGCCCGCTGCCGGGGTGCCCTACGCCCCGCCGCGACCGTCGCGTGCACCGGCTGATCCACGTCGGGCCTTCGCGCCAGGCGCCTCGGTGAACAACACCGCCGGGGCGCTCATCG
This sequence comes from Curtobacterium sp. NPDC089991, assembly GCF_044748425.1. Taxonomy (NCBI): domain Bacteria; kingdom Bacillati; phylum Actinomycetota; class Actinomycetes; order Micrococcales; family Microbacteriaceae; genus Curtobacterium; species Curtobacterium sp. NPDC089991. The sequence goes on from NZ_JBIVGB010000003.1 coordinate 455,712, forward strand.
CCGTGGTGTCCCTCGTGCTGGTCGAGTTCGTGTCCGGCATCGTCGGGCTCATCGGGACGTCGCTCGTCGTCAGTCCGTTCGCGCACTACGGCGCGGGTGCCAGCCTGGTCGGCAGCTTCATCGCCTCGGTGTTCCTGGCGCCGTTCCCGTTCTACGCGGGGGCGTTCCTGGCGCTGGCGTTCCTGACGCCGATCGCCCGCCGCAGTCCGCTGCCGACCGTGCTGCTCCGTGCGGTGCTCGCCGGGGCTGCCGGGACGATCGCCCTCGCGCTCGTCGGTGTCTTCACGGGGGCGTTCGGCGCGATCACCTCGGGAGGTTCCCGACTCGTGATCGACGTCGTCACGAACCCGCTCCGCAACGGCGTGCCGTTCACGGTGATGCTCCTGGCGAGTGCGACCGCGGCGTGGCTGTGGCTCGGGCGCCCGCGACGGAACCGTGGCCCCGCGCCGACGTCCGGCCTGCCGGGGACGGTACGGCCCGCCGACGCCGTCCCGCCCGCGACCGTGCAGCCGGGGCCGCAGCAGCCGCAGCAGGGCCCGTACGGACAGGGTCTGGTCCAGCCGGACCCCCACGGGCAGTACGGCGGCCAGTACGGCGCACAGCCCCGTCCGGACCAGCAGCAGCCGCCGGCAGCCCCCTGGGGTGGTCCAGCGCCCCGCTGACCTCGCTTCGTCGCTCGTGCGGTCGTGTGGGCGGTCGTGTGGGCGCTGCACGGTGCGAGGTTGACCACATCGTGCGGCCTTCGTACCTCGCACCGTGTGGCCAACCTCGCACCGTGCGCACGTGCCCGAGCCGCGACCGCGGTCATGCGCGGTGCGGCGCACGCCTGTCGCCGCACCGTGCGAGGTTCTCCGGGCGGTGCAGCGGCCGCGGCACGGTGCGAGCCTCTGGCGACGCACCGTGCTGCCGACCTCGCACGCTGTGGGCAACCTCGCACGGTGCGCGGACGCCTGCGAGCCGGCCCCGCACCGTGCGACAGGACGGGCGTGGCGGGGGTGCGCCGGGCCTCCCGTCCGCACCGTGCGAGGTTCCGGACGCCGTGCGAGCCGGCGTGCCCGGCACCGAGTCGGGAACCTCGCACCGTGCGTGCCGGACGCACGCGCGGCGAGTCAGTGGGCGCGCTTGTCGCGCTGCGCCACGCGCAGACCGCTGCGGATGAGCCGCAGCACGAGCTCCCGGCCGGACACCGCAGAGGCCCCCGCGGCGACCAGTTCGTCGTACTTCGCGAGCGGCACGTCGTAGTGGTCGTGGTCGAACGCACGACGCGGCACACCGGCGCGTGCAGCGAACGCGTGGAGTTCCGCGTAGGATTCATCACTGACGAGGTGCGACCACAGAGTGTCGTGAGCGGGCCACGTCGGTGGGTCGATCAACACGGTCACCGTGCAATCTTACGTGTGTCGCCGTTTGACCGGACCCATGGGGATCGAGTATTCTCGATCCCTGGTGTCAGCGGGCCGTTCTGCCTGCGTCGCCGATCGGGCCCGGCCTTCCGGGAGCCGCTCGTGCAGAAGTGGGCACCCGAGACTTCCCTCAAGCAGAGTTACGTAAGGATTTCCACGTGGTTTACGCAGTAGTGCGCGCCGGCGGCCGTCAGGAAAAGGTCGAGGTCGGCACCATCCTGACCGTCGACCGTGTCAAGGCGGACGACAAGGGCAACATCGACCTCGCCCCCGTGCTCCTCGTGGACGGTGACAAGATCACGTCGGCGGCTTCCGAGCTCGTCAACGTGACCGTCACCGCCGAGGTGCTCGACGACCTGCGCGGTCCGAAGGTCATCATCCAGAAGTTCAAGAACAAGACCGGGTACAAGAAGCGCCAGGGTTTCCGCGCTGAACTGACCCGCGTCAAGATCACCAAGATCGCGTAAGGGAGTCAGCTCATGGCACACAAGAAGGGTGCGAGTTCCACTCGCAACGGTCGTGACTCGAACGCTCAGCGCCTCGGCGTGAAGCGCTTCGGTGGCGAGGTCGTCAACGCCGGTGAGATCATCATCCGCCAGCGTGGCACCCACTTCCACCCGGGCGCCAACGTCGGCCGCGGTGGCGACGACACGCTGTTCGCCCTCTCGGCCGGTTCGGTCGAGTTCGGCACCAAGGGTGGCCGCAAGGTCATCAACATCGTCAACGCGTAGTCGCGACGATCAGCTTCAGCGGGAGGGGCGGGCCGAGTGCCCGCCCCTCCTTCGCTTTTCCCGCCGACGGATCACGTCGGCACAACGCGCTGACGGACCACGTCGGCACAACGCGCTGACGGGTCTCGTCGGCGCAACGATCTTCCAGGAGTGGAACCATGGCGACCTTCGTCGACCGCGTGACCCTGCACCTCAGCGCGGGGAAGGGCGGCAACGGTTGCGTCTCGGTCCGCCGTGAGAAGTTCAAGCCCCTCGCCGGGCCCGACGGCGGCAACGGCGGTGACGGCGGCGACATCGTGCTCGTGGCCGACCCGCAGGTCACCACGTTGCTCGGCTACCACCGCTCGCCGCACCGTTCGTCCAAGAACGGGCAGCCGGGCATGGGCGACCACCGCAGCGGCGTCAGCGGCGAGGTCCAGGAGCTCCCGCTCCCGATCGGCACCGTCGTGTACGACGAGGCCGGCGAGGTCATCGCCGACCTGACCGAGCCCGGCATGCGCGTCGTCGTGGCCCCCGGTGGCCAGGGCGGCCTCGGCAACGCGGCGCTCTCCACCACCAAGCGCAAGGCCCCCGGCTTCGCGCTCCTCGGCACCGAGGGCTGGGCGGGTGACATCAGCCTCGAGCTGAAGACCATCGCCGACGTCGCCCTCGTCGGGTTCCCGAGTGCCGGCAAGTCCTCGCTCATCGCCGCGATCTCGGCCGCGAAGCCGAAGATCGCCGACTACCCCTTCACCACGCTCACCCCGAACCTCGGCGTCGTCGAGTCGGGCGAGAGCCGCTTCACGGTCGCCGACGTCCCCGGGCTGATCGAGGGCGCGTCCGAGGGCAAGGGTCTCGGCCTCGAGTTCCTGCGGCACGTCGAGCGCTGCGAAGCCCTGCTGCACGTCATCGACTGCGCGACGATGGACCCGGGCCGCGACCCGATCAGCGACCTCGACGTCATCCTCGGCGAGCTCGAGCGCTACCCGGTCCCCGAGGGCCAGGTGCCGCTGCTCGAGCGTCCGCAGCTCATCGCGCTCAACAAGATCGACGTGCCGGACGCCGCCGAGCTCGCCGAGTTCGTCACCGCCGAGCTCGAGGGCCGCGGCTACCGCGTGTTCCCGATCTCCACGGCGTCGCACAAGGGTCTGCGTGAGCTGACCTTCGCGTTGGCCGAGGTCGTCGAGCAGGGTCGTGCCAAGCGCGCGGCCGAGCCCGTCGTCGAGCGCATCGTCATCCGCCCCCGTGCGGTCAACGACCAGGGCTTCACGGTCCGTGCCGAGGGCGGCGAGGAGCACCGCTTCTTCCGCGTCCGCGGCGCGAAGCCGGAGCGCTGGATCCAGCAGACCGACTTCACCAACGAAGAGGCGATCGGCTTCCTGGCCGACCGGCTCGCGAAGCTCGGCGTCGAGGACGGCTTGTTCAAGGCCGGCGCGGTCGCCGGTTCGACCGTCGTGATCGGTGGCGACGGCGGCATGGTCTTCGACTGGGAGCCGACGCTCACGTCCACCGCGGAGCTCATCACGAGCGCGCGCGGGACCGACGCCCGCATCGGTGCGACCTCGCGTCCGACCCGCAACGAGCGTCGCGAGGAGTACTTCGAGCGGATGGACGCCAAGGCGGCTGCCCGTGCCGAGCTCGAGCAGGAGCGTGTGTCCGGCCTCTGGGTGAACGACGAGGTCGTCACCAGCGACGACCTCGAGACCGGAGACCCCGAGACCGGCGTCGAGACCGGCGACTTCGAGACCAGCGACCAGAAGGACTGACCGCGGCATGACCGACACGACCGCCCGCACCGACCTCGGACCCGTCACCCGGCGAGAGGACATCCCGCGTGCGCGGCGGATCGTGGTCAAGGTCGGCTCGTCCTCGGTCAGCGGTGACGCCGCCGGCCAGATCGGTCCGCTGGTGGACGCCCTGGCCAGCGCCTACGGCCGTGGCACCGAGGTCGTGCTCGTGTCGTCCGGTGCGATCGCGACCGGGTTCCCGTTCCTCGGGCTCGAAGGCCGTCCCGACGACCTCGCCACGCAGCAGGCCGCCGCGGCCACCGGCCAGAACGTCCTGATGTTCCGGTACCAGAAGGAACTCGACCGGCACCGGGTCGTCGCGGCGCAGATCCTGCTGACCGCCGGCGACCTGCAGAATCCCACGCACCGGGTCAACGCGCAGCGTGCCATCGACCGGCTGCTCGCCCTGCGCGTGCTGCCGATCGTGAACGAGAACGACACGGTCGCCACGCACGAGATCCGCTTCGGTGACAACGACCGGCTCGCCGCCCTGGTGGCTCGGCTGCTCGGTGCCGACGCCCTGGTGCTGCTGTCCGACGTCGAGGCCCTGTACACGAAGCCGCCGGAGCAGCCCGGCGCCGAGCGCATCGACGAGGTACCGTTCGGCGACGAGCTCGCCGGCGTCACCTTCGGCTCCGTCGGCAAGTCCGGCGTGGGGACCGGGGGAGCAGGCACCAAGGTCGCGGCTGCGCGGCTCGCGGCCGAGTCGGGCACGTCGGTCCTGGTGACCGCCACGGCCCTCGTCGACCGCGCCCTGTCGGGCGAGCACGTCGGCACCTGGTTCCACGCCGCGCCGCGTCCCTGACACGGGTCGGACCGCGCCCGGAGCGGTCACGACTCGCTGCTGGGACGGCGCCGACCGGTCAGGGACCGTCGGCGCGGGCGTCGCGGAGCGACGATCGGCGACCGCTCGCGTGGCGCAGGACGACGTGTCGTGACCGGTCGGCGTGGTGAACGCGACCGCCTGGAGGCCCGGCGCGGGTCCCGGGGACCGGTGCCGGGCCTCCAGGCGGTCACGACTCACCGACGGACTGCGTCGAACGGTCGGGACCGGTCGACGGGGTCGGCGCGGAGCGACGCGGCGCGACCGCTCGGCGGTCGTGGTGCAACGTGTCGTGACCGGTCGGCCGGCGAGACGGCGTCAGGCCCGTCACGGGCCGACGAGCGGACCTAGAATCGGTCCATGTCGTCGATCGCGCCCGCCCCGACCCTGACCGACACGCTCGTGGCTGCCCGGACCGCCTCGTCGGCGCTGGCGACCGCGACGACGGCGGTCAAGGACGCCGCCCTCGTGGCGATCGCCGCCGGGGTCCGCGCCGCCACCGACGAGATCGTCGCCGCGAACCACGGTGACCTGGTCGCGGGCGAGGAGAGCGGCCTGTCCTCCGGTCTCGTCGACCGCCTCCGGCTCGACCCCGCACGCATCGAGGCGCTGGCCACGGCCGTCGAGGACGTCGTCGGCCTGCAGGACCCGGTGGGGGAGCACCTGCGGGGCTCGCTCCTGCCGAACGGCCTGCAGCTCACCCAGGTGCGGGTGCCGTTCGGGGTCGTCGGCGCCATCTACGAGGCACGACCGAACGTCACGGTCGACATCGCCTCGCTCGCGCTGAAGTCCGGCAACGCGGTCGTGCTCCGCGGGGGTTCGGCGGCCCAGCGGACGAACGCCGTGCTCGTGGCCCGCATCCAGGACGCCGTCGAGTCGGTCGGCCTGCCGCGCGAGCTCGTGCAGACCATCGACGAGTTCGGCCGTGCCGGAGCCACCGAGCTCATGCGCGCCCGCGGGCTGGTCGACGTGCTCATCCCTCGCGGCAGCGCCTCGCTCATCCAGACCGTCGTCACCGAGTCGCAGGTCCCCGTGATCGAGACCGGTGCCGGCGTGGTGCACGTGTTCCTCGACGCATCGGCGCCCGAACAGCGCGCCGTCGAGATCGTCCTGAACAGCAAGGTGCAGCGGCCGAGCGTCTGCAACGCCCTCGAGACCCTCCTGGTGCACGAGCAGGCGGCCGAGCGGCTGCTGCCCGTGCTCGCGGACCGGCTCCGTGCCTCCGGTGTCACGCTGCGCGGCGACGACGCCACGCGGGCGATCGTGCCGGGCGTGCTGCGCGCCACCGACGAGGACTGGGCGACCGAGTCGATGGACCTCGACCTGTCGATCCGCGTCGTGCCGGACGTCGACGCCGCGATGGCGCACATCGCGCGCTGGTCCACCCACCACACCGAGTCGATCGTCACGAACGACGTCGACACGGCCGAACGGTTCCTGGCGACGGTCGACTCGGCGGTCGTGATGGTGAACGCGTCGACGCGCTTCACCGACGGCGGGGAGTTCGGCTTCGGCGCCGAGGTGGGCATCTCGACGCAGAAGCTGCACGCGCGTGGCCCGATGGGGCTGCCGGAGCTCACGAGCACCAAGTGGATCGTGCGCGGGAACGGCCAGATCCGCGGCTAGACTGAACGGCGTCTTTCCCCGACCGAACGGAGCACCGAACGATGACCTTCCTCGCAGAAGCTGCGGAGCACGCCTCCGGGGCCCCGGCGTTCGTGTTCCCGCTCGTCGGCGCGCTGTTCTTCATCTTCCTGGGCTTCGTCACCTGGAGCTTCCGCGACGTGGCCTACCGCCACTCGCAGAAGTTCGAGGCCACCCGCCACCACGAGACGGGTGTCGACGAGTTCGGTCACACCAAGAGCTGATCTGCACGCGATGCTCGAGAGCACCGGACGACCGCGCATCGGGGTGATGGGCGGCACGTTCGACCCCATCCACCACGGTCACCTCGTCGCGGCGTCCGAGGTCGCTCGGGCGTTCGACCTGGACGAGGTCGTGTTCGTCCCCACCGGTCAGCCGTACATGAAGTCCGGCGTCACGGATGCCGAGCACCGCTACCTGATGACGGTCATCGCGACCGCGTCCAACCCGATGTTCACGGTGAGCCGCGTCGACATCGACCGCCCCGGCCCGACGTACACGGTCGACACGCTCCGCGACCTGCACGAACAGCGGCCCGACGCGCAGCTCGTCTTCATCTCGGGCGCAGACGCCGTTCAGCAGATTGTCGACTGGAAAGACCATGATGGTCTCTGGGACCTCGCGCACTTCGTCGCCGTGACGCGTCCGGGACACGACCTGAGCATCAGCGGACTCCCCGAGCGAGACGTAAGCTTGCTCGAAGTCCCCGCACTGGCCATCTCGTCGACCGACTGCCGCGACCGGGTGAGACGTGGTTCCCCCGTCTGGTACCTGGTTCCCGACGGGGTCGTCCAGTACATCTCCAAGCACCACCTGTATCGGAGCGTTGCATGAGTTCGTCCGACGCGCAGCCGCCCCTGTCGCGGCGCCAGGCGCGCGAGCGGGAGCGTGCCGCAGCAGCCGGTTCGCAGCCCGCGACGCCGCCGCCGACCGTCGCCGCACCCGCCGAGTCGACGGAACCCCGTCCTCGGCCCGGTTCGCACGTGGCACCCGCTCCCGGCGGTCCGGCCCAGTCCTCCGCTCCGGCGTCCGCCGCGACGGGCACGTCGGCACCGACGGGCACGTCGGCACCGACGGGCACGCCAGCCTCGGCGCCCTCCGTGCCGGTGACCTCCGTCCCCGCGGCCGGGGTGTCGCCGTTCCCGCCCGCCTCGGCGACCGAGATCGTGCCAGGCAGTGGTGGTCTGACCCGCCGCCAGATCCGCCAGCAGCGCGCTGCCGAGAACCAGGCGGTCCTGCCGGTCCCGTTGCAGAACCCCACGCCGCAGTCCTCCGACCGCACCGTCGAGGACGTCCTCGGCTCGGTCGACACCATCGAGCCGACCTCGGCGCCGCGCGCCGCGGACGAGCCGTCCGGTTCCGAGACCCCCACGGTGCTCGACGAGGCAGCGGTCGCCCAGGCCACCGAGGCCGACGGGTCGCCCGACGCCCTCGAGCCGCTCGACGAAGCCGCTGCGCACGCCGAGGAGCCCCGGCGCCACCGGTCGACGTGGTCGCCGCCCGCCGACGACGCTTCCGAAGTACAGCCCGAAGCCGGGGCCGCAGACGACAGTCCCGCGGCGACGTCCAGCGACCAGACGAGCACCGACGAGACGGGCACCGACCAGCCGCGCACCGACGAGACGGGCACTCACGAGACGGGTACCGACGAGACGCCGGCCGATGCGGACGCATCGGTCGACGCCGCCGCACCCGAGCGCCCCTCGGCCACGCCGCTCCCGGGGATCCCGGACGGTGCTCCGTCGACCCCGGCGGTGTTCCCGCTGTCCCTCGACCCCGAGGACGACGACACCAACGAGGTCCCGATCCCGGAGCCCGCACGGACCGAGCCCCCGAAGGTCCCCGCGTCCTTCCAGCGGCCGGCCGAGCCGAAGCCGATGACGACGGCCTTCGAGCCGCCCGTCGGGCACTGGTCGCAGCAGGCGCACGGCTCGAACGACGCCGAGGTGCACGACGACTCGACCGGCACCCGCCGGATCGCGGTCACCGACACCAACGCGATCATCCTGCCGAACTCGGCCCTGGCCGACCCGACCGGAGCACTGAACGCGACGGGCGAGGTGATCCTCACCGGGTCCATCGACCTGCCCGCGTCGTTGTCCTCGACGGGGTCGCACCGGCCGATTGACGGCGCCGAGGTCGACCGCCTGCTCGAGCAGCACGACGAGCAGCCGGAGACCGACGCCAGCCCGGTGCGCGCCAGCCGCGCGGTGTCCAGCCACACCTCGACCCGCCAGGTCGTCCTCGCCGCCGCGAAGCCGAAGGAGTCGCGCACGCCGCTCATCCTCGGTGTCACGGTCGGCGCCGTCGGTGTCGCCGCAGCCGCGGTCATCATCGTCGCGCTCGTCACGACCCACACCTTCGGCGGCTGACGCCCGACCCGAACCACCGATCCCGACACCTGCGTCGGCCGCGGCCTGGCCGTGCGTCGGCGGGGTGGCTTATGATCGTGACCCATCAAGCGATCCGGCTCCCTGCCGGGTCGACGACCGGAAGGAATCCGTGACCGCCTCCACTCGCGCACTGGAACTCGTGCAGGCCGCCGCTCTCGCGGCGGACGCCAAGCAGGCCGAGGACCTCGTCGCGCTCGATGTGACCGGGCCGTTGCAGCTCACGGACGTGTTCCTGCTCGCAACCGGTCGGAACGAGCGCAACGTGCAGTCCATCGCCGATGCGGTCGAGGAGCGCCTCCTCGAGCTCGGCGCCAAGACCCTCCGCCGCGAAGGCCGAAGCGAGGGCCGCTGGGTCCTCATCGACGTCGGCGACATCGTGGTGCACGTCTTCCACGACGAGGACCGTCAGTACTACTCGCTCGAGCGGCTCTGGGCAGACTGCCCGACCATCCCGCTCGAGCTTCCGGTGGACCACACCGCCTGATCAGCGACGCGCCCGGGTGACGGCTTCGATTTCGTTGCCCGGCGTTCGCATGGTGTACGCTTCTATGGTGCCTCCGGGGAACCGGTCGGCACGGAAGCAACACAATCTGGGTCTGTGGCGCAGCTGGTAGCGCACCTGCATGGCATGCAGGGGGTCAGGGGTTCGAGTCCCCTCAGATCCACCAACAACCCCCGTCGTTCCCCGGAACGGCGGGGGTTTTCTCGTGGTGCGGCTGGCCGCACGTGCCCGATACGCTGAGCGCATGAGCAACGATGCGCCGCTGTCCGGAACCCCGCTGACGATCTCCGCCGCCGGGTACACGGCCGACATCGCCACGGTCGGTGCGACGCTGCGGACCCTGCGGCACGAGGGTCGCGACCTGATCGTGCCGTTCGCCGCCGACGAGGTCCGTCCGGCGTTCCGCGGTGCCGTCCTCGCTCCGTGGCCGAACCGCGTCGTCGACGGCGAGTACTCGTTCGGCGGTGTCGACCACGAGCTCGCGCTCACCGAACCGGCACGGCACCACGCCCTGCACGGACTGGTCGCCTGGACCGACTTCCGGGTCGACGCGCAGGAGCCCGACCGCGTGGTGCTCGCCACCACCGTGCAGGCCCAGGCAGGCTACCCGTACCGCGTCGAGGTCCTGGTCGAGTACCGGCTGGACGAGGCCGGGCTGCACACGACGATCACCGGCACGAACTCCGGCGCGGACGACGCCCCGTGGGGGACCGGCCCGCACCCGTACCTGGTCGCCGGCGCCGGCACGGTCGACGACTGGACCCTCACCCTGCCCGCGGCCGAGGTGCTCGAGGTCACGCCGGACCGGCTGATCCCGACCGACCTGGTCCCCGTGCACGACGAGTTCGACCTGCGCACCGCCACACGCATCGGCGACCGGTTCATCGACCACGCCTTCACCGGCTTCGACCGCGACGCCGACGGGGTCGCGACCATCGCCCTGACCGCAGCGGACGGCCGGGGTGTCCGCGCGACCTTCGGTCCGGAGTGCCCGTGGGTGCAGGTGCACACGGCCGACCACGTGGTCCCCGAGTACCACCGCGCCGGCCTGGCGGTCGAGCCGATGACGTGCGCCCCGGACGCCTTCAACGACGGTGTCGACCGCGGTCTCGTGGTGCTCGCCCCCGGTGCGTCCCACGCCGCCGCATGGACGATCTCCGCGATCTGACCGGTCCGTCGGCCGGCGCCCGCATCGAGGTCCGCCGGCTCGATCCGGTCCCCGACCTCGGCGCGCTGGCCGCCGCGGTCGAGGGCGACCTGGTGTGGCTCGACTCCGCGCTGCCGGACGGCGCACCCGACGCCGCTCGACCACGGGCGCGATGGTCGGTACTGACGTGGGCGGACGGGCCGTTCCGTGTCCGGTTCCGCCACCAGGACCGGCAGGCGTCCGTCGAGGTCGCCGCGCCCGCTGCCGGCTGGTTCGGCTCGTCGTCCTCCGACGACCGTCCGGCCTTCACCGTGCTGGCCGACCTCCTCGCGCGGACGCCGCAGCTGCCCGAGCCGATCGCCGGTTGCGGCTTCGCACTCGGCTGGGTCGGGTTCCTCGGGTACGAGCTCGGTCGCGAGTCCGGCGGCCCGGACCGCACCGCCGACGGCCACGCCGACGCCGACCTGCGGTTCGTGGACCGCGCCGTGGTCGTCGACCACTCCGGCGGCGCCTGGGCGCTGACGCTCGTCGCCGACGCGGAACCGGCGGCCAGCGCGCAGAACCGGGCGTGGCTCGAGACGGTGACCGGGTCGCCGTCGCCGGCCGACGTGGCGGACGCGGCCACGGGCCTCCCGGCCGGGGTGTCGTCAGCGGTCGGACGCACGTCGCGTGCTGACCACGAACGCGCCGTCGACGCGTGCCGCGCCGAGATCCGCGAGGGCAACGCGTTCCAGGTCTGTCTCACCACCTCCTTCTCCGTGCCGAGCGGGGGCCGGGAGGCCCGGGTCGGCCCCGGCACGGACCCGCACCTGTACGACCCGCACCTGTACGACTACATGCGGATGCGGGCGTCGGACCCCGTCCCGTTCGGTGCGTACCTGCGGCTCGGCCCGCTGCGCGTGGCGAGCCGGTCGCCGGAGCGGTTCCTGCGGATCGCCGCGGACCGCACCGTGCTGGCGGAACCGATCAAGGGCACGCGGCGACGACTCGCCGACGCTGCCGCCGACGCGGCCGTGCGGGACGAACTCGCGGTGAGCGCCAAGGACCGTGCCGAGAACGTGATGATCGTGGACCTGCTGCGGAACGACCTGCTGCGGACGGCGATCCCCGGGTCGGTGCACGTCGAACGGCTGTGCGCGGTCGAGACCTACGCGAGCGTGCACCAGATGGTGTCGACGATCGGTGCCGTGCTGCCGTCGGGGACGTCGCCGGCGGACGTGGTTCGGGCGGCGTTCCCACCCGGGTCGATGACCGGCGCGCCGAAGATCAGCGCGATGGCGATCGCCGACCGGCTCGAGGGCGCGCCGCGCGGGGTGTACTCGGGGGTGATCGGGTACTTCTCGGCGAGCGGGGCGGTCGACCTGTCGGTGGTCATCCGGACACTGGTGACGGTGGTGGACGCCTCGGGCGGCGGGGTGGGTGCGGTCGAGGTCCGGTCGCGGACGCTCGGGGCCGGGGGAGCGGTGACGTGGTCGTCGGTGGCGTCGGACGAGGCGGACGAGGTCGTGACGAAGACGCGGTCCGTGCTCGGCGCGGTCGGTGCGGTGGCGACGTGGTGAGCTGACCGAACACGCGTTCGACCCGATTGTCCACGGATGTCGGACGCGATTGACATCATCGAACACATGTTCGAATATGAGGGCATGCAGACGGCGGCGGCACTCCGGTCGCCCGGCCCGGACCGGGTCGGGCGGGGCGGTGCTGCGCGCGGGGGTTCGGGTGCTGCGCGCGCGGACCACCTCGGTGACGCCCGGGCGGCGCTCGACCGCATCACGTCCCTGCGGTCCCGGGTCACCGACATGGAGTCCACCCGTGTCGACACCGCTGGGCTCCCGACCGCCTCCGCTCTCGAGCCGCTGCTGCCCGGCGGTGCGATCCGGGTCGGCGGCACCTACGCCGTCCCCGAGTCGGTGCTGCTCGCGATCACCATGCTGCAGGCGGCTTCGGCGTCCGGTGCGTGGTGCGCGGTCGTCGGGGTGCCGTCCTTCGGGATCGAGGCCGCGGCCGCCGCGGGGATCGACCTCGAGCGGCTCGTGCTCGTCCCCGATCCGGGCGACCAGTGGCTCGCGGTGACCGCGGCGATGGCCGATGTCGCCCAGATCGTGCTCACCCGGCCGCTCGGCCGGGTGGTGCCTGGCGACGTCGCCCGCCTGTCGGCCCGGCTCCGGCAACGCGGCGGGGCCCTCGTCGCGCTCGGGTCCTGGCCGGGCGCGGACGTCACGCTGCGGATCACGTCGTCGGTGTGGAGCGGCATCGGGCAGGGCCACGGGCACCTGACCGAGCGTCGCGCCACCGTGACGGCGACCGGTCGTGCGGGTGCCGTGCGCCCCACGAGCGCCGAACTGCTCCTGCCCGCGGCCGACGGCACGGTCCGGACGGCGACCCCCGTGCCGTCGGTGGGGTCCGGCGACACCCGGGTGCTGCGGCCCGTGGCGGTGGCGTCGTGATCGCAGGGGTGCTGCTGTGCGTGGCGGTGGCGTCGTGATCGCGCCGGGGCGTGTCCGTGCCGACGCGATCGCCCGCGGCGGGGCGCTGCCCGAGCCACCGCCGACCCGCACCATCGTGCTCTGGTGCCCGGACTGGCCGGTGATCGCGGCGGCCCGCGCGGCCGGGGCACCGCCGGAGCAACCCTTCGCCGTGGTCGCGAAGGGCCTGGTGTTCGCGAGCTCCGCGTCCGCACGACAGCACGGCGTCGTCCGGGGCCTCCGGGTGCGCGAGGCACAGGCGCGCTGTCCGGAGCTCGTCGTGCACCCCTACGACGACGCCCTCGACCACCGCGCGTTCGAACCCGTCATCCGCGCGGTCGAGGCGGCCGTCCCCGGGGTCGAGGTACTGCGGCCCGGCACCCTCGCCCTGCGTGCCCGGGGGCCGGCGCGGTACTACGGCGGCGAGCGGGCGGCCGCGGCGACCCTGGCGGGGATCGCGGCCGACCACGGCGCCCCGGCGGTGCGGGCCGGTGTGGCGGACACCCCGTTCGCGGCGGAGCAGGCGGCACGGGCCCGGCCGGTGCGTCCCGGCGAACGGGTACGGATCGTGCCGGTCTCCGGCTCGTCGGACTTCCTGGCGGCCCTGCCCCTCGGTGTGCTCGGCGACCCCGAGCTCGCGACGGTGCTCGACCGGCTCGGCATCACCACGCTGGGCGATTTCGCGTCGCTCAGTGACGAGCAGGTCCGCGACCGGTTCGGGGTCGCCGGGGCGTTCCTGCACCGGCTGGCCGGCGGACGCGACCCGCGGGAGATCTCGGCACGCGCGATCCCGCCCGAGCTCCGGATCGAGGCCGCCTTCGAGCCCCCGCTCGACCGTGCCGACCAGATCGCGTTCGCGTTCCGGCGCTCCGCCGACGACTTCGCCGCACGCCTCCGCGCCGCGGGGCTGGTCGCGACGACCATCCGGGTGGGGATCGTCGACGAGCGGGACATCCTGCTCGAACGCACGTGGGCGCACCCCCGGTGGTTCGACGCCGCCGACGTCGTCGACCGGGTGCGGTGGCAGCTCGCCGGCGGGGTCGACCCGACCGGGCTCGAGGCACCCGTCACCTCGGTCGTGCTCGAGCCGGTCGCCGTCGACGACATGGCGAACCACGAACGCGGACTCTGGGGCTCCGGACCGGACGAGCGCGTGCACCACGGGCTGGCCCGGATCCAGGGCATGGTCGGGCACGACGGGGTGGTGAGCCCGCGGGTCGGTGGTGGCCGGACCCTGTCCGAGCGGGTGGTGCTCGTGCCGTGGGGCGACGCCCCGCCCGGCGGCGAGCGTGCCCTGGCCACCGTGCGCGACCGCCCCTGGCCCGGCAAGCTGCCAGGCCCGCCGCCCGCCACCGTCCTCGAGCGTCCCCGGCCGGTCGACGTGGTCTCCGGCGACGGCGCGAGCGTCGACGTCGACGACCGCGGCGTGCTGTCCGGCGCACCCGAACGGTTCCGCGCCGAGGGGGACCGGGGCGGCGGGTTCGCACCCGTCACGGCCTGGGCGGGCCCCTGGCCGCTCGTCGTGCGGTGGTGGGAGTCCGGCGGCCGACGACTGCACCGGCTGCAGCTCGTCGACGCCGAGGGCCGTGCCTGGTACCTGGTGCTGGCGGACCACCGGTGGTGGGCGGAGGCGATCGCCACGTGAACCGATCCAGGAGCAGGACCTGATGGGCTACAGCAACCCACCCGTGCCGTGGTCGCAGTTCGAACGCGCCCTGTCGGACAAGCGCAGTCCGGGGACGGCGAAGGCCGGCGACGGCGGGGACAGCCCGGCGTGGTCGCGGAAGCGCGAGCCGTACGTCCCCACGGACCAGCCGGCGGCTGCGGACGACGGCCCTCCGGTCGTGCCGTACGCCGAGCTGCACGCGCACTCGGCCTTCAGCTTCCTCGACGGTGCCAGCCAGCCCGAGCAGCTGTTCGAGGAAGCCGCACGGCTGCGCCTGCACGCCCTCGCCCTCACCGACCACGACGGCTTCTACGGTGCCGCCCGGATGGCCGAGGTCGCCGAGGCGTACCCGCAGGTCGGCACCGTCTACGGCACCGAGCTCTCGCTGGGCCTGACCGAACCGCAGAACGGCGTCCCCGATCCCGAGGGCTCCCACCTGCTCCTGCTCGCCGACGGGCAGGACGGCTACCACCGGCTCGCAGGCGCGGTGACGAGTGCGCACCTCGCGGCCGGGTCCGAGAAGGGCAGCCCGCGCTACGACCTCGACGAGCTCGCGGGACGGGCCGACGGACACTGGCGGGTGCTCACCGGGTGCCGGAAGGGCACCGTCCGGCAGGCGCTCGAGCAGGGCGGGGAGTCCGCGGCGGAGACCGCGCTGCGCGTGCTGCTCGACCGCTTCGGGCGCAGCAACGTCGTGGTGGAGCTCCTCGACCACGGCGACCCGCTCGACAGTGCGCGGAACGACGTGCTCGCGACCCTCGCCGAGCGGTACACGCTGCCCCTGGTCGCGACCGGCAACGTCCACTACGCCACCCCGGACCGGTTCCCGGTGGCGACGGCGCTGGCCGCGGTCCGGGCCCGGCGCAGCCTCGACGAGATCGACGGGTGGCTGCCGGCCGCCGACACCGCGCACCTGCGCTCCGGCGCCGAGATGACCCGGCGGTTCGGGCGGTACCCGGGGGCGATCGGGAACACCGTCGCGCTGGCCGACGAACTCGGGTTCCGCCTGCGCACGGTCAAGCCCGGGCTGCCCGACCTCGACGTGCCGGACGGCCACACCGCGATGTCCTGGTTGCGGGAGCTCACCTGGACGGGTGCCCGTCGGCTCTACCCCGGCAGCGCCGACGGCGTGGACCCGCAGAAGCGCGAGCGCATCGAACGCGAGCTCGCGGTGATCGAGGACAAGAACTTCCCCGGCTACTTCCTGATCGTGCGCGACATGGTGCAGTACGCCCGCGGCCGGGGGATCCTCTGCCAGGGGCGGGGTTCCGCCGCGAACTCCGCGGTCTGCTACCTGCTCGAGATCACCGCGGTGGACTCGATCCGCTACGGCCTGCCGTTCGAGCGGTTCCTGTCGGCGATGCGCGACGAAGAGCCCGACATCGACGTCGACTTCGACTCGGACCGCCGCGAAGAGGTGATCCAGTACGTCTACGAGAAGTACGGCCGGTACAACGCCGCCCAGGTCGCGAACGTCATCACGTACCGCCCGAAGGGTGCCGTCCGCGACATGGCGAAGGCCCTCGGCCACAGCCCGGGGCAGCAGGACGCCTGGTCGAAGCAGGTCGAACGGTGGGGCTCGGTGACCGAGAGCCAGGACCACGACATCCCGCCGGCCGTCGTCGGGCTGGCGAGCGACGTCCTGGGCTTCCCGCGCCACCTCGGCATCCACTCGGGCGGCATGGTGCTCACCGACCGGCCGGTGGGCGAGGTCGTGCCGATCGAGCACGCGCGGATGGACGGCCGCACCGTGCTGCAGTGGGACAAGGACGACTGCGCCTTCATGGGGCTCGTGAAGTTCGACATGCTCGGCCTCGGCATGCTCGCGGCGCTGCAGTACTCGTTCGACCTGGCGGCGGAGCACTGCGGTGAGCGCTGGGAGATGCACTCCATGCCGAAGGAGGAACAGGGCGTCTACGACCAGCTCTGCCGAGCCGACACCATCGGGGTGTTCCAGGTGGAGTCCCGCGCGCAGATGGGCACCCTGCCCCGGCTGCTCCCACGGCGGTTCTACGACCTGGTGATCGAGGTCGCCCTCGTCCGCCCCGGCCCGATCCAGGGCGGTGCCGTGCACCCCTACATCCGGCGTCGGACCGGCGAGGAACCGATCACGTACATCCACCCGTCGCTCGAACCGGTGCTCGAACGCACCCTCGGGGTGCCGCTGTTCCAGGAACAGCTCATGCAGATGGCGATCGCGGTCGGCAACTGCTCGGGCGACGACGCCGACCTGCTGCGGCGCGCGATGGGGTCGAAGCGCGGCCACGAGAAGATCGACCGGCTGCGCGACAAGCTCTACGCGGGCATGTCGGACAACGGCATCCACGGCGAGGACGCCGACGCGATCTACGCGAAGATCCAGGCGTTCGCGAACTTCGGCTTCGCGGAGAGCCACTCGATCAGCTTCGCCCTGATCGTCTACGCGAGCGCCTGGATGCGCCTGCACTACCCGGGGGCGTTCCTGGCCGCGCTGCTCCGCGCGCAGCCGATGGGGTTCTACTCACCGCAGACCCTGGTCGCCGACGCCCGTCGGCACGGCGTCCAGGTGCTCCGACCGGACATCCTGCGCTCGGGTGTCGACGCGACGCTCGAACCGCTCGGCGACGACCAGGTGGTGCCCCCGTGCGGTGACGACGCCTGCCTGCACACCGAGCAGCCGCCGGTGCTGCCCTTCGACAAGGCACTGCCCGACGACACCGCACGGCACCGCCGCGACGGCGCGTTCGCGGTCCGGCTCGGACTCGCCGAGGTCGCCTCGCTCAGCCTGAGGAGCGCCGAGAAGATCGTCGCCGAGCGTGACGCGAACGGCCCCTTCGTCGACATGTCCGACCTGGCCCGCCGGGTGGGGCTGACGACGGCGCAGCTCGAGGCACTCGCCGCTGCCGACGCCTTCGCCCCGTTCGACATCGACCGCCGCGGTGCGATGTGGTCGGCGGCCCAGGCCGCTGCGGAGCGCGCCGATCAGCTGCCCGACACGCAGGTCGTCGTCCAACCGCCGCTGTTCGGGCAGATGACGAGCGGCGACGTCCTGATCGCCGACATGTGGTCGACGGGCATGACGACCGACGACCACCCCGTCCGGCACGTGCGCGACCGGCTCGCCGCCCGCCGGGTGCTCAGCGTGCAGGACACCGCGACGGCCGAGACCGGGCGGCGGGTCGAGATCGGCGGGATCGTCACGCACCGGCAGCGTCCGGCGACGGCATCGGGGATCACGTTCATGAACGTCGAGGACGAGACCGGGCTGGTCAACGTCATCTGCAGCGTCGGGGTGTGGGGACGCTACCGCCGGGTCGCCCGGGAATCCCCGGCGGTGATCGTCCGCGGCATCCTCGAGCGGTCGCCCGACGGCGTGGTCAACCTGGTGGCGGACCGGATCGAGCACCTGTCGCTGTCCGTGCGCACGCGGTCGCGGGACTTCCAGTGAGTGGTCGCGGGCAGCGGTCCGCGCGCGGCGGGCGCGGAGGAGGCGCGCGGTTACTCGACCTCGGGCAGTCGCACCGTGACCTCGAGTCCGCCGGAGCGCACGTTCCGCAGCGACGCCGTCCCGCCGGCGCGTTCGGCCACCGCACGGACGATCGCGAGCCCCAGCCCGGATCCACCCGGCAGGGCGATCGCACCGGTGGCCGGGTCGGGGTTCGGGCGCGACTTCCGGGCCTCGTCCGGTCGGGTGAACCGGTCGAACGCCACCGGGATGAACGACTCGGGGACACCGGGGCCGTCGTCGGTGACCTGCAGGACGCCCTCGCCGCCGGTGCTGCGCCAGGACACGAAGATGCCGCCACCGCGGGGGAGCGCCGACACCGCGTTGCCCGCGATGTTCGTGACGAGCTGCGCCATGCCGCCGGTGTCGAGCCGGTAGCGGGGCTCGTGGGTCCCACCGCCGATGCCGGGCCCGGAGCCACCGACGGCCACCGGGGCCTCGAGGTCGAAGTCGACGGTGACGTCCTTGGCCGATGCGATGAGCCGGACCCGGTCGACGGCCGCCATGACCTCGTCGCCGAGGTCGGACCAGGCGGTCTCCGGGCGCTGGTCGCCGTCCTGTTCCCGCCGTTCGGACTCCTCGATCCGCGACAGCGCGAGCAGGTCGTTCGCCAACCGGGAGAGCCGGGCGACGCTGTGCTTGGCGCGCTCGATGTGGGCAGCCAAGGCTGCGGCGTCGTCACCGTCGAGCGACGCCAGGTCGAGCTGGGTGGTCAGGATCGCGAGCGGTGTGCGGAGCTCGTGGCTGGCGTCGGACACCATCTGCCGTTCCCGCTCGGTGGCCTGGCGCGTGCGGGCGAGGAAGGCGTTGAGGGTCGTGGCGAGGGACGCGAGTTCGTCCTGCGCGGGGCCGACGGGCAGCTCGGCCCGTTCGGGCGCGACGGACAGTCGCTCGGCCTCACGGCGCATCCGGTTGACGGGACGGAGTGCCGCGGTCGCCAGGATCCACGAAGCGACGCCGAAGGCGAGCAGGATCGCGACGCCGGTGAGCGACAGGGTCGAGGTGAGGTCGTCGACCACGATCGCCTCGGCCTGCGAGTTCCGGGCGGCGACGACCGTCCACCGGCCGGCTTGGTTCACGGGGTGTTCGACGACCACGCGGTACTCGGACCCGGACACCCGGATGATCGAGGTGCCTGCCGGTGTGGAGGTCAGGCTGCCGAGGGCGCTCTCCACCCGGGTGGGCATCGTCGAGAGCACGATGTCGCCGGACGGTGAGACCACGGCGACGAGCTGCGCGTTGCCCGGCGGGGACAGGTCGGGATCGCTGTCCACCTCGAGCGTGGCGACGTACGGGTCGGCGTCGGCGTCGAGCAGGGTCCGGGTCGCACTCGCGACCACGCTGACCACCTGGAACCGCATCACCAGCACGAGCAGCACGATCACGACCGCGGCGATCGCCGTCGAGCCGATCGTGATCCGTGCCCGCAGCGACAGCAGGCGCAGGGGGCGGACCAGACCGCGTCGTGGGCGGTCCGGCCCCGGGTGAGCGGAGGCCCCGCTCACGCCCCGAGCAGATCCAGGCGGTACCCGCGGCCGCGCACGGTGGCGATCGCGACGGTGGCCTCGTGGGCGACGAGCTTCTTGCGGAGGTACGAGATGTACTGCTCGACGACGTTCGGGTCGACGTGCTGCGAGCCGTCCCAGACCTCTTCGAGGATCTTCGGCCGGTCCACCACGCTGCCGGCGGAGCGCGCCAGCAGGCGGAGCAGCGCGAACTCGGTCGGGCTGACGGCGACGCGCTGGCCCTTGATCGAGATGCGACGGGCCTCGGAGTCGATCGAGACGTCGCCGACCTCGATCGTGCGTGGTGCCCCGGCGGACTCGCGGCGACCGAGGGCACGGAGCCTGGCGGTGAGCTCGGCGAACGCGAACGGCTTCGTGAGGTAGTCGTCCGCGCCGGCGTCGAGGCCGAACACGCGGTCGTCCACGGCATCGCGCGCGGTGACGAGCAGGATCCGCACGGGGTCCTCGCGCTCGCGGATGCGTCGTGCGAGCTCGAACCCGGACATGCCGGGCATCATCACGTCCACGACGGCCAGGTCGAACGCCTGCTCGCCGAGGGCGATGAGCGCCTCGACCCCGTTCTCCACCGCCGTCACGCGGTACCCCTCGGCAGCGAGACCGCGCTCCATCAGGGCACGCATCTCGTCGTCGTCCTCGACCACCAACAGCCGCATAGTGGACCTCCTCGGACCCATCGTGGCATCGAACGGGCGCGGAGGGCCGGTGCCCGGGCCGAACTCACTGAATCTCGTCACAGGAGCAGGTACCGTGGCTGCCAGGCCACCGGGCAGAACGGTCTGTCCCGCGTTCTAGGGACATGAGGACTTCTTGCTTCATTGGTAGGATCATCTGGCGGACAGCGCTTACCCGAAGGGCGGTCCGTTGCACCAGGGGGCACCATGAACGACCCGATCGACCACGCGTCCGTCGACCACCCGTCCGTCGACCACCCGGCCATCGTCCGTCTCCGCGCGGAGCTCGATGCCGCGTGGAAGGGCATCGGCGCACTCGGCCAGATGGAGGGCGTCCGCCGCGACCGCGTGGTCGCCGAACTGCGGACGGCCGTCCCCGACGTGGCGAGCCGCGCGGCGCGCGAAGTCGGCACCGAGGCCGTCGTCGCGGAGATCAGCCGGTTCGCCGACGTCGGCGTGCCCGGCACCGATCCCGCCGTGCCGGCCGCGGTGATCTGGGACGACGTCGTGCAGACGGCGGCCGAAGCCGCACGCGCCACGCGCTGACCGGCACCGGCACGCCGCGCCCGAGCGGCGCCGGCACCGGCACGCCGCGACCGACCGGCGTCAGTCGTCCTCGCCGAGCAGCTCCTCGCGCACGCGTCGGACGTCCTCGAGCAGGGCACCGATGAGCACCCAGTGCCGTGAGTTCGGTCGCACGATCTCCATCGGCGCTGTCAGCGCGGGTTCGGCGGTCGACCCCCCGGCATCGTCCCGACCGGCACCCGCGGCGAACGACGGGTCCAGCCGCGTCGACTCGACCCGGGCGCTCAGCGCGCGGACGTCCGATCCGATCCGGGCCACCTCGGTCGCGATGCCGCCGACCACCGGGTCGGCGCGCAGGTCTGTAGCGGTGTTGTCGTGGATCGCCCGGGTCATGCCGGTGACGCGCGTGACCAGGACGCGCAGGTGCTCGGTGATGGCGACGTCGCGGTCGAGGATCGTGCGGTGCCGGCCGCCACGCGGGTTCATCGTCAGGGACTCGCGGGCCGCGTTCAGTGATGCCTCGGTCTTCGTGTGCTGCTGCCGGAGCGCGCGGGCCCGCACCAGGGCGTCCTGCCACCGGTCGCGGTCCCACCCCTCGGTCAGGCCGATCGCGACGCGTTCGAAGGCCACGGCGGTGTCGCGGGCGAGTCGGGCGACGGCGAGGTGCGCCGGCTCGAGCAGGACCGGCGGGATGATCAGGGCGTTCACGACGAGGGCGACGACCGCACCGATCACGGTCTCGAGGATCCGGTCGGCCGAGTAGTTCGGCGTGACGACCCCCGCGGTGAGCACGAGCATCCCGCTGATGCTGACCTGGGTGGCCGAGGTCGGGGTCAGCCGGAGCACCCAGGCGATGAGGATGGCGAGCACGACCACGAGCAGGACGACCCACACCGAGTCGCCGAGCAGCAGGTGGAACCCGGTGGCGAGCAGCACGCCGAGCACGACACCGGCGCTCCGCTCGAGGCCCTTGACGAACGACTGGTTGATGCTCGGCTGCACGACGAGCAGCGCGGCGATCGCCGCGAAGGTCGGGAACGGTCCCTGGATCAGCAGCCGGCACAGCAGCACCGCCGCGACGACCGCGACCGCGGTCTTCACGACCTGCAGGAACGGCGTGCGACTGGAGCTGCGGAGACGCGCGACCGGGTTCACCTCGACCACGCTAGCCACCGCCCGCACGCCGAGCCGTGCACGAACGCGACGAAAACGTCCGGACACGGTTGACTGATGTCGTGTGGCCCAACCATGAGCGCGTCATCCCGCAGGCCTTCGCCGGCTCCGGGACCTCCGTCGTGGCCGCACGGGCGCACTCCGTCGAGCCCTCGGGCAACGGCTACCTGTACGGCTACGAGGTCGACACCGTCGACCGGAACGGCCAGCGCGCCACCGTCCTGACGTACGTCGACACCGGCGGCGCGCACGACCAGAACAGTGCGATCGTCACCGACCCCGCGACCGGCGAACCCGTCTCGGTGTGGGCGTACCCGAACGACCCTGGTCTGCCGGTGCTGCCGCAGGTGACCTACCGCGACGCGGTCGCGGAACTCCTGACGACGCTCGGCATGCCGGTCACCGACCCGGTGCTCACGGTGGCCGCGTACCGACCGGGCAAGCGTGCGGTGGTGCGGGTGGACGCCCCCGAGCGCACCCTGTTCCTGAAGATCGTCCGTCCGCACCGGGTCGCGCCGATCGTGAAGTCGCACGAGCAGTTCGTGGCGGCGGGCCTGCCGGTGCCCCGCGTACTGTCCAGCCGCGGCGACGGACTCCTCGTGCTCGAGCGGATCCGCGGCGTGCCGGCCGGCAGCCGCATCCTCGACATCGCCGACGACCCGCGGTTCGTCGCGTCGTTGGCCGCCCTGAGTGGTCGGGTCGCGACCGTCCCGATGACCCAGCAGGCCCGTGCCGACGCGATGGACCACGCCGACTGGCACCGCCGCACGCTCATCGCCGCGTTGCCGCAGGACGCCGACGAGATCGACCGCCTGTACGACGCCATCGGCCGCCGGTCGATCGGCTGGACGAGCGCGACGAAGCAGGTCGTGCACGGCGACCTGCACCTCGAGCAGGTCTTCGTCGACGAGGACGAGCCCTGGCGCATCTCTGGCCTGCTGGACATCGACACCGCTGGGTGGGGCTTCCCGGTCCGCGACATCGGGGCGGTCGTCGCCCACTTGGTCGTCACCGGCCTCTGGCACCGATCGCGCGGAGACGCCGACCGCGGAGCCGCGGCCGAGCGCCTCGCCGACGCGATCGCCCGCGACTGGGTCGCCCGCAATCCGCGCGAGGCCGACCGCATCGGGCCCGCCATCGGTGCCCAGCTGCTCGCCCACGCCGGCGGCCAGGCGACCACCGGCTCCGCGAACGGCATCCAGACCGCCGAGCAGCTCCTCGCGGCGACGCGGGCCGCGTTGGCCGAGGCTGCTCCGGTCCTGCCGGCGGCCGGCCTGGTCCGTCCGCGGTCCGCGCCCCGCGTCTGACGGCTCCCAGTTCCCGTCGCGAAAGCGACAGATCTGCGCGGAACGTTGGCGGCAATCTGTCGCCTTCGCAGGGTGGACGGCGTGGGGATCCGGGAACTGTCGCTTTGGCGGGGTGGCCGGCGCGGGGACCCGGGATCTGTCGCGTCGGCGGGGTGGACGCGACCGGCGTCGGACGGGAGGCGCGTGGCGGGCCCGCACCGTGCCTCCCGGCCGGCACACGGGGCATTCCAGGAGGCGCGACGCGCGCGGGCGACGAGGAGTCGCCGCTGTCGGGGGTCGGGGAGTAAACTGAGCGCGCACGCACCGCGTTCCCGCGTGCCGCGTCGATTCCGGACGCAGCCGTCGATCACTTGATCGACGCGGGAACCGGGCCGTGACCGCCCCGCGGGGGCGTCACGTGCGTGTGACGACGCCGGATCCCGGCGCGGACCGTCGCACCCGGCGCCGAGCAGGCGCTCGCGGTGGAACGGTCCGCGGGACTCCACCGGACGTCCCGAAGCGGGGACCGGCGATGCGGTGGGCCACGGTGGCCCGCAGCCGAACCGGAGCCGTGTCAGGCCCCGGTGCAGGACTTCCGCCCCACGGGCGGCTCGCCCCGATGCGTGGGCGGAACAGGAGGAGCGTTGGCTCGATCAGGCACCCGGCGAGCTGCCGGCGGGACGCGGACCGCGTCACGTCGGACGAGGCCGCTGGACAACGACGGCGTGATCCCCGTCCTCGCCCGCGCGGTGCGCGAGGTCGAGGCGGCGGCGCAGCGCGGACCGCTCAAGGCGACGAACCGGACGAAGTTCCAGGCCGTCGCACTGCTCATGCGCGAAGAGCGCGCACGGGTGAAGGGCGACACCGACCTCACCGACTCGCAGCGCGCCGAGCAGCTCAAGCGGCTCGACGGCGTGGCGACGATCCTCGCGAAGACCGCGGCCCGCGACACCAGCGTCATCCAGCTGCTCGCGGAAGAGGTGCAGGTCTCCGAGGCGACCCGCGCCGTCAAGCGCGACATGATGATCGCCGGCGGCATGGAACTGCAGCCCGAGGACCTCGTCATCGCGGCGGAGCCCACCCCGGTCGCCGAGACCCCGGTGCGCGCGGTCACCCCGCAGGCGGTCGTGCAGCGTCAGCTCGCCAACCCGTTCCTGCCGCCGGACTTCGCACTCGCCGACCAGCCCGTCGCGCACCCGCGTCGCCTGGCGAACTGGGAGCTCTTCGGTCCGCTGTTCAAGTCGTTCGAGTACGGCGCAGGCGGGGGAGCGGCGACGATGCCGCTGCCCGAGCCGACCTCGCTGCACTCCCGCTCCGGCACCACCCTGATGAAGCACCAGGCCGAACTGGTCGCCGCCGCGTCGCAGGGGCACCGCACGTTCCTGCTCGCCGACGAGCCGGGCCTCGGCAAGACGGCGCAGTCGCTGCTCGCCGCCGACGCCGCCAACGCGTTCCCACTGCTCGTCGTGGTGCCGAACGTCGTCAAGACGAACTGGGCGCGCGAAGCCGAACGCTGGGTGCCGAACCACCGCGCCACCGTCATCCACGGGGACGGCAACGACCTCGACGGGTTCGCCGACATCATCATCGTGAACTACGAGATCCTCGACCGGCACGCCGGCTGGCTCGGCGGCTTCGGCTTCAAGGGCATGGTCGTCGACGAGGCGCACTTCATCAAGAACAAGGACTCGCAGCGCGCCCGCTTCGTGCTGCAGATCGCCGACCGCATCCGGCAGCGCACCGCAGCGCCGCTGCTCATGGCGCTGACGGGCACCCCGCTCATCAACTCGGTCGAGGACTTCCGCACCATCTGGGAGTACCTCGGCTGGATCGACGACAAGAAGCCCCGCGCGAAGCTCATGAACGAGCTCGAGGAGATCGGGCTGACCCCCGCCGACCAGGGCTTCTTCGTCGAGGCCCGTCGTGCCGTCATCGACCAGGGCATCGTCCGACGCCGCAAGGTCGACGTCGCCGCGGACATCCCGGCCCGCCGGATCGCTGACATCCCCGTCGAGCTCGACGGCGACGAGGGCCGCTCCATCCGCGACGCCGAGCGCGAGCTCACCGCGAAGCTCGTCCGCCGGTACCACCAGGCGCTCAACGCCCGCACCGGGCAGGACCCGGTCGTCGGCATCGACCACAAGCTCGTCCGGCAGGTCGCCCGCTGGGAGCTCGAGGACCAGGACGCCTCGTCGACCGGCGAGAACGTGTTCTCGATGGTCCGACGCATCGGTCGCGCCAAGGCCCAGCTCGCAGCGGACTACGCCGCGCAGCTCGCGTCGAACGTCGGCAAGGTCGTGTTCTTCGCGAAGCACCTCGACGTGATGGACCAGGCCGAAGAGGTCTTCGCTCGACGTGGCCTGCGCACCGCCACGATCCGCGGCGACCAGACGGCCACGCAGCGCACGGCGCAGATCGACTCGTTCGTGAACGACCCCGACGTCGCCGTGATCGTCTGCTCGCTCACCGCGGCCGGCGTGGGCCTGAACCTGCAGGTGGCGTCCAACGTCGTGCTCGCCGAGCTGTCGTGGACGAGCGCCGAGCAGACCCAGGCGATCGACCGCGTGCACCGCATCGGGCAGGAAGAGCCCGTCACCGCGTGGCGCATCATCGCCGCGCAGACGATCGACACGAAGATCGCCGAGCTCATCGATTCGAAGGCGTCCCTGGCCGCCCGCGCGCTCGACGGCTCGGACGAGGAACTCGTCGACTCCGGCGACATCCAGCTCGACGCCATGGCCGCGCTGCTGACCGAGGCGCTCGGGGGCTAGTTCGGGGGCTGTTTCGGCCGCAAAACACCGGTGTTCGCACTGCGAACCGCGTCATGCGCGTGTTCGGAGCGGGAACACCGGTGTTTTTGCTGCGTTGCCGCGTTGCTGCGTTGCCGCTCAGATGCGGGACTGCACCTCGGCCAGCGACGGGTTCGTCGCCGTGCTGCCGTCGGGGAACACGAGCGTCGGAACGGTCTGGTTGCCGCCGTTGACCTCGGCGACGAGTTCCGCCGTGCCCGGGGTCTGCTCGATGTCGACCTCGGTGAAGGGCACGCCGGCCTTCGTCATCTGGTTCTTCAACCGGGCGCAGTAGCCGCACCACGTGGTCGTGAACATCGTGACGCCGCCGGCTTCGGGGGTGAACTGCTCGCGGGTGATCGTGTCGCTCATGGCGCCAGGCTAACCCCGCTTTCTGGACGGCCTTGACGCGCTTATCCGATATAGCTAGGTTAAGCCGCATGGATCCGATCCAACGCATCACCGCCCCGACGCTCGACGTGCTCGACGCACTGCTGACCGTCGACGGCCCAGCATGGGGGTTGCTCGTCATCAAGGCCACCGGGCGTCAGGCCGGCACCGTCTACCCGATCCTCGAGCGACTCGAGCGGCAGGGGTGGATCACGTCGTCGTGGGACGACGAGACCAGCCGGCCGGGGCCGCGTCGTCGGCTCTACGAGTTCACGCCGGACGGGGTCGACGCCGCACGCGACCTCGTCGCCGCGCGTCCGTCCGCCGCGACGCCCGCTCGTCCGGCTCGCTCGGCCCACCGGCCGGTGACCTCGTGAGCGCGCTCGACCGGGCGCTCGTGGGGGTCGCCGTCGCCGTCTCACCCGCAGCACACCGCGCCGCCCGCCGCGAGCAGTGGCTCGCCGACGTGCGCGATGCCCACGAACTCGACCTCTCGCCGACCGCACTCGCGTTCGGCGCGTTCACCACGGCGCTGTTCCACCGACGCGCCGGCCACCGTTCCACCTGGGGGGACACCATGACCGCACTGCCGACACCCGTCCGTTCTGCACCGCACACCATCCGCACGATCCCGGTCCTCATCGCGCTCGCGGTGCTGTCCTACGTCGTCTCGGTGGGCGTCCTCGCGCTCCTGCAGCGGTACAACGGCCTGCCGGAGGCGCGCTTCGTCTTCGACATGGTCGGGATCGGGCTCGCGGTGGTGCCGGGCGCCGCTGTCGCGACGAGCGTCCTGCTGGTGTCGGACGTCGCACGCCGCCGCCGGGTCCTCGGCGCCGTTGCCGTGTTCGCCATCGCCGCAGTGTGGTGGGCGATCACGAGCGGTTCGCTCAACGTCCCCGTGTACGCCCCGGTCCAGGTCGGCGTCATCGCGGCTGGGCTGCTCGCGGTCTGGCTCGTGGTGCTCCGCCGACCGGTGTGGACGTACTCGCTCCTCGTCCTGCCCGTCGTCGCTGCCGTGCTGGTGTTCCCGCTCGCAGAAGCAGCGAACGGCTCGGGGATCCCGTACTCCGCGATGGCGCTGGTGTCGTGGATCGGGCAGCTCGTCCCGTTCCTGGTCGCCGTCGTCGGAGCCGTGGTGGCGTCACGGTTCTCCACCGATGCGCCCGCGGTGGTCGAGGCGCACGGTGAAGCCCTGGTAGACAAGACCGTGTGAGTGACACCCACCTCGAGATCGAGCGCACCTACGACCTGCCAGAGGGCGGTGCCCTGCCCGACCTCGTCGGCGCCGGTGGCATCCTCCGCACCGAGCACCAGGAGCCCTTCGAGCTCGATGCGACGTACTGGGACACCGAGCGGTACGACCTGGTGGCGGCGCGGGTCACGGTCCGCCGGCGGACCGGCGGCCCCGACGCCGGGTGGCACATCAAGCGCTCCGAGTCGGACACGGTCCGCCACGAGCAGCACTTCCCGCTGACCGACGACGCCGACACGGTGCCGACCGAGGTCCTCGCGGCGCTCTTCACCGAGCGACGCGGCCGTGGCCTGCGCCCCGTGGTCCGCATCACGACCACCCGCACCGTGACCCGCCTGCTCGACGAGGACGGCGACCAGGTCGCCGAGCTCGCCGACGACCAGGTGACCGCGCAGCGCCTCGACGACGACGCTCCCGAGACGCCGCGCACCTGGCGCGAGGTCGAGGTCGAGGTCGAGGCCGTCGCGGGCGTCGACCCGCAGGTCGCGCACGAGCTCTTCGCGGCCCTCGACGGGCGCTTCGCGGCTGTGGGTGCCGGCCCCGCCGCCGTCGCGTCCAAGCTGGCACGCGGGCTGGCTGGAGCACCGGCACCGCGCCTCCAGACCGAGGAGAAGCCGGACAAGGGCACGACCGCACGGGTCCTCGCGAAGCGGCTGCGGAAGCTGCGCGCTGCGCTGCTCGGCCAGGAATCGCGGCTCCGTTCCGGCGACGCGGCCGACCTCCGGCAGACGGCTGAGACCGCCCTCGAGATCGCCTCGATCCTCGGCGCCTACCGTCCGGCGTTCGCCGCCGGCGACACCGTCGACCGCGCCGCCGAGGCGGCCGACGGCCTGGCTGCCGTGACCGCGCGCGCAGCACTCAACGAGTACCTGATCGACCGGTTGCCGCGCGCGTCGACCCCGGCGCAGGACGACCTGGTCGACTCCATGACCCGCGAACGCATCCTGGCCTCGACCCGTGAGCGCCGCGACCAGTCGGTGCGGGACGTCGTCGCGTTCGTCCACGGCGAGCCGTTCCTCGAGCTGCTCGACGCGCTCGACGACGCCGTCGAACGACCGACCCCGACCGAGTGGTCGCTCCGTTCCCCGAAGAAGGTCGCGCAGGACGTCGGCGCCGTCGTGAAGCCGCACATCCGCGAGCTCGTCCGGGCCGCGGTCGCAGACGACACCTCGGACACCGCCGCCGAGCGCGAGGCCGCCGACCGTGCGACCACCGAAGCCGCCTGGCAGGGCACGATGCGGGCGCGGATGGCGATGGACGTCCTCGGTGACGACGCGTTCCCGCACGCGCTCTGGAAGCGGATCGGCAGCGCAGCCGACGTGCTGACCGAGCGTGTCCGATCGCTGCACGCGCTCGACGCGCTGCGGACCAACGCGGCGATCGCCGAACGCGGCGGCGAGGGGACGTTCGGGTACGGCGTGCTCGCGGGGGACCGGGTGCGCCTGGCCGAGGAGTCCTACGACGAGGCGGTGCACGCGCTCAACCGCGTGTGAGTCGCGGGCGCGGGCCGCGGGCGCTCGCTTCGTGAGCAGAAATGGTCGGGTGCCCGCGGGCAACCCGACCATTTCTGCTCACCAAGTCATCAGGCGGCGGGCGCCTCGTCGGCCAGCCCGAGCACGTCGAGCAACCAAGCGAGCTCGAACGCCCGCTCCTTCCACGAGGCGTACCGACCACTCACGCCACCGTGGCCCGCGGACATCTCGGTCTTCAGCAGCACCGGCGCCCCGACCTCGCGCAGCTTCGCGGTCCACTTCGCCGGCTCGACGTAGAGCACACGGGTGTCGTTGATCGACGTCACGGCGAGGATCCGTGGGTACTGCACGTCGTCGCGGACGTTCTCGTACGGGGTGTACTCGCTCATGTAGCGGTAGACCTCGGCGTCGTGCAGCGGGTCGCCCCACTCGTCCCACTCGATGACGGTCAGGGGCAGGTCGGGGTCGAGGATGCTCGTGAGCGCGTCGACGAACGGCACCGCGGCGACGATCCCGGCGAACCGGTCCGGTGCGATGTTCGCCACCGCACCCATCAGGAGCCCACCGGCGCTGCCGCCCTCGGCCACGAGCCGGTCCGCGGTGGTGCGGCCGGACTCGATCAGGTGGTCGGCGACCGCGACGAAGTCGGTGAACGTGTTCTTCTTCGTCAGGGTCTTGCCGTTCTCGTACCAGTGGCGACCCATCTCACCGCCACCGCGCACGTGGGCGACCGCGAAGACGACGCCGCGGTCGAGCATCGACAGACGCATGACGCTGAAGCCCGGGTCGATCGAGTGCTCGTACGAGCCGTAGCCGTACAGGTGGAGCGGCGAGGGGGTGTCCGCGTCGACGGCGTCGCGCCGCCAGACGAGCGAGATCGGCACGCGGGTGCCGTCCGCCGCCGTGGCCCAGTCGCGCTCCTGCGCGTAGTCGGCGGGGTCGTAGCCGCCGAGCACCGGCTGGCGCTTCAGGACCGTCACCTCGCCGGTCGCCAGGTCCAGGTCGCTGACCTCGGACGGCGTGACGAACGAGGTGAACCCGATGCGGAGCGTCGGCTGGTCCCACTCGGGGTTGCCGCCGAGCCCGGCCGAGAACAGTGCTTCGTCGAAGGGGACCTCGTGCGCGTCGCCGTACCCGTCACCCTCGATGGGGATGATCGCGATGCGGGGGAGCGCCTCGGAGCGGTACTCGAGCGCCAGGTGCCCGGCGAAGGCGTCGACGGACTCGATGCGGCGCTCGGTGTGGTGCGCCACGACGACCCGGCGGTCGCGCTCGGACGTGGGGTCGTCGGCGGGGACGTCGACGAGCTCGAAGTTCTCGGCACCGTCGTTGTGCAGCACCAGGAAGCGGTCGCTGCCGCCGACGATGGCGTGCTCGATCTCGTACTCGACGCCGTCGCGTCGCGGCCACACGACCTGGAACTCGCCGGTCGGGTCGGCGGCGTCGAGCACCAGGGCCTCGGACGTGATCTTCGACCCGAGCTCGATGACGATGTACTGCGACGACCGGGTGACGCCGACGCCGACCCAGTAGCGGTCGTCGGGCTCCTCGAAGACCACGACGTCGTCGGACGCGGCGGTGCCGACGGCGTGCCGCCAGATCTTGTCCGGACGCCACGACTCGTCGACGGTCGGGTAGAAGACGTACCGGCCGGCCGGGTCGAAGGTCGCGCCCGCCCCGGTGTTCGGGATGGCGTCGCCCAGGTCGGTGCCGGAGGCCAGGTCGCGCACGTGCAGGGTGTACCGCTCGTCGCCCTCGACGTCGATGCCGTAGACCAGGCGGGTGCCGTCGTCGCTGATGTCGTAGGTGCCGAGGGAGAAGAACTCGTGGCCGTCGGCCAGCGCGTTGCCGTCGAGGACGACCTGCTCGCCCGGGAGGGTCGACTCGCCCTCGACGACGGCCGGCGGGGTCCAGTCGTCCGGACCGGCGATCGGCGCACGGCAGTGCACGCCGTACTGGCTGCCCTCGGCCGTGCGGGTGAAGTACCACCAGTCGCCCATGCGCACCGGCACTGAGAGGTCGGTCTCCTGCACACGGTTCTTGACCTCGGCGAAGACGCGGTCGCGCAGCGGGGCGAGGTGGTCGGTGGCGGCGTCGGTGTAGGCGTTCTCGGCCTCGAGGTACGCCAGGGTGTCCGGCGACTCCTTGTCACGCAGCCACTCGTAGTCGTCGACGAAGTCGATGCCGTGGTGGGTCCGCGTCACGGGCCGCTTGGCGGCGGTGGGCGGGGTGGCCTGGGAGTGCTCGGTGCTCACCGTCCCACCCTATGCGCACGGCCCCGTGGCGAGCCGGGCGTCACGCCGCCCGGAACCGGTCGGACCGCGTCCGCCCGACCGCCCCGCCCGGAACCGGTCGGACCGCGTCCGCCCCGCCACCCCCGCGCGGACCCGTTGCTCGAACGCCTCGAGCTCGTCCACGACGGCCGGTGCGACCCAGGCGCGGTCACGCCGCCGCTCGGTGACCGGACGCAGCACCCCGGCGTGGACGAGGTCTGCGGCCACGGAGCCGGCCAGGTCCTCGTCGACCGGTCCGCCGTCGACACCGGCGAGGAGGTCCTGCAGTCGGGCCTCGGTCAGGACCGGGTCGTCGGAGAGCGCCCGCCCGACGACGGCGTGGGCACTCGTGGCACACGGACCCGCCATCCGGTCGGCCGCGTGCTCGTCGAGCAGCAGGGCGGTCACGGTCGCCTCGTCGCACACGGTGCCGATGGCGATCGCGACGTCTGCCACGAGGGCGTCCACGACCCCGTCGCGGTACCGCTCGAGGTGCCGGAAGTACCGGCCCCGATCCGCGGCGAGCGCGGTGGCGATCGGCGCGGTCACCGTCGTCGTGACGCCCCGGCGTCGCAGCACGGCGCTGATCAGCGCACGTCCGATCCGGCCGTTGCCGTCGGTGAACGGGTGGATGGACTCGAACTGGGCGTGCCCGATCGCGGCCTGGGCGATCGGGTGCAGGTCCGTCCGGTGCAGGAAGGCGAACAGGTCGGCCATGAGGGGCGCGACGAGCTCCGGCGGCGGCGGGACGTACGTCGCCAACCGCGGGGTGTCACCGCCACCGATCCAGTTCTGGACGCTGCGGTAGCGCCCGGCGTACCGCCCGTCGACCGGGTCGTCGCGCATGAGCAGCCGGTGCGCCTCGAGCAGCGCGGCCTCGGCGATCACGCCCGTGTCCGCTGCCGCGACCAACCCCTCGATCGCTCCGGCGGCGCGGACGACGACGGTCGCACTCGGGTTCGCGCGGATGCCCACGAGGGCTCGGGCGTAGTCGTCGAGCGACGCGGACTCGTCCTCGATCCGCGACGAGGCGACGGCCTCGGTCCGACCGATCACCGACCCGAGCGGCGCGAGCCGTAAACCTTGGTGGACGTCGAGCGACCGGAGCGCCGCGGCTGCGCGATCGAGCAGCGCCTCGGTCCGGGCGTCGGGCACCCACCGAACACGGGCGATCCGCGGCGGCAGCGACACCCGGACGGACGTGGTCATCCGATCGGCGCGGGAACCCCGGCGGGCGCTGCGCCACGGACGCTCCGCGCTGCCGTGCACGGGCCATCCGCGGTGCACGAGCACGCCGCTGTGCGCGGTCTGGCCCCCGAGCGCGATCGAGCCGTCGTGGACGTCCGGGGTCTCGTTCCGATGCACCATGCCGGGAGCGTAGGGACCCCCGGACGCCCGACGCCAGGAATTCGTATTTCGCCGGCCGCGTAGCGTTGGTGGCATGAGCAACTCCTTCGCGATCACCGGTGCCCACGTCGTCCCCGTCTCCGCCCCAGCCTTCGACGGCGGCGCGGTCGTCGTCGAGGACGGCCGCATCACCGCGATCGGCCCGGACGTCACACCGCCCCCGGGGATCACCGTGGTGGACGCAGCCGGTGCGTGGCTCGTCCCCGGGTTCGTCGAGTCGCACGGCCACGTCGGCATCCACGAGGAGGCGAACGGCGAGGCCGGCAACGACACGAACGAGATGACCGGCCCGAACATGGCCGGGGTCCGCGCGATCGACGCGATCGACATCGACGACGAGGGCTTCCGCGACGCGCTCGCCGGGGGCATCACGAGCATCGTCGTGAAGCCGGGGTCCGGCAACCCGATCGGCGGCCAGACCGTCGCCATCAAGACCTGGGGCGGGCGCACCGTCGACGAACAGCTGATCTCGGACTCGGTGAGCATCAAGAGCGCGCTCGGCGAGAACCCGAAGCGGGTGTACGGCGGCAAGGGCCAGACGCCGTCGACGCGCCTCGGCGTCGCGAAGATCATCCGTGACGCCTTCGTCGAGGCCCAGAACTACCGTGCCGCCCGTGACGCCGCCGCCGCGAAGGGTGAGCCGTTCGCGCGTGACCTGACGAAGGAGGCGCTCGTCCGGGTCCTCGACGGCGAACTCGTCTGGGACCAGCACACCCACCGCCACGACGACATCGCGACCGCCATCCGGCTGTCCGAGGAGTTCGGGTACCGACTCGTCGTGAACCACGGCACCGAGGCGCACAAGATCGCCAGCCTGCTCGCCGAGAAGGACATCCCGGTCATCTACGGCCCGCTGTTCACGAGCCGCTCGAAGGTGGAGCTCCGTGACCGAGGGATCCCGAACCTCGCCACCATCGCCGCCGCCGGCGTCCGGGTCGCGATCACCACCGACGCCCCCGTCGTGCCGATCGGCATGCTCGTCGACCAGGCCACCGCCGCGGTGAAGGAGGGCCTGCCCGCCCAGACCGCGCTCGAGGCGCTCACCGTCAACCCAGCCGAGTTCCTGGGCTTCGGTGACCGTGTCGGTCGACTGTCCGTGGGCCACGACGCCGACCTCGTCCTCTGGGACGGCGACCCCCTCGACGCGACCAGTCGCGCGACGCGCGTCTGGATCGACGGCCGCCAGGTCTTCGAGTGGGCGGACGGCGTCGGCGTCACCACCCCGCGCTGGTAGCGGGGGAGAGCCGGGAGGCCCGGATCGCGACGTGCCCGCACGTCGCGATCCGGGCCTCCCGTCCGTGGCGCCGGGGGCGCTGGGTGGTGACGGCCGGCTGACCCGGCCGGCTCAGACCTCGCGCGCCAGCAGGAACTCGTTGATGCGGTCCGTCAGGTCCGCGTCGACCGCACGGGCGTCGCCGTTCACGGAGCGGATCGGTGCCGCCTGCCGGACGCTCGACACGAGCCAGAGTGCGTCGGCGGCCTGCAGGTCGGCGAGCGTGACGAGTTCGTAGGCGGTCTCGATGCCCTCCTGCTCGGCGAAGCGGAAGACGTCGGCCTGCGTGGTGCCGGCCAGGATCCCGATGTCGGTGCGCGGCGTGACGAGCCGGTCGCCGACCTTCAGGATCAGGTTCGCGCGCGTGCCCTCGAGCACGTAGCCGTCGCTCGACACGAACAGGGCGTCGTCGGCACCGCGCCGGGCGGCCTCGCGCAGGGCGGCCATGTTGACCGCGTACGACAGGGTCTTCGCGCCCTGCAGCAGCCACGGCGAGGTGCGCTCGACGTCGTGTCGGTAGCCGCGGTCCAGCACGACGACGGAGATGCCCTCGGTGCGCGCGGCGGTCGAGTCGACCGAAGGTGCGGCGTACACCCAGCCGGTGGGTCGGTCGGTGCCCTCGACGCCACGGGTCAGGACGGTCTTCGCGAAGGCCTCGCGGACCGGGTCGAGCCGGGCGCAGACGGCCTCGATCGCCTGCCGCCAGGCGTCGGGGTCCGGCGCGGGCAGGTCGAGCATCGCGGCGGAGCGGCCGAACCGGTCGAGGTGCGCCTCGAGAGCCTGCGGACGACCGTCGACCACCGTGATCGTCTCGAACACGCCGTCGCCCCGGGTGATGCCGAGGTCCTGCACCTGCAGGTGCTCCTCGAGCGGCTTCGCCCAGGTGAAGGCGTCCGCTGCGG
Organism: Curtobacterium sp. NPDC089991; assembly: GCF_044748425.1. NCBI lineage: Bacteria > Bacillati > Actinomycetota > Actinomycetes > Micrococcales > Microbacteriaceae > Curtobacterium > Curtobacterium sp. NPDC089991. The sequence continues at coordinate 490,675 of NZ_JBIVGB010000003.1, forward strand.
GGTCGTGCGGCGCGGCGTCGCGGGAGGGCTGGTTGAGGATCGCGAGCACGGTTTCGGTCATGCGCCCATCCAACCGCACGCGCGTCCGCGCACGTTGTGCGTGGGCGCGCTTTGTACGTGCGCGTCAGCTCGCGTCGGGCAGGGCTCCCATGAGCTTCCACACCGCCTGGGTGAGCTCGGGGTGCTGCAGCGCGATCCGGCGCAACCGGTGGTACTCCTCGCCGAGCGCGGTGCCCTGGCCGGACGCGGGGTGCATCGACCACTGGGCGTGCCGCTTGCCGATCGCGGCGTCGAGGTCGACCGCGTCGGCCCGGAGGATGAGCACGACCTGCTCGTCCACCGTGGGGAGCGTCGGCATGAACTCCCACGGGTCCTCGCCCTGACGGCTCCGGTGCTCGACGAGCATCGAGATCTCCTCCGCCGCCTCGGCGCGCAGCACTTCGAGGCTGCGCCCGGTCCTGCGGGGCTCAGCCATGGTGCCCCCGCAGCACGCCTGCCATGGGAAGAGCGTACGACACATCTTCGGCCAGACTGGACGGGTGACCCCGCGCGACGAGAGCAAGTCCCAACACCCCCGAGTGGTCGTCGTCTACCTGCTGCGCGACGGCGCGAGCGGGCCCGAGGTCCTGCTCGGGGAGAAGCGCCGCGGCCTCGGCACCGGCCGGCTGGTCGGCCCGGGCGGCAAGCGGGAGCCCGGTGAGACGGCGGTCGAGACCGCCGTGCGCGAGGTGCGCGAAGAGGTCGGCCTGCGTCTCGAGACGGTCGACCTGGAGGCCCGTGGCACGTTGGACTACCGGTTCCCGTACCGGCCGTCCTGGTCCCAGGTCTCGGACGTCTTCGTGTGTCGCCGCTGGCAGGGCAGCCCGTCGGGCTCCGACGAGCTCGAGCCGCGGTGGATCCCGGTCGCCGACGTCCCCTACGAGGCGATGTGGGACGACGCGAAGTACTGGCTGCCGGGGGTGCTCCGCGGGGGTGCGGTGCGTGCACGCTTCACGTTCGCCGACGACGACGCGACGGTCGCGGGCTTCACCGGGACGGGTGTCGAGACCCCCGCGTAGAGCGGATCAGCGGATCAGCGGGTCTGCTGGGTGCGGGTGCTGCCGGTGCGCGCTTCCTCGGCGGCGGCGATGACCTCGGCGTCCCCGCTGCGACCACCGAGGGGCCGGACGAAGAAGTCGATGATCCCGAACACGATCGCGCCGACCATGGCGAACATCGCCCAGCCGACGAAGAGCCCGGCGGTGTTCCGGCCGTCGGCGGGTGCGAGCACGATGCTCGCGACGTAGAAGCCGACCGTCAGCACGAGGAGCACGACGACGACGGTGACGAGGACGCGGTGCCAGGTGATGCGGGGGTTCATGCCCCCAGGATACGCGCCGCCGACGCCTCACCGGTCCGCGTGCCCGCACGGACGATGCACGTGCATCATGCGACAGAGCACGCGTTGTTCGACTGGTGCATCGTCGGAACATGCGCACGCAGTCGATGCATGCGCATCATGCGACAGAGCACGCGTTGTTCGACTGGTGCATCGTCGGAACATGCGCACGCAGTCGGTCTGCGCGAGCGGCGCGATCGTCAGGATGAGCTACCGGTCCGCGTGCCGGCCGTGCGGGGGCTCGTCCCCGGCGTCGACTCGGGCCGACGTGTCGGACCGAGCCGGCGCCCTGGAGCCCTCGGTGCGCGGGACGGGACGCGTGCGCGGTCCGGTCCCCGCGCCTCCCGGCCGCTGCACGGGGATGCGGCCGGTGGGGGTGGTCTCGGTCTCGAGGCCGTCGCGTCCGCCGGTGAAGACGTCACCGCCGACGCGGGCGTCCTCCCAGTCGTCGTCGCTCAGGACGCTCAGGGTGCCCGTCTCGGTGGACTCGAGGCCGTGGCGCTCGAGCTCGGCGTCGCGTTCCTTGCCGAGGAACTCACGGTTCGCGGTGTTGGCGTCCTGGAACATCGTCGTCCGCCCCGTGACGATGGCGCGGATGCGTCGGCGCTCCCACCACTTCTTGCCGAAGTACATGAGCACGAGGCCGACCGCGGCGTAGCAGCCCATCGTGATCAGGCCACGGGCCGGGCCGGGGCCGACGCCGTAGATCTGGTGCTTGATCATGTCGACCATGCTCGACCCGACGACGACGTTGTTGAGCCAGGCGAACGGCTCCGGCATGAACCACTTCGGGTACGCCCCACCGGACGACGGCATCGACAGGAAGACGAAGCAGATCATGGCGGGGGCCGCGATGAACCGGCCGACGAAGTAGCTCAGCCCGTTGACGGCGAGACCGATCGCGACGATCCACCCCCACGCGATGAGCACGAGCTGGATCCAGTGGCCGTGGATGGCGCCGACGACCGGACCGGCGAGCGTGTTCGTGATGAGGGAGATGACGAGGCCGCCGACGACGATGACGGTCATGCGGGTGCGGTGCCGGAGCGGGCCACCCATGATCCCGATGAACATCGCGACCATGTAGCCGCCGATGCACCAGGCGAGCATGACGTACATCGGGACGGTGCCGTACTCGTCCCACGCGGGCAGGGGAGCGAGCTCGGTGATCTTCGGGGTCGCGACCCCGATCCCGGTCAGGACCGCGCTCAGCGTCGCCGGTACGAGGCTCGCGACCTGGAACTGGTGGGCGCTCGCCTTGAAGAACTCGTTCGTCGCGGGGTCGTAGGCGACCGCCATCGAGCCGGCGATGACGTCACGCTTCGCTGCGGCCAGGGAGTCGTAGGTGTGGAACACGAACTCGCCCGGCAAGGCCTTCTGCACCGCAGCGACGAGTGTCGGGTCACTGCCGACCAGGGCGATCGGGACGTCGTGCGGGTGCGGTGCGTGGAACGCGAAGACGTAGCAGAGGCAGAAGCCGACGATGAAGAACAGCGGCATCCAGAGCTGCAGGCCGATGAGCTGGAGCGAGGGGTGCAACGTCGAGTACCAGCGGCGGTACGCACTGTGCTGCTGCGGTGCCGGCACGGGTGCCTGTCGGCGCGGAGCCGGTCGGGTGGAACCGGCGACCTTCGCGCCGCGACGGGGCTTGGTCCCGCGGGCCGAGGGCCGGGTGCTGCGTGGCTTCGGCGCCGACGTCGGCCGGGACCCTCCGGGACGTTCCGGGGTGTCGTCGTTCCTGTTGACGTCGTTCCGCGGCGTGCTCACTCGGCGCTGTGCTCCTGTTCTCGGACGGAGCGCCAGGATACGCCGAGGCCCTCAGGAGCGGCTGCGTGACGCCTGCGCCGAGTCCATCGCGAGTTCTTCGGCGTCGAGGGTCACGAGCACGCGGCGCATGACCTCTTCGTCGAGGTTGCCCTTCTCGCGCTCCTCGAGCACGATCTCGCGTCGGCGGTCGAGCAGCTCGCGCCGGATGTCCTGGATCTGCGAGCCACGCAGGCGCATCGGGGCGTTGCGCTCCTCGACCTCTTCTTCCAGGGCGTCCTGCCGGAACGTCTCGACCTGCCGCTCGAGCCGTGCCTTCAGCCGGTTCACCACGGAGTCGACGGCGACGGCGCCGTACTGCTTCGACCAGTCCGGCCGTCGCTTCTCGAGCAGCTCGATGGCGGCCTCGGTCGTGCGCTGGTTCAGTCGCATCTCGCTCCGGACGTCCTCTTCGCCCTCGGCCGGGTCCTGCACCTTGAGTGCACGGATGACGAAGGGCAGGGTCAGGCCCTGCAGCAGCAGCGTGCCGACGGTGACGAAGAACGCGATGATGAAGATCGTGTCCTGCGCGGGGATCTGCGTCGGGCTCGCGACCACGGACACCGCGGCGGCGAGGGTCACCACGCCGCGCATGCCGGTCCACGAGATGACGGTGAGCTCGCGCCAGTTGAGCTTCGGCTCGGCCGTCCCGCGCATCCACCGCAGTGACGGGTGGCCGCGGGAGAGCTTGATGCGCAGCGGACGGAGCCATCGCCCGTTGAAGCGGTTGCGCACGTACGACTCGAAGATGAAGAGGGGCCGCACCAGGATCACGACGCCGAGCACCACGGCGGCGGCGGTGAGTGTCTGGCCGAGACTCCGTTCGCTCTCGACCAGGTCCTGCACCACGGTGTTGAGCTGCAGGCCGATCAGGGCGAAGACGAAGCCCTCGAGGATGACGTCGATGCTGGTCCACAGCGGGCGCTCCTGCAGGCGGGTGGCGTAGCCCTCCTTCGGCGAGTTGTAGCCGATGTACAGGCCGGCCGTGACGACCGCGATGACGCCGGAGCCGGAGAGGTCCTCGGCCAGGATGTACGCGACGAAGGGCAGCAGGATGCTCATGATCGTCTCGACCACGGGGTCGTTGAGCCGCATCCGGATCCAGTGCACGACGACGCCGAGCACGATGCCGACGGCCAGGCCGACGCCGATCGCCAGGCCGAAGATGCCGAGGTCCTGCCAGACGGTGAGCGACGTCCCGGCGATGATCAGGGTGAACACGCGCACCAGGGTCAGGGACGCGGCGTCGTTGATCAGGCTCTCGCCGGACAGCACCGTCATCACCCGGCGGGGGAGCCCGAGCTTGCGACCGATCGCGGCGGCGGACACGGCGTCCGGCGGGGCGACGATCGCACCGAGCAGGATCGCCGCGGGCAGGGTCATGTCCGGGATCAGGAAGTACGCCACCGCGCCGACCACGAGTGCCGTCACGATGACCAGGAAGATGCCGAGACGCCGGATCTGCTTGATCGACGTCCGGAAGCTCTGCCACGACACGTCGAGCGCCGCCGAGTAGAGCAGCGGCGGCAGGATCACCGTCAGGATCACCTCGGAGTCGATCTCCATCGCGGGCAGCCCCGGCAGGAACGACGCTGCGAGCGCGACCGCCGTCACGAGCAGGGGAGCGGGGAGTCCCTTCGCCCGTGCGAACCCGGTCACCGCGAGCGATCCGACCAACAGGATGAGGAGCTCGACGGTGTCCATGGGACTCATTCTCGCATCGGCATGGTTCCGAATCTGAACGAGTCTGAAGCTCCGGTGAACAGCAGGTTGCCGATCAGGTTTGCTCCGGAGGCCGTCGATGGGGAACACTGGCCCGCGGTGGACATCACACTCATAGTCGTCCTGGTCATCGCGTTGGCCCTCTTCTTCGACTTCACAAACGGTTTTCACGACACCGCCAACGCGATGGCGACTCCGATCGCGACCGGGGCCATGAAGCCCAAGGTCGCGGTCACGGTCGCCGCGGTGCTCAACCTCGTCGGTGCGTTCCTCAGCACCGCGGTGGCGACCTCGATCTCGCACGGCCTCATCAACGAGGGCCCGGGCGGCGTCGCGATCTCACCGGAGATGATCTTCGCGGGGCTCATCGGAGCGGTCGTGTGGAACATGATCACGTGGCTCCGCGGGCTGCCGTCGTCGTCGTCGCACGCGCTGTTCGGCGGACTGATCGGAGCTGCGATCGTCGGCGCCGGGTTCCAGTCCGTCAACTACGTCGCGCTGCTGACGGTCGTCATCATCCCGGCCTTCGCGTCCCCGGTGATCGCGTCGCTCGTGTCGTTCCTGTCGACACGCATCGCGTACCGGATCACGAAGCGCCCGGTGTTCCCGAACGAGCGCGGTGGCTTCCGTGTCGGGCAGATCTTCACCTCGTCGATGGTGTCGCTCGCGCACGGCACGAACGACGCCCAGAAGACGATGGGTGTCATCACGCTGACGCTGATCGCCTCCGGGGCGCAGTCGTCGAACCAGGGCGTGCAGTTCTGGGTCGTCGTCGCCTGTGCCCTGGCGATCGCGCTCGGCACCTACACGGGCGGGTGGCGCATCATCCGCACGCTCGGGTCCGGCATCACCGAGATCCGGGCCACCCAGGGCTTCGCCGCCGAGGCCTCGACCGCCGCGACGATCCTGGCGTCCAGCCACCTCGGCTTCGCGCTCTCGACCACGCAGGTGTCCTCCGGCTCGATCATCGGCGCCGGGCTCGGCCGCCGCGGCTCGAAGATCCAGTGGTCCACCGCCGGCAAGATCGTCATCGCCTGGTTCATCACGCTGCCCGCCGCCGCAGCCGTGGGCGCGGTGGCGTCGGGCATCGCACGTCTGGGCGTCATGGGGCTCGTCATCGACGCCATCGTCGGCGCCGCCGTGATCCTCGGCCTGTACCTGTGGTCGCTCCGGAAGCCGCACGAAGGCGCCTCGGCCATCGAGGTCGACGTCGCCGCGAACGCCGTGTACACCCGCAAGGAACTGCGCGATCTGCAGCGCAAGAAGCGCGCCGACGCCGTCGCGGACCGCCGCGCAGCACTGAGCCGCGAGCGCACACTCCGCCGCATGGCCGCACGCAAGGGAGGCCGTCGCTGATGGGTATCGCGCTTGACGGACGCCGTTTCGCATTCCTCACGGTGGGAGATCGCTGATGGGTATCGACTGGTTCGCGTTCGTCACCGTGGCGCTCGTCGCCGTGGTCTCGTCGTGCTTCGTCGTCGCCGTGTACTCCGTCGGTCTCCGGTTCTGGAGCGCCGCGGACACCCGCGCGGGCAAGTTCACCGTGAAGGACGACGGCACGATCGGTCCGGCGACCGCCGGGTTCCCGAACCCCGCCGGAGCGACGACCGCGGTGCGTGCCTTCCGTGCGCTCGCGATCCTCTGCTACGCGGTCTGCGGCGCCGTCGTGCTGTACGGCATCTACCTCATCGTCCCCCAGTTCCACTGACGCGGGGCGCGCGCGACGCGCGTTTCGTGAGTAGAAATGGTCGAGTGCGTTCCGGCGACCCGACCATTTCTGCTCACCATCCACGGGCACGCGATCGCTCGCGTCCACCGGACGGGAGGCCCGTGGCGGCCTGGCACCGTGCCTCCCGTCCGGCTGGGTGTGGGCGGCGCTGACGCGACGCGAGCTTCGTGAGCAGGAATGGTCGGGTGCGTTCCAGCGACCCGACCATTCCTGCTCACCATGTGCGCGGTCCCGCCCGGTTCCCGGACCGGCCGGACGGACTGGGCTAGCCTCGACGTGTGACCGGCAACGAAGCAGCACAGGCCCCCACCGGGGCGCAGACCCGTACCGAGAGCGACTCGCTGGGGTCGCGCGAGGTCCCGATCGACGCGTACTGGGGCATCAACACCCTGCGGGCACTGGAGAACTTCCCGATCACGTCGGTGCCGATCTCGGTGTACCCGGACCTCATCGAGGCGCTCGCCACCGTGAAGCAGGCGGCAGCGCGGGCGAACCGGGCGATCGGTGTCCTCGACGACGAGCGTGCCGACGCCATCGACCGTGCTGCTCAGGAGGTGCGGGACGGCGCCCTGCGTGAGCAGTTCGTCGTCGACATCGTGCAGGGCGGTGCCGGTACGAGCACGAACATGAACACGAACGAGGTCCTGGCGAACCGGGCCCTCGAGCTCCTCGGCCACGAGCGGGGCGACTACGGGTACCTGCACCCGATCGACCACGTGAACCGCAGCCAGTCGACGAACGACACGTACCCGACGAGCATCAAGATCGCGATGATCTTCTCCGCCCGGCGGCTCATCGAGCAGCTCGAGCAGCTCTCCGCGGCGTTCGCCGAGCGGGGGAACGCCTTCGCCGACGTGCTCAAGGTCGGCCGCACGCAGCTGCAGGACGCCGTGCCGATGACCCTCGGGCAGGAGTTCACCGGCTTCTCGCACACGATCCAGGAGGACGCCGACCTGCTCCGCAAGGTCCTGCCGCTGCTGGCCGAGATGAACCTCGGTGCGACGGCGATCGGCACCGGGATCACCGCGGACCCGCTCTACCGCGACGAGGTCCGCCGGCAGCTGCAGGACGCCAGCGGCATCGACGTCGTGACGGCACCGGACCTGATCGAGGCGACGAGTGACGCCGGTGCCTTCATGACGCTGTCCGGCACGGTGAAGCGCAGTGCCGCGAAGCTCTCGAAGATCTGCAACGACCTGCGGCTGCTCGCGTCGGGGCCGCAGGCGGGACTCGGCGAGATCACCCTGCCGGCGCGCCAGGCAGGCTCGTCGATCATGCCGGGCAAGGTGAACCCGGTGATCCCCGAGGTCGTGAACCAGATCGCGTTCGCCGTGGTCGGCGCCGACACCACCGTGACGATGGCGGCCGAGGGCGGTCAGCTCCAGCTCAACGCGTTCGAACCGATCATCGCGCACTCGATCCTGCAGTCGCTGCAGTGGATGTCACGGGGCTGTGCGACGTTGCGCGAGCACTGCGTGACGGGCATCGAGGCGAACGAGGCGAAGCTCGCTGCGCAGGTCGACACGAACGTCGGCGTGGTCACGGCCCTGACCCCGTACATCGGCTACGCGGCTGCGGCGTCGATCGCGCACACCGCACTGACCACGTCGACGCCGATCTCGACGCTCGTCGTGGCCGCCGGCCTGATGGACGAGGACCAGGTGCAGCGCGTGCTGAGCCCGGCGCGGCTGTCCGGCATCGAGCTCGCGACCGGTGCGATCCCGGTGGTCACCGAGGAGATGCTGGACCAAGCGGCACGCGAGCGCTGACGCCCACGCGCAACCAGCGCAACCCGCGCGACCACCTCAGGGCATCGGCGCCTCGCCGACGCGCACCTGCTGGGCCACGTCGCGCAGGTGTTCCTGCTCCGGGGTCGGCTCGGCGTCCTCGTCGGCGGCGACCTGGGCCGCGGTGGTCCGGACGTTCCGCGCGGCGGCGATGTCGGCGTCCCGCCAGCGGGCGAGCGTGAAGTTGCGCGTGACGTCGCGCAGCGGCAACCGGATCGACTCGTCGGCCTCGATGCCGGCCAGGAGCTGCCGCATCCGGATCACCTCGGAGTCGAGCTCACCGCCGACCACGAGCACGAAGTTCGAGATGTACAGGTAGACGAGCAGCAGGATCCCGCCGCCGAGCCACCCGTACGCACGGTTCCCGCCGCCGATCGTCTCGACGTAGACGGCGAAGCCGAGGGTCGCGAGCGCCCAGGTGACGATGGCGAACGCGGCACCGGCGGACACCCACCGCAGCTGCGGCGTCTTCACGTTCGGGGTCGCGTAGTACAGGACCGCGACCATCACGACGAGGTCGGCAGCGAGCACGGGCCACTTCACGACGTTCCACACGTCGTCGATCCACGGCGCCCACCCGAACGACGCGACGATCGCCGCCGAGATCGTCGGGGTGCCGAGCAGGATCACGATCGCGATCGCCCCGCCCGCCATCACGAGCAGGGTCACGAGGAGCATCATGCTGCGGAACTTCCAGATCCGCCGACCCTCCTCGACCTCGTACGAGGTGTTCATCGCCCGCCCGAACGCCGTCGCGTACCCGGACAGCGACCACAGCGTCAGCACGACGCCGGTCGCGAAGCCGAGCCACGGGTTGTCGAGGGTCAGCAGCTGGCGCAGCGGGGTCTCGAGGTGCTGCGCCGTCTCCGGGCGCAGGATGAACCCGAGCACACCGATGATGTCGGCCAGGCTGTCGCCCTTGCGGTCGACGATCGACAGTGCGGAGACCACGGTCAGCGCGGTGGGGAACACGGTCAGCAGCGCGAAGAACGTCAGCGACGCCGCCGCGTCGACGACGCGGTGCCGGATGACCGAGTGGTAGGTGCGCCGGACGACGGCGCGGACTCCCGTCCGCTGGAGGTCGCGCGATGCGCTGTCCGGCATGCGTTGTACGGTACCCGACACGTGACGTCACGCCGTGCCGTGGTCGCGCCGCGGTGCGGACGGGAGGCCCGTGGCGGGCCCGCCCCGCGCCTCCCGTCCGCCCGTGGTCGCGTCGACCCCGTCAGAGCGACACGATCCCGCCACGGTCTGCCGTCCGTCTCGCGAAAGCGACAGACGTCCGCGGAAGGTTCGCGCAGATCTGTCGCTTTCGCGGGAGGGCCTGCGGCCGCTCGCCGGTCAGTTGGCGTGGGGGTGCAGGGCGTCGTAGCGGCGGAAGGAAGGGACGAGGCGGAGGAGCAGCGCGACGAGCGCCACGATGAGCACGCCGCCGATGATCGGCGGGTACGCGATGCCGGCCGCGACGACCAGGCCCGCGTAGAGGTCACCGAGCCGTGGACCTCCTGTGACGACCACGATGAAGATGCCCTGCAGCCGGCCGCGCATGCCGTCCGGCGACGCCGCCTGCAGGATCGTGTTCCGGAACACCGAGCTGACGTTGTCCGCACCGCCGGCCGCCGCCAGGAACAGCGCCGCCAACCCGAGCGCGGGCAGGATCCCGACCGAGAATGACTCGCCCGAGCGTCCGCCGAGCACGTGCGCGAGCGCGATGACGACGCCGAACGCCGCGATCGCGCCGCCGTACGCGGTGATGGCCCAGCCGACCGCCTCGCCCTGGCGGCGCACGTGCCCGAGCGGCCCGGAGAAGACGCTCGACAGCAGTGCGCCGATCGCGTAGGCGGCCGTGAGGGTGCCGACGGTGATCGATCCGCCGCCGATCACGAGCGCCCCGATCGCGGGGAACAGGACGCGGGGCTGGCCGAACGTCATCGCGACGATGTCGAGCACGAACGTCATGGTGATGTTGCGCGACCTCCGCAGGAACCGCGCGCCCTCGACCAGGGAGCTCAGGCCCGGGCGGAGGGCACCGTGGTCGGCCGCCATCCGCGGCAGCGTGAACACTCCGAGGAACGCGAAGGTGAACAGGACGACGTCGATCGTGTAGGTCGGCGCGAACCCGACGCTCGCGATCAGGACGCCGGCGACGGCCGGTCCGACGGTGACCTGGAACCCCGAGGCGATCCCGCCCAGGGCGCTCGCCGCGGGCAGCAGGTCGGTGCCGACGAGTCGCGGGACGATCGCCGAACGCGAGGCATTGCTCACGGTCGCGGCGACGGCGTTCACGGTCGCCAGGACGTAGAGCAGTGGGACGCTGTGCAGCCCGAGCCACGAGTGGGTGGCGATGAGGGCGACCGCGACCCAGGCGATGATCGACGACACGAGTGCGACGGTGCGCCGGTCGAAGGCGTCGGCGAGCATGCCGCCGTACAGGCCGGCGACCACCATCGGCAGCAGGGCGATGACCCCCACGAGCGCCACGGCGAAGGTGGAGTGCGTGATCTCGTACACCTCGAGCCCGACCGCCACCGTGGTCATCTGCGTGCCGATGCCGGCGATCGCGGTGCCCGCCCAGAGCCGGGCGAAGGCGGGGGATCGGCGGAGCGGGGTGAGGTCGGCGAGCAGGCGGCGGCGCGGCGGTGCGGGAGTGGGTCGTGTCACGGTGGAACCATTCTGCGGCCTGGGTGGCCGTTGCGTCTGCCGTTGCCGCGCTCTGGTTGACTGGATCGCATGACTGACCTCAACAGCAAGCCCGAGTTCGACGCGCCCGAGGGCCCGGCCCCCACCGACCTCGTCATCACCGACATCGTCGAGGGCTCCGGCGAGGAAGCGTCCGCCGGCTCGACCGTCAAGGTGCACTACGCCGGCGTCGAGTACGAGACCGGCGAGGAGTTCGACAGCTCGTGGAACCGCGGTGAGCCCATCGACTTCCCGCTCGCAGCGCTCGTGCGCGGCTGGCAGGAGGGCATCCCCGGCATGAAGGTCGGCGGTCGCCGCAAGCTCGTCGTCCCGCCGGAGCTCGCCTACGGTCCCGCCGGTGGCGGCCACTTCCTGTCCGGCAAGACCCTGATCTTCGTGATCGACCTGCTCGGGGTGCGCTGATGCAGGTCGGTGCCCCGACCATCGAGCTGAACGACGGCCACCGGTTCCCGGAGCTCGGCCTCGGCACCTACGGCCTGAACGGCGACGAGGGTGCGGCCGCGGTCGGCACCGCGATCGCGAGCGGCTACCGGCTGCTCGACACGGCGCTGAACTACGGCAACGAGGACGCCGTCGGCCGTGCCGTCCGCGAGTCCGAGGTGGCACGCGAGGACCTCGTCGTCACGTCGAAGCTCCCCGGCCGCCACCACGGCTACGACGAGGCGCACCGCTCGATCGACGAGACCCTGGGCAACCTCGGGCTCGACCACGTCGACCTGTACCTGATCCACTGGCCGAACCCGTCGGTGGACAAGTTCGTCGACACCTGGAAGGCGTTCGTCGACCTGCGCGACAGCGGCAAGGTCCGCTCGATCGGCGTCTCGAACTTCACCCCGGAGCACCTGCGCCGCATCATCGACGCGACCGGTGTCGCACCGGCCGTGAACCAGGTCGAGCTGCACCCGTACTTCCCGCAGGCAGAACTGCGGAAGGTGCATCAGGAGCTCGGCATCGTGACCGAGAGCTGGAGCCCGCTCGCCGTCCGGTCGGAGCTCCTCACCGAGCAGCCGATCACCGACGCCGCAGCGGCCCACGGCGTGACCCCCGGCCAGGTCGTGCTGCGGTGGCACGTCCAGCTCGGTGCCGTGCCGGTGCCGAAGTCGGCCGACGCCACCCGGCAGCGCGAGAACCTCGACGTGTTCGGCTTCGAGCTGACCGACGCCGAGGTGCAGGCCATCTCCGGCCTCGAGCGCGGCCGACTCTGGGACGCAGACCCGGACACGCACGAAGAGATGTGACCGGCGACCCTTCGGGAACTGCGGGCCTCCAGCGGGCAGTACACTGGATTCCCCTCTTCCCGAAGGGTTGCGTGTGTCCGAACCGACCGAGATCGACCGCGAGCGCGGCTACGTGGACGGCCTCTTCCGCCGTCTCGACGAGCTGACCGCCGAGGCCGAGCAGCGTCTCGCCGAGACCCGTCGTCAGGCGGTCGGCGGGAACCACCAGAGCCGCAGCGAGCGCGACGCGTACGCCCGACTCTACGAAGACACCGTGGCGACGCTCGAGCGCGTGGGGGACCGTCTGGTCTTCGGCCGGCTCGAGGTTTCCGAGCCCGACAGCTCCGAGGACGCCTTCCGCTACATCGGCCGCGTGGGCCTGCGTGACGCCGACCACCGCCCGCTGCTGCTCGACTGGCGTGTGCCCGGTGCCAGCGCGTTCTACCAGGCCACCGCGGCGCACCCGATGGGGATGCGCTCGCGTCGCCACCTGTCGCTCGAGGGCCGCCGGGTCGTCGGCGTCGAGGACGAGGTGTTCGACGCTTCGCTCTACGACGACGAGCGCACCCACCTGCAGGGCGAGGGGGCGCTGCTGGCCGCGGTGACCGCCGAGCGCACCGGCCGGATGACCGACATCGTCGCCACCATCCAGGGCGAGCAGGACCGCATCATCCGCTCCCCGCTCGAGGGCGTGCTGATCGTGCAGGGCGGCCCCGGCACCGGCAAGACCGCCGTGGCGCTGCACCGTGCCGCGTACCTGCTGTACTCGTACCGCGAGCGGCTGCGGGGCTCCGGCGTCCTGATGGTCGGCCCGTCGCCGGCGTTCCTGACGTACATCGAACAGGTCCTGCCGTCGCTCGGCGAGACCGGCGTCGTCATGGCCTCGCTCGGTTCGCTCTACCCGGGGGTGCACGCGACGACGCACGACGCCCGCGACGTCGCCGCCGTGAAGGGCTCCGCGCAGACGGCCGCACTCCTGCGGCGCGCCGTGCGGTCCCGCCAGGTGGTGCCGACCGAGTCGGTGACGCTCGACGTCGAGGGCGAGCGGCTCGTGGTGACGCCGCAGCTCGTGGCCGACGCGATGAAGCGTGCCCAGGACCGCGGCAAGCCCCACAACGCCGCGCGCGTGACGTTCAACAAGCTCGCGCTCGACGCGATGACCCGGCTGCTCGCCGAACAGCTGCGCGAGCGTGGGACGACGGTCGACGAGGCCGACGAGAAGGTCCTGCGCGAGGACATCCGGAGCTCCTACGACGCCCGGGTGCTGCTCAACACCGCGTGGCTGCCGCTGCCCCCGGAGAAGTTCCTCGAGGACCTGTACGCCCGTCCGAACTGGCTCGCCTCGCTGACCCCGGACTGGACCCCGGAACGCCGTGCCCTGCTGCAGCGCGCACGCGGTGCTGCCTGGACGGTCGAGGACGTCCCCCTGCTCGACGAGGCAGCCGAACTGCTCGGCCCGTTCGACCCGACCGGCGGCGCCGCCAAGCGCGCGGCGAAGGCCAGCCGCAACCGTGACATCGAGAACGCCCGTCAGGCGATCGAGAACATGGGTGTCGAGGGGATCGTCACCGCCGAACAGGTCGCCGGCTCGTTCGCCGAGGGTGGCGACCCCCGCTCGACCGCGGAGCGCGCCGCCGACGACCGCGAGTGGACCTACGGGCACATCGTGGTCGACGAGGCGCAGGAGCTCTCGCCGATGCAGTGGCGCGTGCTCGCCCGCCGCAACCCGCTGCGCTCCTTCACGATCGTCGGCGACATGGCGCAGGGTTCCTCGCCCGGGGCCGCGCGCACCTGGGACGACGTGCTCGGCGCGCTCGCCCGCCGACGCCGTGGCCGGGCACCGCTCGTGCCGCTCGACCACCGCATCGAGCAGCTCACCGTGAACTACCGCACCCCGCGGTCGATCGTCGAGGCCGCCGGCGTCTTCGCCGACGGTGCCGGCCTGACCGTGACCCGCAACGAGGCCGTGCGCGACGGCGACCCCGTCGAGAGCGTCCGCGTCGCCCGCGCCGACCTGCTCGACACGGTCGTGTCGGTCGCCGACGCCGAACGGTCGCGGATCGGTGCCGGCACCATCGGCGTGATCGTCCCGGAGTCCGAGGTCGACGCCGTCCGGCAGCGGCTCGCGCGCACCGAGGCCGACGTGCGCGGGCTCGCCTCGCCGCACGCCGGGTCGCTCACGGTGCTGACGGGCGCGGACGCCAAGGGCCTCGAGTTCGACGGCGTGCTGCTCGTCGACCCCGACCGGGTCGGCGCCGACGCCGCGCGCCCGGCGGCCGCGGTCTACGTCGCGATGACCCGTCCGACGCGGCGCCTGACGGTCATCGACGTCGACTGAGGGGGCGCTCCGCGCATCGCGCGCGGCCACTTCGTGAGCAGAAATGGTCGAGTTCGCCGCGTGGAGGCGACCATTCCTGCTCACGATCCGCGGCGGTCCGGCCGGCGCGGTGCGGACGGGAGGCCCGTGGCGGCTCCGGCACGGGCCTGCCGTCTCAGGACGGGTCGCCTGCAGAGCGGACGCGCGCGACGAGGTCGGCCCACGCGCCGTCGAGACGGCGGCCCGGGATCGTCACGGTCGTGCGCTCGACGGTGATCGTCCACGTGAAGTCGTCGGGGACCGGCGGCCCGGCCGTCGCCGTCGCGGGGGTCCGGGGGAGCGCGTCGACGACATCGGACCACGCCGCGGGGTCGGCGCTCGTGTCGGTGTCGACCCGCCAGTGCCGCGTGGTACCGGCGAAGCCCCCGGAACGACGGACCTCGATGCGCATGCTCCCGACCGTACGCCGGTGCGTGGCGCTCGATCGTCTCAGTCGAGGACGCCGACCGTCCGCCAGGCATCCTGCACCGCGGTGTGCTCCGCGGAACCAGCGCCGAACCGGGACCCAGCGGCGTCGATCGTCACGGCGGCGAACCCGGCGAAGTCGATCGAGGCGGTGACGGCGTCCGAGGTCAGGGCGTCCCACCACACGGCACCGGCGCCCTGCCATGCGTACCCGCCGATCGCGGTCGCCGCCAGGAAGAACGCGTGGTTCGGGATGCCGGAGTTCGTGTGCACCCCACCGGCGTCGTCGGTCGTCACGACGAAGTCGGTCATCGTCGCGGGCTGCGGGTCCTTGCCGAGCACCGGGTCGTCGTAGGCGGTACCCGGGGCCCGCATCGAGCGCAGGGCGTCGCCGCGCACGGCATCGGTGAAGAGCCCCTCGCCGATGAGCCAGCTCGCCTGCTCGGCGGTCTGCCCGGCCGCGTACTGGGCGACGAGGGAGCCGAACACGTCGCTGATCGACTCGTTGAGCGCCCCGGCCTGCCCCTGGTAGGTCAGGTCGGCGGTGTACTGCGTGACACCGTGCGCCAGTTCGTGCCCGATGACGTCGAGCGCGATGGTGAAGCGCCGGAAGACCTCGTCGTCGCCGTCGCCGAACACCATCCGGCTGCCGTCCCAGTAGGCGTTGTCGTAGTCCTGCCCGAAGTGGACCGTGGCGTCGAGGGGGAGTCCGGCACCGTCGATCGACACCCGGCCGAAGACGTCGAGCCAGAAGGCGTGGGTCGCACCGAGGCCCGCGTACGCCTCGTCGACGGCCGCGTCACCGGTGTCGGGGTCGCCCTCGTGCCGGACGACCGCGCCGGGCAGGGTCGTCGTGCCGCGGGCGTCGGCGATCGTGCGCTGGGGCGACCGGTCGACGGTGCCACTGCCGCTGACACCGCGCGGGGCGACCAGGTGCTGGTGCTTCGGGCTCTGCACGAGCTCGAGCGACGCCAGTGCGGTGCGCGCGGCCGAGGCCGCCCGGGGGAACTCGGCCGCCTGGGCCACGGCGTGGAGCAGGTAGGGCGGGACGACGGAGCGCCGGCTGTCGGTCGGGGTCATGCGCTCATGCAACCACCGGGCACCGACACCCCGGCACCGGCTCAGTCGCGCTTGCGGTTCTCGACCAGGCCGAGCGCGTAGGACTCCCACCACTGCCCGGCGGCCGGTCCACCGTTGCACGTGCCGTCGCTGAGCCCCGGCGTCTTGACCCAGAGCAGGGCGTCGAGCCGGCTCGATCCGCCGGTGACGTGCGGGGCCTGGCCGAGACCCGCACCCTCGGGGTTGCACCACGTCCCGCGCCAGCCCTGACCGTTCCGGGAGACGTCGATGACGAAGTGCGGATCACCACCGATCGCGTCGGCGAGTTCGTCGGCGTAGGCGCGTTCCTGGTCGACCCGGTAGAAGTTCGACACGTTCGTGAAGAAGCCCTGCACCTCGTCGACACCCGCCTGCCGCAGCCAGTCGGCCATCGTCGCGGTCGGGACACGGTTCTCGTTGCCGCCGTCGAGGTACACCGTCAGTCCGTGCCCGGTCAGCGCGTCCACGGCCTTGCGGAGCAGGGGGAGTCGGGAGTCGCGGAGGCGCTCGCAGTTCTGGATCTGTGCGATCGCGTCCGGTTCGACGAGCACGACGGCCTTCGAACCGGCCATCGCGCGGACGGCGGACCGGACCCACGGCAGGTACGCGTCGTCGGTGGTGCCGCCCTTCGAGTAGCTGCCGCAGTCGCGGTCCGGCACGGTGTACAGCACGAACACCGGGGTGGCCCGCTGCTGCTCGGCGTTCCGGACGACGGTGCGGATCGTCGTGCGCGTCTCGGACCGCGAGGTGTTCGTGAGCCAGGTCGCGATCGGCTGGTCGGCGATGCGGGCGATCTGCGCCGCGGTGTCGTCGTGCCCGGCGGCGCGGGCCTGGCGCTCGCGGATGCCCGGCTGGTTCACGTCCGACGGCTGGTGCGCGAGGCCGCCGGGGAACGCCTGCTCCGCGGTCTTCCGCGTCACGACGTCCCGTCCGCTCTTCGGCGGGTCGGCATCCGGGCCGCCGCCGTGCGGCACGACGACCACGAGCGTCGTCACGACCGCCGCGACACCGACGACCGCGGCCGCGATCCACAGCCACTGACGTCGCGCGGACGCACGCTTCCCCTGGTGCTCCGGCATCCGGCGGTCCTCCCTGTTCGCACCCATGCTGACAGGTGCGGGGGAGTCCTGACCAGGACACCGGGGTGTTCGTTCAGGTCGGCCGACGGCTTCTGCCAGGAGCGCTCCAGCGACCCCGCAGGACGGTGTTGCAGAATACCGGGATGTTCCGTCGACTCCTCCTCCTCGCCGTGACCGCGGCGTACGCCTGGGTGATCTGGCGGATGACGCTGACCCCGCAGGTCTTCACCTCGGCGCAGAACTCGTTCGTGCTGCACGCGATCGCCTGGGTGCAGCAGCTGCCGCACGGCACCTGGTTCACGTACGAGCGCACCGAGTTCCTGGCCAACATCGCGATGTTCGTGCCGGTCGGCATGCTCGCCGCACTCTGGCTGCCGCGGCGCTGGTGGATCCTCGGGGCCCTGGTCGCGGTCGCCCTGTCGACCGGCATCGAGTTCGCGCAGGCCACCTACCTGCCCTACCGCGTCGCCGACCCCCGCGACGTGCTGTCGAACGGCCTCGGTGGACTGCTCGGCGCGACGCTCGTCGGACTCGTCCGCAGTCTGCTGCCGGCGCCCCGTCGTCGTCGCCTGCGCGCCAGGACCGCCTAGGACTCTGGTAGTCTTGCGCGGTTGCCGTCGAACGGCCGCGGACAAAGAGCGCTCGTGCATCAGGCACGGGCACCGCGCAACGGACTGAAAGGGGATCTACGCATGGCACTTGACGCGAAGGTCAAGCAGGAGATCATCGAAGAGTACGCGACCCACCCGGGCGACACCGGTTCCCCCGAGGTCCAGGTCGCCGTTCTGACGCGTCGTATCAACGACCTGAACGAGCACCTCAAGGAGCACAAGCACGACCACCACTCGCGTCGTGGTCTGCTGCTCATGGTCGGTCAGCGTCGCCGTCTCCTCGGTTACCTCTCCGACGTCGACATCGCCCGCTACCGTGCGCTCATCGAGCGCCTCGGCCTGCGACGCTAGTCGACGCCTCACGGCTTGACTGAACGCCCCGGTCCTCCTCGCGAGGACCGGGGCGTTCTCCGTTTCCGGGAATGGTTGCGCGCTGCGTGCGGTTCGGTACGATGTTCATGCAAACGCATCGAAAGTCGGGAACCACCATGACCACCATCGCCGTCGTCTCCGCCGGACTCTCCGAGCCCAGCTCCACCCGCCTGCTCGCCGACCGCCTGGGCGAGGCCGCCGTCGCCGCACTCGTCGCCGAGGGCACGCCCGCGCACGTCCTGCACGTCGAGCTCCGGCCGCTCGCGCACGAGATCACCGACGCGATGCTCACCGGCTTCGCGGCGCCCGCACTGTCCGCCGCCATGGCTGCAGTGGTCGAGGCCGACGCCGTCGTCTTCGTCACGCCGATCTTCACGGCCGGCGTCAGCGGTCTCGCGAAGTCGTTCCTCGACGTCCTCGACAAGGACGCGCTCGCCGACCTGCCCGTCCTGCTCGGCGCCACGGGCGGGACCTCGCGGCACTCGCTCGCCATCGACCACGCCCTGCGTCCGGTCTTCGCGTACCTCCGTGCAGCGGTGGTGCCGACCGGCGTGTTCGCCGCGACCGACGACTGGGGGAGCGACGGCGACGCCGCGGCCCTGGACGGACGCATCCGCCGGGCCGGAGCGGACCTGGCCTGGGCGATCCGGGCCTCCCGGCGGGCCCCGCAGGAAGCCGACGCGCTCCCCGCGACCGTGGACTTCGCGAGCCTGCTCGGCGGCCTCGGTCACTGACCCGGACCACTGACCCCGCGGCCCGCTCTTAGGCGGACCACAGGGTTCGTGGGGTCGGAGTGCGGCCGGCTGGCGGCTCGCTCATCGGTGCGCTCGGGAGCCTCGTCATGACGACGAGGAGGACCGATGGACACCAGAGGCAACGGCAAGCGATCCGCACGGGTCACGAGTGCGCTCGTGAGCCTGGGCGGACTCGCGGTCGCGACGGTCACGGGTGCGGGGCTGTGGTTCGGGCACGAGCAGGCCAGCACGACGACGACCGACACGTCCACGAGCACGAGCACCACGACGGACTCCGGTTCGGGTACCGGGACGTCGAGCGACGCCACCACCGACTCCGGGTCCTCGTCCTCCTCGTCGTCGAACGACTCGTCGACCGACTCGTCGACCGACAGCGGCACGAGCAGCAGCGACACCGGCGTCTCGCAGGGCACCACCGGTGGGTCGTCGGACACGACGACGACGGGATCGTGACCGTGCGCGCCGCCGCCGAGTGGGACCTCTGGACCACCACCGCCCGGGTCGTCCTCGCCCACCGCGACCGCCGCCACCTCGCCGCCGCCGAGTCCTGCGTCCGCGAGGTCACGGCCGCCGTCGACGCCGCGTGCAGCCGGTTCCGCGACGATTCCGAGCTCCTGTCCCGCGCCGACGACCTGGTGCGCGGCACCGAGGTCTCGCCGTTGCTGGCGACGCTCGTGCACCAGGCCGTCGACGCCGCACGGCTGTCCGACGGGGACGTCGACCCGACGCTCGGCCGACGGATGGTGTCCCTCGGGTACGACGCCGCGTTCGCCGACGCGCCACCGGTCCCGTCACCCGACGCCGTGGCCCGATCGCTCGACGACCGCCCGGCGTGGCAGCGGATCCTGCTGTCCGGCACGTTCCTGCGGGTCCCCGAGGGCGTCACGCTCGACCTCGGTGCCACGGCGAAGGCCGCCGCCGCGGACATGGCGGCCGCGAGCATCACCGCGCGGCTCGGCGTCGGTGCCCTCGTCTCGCTCGGCGGGGACGTCGCCACGGCCGGCCCGGACCCCTCCGGCGGCTGGCAGGTGCGTGTGCAGGACCTGGCGGACGACCCCGTCGACCACGTCCGCATCGCCTCCGGATGGTCCGTCGCGACCTCGAGCACGCAGAAGCGCCGCTGGGAGCAGGACGGGACCGCGCGGCACCACATCCTCGATCCGCGGTGGGGCCTGCCCGCCGACCCGGTGTGGCGGTCGGTGACGGTCGTCGCCCCCTCGTGCACCACCGCCAACACGATGACCACCGCCGCGGTCGTCCGGGGGCGCGGCGCCGTGGAGTGGCTCCGGCAGAGCGGTCGTGCGGCCCGGCTCGTCGCGGCCGACGGCTCGGTGCTGCGGCTCGGCGGCTGGCCGGAGGACCAGGCTGCCGACGGTGCCGTCACTGACACCTTGGACGGGGCGGACGCCGCCTGATGGACACCGCGCTCTGGGTGGTCGGCCGCGGCACGGGCGTCGCCGCCGTCGTGCTCCTGACCCTGACGGTCCTGCTCGGCATCGTGACCCGCGGCGGCCGACCGCTCCCCGGCCTGCCGCGGTTCGGCGTGCAGCTCGTGCACCGGGACGTCGCCCTCGCGTCCACCGTGTTCGTGGCCGTGCACGTGGTGACGCTGCTGCTCGACACCGAGGCCGAACTGCGCCTGTTGGACGCCGTCGTGCCGTTCGTCGGCGCGTACCGCTGGTTCTGGCTCGGGCTCGGCACCCTGGCGGTCGACCTGCTCGTGGTGCTCGTCGTCACGGGGATGCTCCGCCGGGTGATCGGTCCGCGGGTGTTCCGCGCCGTGCACTGGGCCGCCTACGCCATGTGGCCGATCGCGATGGCGCACGCGATCGGCACCGGGACCGACGGCACCTCCGCCTGGTTCCTGGTGGTCGCCGGGGTCTGCGCCGCCGCGGTCCTCGGCGCCGTGGCCTGGCGCTGCACGGCCGGCGTCACCGCGTTCCGTCCGACCCCGAAGGAGGCCCTCCGATGACCCTGGCCCACCCGCTCACCGTGCCACCACCGACCGGCACGCAGCGACTCCTCGCCGCCCCCGGCCCAGGGCTCGACGCCCATCACCGCACGCACGGGCCGCTGCCGCACGTGGGGCCCGGGATCATCGACGAGATCGGTCTCGCCGGGGTCGACGGCCGCGGCGGAGCCGGGTTCCCGCTCGCCCGCAAGCTCGACGCCGTGGCGGGCCGGACCCGGCGCGGAGGCCGCGGTGCCCCCATCGTCATCGCCAACGGTGCCGAGGGGGAACCCGCCAGTCGCAAGGACGCCGTCCTGCTCGAACGCGCACCGCACCTGGTGCTCGACGGCATCGTCGTCGCGGCGCTCGCGATCGGTGCGACCGAGGCCGTGGTCGCCACGAGCGCGCGGCTCGCCGACCGGGTCCGGCAGGCACTCGCTGAACGCACCGACGGCCGGCGCGGCACCGGCACCGACCCGGTCGCCATCGAGGTCCGTGCTCTGCCCCACACCACCTTCGTCGCCGGGCAGGCCACGGCGCTCGCCTCGGCCGTCGCCGGAGGACGCGGCCTTCCGGAGGACCGCGTCGTGCGGCTCGCCGACCGTGGCCCGAGCGGTCGGCCGACCCTCGTGTCGAACGTCGAGACCCTCGCCCAGGCAGCACTCGTCGCACGGTACGGGGCGGCGTGGGCGCGGAGCGTCGGCAGCGCGAGTGCTCCCGGCACCCGTCTCGTGACGGTCAGCGACGTGACCGACCCGGGCGGTGCCGTGGTGCTGGAGACCGCCGGGGGTGCGCCGCTCGGGCAGCTGCTGGGGGCCTCCCGGCTACCGGCGGCCGACCCTCGACGGACGCGAGCCGTCCTGCTCGGCGGGTGGGGCGGCACCTGGGTGCCGGCCGCAGCGCTCGACGCGCCCCTCGACGTCGACGGGCTCGCACCGTGGGGTGCGGCGCTCGGGGCGGGCGTGCTGGCCGTGCTCGACGACCGCACCTGTCCGGTCGGGGTCACCGCAGGCCTCGCCGCGGCACTCGCCGGGGCGTCCGCCGGCCGCTGCGGGCCGTGCGTGAACGGGTTGCCGCGGATCGCCGACGTGGTCGCCGACCTGGCCTCCGGGCGTCGGGCGGGCGACCTGGCCGGCGAGGTCCGGCGGATCGCTGCCCTGGTCGACGGACGCGGGGCCTGCCACCACCCGGACGGCGTCGCGCGGATGGTGCGGAGCGCCCTCGACGTGTTCCACGACGACGTGCAGGCGCACCTGCGGGGCGCGTGCCTGGTCGGGGGACGACGGTGAGCGGCGCACCGGGCGGTGCAACCGCCGCCGGTCCCGTCGTGCTGCACGTCGACTGGACCCGCTGCCGGGGACGCGGCCTGTGCACCGAACTCTTCGCCGAGCGGCTGGCGCGCGACGAGTGGGGCTACCCGATCGCGCGGGACGGCGGCGGCACCCGCGACGTGCCGGTGCGGCCGGACGAACGCGCCGCCGCTGCGGACGCGGTGGCGATGTGCCCGCTGCAGGCACTGCGAATGGTGGAGCAGTGAGCGGTCGTGCTCAGTACCAGTGCGGGTTGACACTCATCTCGTGGCCCCACGCACCGCACGGCGACCCGTACGCGCTCTTGATGTAGGCGAGTCCCCAGTTGATCTGCGTGTTCGCGTTCGTCCGCCAGTCCGCCCCGGCCGCCGACATCTTGTCAGCGGGCAGGGACTGCGGGATGCCGTAGGCGCCGCTCGAGGCGTTCAGCGCGTTCGCCCGCCAGCCGGACTCCTGCGTCCACAGCGACACCAGGCAGGAGAACTGGTCGTCGCCCCATCCGTACGAGCCCAGGGCGCTCCGCGCGTAGGCCTGCGCGGCCGCGGGGTCCACCACGACACCGCCGGTGCTCGGGTAGCTCGTGCCCCCGCCGCCACCGGCGCTGGTGCTCCCGCCGCTACCGGTGTCGGCGCTCGCCGAGGCTGCTGCCGCCGCCTGTGCCGCGGCGGCCGCCGCACGCTTGCGCTGCTGTTCGGCCTTCTGCGCCGCGACCTTCTGCCCGAGCTCGTACCCGGCGGCCTGCTTCGCGGTGGTGTCCCGGAGCGACGCGAGCTGCGCGTACAGCTCGTCGCTGTGCTGCTCGGTCGACTCGACCGCGGCGTTCGCCACGGCCTCGGCGGACTTCGCCGCCGCGGACCGTTCCTCGGCCGCCTGCGCACGCGTCGCGCGTTCGGTCTCGGCGCGTTCGGCCTGTTCGTGCAGTGACGATGCCGTGCCGGCCGCGACGGACGCCTCGTCCATCACGCCGGACCACGTGGACGACAGCTGGTCGAGGGCGCCCAGCTGGTAGAGCAGCTGGTCGGGGTTCCCCGCGGTCGCGATCCGGGTGGTCATCTGGTTCGTGCTGCCGTCGCGGTACAGGTTCGCCGCCAGCTGCCCGGCGCGTGTCTGCGCACGCTCGGCCGTCTCGGACGCGCGGTGCGCCTGGGCCTGGAGGCTCGTGGCGGCCTGGGTGGCCTCCGCCAGCTCCGCCTCGGCCGCGTCCGCCTTCGACGAGGCCGTCAGCGCGGCCTGCGACTTCGCCGCTGCTTCGTCCTGCGCCGACTGCAGCGCAGCCTGCACCTTGGTCACCTCGGCGCGCTTGGCGGTCTCGTTCCCCTTGGCCTGCTGCACGTCCTGCCAGGTCGGGTACTCCGTCGCGGACGCCGGGACAGCGGTGAGGACCGGGGCGACGAGCGCGCCGACGACCACGGCGGCCGCGACGAGCACGCCCCGCGAGGGGGTGAGACGCATGGCAGCAGGTTACCGAGGGTCGCCCGGCCGTCAGCGAGCCGCGCCGCCGATTCCCTGTGGACTGGTAAAGTCCATCGTGTCCGAGGACCGTTTCCCCGGATGTTCGACACAACACTGCGCAGGCCGGGCACGGAGCTGGTCATCGGTGGTGGCTCGCGGGCCGGAACGGTTTCCCGAGTGCTTCTACTGCTGGCCAGACATGCGTCCGGAACGATCGGCGCGCACGCACCATCGAGTGCCGTCGCCACGGCCTGCCGAACACACATCAAGGAGGCACCCTTTTGGAGGGTCCCGAGATCAAGTTCGCCGAAGCCGTCATCGACAACGGCAAGTACGGCAAGCGCACCGTCCGGTTCGAGACCGGTCGGCTCGCACAGCAGGCGCAGGGCGCGGTCGCCGCGTACCTCGACGAGGAAACGATGCTCCTCTCGGCCACCAGCGCCGGCAAGCACCCGCGTGAAGGATTCGACTTCTTCCCGCTGACCGTCGACGTCGAGGAGCGCTCCTACGCCGCCGGCAAGATCCCCGGTTCGTTCTTCCGCCGCGAAGGCCGCCCGTCGACCGAGGCCATCCTGGTCTGCCGACTCATCGACCGGCCGCTGCGCCCGTCGTTCGTCGACGGCCTGCGCAACGAGGTCCAGATCGTCATCACCGTCCTGAGCATCGCTCCGGACGAGTTCTACGACGCGCTGGCCATCAACGCCGCGTCCGCGTCGACGCAGATCTCCGGTCTGCCGTTCTCCGGCCCGATCGCCGGTGTGCGCCTCGCGCTGATCGGCGAACAGTGGGTCGCGTTCCCGAAGGCATCGCAGCTCGCCGACGCCGTCTTCGACCTCACGGTCGCCGGCCGTGTCGTCACCGACGAGGCGGGCAACGAGGACGTCGCGATCATGATGGTCGAGGCTGAGGCGACCGAGCACGCCTGGGACCTCATCCAGGGCGGCGCCACCAAGCCCGACGAGGCCGTCGTCGCGCAGGGTCTCGAGGCGGCCAAGCCGTTCCTCAAGTCCCTCGTCGACGCCCAGGCGAAGCTCGCCGCGCAGTCCGCCAAGGAGATCCAGGACTACCCGGTCTTCCCGCCGTACGCGCCCGAGGTCTACTCGGCAGTCGAGGCCATCGCGCTCTCCGAGCTCGGTGACGTCTACAAGATCGCCGCCAAGACCGAGCGCCAGGACGCCGACGACGCACTCAAGTCGCGCGTCAAGGAGGCCATCGCGTCGAAGGTGTCGGCGGGCGAACTGCCCGACGTCGCCAACTCGCAGGTCAGCGCCGCGTACAAGTCGGTCACGAAGAAGGTCGTCCGCGGCCGCATCCTGACCGAGCAGGTCCGCATGGACGGTCGCGGCCTCGCCGACATCCGTCCGCTCGACGCCGAGGTCGCCGTGATCCCGCGCGTCCACGGTTCGGCGATCTTCCAGCGCGGCGAGACGCAGATCCTCGGCGTCACCACGCTGAACATGCTCAAGATGGAGCAGCAGATCGACTCGCTGTCGCCCGTCACGAAGAAGCGCTACCTGCACCACTACAACTTCCCGCCCTACTCGACCGGTGAGACCGGCCGTGTGGGTTCGCCGAAGCGTCGCGAGATCGGGCACGGCTTCCTCGCCGAGCGCGCCCTCGTGCCGGTGCTGCCGACGCGTGAAGAGTTCCCGTACGCCATCCGTCAGGTCTCCGAGGCGCTCAGCTCCAACGGCTCGACCTCGATGGGTTCCGTCTGCGCCTCGACCCTCTCGCTGCTCAACGCCGGTGTGCCCCTCAAGGCCCCGGTCGCCGGCATCGCGATGGGCCTGGTGTCCGACACCGTCGACGGTCAGACCCGCTACGCGGCGCTGACCGACATCCTCGGTGCGGAAGACGCCCTCGGCGACATGGACTTCAAGGTCGCCGGTACCTCGGAGTTCGTCACCGCGATCCAGCTCGACACCAAGCTCGACGGCATCCCGTCGACGGTGCTCGACGCGGCGCTGAAGCAGGCCAAGGAGGCCCGCTCGGCCATCCTCGGTGTGCTGAACGAGGCGATCGACGCCCCCGACGAGATGGCGGACACCGCTCCTCGCGTCATCTCGGTGCAGATCCCCGTCGACAAGATCGGCGAGCTGATCGGCCCGAAGGGCAAGACGATCAACGGCATCCAGGACGAGACCGGTGCCGACATCTCGATCGAGGACAACGGCACCGTCTACATCGGTGCCGTCGACGGACCGTCGGCCGAGGCCGCTCGTGCGTCGGTCAACGCGATCGCGAACCCGACCAACCCGGAGATCGGGGACCAGTTCCTCGGCACCGTCGTGAAGATCGCCACGTTCGGCGCCTTCGTGTCGCTGCTCCCGGGCCGTGACGGTCTGCTCCACGTCTCCGAGGTGCGCAAGCTCGCCGGTGGCAAGCGTGTGGAGAACGTCGAGGACGTCCTGGGCGTCGGCCAGAAGGTCCTGGTCGAGGTCACCAAGGTGGACGACCGCGGCAAGCTGTCGCTCGCGCCGGTCGTCGCCGAGGAGTCGGACACCGACTCCAGCGGCGCCCGCGAGGAGTCGACGGACGCCACCGTCTGATCCACCCCTGGCACACGAACGGCCGTCGTCCCTTCCGGGGCGGCGGCCGTTCGCTGTTGCGGGGTCAGGCGGCGGGGGTCTCCTGCGTGCCGACGAGCTGCGCGCGGCCGAGCAGGTGCTCGCGCAGCACGAACCCGACGACCGCGGGGGTCGCGTCGGCCGGCGCCTCGAGCAGCGGCACGTCGAGGGCGCTCAGCGTGAAGAAGTAGCGGTGCACGCCGTGGCCCGCGGGCGGAGCGGCGCCGAGGAACGTGTCGGTGCCGAACTCGTTGCGGCGGCGCAGGGCCTCCGCCGGCAGCAGGGCGTCGTCGGTACCGGCGCCGGCGGGCAGCGAGGTCGCCGAGCCCGGGATGTCGGTCAGGCTCCAGTGCCAGAAGCCCGAACCGGTCGGGGCGTCGGGGTCGTACACGGTGAGCACGAAGCTCTTCGTGCCCTCGGGAGCGCCGGACCACTCGAGTGCGGGGGAGCGGTCCTCACCACCGGCGTCGGTGCCGCGCGCCGAGGTCGGCAGCTCGCCGCCGTCCGTGAAGTCGGGGCTGGTCAGGGTGAACGAGGGGACCTCGGGGAGGTTCCAGTTGGGGTCGTTGGCCATGTCCCCAGCCAACACCCGCAGCCTCGGCGGCCGCCCGACGCGGCGGCCCGACGCGACCGCCCGACGCGGCCGCCCGGTGCGGTGACCCTGTCCGAACTCCGCCGAATGACCGGGAACGGTGGAGGCACCCCCCTGTTCGGGGGTATCTTCGCCGCACGATCGACCATCCCGCCGATCGCGGCTCGACCGACCCGTTTCCCTGCAGCGTCGGTGGGGTCCCGTGCTGCCAGCACGACATGAGGACAACGATGTTCGACAAGCGTTTCATCCACCACGCCATCGATCGCAGCGCCGAGAACGCGCTCGACCGACGACGGTTCTTCGCAGCCGCCGGCGTCGCCGGCGCCTCAGCCGGCATCGCCGCGCTCGGCTCGTCGGTGCTCACCACCGACCGCGCCGCCGCCACCCCGGAAGAGGACGGTGCCGTCTCCGACGCCGCCATCCTCAACTTCGCCCTGAACCTCGAGTACCTCGAGGCCGAGTTCTACCTGCGTGCCGTGTTCGGCGCGGGCCTCGCCGACAGCATGATCACCGGCATCGACCCGCAGGGGCCGGTGATCGGTGGCAAGAAGGTACCGTTCAAGACCGCGGCCATCCGCGGCATCGCCACCGAGATCGCGAACGACGAGCGCGCGCACGTGGCGTTCCTCCGATCCGCCCTCGGCGGTGCGACGGTCTCACGTCCGAAGATCGACCTCGTGTCGAGCTTCACCGCGGCGGCGCGCGCTGCGGGTGTGGTCGGCCCGACCGGCACCTTCGACCCGTTCGCCAGCGAGGAGAACTTCCTGCTCGGGGCGTACATCTTCGAGGACGTCGGGGTCACCGCCTACAAGGGAGCCGCGCCGCTCATCACCAGCAAGACGTACCTCAGTGCCGCGGCGGGCATCCTCGCCGTCGAGGCCTACCACGCCGGGATCATCCGGTCGAAGCTCTCGGACAAGGGGTTGCAGGTGCCGGCGAACAAGATCTCCGACGCCCGTGACTCGCTCGACGGTCCGACCGACGACGACCAGGGTGTGACGACCCGGTCGGGAGCGGTGAACCTCGTGCCGACGGACTCGAACTCGCTCGCCTACGGCCGCACCGCGGAGCGTGTCCTGAACGTGGTGTTCCTGAACCCGAACCAGATCGACAAGGGCGGGTTCTTCCCGGACGGCGTCAACGGCTCCATCGTCTCGAGCGGCAACCCCGGGAGCGCCACCGGACCGGCCTGATCCGCGCGACGCGACCGGTCGCGGTGAGCGCGACCACAGTGCGGACGGGAGGCACGGTGCCAGCTGGCACCGTGCCTCCCGTCCGCTCGTGGTCGCGCCGGGCTCGCGCCGACGGCTGACGCGACAATGTCGACGTCGTACGACGTCGAGGATGTCGTTCCTGCGCGCCTGCAACTGGTGCGGCCGCGGTGGAGCGACAAGGCCGACGTCGTACGACATCGACGAAGTCGTTCGGGGTCGGCGGGGCGTCAGCGGGGCGTCAGCCGGGCGTCAGGCGGCGAGGACGCGGTCGACGACGCGACCGAGCGCTGCTGTCGCCGCGATGGCGTCACCGGCGTAGGCGCCGGCCATCGCACCGTCGCGCGCGAGCATGAGCTCGTCGGCACCGTCGCCCGGCAGCTGGTGGCCGGACTCCTGCAGCAGGGTGGCGAGCCGGTCGGTGTACCAGTCGCGGTGGGTGGCGACCACCTCGCGCACGGGGTCGCGGGGGTCGTGGTACTCGGCGGCGGCGTTGAGGAACGCGCACCCGCGGAAGTCGGGGTCGTTGACCTCGTCCGCCAGGGCCGCGACCCACGCGCGGACCGCTGCGGCGGAGGAGCCGGCGTCGGTGACGAGCTGTTCCAGGCGTTCCTGCACGCGCTCGTGCTGCGTACGGATGTAGGCGAGGATCAGGTTGTCCTTCGACCCGTAGTGCTTGTAGAACGTCGCCTTCGTGACGCTCGCCTCGGAGATGAGGCGGTCGACGCCGACGCTGTGGATGCCCTCTTCGTAGAAGAGTCGCGTGGCCGTCTCGAGGATGCGGACCTTCGCGCCGCCGGAGCGGGGAGTCGGGGGGACGCTCGACCCGTCCGGCGACGCGAGGTTCGTGCTCGGACCAGGGAGACGCTGGACGGCCGGTTGGGGGGAATCGACCGTCACAGCGTGGCTCCTTGGTTCATCGGCTCCGCGGACGAGTGGGGGGACTCGTGGCCGCGAGGACTGATGTCCCGAGCCGCCGGATCGGAACTTAGGGGGGCTTTCGATCCGGCGTGAACGACTGTACCACAAGGAGGACAGACAGACGAGTCGGTCTGTCCGCAATTTCTGTACCCCTCTTCGAGTGACAGTCCGTGGGCCTGTGGAAACTGGGCGGTGGGCTCCGGAGCATCAGTAGGCTCGTCTGCGATGAACCAGCCAGTGCCACTGCCGCTCGGGGCCCCGGACACGTCCTTCCTGACGTCCGGAGGGGCCTTCGTCCGCCGCACCGTGCTGCCGTCGGGTGTCCGGGTGCTGACCGAAGCCGTGCCCGGTGCCGCTTCGACGAGCATCGGGTTCTGGGTCGGCGTCGGTTCGCGCGACGAACGCGACGGCCAGTTCGGATCGACCCACTTCCTCGAGCACCTGCTGTTCAAGGGCACCGAGACCCGGTCGGCGCTCGACATCGCGATCGCGTTCGACTCGGTCGGCGGCGAGCACAACGCCGCGACGGCCAAGGAGTACACCTGCTACTACGCACGGGTCCGGGACGCCGACGTCCCGATGGCCGTGCAGGTCATCGGTGACATGGTGACCGGCTCGGTGCTCGACCCGGAGGCGTTCGCCGTCGAGCGCGGCGTCATCCTCGAAGAACTCGCGATGGCCGCCGACGACCCGGCCGACGTCGCGGGTGAAGCGTTCTTCGCCGCGGCCTTCGGCGGACACGCGCTCGGCCGCCCGATCGGCGGGACCCCGGACAGCATCCGCGCGGTCCAGCGGGACGAGGTCCTGGCCCACTACCGCGAGCACTACGCACCGAACGGCATCGTCGTGACCGCCGCCGGTGCCGTCGACCACGACCGGTTCTGCGACGCGGTCGCCGCGGTGTTCCACGACGCCCCGCCCGCCGAGCCGCTCGCACGACGAACGCCACAGACCGTCGCCGACCCCATCGAGCCCAAGCTGTCGGTGGTCCACCGTCCGACGGAGCAGGTCAGCATGCTGCGCGGCTCGCAGGGACTCGACCTGCGCGACGACCGGCGGCCGTCCCTCAGCGTCCTGAACGCCGTGCTCGGCGGGGGCATGAGCTCCCGGCTCTTCCAAGAGGTCCGCGAGCGACGCGGCCTCGCCTACGCGGTGTCGTCCTTCGCGCCCGCCTACCTCGACAACGGCGCCTTCGGCGTCTACGCGGGCTGTGCGCCCGACAACGTCCCCGGGGTCATCGAGATCATCGACGCCGAGTTCCGCCGCATGGTGGACGACGGCATCACCGACGACGAGCTCCGCCGCGCCAAGGGCCAGATCGAGGGCGCCCTGACGCTCTCGCTCGAGGACTCCGACGCCCGGATGACCCGCCTCGGCCGGTCCGAGCTCGGCACCGGGGAGTACACCGACCTGTCGACCGCACTGGAGCGTGTCGACCGGGTCACCACCGACGGCGTGCTCGAACTCGCCCGCGACCTCCTGACCCGCCCGACGATCACGTCGGTGGTCGGGGCGGTGCAGCAGGACGAGCTCGCCGCAGCGATCGGGATGGGCAGCTGAGCACGGACATGTCGCACTACCTGTACCTCGTCCGGCACGGCGAACACCAGGACGCCGAGCACGGCCTCCGCGACGGCAAGCTGTCGGAACGCGGCAAGCGCCAGGCCATGCTCGTCGCCGACCGTCTCGGCGGGCTGCCGTTCGACGGTGTGTACCACTCCCCGTTGGAGGCCCCGAGCGAGACCGCCGCGTTCCTGGCGCAGCGACTGCCGTCGATCCAGCCCGAACCCTCAACGCTGCTGTTCGACTGCGTCCCCTCTGGCCCGACCCCGGACATGCCGCACGCCTACCAGGGCTGGTACGGCGGCGTCACGGAAGAGGAGATCATCGCCGGCCAGGCGCAGATGGGCGACGCCGTCTCCGAGTGGTTCACCCCGGCGCGCGAGGACCGGCACGACCTGCTCATCACCCACAACGCCGTGATCGGCTGGTTCGTGCGCGAGGCGTTCCAGGCACCCGAGTGGCGCTGGATGGGCACGAACGTCGCGCACACCGCGCTCACGATCATCCGGATCCGTTCCGCGAAGCCGGCCGAGGTGGTCGCCCTGAACGACCTGGCCCACCTGCCGGTGGAGCTCCGCACCGGGCTGCCGGTCGACCAGCCCGTCTAGCGGGAGACCGGCTTGCGGAACCAGGCGGTCGCGTTCGGGTTGTCGTTGAACGGCGCGACGCGCTCGTAACCCCGGCTGCGGTACATCGCGCCTGCGGCGACGAGCGAGTCGTTCGTGTCCAGCACGATGCTGGTCGCCCCCAGCGCGGCGCCTTCCCGTTCGAGCGCGTCCATCAGCGCCGTGGCCACGCCCTTGCCCCGTCCCGCCGGGGTGACGAAGACGTGCTTGACCTCGAACCGGACGTCCGTGGTGGTCGCGTCGGGGTCGTCCGCGATCCGCCGAAGGCCGCCGCAGCCGACCGCGACCCCGCCGTCGTACGCCACCGCGAAGACCCCGTTCGGCGGCGTGAACTCCGCCGCCGGGGTGCGCTTCCGCGAGTACGCGCCCTGCGCACTGGGGAACGTCGCCTCGCGCTCGTCGAGGTACGCGTCGAGCAGGACGTCGACCTCGGGCAGATCGGCCGGCACGGTCCTGACCTCGACTGACATGCGTCGATCCTAGGATGGACCGCATGGTCACTCCCGTCGCCGTCGTCGGCGCCACCGGTCGTCTCGGGGGCCTCGTGGCCTCCGTCGTCGAGGAACTCCCGGAGTTCGAGCTCGTCGCCCGCCTGTCGTCGAAGGACGGTGCCCACGAAGCACCGCCGTCGGTGTTCGGCGGTGCCGCGCTCGTCGTGGACGTGACGGTGCCGGCGCTCAGCCCCGCGATCGTCGAGAACGCGCTGTCGAGCGGGGCGAACGTCCTCGTCGGCACGTCCGGGTGGTCCGCCGACCGTCTCGCGAAGCTCCGTACCGCCCTGCAGGAGCGTCCCGACCAGGGCGTCCTCGTGGTGCCGAACTTCTCGATCGGGTCGGTGCTCGGCACTCACCTGGCCACCATCGCGGCGCCGTGGTTCCCCTCGGTCGAGATCGTCGAGACGCACCACGCCGGCAAGATCGACTCGCCGTCCGGCACCGCGGTGCGCACCGCCGAGCTCATCGCCGAGGCCCGTCGCGACGTCGGCCCGGTCGAGGCTCCGCACGTCGACCAGCGCGCCCGCGGCCAGCAGGTGGCGAGCGTGCCGATCCACTCGCTCCGGCTGCCCGGGGTGAAGGCCGTGCAGGACGTCCTGCTCAGCGGTCCCGGCGAGACCCTGACGATCCGGCACGACACCAACGACGACGTCGCCTACGTCGCCGGGATCCGTGCGGCGTTGTCCGCCCTCGGATCCGCCCGCGGGCTCACCGTGGGCCTCGGCAGCGTCCTCGGCATCGGCTGACCCGGTGGGACGTGCAGCGCGTGCCGGTAGCGCGATCCGGTCGCCGTTCTGGGGAGCAGCGCTGATGACCCTGCTGTTGGCGCTCTACATCGTGCTCGTCGGGCAGCGGGCCGTGGCGTTCATCGCCACCGGCATCCCGATCGGGATCGGCATCGGCGTCGCCCTGTTCGTCGTCGCCGCGATCGGGGCGCTGTTGCTCGTGCTCGAGTTCCGCTTCGGCATCCGGATCACCCGGCTCGGCTCCCGGCTCGAGGCCGAGGGCGGTGCACCGGAGGACGTCGTGCCCGTGCGTCCGTCCGGGCGTCCGACGCGCGAGGCCGCTGACGCGCTCTTCCCGCAGTACAAGGCCGCCGTCGAGCAGGACCCGGCGGACTGGCGCGCCTGGTACCGGCTCGGGGTCGTCTACGACGCCGCGGGGGACCGCAAGCGCGCTCGAGCCGCGATGCGCACGGCCCTGACGCGGTCGAGCTCCTGAGACCTGGTCAGAGGACCGCGTCGACGGCGTCCACCGCACGCGTGTACCGGAACGTGTAGCCGGACTCGAGCAGCTTCGTCGGCACCATCCGCTGACTCGACAGCAGCATCTCGTCGGCGGCGTCCTGCAGCGCGAGGCGCAGCGCGAACTCCGGGATCCGGAACAGGTACGGCCGGTGCAGGTCCTCGGCGACGCGCTTCGTGATGCGGTCGGCGACGACGGCTTCCGGCCCGGCGAGGTTGACCGGTCCGCTGACACCGGACGCCGACGGGCTCGTCGCCAGGTGCACGATCGCCCCGACCTCGTCCTCGAGCGCGATCCACGGCCAGTGCTGCCCGCCGGTGCCGAGGCGACCGCCGAGCCCTGCCCGGGTGAGCGGGATGAGGGGTGCGAGCGCGCCGCCGCCCTCGCCGATCACGATGCCCGTGCGCAGGGTCACCACACGGACGCCGTCCGGGGCAGCGTTCGCCGCGGCCTCCCACGCGGTGCAGACCTCGGCGAGGAACCCGGTGCCCGGGGCCGCGTCGTCCTGCAGGACGTCCGCCGGGCGGTCGCCGTACACGCCGGACGCCGATCCGGACAGGAACAGCGCCGGGGGAGTGCTGGCGTGCCGCATCGCCTCGACCAGGGTGTCGGTCGCGTCGACGCGGGAGCGCCGGATCTCCTCGCGGTACTTCGCGGTCCAGGGCAGCTTGCCGATGTTCGCCCCCGCCAGGTTGATCACCACGTCGGCACCGTCGACGATGGCCGGGTCGAGCGGCCGGCGACCCGGAGCCCAGCGGAACTCGGTGGCCGTGTGCGGCTCGCGCCGGACCAGCGTGGTCACGTGGTGGCCCGCCTCGCGCAGCGCGCGGACGAGCGGGGTGCCGATGAAGCCGGACGCGCCGGCGATCAGGATCGAGAGGGGCTCTGCCGCCGTGTCTGCCATGCCGGCAACGCTACTCATGCTGCCGGAGCCTTTCGCCGACGTAGGCTTCTGTGTGTGAGCGACAGCGAGACCGTGCAGCCCGACCCCACCGTGCCGACCCCGTACGAGGACCTGCTCCGCCGGGTCCTGACCGAGGGCACGCCGAAGGGTGACCGCACCGGCACCGGGACCCGCAGCCTGTTCGGCGCGCAGCTCCGCTACGACCTGTCGAAGGGCTTCCCGCTCGTGTCCACGAAGCGCGTGCACTTCAAGTCGATCGCGTACGAGCTGCTCTGGTTCCTGCGCGGCGACGGCAACGCCACCTGGCTGCAGGAGCACGGTGTCCGGATCTGGAACGAGTGGGCGGACGAGGACGGCGACCTCGGCCCCGTCTACGGCGTGCAGTGGCGCTCGTGGCCGACCCCGTCCGGCGAGCGCGTCGACCAGATCGCCCAGGTCATCGACCAGATCCGCACGAACCCGGACAGCCGCCGGCTCATCGTCTCGGCGTGGAACGTCGCCGAGATCCCGGACATGGCGCTCGCCCCGTGCCACGCGTTCTTCCAGTTCTACGTCAACGACGGCAAGCTCTCGTGCCAGCTCTACCAGCGGAGCGCCGACATGTTCCTCGGCGTCCCGTTCAACATCGCCTCCTACGCCCTGCTCACCCACATGATCGCCGCGCAGACCGGGCTCGAGGTCGGCGACTTCGTCTGGACCGGCGGCGACTGCCACGTCTACGACAACCACGTCGAGCAGGTCGAGGAGCAGCTGTCCCGCACGGCGTACGCCCTGCCGACGCTCGAGCTCGCGCCGCGCGACTCGATCGACGACTACGAGTACGAGGACTTCACCGTCGTCGGCTACCACCACCACCCGGCGATCAAGGGCGCGGTCGCCGTCTGATGATCGGCATGGTCTGGGCCCGGTCGACCGACGGGGTCATCGGGGCCGACGGCGGCATGCCGTGGCACGTGCCCGAGGACCTCGCGCACTTCAAGCAGGTCACCGGCGACGCCACGGTGCTCATGGGTCGTCGCACCTGGGAATCCCTGCCGGAACGCTTCCGCCCGCTGCCCGGTCGCCGGAACGTCGTGCTCACCCGTGACGCGTCCTGGACCGCCGACGGCGCCGAGGTCGTGCACGACCTCCGCGCTGCGCTCGACGGTGCCGACGGTGCCGACAGCCCCGTCTGGGTCATCGGCGGCGGCCAGGTCTACGCCGCGGCGCTGGACCGTGCCGACCGGGTGTCCGAGACCGTCATCGACGTCGACGTGCCCGGCGACACCGTCGCACCGACGCTCGGCGAGTCGGCCGGTTGGACGCTCACCGACGAGGGCCCGTGGCAGGTGTCCCGCACCGGGACCCGTTACCGCTTCCTCGAGTGGCGCCGCAGCAGCGCCTGAGCGTTCGGAACCAGGTTCCGGACACGGCACCGCGCGATCCCGTGGTGTGGTGTCCGGAACCTGGTTCCCACCGGGCGTGAGCGGCAGGACGGAGGCGATCCGGGCCTCCCGTCCGCGCCGCAGGCAGGCGACCGTCCGCCCGGACGGCGGCCATCGCGCCCATCCCCGGTACGCTGGTGCCCGTGTCCCCGCGTGAGAATCCCTTCGGTCAGGTCCTCGTCGCCCTCGTGACCCCGTTCACGGCCGACGGTGAGGTCGACTGGCCCGGCGTCGAGCAGCACATCGACGACTGCATCACGGCCGGCGCCGACGGCATCGTCGTCACCGGCACCACGGGCGAGACGAGCACCCTGACCGACCCCGAGAAGCTCCGTCTGGTCGAGGTCGGCAAGTCCGTCGCCGCGGGCCGCGCGAAGATCATCACGGGTGGCGGGTCGAACGAGACCGCGCACGCGATCCACCTGTACAAGCAGAGCGAGAAGGCCGGCGCGGACGGTGTGATGATCGTCACGCCGTACTACAACAAGCCGACCCAGTCGGGTGTGCTCACCCACTTCCGGATGATCGCCGACGCCACCGACCTGCCGGTGATCCTGTACGACATCCCGGGGCGCACCGGCATCCCGATCACGTACGAGACGATCGTGCGGGCGTCGCACCACCCGAACATCCTCGCCGTGAAGGACGCCAAGGGCGACTTCGCCGAGGTGTCCCGCGTGCTCAACAACACCGACCTCATGTACTTCTCCGGCGACGACACCAACGTGCTCCCGCACCTGTCGATCGGCGCCACGGGCCTGATCGGCGTCACCGCGAACATCACGAGCACGCCGTACCGCACCATCATCGACGCCGTGAACCGCGGCGACCTGGCGACCGCCACCGCCGAGCACAAGCGCGTCGAGCCCCTCGTCCGCGCCGTGATGACCCACGTGCCCGGCACTGTCGCGGCGAAGTACATCCTGCACGGGCTCGGCCGCATCGGCAGCCCGCGCGTCCGTCTGCCGCTCGTCGGCCCCGAGGACTCCGAGGCGTACGCCATCGAGACCTCGCTCGAAGCCGTGCGCGACGTGCCCGGCGCCGACTTCTCGAACTTCCGCCCCGACCGCAACGCTGCGGCCGGCGGCGCACTGCCAAAGGTGCCAGGCACCACCCGCTAGCGAACACCGCGGCGCGCTCCTCGCGCGTCGCCTGAATCCGTAGGACCGAATGCCCACACAAGTCTCCACACCGCAGCCGCTCGAACCCGGCACCCTCCGCGTCATCCCCATCGGGGGACTCGGCGAGATCGGTCGCAACATGACCGTCTACGAGTACGAGGGCAAGCTGCTCATCGTCGACGCCGGCGTGCTCTTCCCCGAGGAGCACCAGCCGGGGGTCGACCTGATCCTGCCGGACTTCGCGCCGATCCGTGACCGTCTCGACGACGTCCTCGGTGTCGTGCTCACGCACGGCCACGAGGACCACATCGGCGCCGTGCCGTACCTGCTGAAGCTCCGCGACGACATCCCGCTGATCGGCTCCACGCTGACCCTCGCGCTCGTCGAGGCGAAGCTCAAGGAACACCGGATCAAGCCGTACACGCTCGTCGTGGCCGAGGACCAGACCGAGCAGCTCGGCCCGTTCCACCTCGAGTTCGTGGCCGTGAACCACTCCATCCCGGACGCCCTCGCCGTCTCGATCACGACCCCCGCCGGTCGTGTCCTGCACACGGGTGACTTCAAGATGGACCAGCTCCCGCTGGACGACCGCATCACCGACCTCCGTGCGTTCGCGCGTCTGGGGGAGCAGGGCGTCGACCTGTTCCTGCCGGACTCGACCAACGCCGACGTGCCGGGCTTCACCGCTCCGGAGCGCGACATCGGCCCGGTCCTCGAGAACATCATCACGCGCGCCCGCAAGAAGGTCGTCGTGGCGAGCTTCTCGTCGCACGTGCACCGTGTGCAGCAGGTCCTCGACGCCGCCGCGGCCGCGAACCGCAAGGTCGCGTTCATGGGGCGCTCGATGATCCGCAACATGACCATCGCCGCCGACCTCGGCTACCTCCGCGTGCCCGAGAACGTCCTCATCGACACGAAGAAGGCGAAGAACGTCCCCGACGACCAGATCGTCTACATGTCGACGGGGTCGCAGGGCGAGCCGATGGCCGTGCTCGCGCGCATGGCGAACCTCGAGCACCAGATCGAGATCGGCGAGGGCGACACCGTCATCCTCGCCTCGTCGCTGATCCCGGGCAACGAGAACGCCGTGTACCGCGTCATCGACGGGCTGACGAAGCTCGGCGCGAAGGTCGTGCACAAGGGCAACGCCAAGGTGCACGTCTCCGGACACGCCTCGGCCGGCGAACTGCTCTACTGCTACAACATCCTGCGTCCGCGCAACGTCCTGCCCGTGCACGGCGAACACCGCCACCTGTACGCGAACGCCGACCTGGCGATCCAGACGGGTGTGCCGCCGCGCAACGTGATCCTCGGGCAGGACGGCATCGTCGTCGACCTGAAGGACGGCGTCGCGACGGTCGCCGGGCAGCTCGACATCGGCTACGTGTACGTCGACGGCTCGACCGTGGGCGAGATCACCGACGCCGACCTCAAGGACCGCCGCGTGCTGTCCGAAGAGGGCTTCATCTCGGTCTTCGCCGCGGTGGACTTCACCACCGGCCAGTGCGTCATCGGCCCGGAGATCCAGTCGCGCGGCTTCGCCGAGGACGACTCCGTGTTCGACGACGTCCGTCCCCAGATCGCCAAGGCGATCGCCGAGGCTGCCGCCAACGGCACGCGCGACTCGCACGCGTTCGCGCAGGTCGTCCGCCGCACGGTCGGTCGCTGGGTCAACACCAAGCACCGTCGTCGTCCGATGATCGTCCCGGTGGTCATCGAGGCGTAGCGCGTTCGCCGCGTCAGTCGCGTTCATCGCGGTCGACCGGGAGGCCCGTCCAGCGTCCGTCACGGATGCTGCGGCGGGCCTCCCTTGGTTTGTCCTGGGAGGGGATTAGGGTTCTGCCCATGGCCGGAGGCACCAAGTCGACCACGCGCTCGCGCGCGTCCACGTCGTCCCGTGGGAACGGGACGCGCGGTTCGTCGCGCACCCAGGCCACGACGAAGAAGCTGCCGCAAGCGGCACCGACACCGGTGTTCCGCGAGCAGAACCCGCTCGTGACGTTCTGGCTCGCGATGGCGCACGGCGTCGGCGCGATGTTCCGACTGCTCGGCAAGGAGTCCCTCGAGAAGGACCAGCGGCGTGACGGGTTCCCGTTCCTGCTGTTCGTGCTGGCCATCGCCGGTGCGGTCGTCGAGTGGCTCAACCCGACGAACGGGGTGTCGGTCGCCCTCGACGCGTACACGTTCGGCGGGCTGTTCGGCCGGTTGGCGTTCGCTCTGCCGGTGATCATGATCGTCTTCGCCGGATGGCTGTTCCGGCACCCGGCCTCGGTGCACGACAACACCCGGATCGGCATCGGCCTCGGGATCCTGCTCGTCGCGATCGCCTCGCTCTGCCACGTCTTCGGCGGGCAGCCGAGCGCAGCGGACGGCATGCCCGCCCTGGCTGCGGCCGGCGGTGTGCTCGGCTGGGTCGTGATCGGCTGGCTCGTCACGATCGCGACCGCCTGGGTCGCGGTCCCGGTGGCGATCGTGCTGCTCGTGCTCTCCCTCTTCATCATCACCAAGACGCCGCCGAACAAGGTCGGGCGTCGGCTGCACGAGCTCTACGCGTACCTGTTCGGAGCGCCGGCCCCGGCCGCCGAGCCCGAGGTCGAAGCGGCAGCAGCGGCACCCGCCGCCCGAACCAAGACGACCAAGCGCGGCAAGAAGGGCGACACCGACTTCCAGCTGTTCGACGACCTCGGCTTCGGCGAGGAGCAGGCCGCTGCCGACGGTGACGCCGGCGGCGACAACGTGCCGTGGTGGCGGCGGAACAAGTCCGGGCGCGAAGAGGACCCGGCGTACGACAGCCCCGTCCTGCCCCCGGCCACCGGTGTCGCACCGACGGCCCCGCCCGCCGCGGCGGCTGCACCCGCTGCCCCGGTGGGCAACCCGAACGCGGGCGCTGCGGCCGGTCTCGTGGACCTGACACCGGCCGAACCCGCGTCGGTCAACCTCAACGACTCCGTCGAACAGGACCTGCAGGTCGCCGAGCAGGCCCTGCGGGACTTCGGCACCGACGTCCCCGCGCCTCCGGAGCCGACCGCGGCGATCCGCCCCGCGGTGCCCGACGTGGTCGCGGCACCCCTCGTCGAGGACCCGGTCGTCGACGAGCCCGAGGAACTCTCCGCGGCGGCGACCGACGACGACCCGTCGAAGCCGTACCGCCTGCCGGCCGCCACCACCCTGAGCTCCGGCACCCCCTCGGTCGCTCGCAGCCAGGCGAACGACGACATCGTCGCCGCCATCACCGGCGTGCTGACGGAGTTCAAGGTCGACGCGAAGGTCACCGGGTTCTCCCGCGGTCCGACGGTCACCCGCTACGAGATCGAGCTCGGACCGGGCGTCAAGGTCGAGCGCGTCACGGCGCTGTCGAAGAACCTGTCCTACGCGGTGGCCTCCAACGAGGTCCGGATCCTCTCGCCGATCCCGGGCAAGAGCGCCATCGGCGTCGAGATCCCGAACTCCGACCGCGAGATCGTGTCCCTCGGCGACGTGCTGCGCTCGAACGCGGCGCGGAAGTCGAAGCACCCGATGACGATCGGCGTCGGCAAGGACGTCGAGGGCGGCTTCGTCGTCGCGAACCTGGCGAAGATGCCGCACCTGCTCGTCGCCGGTTCGACCGGTTCCGGCAAGTCGGTCTTCATCAACTCGATGATCACGTCGCTGCTCATGCGGGCGAAGCCGTCCGAGGTCCGCATGGTCCTGGTCGACCCGAAGCGCGTCGAGCTCTCGATCTACGCGGGTGTCCCGCACCTCATCACGCCCATCATCACGAACCCGAAGAAGGCGGCCGAAGCGCTGCAGTGGGTCGTGAAGGAGATGGACATGCGGTACGACGACCTGGCGTCGTTCGGGTTCCGCCACGTCGACGACTTCAACAAGGCGATCGAGAACAACGAGATCGTCCTACCCGCGGGCAGCGAGCGGAAGCTCAAGCCGTACCCGTACCTGCTCGTCGTCGTCGACGAGCTCGCGGACCTCATGCTCGTCGCCCCGCGCGACGTCGAGGAGTCGATCGTCCGCATCACCCAGCTCGCCCGTGCCGCCGGCATCCACCTGGTACTCGCGACGCAGCGTCCGTCGGTGGACGTCATCACCGGCCTGATCAAGGCGAACGTGCCGTCCCGCATCGCCTTCGCGGTGACGAGCGTCACGGACTCCCGTGTCATCCTCGACCAGCCCGGCGCGGACAAGCTCATCGGCCAGGGCGACGCGCTGTTCCTGCCGATGGGGTCGTCGAAGTCCCTGCGCGTGCAGGGAGCGTGGGTGCAGGAGCGCGAGGTCGCCGAGGTCGTCCAGCACGTCACCCGCCAGGCCCAGCCCGAGTACCGCCAGGACGTCCAGGCCGTGGTCGAGCGCAAGGAGATCGACGCCGACATCGGCGACGACCTCGAATTGCTGCTCGCGGCGGTCGAACAGGTCGTCTCGACGCAGTTCGGCTCGACCTCGATGCTGCAGCGCAAGCTCCGGGTCGGCTTCGCCAAGGCCGGTCGCCTGATGGACCTGATGGAGTCCCGCGACATCGTCGGTCCGTCCGAGGGCTCGAAGGCCCGCGACGTGCTCGTCACGACCGACCAGCTGCCCGCGGTGCTCGCGAAGCTCCGCGGCGAGGAGCCACCGGCTGCTCCGGCGCCCGTGGCCCCCGTCCCCGGCCCGAGCGACGACGGCGACCGCTACGGCGCCGACCCCGTGGGCGACATGACCCGCGGGTACGATGAAGTGCACGACGAGCCCGATGAGGACGCGTGGGGACTGACGGGCAGGGAGTGAAGGCGATGACCGCCTCGGACGGCACGGACACGACACACGGCGCGAAGTTCCCCTGGCGCGGGCGACTGCTCCGCAAGGGTCCCGGCCCCGCATCGACGGCGAACGTCGCGAACATCATCACCGTGGTGCGCATCCTGATGGCGCCGCTGTTCTTCGTGCTGTTCCTCACCGACGCCGGCAACGACGGCCCGCTGCGCATCTGGGCGGCGATCGTCTTCGTCGTCGCGATCGTGACCGACAGCGCCGACGGCATCATCGCCCGGCGGCAGAACCTGGTCACCGACTTCGGCAAGCTCGTCGACCCGATCGCCGACAAGGTCCTGATCGGTGGCGCGCTCGTCGCCCTGTCGATCCTGGCCGAGCTGCCCTGGTACGTGACGGTGCTCATCATGGTGCGCGAGATCGGCATCACGGTGTTCCGCTTCGCGGTGCTGTCGGACCGGGTGATCCCGGCCAGTCGTGGCGGCAAGATCAAGACCGTGCTGCAGGCCGTCGCCCTGACGTCGGCACTCTTCCCGTGGTGGGAGCTCGTCGGTGACTGGGCGCACTGGGTGAACGTGGTGCTGATGAGCGCCGCCTTCCTGGCGACCGTGCTCAGCGGCATCGACTACCTGTACCAGGCGTGGAAGCACAACCGGACCACCGCGTGACACAGGCCGACGACGCGACCGGCGCCGCGCCTCCCGGCCCTGTCGACACGGTCGACGCGATCGCGCGGGACCTGGTCGCCGACCTGACGCGTCGCGGTGAGACCGTCGCCGTGGCGGAGTCGCTCACCGGCGGGTTGGTGGTATCGACGCTCGTCGGTGTTCCGGGGGCGAGCGCCGTGGTGCGCGGGG
Source organism: Curtobacterium sp. NPDC089991 (assembly GCF_044748425.1). Taxonomy (NCBI): domain Bacteria; kingdom Bacillati; phylum Actinomycetota; class Actinomycetes; order Micrococcales; family Microbacteriaceae; genus Curtobacterium; species Curtobacterium sp. NPDC089991. The sequence goes on from NZ_JBIVGB010000003.1 coordinate 532,686, forward strand.
GAGTCGTGGCCTACGCGACGCCCGTCAAGCACACCGTGCTCGGGGTGTCGTCGGCGTTGCTGGCGGCCAACGGGGCCGTCGATCCCGAGGTCGCGCGGCAGATGGCGGCCGGTGTCCGCATCGCGCTGTCCGTCGACGGTGAGCCGGCGACGTGGGGAATCAGCACGACCGGTGTCGCCGGGCCGGACCCGCAGGACGGCAAGCCGGTCGGCACCGTCTACGTCGGCATCGCTTCGGCGGACGGCGCCACTGCCTGGGAACTCCACCTCGACGGGGACCGCGGTGCAATCCGCACGGCGTCCGTCTCCGAACTCCTGACACGGATGTCGTCCGTGGTCCGGGGCCGGGAATAGGTCCCGTTTCCACTGGGTTACATCTCACGCAATCTCCAGCAGGACGGCAGCCAGCCTGGTTAGCATGCTTCAACCGGCAACGCTAAAGTTGCTGAACCCGAACTCGATCCTCCGGATCGGGCGGGCGCGGAGACGACAGAGAGGAGGAGTTCTCATGGTTCTCGTTCGTCAGGAAATCGGCGATGTGCTTCGGGACTTCCGCTTGCAGAAGGGCCGGACCCTCCGTCAGGTCGCGTCCAAGGCCAGTGTGGCTCTCGGGTACCTCAGTGAGGTCGAGCGTGGTCAGAAAGAGGCCAGCTCGGAGATCCTCGCGTCCGTCGCGGACGCGCTGGACACCCCCATCTCCACGATCATGCGCGAGGTGGGCGACCGCCTCGCGATCGTCGAGGGACTCACTCCCGTCCCCGACACGCTCCCGGACGACCTCGTCGCCGAGTTCGACAACGACCTCGCGGTGCGCTGAGCGCCTCGCACTGAACGCCCCCGCCGGAACCTCCCGGTGGGGGCGTTCTGCGTCCGGGGACGCTTTAGGCTTGTCGGATGCGGGTGAGTGAGTTCTGGCGTGCCGTCGACCAGGTGTTCGGCGAGGCCTACGGGTCCGTGGTCAGCCGTGACGTCGTGCTCGAGGACCTCGGTGGCCGCTCGGCCGTGGACGCCCTCGCCGCCGGCATCGACGCCCGCCGGGTGTGGGATGCCCTCTGTGACTCGCAGGACGTCCCGCTGGACCGGCGGCACGGCAAGGGGTTGGCCGAGCCGCAGAACTGAAGCGGCAGCGCTCAGTCGCGCCGCCGCCACCGCCCGAAACTGTGTTCGGCGTGTTGCTCGAACGGGTGTTCGATCGGTGGTACGTTCCTCCACAGCGGCGTCGCCCGGGTGTTCCATCCACAGATCGCGTGACCGTCGGCAGTGATGTCGGTGGCCAGCCATAGGTTGATGGACATCGGGAACAGCCCGAAGCCTTGTCGCAGAACCATCGGCCTTGCACCACCGGCCGGCGTGGACGCGACAGCCTACAGGCGGCCGAACACGAGCACGAAGGAGCACCCCATGCCATCACCGGCAGACCGCGAAAAGGCCCTCGAGACCGCACTCGCACAGATCGACAGGCAGTTCGGCAAGGGTGCGATCATGCGCCTCGGTTCGGACGAACGCGCACCCGTCAACGTCATCCAGACCGGGTCGGTGGCGCTCGACGTCGCGCTCGGCATCGGCGGACTGCCCCGCGGCCGCATCGTCGAGATCTACGGCCCGGAGTCCTCGGGCAAGACGACCCTCACCATCCACGCCATCGCCAACGCCCAGCGCGCCGGTGGCATCGCGGCCTTCATCGACGCCGAGCACGCGCTCGACCCGGAGTACGCCAAGAAGCTCGGTGTCGACATCGACGCCCTGCTCGTGTCGCAACCGGACACCGCCGAGCAGGCGCTCGAGATCGCGGACATGCTCGTCCGCTCGGGCTCGATCGACCTCATCGTGATCGACTCGGTCGCAGCACTGGTGCCGCGCGCCGAGATCGAGGGCGAGATGGGCGACTCCCACGTCGGTCTGCAGGCCCGCCTCATGTCCCAGGCGCTGCGCAAGCTCGCCGGCGGGCTGAACCAGACGCAGACCACGATGATCTTCATCAACCAGTTGCGCGAGAAGATCGGTGTGTTCTTCGGTTCCCCGGAGACCACCTCGGGTGGTAAGGCACTGAAGTTCTACGCGTCCGTCCGCCTCGACATCCGTCGCATCGAGACGCTCAAGAGCGGCACCGACGCGGTGGGCAACCGCACGCGTGTCAAGGTCGTCAAGAACAAGATGGCGCCGCCCTTCAAGCAGGCCGAGTTCGACATCTTGTACGGCGTCGGCATCTCGCGCGAAGGCTCGCTCCTCGACTTCGGTGTCGACCACGGCATCGTCAAGAAGTCGGGTGCCTGGTACACCTACGACGGCGACCAGCTCGGGCAGGGCAAGGAGAACTCGCGTTCCTTCCTGATCCAGAACCCCGACACCGCGGCTGAGATCGAGGGCAAGATCCTCGCCAAGCTCGGCGTCGGTGGCGCCAAGGCGGAAGAGGCTCCGGTCGAGTCGATCGCGCCGAAGCTCGCGGAGCGCAAGGGCGCGTGAGCACCGACCACGACGACGACGGCCTCGCACCGGTCACCGACCTGTTCGGTGCGAGGTCCCGTCGCCGGGCCCCGGCAGCTGCGGAGCCCACCCCCGAACCCGAGCAGACGGTGCCCAGCATTCCGGAGCCCGTGCTCGAGGACGATGCGGACACCCCCGTCCCGTTGCCCATCCGCGGGCCGCGTGCACAGGCCGACTGGGTCTCGCCGGTCATCGGCGACGGTTCCGGCCGGACCGCGCGGGCCGAGCAGGACGGCTACGACGACGACGGGGCGGACGCCACGACGGCGTCGGTCTTCTCGATCGCCGGTGGCGAAGAACTCGACCCTGCGGATGCTCCGCGTCCCCTGGACGAGCAACGCGCCGACGCCGAGCGGCTCAGCATGCGGGCGCTCGGCCGCAAGGGCGTGAGCGAGTCCGAGATGCGGACACTGCTCACCCAGCAGGACCTCGACCCCGACGTGGTCGAGCACGAGATCGAACGCCTGACCCGCGTCGGGCTGCTCGACGACGTCGCCCTCGCCACCGACCTGGTGGACCGCTTGCACGCCAGCAAGGGTCTGGGGCGGCAGGGCGTGATCACCGAGTTGCGTCGTCGTGGAATCGACCAGATCGCGATCGACACCGCGCTCGACGAAGCCGCCGACGACGAGGACGACGAGTTCATCCGCGCCCAGGAGCTCGCCGACAAGCGTGCGCCGCAGATGCGTGGGCTCGACCGTGCGACCGCCGAGCGTCGGTTGTCGGGGTTCCTGATGCGCAAGGGCTACGGCTCGGGCGTGGTGCGGATCGCCGTTCAGCGGGCCCTCGACGGCGGCGGACGCCGTCCTCCGACGGGCCGCGGGACCGTGCGCTTCGAGTAGTCGCCCCGACCTACACTGGGACGACCATGGCCACCGTCGCAGCGCGCCAGCGCACCTACGAAGTCCGCACCTACGGGTGCCAGATGAACGTGCACGACTCCGAGCGGCTGAGCGGGTCGCTGCAGGCGGCGGGCTACACGGCCGCGGACGGCGAGCAGGCCGACGTCGTCGTGATCAACACCTGTGCGGTGCGCGAGAACGCGGACAACCGTCTGTACGGCAACCTCGGGCAGCTCGCGGGCATCAAGCGCGACCACCCGGGCATGCAGATCGCCGTCGGTGGGTGCCTCGCGCAGAAGGACAAGAACGTCATCCTCGAGAAGGCGCCGTGGGTGGACGTGGTCTTCGGCACGCACAACATGGGCTCGTTGCCGACGCTGCTCGAACGTGCGCGGCACAACGACGAGGCGCAGATCGAGATCCTCGAAGCGCTCGACGTGTTCCCGTCGACGCTGCCGACCAAGCGTGACTCGACCCACAGCGGTTGGGTGTCGATCTCGGTCGGGTGCAACAACACGTGCACGTTCTGCATCGTCCCGTCGCTCCGCGGCAAGGAGAAGGACCGCCGCCCGGGTGACGTCCTCGCCGAGATCCAGGCGCTCGTCGACGACGGTGCGATCGAGGTCACGCTGCTCGGGCAGAACGTGAACTCGTACGGGGTCGAGTTCGGCGACCGTCAGGCGTTCGGCAAGCTGCTGCGCGCGGCCGGCGCCATCGACGGCCTCGAGCGCATCCGCTTCACGAGCCCGCACCCGGCAGCTTTCACCGACGACGTCATCGACGCCATGGCCGAGACCCCGAACGTCATGCCGCAGCTGCACATGCCGTTGCAGTCCGGGTCCGACCGGGTCCTCAAGGCCATGCGGCGGAGCTACCGGAGCGAGCGGTTCCTCGGCATCCTCGACCGGGTGCGCGCCAAGATCCCGAACGCGGCGATCTCGACCGACATCATCGTCGGGTTCCCCGGCGAGACGGAAGAGGACTTCGCGGACACCCTCCGCGTCGTCGAGCAGGCACGGTTCGCCAGCGCCTTCACGTTCCAGTACTCGATCCGTCCCGGCACCCCGGCAGCGACGATGGACGACCAGCTGCCGAAGCACGTCGTGCAGGAGCGGTACGAGCGGCTCGTCGCGCTGCAGGAACGCATCACCGCGGAAGAGAACGCCGCGCAGGTCGGCCGGAGCGTCGAGGTCCTCGTCGCGACGGGCGAGGGGCGGAAGGACGACGCCACACGCCGGTTGTCCGGACGCGCCGAGGACTCGCGGCTCGTGCACTTCGCCGTGCCGGAGGGCTCCGCGCTCCCGCGACCCGGCGACGTCGTGACGGTCGAGATCACCCGAGCGGCCCCGCACTTCCTGATCGCCGACGACGACGCTCCACTGCGCATCCGACGCACCCGAGCGGGCGACGCCTGGGACCGCGCCGAGGCCGAGAGCTGCGGCGTGCCGACCCCGGCGGCGCCCGGCGACGGTCCGCGCCCGGTGTCGCTCGGGCTGCCCACGCTCCGTGTCGGGCGCTGACGCCCCCGTCGGGGACGGCCCCGAGCGCGACCCGGCCCAGCACCGCGGGCTCGATGCCTCCCACGCTGATCTGATCGCCGTCGTCGGGGCGACCGGAACGGGCAAGTCCGACCTCGGGATCGCGATCGCCGAAAGCCTCCGCGCCGCCGGCCGGAACGCCGAGATCGTCAACGCGGACGCCATGCAGCTGTACCGGGGCATGGACATCGGCACCGCCAAGCTGTCGTTCGACGAACGGCACGGCATCCCGCACCACGAACTCGACGTGCTCGACGTCACCGACGAGGCGAGCGTCGCCGCGTACCAGGTGGCTGCCCGAGCCGACGTGGACCGGATCCAGGCGGACGGCGGCGTCGCCGTGCTCGTCGGCGGCAGCGGGCTCTACGTGTCCTCCGTCCTGTTCGACCTGGCGTTCCCCGGCACCGACCCGGAACTCCGCGCGCAGCTCGAGCGCGAGCACGACGAGCTCGGTCCGGGCATCCTGCTCGAGCGGCTCCGCGGCCTGGACCCGGCGGCCGCAGCGACGATCGATGCACGCAACCCACGGCGGTTGATCCGGGCACTCGAGATCGCGAGCCGGTCCGAGGTCGTGACCCCGAGCCTCCCGTCCGCGCCCCGCGCCTGGCGACCGTCCCGCATCCTGCACCTGCGACGGGATCGTGAGCAGCTGGTCGCGGCGCTGCACGCGCGTGCGGCGGGGATGTTCGCCGCCGGACTCGTCGACGAGGTCGCGGCTCTGCGCGAGCAGGGCATCGAGCAAGGGAAGACCGCGCGGGCCGCGATCGGGTACTCGCAGGCGCTCGACGTGCTGCGGGGGACCTCCACGATCGAGGCCGCGGTCGAGGCGACCGGCATCGCGACGCGCAAGTACGCCCGACGGCAGGTGTCCTGGTTCCGCCGCTACACCGACGCCGAGACCCTCGACGTCACCGGGGCCGACCGCGGGGACCTGTCGGAACTGGCCCGTAGGATCGTCCCGTGACCGAGCTGCACTTCACCAAGGGCCAGGGGACCGGCAACGACTTCGTCCTGTTCGCCGACCCCGACGCCACCGTCGACCTGACCCCCGAGCGGATCCGTGCGATCGCGGACCGACGCTTCGGCGTGGGCGGCGACGGCGTGATCCGTGCGGTGCGGTCCGAATCGATCCCCGAAGGACGCGCCCTGGTGGCCGTCGAACCCGCGGCGACGTGGTTCATGGACTACCACAACGCCGACGGCACGGTCGCCGAGATGTGCGGCAACGGGATCCGGGTGTTCGCGCGGTACCTGACCGAGTCCGGCCTGGTCGAGCTCGCACCCGGCGAGACCCTGACCGTCGGCAGCCGCAAGGGCCTGGTCGACATCCAGCGGACCACGAACGGCTTCGCTGCCGACCTCGGCCGGTGGGGGCTGGGCATCGAGGACGGCGGCTCGGACGACGTCATGGTGCGCGCCAAGAACCTCGACGGCGCCCGGCCCGGCATCGGCATCGACGTCGGCAACCCGCACGTCGTAGTCGCCGTCGCGACCGAGGACGAACTCGCCGACCTCGACCTGACCTTCCTGCCCGTGCTCGACCCGGCGCCCGAGCACGGCGCCAACGTCGAGTTCGTGCTGCCCGGCGACCCCCTGATCAACGACGGCGTCGGCGAGATCACGATGCGGGTGCACGAGCGGGGCAGTGGCGAGACGCTGTCGTGCGGCACCGGTGCGGTGGCTGCGGCCCTCGCGACGCGGTACTGGGTGGGCTCCGGTGCGCCGGACACCTGGCGCGTGCGGGTTCCCGGTGGCGTCGTGACGGTGCGGATGTTCGCGGCGGAGGACGGCGAGCACGTGTCGCTGTCCGGGCCCGCCGAGCTCGTGTTCTCCGGCGACCTGACGGTCTGACGCGGGGCGCGGGGGCCGCGGGCCGCGGGGCGGGGGCCGCGCGGGCCGCGGGTCGGGCTTCGCTTCGTGAGCAGAAATGGTCGGGTGCGCTGCGGCGACTCGACCATTTCTGCTCACGAAGTGGCGCGGGCGCGCAGCGCGCGCCCGGCGCGGCCCGGCCGGGCGGCGCGCGCGGCGCCCGGCGCCGCGCGCCCGCCTACGCCGTCCGGCGCACCCGGATGACGCGGAACCCCTTGTCGGTGGACGCCCGCGCGACGTGGAACCCGGCCCCGAGCGCACCGACGAGCCACTTCTGCAACGAGTCACCCCCGAGGTCCTTCGAGACCACGAGCCAGGCGTCGCCCTCGACCTCGAGCCGGGGCAGCCACGTCAGCAGGATCTCGTGGAGTTCGTCCTTGCCGACGCGGATCGGCGGGTTCGACCAGATCGTCCGGAACCGCAGGTCGTCCGGGACGTCGTCGGGCAGGGCGATGGTGACGTTCGACGCACCCGCGGCCTCGGCGTTGGCCCGCGCCAACCCGAGCACCCGTTCGTTGACGTCGACGCCCCACACCGCCGCGTCGGGGGAGTGCAGCGCCATCGTGATCGCGATCGGGCCCCAGCCGCAGCCGACGTCGAGCAGCGCGCCGTCGTGCGCGGGCGGCGGGACGGAACCGAGCAGCACACGGGTGCCGCGGTCGAGGCCGTCCGGGCTGAAGACCCCTGCTGCCGTGGTCAGCGTGAGCGACCGGCCGGCGAGGGTGACGTCGATCTGGCGTTCGCGGGTGTCCGATGACGGGTTCGCGGAGAAGTAGTGGTCGTTCGCCATGGATGAACCGTAGCGGGAACCCGGTGTGTCCGAGGCCCGCCGGAGGTACCCTGTGGACAGGATGACGGATACCCATCAGCAGAACGACCAGACCAACGACGACAGCGCAGACGGTGTCGTCGAACGGGTGTTGCGCAACGCCGACCGCCGCGCAGCATCGTCCATCTTCGCCCCCGCCCAGGCGATCCAGACCCGCTCGGTCGACGAGCACGGGTGGGACGGCGACGGCGACCAGTACGACCGTGAGGACCGGGCGGCCCTGCGCCGCGTCGCCGGCCTCTCCACCGAGCTCGAGGACGTCACCGAGGTCGAGTACCGCCAGCTGCGGCTCGAGCAGGTCGTCCTGATCGGCGTGTACCCGCACGGTGACGCCCAGGACGCCGAGAACTCCCTGCGGGAGCTGTCCGCCCTGGCCGAGACGGCCGGCGCGGTGGTCCTCGACGGACTCCTCCAGCGTCGACCGAACCCCGACCCGGCGACCTACCTCGGCAAGGGCAAGGCGGAAGAGCTCGCGATGGTCGTCAAGGCCACCGGCGCCGACACGGTGATCGCGGACACCGAGCTCGCCCCGTCGCAGCGCCGCGCGCTCGAGGACGTCGTGAAGGTCAAGGTCATCGACCGCACGGCCGTGATCCTCGACATCTTCAGCCAGCACGCGAAGACCCGAGAGGGCAAGGCCCAGGTCGAGCTCGCGCAGCTCCAGTACCTGCTGCCACGACTGCGCGGCTGGGGTGACTCGATGTCCCGGCAGGCCGGTGGTCAGGTCTCCGGCGGTGCGGGCATGGGTTCGCGTGGTCCCGGTGAGACGAAGATCGAGCTCGACCGACGTCGCATCCACACCCGCATGTCGAAGCTCCGCCGCCAGATCGCCGGGTTCCGTCCTGCGCGCGAGGCGAAGCGTGCCGACCGTCACCGCAACGAGGTGCCGAGCGTCGCGATCGCCGGTTACACGAACGCGGGCAAGTCCTCGCTCCTGAACCGTCTGACGAGCGCCGGCGTGCTGGTGCAGAACCAGCTGTTCGCGACGCTGGACGCCACGGTCCGCCGGACCGAGAGCACCAAGGGCCGCGAGTTCACCTTCGTGGACACGGTCGGCTTCGTCCGGAACCTGCCGCACCAGCTGGTCGAGGCGTTCCGCTCCACCCTCGAGGAGGTCGGCGAGGCCGACGTCATCGTGCACGTGGTCGACGGCTCGCACCCCGACCCCGGGGCCCAGCTCGCGACGGTGCGCGGGGTCATCGGCGACGTCGGCGCGCACGACATCCCCGAGATCGTCGTGTTCAACAAGGCCGACCTGATCGACGACGCACAGCGCCTCGTCCTGATCGGGCTCGCGTCGGACGCCGTCTTCGTGTCGGCCCGGACCGGCGAGGGCATCCCGGAGCTGCTCCGCACCATCGAGGAGCGCCTGCCGGAGCCCGACGTCGAGCTCACGGTGGTCGTGCCCTACGACCGCGGTGACCTCGTCTCCACGCTGCACGACGCCGGCGCGGTCGACTCCGTCGACTACGTCGAGGACGGCACCCGCCTGCGCGTGCGCGTCTTCCAGCGCCAGGTCGCGGAGCTCGATCCGTACGTGGTCGCCCCCGTCACGTCCTGACACCCGGTACCGGCTGACGGCCGGGAGGCCCGCCCCACGTCCGTCGTGCGGGTGCGCTCCGGCCGCGGTTCCGTTCAGCGCCGCACAACCCAAATCGGCTCGGACCACGAGATCTCGTGGTTCGAGCCGATTTCGGTTGTGCTCCGGTCAGTGCCCGGCGTGCTTCAGAGGGAGCGGAGGACCGCGACGACCTTGCCGAGCACCGAGGCCGCGTCGCCGAGGATCGGCTCGAACGCGGTGTTGCGCGGGAGCAGCCACGTGTGGCCGTCGCGCTGGCGGAAGACCTTGACGGTCGCCTCTTCGTCGAGCATCGCGGCGACGATGTCACCGTTCTCGGCGGTCTGCTGCGCACGGACGACCACCCAGTCGCCGTCGCAGATCGCGGCGTCGATCATCGACTCGCCGACGACCTTGAGCATGAAGAGGTCGCCCGAGCCGACGAGCTGCCGGGGCAGCGGGACGATCTCGTCGACGTGCTGCTCCGCCGTGATCGGGACACCGGCGGCGATCCGGCCGACCAGCGGCACGAGGGTGGTGGCGTCGACGTCGGGCCCGGTGACGTCCGGCGTGGGCTCGTCGACCAGGACCTCGAGCGCACGGGGACGGTTCGGGTCGCGGCGGATCCAGCCACCGAGCTCGAGCTGGCCGAGCTGGTGGGACACGCTCGACAGCGAGGAGAGCCCGGCTGCGTCGCCGATCTCGCGCATGCTCGGCGGGTAGCCCCGCGAGGCGATGGACGCGCGGATGGCGTCGAGGATCGTCTGCTGCTTCGCGGTCAGCGGCTTCTGGCCCCGCAGTTCGTCCACCACGTCGTCTCGCTTTCGTCGGTGCTGAGCGGCCGTGGCGGGAATGTCGGTGGTCCCCGTTTGACTTGTCCCAGTCGATCGAAACAGTATCCGACCGGTCAACCCCGGACAAACACCTGTTCGAGCGTGTCGCAAGAAAACCCCGCAGAAATCCTCTCTCAGGACTTGTGCGTCGTCTGATTCGAAACTATGTTCGGTACACGACTTCGGTTCACCCGAACGGGAAGGCAAGAACGACATGAGCACCATCGCCATCGCTGACATCCAGCGCACCGCGGCCCCCGCCGTGCGCGTCCGCCTGCGCCTGACGCGCCGCGGCCGCATCGTCTTCACGACGCTCGCCGCGCTCCCCCTCCTCATCGTCGTCGCCTTCTTCGTCCTGAACGGCGGCCAGGCGTCCGCCGGTGACGCCGCCGCTGGTGGCACCCGGACGCAGTTCGACACGGTCACGATCCAGCCGGGCGAGACGCTCTGGCAGCTGGCCGAGGACACCGCGCCGAACGCCGACCCGCGCGACTTCGTGCAGGACGTCATCAGCCTCAACGCTCTCGACGGCTCCGGGCTGCAGGCCGGCGAGCAGATCGCCATCCCGACGAAGTACACCTCCGGCCAGTAGCTGCCGCGAGTGGTCGAGGGCAGTCCCGTCCGGACGGCTGGTCGCCCGGTGGCCACAGCGGCCTACGATGGATCGGTGGCATTCACGCTGGAAGACCTCCCGATCCGAGACGACCTCCGCGGTCAGAGCCCCTACGGCGCTCCGCAGAAGCACGTCCGCGTCCAGCTGAACGTCAACGAGAACACGCATCCCGTGCCGGACGACGTGGCTGACGACATCGTCGCCTCGATCCGACAGGCGCTCGCGACGGTGAACCGCTACCCGGACCGCGAGTTCACGGAGCTCCGCGAGTCGCTGGCGGGGTACCTCGGCCACGGCCTGTCGGCAGAACAGCTGTGGGCGGCGAACGGCTCGAACGAGGTGCTCCAGCAGCTGTTGCAGGCCTTCGGTGGCCCGGGGCGTTCCGTCCTCGGGTTCCCGCCCACCTACTCGATGCACTCGATCCTGGCGTCCGGAACCGGCACGACCTGGATCCCGGCGGAGCGCGACGACGAGTTCCGCATCTCACCCGAGACCGTCGTGGCGGCGATCGAGCAGCACCGACCGGACATCGTGTTCCTGTGCGGGCCGAACAACCCCACGGGCACACCGCTGCCGATCGAGACGATCGAGGCCGCGTACGCCGCGACCGACGGCATCGTGATGGTGGACGAGGCCTACGCCGAGTTCATGCCGGCCGACGTGCCGAGCGCCCTGACGCTGCTGCCTGGGCGGGAGCGGCTCGTGGTCTCCCGGACCATGAGCAAGGCGTTCGCGTTCGCCGGTGCGCGGGTCGGCTACATGGCGGCACACCCCGCCGTGATCGACGCTGTTCGCCTCGTCCGACTGCCCTACCACCTGTCCGTCCTGACACAGGCAGCCGCCGTCGCCGCACTGCGCCACGCGCCCGAGATGCTCGCGATGGTCGACGACATCAAGCAGCAGCGCGACCGGATGGTGACCGAGCTGCAGGCCATGGGCTACCGGACGTACGAGACCTGGTCGAACTTCGTCCTGTTCGGTGGGGTCGCCGACCCGCACGCTGCGTTCGAGTCGCTGCTCGAGCGGGACGTCATCGTGCGCGACCTCGGCATCCCGAACCACCTGCGGGTGAGTGCCGGCACCGAAGAGGAGACCACCGCGTTCCTCGACGCCATGCGGCAGGTCGCCGCCGAGCAGCCGCCGGTTAGGGTTGGGGCATGACCGCGCGCACCGCCTCGATCAGCCGCAGCACGAGCGAATCGAGCGTCGAACTCGAGCTCGACCTCGACGGCACCGGCTCGTCCGACATCTCGACGAGCGTGCCGTTCTTCGACCACATGCTGACCGCGTTCAGCAAGCACTCGCTCATCGACCTGCGCGTGCGGTCGACCGGTGACACCGACATCGACGTGCACCACACGGTCGAGGACACCGGCATCGTGCTCGGGCAGGCGCTCAAGCAGGCCCTCGGCGACCGGTCCGGCATCGGCCGCTACGGCGACGCCCTCGTGCCCCTCGACGAAGCGCTGGCCCAGGCGGTCGTCGACGTCTCCGGGCGTCCGTTCCTCGTGCACTCGGGTGAGCCTGAGGGGTTCGAGTTCCACCGCATCGGCGGTCACTTCACCGGGTCGATGATCCGCCACGTGTTCGAGGCGATCACGTTCAACGCGGGCATCACCGTGCACGTCCGTGTGCTCGGTGGCCGAGACCCGCACCACATCGCGGAAGCCGAGTTCAAGGCGTTCGCGCGTGCGATGCGCAAGGCGGTCGAGCTCGACCCGCGCGTCGACGGCATCCCCTCCACCAAGGGCGCACTGTGACCGCGAAGCCGAACGTCGTCGTCCTCGACTACGGGTCGGGCAACGTCCACTCCGCCGCCAAGGCACTCGAGCGGGCAGGGGCCGAGGTCACGCTGACCTCCGACAAGCAGGCGGCGCTCCGTGCCGACGGCCTGCTCGTGCCCGGGGTCGGGGCGTTCGCCGCGGTCATCGACCAGCTCGAGGGCGTCCAGGGCGGCGAGATCGTGGACCACCGTCTGGCCGGTGGCCGTCCGGTGCTGGGCATCTGCGTCGGCATGCAGGTGCTGTTCTCCCGCGGCATCGAACGCGGAGCCGACGTCGAGGGGCTCGGGCAGTGGCCCGGCACCGTCGAGCAGCTCCAGGCCGAGGTCCTGCCGCACATGGGCTGGAACACCGTCCAGGCACCGGAGAACTCCGTGCTGTTCGACGGGCTGCACGACGAGCGGTTCTACTTCGTGCACTCGTACGGCGTGACCGACTTCCCCCTCGACGCCTACGGGCCGTTCCGTGCTCCCGGCCTGACGTGGGCCGAACACGGGCAGCGCTTCATCGCCGCGGTCGAGAACGGGCCGCTCACCGCGACCCAGTTCCACCCCGAGAAGTCCGGCGAGCCGGGCATCCGCCTGCTGACCAACTGGGTGCGCTCGCTCTGAACCCGACCCGCAACGGGCGCGACGGCGCCGCCGGACGCGCCACGGGCCTCCAGGCCGAACAACACCGCACCTTCTCCACCGTGACGAAATCGACAGGACCATGACCGACCTCACCGACACCTCGCCCCTCGTCCTGCTGCCTGCCGTCGACGTGGTCGACGGCCAGGCCGTCCGGTTGACCCAGGGCGAGGCGGGGAGCGAGACCGGCTACGGCGACCCCGTCGCCGCCGCGCGCACCTGGCGTGACCAGGGCGCCGAGTGGATCCACCTGGTGGACCTCGACGCAGCGTTCGGTCGGGGCGACAACCGCAAGGTCATCGCGCACGCGATCCGCGAGGTCGACGGCGTCTCGGTCGAGCTGTCGGGTGGCATCCGCGACGACGCCTCGCTCGAGGCCGCGCTGGCCACCGGCGCTGCCCGGGTCAACCTCGGCACGGCGGCGCTCGAGAACCCGGACTGGGCCGCTCGGGTGATCGGCGAGTACGGCGAGCAGATCGCCGTCGGGCTCGACGTGCGTGGCACGACCCTCGCCAGCCGCGGTTGGACCGAGGACGCCGGCGACCTGTGGGAGGTCCTCGACCGGCTCGAGGCCGCGGGCTGCGCCCGGTACGTCGTCACTGACGTCACGAAGGACGGCACGCTGCAGGGCCCGAACGTCGAGCTGCTGCGCCAGGTGTGCGACCGGACCGACCAGCCCGTCGTGGCCTCTGGTGGGATCTCGACGCTCGACGACCTGCGGGCGCTGCGCGAGCTCGTGCCGTTCGGGCTCGAGGGCGCGATCATCGGTAAGGCGTTGTACTCCGGGGCGTTCACGCTGCCGGCCGCACTCGACATCGCCTCGGAGTAGCGGCGTGGCGGGGATCTCGAACGGGCGCGGAACCGGTCCGGACGCGGCAACCGGTCCCGACGACGCACACACCCCGGGTGGCGCGGCGGACTCGGCCGGTTTCACGTGGGAAGGCCGCACGTTCGACCATCACGACACCGCGTTCGCCGACGACGACGGTCTGGCCGACCCGGCGCTGACCGCGGCGATCGCAGGCGTGGCCGCCGGTGCATCGCAGGCGGCGGTCGTCCATGCACTGCGCACCGCCCGGCTGCTCATCCCGCTCATCGCCGAGGCCGGCGACCTCGGCGAGACCGACGCCGGCAAGCTCGTGGACAAGACCCAGGAGCTCTCGATCGTGACGGTCGCCGGGCCGGACGGGCGGAGCGTGATACCCGCGTTCACCTCGGTCGAAGCAATGCACGTCTGGGACGCCGATGCCCGGCCCGTGCCCGTCGAGTCACGCCGGGTGGCGATGGCCGCGGCGAGCGAGGAGACGCAGCTCGTCGTGCTCGACCCGAAGTCGGCCACCGAGTTCGTGCTGCGCCGTCCCGCGGTGTGGGCGCTCGGCCAGGACCTGCCGTGGACCCCGTGCTTCGAGGACCCCGAGGTCGCCCAGGCGTTCGCCGACTCGGTCGTGGGGGAGCGCAGCGTCGCCCGTGTCGAACTGACCCCCGGTGACCCGGTCGGACGCTTCGCCGGCCCGGAGCTGACCGTCGGACTGGTGTTGCACCCCGGGCTCGACCGCGAGCAGGTCGGCGAGCTCGTCGGACGCCTGCAGCAGCGGTGGTCGACGGACGCCGTCATCGCCGAGCGCGTCGACAGCATGCGCGTGGCCCTGCGGGCAGCCTGAGCGGCGACCGCGTCGGCCACGCACCCGGCCACGAGCAACGCAGACCCGGCCGTGCGCGGCGGTGCGGCCCCGGGCCGGCCGGCGTCGCCGGTACGATGGCCGGGTGAGCACGAACCCGACGACCAACCCCACCGGCGCGACCTCCATCGGTCCGACGGGTCGTCCTGTCCGGGAGTTCCCCGTGCCCGAGGAACTCGACAGCACCGGCCCCGCGCGCATCATCGCTCTCTGCAACCAGAAGGGCGGCGTCGGCAAGACCACCACGGCGATCAACCTCGGTGCAGCCCTGGCGGAGTACGGCCGCAAGGTCCTGGCCGTCGACTTCGACCCGCAGGGTGCGCTCTCTGCGGGCCTCGGTGTCCGCACGCACGACATCCACACCGTCTACGACCTGCTGATGGGCGCCGTGAAGGACCCGATCCAGGTCATCCAGCCGACGAACACTCCGGGGCTCGACGTGATCCCGGCGAACATCGACCTGTCCGCGGCCGAGGTGCACCTGGTCAACGAGGTCGCCCGCGAGCAGATCCTGGCGAGCGTGCTGCGCAAGGTCGCGAACGACTACGACGTGATCCTGGTCGACTGCCAGCCGTCGCTCGGCCTGCTCACCGTCAACGCCCTGACCGCGGCGCACGGGGTGCTCATTCCGCTCGAGTGCGAGTTCTTCGCCCTGCGCGGTGTCGCCCTGCTCATCGAGACGATCGACAAGGTGCGCGACCGCCTCAACCCGGCGCTGACGCTCGACGGCATCCTGCCCACCATGTACGACTCGCGCACCCTGCACTCGCGCGAGGTCATGGAGCGCGTCGTCGACACCTTCGACGACCGGGTCCTCGACACCGTCATCGGGCGGACCGTGAAGTTCCCGGACGCCACGGTCTCCGCTCGACCGATCACCCAGACGGCGCCGGACCACGCCGCCGCCCACGCCTACCGGCAGCTCGCACGAGAGCTCGTCCAGCGTGGCGCCGTCGCCTGAGTCGGGGTTCCGGGTCCGACTCACCAACTTCGACGGCCCGTTCGACCTCCTGCTGTCGCTCATCACGAAGCATGAGCTCGACATCACCGAGGTCTCGCTCGGCGCGGTCACTGGCGAGTTCATCCAGTACGTGCGTCAGGCCGAGTCGGCGGACGAACTCGACGAGGCGAGCGAGTTCCTCGTCGTCGCCGCCACCTTGCTCGACCTGAAGATCGTCGGGCTGCTGCCGCAGGGTGAGCTCGTCGATGCCGAGGACGTCGCCCTGCTCGAAGCCCGAGACCTGCTGTTCGCGCGGCTGCTGCAGTACCGGGCGTTCAAGCAGGCCGCCGACTGGTTCGGCGAACGCTGGGGTGTGGAGTCGCGTCGGCACGTCCGGAGCGTCCGGCTCGAGGAGCGGTTCCGCGCCCGCACGCCCGAGCTCGTGTGGACGCTCTCGGTGCAGGACTTCGCCGCACTGGCAGCGCTGGCGTTCGCCCCGCGGGAGATCCCGACGGTCGGACTCGACCACCTGCACGCGCCGCTCATCAGCATCCGCGAACAGGCCGCGATCGTCGTCTCGATCCTGCGGACACGCGACGGCGAGGGGGTCTCGTTCCGCGAACTGGTCGCGGGTGTCGACCAGACGGGTATCGTGGTGGCTCGCTTCCTCGCGATCCTGGAGCTGTACCGGAACGCATCGATCTCGTTCGAACAACTCGAGCCGCTCGGGGAACTCACGCTCCGATGGACCGCCGAGGACTGGTCCGACGAGAGCCTCGCCAACCTGGGAGCCGACTATGACGGATGACGTGCACGACACGTCCAGCGCCGAACCCGGCGGCGCCGACGAGATGGCCGACGCCCGCGCGATCGAGCACGAGATCCACGCGCGCGCCGAGCACGACCACGAGCACGAGCACGACCGCGCCCCGCAGGCGCACCCGGCGATCCCGATCGACCGCCAGCTCGAGGCGATCCTGATGATCGCGGACGAGCCCCAGTCGCTCGTCGCGCTCGGCGCCGCCGTGAACGCCCCCGTCCCCGCCGTCCGCCAGGCCGTCGAACGCCTCGTCGCGGACTTCGACGGCGTCGACGGCACCACCCGCCGCGGGTTCGAACTCCGCGAGGTCGGCGGCGGCTGGCGCTTCTACGTCCGCCAGGACCTGGACGCCGTCGTCGAGCAGTTCGTCGAGGCCGAGCGTCCCTCGCGCCTGTCGCAGGCCGCACTCGAGACCCTCGCGGTCGTCGCCTACAAGCAACCGATCACGCGATCCCAGATCGCGTCGATCCGCGCCGTCAACGTCGACGGCGTCGTCCGAACGCTGGTCGCGCGCGGTCTCATCGAGGAGTCGTTCACCGACTCCGAGACCGGCGCCATCAACTACGTCACGTCCGATCTGCTCCTGCAGCAGCTCGGCATCAACTCGCTCGACGAGCTGCCGCTCATCTCGCCCCTCCTGGACGACGGTGCGGACGGCTTCGGGCAGAACGAAGGGATCCCCGATGGCCGGGTTTGACGACCGGGGGCGCGGCGCGCCCCGAGACCGAGACGACCGCAACGGACGCTCAGGAGGCCCGGATCGCCCCGGGCGTTCGGCTCCCGGCCGCGGCGGGGCCGGCTCCAGTGCCGGTGGCCGCTCCGGCGGGTACGGTCGCGACGACCGCGGGGGCGCACGTCCGCCGCGTGACGACGACCGTCGTGGCGGCTACCAGTCGCGCGACGACCGCGGTGGCGACCGTGGTGGGTACCGGGGTCGCGATGACCGTAGTTCCGCGCCGCGTGATGACCGTGGTGGGTACCGCGGCCGTGACGACCGCAGCTCGGCTCCGCGCGACGACCGTGGCGGGTACCGGGGCAACTCGGCTCCGCGTGACGACCGCGGTGGGTACCGAGGCCGTGACGACCGTGCCGGCGGCGGCGACCGTGGCGGCTACCGCGGGAACTCCGCGCCGCGCGATGACCGTGGTGGCTACCGGGGTCGCGATGACCGCAGCTCGGCTCCGCGCGATGACCGCGGTGGCTACCGCGGGAACTCCGCGCCGCGTGACGATCGTGGTGGCTACCGGGGTCGCGATGACCGCAGCTCGGCCCCGCGCGACGACCGTGGTGGCTACCGGGGCAACTCGGCTCCGCGTGATGACCGTGGTGGGTACCGGGGTCGCGACGACCGCAGCCCCGCGCCGCGCGACGACCGTGGTGGGTACCGGGGTCGCGATGACCGCAGCTCGGCCCCGCGTGACGACCGTGGTGGCTACCGCGGGCGCGATGACCGCAGCTCGGCCCCGCGTGACGACCGTGGTGGGTACCGCGGGAACTCGGCTCCGCGTGACGACCGTGGTGGGTACCGCGGCCGCGACGACCGCACCTCGGCACCCCGCGACAACCGTGACGACCGTGGTGGCTACCGCGGCCGCGATGACCGCAGCGCAGCTCCCCGTGACGACCGTGGTGGCTACCGCGGCCGTGACGACCGCAGCTCGGCACCTCGCGACAACCGCGACAGCCGCGAGGACCGCCGCGGTCCCGACGGCCAGCAGAGCCGCGTCTGGCACAACGGCCGCCGCTACGTCGGCGGAACCACGAGCGTCCGCAACAGCGACCGCCCCGGCAAGGGCGGCAACAGCGCGGGCAACCGCACCACGCCGAAGCCGAGCGGTGAGCGCGACAGCCACGGTGCTCCGGTGGAGGGCACGCCCGAACGCCCGATCATCGAGGACTGGGACGCGGCGGACGGGACGACGTCTGCCGGGGCCGAGCCGGGCCTCCAGGCAGAGGGGGAGCGCCTGCAGAAGGTGATCGCCGCTGCGGGCGTGGCATCTCGTCGCGTCGCGGAGAACCTGATCGTCGAGGGCCGCGTGACGGTCAACGGGCAGGTGGTGGACGCCCTCGGGCGTCGTGTCGACCCCGCGACGGACGCGATCTCGGTCGACGGCGTGCCGGTGCAGATCGACTCCTCGCGGCGGTACATCGTGCTGAACAAGCCGACCGGTGTCGTCTCGAGCCTGCAGGACGAGCGCGGTCGCCGCGACCTGACCGAGTTCGTGGACCGCTACGAGGAGCGGCTGTTCAACGTCGGTCGCCTGGACACCGAGACCTCCGGGCTGCTCGTCCTGACGAACGACGGCGACCTGGCGCACGTGCTCGCGCACCCGTCGTTCGGCGTGCAGAAGACCTACATCGCGAAGGTGCACGGCAACGTGAACCCCGCCGTGGTCCAGCGTCTGACCGAGGGCGTCGAGCTCGAGGACGGTCCGATCAAGGCCGACAAGGTGCGGTTGCTCGAGTCCTCGCGGGGTGAGTCGCTCGTCGAGATCACGCTGCACTCCGGCCGCAACCGGATCGTCCGTCGCATGCTCGAGGCCGTCGACCACCCGGTCCTCGAACTCGTCCGCCGCTCGTTCGGGCCGCTGCACCTCGGCAGCCTGCCGCCGGGCAAGATGCGCGAGCTGGGCACGGTCGAGGTCGGGAAGCTGCTCGGCACCGTCCGCGACGCGAAGCCCTCCGCTCGTGACGACCGCGACGTCGCCCTCGACCAGGGCGACGACGACGAGTGGGACGACGAGACCGCGGACTGACCGCGACCGGCCTGCGACCGGCCCTCGGGCCGTGACCGCCACCCGGGCCGTGACCGCCACCCGGGCGTCGACCGATGCCCGGGTGTCGGTCGGTAGGCTTGCCCGGTGACCGACCTGAGCCCACCCGACATCGACCGCCGCGTGCGCGGCCCGGTGCGGGTCGTCGGCACCGGGCTCCTCGGCACCTCGATCGGTCTCGCGCTGCGCGAGAAGGGGGTCGACGTCGTCCTCGACGACGTCTCACCCGGCGCGTTGGCGCTCGCCGTCGACTACGGGGCCGGCCGGCGGCCCGAACCCGGTGACCAGCCGGAACTCGTGGTGGTCGCGGTCCCGCCGGACGTCGTGGCGACCGTCGTCGCCCGCGAACTGTCCGCGTACCCGGACGCCATCGTGACCGACGTCGCGAGCGTCAAGGCCGGACCGTTGACCGAGCTCGTGGCAGCCGGCGCGGACGTCACCCGCTACATCGGGTCGCACCCGATGGCCGGACGTGAACGCAGCGGACCGAGCGCCGCCCGCGCCGACCTGTTCGTCGGCAGCCCGTGGGTGATCGCCGGGCACGACGCCATCAGCTACCAGCGCGCCGCCGTGGTCGAAGACCTCGCGCTCGACGTCGGTGCGACCGTCGTGCCGATGGACCCGGCGTCGCACGACCTGGCCGTGGCCTACGTCTCGCACGTGCCGCAGCTCGTTTCGACGTTGATGGCCTCACGGCTGCGTGACGCCCCGGACGGCTCCCTCGGCCTGGCGGGCGGTGGCGTCCGCGACGTCACCCGTGTCGCCGCGAGCGACCCCGGCCTGTGGGTGCAGATCATCGGCGCGAACGCGGCCAACGTGCGGCGGGTGCTGTCCGACCTGCGCGACGAGCTGAGCGGCGTGATCGGGGCGCTCGACGACCCCGCCGCTGCCGGGTCACCGCGGACCCTGGCCGAGACGATCGCCGCCGGCAACCGTGGGGTCGAACGGCTGCCCGGCAAGCACGGCACCACCAAGCGCTTCGCCCAGGTGGTCGTCCTCGTCGACGACACCCCCGGGCAGATCGCCGCCCTCCTGACGTTCATCGGGGAGATCGGCATCAACCTCGAGGACATGCGCCTCGAGCACTCACCGGGCGCGCAGATCGGCATCGTCGAGGTGTCGGTCCTGCCCGAGCAGGAACAGCGACTCGTCGAGGAACTCGAGGGTCGCGGATGGAGGATCGCAGCAGCATGGGCCTGAACGACACGAACGCAGCGACGAACGACTCCGGTGTGACCGCCGACTCCGGCGTGACCGGCGGGCCGGACGGTCCGGACTCCGGTCTGCCGACCCCGACCCCCGGTGACGGCGCCCGCGGTGGCGCGGACGGCGGCCCGCTCGGCGGTCCGGCCGGCGGCCTCGGCGAGCCCGGCGGCGAGCCCGGTTCGACCAGCGCCCCGGTACCGGCCGGTCTGACCGACGGCGCCTACGTCGCGAAGATCGTCATCGCCGTCGACGGCCCAGCGGGCAGTGGCAAGTCGAGCGTCTCCCGCGCGGCCGCCCGGGCCCTCGGCTACGGCTACCAGGACACCGGCGCCGCCTACCGCGCCCTCGCCTGGCACGCCCTGCAGCAGCGGGTCGACCTCGACGACGCGGCGGCGATCCTGGCGAGCTGGGACACCTTCGACTACGCCATCGGCACCGACCCCGACGACTACTACGTGCGCGTGGGGGAGACCGACGTCACCGACGCGATCCGCACCCCGGACGTGACGGGCGCGGTGGCCCACATCGCGAAGCTCCCCGACGTCCGAAACCGGCTCGTGCAGCTGTTCCGGAACGTCATGCGGAAGACCGACGCACCGGGCATCATCACCGAGGGTCGGGACATCACCACGGTGGTCGCACCCGACGCCGAGGTCCGGATCCTGCTGACGGCCGACGAGTCCGTTAGAATGGCCCGGCGCTCGGCGGAGGTCACGACCCAGTCGGCCGCAGAGACCTCCGCCGCACTCGCTCGTCGAGACGCGGCGGACGCGAAGGTCGTCGACTTCATGAACGCCGCAGACGGCGTCACGACGCTCGACTCCACCGACCTCGACTTCGACCAGACCGTGCAGGCGGTCGTCGACCTGGCCCGCGCGGCCACGCACTGACGCACGACCGGACGGCTTCGGCCGCCTGGTCACACCACGGCCGGATCTCCGGCCCGGCCGGGAACGGCCACCGACACCGCGGCTCCGGCCGCTCGCGAGGAACCCACCATGGCTCAGTTGGACAACCCGGACAACGACGACTTCCCCCAGTACGACGACGCCCTCGGCGAGCGGCTCGCCGGACTCGACGAGGCCGAGGCCGAGCAGCGCGCGACCGCGCTCCGCGCCGGACTCGAGGAGTACGACCTCGAGGACGACGACCTCGCCCTGCTCGAGGCCGGTCAGGTCGGCGAGGACGGCGTCCACTACCTGCCCGCCTACCCGGTGCTCGCGATCGTCGGCCGCCCGAACGTCGGCAAGTCCGCGCTCGTCAACCGCATCCTCGGTCGTCGTGAGGCCGTCGTGCAGGACGTCCCCGGCGTCACGCGTGACCGCGTCAGCTACAAGGCCGACTGGAACGACAAGCGCTTCACGCTCGTCGACACCGGCGGCTGGGAGCCCGGCGCCGAGGGCATCAACGCCTCGGTCGCCGCGCAGGCCGAGGTCGCGATCGACCTCGCCGACGCCGTGCTGTTCGTCGTCGACGTCACGGTCGGGATCACCGCCACCGACGAGCACGTCGTCAAGATGCTCCGCGGCACCGACCGCCCCGTCATCGTCGTCGCGAACAAGGCCGACGACGAGCGCCGCGAACTCGACGCCTACGAGCTCTGGAACCTGGGGCTCGGCGAGCCGCACCCCGTGTCGGCCCTGCACGGCCGTGGCGTCGCGGACCTGCTCGACCTGATCGTCAAGACGCTGCCCGACACCTCGGCCGTCGCCAAGCAGGAGGTCGGTGGCCCCCGTCGCGTGGCCATCCTCGGCCGCCCGAACGTCGGCAAGAGCTCGCTGCTCAACAAGGCCGCCGGTGAAGAGCGCGTCGTCGTGAACGACATCGCCGGCACCACCCGCGACCCGGTGGACGAGCAGATCGAGCTCGGCGGCAAGGTGTGGCGCTTCGTCGACACCGCCGGCATCCGGAAGCGCGTCCACATGCAGCAGGGCGCCGACTTCTACGCCTCGCTCCGCACCACCGCCGCGCTCGAGAAGGCAGAGGTCGCCGTCGTCGTCCTCGACGTCACCGAGCCCGTCTCCGTGCAGGACCTGCGCATCATCGACCTGGTGCTCGAGTCGGGCCGTGCGCTCGTCCTGGCCTACAACAAGTGGGACCTGCTCGACGACGAACGCCGCCGCTACCTCGAGCGCGAGATCGAGCAGGACCTGGCGCACGTCGCCTGGGCCCCGCGCGTGAACATCTCCGCCCGCACCGGCCGTCACCTCGAGAAGCTCGTGCCGGCGCTCGAGACGGCCCTCGCGTCGTGGGACACCCGCATCCCGACGGGCAAGGTCAACGCCTTCATCGCCGAGCTCGTCCAGGAGCACCCCCACCCCGTGCGCGGCGGCAAGCAGCCCCGCATCCTGTTCGGGACCCAGGCGTCGAGCCAGCCGCCGACGTTCGTGCTCTTCACGTCGGCGTTCCTCGACCCGCAGTACCGACGGTTCATCACCCGTCGACTCCGCGAGGTCTGGGGCTTCTCCGGCACCCCGATCAACGTCAACATGCGCGTGCGCGAGCGCCGGAAGCGCTGAGTCGCAGCTCCGTCACACACAACGCGTCCCGTCTGCACGGGGCGCGTTGTGCGTTCGCGTTCGCGTTCGGCCAGGAGGCCCGGAGCACGTCCGCAGCGTCGGCGCGGCATCATGGGACCGTGCGCATCGGGCGGTGGGGAACGGATCGACGTCGGCTCGCCCTGGTGGGTGCCCTCGTCGCCGTGGTCGTCGTCGGCTCGGTGTCGCTCTGGACGGTCTCGCACGCACCCTCCGAGGACGACGCAGTCACCCGCTCCGAACGCGCTGCCCCCGTGCCCGAGCCCGCGCAGTCGCCCGCGGAGGTCCTGCGACCCTCGAACGGCCTCGGCGTGCCCCTGCCCGAGGCGTCCCCGGCCGTGCAACCCGTCGATTCGTCGCCGATCGAGCCGTGGTGGCGCCGTGTCCCGCCGGTCTCCGGGGACATCGTCGGCATCGACGGCGCCGCTGCCTCTGGCCACGTCCACATCGCGGGGAACACGGGTGACGCCACCCTCGCGGTGGACATCTCGCACCTGAAGACGGGCACGAGCGGCCCAGTCGACGTCGTGTTGTCCGGTGGGACCGTCACCGGAGGCAAGGAACCGGAGTGGACGCCGGCGGGGGAGTCCTTCGACGTCTTCCAGGCCGCCGGCGTCGAGCAGGGGCTGACCGTCGTGCTGAGCGACCCGTGGACCCTGCCCGACGAGGTCCGCTCCCTCGTCCTGCTCAACGCGGCGACCGGCACCGTGCTCGGTGGCGCGGCGCTCGTTCCGAGCGACTGAGCCGGCTGGGGAGCCCTGCGCCGACCCGGAACGACCTCGTCGACGTCGTGCGACCTCGAGGACGTCGTTCGGGGTCGGGGTCGGGGTTGGGGTCGGCGACAGCGCGGTACGCCGGCGGTCGCTCGATGCGGCACGATGTACTGGTGACGCAGCGCAACGACGGACTCGGTGGCCTCGCCGACCGTCTGTGGTGCCGGCTGCGGCTCGACCGGCTGGCCGGAGGTCGCCAGGGCGGGTACGTCATCCGTCAGGACATGCTCGAGCACCCCGACACCGTGCGCTCGTTCCGGTGGATCCGGTGGCTGCTCGTCGCGGAGACGATCGTCGGACTCGCGGCCATCGTCGTGGCCGTGCTGCTGACGCGCGCGGGGGAGACCGTGCCGTGGGCGGTGTGGTTCCGGGCGACGGTCGTGCTGCTCATCACCCTGACGCTCTACGTGTTCGCGTGGCGGGCACAGCTCGGGTACTACTGGGCGTACCAGCGGGTGCGGTTGTTCAGCCGGATCTTCCCGATCGTGACGCTCATCGTGGCGGCGATCCCCGGGCTGTACCCGTTCTGGATGGTGATCGAGCAGATCGTGTTCTCACTGCTCATGATCGGCATCGGCGACGTGCTCACCACCGACCACATGCGCGCCACGTTCCCCAAGCCCGCCCGCCGCTAGCCCCGTCGACCGCCGGCTCCGGCGCCCGCACCACCCTTGCGACAGACCACGCGTCGATCGACTCGTGGGCTGTCGCGGAACGGGTGCGGCGGCGGGCGGCGCAGCGCTACGCGACGGTGGCCAGCGCGAAGGGCAGCACGGCGGCGGCCCCGGCACGCCGGAGTTCGCGGCCCGCGACGGTCATCGTCCACCGGCTGTCGACCAGGTCGTCGACGAGCAGCACCGGGCCGTCGTGGGACTGCAAGGCAGCGGCGAGCGACGAATCCACCACGAAGGTGTCCCACACGCCGGACAACCGGTACGCGCTGTTCGTCGCACCGTCGCCGCGGGGTGTGCCGCCGTTCCGGTCGAGCGTGCCGAGGAACTGCAGCCGCCCGATCGTCGACAGCGCCTGGGCGAGTGACCCCACGAGCTGCGGCCGCGACCGCGAGGACATCGCCACGACCCCGGTCGGCCGGGTCTCCCACGGCCAGTCCTTGAGCGCCCGGACACAGCCGTCGACGAGCTCGCGGGAGATCGGGGCATCGGGCGTGGACGGCGAGAACAGTGCACGCAGCGGTCCACCCCAACCGAGGTCGGTCAGACGAGCCACTGCACGGCCGGGCTGCACGAGCTCGTCGGCGCCGATCTTGCCCCGTACCGAGACTCCGAGCGACGACATGCCCGACGGCCACTGGGCACGCGGGGCGATCTCGACACCGACCTTGTCGAGCGCGGCAGCCGCACCGGACGAGTCCGTGTCGGAGACCGCGGTCGGGAACCACGCCCCGGCGCAGTTGTCGCACCGGCCGCAGGGCTCCGCCGACGGGTCGTCGAGGTCCTGCTGCAAGAGCTGCATGCGGCACGCCGAGGTGGACTCGTAGTCGAGCATCGAGGCGGCCTCGGCGGAACGCGCCGCGGCGACACGCTCGTACCGCGGAGCGTCGTACTTCCACGGCTGCCCGGTGGAGACCCAGCCGCCGGTGACGCGTCGAACCGCCCCGTCGACGTCGAGCACCTTGAGCAGGAGTTCGAGGGTGGAGCGCTTGATGTCGACAAGACCCTCGAGCGCGACCGTCGACATCGCGGTGTCGGTGGACAGGGCGCCGAGCACGGCGGAGGCCCGGGCCTCGGTCGGCATCGACGCGCTCGCGAAGTACTGCCAGATCTCGCGGTCCTCACGACCGGGCAACAGCAGCACGTCGGCGTTGTCGGTGGCACGACCCGCACGACCGATCTGCTGGTAGTAGGCGACAGGCGACGAGGGCGCGCCCACGTGCACGACGAACCCGAGGTCCGGCTTGTCGAACCCCATGCCAAGCGCACTCGTGGCGACCAGGGCCTTCAGCTCGTTGCCCTTGAGCTGTTGCTCGAGCTGCTCCCGCTCGTCGGTGTCGGTGCGCCCCGTGTAGGCCCGGACGGCGTACCCGTTGTCGCGGAGCAGGCGAGCGATGTCCTCGGCCGCCGAGACCGTGAGCGTGTAGATGATGCCGCTGCCGGGCAGGTCGCCGAGGTGCGCGAGCAGCCAGCCGAGCCGCTGCCGGGCGTCGGGCAGCGTGAGCACGCCCAAGCGCAGCGATGCCCGGGCGAGCGACCCGCGGATCGTGAACACCGGGTCGGCCGGGCCGGCGGTGAGCTGCTCGGCGACGTCCTCGACCACGCGCTCGTTCGCGGTCGCGGTGGTCGCCAGGACCGGGACGCCGTGGGGGAGGGACCGGATGAGCTCGGCCAACCGGCGGTAGTCCGGTCGGAAGTCGTGGCCCCAGTCCGAGATGCAGTGCGCCTCGTCGACCACGAGCATGCCCATCCGGGCGATCAGGGTCGGCATCTGCTCGTCGCGGAACTTCGGGTTGTTCAGGCGTTCGGGGGAGACGAGGAGCACGTCGACCTCGTCTCGGGCGAGCGCGGCCTGGGTCTCGCCCCACTCGTGCGCGTTCGCCGAGTTGATCGACACCGCACGGACCCCCGCCCGGGCAGCCGCTGCCACCTGGTCGCGCATCAGGGCGAGCAGCGGCGACACCAGGACGGTCGGGCCGCCACCACGGCGTCGGAGCAGCAGGGTCGCGAGGAAGTACACCGCCGACTTGCCCCACCCGGTGCGCTGCACGACGAGGGCACGCTGCCGGTGCTCGACCAGGGCGGAGATCGCCTCGAGCTGGCCGGGGTGGAAGACCGCGTCGGGGCGCCCCGTGAGCGCAGCGAGCGCCTGCTGTGCCTCGGCGGCGATGTCCGCAGAAGGCGAGACGACAGACGGAGCGGCGGTGGGGGTGTCCATGCCCCCATGCTGTCAGGAGCAACCGACGAAACGCGGGCCGCGCCTCCAGTCTGTGGACAACGCGACGGAACCGCCTTACTGGTAGGTGACCAACGACGGCGTCGGATGCACGTCGGCCATCGTCTGCCCGGGCGTCAGCATGGGCGTGTCTTCGTCGTAGAAGTTCTTCCAGCCCCAGTGCAGGCCCTCGGGAGCGCCCTCGTGCAGCGCCTTCCAGGTCGCTTGCTTGTCCGGCTGCGACCCCTGCCCGTCGACGTGCACGAGCATGTCGAGTTCCGGATGGGTCTTCAGGGCGTCACGGTCCTGGATCATTGAGAGCCGGAACTGGTGCAGCACGAGGGCCTTCGGCGGCAGCCCCTCGTCCTTGACGAGCGATGCGAGCCACGAGGACACCTCGTTCACCTCGGACGCGGACACGCTGCCGATCTGCTCGAGCGGCACCTGGTCCTTCGTCAGCCGCCACTCCGGGTCGAGCGCGAGCCACACCCCGGGCTTCTTCAGCAGCGACTCGTACTGCTTCGCCTGCGACAGGAAGTCCGAGCGGCCCGGCTGCAGGTCGATGATCACGGGCATGTCGGCGTCGTGCGCGGCGTCCACGTAGGGCTCGAGCGTCGACACCGGCAGCTCGGTCGAGTAGTCGCCGTCCGCTCCGGCGTCACCCGCGGCGACGGTCGCGATGACCTCCATCGCGGGCGTCACCAGCTCGTCGGACTCGGCCCGGTACGGCTTCGCGACCTGCTCGGCGCGCTGGACGGTGGCCTCCGGCCCCTGTTCGCCGAGCACGCCCAGCGCCGGCGCGCCGGGAGCCCCGTAGAGCGCCACGTAGCGGTGCCCGTCGAACGGCCGCTGGCCGCCGTTCCGCAGCTGGAAGCCGCCCTCGGCCGCCCGTACCGTCCACTCCGGGTCCTGCAGCGCGTCGAACGCCGCACCGACCAGGACCGTCTGGTGCTGCCTCCGCTCGTGCAGCGCCGTCACCACGTCGGGTGCGGCAGCCGGGTCGGTCACGCCCTCCGGCATGGTCACCACCTCCGCACCGGCGGCCTTCGCGGTCGCCACGGCCGCAGCGTCCGCGCTCGCGTCCGCCACCACCACGGTGGCCTGCCGGGAGGCCCGGGTCGACTCCGGCGCGTCGCCGCCCTCAGGCGCCTTCCGCTGTTCGACGTCCGTGTCGACCGACACGTCGCCCTCGGCCTGGTACCAATCAGCCCCGAGCCGATCGAGCTCGCGGGCGACGGCAGCGCCGCCCTTCGTGTCCTGCTCGTCCTTCGCGGTCAGCAGCACCGGAACGTGGGCGCTCGCCGCGGCCTTCGCTGCATCGGAGATCGCGTCGGCATCGCCGGCCGTCGCCACGATCGCGCCGGGAGCACTCGCGAACAGGGCCGTGCTCACCCGCACCGACCGTGCCGCAGCGTCGGAGGCGTCGGCGACCGTGACCGTCCCCGCCGTGGCCTTCGCGAGGGTCGGGCGGCTCGTGTCCGGCCCACTCGACGTACACCCGGCGGCTCCGAGCAGCAGTCCGGAGACGGCGATCGCGACGAGGACACGAGGGGTGGAACGAGAACGCATCGGGCCACCCTACGAGCCACGCGGAGAGGTCCCTGGGAATCCGACGGGTGTCGTCTCGTAGAAGGGAGGCATGCCCCACCACCCCGACGACCACCCGCTCATCGGAGCCGTCCGGTCGCCCGAGGTCCACTGCATGACCCTCAACGTGCGGCGCCGCGTGCCGCGACCGTCCGCACACCCGGACGCCTGGGAGCGTCGCCGCGATGCCATCACCGCGCTCGTCACGTCCGAAGCGCCCACCGTCCTCGCCGTCCAGGAGGCCCTCCCCACGCAGGCAGACGACCTCACGGCCGGCCTCGGGTCGGGTTGGGAGCCCGTCCTGGTCGGGCGCGGCGCGCGCGGCAGTGGGGAGCAGGTCGGGCTCTTCCTGGACCGCTCCCGCCTCGACGTCGTCGAGCGACGCACGTGGGCGCTGTCCCGCACACCGAGCCGTCCGGGATCCCGCTCGTGGGTCACGTCCTTCCCCCGGCACGCCGTCGGGGCCGTCGTCGACGACCGCGCGACCGGCGTCCGGTTCCTGGCCATCGCGACGCACCTCGACGTCGCATCGCCGTGGGCCCGACTGCGGTCCGCCGAACTCCTCGGCCGGATCGTGCGACAGCGCGGCCTGCCCGCCGTCGTGATGGCCGACTGGAACAGCGCGGCAGGGTCCGCACCATGGCGAGCACTGGCGGACGCTGGTGTCGTCGACAGCTGGGGACGGGCCTCCAGGCAGGTGGGCGAGCCGTACGGGACGTACCCGCACTACGCGAGTCCGCGTGTCGGTGGCCGGCGCATCGACGGCGTGCTGGTGACGCCGGACGCGACCGTCGACCGGGTGGCCGTGTCGAACCGGCGGCCGGGCGGCGTGTGGCCCTCCGACCACGCGGCCGTGCACGCGGTCGTGCGGTGGGCGTCGTGATCCGGGCGCTCGGGCCGACGTTCCTGCGCCCGAAGTTCCTGGTGGCCGACGTGGTGCGTGCCCTGACGCTCGTGAGCCTGGTCGTCGCGAGCATCGGGTGGGGTGGCACCGCCCTGCCGGTGATGGCGCTGTCGTTGCTCGGAGTCGTGGTGCCGCGGATGCTCGGGCTGAGGCCCGCGTTCGACCTGGCGGTGTGCGTGCTCGTGCTCCTCGCGGGCTGGTCGAGCGTGCTCGAGTGGTACACGAGCGTGTTCCTGTGGGACAAGTTCATGCACGTCGTGCTCACGGGGCTGCTCGCCGCCGTGCTCTACGTCATCGGCGCTGACCTGCGCGCGGTGCCGGCGCCGGACGGGGAGCGGCGGGTGGTCGTCGCGATCCTCGGACTGTGTGCGGGACTCGCCATCGGGGCCGCGTGGGAGATGGGGGAGTGGCTCGGGCACAACTTCGTCGACTCGGCGATCTACGTCGGGTACGACGACACGATCGGCGACCTGGCGGCGGACGGGGCCGGAGGGTTGCTCGTCGGGCTCGGGTTGCCGTGGTTGGCGGCGCGGCGCGAGGTGGTGCGGCGCGAGGTGGCGCGGCCGGGGTGACCGTGCGTGCTCGTTCCGGTGGCTCTGGTTGCTGCTCGCTCCGACTCGCCGTGGCGCGGAGGAGGTCTGGCGTCCGCTATGCTGGACCGGTCGCTCGCGCTCCGGTCGGACGTGGGCGAGGGTCCTCCGGGATCCTGAGTTCTCCGGAACTCGCGGGCTGTGGCGCAGCTTGGTAGCGCACTTGACTGGGGGTCAAGGGGTCGCAGGTTCAAATCCTGTCAGCCCGACCGAAGGTGTGAGACACCACGAAGAAGCCCATCGAGGATATCGGTGGGCTTCTTCGTTTCGGTGGCTGTCGTGGGGTCGTACGCATAGGGGTCCCTCACTGCGACGATGAGCGGACCACCTATCTGAGACACCGTCCTTGCGGCAGCTGTATCCGGTTTGGTTCGGAGGCCGAGATTCGCTGGGGGACCGGCTATCGAACGGTTCACCAGATGATTTCCGGATTGTCGTCGAGACTGGTCTGGAGTGCGTTCAGAACTCGCTGGCAGTAGTCAAGACCGGCGTGACAAATGTTCACGTAGGTTTCGATCTTTCGGTCGTTACGCGTCCGATCACCCACGCCGCGCGCCGCGTGATCCGTCATGTCCATTGCATGTGCGATCTCGTTCCTGGCTTTGAAGAGAGGGTTGACGACGGATGAGTCTCGGAAAAGGGCCTTGCTGCCTTCGAGTCCGAGAGCGACCAAGGTTGCCTTGACTTGATCCTGGGACTGGAGGCTGTGATCGGTCAGCTGCTCGATGTAGAGGCGCTGCAGCTCACGAGCCGGATTCGGCTCCGCGATCAAGAGGGCCGACACCTTCTTGGCATCTACAGCATTGGACTGCTGTATGTAGCCCGTCACCCATCGCTGGAACTGTGCGCGACCCTCCTTCGAGAACGAAGCTTGGAGAGGCGCTGCGTCCCGAAGTGCTTGTTTGAGGGTGGTATCCACGCCTGCTCCCGCGAACACCACCGCCGACCTGAAGACGTCCTGCTCCGGATCAGTCAGTCGACCTCTTCGCGGCGCTCCCTTCACCGCTGGGTAGACCTTCTCAATGAGGTTCGCTACCGAGTCGTAAGCCGTGGCGAGAAACCGCTGAGACGTGTTCAGCGGAGAGTCCATGAGGATGACGGTTGGGGTTAGGCCTGGCACAGTGGTGGGCATTCCTCATTGTCGCCTCGTCCCCTCCGCTTCCAAGGAGGCCGCGCCGCATCTTCGCCTTCCTTCTCGCGTCTTGCCCTGGGGTCAAAACGACCAACGCGGCTACTTCCCGCGCAACCGATCTATCTCCGCCTGCACTGCGTAGTCCTCCGCTACCTCGTTTAGCAAGCTGTGCAGCCGGTCGGTGATCCCCTGAGACAGCCGACGCAGTGCGGCGACGTCAACGAGCGCGAACAGGGGACCTCCCGGATCCCAGGACTCCACTCGAAGGCCACCGATCTTCTTGAGACCGGTCTGACGCCTGTCGACGGGATCCGTTACCGCGGTTCCGGTGTCATCGAACAGAGCACTGTCGAGATGTTCGAGCGCGTCTCGCAACGATTTCAAAGACGGGACCTCGTCCGGTGGTTCCTCGTCGAGCTCGCGTGCGAGGCGTCGAAGCCATCGCTGCGCCTGGTACCCGGTCCACACCACCGATGCATTTGCAGCCCACATTCGGCGGAACGACCGTGCGACGTCGTCTTCTGACGGACTCCAATCCTCCATGCGCTCGAACGCACGATCGTCCTTGATCAGCGCCGTGCTTGCTGAGATCGCGGCCGGCAGCTCATCAGCTAGACGTTCCGCCCAGGTCCGCGCAAAGAACAATGCGTGATCGCCAGCGGGCGATCCTGTCGAAAGGTTGCCACCGAGGTCGACCCTGAGCGAGCGGTGATCTTCCTTGGTCACGGCGTTCTCGCGGGCCGTCCCGGCTGTCCTTGGGGCGGAGCAAGCCTGTTAGGAGCCTCTTTCTTGCGGGGTTGCTGCTTCCCGTCGGGAACCACGTTGAATGGCATCTCTATGGCACCGAGCCCTGCCGCCTTGGCTCGGAACCGCATGCTGCGGTCCTCGCTGACGATGACGACCTCCTCCGCGAACGGCTGGAGCGCGAGGGCGCGGTCGATGATGTCCGCGTCCGGACGCGGCAGGGGGACTCGATCTAGTTCGTCCACAAGTAGTCGGAAGGTGCACCGCCCTCGCGCGGTGCCCGCGACGTCGATCGTGTCGTCGTGATATCCGTCTCCGAAAAGGGAGTCGAGCCACTTCAGGGTCATGCGAGCGAGAGTGCGTGCCTCGGGAGCACCGCGGTCCTTCTGCGTGTCGAGTTCCTCGACGACTTGGATCGGGATCACCACCGAGATCGGAAGGTGACTGAGGCGATTGGTAAGGCTGTACCAGCGCGCGCGCATTAGATGCTCGCCGAAGGTCAAGAGCACGTTTGTGTCGAGCACGAGGGCCACCCCGCGGCCGAATCGGGTCCAGCGATCAACCACCCGCTCGAGTTCATTGGCGTCGGCCTTCAGCGACTCGATCCGCGATTGAGTCTCGGTGTCGATCAGCCACATGAGCTGACTGCCGTAGCTGGCTGGATTCAGCGTCTGGAGCAATTCGTAGTGATCTCCCCGCACGTGCTTCCGCAGCGCAGTGGCCGTCAACACAGGGCTCAGAGCAAACGCCGTAGCGCCGACCCACCTTCGCCATCCGTTGAGACGGTCAACCGCTTCGATGTTCGCGCCGACGACGTTTTCTAGGTCGCGCGCAAAGTTCCTGAGCGAGGCCGCCGTCGCCTTCGGGTCGGCAGAAGATCGCAGTTCAATCATCCACTGACGCTAGCTGGAGATTCGAGCAGGATCGAGTCTCTTCATCGGATACGTCGCGAACTTCGTGAGGCAGATCGGGCGACGGAGCCAGAGCCCCATACCGGTCCCAACAACGAACGAAGTTCCTCGAAGCTAGCCGGATACGACTCCCCACGTCCCGGACTGGGCACCGTACAGCGTCCGCTAGCCAATCGGCTATCGAACTATGCAGAGCCCAAGTTGCCCCTGAAGCAGATCGCTCGGGTCGGGAATGCTGTGTCCTCGAGCTGAGCTGCTCGTGGGTGGACTGCGGAGGCCGCCCGTCATAGGACCTAAGGGATCAATGTCGTCGTCGCCACGAGGGGACGGCCTGCAGGTGATGTGGCTCCTGGACCCCGATGGCATTGACATGGCTGCACAGGTCCGACGCGCCGTTCAACGACTCCTAGTTTTCCCTCTGTGAGGCACTCGGTTTCGCGATTGCGATAGCGATACGGAGGCGGCTTTGCCGGTGGTGCGGACGCGAGGCTCGTCGCGGCGTCAGCCCTGGACGGTCCAGGCAGCGGAGATGCTCCGGTCGACGACACGGCGCCACCCGTCCGGAGCGGCAGGGTCATGGCTGGCCATCCCGGCCATCCACAAGACAGTCATCAGGTCCTCGGTGGTGAAGTCCGCGGTGAGTACGCCGGCGTTGTGTGCGTTGGCGACGAGTTCCGCTCCGAGCGCCATCGATCGTTCGCATGCGTTGATGAGGAGCACGGCGTCGGGGTAGCGCCGGAGCATCGCGTCGTTCATGGCCGGGTCGCTTCGCTGGAGGTCGATCATCTCTGCGATGAAGGTCTCCAGCTGCGCGCGCGGAGTGTCCTGGGCCAGTGTCCGTTCCCGCAGGGTTCGGAGCTTCGCGCCCGCGATGTCGGGCACGACTGCGTCAATGAGGTCCTCGCGCGATCCGATGCGGTTGTAGAGCGTGCCGATGCTCACGCCGGCCTCGCGGGCGATGTCCTCCAGCGGCGCGGAGAGCCCTCGCTTTGAGAAGACGGCGATGGCGGCAGCGCGGAGCTTCTCGACGTTCGCCTGTGCGTCTCGGCGCAGTCGGGGTGCGGTGCTCACAGCGACTCCGGAGTAAATTGAGGTCAGCCTCAACATAGGCTGCAGGGGCCTGAGGACGACCTCAACTTACCGCACCAGTTCGCACGGCCCGGCGGCGGGCCACGGAAGGACGCATCATGCCCCTCATCACCATCATCGGAGCGGGACCGGGCCTGGGTCTCGAGATCGCGCGGGCCTTCGGGCAGAAGGGCTTCGACGTCGCGCTCGTGGCCCGCAGCCAGGCGAGCGTGGACTCCCTGGCGGGTGAGCTCGTCGCGGAGGGCATCCAGGCTCGCGGGTTCACCGCCGACGTCAGCGAGCCGGGCACGATCCGGAGTGCCCTCCGATCGATCCGGGAGACGCTCGGGCCGATCGACGTCCTCGAGTTCTCCCCAGCTGACCGGACCCTGGAGTCGGTCGACGCGGTGGACGTGACGATGGAGAACCTGCAGCCGCAGCTCGACTTCTACCTCGGTGGCGCCATCGCGGCCGTCGGGGAGGTCCTGCCGGACATGATCGCCGCGGGCGCCGGCACGGTCCTCGTGACCACCGGTGGTGGTGCGCTCGCCCGGACGCCGGTGCGCGGGAACGTCAACATCGCCGCGGCGGGGCTCCGGAACTGGACGCTCAACCTCAATGCCGCTCTCGCTGACAAGGGTGTCTACGTCGGGTTCGTCGCCATCACCGCGCTGATCGGCGGTGGGCGACCGGACGCTGAACCGGCGGTCATCGCGCAGTCCTACGTGAAGCTCCACGACGAGCGGCGGGACGCCGAGCTGCACTACGTCGCGTACGACGGCTGACGCGCCTCCCGCCCGGGCTGCTGGCCCGGGCGGGATCCGCCGGGCTGCCGGGACCCGGGTCCGCGCGGTTCAGCCGGCGCCAGCCGCTGCAGCCGCCGCTGCGAAGGTCCGGAGTGTCGCCACCTGCTCGGCCGTGCTCGGTGGCGCGTCGGCCATCTGCCACGTCGACACGAGCGCGATCATGCCGCCGATCGTGAAGGTCCGGGCGTCCCCGGTCAGAGCGATCTCCGGTCGATGGTGATCGGGATCGTGATCCGACTCCGTCAGCCAGGTCGTCATCGCGGCTGCGAGCACCTCGGCGACACGCTCGCCACGTGGAACGGCGCGGAGCTTGTCGAAGAAGCCGCGATCCGCACGTCCCGCGGCGAGCAGCGGTTCGATCCCGCGCTCCCGAACGGCGTCAGTGAGGGCCTGTGGGAGGTTCGCCGCGGCCTCGTCGAGCGGAAGCTGGTCCTCGAGGAGGCGGCTGATCCAGAGGTCCGTCGCCAGGTCACCGACATTGCTGTAGTGGTTGTGGAGGGCCTGCCTGCTCAACCCAGCACGCTGTGCCACGGCGCTCATCGAGATCGTCTCACCCTTTGGTGCCTCGGACACCAGTGTCGCCAGCGCCCGGATCAGGGCGGCGCGGGTGCGGGTGATGCGCGGGTCCACCCGGTGACCCACGGGTGGCGCCGTGCTCGTTCCCTCGGTCATGAGTCCATCTTGCCAGAGTCGGGCCACTGATGTACGTTCGTCATCTACTGGACAACTGTAAAGGACATCATGACGCACGTGACCGAGCCTGCCGTTGGCCGCGGAGACGGCCCGCAACACCCCGAGTTCGAAGCGGCGGTCGCGGGCGGCACGCTGAACTCCGAAGGGCCGGGATCAGCGCATCGCTACCGGAACCTGGTCCTCGGTGCGATCGCGATCCTGCTCCTGGCTATGGCGATGTTGACGAGCTACTCGAGCGCGTTCGGCAATCCGACGCCGAACAACGTCCACCTCGCGGTCACCGGCGACGCCGACGCGATCGTGGCGCTCGAGCAGCAGGGATCGCTGGACCTCACCGTCGTGGCGTCCGAGCGGCAGGCGCGAACCGCGGTGCTCGACCGCGACGTCGACGGCGCCGTCGTCTTGCCGGCGCCGGGGGAGGACGCCGGCGTCACCACCTACATCGCCAGCGGTGGTGGCCGCGGCCTCGGCCAGGCAGTCTCCGGCATCGGCGACTCGATCGCGGCGAGGCTGCAGACCACCAACACGGCCACCGACCTCGCACCCCTGCCGAAGAAGGACCCGGTCGGATCGATCGAGTTCTACGCGATCCTCTTCGCGGGCCTGGGTGCCGCCCTCGGCGCAACGGTGTTCGGGCGCATCCTCGGCACCGTCGACACGGCGACGAAGTTCGTCGAGCGCAGCGTCGTCCTCGTGCTCTACGCCGGGCTCCTCGCCGGCCTGATCACCCTGTGGATCGACTCCGCACTCGGGGCGGTGACGGTCGGCCCGTGGGCCGTGTTCGGGACCCTCTGGCTGACCGGAGTCGCCATCGGGGGAGCGGTCACGGGCGTCGCCGCAGTGGGTAGGACCATCGCCGCCCTGGTGATGATGCTCGCGCTCGTGCTCCTCGGGAACACGTCGTCCGGTGGCCCGCTCGGGATCCACGTCCTCAACGACTTCTTCCAGACGCTCTACTACGTCTTCCCGCAGGGCGACGCGCTCGACCTGCTCCGGTCCGTCCAGTACTTCGACGGCGCTGCGGTCGCCGCCCCGATCATCCGGCTGAGCATCTGGGCCGTGGCAGGGATCCTGCTCACCCTGACGGCGATGCTCATCCGGAACCGACGCGAAGCCGCTGCTCGACCGAAGGGCGGACTCCGTCACGAGCAAGGTCCCTGCTCGGCAGCCGGCCCATCGGGCTCCCAACTCGAGTCCGCCGCAGGCACGCCGAACGCGGCCTTGCTGCCGTTGACCCCGACGCCCTGAACACCACAGGCCTGCTCGACGCCCGCAAAGGGTCGAACCACTCCCGGTCCGACCGGCGGGAACCACCACGACAACCACTTCTGCACACAACCAGCCCTCGTCACCGAGGACGATCGGAGGACCGCACGATGCAAGGCAAGATCGATGTCCACCAGCACCTGCTCCCGCCCCGCTACTTCGAGGCAATGGCAGCGGCAGGATCGAAAGCGATGGGGGCCGGCGCCGTGTCCGGCGCGCAGGGGGATGCGCAGGCTGCGACCGGAGGGTCCGCGCAGTGGGACCCGTGGGGTGCGAGCGGCGGGACCGCACCGCGACGAGGGCCCCGGGCCATCGGCGGCTGGTTGATGCCGGAGTGGAGCCCCGAAGCGGCGATCGCGATGATGGACGAAGTGGGGATCGCGACCGGGATGCTCTCGATCAGCGCACCGGGCGTGCACTTCGGTGACGACGCCGCGGCGCGCCAACTCGCCCGCGAACTGAACGACTACCAGGCCGAGCTGGTCCGGGAGCGGCCCGACCGGTTCGGGCACTTCGCGGTGCTGCCGTTGCCGGACTTCGACGGCGCGGTCGCCGAAGCCGTGCGAGCACTCGATGAGCTCCACGCCGACGGTGTGCTCCTGCTGTCGAACGCGCACGGCCGGTACCTCGGCGACACCGCCTACGAGCCGCTGTGGGCAGAGCTCGACGCTCGCTCGGCCGTGGTCTTCGTCCACCCCACCGCACCACCGATCCCGCAGCTGCCGGGGATGCCCACCGCACTGCTGGACTTCCCGTTCGACACCACCCGCACCGCCGTGGACCTCGTCGCACACGGAGTGTTCGACCGCTACCCGGAACTGCGTGTGATCCTCTCCCACGCCGGCGGGTTCCTGCCCTACGCCGCAAGCCGGTTCAGCGCCGCCGCGATGTTCAACCCGGGCACCACGCCGGAGCGCATCCAGGCTGGCCTGCGCAACTTCTACTTCGACACCGCCTTGTCCGTATCTCCCACGTCGTTGCCGTCACTGCTGGCGTTCGCGGAACCCGGCCACGTCCTCTACGGCAGCGACTTCCCCTACGCACACCCCGACTGGACCGCCCGCTTCGACCACGACCTCGACACCTACGACGGCCCCGGCGCAGAACGACTGGGTGAAGTGCACCGGACAGCCGCCGAACAGCTCTTCCCCCGCTTGGCGAACGACAGCGTTCCGAGGCGTCAATGACGGTGAATGGACTGTCGGGAGGGTGAGCGCGTTGTGGTCGGCATACGCCCTCACTCGTCTCGTCGGAGCATCCCTCTCCGACGACATCGCCGTGCCGCAGGCGCTTACCGCTCATCGTTGCCACCGGTGACGGTCGCGGCGTCCGATGACCCATCCCTCCGCGGGACGCAGCCACGCCGTCCGCGCTCGGCGCGCTGACCGGCTCGCTACTCAGAGGCTCGGGCGTTCCGTCGTCACTTGCTGGCTTCGTCGATCAGCGTCGTCAACACACTGCGGTTGATTGGTCCGAGGATGCGGGCGCTCACTCGGCCCTCCTCGTCGAGAACGATGGTCGCCGGCGTCGAGTTGGGTGCGTTCATACCGGAGAACGCGAGCTGCACGGCCGCGTCCTCATCGACGGCGTTGCTGTACGAGACGTCGTGCTCCTTCACGAAAGCACGCGCGGTCGCCGCCGAGTCCCGGACATCGACGCCGAGGAAGGTCGCCTGCGCGTGCCGATCATCGCTGACGGCTTGGAGATCCTTCGCCTCGATCCGGCAGGGCGCGCACGACGCGTACCAGAAGTTGAGGACGAGCGCCTTGCCGCGGTACTCGTCGGCGCGGATGACCTTGCCGTCGAGGTCGTGCGTTTCGAAAGTGACCGGAGCACCACGATCGTCTGCGGCGTACTCCGTGACAGCGCCGTCGCCCGAGATGTAGTTGTTCGTGTCACCGTCCCGGTACTGCTCGGCGAGTCCGTCGTTGCCGGTCGTACAGCCCGTGAGCGTCACGGCGACGCCGACCAACAGCGCAACACCCCAGACTCGAAGCACCCTCATGACGCCAGGGTACGCAACCTTGCGGGCAGAAGCGTGCCGCCCTCCCTCACCTCACGACGGGCCAAGGCCATCACGCAGCGAGCAGACGGAGAGGCTGTCGGACACTAGGCACCCGGGGCATGGGCCGTTGCGCGGTCGGGCAGCGTCCTTCGTTATGACCGTGATCTTCAATCTGACCGGAGTGTGTGACTCGGGCGTTCCGTCAACGATCCGGACAGTGGTGACTTCTCCGTGCCCGAGACCAATGGCGGGCAACAGCACAGCGTTTCGACACTGTCCGACCGCCGACCGTCGACCGTCGACCGCACCACGGCAACATCATCGGGTGGATCGTCCGCGTCCAAAGCTGATATGTACCTCGTCCGCGGCAACGCTGCCGTCCGGAAGCCGATCCTCTACCGCGCGTCGGGTGTGGGCGAAGATGCGGCGTTCTCGGCGGATGCGGCATCGTGGCCGCGGCTGCCTGTCACGAACCCGACGGCGCTCAGGAGGGCGCGTGTCTGGAGCGCGCGCATCGCAACGGCGTTCATCCTGATGCCCCATTGGCGTTTCGGAGCAACCATGGATACACGGCCCGGAAGTAGTTTCTGCGCTGCGGCGGCCCTGGGTCGCATGGCACCTTCGAACGTCTGCAGCGCCGCGGCCATCCGCGCTCCGGACGCATCTCCGTGCACACCGTGCTGGCGCAGTGCGCGTGCGAGTTCTGCTGCACCGCGAAGACCGAGTGCGGTCCCGAGGCCGCTGAGTGGGCTGGCGCACCACGCGGCATCACCGATGAGGACCACGCGTCCGTCGGACCAGGTGTCGGGTAGGAGGATCTGGTCGTACGTGTCGAGTGCGAAGTCCGGCGCGGTCCGTGCTGCTCGGAGGAACTCGGCAGCACGCCACCCGGTGCCGGCGAACACGTTGCCGAGGAGAGTGAGCTGCTCATCCCGATCGCGAGGCACGGTGGACGCCGCGAACGTCATCCCGACCTCTTGTTGACCGTCATGGCCGGGCCGAACGGTCAGGCCGCGACGACCCGGCTCGTTGTAGGACAGCGCCCAACCATCCAGCAGAGGCGTCTCGGGTTGCTCATCAAGGGTGAACCAGGCGTGCGCCAGACCGAGGGGCTTCCGGTAGCGGGACTCGGGGCCGAAGCGGAGTGCTCGCGTTCGGGAGTGCGTTCCATCCGCGCCGACGACGAGATCGAACGATCCCGAGCGCCCGGAACGAAAGCGCACATCGATCCCCTCGACCGCGTCCGTGAGGGCGTCGACCGTGTCCGCGAACCGGTGCACGACACCGGCCGCGCGCGCCTCGTCATGCAGGAGACGTGCGAGGTCGGCCCGCAAGAGTTCCTCGCGTGAGATGAACCCGCGACCCCCGAACGCCTCGACCGGCATCTCGGCCATCCGACTGCCGTCAGCGCGGATCCAGGCAATGCCGCGCTGCGGGATCAGGTGCTCGAGTGCGGCGCCGATGATCCCGAGGTCGACGAGGACCTGCCGCGAGTCGCCGCGCAGGTCGACGGTCTGTCCGCCGGTCCGGAGCGCGGGCGCAATCTCCACCACGGTGACCTCCCATCCGTCGCGGGCGAGACAAAGTGCGAGGGTGTCGCCGGCGATGCCAGCTCCGACGATGAGCGCGGTGGTCATGATGCTCCGTTCTTGCAACTTACGTTGCGTTAGTAGCTTGGAGCATACCTAACGCAGCTGGCTGTGCAATAGGGTGGAGTTATGCCAGAAGTTGCCGGTTCTCGTCGCCCTGGTGGGCGCACTGCTCGCACGCGGGAAGCCGTCCTCGCCGCGGTCCGGGCGACGCTTGCGGATCCTGAAGCAGAACTGACGGTGCCCGCAGTCGCGAACCGCGCCGGGGTGCACGCCACCACGGTGTACCGCCGGTGGCAGACAATCGAGTCACTCTTGCTCGACGTCATGGTCAGCGACGTCCGGCAGGCTTCCCCGGTCCCGGCGACCGGCGACCTTCGCGCCGACCTCACGGGGTACGTCGGCCGACTCCTCACAAGCCTCCGCGGGCCGCACGCGCTCGGGTTGCTGCGGGCACTCCTCGCCGCGTCGCAGGCAGCGCCGGATCTCGAGGCGGTCAGCGAGCTCGTGAAGCCTCGAATCGACGACTTCCAGGCGATGCTCGACGCCGCGGATGTCACCACGATCGACGGCATGGGGTGCATCGAACTCGTGATCGCACCGGCATACCTCTGGGCCCAGCTCGGCGCCCCACTCGACCCAGCCAAAGACACGGAACGTTTAGTGAGCACCGTGCTCCGAGCCGTCTAGGACCAACTGTCGCTGCCACCGGTTACTTCCCCCGGCGGCAAGCCGAGTTCGAGGACCCCGCACGCTCCATTGAGGTGAGCGCTGCCGTCGTCCGATAGGAATCGAGGCGAGACTCCCTCTCGGTAGCGAGCAGAGGAAGGGGCGCCCCCCGGCTGGCCAGGCGGCGCCCGTTGGGTCTGCGACTCGGGAGGCGCGACTAGCTGAGCAGTTTCGCGAGGAGTCGTTGGAGCTCTGTCTGCTCGTTCGGGTCGAGGCGGACGAGCCATTCGTCGAACTTCGCGGAGAGGATTTCGAGCGCCTGGTCGAGGGTCTTCAGTCCTTGCGGGGTGACGGCCAGGCGGTGCCGCCTGAGGTCGGTGGGATCGATCTCCCGGCGGACGAAGCCCTTGGCCTCGAGGTTCTTCAAGTACACGGTCACGCTGGGCTTGGGTAGGACGAGCCGAACGGCGAGCTCGGCGGGGTACGGGCAGTCGTCGATCTCGCCGAGGACGAAGAACTCCTTCGCCTCCAACCCGAGCGCCTCGATCTCCGGAGCGCAGTCGTTCATCACCCGGGTCAGCACCTGGTGGTTCAACGACCAGATCCGGGCGGCGCTGGAGTCGTGCATGAGGCCTCCGTCGTGAGTGGTACAGTTCTGTACTAGTTCCAAATGGAACGTTCGTAGTCTCGGACAACCTTGCCCGACGAACAGTCTACTCCGGGGCGTTCGGCCCCTCGGAAGTATCGGCCTCCATGTCGACCACGCACGACACCACCTTCTCCAACGACACCTTTGACCTCGCCGGCCAGCTGCACCTGCCGGACGGCTTCAGCGAGGGCCGCACCTACCCCGCGGTCGTCATCTCCACCCCAGGCAGCAGCGTGAAGGAGCAGATCGGCGCGAACTACGGCCGCCGCCTCGCCGACCGCGGCTACGTGGCCCTCGCCTTCGACCCGGGCTTCCAGGGCCAGAGCGGCGGCCAGCCACGCGACCTCGAGAACCCGGCAGCCCGGGTCGACGACATCCGGTTCGCCGTCGAACACCTCACGACGCTGCCGTACGTCGACAACTCCCGCATCGGCGCCCTCGGAATCTGCGCCGGTGGCGGCTACGCGGTCAGCGCGACCATGACCGACCAGCGCATCAAGGCACTCGGCACGGTCGTGCCCGTCAACATCGGTCGAGCCTTCCGCCAAGCCGACACCTCTTCCAAGGATTCCGCGATCGCGATGATCGACGCCGTCGGCGTCAAGCGCACCGCCGCAGCCGCAGGCGAGGACATCGACCGCGACATCTGGATCCCCGACACCGAGGAACAAGCGGCGGCGTTCGGCATCACCGACGTCGACACGCTCGAGGCCGTGCAGTTCTACCGGACCCCGCGCGGGTACAACGAGCACTCCACCAACCGCCGTTCCTTCACCAGTGACGCCATGATCCTCGGCTACGACGCGTTCAACCTTGTCGAGGAACTCCTCACCCAGCCCCTCCAGGTCATCGTCGGCGGCCGCCTCGGCACAACGTTCTCCTACTCCGACGGCCTGACCCTGTGGGAGAAGGCACCGAACGCCGTCGCCTTCCACGTCATCGACGGTGCCGGACACTACGAGCTGTACGACGACCCGACGTACGTCGACGAAGCAGTCGTCACCCTGGACGACTTCTTCCGCCAGCACCTCGACGGCTGAGTCGCCCAGGAGCAGCGCCGCGGG
Source organism: Curtobacterium sp. NPDC089991 (assembly GCF_044748425.1). Taxonomy (NCBI): domain Bacteria; kingdom Bacillati; phylum Actinomycetota; class Actinomycetes; order Micrococcales; family Microbacteriaceae; genus Curtobacterium; species Curtobacterium sp. NPDC089991. The sequence continues at coordinate 574,953 of NZ_JBIVGB010000003.1, forward strand.
TGCCGAACCGCTGCCGGGGGACCGCTACGGCCGGCCGTGCGCCGGTCGGGCGTTCGGCGGCGGTTCTCCGATTTCCTGGATCGAGTGACCGGTACACGGCTGGGTAGTGACGCTCGCACGTTCGACACGAGCCACGGCGAACCAGCGCATCGCATCGCGGAGCTGGCACCACGCAACGAGGTACCACTGGCCGTTGGTCGAGGCGAACATCACGGGTTCGACGTCTCGGACCGTGCGGGCTCCGGTGCCCGAGACGTACCGGATCCGGAGAACTCGCTGCGCTGCCGTGCCGTGCTCGAGGGCGGACTGCACCGCGCGGGACGGTGCCCTGCTCGCGTTCACCCAGACGCGGTCGGCGAGCTCCACGGCACGGTCTCGCGTGACCGGATCGAGGACGTCGAGGATCTTCTGCATCCCGGCCACGGCGTGGTCCGCGTACGGGGCGTCGGGTGCAGCTGCGACGGCCGCCAGTAGCGCCGTGGCCTGCACGGTCGACAGCGTCACCGGCGGAAGCGACGCCCCCACGATGAGTCCGTACCCACCACCTGGGCCTGGACGAGACCAGACGGCGGTGCCACTGTCCGACAGTGCGGCGAGGTCCCGCTTGACCGTGCGGACAGACACTGCGAACTCTCGCGCAAGCCGATCAGCGGAGTACCCACGAGCGCCCCCGCGGCGCAGCATCTCCGACAGCGCGTGCAGACGCTCGGTGCGCTTCATCGAGAACGTCGCGAGATCATGTCAGAGATGGTGACACACAGTTGTCCGCACCGTCCCTGACGCTGGACGCATGACAACTTCGCCGCACAAGCCGTCCGTCATCTTCATCGCAGGCCACTGGCTCGGAGCCTGGGCATGGGACGCGGTCATCGACGAGTTCACGCCGGAGCGCTGGCGACCGGTGGCGATGACCTTGCCGGGCCTCGATCCCGACGACGGCGCCCGCGCGACGAGGACCCTCTCCGACCAGGTCGCCGCCATCGTGAGCCGCTGCGCGCAGTTCGGTGTGTCTCGTGATCAGCCCGTGGTGATCGTTGCGCACAGTGGGGCCAACGGGCCGGTGAGCATGTTCATCGACCGTCACGCGGACCTCGTTCGTCGTGTCGTCTGGGTCGACTCCGGCCCCAGCGCGGCCGGGTCAGCGTTCGCGGTCGACTTGCCGGACCACGTCGCGGAGCTGCCCCTGCCGCCGTTCGACCAGCTGGCCGGACAGGCGAGCTTGGAGGGGCTCAGCGCAGCGCACCTCGAGCGGTTCCGAGACCGGGCCGTGCCCGAGCCCGCCCCCGTCCTCCGAGAACCGGTCGAACTGCTGAACGAGGAACGCAAGGACGTGCCGACCACGCTGGTGTGCTGCTCCCTGTCGAGCGCACAGGTCCTGGAGCTCGCTCGCGAGGGGCACCCGATGTTCGCCCCGGTCGCGGAGCTCGACCGAGTCGAGGTCGTCGACCTGCCGACCGGACACTGGCCGATGTGGAGTCGCCCGCGCGATCTCGCGAGAGTGATCGCAGAGGCGGTCGCGGGCCCTGAACGCAGCCGCTGACGGACGGGAGGATCGGTGCCAGCTGGCGCCGGGCCTCCTGTCCGTCAGCCGACCGCGACGCGGTGGCGGTGTCGGAGGGCCGAGTCGTGCCCGGATCGTCGGGTCGGCTTCGACTTCACGACGCCGCAAACCACCCGAGCGACGACCACGACGAGCGCAACGGTGCCGACCGTCGCGGGAGCGTCCCGTGCACGGGGAGCGGTGCGAGCAGGAGGCTGACCATGCCGATGGTGGCGACGGTGGAGCGGAGCCCTGGGACTCCGCACCCGACGATGGCGAGCCACAGCTGCGATCGGGCTGACGGCATCGAGCAGTGCGGTGTCAGGCTCGCTCGCTTCTGGCTCCATCAAGTGCGGCACTCGATGAGCTGCCCGTGTTGCAGCTGGAGTCGACGTCCGCATCGCTGCGCAACGCGCTCACTGTGAGTGGCGATCACGAACTTGGTCCCTGCTTGCTGCAGCTGATCGAACAGGGCGAGCACGTCGTCTTCGGTCGTCTCGTCGAGTGCTCCGGTGGGCTCATCGGCAAGGACGACGGCTGGGCGCTTCGCGATGGCCCGAGCGATCGCGACGCGCTGCGCTTCTCCTCCCGACAGTCGTCGTGGGCGCTTGCCGGCAAGGTGACCGATGCCGACCGCCTCGAGGGCGTCATGTGCTCGGTCCGCCGAGCCGGCACGAGCAGGAACTCCGAGCCGGACGTTGTCGAGCACGCTGCGGTCGCCGAGCAGGCTGTGGTCCTGGGTGACGATGCCGATGTGTCGGAGCCGGTGGGCCGCCATCCTGGACGCGGAGCGCTCGAGCACATGCCCTTCATGGCCGTACGTCCCACCGAAGTCGGTGTCGAGGCCGGCAAGGACCCGGAGCAGCGTGCTCTTGCCCGATCCGCTGCGCCCGGTGATGGCTACTGACCGATCGTCTTCGCGAAGGTCGAAGTGCAGTCGGTCGAACAGTGTTCTGGTCGATCCGTCGGGCTCGGTGATCGTCTTCGAGACGTCGCGCAGCGTGATCATCGTGGGGTACCTCTTCGGTGTTGGGTGGTCAGTTCGACGCAGACGGCTCGTCGGCCGAGTGCGCCGTCCGCCATGCACCAGAGGAGCAGGGCCGTGCCGGCGCCGAATCGAGCCATCGCACTGTCGTTGGGGAGCACCGCGCTGGACGCGAGGAACAGCCCGAACGCGGCGGTGTACTCGGTGAGGCGGCTTGGGCGGAACAGTCGGCTCGTGTGGTCCGGGCTCTTCCCGAGGAGATGGTGCACGCGCGCGACTGGCGCTCGACGGTGGTGCAGGAGTCGGCGGAGGAACGCCGTGATGATGCCCGCGCCCGCGGTGAGGACGACGAGCAGCGCGGCGACGAGCACCAGGTTGTCCTGGATGAGCTGGCGGACGAGGGAGAGCTGCACGAGGTAGCTCGGTACTCCGAGCAACGTGTACGACCCGAAGCCGGTGTCGTCTCCGATCTCGTCGAGTCGCGCGACGACGCCACCGAAATCGAGGCTGCGATCGACGGCGAGGTCGGCGTTCAGTACCTGGAACACCAGGCGTCCGAACAGCTCGGGATCCAAGTCACGGTGCTGTCCCAGACGCTCGGCAAGCGTGAGGACGGGCTGCGCCTCGGTGCGGCGGACTACCGTGCGACGTCGGACCCCGCGACCTTCACCGAACTCGCCGGCCGCTTCGACCTCATCCTGTCGACGGTGTCCGCCCCGATCGACCTCGGCGCGTACCTCGGCCTCCTGCACGCCGAGGGGACCATGGTCATGGTTGGCATTCCCGACGAGCCGCTGCCACTGCACGCGTTCTCCCTGATCGCCGGCAACCGGGCACTGGCCGGTTCCATGATCGGCGGCATCGCCGAGACCCAGGAGATGCTCGACTTCTGCGCCGAGCACGGGCTGGGCGCGGAGATCGAGACCGTCACCGCGACGGACATCAACGACTCGTACACGCGGATGCTTGCGAGCGACGTTCGGTACCGGTTCGTCCTCGACGCCAGCACGATCTGACGCCCAGTCGGCCGTTCGCACCCGGGTCGGTGATCTGGACGAGTCCCCAGCGGGGAGTCGTTGCGCCAGGCGTGTTCGCATCCCCGGGCCGTAGTGTGGCGGCACGCGGTCTTCGACTGCTGGAGCAGGGCACGACCGGCCACTTCTGATCACAGCATCTGGAGTGACCCCCGTGGGCGCCGACCGCGAACGAAGACTGTTGCAGACCATCATCGCGCTGGTCGGCAGTGCCACCAGCTCAGAGGATCTCACCGGCCGACTGCAGCACCTGGTGGACGAGTCGGCGGCGTTGTTCGACGTCCACGCTGCCGGGCTGATGCTGTTCGGCTCGGACCACCGGTTGCAGATCACCGCCTCGGTGGGGCACCACAGCGGACTGCTCGAGCTCCTGCAGCTCGAAGTCGGCGACGGGCCCTGTCTCGAGGCAGCGCGGACAGGGAGCGTGGTCTCGATCCCCGACGTCCGAGTGGCCGAGCCGCGATGGCCGCACTTCTGCCGGGCCGCGGCTGACGCCGGGTACACAGCCGTCCACTCGATCCCGCTGCGGCTCCGGACCACCGTCATCGGATCGCTCAACCTGTTCGGCGAGTCTGCCGGCGCGTTCGACGAGGACGACCTCATCGCTGCGAGGGCACTGGCCGACATCGCAGCGGTCTCGCTCATGCAGCAGCGCACCATCGACGACGCGGTGACGATGCAGGGGCAACTGCAAGCAGCACTCGACAGCCGTACCGTCATCGAGCAGGCGAAGGGGTGGATCGCGAACCGGAACGGGGTGGACACCGCGACCGCGTTCTCCCTGCTGCGCGACCACGCGCGGCGGAACCAGCTCCCGCTCGCCGAGGTCGCCCTCGCCGTCCTCGCCGGACGGACCACCCTCGGCTAGTTGTACTCGGCCACGGCCACGGCCACGGCCACGGACGTTTCCGGCACCGCCCCACCCCAGCCGTTGAATCCGCCGAACACGACCCGCACCGGGACGGCCTGGGCCCGGTCGGTCACGTACCGGTACACGCCGCCGGGCCGTCCGAGCCACAGCACACGCGCCGGCGTCGCGGTCGTCGCCACTGTCCGGAGCTCGACCACGTACTGCCCGGAGGGAATCTGGAACTGTGCCGTCTGCTCGCTGTCGAGCAGCGTCGAGAACCGGGTCGAGAACGACGCACCGGTCGTCGCGTTCGTCACCGTGACGCGCGCGCCACTGAGCAACGGCGACGGGGTGCGGGACGCCGTGTCGGCGTAGACGACCAGGTCGTAGTCGCTGTGTGCGTAGTGCCTCGACAACGTCACCTGCGACGCTGGGAGGGTCCCGCGCTGCTGGTACACCCGGGTCTTCCAGACGGCGGGCGACGCCGTGCCGCTGGCGTAGGCCTCGATGCGGTACTTCCCGGTGCTCAACCCGACGAACCGGTACTGGCCCGCGCTGTCCGAGGTCGTCCGGAACACCTGCGAGGTGTCTTCGTTCCAGGCGTACATCAACCGTCCAGCAGCGGGACCCGAGGGGCCGACCACCCCGCCCTCCACGGTGGCGCCGATCACGAGCGGCACGGTGACCGCGACCGTCGTGCCGCCGCGGACCACGATGGCCGAGCGGAGTCCGGGGGCGTAGGTCTGCGTTCCGCGCGGCGGGAGTTGCCGTGTGGTGACCGTCACGGTGTCCGGGGCGGGGATGCCGGTGAACGTCGCGGTGCCGTCGGCATCGGTGGTGGCGGTCCCGACGACGGCGTCGATGCCGATCGCAGCGATTTCGACGTCCGCCAACCTGATCGGGGTGCCGTCCGGCGTCGCGAGCTGCACAGCGATCGTCCCCGACCCGGCCGCGGCCGCTGGCGGCGCCAGGCCGACCATCGCTGCTGCGGCAAGCGCCACGACCAGTGTCGTTCCCGTCATCAGTCGCATCGCGTTCCCCGCCCACCGGTCGTACCTTGCGGGGGACTGTACGCGTCGTGCGAGTGGTGGGGAAGGACGGCGTCCCGGTTGCGCACCAGGAACGTCGGCGTTCAGTACCTCGTTTCCGCGGCTTCTTGCACAGTGCGGTGCGCGCTCCGGAGCGTCGCGTGCACTACTGTCCTCGGCAGAGGGAAAAAATCCCGCGCTGCTCCGGCAGACGGGACCGCACACGCGTCTCACGGGAGTCGCCACTTCTTCATCGAAGGAGTGTGCCCGTGTCCGACACCATCGCCCGCCCGCCGTTCGACCCCGAACTGGCGACCTTCCTGGCGGCGCTCGAGGCCCAAGGCCCGTTCACCCTCACCGCTGAGATGTTGCCCCGCATGCGGCAGCTCGATGTGCCCGAGGACGTGGTCGACGAGCGCCTCCGTTCCCGCGGGTACCAGCGGCGGAACGTCACGGTTCCGGGGTACCACGGCGATCCCATCGACCTCGCGATCATCGACCGTGTCGAGCGCACCGGAACGACCGCGGCCGTCTACTCGATCCACGGCGGGGGCATGATGTTCGGCCACCACCTCGGGAACCTCGACTCGTTCGACGACTGGCTGCTCGACCACGACGTGGTCCTCGTCAGCGTCGACTACCGCCTCGCACCCGAGTACCCCGATCCGTACCCGGTGCAGGACTGCTACGCCGGTCTCGTCTGGGTGGCGGCGCACGCCGACGAGCTCGGCGTCGACCCGGCGCGGATCGTCATCGCGGGGCAGAGCGCCGGCGGCGGACTCGCGGTGGGGACGGCCCTGCTCGCCCGTGACCGGCAGGGTCCCGACCTGATGGCGCAGATCCTCGTGTCACCCATGCTCGACGACCGTGACGACACCGTCTCGACCCAGCAGATCGACGGCGTCGGGGTCGCCGACCGCCAGATGAACCGTTTCGCGTGGGACGCGTACCTCGGACCACGCCGCGCCACCCCTGACGTCTCGGAGTACGCCGCTCCGGCTCGTGCTGCAGACCTGTCGGCGCTGCCGCGCACCTACATCGACTGCGGCAGTGCTGAGGTCTTCCGCGACGAGGACGTCGCCTTCGCGAGCCGCCTCTGGGCAGCGGGGGTCGACGCGGAGCTCCACGTCTGGCCCGGTGCCTTCCACGGGTTCACGAGCATGGTGCCCGACGCCGCCATCTCGAGGACCGCGACCGCGGCCCTCGCGGACTGGACCCGACGACTGCTCGGCGATCCTTCGCCGATCAGTCGCGCAGCCGGGCGCCAGGACGGACCCGTGACGGGGGTGTCTCGGTAGACATCCCCACGAGCGGGACGGGAGGCCCGGTGCCAGCTGGCACCGGGCCTCCCGTCCCGGCCGGTGTCACCAGGCGATCAACGGACGAGCCGAACGGTCGTCCCGATCGGGCCGAAGCTCGACGTCGCGCCGTCGGCGACGAAACCGTTCCGGCGGTAGAACGAGTGCGCTCGCGGGTTGTCGGCCGCGACCCAGAGCGAAGCCGGACGGCCCTCGAGGACGGCGTCCAGGAGTGCCTGGCCAGCACCGCTCCCATGCGCGCACGCAAGCACGTAGAGCATGGTGAGCTCTTCCGGCCGGACCGCATCGGGTTCGGTCACGACCTGTGCCGCGGCGAAGCCGATGATCCCGATCTCGCCCTCGGCGATCAGGGTCGCGAAGGTCTCGTGTTCCAGGTTCGATCGCCACATCGTGATCCGTCGCTCGACGTCGAACCACGGGTTGGTGGCCGGGTCGTCCACGAACCGGCCGTACGTCTCACGCCAGGACGTGGTGTGGACGTGGGCGATGGACTCCGCGTCGTCAACGGTCGCGTGCCGGATCATCATGACGCCGGCCTCACGCCGCACTCCGCAGGTCCTGCACATCCCCGTCGGAGCACTCCGAGACTCCGGTGATGCTGTACCGCTGCGGGTACGCGTTGAATCCGATGGAGGTGACGGGCCCGTCCGCGCCCCGGATGCCGGTGAGCGGGTCTGAACCGCCGCTCTCGAACCGCTCCGTCGTGATCCCCTTGGACTTCCAAAGCTCCTCGACCGTACGGATGTCGGCCGCAGGATCGGTGCCGTCGGTGCCGCTCCGCTCCAGGACGTACACGAAACGGGCGCCGTCCCCACCGCCCGACTGGGTGCACACCTCGGCAGCGGGGCCGCGGTACACCGTCCACTCGCCGCCGACGGCGTCGGTCGACTCCTTGACGGCGTCGACGATCGACTTCTTCGCCTCGGACGGGTCCACTGCGTTGCCTCCAGGGGCGTTGCTGCAACCGGACACGAGGAGCGCCGCAGTCAGCATGACGCCGACACCGATGCTAGGGCGGGCGACGCCACGGAGTCCCGGCCGCCGGAGGAAGTCCGACGGGGCGGCTGCTCGGGTGCGTTCGTCGTGGCGGACCTGCCAGGCGTGTAGGTCGCCCTGGTGCATTCGTTCGATCGGAGCGGCGGCGCGCGGAGCGCCGCCTTGGACACGCAGAGTTGAAGCGGCGCTGGACGCTGCCTGCGCGAGCAGATCGGCTGCCGCGTCGTCGTACTGGACTTCCCCCACGGTGTTCCCCCTTGCGCCTGGTCCCCGGCGCCCCACCACGACTGTAGCGACCGGGCGCGCAGTGCGCACCACGGAACCGAGCCGCCCTTGTTCACCAACCGGACTCCCGCACATGGCAGGGTGGTCCGGGGCATAGTCGCCCGCAGCCCAGCCAGCCGCGAGCGGAGCACGATGCCACCACCCGACCTGATGGTCGTCACGGACCTCGACGGGACGTTCCTCGACCACCACGACTACTCGTTCGACGCTGCCCTGCCGATGCTCGAGCGGCTTCGCGCGGACGGCGTGCCGGTGGTGTTCTGCAGCAGCAAGACCCGGGCTGAGATCACTGCCCTGCAGCGGCGGACCGGTCTGGACGGGCAGGCGTTCGTCGCGGAGAACGGTGCGATCGTCGTCGGACCGGACGGCAACGTGATAACCGGAGCCGGCCCCGCGAACGCCGATCTCGACCGTCTCCGCGCAGCCCTCGACCGCACCCGAGCGGACCTGGACCTCCACTTCGCGACCTTCGGCGGCGAGAGCGACGAGGTCGTCGCCGCCTGGACCGGACTCGACCTCGAAGCAGTCGGCGATGCTCGGCGGCGCGAAGCCTCCGAAGTCCTGCTCTGGCACGCCGAGGACGACGACCGCGCCGACCCGTTCCGCGCGGCGCTCGCCGCGGCCGGCCTCGACCTCGTGCGCGGGGGCCGCTTCTGGCACGTCCTGCCCGCCGGGCGCGACAAGGGCACCGCGGTCCGCCTGCTCGTCGCCGACCACGAACGCCGCACCGGTACCGCTCCACGCACGATCGGGCTCGGCGACGGCCCGAACGACACGGCGCTGCTCGACGCCGTCGACCTGGCGGTCGTCGTCCGCGGCCACGGCCCGGCACCCGGTCCGCTCGCCGACGACCGACCCGAGCGCGTCCACCGCACAACCGCCCCCGGCCCGCAGGGCTGGGCCGAGGGCGTCTCCCGATTCACCACCCCGTCCGTCAGGAGCCACCGATGAGCGACTTCCACCAGAACGGCGTCATCACGACGTTCCACGACCTCGGCCGCCGCAGCACCGCGAGCATCGAGGACGACCTGCGGGGCTTCGCCGAGAAGCGGCCGATGAGCCTGATCCTGCCGGCGCTGTACTCGGAGCTCGAACGCCCGGCCCTGTCGCGGATCGTCGACGAGCTGGCCGAGGCCGACTGGCTCAGCGAGATCGTGATCGGGCTGGATCGGGCCGACCGCTCGCAGTTCGAGCACGCGCGGGAGTTCTTCGCACGGCTGCCGCAGCGGCACCGGATCCTGTGGAACGACGGGCCGCGACTGCGGGAACTCGATGCCGAGCTCGAGCGCGAGGGGCTCGCTCCCGGCGAGCCGGGCAAGGGCCGGAACGTCTGGTACTGCACGGGCTACGCGCTCGCGTCGGAGCGGGCCGAGTGCATCGCCCTGCACGACTGCGACATCACCACGTACGAGCGGGGCATGCTCGCGCGGCTGTTCTACCCGGTCGCCAACCCCGCGTTCGACTACGAGTTCTCGAAGGGCTACTACGCCCGCGTCGCCGACGGCCGGATCAACGGGCGCGTCGGGCGGCTGCTCGTCGGTCCGCTGCTCCGGTCGCTCCGCCAGGTCTACGGGGAGTCCGAGTACCTCGAGTACCTCAGCAGCTTCCGGTACCCGCTGTCCGGCGAGTTCGCGATGCGCGCGCACGTGCTGAACGGCCTGAAGATCCCGGGCGACTGGGGCCTCGAGATCGGCATGCTGTCCGAGGTCTACCGCGACTACGCGACCCGGCAGGTGTGCCAGGTGGAGATCGCCGACGCGTACGACCACAAGCACCAGCCCCTCGCCGAGGCCGACGGCACCGGCGGACTCGCCCGCATGGGGAACGACATCGTGCAGTCGCTGCTCCGGAAGCTCGCGACGATGGGCGTCCCGCTCACCTCGGACTCGTTCCGGGTGCTCAAGGCGACGTACTACCGGAACGCCCTCGACATCGTCGAGGTCTACCGGCACGAAGCGGAGATGAGCGGGCTCGGCTTCGACCAGCACGCCGAGGAAGCCGCGGTCGAGCTCTTCACCAAGGCGATCCTCGACGCCGGCGGCGCCTTCAGCGCGCGCCCGGACGACAAGCCGTTCATCCCGAGCTGGAGCCGGGTGCGCTCGGCGGTGCCGGACGTGCTCGAGCGGTTGCAGGATGCGGTGGAGGCGGACCAGCAGGACTGATCACGCGCCCTGGGCGCGACCGAAGGGCGGACGGGAGGCACAGCGAGAGCTGGCCACGTGCCTCCCGTCCGGCGGTCTGGCGCCGTTCTCAGGCCGCCGGTCGCGGCGCCCAGCCGAGTTGCGGACCCAGGCGCTCGGCGATGTCCGTGGTGATCTGCGCGTAGTCGTCCGGTTCGAACGAGAACGGCAGCGCGAAGGCGACCTCGGTGACCGCCTGGTAGCCGGCGTCGGCGCGCAACCGGTCCGCGATCTCCGCCGAGGTCCCGACGAGGTCGGCGGCGAAGAGCATCCCCGCGGGCCCCATCGGCACGCCGACGCGGCCCGAGCGGCTCTCGACGTAGGCGCGGTAGCGGGCCTCCTGCTCGCGGGTCGCCGTGTCGGTCGGGATGACGACCAGTCCCTGGGAGACCCGGGCGGTGCTGGGATCGGGGTGGACGTCGAGGTAGGCGTCGATCTGTGCGCGCTGGTTGGTGGCGAAGTCCGTGCCGACCTCGCTGCGCGTGACGCTCGAGGTGAGCAGGTGGAAGCCGTTCTCGCCGGCCCAGACCGCCGACTTCGTGCTGCCGGTGCCGTACCAGATGCGGTCGGCGAGGCCGGTGCTGTGCGGCTGGACGGTGCTCGCGAACTCCTCGATCCCTCGGCGTTCGACGGTGCCGGTCGCGGTTCCGGTTCCGGTCACCGCTTCTCCGCGCACGAGGGCACGGAAGCGCAGGAGTCGGTCGTTGCCGAGGTCCTCGTGCTCGGCGGTGTCGGGGTAGATCGCGTCGCGGTACAGGTCGAAGTTCATCGGGGTGCCGACCGAGAAGCCGGGGTTCAGCCGCCCGCCCAACAGCACGTCGACGGTGCTGAGGTCCTCGGCGAGCCGGAAGGGGTTCTCGGCGCCGATCGGCGTGACGGCGGTGCCGAGCTCGATCCGCGAGGTCCGCTGCGACGCGGCGGCCAGCACCGCGACGGGGGAGGAGATGCCGTGCTGCAGGTGCCGGTGGCGCAGCCACGCACTGTCGAAGCCGAGCGCTTCCGCACGCTCGATGACCCGGAGCGTGTCCTCGTGGCCCTCGGACGGTCGGGCGGGGTCGAACGACCCGATCGTCAGGAAGCCGAGCCGTTCCAGGGGAGTTCCGTCGAGGGGCATGCCTCGATCGTGCCAGACCACCGGGTGGCGCGGGGGTCCGGCTGGCAGGGTGGATCGGTGCACATCACTCTGGACTCCGCGACCGACGTCGTCACCGACATCCGCTTCCCCGAGGGCAACCGCTGGCACGACGGGCGGCTCTGGTACTCGGACATGCACACCGGCGAGGTCTTCTCGATGGACCCGACCTCGACCGCGGCTCCGCGCCTGGAGACCACGGTCGAGGGCCAGTCGTCGGGGCTCGGGTGGCTCGCCGACGGGCGACTCGTCGTCAGCTCGATGGAGTCCCGCAGGGTCGTCGCCGTCGACGATCGTGGCCAGGCGTCGGTGTTCGCCGACCTGTCCGGCGAGGAGTCGTCGCTCCTGAACGACCTCGTCGTCGACGAGGCGACCGGCCGGACCTACATCGGTGCCTTCGGCTACGACCTGTACGGCGGCGAGGAGCTCCGCCCCGGCCCGCTCTGGGTGATTGAGCAGGACGGCTCGTTCCGCCTCGCCGCCGAGGGGCTGGTGTTCCCGAACAGCGCGAACGTCCTGCCCGGCACCCGGACCCTCGTGGTGAGCGAGACGTGGGGCGGCCGGCTCACCGCGTTCGACATCGAGCCCGACGGGTCGCTGACCGGCCGACGGGAGTGGGCAGCGCTGCCCGGTGGCGTCACGCCGGACGGCAGCACGGTCGACCGCGACGGCGCCGTCTGGGTCTGCTCCGTCGACACGGGGGAGTTCCTCCGGGTCCTCGAGGGCGGCGAGGTCACGGACCGGATCGATGCGCCGGGGCTGTGCGCGATCGACTGCGCGCTCGGCGGCGAGGACGGCCGCACGCTCTACCTGGCGACGGCGGACAGCTACGACCCGGCGACGACGGCGCAGACGCGTGCGGGGCGGATCAGTGCGGTGCGGGTGGCCGTGCCGGGTTGGTGAGCGCGGCGAGGTTCCAAGATTCGGGCATCTCACGCGCCGCGGAGCCTGCCCGTCGAACCTCGGCGACGTGCACGCGGCATGTCATGGAACCTCGGGGAGGTGCCCCGGGCGTGGCTAGCGCGAACGTGCGGCGCGGCCGGCCGACCACGTCATCACGAGGGCCGCGATCCCCATCGCGATGCCGACCACGCCGGAGCCGAGGCACAGTGGCATCACGAGCCCGAGGCCGATGTTGGCACCCCCACCCTCCGGTCCGTAGTAGACGTCGGCCATCAGCGCGCCGACCCCGAGGAACCCGACGGCCAGCAGCGGCGTGCTGATCAGGTGGAACGTGCGTGCGGTGGTCATGATCGAGCCCTTCGTCGATGTGGTCGACGAATCCTCGCACGACGCCGCATCGTCGTATTCCTGTCCCGGCATCTGACGGCGGTGGTGGGCGTGCGTAGAGTGCAATGGTGAGCATCAGACAACTCGACGCCATCGGGTGGGCACAGCTCCTCGGCGTCCCCGCCCTCTTCGTGGGGCTGTGGCTCATGCTGGTCGGCCTCGACTTTCCGGAGATGTCCCAGACGGCCGTCCTCGTCGTCGTGGCCGTCCTCGCCGCAGGCGGCTTCGCGCTCATCCTGGGCAGCTGGTCGCGCTTCGGCGGCTACGGCTCGTACCGAGCGATGAACCGGTGGCTGCGCGGTGGCGCCGACCCGACCGGTGTCCCGGTCGCGATCCGGAGGCGCTTCCTGCGCCGCCAGACCTCGCAGGGCGCGGTCACCGGGTGGGTCTGGATCAGCCTGGGCATCCTGTGGGCCGCGCTCGCCGTGCCGGACGTTCTGCAGGGAGACCCCGCGGGCATCGGGCGCGGGGTCATCGCCGTGCTGTGGGCTGTCATCGGCATCGTCCGCGTGGTCTTCATGCGCAAGTGGGGAGCCCGCGTCGACGAGCTGGTGCGCGAGACCGAAGCGCAGATGGCCGATCCCGGCGCGACGCCGCACCTCGACCTGTTCCGATGAGCGTGACGCCAGAGCCCGCACTCGTTCCCGAACTCCTCGTCGCAGACCTGGACCGGAGCCTGGCGTTCTGGTGCGACCTGTGCGGCTTCGAGATCCGCTACTCGCGGCCCGAGGAGCGCTTCGCGTACGTCGCCCTCGGTACCGCCCACCTGATGCTCGAACAGGCCGGGGTCGGTCGGAACTGGATCACCGGCCCGCTCGAGCGCCCGCTCGGCCGAGGCGTGAACTTCCAGATCACCGTGCCCGACAGCCGCGCGCTCGCCGCCACCCTGCTCCGTGCCGGGACCGAACTCTTCATGCAGCCCGAGACGAAGTGGTACGACGTCGGGAACGAGCAGGCCGGCGTGGACCAGTTCCTCGTGCAGGACCCGGACGGGTACCTGGTGCGCTTCCAGTCCTCGGCGGGACGACGCCCAGTCGCCGACTGAACTCGTACAATCGGCCGTGCCTTCCATCCAGATCGAGAGCCCTCGCAGCGACGACGTCCTCAGCCTGCTCAGCCAAGGAGACGCCTTCGCCCTGGCCCTGTACCCGGCCGAGAACTACTACGGCCTCGACGTCGACGCCCTGGAAGCCGATGGGGTCTCGCTGTTCGTCGCTCGCGAGGGTGACGTGGCCGTCGGTACGGCGGCGCTGGTTGATCGGCGCGACGGATCCGGTGAGGTCAAGCGGATGTTCGTCACCGACGAGGCTCGAGGGCTCGGGGTCGGTCGAGCCCTGCTCCAGGCACTCGAGGCGCACGCGCACGACTTGGGCATCGAGACGCTGCAACTGGAGACGGGCTTGCCACAGGTCGCGGCGATCGCCCTGTACGAGAAGCTCGGGTACCGCCAGGTCCCGCGATTCCCGCCGTACACCGACGACCCGACGAGCTACTGCATGGAGAAGCGCCTCTGAGCCCTTCGTGTTCGGGCCGGCGCGACGCCCTGGTCGCGACCGCTGACGGACGGGAGGCCCGTGGCGGCCCCGCCACGAGCCTCCACTCCGTCATCCGTCCGTCGGGCGCGATGCGCTCTCCGCAGCTGGCGCATCATCGAGGCTCGCGTCGACCGCCGGGTCGGGTGACACCGTCTGCGTCCGGATCGGGAAGTCGTCGAGGGCGGTGGCGGCCGGGTGTGCCGCTGACCCACCGCGCACGCGCTTCTTGACGGCTGCCCACGGCCGACCGAAGGCCGATCGCGGCGCGCGCTCTGACGGCCCCTCGACCTCGAGGCCGTAGTACGCGCCGACGTGTTCGAGCAGGACCTCGCGTTCGGCCTTGTCGTACGCCCGCCGCTCGCGGGTGAAGGCGATGATCGTCGACCAGCAGGTGAGTAGCAGCACGACGCTGAAGGGCAACGCCGTGGTGATCGCCGCCGTCTTGAGAGCGTTCAGCCCGCCGCTCAGCAGCAGGGCAACGGCGAGCAGTGCCGAGACGGTGGCGAAGAAGACGCGGAGCCAGTTCTTCGGCTCGATGTCGCCGCCGGACGCGATCATCGCCATCACGAGCGACCCGGAGTCCGACGAGGTCACGAAGAACACGCCGATGAGCAGGATCGCGCCGAAGGTCAGCACCGCTCCGGCGGGCAGGTCGCCGAGCAGGGCGAACAGCGAGCCTTCGAGGTCGACCGAGCCGTCCGAGCCGACCAGGCCACCGGAGCCGTCGGTCTCGCGGTGGATGGCGGCGCCGCCGAGCACGGCGAACCAGAGGAACGTGAGCGCGGTCGGGACGAGGAGGACGCCGAACACGAACTGGCGGACCGTTCGGCCCTTCGAGATGCGCGCGATGAAGACGCCGACGAACGGCGCCCACGACATCCACCAGCCCCAGTAGAAGGTGGTCCACGCGCCCTGCCAGGCGACGCCCTCGGCGCCCTGCTGTGCGGTGACGTTGAACGACAGGCCGACGATGTTCTGCAGGTACGCGCCGATGGACTGCACGAAGTCGCGGAGCAGGAACTGGGTCGGCCCGACGATGAGCACGAACAGCAGCAGTGCGGCGGCGAGCAGCAGGTTGAAGTTCGACAGGATCTTCATGCCCTTGGTGACACCGGTCACGAGCGACACGATGGTGACCGCGGTGATCACGGCGATGATGGCGATCTGGCTGACGATGCCGCTGTCGGCGATGCCAGCGCTCTCGAGCCCGGCGCCGATCTGGATGACCCCGAGGCCGAGCGAGGTCGCGACACCGAACAGGGTGCCGACGAGCGCGATGACGTCGATGAGGTTGCCCCACCCGCCGCGCACCCGGTTGCCGAGCAGCGGCTCGAGCGCCCACCGGATCGACACCGGACGGCCGCGGCGGTGGATGGCGTAGGCCAGGGCGAGGCCGAGCACGACGTAGATCGCCCACGCGTGGAGTCCCCAGTGCAGGAACGTCTGGGTGAGGGCCTGCTGCGCGAGCTCGTTCTCGGTGCCGGTGACGCCGGGGCGCGGTGAGGCGAAGTGGCTGAGCGGTTCCGAGACGCCGTAGAACACGAGGCCGATGCCCATGCCAGCGGCGAAGAGCAGCGCGAACCACGACCCGGTCGAGAACTCGGGCTCGTCCTGGTCCTTGCCGAGCTTGATGTCGCCGAACTTGCTGAAGCCGACGAACAGCGAGAAGCCGACGAAGAACGCGGCGACGAGGACGTAGTACCAGCTGAAGTTCTTGACGATGCCGTCCTGCAGGCCGACGAACATCGCCTCGGCGCTCGACGGGGAGATCAGGGTGAACGCCACGAAACCGAGCACGAGGACGGCGGCGGGCCAGAACACCCACCGCCGCACCTTCGACGTCGTCTCGACGGGGCCGGGCGGGGGAGCGGAGGTGGTGCTTGCCATGCTCTCCATGGTGCCTGGCGGCGGCTCTGTGCGTTCGCTCAGGCGTGTCGGGGGCGGTACGCTCAGCGCGCTGGAACGTTCCAGAAGGCGTTCCGGACCACCTCGAAGGAGAGATCATGGCCCACCCCGACGGCGCTCACTACCGCGACCTCGACCCGACCGCCCTGCGCGATGCCCTCGCGGCCGAGGAGCAGCGCCTGACGTTCCCGTCCTTCGACCTCGACGACTCGTGGCGCCTCGGCTCCTGGCTCCGGCAGGCGGCGATCGACCGCGGCCACGCCATCGGGTTCGCCGTCGTGTTCGGCGAGCAGCGTGTCTTCCACGCCGCGACCGAGGGCGCCGCCGCGTTGAACGACGCCTGGCTCGAGCGGAAGTTCCGCGTCGTGCGGCACTTCGGCCAGTCGTCGCTGCGCGTCCGCGCGACCTACCTGGCCGCCGGCGGGAGCTTCGAGCAGGACGGCGCCCTCGACACGAACGAGTACGCGGCGGCCGGCGGTGCGTTCCCGCTCCTGCTGCAGGGCCGCCTGATCGGTGCGGTCGGGGTCAGTGGCCTCGAGATGCACGACGACCACGCGCTCGTGGTCGAGGGGCTCGAAGCGATCCGGGCCGACGCCTCGTGACCGCCGACGTCCGCATCGCGATCATCGGCGCCGGCAAGATGGCGGCCGTGCACGCCGCCAACGTGGCCCGCACCGACGGTGCCGTCCTGTCCGCGGTCGCCGGCGGGTCCGGAGCACCGGCGCTCGCCGCTCGCCACGGAGCCGCCGCCCTCGAGGTCGACGCCGCGTTCGCCGACCCGGCGATCGACGCCGTCGTCATCGCGTCGCCGAACCCGCTGCACGCCGCGCACATCACGCAGGCGGTCGCCGGTGGCAAGGCCGTCCTGGTCGAGAAACCCGTCGACCTCGACATCGCCCGTGTCGACGCCTGCATCGCGGCCGTCGGTGCCGCCGCAGACCGGGTCGTCGTGGCCTTCAACCGTCGGTTCGACCCGTCGTTCGCGGCCCTGCACGACCGGTTGGTGGCCGGTGAGATCGGCCCCCTCGAGCAGCTCGTCATCGTCAGCCGCGACCCTGCACCGCCGCCCATCGCCTACGTGCCCGGGTCAGGCGGACTGTTCCGCGACATGACCATCCACGACCTCGACATGGCCCGGTGGCTCGGCGGCGAGGTCACCTCGGTGCACGCCGTCGGCCAGGTGAGCGACCCCGAGGTCGCCGCACTCGACGACGTCTCGGGTGCGATGGTCACCCTGACCACGGCCGGCGGGGCACTCGTCACGATCGTCGACGCGCGGAGCAACGCCTCCGGGTACGACCAGCGGCTCGAGGCGTCCGGGCCGGCGGGCACGCTCGCGGTCGGCAACCGGACCGCGACCTCGGTCAGCGCGTCGACCGCCGCCGGCGTCGGTGCGGGCGACCTCGCCATCAGCCACTACGGCGACCGGTACCGCGAGGCCTACGCGGCCGAGATCGCCCACCTCGTCGCGGTGACGCGCGGCGACGAGCCCCCGCGCGCGACGCTCGAGGACGGCCGGCGGGCTCTGCTGCTCGCCGACGCGGCGACGGAGTCGCACCGCTCCGGAGCGCGGATCGCGACCTGACGGCGCGGGCCACGGCCCTGGTCGGGCGCGTGCGGCGGAGGGGAGGCACGGGGCGGGCGCGACCCGCGCCTCCCGTCCGCCCGTGGGGACGCACACCCCCTTCAAGTGCCATCACAACGCCCGCTGGACAGGGCAGGCTGATTGTCAGGTGGAATCGCACCTTCAGGCCCTAGGGTCGCACCAAGCGCAATCGCGTGAACTCTCTCGAACCGGCCGAAGGGCCGGTCCGCACCGGAAGGTCGGTCCATCTTGACCACCACTCCGCTCGCTCCGGGCTACACCCGCACTCGACCTGGAACAGGAAGCCCCAAGGGCACCTCGACCTACTCAGCCCTGCTCGCGCAGGTGAAGGAGAACGGACTCCTCCGCCGCCGCACCGGGTTCTACTGGTCGCTGTTCGGCACACTCATCGTCACCTTCGCCCTCGCGTGGGTCGCGTTCGCATTCCTCGGCGACACCTGGTTCCAGCTCATCGTCGCCGGCGCGCTCGGCGTGATCTTCACGCAGTTCGCGTTCCTGTCGCACGAGGCCGCGCACCGCCAGGTCTTCGCCTCGCAGAAGTGGAACGACCACGCCGGCCGCTGGCTCGGCACGTTCCTGGTCGGCCTCAGCTACTCGTGGTGGATGAACAAGCACACCCGCCACCACGGCAACCCGAACACCGTCGGCAAGGACCCCGACATCGCACCCGACGGCATCCGGTTCCTGCCGGAGGACGCCGCCGCGGTCAAGGGTCCGCTCATGACGACGTTCATGCGGTTCCAGGGCTGGCTGTTCTTCCCCCTGCTGACGCTCGAGGGCCTGAACCTGCACCGGTACGCGGTGCAAAGCATCGTCACCGGCAACGGCACCAAGGCCGACGTCAAGCACCGCTGGCTCGAGGCCGCGCTGCTCGTCGCCCGCTTCGGCATCTACCTGACGGTCGTGTTCTGGTTCCTGCCGTTCGGCATGGCCTGCGCGTTCCTCGGTGTGCAGCTCGCCGTGTTCGGCGTGATGATGGGCGCCTCGTTCGCCCCGAACCACAAGGGCATGCCGACCATCGCGCACGACGCCAAGGTCGACTTCTTCTCGCGCCAGGTCCGCACGTCGCGCAACATCCGCGGCGGCTGGTGGGTCTCGTTCCTGATGGGCGGCCTGAACTACCAGGTCGAGCACCACCTGTTCCCGTCGATGCCCCGACCGGCGCTGAAGCAGGCCCGCCTGCTCGTCCGCGACCACTGCGACACGCTCGAGGTGCCCTACACCGAGACCACCCTGCTGCGCTCCTACGGCATCGTCGTCCGGTACCTGAACCGGGTCGGGCTCGCTGCCCGTGACCCGTTCGCCTGCCCGATGGTCGCGCAACTGCGCATCCACTGACGCCGTGCTGTCGACCATGCCGACCGGCACCGTGAAGTGGTTCGACCACGCCAAGGGGTACGGCTTCATCCACCCCGACGACGGGTCCGAGGACCTGTTCGCCCACTTCTCCAGCATCATCGCGACGACCGGCTACCGGTCGCTCGAGGAGAACGACCACGTGCAGTACGACGTGGGCCCCGGCAAGAAGGGCCCGCAGGCGGACAACATCTCGATCATCCGCTGACGCGGACGACGAACGGGAGGCACGGTGCCAGCTGGCACCGTGCCTCCCGTCGTTTCTTTCCCATGTCCACTGCGCTGGTATGCGGAATCGGGCGTACCTGGTCGAAAGAATCGACCAGGTACGCCCGATTCGGCTCGGTACGCCGCCCGCCCGCCGCCCGCCGCCCGCCGTGCCGGCGCGAGCCGCCGGGCTACTTGATGCCGGTCGAGGCGATGCCCTGCACGAACTGGCGCTGGAACGCCAGGAACACCACGAGCAGCGGCAGCACGGTCACGGTCGCGATGGCCATCACAGCACCCCACGGCGAACTGAACGCCGGGTTGTTCGTCAGCGTCGACAGGGCCACCGGCACGGTCAGGTTCTCGTTGCCCTGCAGCACGACGAGCGGCCAGAGGAAGTCGTTCCACCGCGTCATGAAGCCGAGGATCACGAGCACCCCGACCAGGGGGCCGCACGAGGGCAGCACCACCCGGAAGAACGTCTGGAACTCGCCGGCGCCGTCGAGTCGAGCGGCCTCCATCAGGGCGTCCGGCACCCCGAGCATGAACTGCCGGGCGATGAAGATCCCGACGACGTCGAACACGGTCGGCAGGATCACCGCCCAGGGGGAGTCGACCAGGCCGATCTTCGCGACGACCAGGAAGCTCGGCACCAGGGTGACCTGGATCGGGATCATGATCGTGACGAGGAATGCCGAGTACAGCAGCCCCCGGGCCATGAACCGGAACTTGGCGAGGGCGTACCCGGCCATCAGCGACACGACGACGCTCAACGCGGTGCCGACGCTGGTGATGAGCGCCGAGTTGCCGAGCCACCGCCAGACCGGCTGCGTGCTGAACACCTGCGTGTAGTTCTCGAACGTCGGCCGGGTCGGGAACAGCGAGAACGTGCCGCTCTGCGACTGCCCGCCGAGGGTGAGCGCGGAGACGACCATCCAGTACAGCGGGAACACCATCAGGATGGCCAGGGCGGTGAGCCCGGCGACGAGCACCCAGCGACCAGGCCGGCGCCGGGAGCGGGCTCCAGCCGGACGGCGGCGGGCACCACGGACATCGAGTACGGCCATCAGAGCATCTCCTCCGCCTTGCGGTTGGCGCGCTGCCGGAGCAGCGTGAACACGAGCAGGATCGCGACGAGCACCAGTCCGAGCGCCGCGGCGTAGCCCATCCGGGCATCGATGAACGCGGACCGGAACACGTACTGGATCAGCACGGTCGTCGAGAAGCCGGGGCCACCGCCGGTCATCACGTAGATGACGTCGAAGGCCTGCAACGAGAACACGACGTTCAGGATGAGCAGGATCGACGTCGTCGGGCGGAGCAGCGGCCACGTGATGGTCCGGAACCGCACCCAGCGCGAGGCGCCGTCGATCGCGGCGGCCTCCTTGAGCTCGGCGGGCACGGACTGCAGCGCGCCGAGGTAGATCACCATGCAGAAACCGATCCGGGTCCAGACCACGACGACCACCAGGGTCGCCATCGCCCACCCCGGAGCGGTCAGCCAGGGCACGCGCCCCATGCCGAGCGCTTCGAGCAGGTTGTTCACGACGCCGTAGTCGCCGTTGAAGATCCACGACATGATGACGCCCACCACGACGCCGGCCGCGACCATCGGCACGAAGAACAGAGCGCGGAACACCGAGCGCCCGGGCAGCGGCCGGTTCAGGGCAACGGCCAGCGCGAGCCCGATCGCCATCGAGGTCGGCACGGTGCCGAGCGTGAACACGAGCGTGTTCCGCAGCGCCGTGCCGATGAGCGGGTCAGAGCCCATGTCGACGAAGTTCTTCCCGGCGACCCAGGTGCCGTCGCCGAGCGAGGTGCTGGAGTCCTGGAAGCTCAGCGCGATCGCCGTGATGATCGGGATGAGCGAGAAGCCGAGGAACAGCAGCGCCGCGGGGCCGATGAACACGTACGGGACGAAGCGGCCCCGGCTCCGGCGGGCACCGCCGCCCGCGGGGAGTCCGCCGGTCGGTGGGGCGGTGGACGCCGTCGTGCGGACCGGCGCGGTCTCAGTTCGCAGTGACACTGCGCATCGCCTCCATCATCTGGTTCGAGGCCTCTTTCGGGCTCAGTTGCCCGAGCAGGCAGAGGTCGAGGTAGTCGGCGAACACCGCGTTGAGCGAGCTGAAGTACTCGCCGCTCTCGGCCTTCACCATCGAGAGCGGGATCGTCGTCCCCTGGTCGATGAACCGCTGCATCGTGTCGGTGTTCGCGGCGTACCCGATGTCCTTCGCGTCGAGGGACTTCCGGGCGGGCAGCCAGTTGCCGTCGTGGCAGAACTGCTGCATCTTCGACCGTGACGTGATCATCGCCACGAGCTCGGCCGCGAGCTCCGGGTGCTTGCTCGACTTCGTGACGGCCAGGGCGTTGCCGCCCAGGTCGCTCGCCTCGCCGACGTTCCGGATCATCGGGGCCGTGCCCCAGTTGTCCGGCATGTCGGTGTCGAGCTGCGCGATCGACTCCGGGTTGTTGAGCATCATGCCGATCTGCCCGGTCAGGAACAGGTTCCGCGAGACGTCGCCGCCGCCGCTCTTGCTGAGGTTGCCCGTGGTCGCGAGTCCCTCGGCGTACCACTTCCGGCCGAAGGCCAGGGCGTCGATCGCCTCCGGGGTGTCCATCGACGGGGTGGCACCGTCCTCGCCGAGGAACGCACCGCCGTTCTGGTGGACCAGCGGGAGCCACCGGTACGCCGTCTCGGGCGACGACCACCCGTACCCGAACGCGTACTTGCCGGTGACCTGCTTGACCTCCTTCGCGACGTCGAGGAACTCGTCCCACGTCCACGCGTCGGCCAGCGCCTGCGGTGGCGTGACGCCGATCTGCTCCATGACGTCGCGGTTGTAGTAGGTGATGAAGTTGTCGGTGTGCTGGAAGACGCCGTACACGCCGTCGTCCCGCGCGCCGATCGCCCAGAACGGGTCGCTGTAGTCCTTCCGGTAGTCCGCCGGGACGGCCCCCGAGATGTCGACGAGGCTGCCGTTCGCGGCGTACCGGCCGATCTGCTGCGGGGTGATCCGGATGACGTCCGGCGCCAGGTCGGCGGCGAGCCGGGTGATGAACCACTGGTGGAACTGCCCGGTCGTCACCTCGACGGCGACGCTCGTGCCGGGGTGCGCCGCGACGAACTCGTCGGCGATCGCCTGGTAGCTCGTGATGTCCGTCGGGATGTTCCAGGTGGACAGGCGGATGTGCTTCGTCCCGCCGCGGCCGGTCGTGCCGCCGCCGGCGCACGCTGCCAGCGCGCCGGTCAGCGAGATGCCGGCGAGGGCGAGGAACCCCCGTCTGGCGAGCTGGGGGGATGGTCGGGTCGGCATGGTCCTCTCCTTTGAGGTCGTGGTGCCGTTCAGGTCGGCCGGGAGGCGCGGGGTGCGCACACGGGGCGCCGCGCGTCCGACGTGGGGTCGCGTCCTGGAACCGACCCCACGTCGGGCGCGACGGTTCAGACGAGCGCGGGGCGGGCCTCCCGGTCGGCCACCGGTGCCGCGGTGACCGCGTCCGCCGGACGCAACGACTCGGGGAGCAGCGCCGCGTGGGCGTGCAGGAGCTCGTCGGTCATCTCGGCGATGCGGTCGAGCGTCAGGTGCGCCGCCGTCAGCGGGTCGAGCGCCACCGCGTGGTGGACGTGCTCGACGTTGCCCGTGAGTGCAGCGCGCACCGCCAGGGTCTGCACGTTCGTGTTCGTGCGGTTGATCGCGGCGAGCTGCGGCGGGAGCTCACCGAACGACGTCGGCTGCACCCCCTTGCCGTCGACCAGGCACGCGACCTCGACGCAGGCGTCGGACGGCAGGTTCTGGATGACGCCCGTGGCGTTCGGCACGTTGCCGTAGACCACCGCGGGGACGCCCGTCACGATCGCGTTCACGATGCTCGCGCCGTACTCGACGCTCGGCGTCAGGTCGGCCTTGAGCTTCTCGAGCTGGGTGTCCACGTCGCCCTGCTCGTCGTGCGCCAGGCAGATCTCGTAGTAGTCCCAGCGCTCCGGGATGTACTCGAGCACCGTCTCCGGGTCCTTGCGGAAGTACGGCACGTACTCGCTGGCGTGGTGGCTCGACTCGGTCTCGAAGTACCCGAACGAGCGCATCAGCTGGGTGCGGACCTGCTCGTTGCCGCCCTCGTAGTTGCTCGCCGCGGCAGCCGCCTCGCTGTGGTCGCCGTCGTCGTCGTGCAGGTCGGACGCCGCGACGCCCCGCTGGTGCTTCGCCGTCATCACCTCGCGCAGACGCGGGTACAGGTCCTCGCCGTTGCGGCGCGTGAACTCGAGGATCCACGCCTGGTGGTTGATGCCGGCGCTGACGAACTCGACCTCGTCGTACGGCACGCCGAGCGTGCGCGCCAGCATGCGGGTCGTGCCCTGCACGCTGTGGCAGAGCCCCACCGTCCGGAGCCCCTTCGCGTTGAGGAACGCCGTGGCCATCGCCATCGGGTTCGCGTAGTTGATGAACTGGGCGTCCGGGCAGAGCTCGAGGGCGTCGCGGGCGATGTCCTCGTACGCGCGGACCGACCGCAGGAAGCGGAAGACGCCGCCCGGGCCGACGGTGTCGCCGACCGCCTGGTCGATGCCGTACTTGCGCGGGATCTCGACGTCCCACTTGTAGGACTCGACGCCGCCCACCTGGAACGTGATGATGACGACGTCCGCACCATCCAGGGCCGCGCGCCGGTCCGTGGTCTCGAGGACCTCGACACCGAGGCCGTGGTGGGCGACGAGCTCGCGGGCGGCCGTCGCGGTGCGGGCGACCCGGCCCGCGTCGAGGTCCATGAGGTGCAACGTCGCGTCCTGCAGGGCGGGGAAGGAGACGAGGTCGCCGATGAGGCGGAAGGGGAAGACGAAGCCGCCGGCGCCGATGATGGTGATCTTGGTCATGTGTCGACGGTAGGAAGCGCGGGGGTGTGCGGTCCTCCGGCTTGGGACGGTGGGGTTCCAGGATCCTCGGATCGGTCACGGACGGAGTGCGACCTGAGGTCGCCTCGAAGGATAGGGTCGACCAGCGCCGACGCTCGGCGTCCGATGGACCCGAACGGAGCCCGCCATGCGATGGCGCCCCACCCTCACCACGCTCGTCGCGATCGGCCTCCTGACCGCAGGCCTGGTCGTTCCGACCTCGGCCGGCGCTGCGACGACGACAGCCGCTGCGCTGCCCGCCATCGTCCCGACCCGTCTGGCGTACCCATCCGGCGGCAACAGCGTGGCAGGCCTGGGCAACGACGGGGCGAACCAGAACGCCCAGTTCACCGATTCCGTGCCGGCGACCGTCGCGCCGAGCTGGCGCAACGGGCCGCCGCTCTGCCCGCAGTCGGGCGGCGTGGGCGCGTCCTCGATCAGCGTCAGCCGGACCCTCACGATCGTGGCGGAGTCGCAGTACCAGTGCGCGAGCGTTTCCGCGTACACCATCGCGACCGGTGCCCTCGTCTGGCGGAAGCAGTACCACTCTGTCGACGAGGCGATCGTCTCCGGTGGCACGGTGTACGTCAAGCGCGACGACCCCGCCACCAGTCAGACCATGGTCGACTCGCTCTCCGCCCGGACCGGCGGTCGACTGTGGACGGGTCCTGTGAGCACCCGTGGTGGCAGCCTCAGCGTCGGAGCAGGGCTCGTCACGAACGACGACGTCGTCCTGTCGGCTCGAACCGGCGGGGCACTCTGGAAACCACGGATCGACGTCGGCCGCCCTGGCTGGTCCTTCGTCGCCGGCGGACGCCTGTTCTACGCGTCCGGGATGGGTGCCACCGCGTCCGACGCATCGGGCCGCGGCCTCTGGCGCACGCTGTACCCGAAGGACCTGACGGGCATCTGGCCGAACCAGAGCAGCGCCAGGCCCTCCCTGCACGACGGACTGGTCTACGTGCCTGGGCCGAAGACGATCGTGCTCGGCGCAAAGACCGGGAGGATCGTGCGGACGCTCCCGCAGTCCGCCCAGTCCATCGCGTTCGACGGCCGGACAGGCTTCTTCACGACGTACGGTGACACGTCGTCGCCCGCGAAGGCGGCCACACTGCGCGCGATCGACCTGGTCACCGGCACGGTGCGTTGGACACACTCGTTCCCGATGAACAGCATCTTCCCGTGGGATGCAGCCAGCGCCCCGCTGGTCGCGAACGGTCTCGTGTGGATCACGTCGATGAGCGGATCCACGGACGAGACGACCGTCCTGGCGCTCGACGAGTCGACCGGCGTCCGCCGCAGTGAGTTCGTCGCACCGTGCGCGGACGGCGGATCCGGCGGGAACCTGGCGATCGCACAGCACCGGTTGTTCGTCTCCACCGCCTGTGGTGTCCAGACCTACGTGCCATCGAAGTCGATCCCGGTCGTGACCACCCCCGGCGAGATGCTCTCCGACCCCGGCTTCGAGCGCGGCGAGGATGGATGGGCGCCGATGGGGAATGGGTCGGTGGACAGGACGACGACGGTGACGCGCAACGGCAAGGGTGCGATCACCGTAACTCCGGCCTCGAGCACCGCCGGTACGGTCGGCGCGACGCGCACCGTGGCGACCGATGCGCAGCGGCACGCGTGGTTCCGGGCGTCGTGCTGGGTCCGACCGAGCACGACCGGGGCGAGCGTCGCGTTCCGCAGTCGGGAGTGGGCACCATCAGACCCGCCCACGACCCCGGCCACACCGATCGCTCCGCACTCCGGGTGGACCGGCTTCGACGTCCGGGAGCTCACCGTCGGGGTGTGGACGCGCCTCGACGCCACGGGCTACGTGCAGGAGGCCGGGGATTCGCTCGCGATGCAGGTCTTCTCGATGAACGCCGCCGCTGCTGGCGGCACGCTCACCGTGGACGACTGCTCCGTGACGGGGTACCAGCCGTCCTCCTGAGCCTGAACCTGCGGGCAAACCCTCGCTGACGTAGTCTCGACATCGTGCTCGACGTGGAGACGATGGAAGCGGCGTACTGGAGCCACCGCGGCCCGGCCCCGCTCATGGCGTCGTCCCACCGGCACGACGACCTCGAGATGAACCTGGTGCTCGAGGGGCACCTGGACTACCGGTTCGGCGGGGCGCCGGTCAGCGTGCACGCGGGCGAGATCGCACTGTTCTGGGGCTGGACCCCGCACCAGCTCGTGGGTGACGGCACCGGCACGGGCGAGTTCCGCTGGGTGCACATCCCGCTGGCCGAGGTGCTGGCGTGGGGACTGCCCGACCACGACCTCGGAGCGATGCTCCTGAACCGCCCGGTCGTCGTGCCGACCGCAGCCGCTGGCCGTGACGTCGAGTCGATGCTCGAGTCGTGGCAGCGGGACTTCGAGGACGACGGTGCGGAGATCATCGCCAACCTCGAGGCGCAGGCGCTCGTGCGTCGCCTGCTCCGGCACCACCGCGACGCCGTTGACCTGCGGCCCGGCGGCGGGCACGGCACCGCGGATGCCATGCACCGCGTGATCGACATGGTGCGGTTCGTGGTCGACCGGTTCCGGGAACCGATCGAGGTCGCTGACGTCGCTGCGGCCGCACACCTGCACCCGCACTACGCGATGTCGGTGTTTCGACAGGACGTCGGCACCACGATCGTCGAGTACCTGACACGGTGCAGGGTGGCCGAGGCGCAGCGGTTGCTCGCGACGACGTCCATGACGACGTCGGAGATCGCGCACGCCGCAGGATTCGGGTCGCAGTCGAGTTTCTACGTGCACTTCACCCGTGCGTGCGGGACTGCGCCAGGTGCGTACCGAGCGCGGGCTCGCTGACCCGGTTTCTCCACGCACGAGCAACGCCCCGTCGCGAGCGACGGGGCGTTGGCCGTTCCGGTCTGCCATGCACAGCCGGAGTACGTGGGGTGTTACTTGATCTGTGCGGTGATGGTGGCGGTGCCGACGAGGAGGCCGCGCTTGACGGCGTCGGTGCCGAAGGTCTTGTTCAGCAGGCCGG